>NZ_JBIVKC010000001.1:0-1314245 GCF_044750615.1 Nocardia sp. NPDC088792
CGGATCACCCGCTGCTGCGACGGACCGTTCGGCGCCGTCAAACCATTCGACGCACCATCCTGATTCACCGCCGACGACCGCACCACCGCCAACACGTCATGACCATTACGCACCGCATCCGACAACCGCTCCAACACGAGCACCCCGACACCCTCGGACCAACCGGTCCCGTCGGCCGACTCCGCAAACGCCTTACACCGGCCGTCTGCGGCCAGACCACCCTGACGAGTGAACTCCACGAAACCTGTGGGGTGTACCAGGACGTTGACGCCGCCGGCCAGAGCCAGCGAACACTCCCCGGACCGCAGGGACTGTGCTGCCCAGTGCATCGCCACCAGCGACGACGAGCATGCCGTGTCCACCGTGACCGCGGGACCCTCCAGACCCAACACATACGACACGCGACCAGAGATCACGCTGAGCAAACCACTGGTCATTCGATGGTTCTGGGTCTCCTCAAGACCTCGAATCGATTCCAAGTAGCCCGAAAATGCCGCGCCGACGAACACCCCGGTCGGGCTGCCGCCGAGGGTGGCTGGGTCAATGCCCGCATGCTCCAACGCCTCCCAGACAACCTCCAGCACAATCCGCTGCTGGGGGTCCATGGCGAGCGCCTCGCGAGGCGAGATGCCGAAGAACCCGGCATCGAAGTCGGCTACACCGTCTACGAACCCGCCCTCACCGGTCATCGACGTGCCTGGCCTATCAAACGAGTCGTACAGCGCAGAAAGATCCCAGCCGCGGTCGGCAGGGAACGGCGTCAACGCGTCCATACCTGATGCGACCAACTCCCACAGGTCGCCGGAGCTCGTGATGCCACCTGGATAGCGACACGCCATACCGACCACGGCGATCGGCTCGTCGATTACCTGTGCCTGCGGCACGAACTGGTGCCCGGCCAGCTGACTGTCGCCGAACTGACCGGCCAGATAGACAGCGAGGCGAGCGACGTTCGGGTAGTCGAACACGATCGTGGAGGGCAACGTCAGCCCGGTTGCGGTTTGCAGCCGGTTGCGTAGCTCCACTGCGGTCAGCGAGTCGAGCCCAGCGTCGCGGAAGGCGAGCGTCGGCGCGACAGCGTCGGCGGAGGTATGGCCGAGCACCGCAGCGGCGTGATTGCGCACCAGTGTCGTCAGGTGCTCGAGACGTTCGGCGGTGGGCAGCCCGGCTATGCGGTCAGCGACATCGGAATCGAGGCCGTTGCCGGATAGGTCCGGTCTTGTCGGCGTCGCTTCAGGGATGAGGTCGAACAGCCGACTAGGCCGAGCAATTGTGAACGCGGGCGCAAACCGGGACCAGTCGATGTCGGCAATAGTCATCGTCGTGGCGCCGTCTTCAAGGACCCGTTGCATCGCTGCTACAGCGAGGTCGGGTGCCATGGAGAGCAACCCGAGGCGCTGTACCTGCTCAACAAAGGAAGGATCGAGGTCCACCAAACCGGGCGCCGCCCATCCTCCCCACGCGATTGAAGTTGCGACTCGGCCATGCGTGCGCCGGTGGTGCGCAAGACTGTCCAGAGTGGCATTGGCTGCGGCATACCCGCCCTGACCAGCGCTGCCCCACGACGCGGCACCGGAGGAGAAGAGAATGAATGCATCCAGTGTCAGTTGTGTGGTCAACTCGTCGAGCAACAACGCGCCTTCGGCTTTGACGCGCAATTCCGACTCGATCTGCTCCTGTGTCAGTTCGACCACCGGGTTCAGCTTGCTGCCGATTCCCGCGGCGTGGACGACAGTGCGCAGCGGGAAGTCTGCAGAGGCATCCTCGAAGACGCGCAACATTGCCGAACGATCGGCGACATCGCAGGCGGCCAGGGTGACCCGCGCTCCAGCTGCCATTAGTTCTGCGCATAGCGCTTGCGCGCCAGGAGCATCGGGCCCGCGTCGGGACACCAGGACCACGTGTTGCGCTCCGCGCTCGACCACCCAGCGCGCGACGCAGGCACCCAATCCGCCTGTGCCGCCGGTGATCAATGCAGTTCCGCTGGTCCGCCAGTCACCGTCATGAAGCGTCGCACGCACCAGCCGACGCCCAAATACACCGCCTGACCGAACAGCCAGTTGGTCTTCGCCGTGCTCACGACCGAAGACGCCTGTCAGCCGAGACAGGACTGACTCGCCCAGGTCTTCCGGTAGGTCGACCAATCCGCCCCAGATGTCGGGCTGCTCCAACGCGGCGACGCGCCCCAATCCCCACAACGCGCCCGCAGTCGCCCCGGAAACCTTGTCCGTCGGTCGGACAGCCACCGCAGCACGCGTAACGACCCACAGCCGCGTTTCTGGCTTACCCACAGCCTGTAGCAGTTGCACGGTCTTGGCAACGTCTTCGGTCGGGAGTAGGGACACGACCGTGCCAGTGAGCTCGCCGATGAAATCTGAGCCGTCCCAGGCCACGACTGTGGCGGGGCGCAGTGCCGCGACGACGGAACTGACCCAGCGATCCAACTCGCCCGACGGCACCACCACGGTCACTGGCCCAGACGCGGTACCCAAGTGGTCGACACTGATCCAGCGGTCCCGATAGCACCAGCCGCTCGCCTGACTGGCGAGGCGGCTCTGCTCACGCCACCGTAGAAGGCCCGGCACCACCTCAGCGGCTAGGTCGTGCTCGACGCCCCAGTACCGGGCCAAAGATTCGACCTCGCCAGCATCGATCGCTTTCCAGAATTCCGCGTCCAACGGATCACGTTCGGCGACTGGGCCCGCGTCGATTTCCGGCCAATAGCGGCGGTGCTGGAACGCGTAGGTCGGCAAGCCCACGCGTTTCGGAGTGCGTTGGGAGAACACGCCATCCCACGACACCGCAGTACCACGTGTGAACAGCTGGGCAACCGACAACAGCACACGGTTCAGACCACCTTCATTGCGGCGCAACGTACCCGTCACGACCGACTCGGCGCTCAGTTCGGGATAGTAGGTGTCGAGGATCTCCTGGATCGGCACGGTCAGCACCGGGTGCGCACTCACCTCAACCCATGTCGAGAACCCGGCTTCGGCGAGCATCCGCGCAGTCAGCTCGAACTGCACGGGTTCGCGGAGGTTGCTGTACCAGTACTCAGCGTCCAGCGCCGCGAAGTCGACCACCGCGCTGGTCACTGTCGAGTACATCGGCACGGTTCCCGGCATCGGCCGGACGAATGCCAGATCCCGCATGAGCTGCTCGCGCAGCGGCTCTAGCGCTGCCGAATGCGATGCCGCCAGCCCAAGGATGCGCCCGCTCACCCCATCTTGTTCCAATTCGGCGAGGTAAGCACGCACATCCGCTATATCACCGGTGATGACGACCGACGACGGCGAGTTGGTGGCTGCAATGGATAGCGCGTCGTAGCGGGTGATTTGCTCTTCGACGATGGCTCTCGGGAGCTTGACCGACGCGACGGCACCCCGGCCGAGCATCTCCTGCTCGAAGGTCTGCGCGCGCACGAGCACAATCCGAAGTGCATCCTCAAGGGTCAGGGCACCCGCAACGTACGCTGCAGCGACTTCGCCTTGGGAGTGCCCTACCACGGCTGCGGGCACGATACCCATAGCGCGCCAGACCTCGGCCAGCGCCACCATCATCGCAAAGAACATTGGGTGTGCCACATCGAGGCGTTTCAGCGGCTCGGCGGCCTTCTCTGGGTCGCTCAGCAACTCAAGCAACGACCAGTCGACCAGCTGATCCATCACTCCCGCGCACTCGGCGACCTTCGCAGCGAACACGGGCGATGTGGCCAGCAGTTCCTGGGCCATCCCAAGCCACTGTGAACCCTGGCCCGGGAACACGAAAACAACCCCGTCCCTGGTGCCCACAGCGCCGTCGACGACGTTGCGGGCCGGCTCGCCCGCACTAAGTGCAAACAGCCCCGCCTCCAGTTCGCTGCGGTCTGCGCCGACGATTACCGCACGATGATCCAGCAACGACCGGGTCTGCAGCAGCGACCAGCCGACGTCACCGATGTCGAGCGTTTCGTCGGCTTGGACGTGTGTCAGAAGCCGCGCTGCTTGATCACGCAACCCGGCGGCGGACCGTGCCGAAACAACCCACGCCATCTCGGTGTTGGTGCACAGAACGTCTGTGCCGAAATCTGTCGTTACATCTGTGCCGAAATCCGTCGTTGCACGCTCACCCAACTCGGGCGCGGCTTCTAGGATCACGTGTGCGTTGGTGCCGGAGACCCCGAATGACGAGACACCGGCCCGGCGCGGACGACCGGTTTCGGGCCAAGGCTGCTGCTCGGTAAGCAGCCGCACTCGGCCTTGATCCCAGTCCACATGCGTGGTGGGCTGTTCGGCATACAGAGTGCGCGGCAGGATCCCATGGCGCATCGCCTGCACCATCTTGATGACGCCGGCGACACCCGCGGCCGCCTGGCTGTGGCCGATGTTCGACTTTACCGACCCCAGCCACAATGGCCGATCCTCCGGCCGATCCTGACCGTAAGTCGCCAGAAGTGCCTGCGCCTCAATTGGATCGCCGAGCGCGGTACCAGTTCCATGAGCCTCAACCGCGTCCACATCAGACGGAGTGAGACCCGCCGACGCTAGCGCATGTCGGATCACGCGTTCCTGCGACAAACCGTTCGGTGCCGTTAGACCGTTAGACGCGCCATCCTGATTGACTGCCGAGGACCGAAGCACGGCCAGCACTGTACGGCCGTTGCGCACCGCATCGGACAGTCGCTCGAGCACGAGGACACCGACGCCTTCGCTGAACGCCGTGCCGTCCGCAGCCTCCGCGAAGGCTTTGCACCTGCCATCAGGAGAAAGACCGCCATTGGGGCTGAACTCGATGAATGTCCCCGGCGTGGCCATGACTGTGACACCGCCGGCCAGGGCCAACGTCGACTCACCTGATCGCAGAGATGAGGCTGCAAGATGCATCGTGACCAGTGACGACGAGCATGCAGTGTCCACCGTCACTGCTGGGCCTTCTAGACCCAGTACATAGGACACCCGTCCAGAGGCCACTGCACCCGCTGCGCCGATCCCAGCCGAGGCGCCGTGGGCTTGCACCACTCCCGGAGTCGTCGAGGTCGGATAGTCGTGGTACATCAGGCCGGTAAAAACGCCAGTCGACGAGCCGGCTAGGGTTGAGGGAGCTATCTTCGCGCGCTCCAGCGCCTCCCATGTAACCTCCAACAACAACCGTTGCTGAGGATCCATGGCAAGCGCCTCCCGCGGCGAGATCCCAAAGAATCCTGCATCAAAGTCCGCAGCTGAGGGCAGGAAACCTCCCTCGCAGGTGACCGAGGTGCGGGGCCGTGTTGCCGTCGGGTCATGGAGATCGTCCAAGTCCCAGCCGCGGTCAACGGGGAACTCCGAGATCGCGTCCCCTCCACCAATCACGAGGTCCCACAGCTCGTCCGGGCTGTTAGCCCCCCCAGGAAGTCGACAAGCCATGCCGACAATCGCGATCGGCTCCTGAGCACGCTGTTCGAGCTCGGAGAGCCGTTGGCGCGCCCGCTTAAGCTCGGAAGCCAATTTCTTGAGGTACTCGAAGGACCTATCGTCACCCACGCTTACTCCTACAGCCACGGCACACGACGATCCATCGCGATGCCACCCTCTCGCAATTGCCAACGCATGGCGAATTTTGTCGACCTCACGTGTATGAACAGCAGGTTAAGCATTTTGCTGTTCTCGGCTCTAGTGAGCTCGCCAATCTATTGGGCGCGGTGGTCATCGCCACGGTAACCGCTAGCTCCAACGCACTGAACCTGCTCGGGAAATGCTCGGAGACTGCACGCGACGTACACCACAATCGCCCGCAGCCCTCCTGCCTCGATAGAGGCTACTATTGGTACTCAAATTCTATTTGAAGCAGCTCTTGGAGCCGTCACTGCGCACACGTGAAATTAATATCACACTACAACATGAGGAGACGATTATCCTTGAGTTTCGAAACTAGCCGACAAATTATCAATTGCGGCAATGATCTCGTCCGATTCGGGATCAACACGCGGGCGGAAGCGGCCGGAAACCTCACCAGCTGGCGAAATTAGAAACTTCTCAAAGTTCCATAGCACGTCACCAGACTTGCCGTCAGAATCCAGCGCGCTAACGAGTTCCACATAGATCGGATGCCGGGCGTCTCCATTGACGTCGACTTTTTCATATAGCGGAAAGGTGATGCCATAATTTATGGAACAAAATTCCAGGATCTCTTCAGGGGTCCCAGGTTCTTGTTCCTTGAATTGGTTACAAGGAAAGCCGAGCACAGTGAACTTCTTTCCTTCATACCGCTTCTGAAGTCGCTCCAATCCCCTGTACTGCGGGGTAAGACCGCATTGGGATGCAACATTAACAATTAGAAGCACCTTGCCAGAATGTCCGGCCAAGGTAGTCGGATCTCCAGACAACGTAGCGACTGGAATATCATAAAGAGACATGAAAGAACCTTAGTATCGCACGATAATACCCTACACCAGAGGGAACCGGCCAGTCTTATTATTCGTTTACACAATCAGATTCTCGACAGTCGCAGTTCGAAATCGCTACATGGACTAGCAAACATCTATTGATAGTCGTTTCGCGATGTTAAACCGGCGCGGAAGCGAGGAGATATCGGACAACCGGAGAAGTATGACGACTTGCAGCGAAGCTCTACTGCGGACCCTGCGGCTTCTCGCCAGTAACAACTACGCGCTGCATAATCCTAGCCGATTCGTAGTCCGGAACAGCGTAATGCTGAACTGACCGGTTGTCCCACATCGCAATATCATTCGCCTTCCAATGCCATCGCATAGTGAAATCCGGAGACTTAATATGTTCAAACAACAGCCCTAGCAGCCGATCACTTTCGGATTTCTTCAGTTCGATGAAGTGAGTAGTGGAAGACTCGTTCACAAAGAGCAGTTTTCGCCCAGTTTCAGGGTGGACAACAATCGCTGGATGAACATGCTGAAAACTGTCGGCTGGTGCTGAATAATCAGCTGACTTCTTTTCAACGTCACTCATACGCGTAACAACCGATCGCGCAGAATGCATGGCAGTAAGCCCCTCGAGAAGATCCTGAAGCGGCTTAGACAAAGTTTCGTACGCCGCGTACATACTTCCCCAACAGGTGTCTCCGCCGACAATTGGCGGCTTTACAGCCCGCAACACAGTAATACTGGGCGGTTCAGCATTGAACGTCAGATCAGCATGCCAGACCGACGTGCCTCGCTTTGCCCCCTGCAGATCCGCCTCAGTGATCCCATCTGGGCGATCGCCTTTTGCGAACGGCACCGGCGCCACGGTGCCAAAATTATCGACAAATGAACGTAGCTGTTCGCGGCTGATATCCTGGCCACGGAAGAAAACAACGCCGTTATCAAGCAGCGATTGCCGGACGGCCTTCACAGTGTCCGAGCCAAGCGGCTGACTAAGGTCGATGTCATGGATAATTGCACCCAACGTGGGCGTTACGGCTTCCACCTGCAAATTAGCTACCGACGTTGACATTCATCCTCCACTAGTTACGTTGGAACAGCAGGCTGCACAAACGGGCTCGACCAGAATAACCAACTCAATAGATTGCTGCCGTTCACCCATTGCCATGGCAACAAGTAGTGCGGCTATGATCGACGCGCCTGTCCAACGATTGACAGCTTACTTCAATACCGACCACGACTAACCCCTATTGATCCCCTATACGCCGACAGGCAACGGGATGGGTCCGCGGATCGAGCCAATTGATAGCCCCAAGGGTCACGAACAACCAGGGAATTTACACAACGCGGTCGTCCGCTCGTCAGCAGCCCATACACGCTTCTCCGCAAGCAGGGTTAGCATTCGTGTGACATTCGCAGGGAAGCGCATCACTCTACAGCCGACTAGCGCCGTCCATTTGATGCCCAGCCGGCGGGCCGCTGCAAATCCACTCCCCGAACGACGACTTCGAAGTCCTCCCTAGCATTTTCACGGTGGCTGGTCTATGTCAAACCACACCGGGACCGAGATCGGTCAAGCCTGTATCTGCTGTATACACTCCGCACATGGAGGCGATCCACTAGGGAGCCACTAGGGGATAGTTAGGGGTACGACTTCCAACTTGAGTAAATAGGATAAAATGGACTAGATGTCACCCCTCGTATTCTAGTTTCAACAAACTCGCATTACAACCAGCCTGCGACATACAGTGCAGTTCAAGAAATAGGAAGCTCAGCGAAGCAAGCCCGACCAATTCCCACAAGGAAAACAGACTTATGAATGCTAGCAACGATTGCGCCGAAGGCGCTTCCCTTGAGGCAAGTAAAACGGCACCCCCTATAGAGCTCGGGTCGGACTATCTGAGCGATCCCCATGCAACATACGAACGGCTTAGACAACACGGCACTGTTCATCATGTGCGATTTCCAGACGGACTTGCGGGTTGGCTGATCACCGGACACTCAGCCGCCCGTCAGTTACTGAGCAAAAAGGAAGCCCGGAAGGATATCAACGGCTTTGCCGAGATCGTACAGCGTCAAGGTCGCGACGGATCGTTCGCGGCCATCAGCGAGCTTACTGGCCATATGCTAAATACGGATCCGCCCGACCATACACGGCTACGAAATTTGGCAGGTAAGGCCTTCACTGCCGGCGCAGTCGAAAGCCTTACACCTCGAATTACAGATCTGGCAAATAGCCTGCTAGATGAAATGCCGACAACTGACGCCGTCGATCTAATAGGCGGCTATTCACTCCCACTATCTACATCCACAATTGGCGAGCTCGTTGGTGTTCCCGGAGCAGCTTCCACGGAATTTCGGAAACTGACAGCAACGATATTCTCATTCACCGAACAATCGTTGCGCTTACAAGCAGCGTCTCAGTTGATTGATTATATCAGCGGTCTGATCGAAGATCGCACCAAAAATCTCGGTAACGACCTAGTATCAAGGCTGATTGCGGCTCGAGACGATGAGGATCAGCTGACCAGATCAGAGCTCATTGCCATGGTATTTTTAATTTTGTTCGCCGGCTATGAAACCACATCCAATCTAGTTGCCAATAGCGCCCTAATTCTTCTATCTGACCACACTCTACTAAAGGATGCCGCAGCCTGCCCAGAACGAATTCCGAAATTCTTGGATGAATTCCTGCGCTACAACGGACCGGTTAATCTAACCAGCCCCAGATTTACTGCAGAATACATGAACATCGACGGAGTCGATATTCCGCCGGGAGAACTGGTATGGGTGGCCGTCGCTGCAGCTAATCGCGATCCAAAACTCGCCGCCGAACCCGAAATAGTCGCGCCGGGCCAATCCACGAATCATCTAGCCTTCGGCTACGGCATACATTATTGCTTAGGCGCACCCCTTGCACGCCTTGAAGGGCGTATTGCAATAGAGGTTCTTCTGCGCCGCTTCCCTTCTATTCAACTTGCAACTCAGATTGATGAACTTCAATGGCGCCCTCGGATGCTGCTGCGAGGGCTCGAATCGCTCCCAATATACTTGGCACCAAAGCCAGGATGATCAATCGCTTATCTATCGGGTAGAGGTAAAGGATCTCGCCTTCGATCCTGTCGTAACAGGTTAGTCGAGCGAGCAGCCTGAGCCGAGTGATGTCCAGGCAGGTAAGCGGCCAGAATCCCTGACCACCACCACGATACCGGTCAGGTATAGACGTGCTGGGCGGTCACCAACCGACCACGACCGGATCGGCCGAGGCCTCGACTGCCAGTTCGGCGAACAGGTCCTATAGAGCGAGCCATCGCCGTGAGCACCGGATATTCCGGGAGCAACAGTGGTCTCGAGCCGCGGAAGTATTCATTCGCGATGAGGAGATCGAGGTTAACGCCAAGGACCTGCGGGTCTACCTCGGGCCAGGTATGAGAACACCCCAGACATCGATATAGCGGCGATCGCCGGCGCGCGTTGGCGACAAGGTTCCTACTCGCTGATACGGAACCTCCATCGGCTGAATCCGACTTCGTCGACGACAGTCAGCGCTCCTACCAGTAACACAGATACCGCTGAGGTAACCAAGCAATACAGTACGGAGCTGCTGGCTACAGGATCCGGACAACCTACACACTCCGGGAGGGCCTATCGAAAGATGCCTGACGTCGAAGAGTTACGTGCGGCGTATCAGAAGTTGAGCACGGTAACGGCTGCAGCCAGGCAATTACAGCGTTCCACGAAAAACCGTACAAGGTTGGATGGGTCGTCTTCGCAAATTTGACAAGTCCGCACGGCCGCACACAGCTAACGGCAGTTAGAGCAACACCTTGAATGGATCGATAGGGATACATGACAGACACCTACACGATAACGATCGCCAGCAATGAGACTGGGAGCAAACTTGCCATTGCAACTGTCGAGATCAACGGCTCCCGTGCGCGCCTGACCGAGGTGCGTGCGGAAACACTCAGTAACGAATCTATACCTGAAGTCCTGGCGCATCTCGATTATTCGCTTCTTATCCGCACGGCTGCGATGCTTGCGAGTCCACGAACTCGCCCGAGAACACCACAACCCGGCACCCTGTGAGGCAACTGATTCGAAGCCGGTGAGAACGCCAACCCCGGATCCAGCCAGGGAGAAGGTTCCGCCATGTCGATGTGACACGCCAGTTGCAAGCGACGGCGAGCACAATCAAACGTTGTTTCAGCCGCCGCAGATTTCCAGCGCTCCTGCCAATTTCGGTGTGACGTACTGGAGACTCGGCAGCATCGTCAAGGTAGCTCGACATTACGAGGTTCCGCATCACATCGCGCAAGACTGGATCAAATCTCTTCAGCAGCAGGGGACGCTCGCAATTCCTTGGCCGGCAAAGAATAAGCGCCCTAGGTGGCTGGTGTTTTTCGTGCGGTGAGGGGTGGGTCTCGAGCAGAATGCTGGGGTGACGTTGGGGCGTGTGCCGAGTCAGGGTGATCTGCTGCGGTCGACGGTGGAGTTCTGCGCCGGCCGGGTGGCCGAGGACTCGATTTATGGTGTGCTGCATCGGGAATGCGGCCTGTTGTTCCCGGATGAGATGTTTGTGGATCTGTTCACCGATGTCGGTCGGCGGTCGGTGCCCCCGTCGATCGTGGCGGTGGTGATGGTGCTGCAGCGTATCGAGGGGCTCTCGGATCGGGAGGCGGTGGAACGCTTCGCGTTCGACGCTCGGTGGAAGTACGCCGCCGGTGGCCTGGATTTCGATTATCCGGGATTCGTGCACACGGTCCTGGTGGACATGCGCGCGAGGCTGGCGCGCTCGGATCGGCCGAACCGTATCTTCGACGCGGTGCTCGACGTGGCGCGTCGGGCCGGATTGGTGGGCCGCAAAAGGGTTTTGGACTCGACTCCGTTGTATGACGCGGTGGCCACGATGGACACCATCACCTTGGTTCGCTCGGCGATCCGTGGCCTGCTCACCGTCGCCGACACCGGGCTGGCAGGAGCGTTGCGGGCGCAGGTCAGCAGTGGTGACGACTATGCCAGCGCGGCTAAACCGGTGATCGACTGGGACGATGCCGCCGCCCGGGAGCAGTTGGTCGATTCCCGTGCCCGTGAGGGCATGGCGATGCTGGCGACCCTCGACGGGCTCGAACTCGACGAGGCGACCGGCAAGGCCGCGCAGCTGCTGGCCACCGTGCTGGGCCAAGACATCACCGAAGACGACGACGGGATTTTCCGGATCGTGCGGGGCACCGCCGCGGACCGGGTGATCTCCACCGTCGATCCCGAGACCCGCCACGGGCACAAGACCAGCGCTCACGGGTTCGACGGCTACAAGGCCCACATCGTTGTCGACCCCGACAGCGAGATCATCACCGCGACCACGGTGACACCCGGCAATGCTGGTGACGCCGACACCGCCGAAGATCTGCTTGCCGACATACTCCCCGCCGAAGCCGAAGCCGAAGCTGGGGATGCGGCGGTGTTCGGTGATGCCGCCTATGGAGCGGGAGAGTTGCTGAAACGGTTGGACGACAACAGGATTGCCAACCTGATCAAGGTGCAACCCTCGCCGTCGATCAAGGGGCATTTCTCCAAGGACCGCTTCACGGTCAACCTGGACCGGCAGACGGTGACCTGTCCGGCCGGGGTCACTACACCGATCCAGACCCGCTCCGGGCCGACACACCGGTGCCGCCTCTTTCGGCGATGCCTGCACCGCGTGCGCGTTGCGCACCCAGTGCACGAACGCGGCCGGTGGGCGCACGATCACCATCGGAGCCTTCGAGAAATACCTGGCCATCGGCCGTGAGCGGCAACGTGATCCGGCCTGGAAGGCCACCTACCGCGCCACCCGCCCGAAGGGTCGAACGCAAGATCGGGCATCTGATGCGCCGCCGCCGCGGCGGACGCCGCGCCCGCGTCCGCGGACAAGCCAGGATCGGCGCCGACTTCGGACTCCTCGCCGCCTCGATCAACCTCGCCCGCCTCGCCGTCCTCGGGATCTGCCACACCACCGACGGCTGGACCACCGCCATCGCTTGACACCCATACATCAAACCCAAGCGACTATGCGACAACCCGAATATCAACGGACACAATCGGTTCCGGTCGATTATCTACACCCACCACCGATACAGGACAGCCGATGCACACACGCCAAGCAGACCTCGTCACGGCTGGAACCTGCCCGTTCGACACCAGTCACCTAGGCAGGCACGATAACCACTACTTAGGGATCACTGAAGAACTACGATAGGGCGCAGCACTCAGTATCGATCCATGTGATGACTCGTTATAGACGCAAGCCGCCGGCCGATCTATGAGCCTTATCGTCGCTGCCCGCCGCTGCCATCGAAAGAGTCTGCAGGAGAGCGGGTACACGCTCTGGCCGATTCCGCCCTCCGCCCGTGCACAGTCAGGCGGCTCGATGCTGTTGACCTGGGACATGGTCAGCACGCGCACCTCTGCGCGGATGCGCGCTAACCTCGCCGAGCTGGACTGGCAGCTCGCGGCGGCACTGCGGGTGACCAGATACTCTCGACTGGGTCGAAGTTCGAGGCCGGAGTTTAAAGGCTGGTTTGCGGTCGGACCAACACTCTGTTCACATACCCGAGCCACCCGACCACCGCCGTCCGCACCGGGTTACGTTGAATCCAATACGGCTCCTACCTGATCGACAGCTGCTTCACCGGAACCGTAAACAGCTTTAGCAAACCTTGTGGATTCGATCCAGATGGATCGAACCCACAAGGTTTCGTTATCTACAAGATCGACCAATCGGTGATCATCGAGATCGTGTCCTGCAACGGAAATGCTTCACGATCTCTATTCCGGTTCGATCACGTCGACTTAACCACCGCGACCGAGATCGGGAACGAGTCAGCGATACCGGCATAACCATCCTCCAGCGAATCGATGAGGACTATCTCGTCGGCAAGGGTTTCAGCCGCGACGAACGCCTTATGTCGCTTCACCGCCGACTGCACCGGCTCCGGACTGGCAATAGTTACAAATACGCGATCGGAAATGTCGAATGCAGCGGCCCGTCTGGCTTGCTGCACCACGCGGACGATGTCTCGTGCGGTGCCTTCCGATGCAAGTTCCGGGGTAATGACAGTGTCCAATGCGATCGTGACTCCCCGTAGGGATTCGACGACCCAGCCGCTGCGGGGTATCTCGGCGACCATTACCTCCTCCGTCGAAACATTGAGCGCCTCGCCGTTGAAATCGACGGTGGCAGCACCATGCTCACGCAATTCCTCGACAATCTGTTGCGGCGAGGTCGCAAGTATTGCATTCGCGATCTCCTGGGTACGCTTCCCATACCGCTTTCCAAGAGCGCGAAAGTTTGGTTTGACGCTAACGTCGACTACCGCGCCCACGGTTTCCAGCGCGTCGACCTCCTTGACATTAAGCTCGTCGGCTATATCGGCATAAAGCTCCTCATCGAGTGAAAGTCCAGGAGGCAACCCTACGAAGGCGTGAGCCAGCGGCTGTCGAACCCGAACCCCGCTAGATTTGCGTGCGGCTCTGCCTGCCTCGACCAACGCCCGTGCGGTGCGTACCTGCTCTGACAACGATCGGCCGGTGAGAGATACATCCGCTGTCGGCCACTTTGCAAGGTGAACTGACTCCGGGGCGTCAGACTGGCCTAGACGGATGACTTGCTGCCAGACCTCCTCGGTTATGAACGGAACGAACGGAGCGAGAAGCCGAGTCAACACATCGAGGCACTCGTAGAGCGTCGACAAGGCGTCCTGGTTACCAGCCCAGAACCGCTGCCGGGAACGACGGACATACCAGTTGGACAGGTCATCAACGAAGCCGGCGAGCTCCCGTCCCGCGCCCGTAGTATCGAAGGAGGACAGCTTATCGTCCACTGACCGCGCAGCTCTGTGGAGTTCACCAAGGATCCACCGATCTAGGACCGGCCGCGCAGCAGCCGGACGTGCTGACTGCGGCTTCCAGTCAGCGTGGCTGGCGTAAAGACTGAAGAACGATGCAGTATTCCAGTAGGTTACCAACAGCTTCCGTGTGATCTCCTCGAGCGGTCCGGGACCGACGCGGCGCGGCGCCCACGGGGACCCTGAGCACGCCATGAACCAGCGCAGCGCGTCGGCGCCGTATGCGTCCATTAGCGGGATCGGATCGAGGATGTTGCCGAGATGTTTGCTCATCTTGCGGCCGTCCTCGGCCAAAATATGGCCTAGGCAAACAACGTTCTCATACGGGGACTGGTCGAACACGAGCGTTCCGACGGCCATGAGGGTGTAGAACCAGCCGCGGGTCTGGTCGATAGCCTCACAGATGTACTGCGCGGGATATCGGCGAGCAAAGGCTTCCTCGCTTCCGGGCGTGTTGGGATAGCCCAGTGATGCAAAGGGCATGGCTCCAGAGTCGTACCACGCGTCGATGACTTCAGGCACCCGAACAGCGGTTTCCTGGCACTGCGGACAAGCGAAGGTGACGTCGTCGATGTAAGGGCGGTGTGGATCAAGTTTGGACAGATCGGCTCCGGCCAGCTGACCCAACTCAGCTCGGGACCCAATCGGGGTGACGTGGTTGTCTCTGCAGCGCCACAGAGGCAGAGGAGTCCCCCAGTACCTCGAACGCGACAGCGCCCAATCGATATTGTTATTGAGCCAATCGCCCATCCGACCGTGTTTGATGTGCTCAGGGTACCAATTTGTGAGCTCGTTCTCTCTCAATAAGGCGGCTCGCACGCTGGTTGTCCGGATATACCATGACGGCTGCGCGTAATACATCAGCGGCGTGTGACAGCGCCAACAGTGGGGGTAAGAATGCTCGAAGTTCTGTGACCGCAGAAGCCTCCCGGATGCGCGCAATTCGTCGATCAGGATCTGATCCGCATCCTTAAAGAACAGTCGACCTACCAGCGGAACGGTATCGAGGAACCGTCCGTTAGGACCGACCGGATTCACGACGGGCAGCCCATTTTGTCGACACACGTTCAAGTCGTCTGCGCCGAAAGCAGGCGCCTGATGTACCAGCCCGGTGCCGTCGGCTGTAGTGACGTAGTCGGCCGTTACGACGATATGCGCGTTTTCGATATCTACAAGGTCAAACGGTCGTTGATAATGTAGTCCTGCCAGTTCAGCACCAGCAAACGTCGCCAATGGTACAGAAGTCTCGCCCAGCACCGCTGCCATGAGCGCCTCGGCGATGACGACTAATCCGTCGTCGCTCTGTGCCAAAACATAGCGCACCTGTGGGTGGACGGCGACGGCGGTGTTAGCAACCAGAGTCCACGGCGTTGTTGTCCAAATCAGCAGGTCCACGCCAGATTTTCCGGCAAGCGGTTCCGTCAGTGGAAACCGCACGTAAACCGAGGGGTCTACGACGTTCTCATATCCTTGTGCAACTTCATGATCCGACAACCCCGTGCCGCATCGCGGGCAGTAGGGCGTGACCCTGAAGTCTTCGACAAGTTTGCCGTCTTCGTAGATCTTCTTCAAAGACCACCAAACGCTGTCGACATAGTCTGGGGACATCGTCTGGTAGGGGTGCTCAAGGTCGATCCAGTACCCCATTCGCTCGGTCAGGGCCTCGAATTCACCGACGTGCCGCATAACTGACTCTCGGCATCGAGCGTTGAAAACATCAATGCCGATCTGCTCGATCTCGGGCTTACCTGAGAGGCCGAGCTCCTTCTCGACGGCAAGCTCAACAGGCAGGCCATGGCAGTCCCATCCAGCCTGCCGGGGCACCGAATAGCCCTTCATTGTGCGGAAGCGTGGGAAAATGTCCTTGAATACCCGCGCCTCCACATGGTGGGTCCCCGGAGAACCGTTTGCCGTTGGCGGCCCCTCGTAAAAGACCCAACTTGCGCCATCCTTTGTCTGTTCCAGGCTGCGCCGGAATACATCATGCTCGCGCCACCACTGGCCGATTCGCGTATCCAGAGCGGGCAGATCTACCTGCGTTGGCAACACCCTGAATGGAGAGTTGAACAGCATCTTCCCAGCCATATGAACGGCATCCTCCGTATTCGTCCACGCGCACGACCCGCCTTAACCCGTCATGCGGGGACGACGCCAGTGGGCACCGCGGTACCACCCCGCTTGCACCTGCGAACAGATGCCGCTCATTGCCCCGCGTAACGTGCGGTAACGCCCGGTTCTACTGGGAGGAGCGCCGATTAACGGGGACCTCTGTTCTTCCGGAGGCTCCCCGGTGATGGCCGGATCGACGCCGTTCGTCACAGTCTAGCAGTCGTCTACGTAGTTCACCTCGGCGGTGGACCAGCATCGTGCCACACGATGCATCAGTACGCGAGGTGAATGTCACTGTCGGCGAGTCGGTTTCGAGGATGTTGCCGCTGATAGTCGAGAGCATGATGATTGCGCGGGAACAGGTCCTTGTGCATTCCCGAACATGCGGAAGGCATGGCCTCCCGGAACGAGTCCCGTGGGACTCCCTTTTTAGAGACAGACTCTTGCAGGCTTCCTAGCAACCGTCCGATCGATCTCGTCCGAGCGCCGGCGTAGAGGACGGTTTCCCCCAACATCTGACTACTGCACCATGTTTCAAGGATTGACGACCCATCGGAAAAGCTATGTCACACCGCCATCGCCATATACTGCAGGTATGGACGCTAACTCGACTGCGTTCGATTCGCCCCCGAGTTCGCGAGAACGCACAGCCGTCATCATTCCAAATCTCATGCTAGCCTTGAGTTTCCATACTCGTTAACCGTCGGACAATGATGTGGATCGTTTGACCAATGATCAGGGTAACCGTTACTAGGCGCCGAGTTAGCATCGCGTTTGCTGACAGGGAGCTTGGCAAGTACTTGATCACTCCGCTGTGGTTGCTTTACACATTCGTGTTAGCCCTTGAGTCTGAGCATTCGTCCACCAGTCACGCGAAGGAGCTAGAAGCGATGAGAGTAGCGGCCGATCAGGGCATTTGCGTCGGTTCCGGGCAGTGCGTCCTAGCTGCGCCTAAGGTGTTCGATCAGCGCACCGAAGACGCGGTAGTCGAGCTGCTGGATCCAACACCTCCCCCGAGTCAGTGGCTGGCTGTCAGGGATGCTGTGGCGGGATGCCCTGTGGCGGCACTGAAGATCCATGATCTTAGCCATTCCGGGCAGTGAGTGAAGAGGCTGCTTGAAAACGAACCGGCACACGAACGCATGCCGGGATCAGGTAGTCTGCTCATCGGTGAACTTCGAGCGAGAACACCAGAGCCACAGCGATTTCAGCTTTCGATCGCCTGCAGAGCTTCGACGGTGAGCTCGATCGGCGCGTCAGGCAGGATCTGCAGCGGCCCACTGTGATCTTCCGAGGCCGCGCCCCTGTCAGTGCGGGTACTGCCAATGCCGAGCCCGCATCGCCTTGCTGTATCACGTTGCATCCGCGCGTGTTTCCACTTTCAGTGAGGGGATGCGTGCTTGGGTCGTTCGGGTGGACTCGGCCCTGTATCAATCAGCGGCCAATTGGTCCCCGCAGTTGAGGCGAGGCAGAGAACTGGATTATCCGCCTCGAGCCAACCCTGCCCAGTAGATCGGCTGAAAGATATGTCAGTCGATGGAGGTCGTAGTCAGCAACGACGACGACCAGCGCGTTGGGTTACTGAACCTCAATTCGTGAAGTCGTCATGATCGATTCGCTGGGTCGAGGCCGGTGGCGGCCAGGCAGCCGTCGATCAGGTGGGGCCGGTGCTGGATGCGTTTGAGGCCGGTGCGGATAGCGGCGATGAGGTGGTCGGGGTCGGTGAAGGCGGTGTTGGCCATGGATCGGCGCAGCAACGACCAGATCACCTCGACGGGGTTGAGATCGGGGGCGTAGGCAGGCAGCTGGTAGACGGTGAGCCAGTCGTGGTCGGCCGCGAACTGCCGCATTCCGGGAGTGAGGTGGGTGTTGAGGTTGTCCCAGACCACCACCAGCGGCGCGCCGAGTTGATGGTGGGCGCAGATGAGCAGGTCGCGATAGTCGGTCCAAGCGAAACTCTTTCTGCGGTTCCGGTTTTCGCTGTCACGGCGGGGCCGGTAGATCAACCTCGACCGGTGACCGGGCCGGTAGCAGACCAACACGGCGATCGAGATCCGCCGCCGCGATCGGCCACGAACAGTCACCACCGGGGTCTGTCCGCGCGGAGCCCAGGTGCGGGTGGTCGGCGGCGTCATCGAGAACCCGGCTTCGTCTTCGAAGACCAGCCATCCGCCCGACGCCGCCGCGCTCGTTTTACCTGCGGCCACGTGTCTTTCACCCAGACGGCCACCGCGGCCGGATCTCGCTCGACCGCACGCCGCGCCGGGACCTGACGGCTCCAGCCGTGCCGATGCAGCAGCAACGAGACCCCTTGAATGGTGTAGGACAGGTGAAACCGCCGCCCGATCAAGGTCTTGATCCGCGGCAGCGTCCAGGTCTGATCCGGCCACCCGTGCGCGGTCGCACCCTTGGCCAATTCGTGTTCGAGCACCGCGAACTGCTCGTCGGTCAGTAATGGCAGCGATGCCGGTCCCTTCGACCGCAACGCGGTCTCCCCACCGGCCTGCCAGTCGCGACGCCAGCGTTGCACCGACCGCAGACTGACCCGAAACTCCTTGGCGATCACCGCATTCTGATCACCCCGGGCAAACCACCGCGCTGCCTCCAACCGCAGCCGCTCCCGCGCCTGCCGGCCCCGCTCGGTCAACCCACCTCCCTGGGCATACCTCACCCGACAGGTCTACCCCCACACCCTGCCAGCACGGTCATGCCCCCACGACATCACCCATTAAGGCTCAGTAGTCGGAGACGTGGGCGAGTGAGGTCAATCATCATCCCGTATGGCCATCAAGCTGGTCCGGCAGGTCCTCGGAGCGGCAGCATACAACTCGAAGAATCTCGAAGAATGTCAGCATACGGTCAAACACCGATAAGAGTACAGAAGAAATCGAGCGAGCCAAATAGCGCCGGCCATTGGTCCGCGGGACTCGGTATGCCGCAAGAAGACTGTTCGACCGAGAGCTTTAATCCTGACCGTCCATGCCTGTTGTAGAAGGTAATTGATAATTAGTAACAAACCTATGCCCAGGACTGTCGCGGGATGCAGCACGCGTTTGCAAGGATCATACCCAGCTCCCGACGACGTTTTATCCCCAACTTGCGGTACACCCTTGTTAAATGCTGTTCCACAGTGCTCGTTGTTATATAAAGTCGGCGACTAATCTGCTGGTTTGTCAAGCCGTCTGCAACTAATGTCGCCACCCTAGATTCGGCCGCAGTTAAGCGTTCCGCTATACGACCAAACAGCCCACAGTCCTCACCGCATCCCGAGTGCTGCGCGCGAATCGCAGCAGATGAAGACCCGTATTCAATTCCAACGACTGCGCGAGACTGCATACTACCTGCCTGCCCGCGGTGCTGGCCTATTGAAACGATCGGATTACCTGCATTATACGACTCGGAAGAGTGCACCATGAAATCTTCGTGCGACCTCAGAGTTCCAACCATCCTAAATAATTGGTCTAGTTTTGGCCTTATACGCTCATCACCAAGTAACAGTTCTCTATATCTTTCATTCTGGTCAGTTGTTTCGTCGACAAGAAGACCACTGGCAGCCCAGCGACTCGCATCCAAACTTATTTGCACTACATGGTGCGCTATCGTGGACGCAGGAGCGCCAACATCCTGAAGAATCACAGCGGCACGGAGGTGCAGCGCACACCGATCCGATGGGGAGAGTCGCTCAAGAATCGTCTCAGCAATAGCCGGGTGACGAAAGCGGCCATCACCTAATAGACCCATTCCATTCAACGCCCGAACCGCGGGATCTGCCGTCACATCTTCATCAGAATCGAGAAACGATGACAACAACCACGTTGAATCCGAAACTTCCAATACGGCAAGCGCCTCCGCAACACGCCTCACCGGCGCATTGACATTTCCCAATGCGCGGATCACCGCATTGCGGAAGCCACGACCAAGAATAATACGAAACCCGTCTCCCGAGCCATCTTGTGTTGCCAATTGATCATCAATTATCGCATTCACCAACGACGGATTCCCTCCACTGATAGAAAAGATGCCGTCAAGTAGAACACCGCCGACGTCCAGGTCAGACGCTGCAAATCTCTTCTCTAGAAGCTCCTTAGCGCCTTCACGGCTGAGACTGCGGATTTGAATCTGATTCTTCGCTAAGCGACGAAGTACCTCAAGATCTATTGTGGATGATACGACATTCGACCTAAGTCCAGCTGTTCCAATTACGAGAATTCTTTCATTTGTAAGATTTCTCACTAGCCAAGAGAGGCATTGCAGTGAAGCTTTATCCGCGTATTCAATATCATCA
Organism: Nocardia sp. NPDC088792; assembly: GCF_044750615.1. Lineage (NCBI taxonomy): Bacteria > Bacillati > Actinomycetota > Actinomycetes > Mycobacteriales > Nocardiaceae > Nocardia > Nocardia sp. NPDC088792. The sequence continues at coordinate 20,633 of NZ_JBIVKC010000001.1, forward strand.
ACGCATAATATAATAGAGCTGTTTAAGGAAGCATCAAGGATCGCACTGACATAGCCCTCCAGCACCTCATGATCGACGGAATAATTGAACGCCCTGTCGGAATCCTCGATGCCATCAGCAGGCATTGATACTCCAAAAGTAAGCAGAAGGTGACGGATTACACTATAAGGTGATTTGTTCAAGATCGATCGACAGGCAGCATGCGCGTACTTGACTCCGTCACGACGAAGTCGCCCTTCAAAACCCTCAATGAATGCCGTTTTTCCTGCACCTGGCCCGCCCCTAACGACAACAAGACCCCCACACCCCTGCAGACCAGCTCGACAGATGTCGGCCAACTTGTTCATTTCATCGGCACGCTCAACTAACTCCATGCAAACCTCACTAGATAGTTTCCATAGTGCCGGCGGATGAATTCTCGCCGTAGCCAACCTCAGCCAACCTGCGGTTCGACCAGTCCAGATAGTCAGAGAGTATGCGCTGTGCGGCAATCTTCTTATCAGACAGCATCCGCGGCAGCCCGTGAGTACTGTTTAACCGCACTGACAGTAGAGATGTCTGACTTTCGTCGCCGTCGAAGAAGATCGCATCGATGGCGTGTGCACCACTGGATTGCACAGCCCGGATCCTGTGTACCCCGTCGATCAATTTCACGTGTGCGCGATCCTCTCCCGACGCCCGAACCATATCGGCCATTTGCAGCTCTGCGATCGATATTTTCACGACCTGAGAACACAGTATCGAGTTATGCAAACCAACCGTATCGATTGCACATCGCAATCTATCTACCGATGCTAAGACCAGCTCATACATGAAGCCCCCTGCCCAAATGTACGCTTTTCCCCAAAGTTCCAGAATAAATCAGCTGACTCTGCCGGTGAGACGGAGGGTTAGATATCGACGGCGTTGGCGCTATCGAAACCGATCCCGCCTCCCTGCACTGCCCTGCTCAAGCACCATCAGGAATTCAGTGGTCCGATGTACGAGGCAATTCCTTTCGGTGTTTGGATACTGCCGCCGATCAATCGGAGAAGAATCCGCCTGATGGCAATGAGCGGCACGGGTCCGACCGATTCGGCAACCGCCAGGACTGCAGCTCTGCAACTGCGGAGTGCGCGTCTCGCACGAGGGCAAGATGAGACAGGTCTGGGTTGTTCGGATTGAATTGTTCATTTCCACTCAAGATCCGGCTGCCCCTCTGTACTTCACGCACCATGACCTCCGCACGGATCATCCATACACTAACGTAAACATAGCCTACATCAGCGATATTGATGTGGGTCGATGTCCAACTCCGAGCGTAGAACATCTTCCATCACATCGTCAACCCATATCGATGGGTTACGATCTAATCGTCTCGATATCAGTACGAAACGTAGCATCAACGATAATCGTCCAGCTAGCAGACACTTTGACGAGGAAAGTGACAGCGACGGATCCGAGGCCAGCTAGGACCGTTACGGGGACCCGAACAAGCGATGCCACAACCACGACTGTCGCGGCCACCATCGTCCATCCACCTGCTACGCGATCTGTAGCGATCGGGAACAATCCGGCTATCGCTGGGGCAACCTCTGCGTAGCGTGCTGTTCATAAGGAGTTGATGCGTGACCAAAAGAAGCGCGATGGTCAACCGCGAGCTAGGCCGACGTTGACCCGAAGGAGGTGTCGCCGCGTTCTGCCTGCTCAAGCCGGTAGACGACGTCCAATAGGTCCATGACCTGCCGACGCCGCTTATGGGAGAGTTCGCCGGCCCGAAGGGCCATCAATTGCGCGTCGCCACTTTCGGCAATCTCGTTCAGTTTACGCTGCTCAGCTTTCAACTCTGCCAGTCGCTGGCCCACCTCATCGGTAGTTTCCTCATCGAAGAAGTAGGCCGGAGGCACTCCGAAAAAATCCGCCAACCCCCGTACATGTTTCAGCGTTGGGTTGTCTTTGATGCCCTTGCGCAGCTGCCAGATGTAACTCTGCGAGATCGGAACCCCACCCGCGGTTATCGCCGAGGCCACCTGATCATTACTGTACTCGCGTCCTTCGCCTGGAGTGACTGTGGCGAACAGGTAGTTCAACCTCTCGGCGAAACCACCTGACACAGGCCAGTCTCTACCGGCATCCTCACGCATCACAACCTCCGCACCGCCGGCTTCTCCACTCTCATCAATGGCGCTTAAGCTAGGCCTGACGATAATGGTCGAAACGCCCCCGCGCGAAGCTAGGCACCTACCTCAAGCGAGTCAACCAACATCAACATAACCGTAGTCCCGTCTATCGATGTCAGTATAGTACAGCCGGTCATCTGTCATGTACGTTTACTAGTTGATGTCCGTAGGGCGTCGGCTAGAGCGAGGAGTTCGTGAACATCGTCGTCGAGTCCATCGCCTGTTGGGACGGCTATCGGCACTGCGCGCTCGGGTACGGTAAGGCCGCTGGCGCGGACCTGCAAGGCCTGTCGGAGCTGATGTGCCAGCGTGGCCGCCGCTCCAGTGCTACATGAAGGTCCGGTGGCCTGTACGTGAGCAACGTATGGACTGATGCGGACCAGTCCGTCGCGGCACTCGATCACACGGCGGTAGAAGCGACGATGCACGCCAGTCACACGCATGCGATCAAGTAGCCGATTGGACGACGAACGTGTCAGCGTGCCTTCCGGGAATTCAGTATGCAACAGCGTCCACAGTGGAGTGAGCGCGTGGTAAGCATGCAAATGGTGCAACCAGGCACGCCTCGCAGCAAGTCGCGTGATCGCGGCCGGAACTGAAATGCCGGTTAGGAATAACGCGAAACCTGGCAACGTCAAAACGATTCCCGCCATCCGAATGGCAGCAGGCATCATGCCGCCGGCCCAGCGAACAATACTGCCGACAGCGAATATCATGAACGCCACAACAAGCGTAGCCAACCCTGTCATGGTGATCAGCAGTGCTCGTCGAAGCCCGCCTCGGCTATACCGCGCCGCGCGAAGACTGGACAACGCCCCGCTGAGGAAGGCATACAGTAGGAAACAGTTTGCAGCCGTGTAGAACACGCCGATGCTGGTTGCGCCACGAACTCGCGGACCATTGGTTGCTGTCAGCGCTGCAGCCGCAGTTCGAAGGTCGGCGGGGATTGTCACTGCAGCGGTGACCAGCACAACTACCACAACGACCAAGACGAGTCCGTGCCGCTTGGCGCGGGCGATGGCCTCATGCTCGTCGAACGCGGCGAAAGTGAAGAAGCACACCAGGCAGTACGCGCCGGTTGTCATCAAGATATGGCCAGCCAATTGCGACCACATAGGTTCTAGCCCCAGGAACTGCGTACCTTCCGAGGCGTGAAAGACGAGAGACAATCCCGCGGCCCAACAGACAACTGCCGTCGTAATTGAACGGAGCCGCACATCATGTGGCCTATGTACTACCAGAGACAGCATCCACACCATCACGGCAACCGCCGTCCATGTAGCCGTCTCAATCGTGATCACAACCAGCCTCGCCTATCGGTTGGGGGGACCCGAAGATGCCCGACAGTCTCGTCGGAAAACCATTGCGGCACGACACTGATCATTACCGATGCCTGTTCCAGGACTCTTGTTGCCATGGCCTCGGCTTCACGTGCCCGACCAGTGCCGTAGGCGGTCCTCCGCAGGGCGCGTCGCCGCATCAGGAGGCGGGCCATGTGCGGAGACAGCTGCACGATCAGAGAGTCACTGTGGTGTTGTCGGCGGTGATGAGGGAGTTCCATTCGATGTGGTGCTCGTACAACCACGCACGTTTCTCAGGGCTCGCTTTGTCTTTGGCTTGGTCCAGGCTGCTCGTGTGTGCACCACTGAAAGCGACGAGCCGCTCAACGCGGGGGCGACGTATGCGCTCGTACATGTAGAACGCCTCGGATAGCGTCGGCAGGTCACGCAGGCATTGCGCGAGAATGACGCTGTCCTCCAAGGCCATAGACGCACCCTGAGCTGCTTGAGGGTCCGCGGCGTGCGCGGCGTCGCCGACAAGAACCATCGAGCCTCGATACCACGTTGGCAGAGAGGGGATGTCGTAGACACCGCTCGCGCTGAAGTTATCTGTGGCACCGACGATACGAGCCGCGGTCGTGTCGGCATCGTCGGTAAACAGTGCGCTCAGGCGTTCCCGCCATTGCATCGGTGTGATGGAGGCGATTTCGGTTTTGCTGAGGGCAGATCCTGGCAGGTAAGTCACCCAAAAAGTGACGCCCTCCGGAGAGGTGGTGTACCCGAACAGGCCGCGATTGCCATGAATCATACGAAAGACGTCTTGACCCATTGGTATGGCAGGGTCGGCCGTGCGGCCGTAGACAATATTCATGCTGGAGTAGCGCGGCACCGGCGCCTGCGCATCGACAACTGTCCGGATTGTAGAGTGGATGCCATCAGCGCCGATAAGTAGATCGCCCTCTGCCTGTGTACCATCGGTGAAGTAGGCCAATACACGACCACCAGCTACCGAAGCCGCGTTGGACAACCGTTTGTTGTGTTCGATCCGGCCGCCACGCCGAACCAGTTCGTTCTGCAGAGCGTGATAGAGACTGGCACGCGAAAGGGTCCGTACCCCATCATCCCTAGCGTGTTCTCCACCAATCGACCTACTCACGAACGGTTTTCCCGCAGCATCGAGGTATTCCACCTGTGACGTACGGAACGATCCGTCGACGACAACCTGATCTGCATCGATCGCCCGCAGCGCGTCCATCCCGTTGTGCATGATCTGCAAAAACGCACCGATATCGTTGCCCCCGCTGGGATATGCCTCGTAGACGGTCGAAGAGATCCCGGCCTTATTTAAGGCCATCGCCGTCGTGGTGCCGGCAATACCGCCGCCGATTATCAATGCGTGGGTCATTCGAGTCCTTTCAGAGTCGTTTTCAGGTCGCGGGATAGGGCGACCAGTGCGCTGACATCCGCGTCAAGCCCGTCTGCGGTAGGCAGGGCAATCGGCGCGGCGGATTCTCCGACGGATGAGCCAGCAGAACGTAAATCGAGGGCGGCGACGAGCTGGACTGCCAATGCGGCGTCGGCGAGGCCCTCGTTGCGTACCTTGGCAACGTGGGGGCTGATGCGGACCAGCCCGTCTCGGCATTCAATAACCCGCCGATAGAAGCGGCGGTGCACGCCGCTGAGACGGATCCTGTGGTTGGTCGGCAGCCGGGTCAGAGCATCTTCCGGGAATTCGGCATGCAGCAGATCCCATAATGGAGCGAGAGCGTGGTAGATGCGACCGTGGCTCAACCAAATACGCGCCGTAGTCACCCTGGTGACCGCAGCTGGGAGCGAGATCCCGATGACAGTCAGCGCCATACCGGGCAGGAGCAGCACAACTCCGGTCGTGTGGACGGGAGTGGGCAGGTCGATGTCAACGAACAGGACGGCGCCATTGAACACGAAGATAATGCAGTCGAGCAGCAAGGTCGTCAACCCCACCGTTGTTATCAATAGCGCGCGGCGGAACCACCCGGCCGCGTAACGAACAGCGCTACCCACCAACACGACCGACATTACGTTTGCATAAACTACGAAGGCATTCGCAGTGGTGTAGAACCATGCGATGGCGGCGACCCCATGAGCATCTGGTTCCTGGCGCGATGCCACTTTGGCGGCGACGAGCCGCAGGTCTGCTGGCATGATCACGGTTGCCACGACCAGCACGATCACCACGATGACCAACATCAGAGCATTCCACTTACCGCGAACGGTTGCCCGCTGCTCATCGAGCAGGGTGAACGAAAAAAAGCGCACCTGGCAGTACGCACCTGTTACTACCAGAATCTGGCCGATCAACTGCCACCACATTGGATCGAGCCCCAAAAGATATCCGCCTTCGGTGGCTTGCATAATGCAGGACACGTTCGCAGTCCAGCACGCGACCATGGCCGTGATCCAGCGCAGTGGTATGTCCTGTGGTCGGCGCGCGACCAGGGAGAGCATCCATACCAAACCTGCCACCGCTACCCACTCGACGATCCGTACCGCGATCACAGCCACCCCAACCTGTCGTTGAGCGACGCCCCGAGGCGCCGCACCGATTCGTGCGACGTCGACTGCGGTGTGACGCGGTCGAGCACAGACGCCCATTCCAGGATGATCGTGGCAACCATTTCCGCCTCGCGTTCCTCTGCGGTGTCATACGAGGTGCGGCGCAATGCTCGGCGGACGATATCGGGGCTCAAAACTGAGGACGGATTGAGCTGACGTATCAGATTGTCGTCCTGCTCGTCAGTGCAGTGTCCGGCCAGCAAGTGTCCGAGTTCATGCAGGATGATGTGGTCTTGGTGAGCCCGTGTGGTTTCCTGTTGATAGAGAATGTAGTCTGCCCGTTTGGTAGCGATCCATGCTCCGAATGGTCCTGGTATCGGAATTGGGTGCGGTACCAGTCTTATCGGCCTTCCACGTTGTTCGCCGACTCGCTGACATAAGGTCACTACATCCAGCGGAGGTTGGATTTCCAGCTCGTTGAGCAGCCTACGACAACGGCGACGCAATTCACGCTCGGACATCCTACCCCCTCGATCACAAATCAACTCTGTGCTGCACGGGTGTGCTACCGCGATCGGAAACCAACCACCCAGCGCTCACCCACCCTCCATGCCGGACATGTGCGTGCTCTTCTCGGCCGAATCCCGCACGCTTGCACTGCTTCTTCCTCCACCCCTATTCGTACTATTGATGCACGAGTCATCAACGATAGTCGAAGCACTGCGGGCACCATCCTAAGCCCCTCCAGATATTGAGTCAACCCCGCCAATACCTCCAGATCCGTTGCACCCCAGAATGATTCGTGGCATGTCGCCGCAGCCCATCTGCGCAGGTAGCACGGAAGGCCAACTGTCGTACACTTATCCATGCGGTCCTACCAGTGCGGAATTCCCTTGCGGCGCAACAACGCAGCGATCCTCACCGACCGCCGGCCGCACCGGCCGATCTATCCCCGCAAGAAGCTGATCCAACGGTTACTGAAGGGGGAAGGTGTAGCTCTCCTGTAGGGGTGCGGCACGAAAGTCCACCGCATCCGCAGGCTGGCGGATCTTGCTCCGGTCGGAGCAACCCAACAGGCATAGGAGCGGGCTATGACTAACAAGCGGTACAAGCCCCTCGTAGTCTGCCGTGACCACATCCACGCCAGCTCCGCACTGCAACTCACGTAATAGTCACTGGAGAGTCGGATGCGCGGTACGAACATGTCCGGTTCGGGAGCAGGTCGACCGGAAAAGGACCAGCGAACGCTGACACCCCGCCCACCAAAGACATTGCGCGAAGAATTCCTCGATCACGTCGCGCCGTTCGAGTCGCTACCCGCCGCACAAGCCACGATTCGCACCGCTCCTGCAAAATAGCTACAGTCAAGTGCGACGAAGCCGCCGACCTTAAGCTTGGAATTTAACCTCTGACTGATGTTTGCACAGTTCGGCGGGGTTTGGTGCCGGTCTTGTGGTGGGTCGGGCGGGTGTATTCCTGGCCGGTGGCCAGGATACAACCGACGTCGGGTCGAGCTGCGCGGGAACGGTTTTGCGAGCTGAGAGGGCGTCCAGGACCGGGACGTGCGGGTTTCGGCGCGGCGGCCGGGGAGCCGGTCACAGCGCGGATATGTCGAAACCGGCCTCGGTGAGCACCGCCACAATATCGCCGTAGTCCTGCGGCAGCGCCTGCGCGACGTCCATTCCGGGTGCCCGTTGCGGCACCAGCATCACCCCGATCGCAGGCCTGGAAACCGAAACAGGCAGCAATGCAGCGCGGTTCACGATCTCCTCCGGATCCTCGGATGCCTCGTGCTCGGCGGCCGCGACGAGGATCTCGGTCGTCTCCCGGGTGATCGCCAGCCACGACAACAACGCCTCGGCTACCCCGAGTTGCTCGGTCAACTCCGCGATCTGCCCCCGCAACCGTTGCACCTGCTCAGCAGCCTCGCTCTCACGCCGGGCAAGCTCCTCGCGCCACCCCACCATCGCCGCCTCCACACCGACCGGCCCCCGCACCGACGATAAGCCGCCGACCACGACAACAACAGTGCCCCACAGATTTCGGCAGCTCAGAACACCAGAACCGCGACGCGATCAGGTTGGATAACACGCACTAAAGTCACTTCGGCCGCAGTGGGCGTACGGATTTCGAAGGCCAGGGGCTGGCGAGTTTTCCTTGTTGTTGAAGGGATTTGATCCAGTCCTGCGCGATATGATGAGGCACATCATAGTGCTTGGCCACTTTGGAGATGCTACCCAACCGCCAGTAAGTGACACCGAAATCCGCCGGCGCTCCAGCTCGTTGATCACGCTTGAGCCTTGCGCGTTCACGACCTTCCGACAACCGTTCGGGTAAGCTTGTGTCCGTGGGGATCACGCTACGGTTGCTTGCCGGTGGCGGCGCGGCGCTGGGCTTGCCTTCTGGCTTCGACTCGCCTTCCTGAGCAGGAGGAGCGGGCTCGGCTGCCGGATCACCCTTTGCGGGCGCACCCGACAATATGTTCGCCGTGTGCACGAGGAACGGGAAGTCGACGGTGGCGAGAGCTTCAGGAACGAAGTGTTCGCCACTGATTTCTGCGCCCACCTCAGTCATCCGCACACTGGTGCCGTCGATCTCGACTGTTGCAGTGGCGACCGCGACACCGGTTCGAGTGTTGGTGATCGTGATCATGTAGCTGTCTGTCATTGCTCACCGGATCCGTTCGAGATGACGGTCTGATTGTTGTTCGCAGAGCCGGTCTCGCTGGGACGGTCGAGTTTACGTAGCCGGCCAATCCAGCCCTGGGCCGTGTGCCGGGGAACACCGTAGTGTCGGGCGACTGCGGTGACCGTGCCCATTCGTTCGTATGTCGCCCGAAGCTCGCCGATGTCAGGCATCCTCCGGTAAGCTCGGCCTGCTTCTGCCTCTACACTGTGTGGTACCCGCGCAGGAATGGGCGCAGCAGGCGAAGCTTCCTCGATAAGGGCCATCTGTTCCAGGGGTCGCGCAGGCGCCAACGAGAGCGACCCCGTCGACGCCGCCGGTGAATCAGTGGGCGGGAACCGGCGAGCTAGAGCCGCGACTATCGCGGCAATATCAATGCCGAGCACCTTCTGAGCCGTCAGCCCCGCTAGAGCAGTCGTACTGATGGCGATGCCAGCAACGCACATATCCGGCTCAGCGGCGTCGACCCGGATCGTCAGCCGAGGGACATCACTGCTGTCCTCCTTGCCATTCGCAGTGTCCGGGAAGATGATAACGGTGTAGCTACCCATGAGTGGTGTGGTCCTTGCGACGGCTTCCGAGTGTCGGGTCTGATGCTTTCTGGACGATAGCATGCTCGAAAGCGACATCATGGCACCGATACCGGGCTTAGCACGCTCGGCCCGAACCGACTGTTGTCGTATCCGTCGGCTAAGGTGACCGCGTCGCAGGGGAGGCGCATCCGGCTCCGAGTCACCGCTCTGCCGGGTGAGCCCGTCAATGGAGGTCATGATCGCGCAGATTCCGATCGACGATGAGGCGCCGATCCCCGCAGATCTTGTACCACCGATCATGTGGATGAAGATCTGCGATCCTGACACCGTGCTGCCCGCTGTCCCAGCCGGAACCGACGTCCGGGTGCTGATCCCGACCGGCGCACAGTTCGCAAGCCTGCGGACAACGCTTGCCGCGCAACGAATTCCCTACCGTGAAGTGCGGTATCTGCGCGAGCAGGAAGTGATCGCGAACACCGATCCGCACGCCGGTCTGATCTCCGCCGTCGGTATCCACGGTCGGGTCACGCACTCCTCACGCCCCTTGATTGGTGCCGCGGCCCAGGCCGCGCGCGACGGGTTCGACCTTATGTGGCACGAGCACACCGGTACCGAAACCGCGTCGGTGCCACCGATTCCCGCCGACACGATCATTCCCGCCCAGTGGGTGCGGTTCCTTCCTCATCCGGTGTTGAATCCAGCCCAGGCACAAGCCATTCCGCAGATCGTGGGCACCAATGATCACTTACTGGTGGTCGCGCCGACCGGTGCCGGGAAAACGGTGATCGGCATGGTCGGTGTCCTGCGGACGGTTTTGGAGCAGGGCAGGAAGGCTGCCTGGCTGGTGCCGCAGCGCTCGCTCACCGAGGAGCTCAACCGCGAGCTCGACAGCTGGCGTAGCCGAGGGTTACGGGTGGAGCGATTGTCTGGTGAGCATCGCGTCGATGCCGAGCGGATCCGGGCCGCGGATCTGTGGGTGACGACCACCGAGAAATTCGAGGCACTGAGCCGCACCTCATCCATGCGTGAGGCACTCGCGGAGGTCGGATGCCTGGTTGTCGACGAAATACACCTGCTGGGCGACAGGTCGCGGGGATCGTTTCTGGAAGCTATCCTCGCCCGGGTACGAGACGACGGTTCACGCATCCGCATCGTCGGTTTGTCGGCGACGGTCGCCAACGCCGATCAGCTCGCGTCGTGGCTTCACGCACGCACCGTCCGCGTTCATTGGCGGCCTACTCAGCTCACCTGGCAGCTGCCGATGGTGGCCAACCATGCCGATTGGAGCCTGACTGAGGCCGCGAAGATCCGAGCGACCGCCTCCATCGTCACCGCCGTATCCGAGGGCGACGGCAGTGTCCTGGTATTCTGCGGCAGCAAACGCAGTGTCAGAAGGACGGCGCTGATCATCGCAGCAAACCGGGGCGCAGACGTGTTCCACATCGACCCCGATGACACCGACGGCGTCTACTCCGCCTGCCAGGCCGCCCGAATCGGCCTGCATTACAAGGGTTGGGAGCACAAAAGAGAGGCCGAGCAGGGCTTCCGCGAACGCGATTTGAATGTCCTGGTAGCCACTTCGACCGTCGCTGCGGGTGTGAACTTGCCCGCGCGTGCGGTGGTGGTGCAGGACACCGAGGTCGCCATGAAACCGATCGATGTGGCCACCGTTCAGCAAATGTTCGGGCGTGCCGGACGGCTGGGTGCGGGCGAGCGCCAAGGCTGGGCGTTTCTTCTGGTCAACGAAACCGAGCGCGCAATTTGGCAGCGCAAGCTGCTGTCGGGATTTCGCGTCAACTCGCAAATCCACTTGAGTCTGGCCGAACATGTGCTGGCAGAAGCAATTCAGGGACGTATACAGTCGATCTGCGACGCCGAGCGCTGGTGGAGACATACTCTTGCTCATCACGAGGGCAGCCATGACATGACGCCCGTGCGGCACGCTGTCGGTTTCCTGCTTGAGGGTGAATTCCTTCAGCGAGTACAGACTTCCGATGAGACCGACGGCTTGGCGCCTACCGAGCTCGGCATGGTGACCGGGAGGTTGATGGTTTCCCCCACCGTCTGTCATGAACTTCGGCTGACCCTTTCCTCGATCGGCCTTCCGGAATCAGCCGATGACGCCGAGAACGAGCTCATCGAAGTCATGGCCACACACATCCCGAAACTGGCGCATGCCGCCGTGTCCGAAGCACTCAAATCCCGGGTACTGCACGTGAAGTGGGCACACGGAATCATCGATCACGGTCCCGGACATGAACCCCCGGCACCCGACGATGCCGCGGCAAGCTACACCCCCGGCGACCTTGCCCGCGCAGCGATGCTAGCAATCGCCAACTCACCCAATGCTTTTCACCGCAACGCCCGCACGATCGGCGGGATCCCCTACAGCACCCTGTCACCAGTCCTCGAAGAGGCTCCCCGCTACCTGCACTGGCTCGGTTGCCAGGGATTCCTCTCTACAGTCCACCCCTGGGTCGCAATCGTGGCCGCCGACCTCAGCCGGCGGATCCGTTGGCGGCGCTGCCAGCCCCCGCGGGGCTCGGGCCGGCTGCTGTGGATGTGTGAACAGATGGCGACCGCAGCGCACGCCGAGGACATCGTGCCCGAACTGTGGGCCGCAGCCACCAATCACGGACGCACCGACCCGGACTGGACCGAAACCGGACGCCCCCGCGGATGCCGGCTTGACCAATCCAGCTACGCGCTGCTACTCAACGAACGCACCACCGGCCACACGTTCACCGAGGTGAACGGGCAATTCACCGCGAGCTGCCCATCGACTGCCACCCTCGTCACTTGGTCCGGAACCGATTACGACACAGTCCCCGCGGCACAGGGCCCGGCAGGAACAGCGACACGACCACAGAATCCCACGGGAGCAGCCCTCTTCACCCGGCGCGGAGACTACCGGGCAACCGGGTGGCTCAACGACTACCAGCAAATCCTGAAGGGTCGATCACAGATGTCGGATTAATCTGGCCGCGGGCTTTCGGCACCGACGCACTCTAGGCCGAAAGGCCGCCGTCAGCATCGATTCCTACACAGAGATTGCGAGAGTTTCGACTTGGTTGAGTCGGCTCGCAGCGCGGTGCCGGTGTTGCCACCAGTCCGTTTCTGCGAGCCGCTCGCCGAACCCGGCGTGCATTTCTCCACGCACCGGGCTCTCCACGGTGTCTGGCGTCAGGCGTGGTTGGCCGGGACCCAGCGATTGGGGATCGTGTTGCCGCGGTATCGATATCGAGTGATCGGCACCTCGGCGAGGTAGAACAGTTCGATCCCGTCCGCCGACGGTTTGTGCCACCGGCCGCTGCGGTCGGTGAGCCGGCGGTGAACTTCCTTCCAATTCCAACGGTGCAGTCGCTTCCACCAGCGGACAACTCGCCACCAGACAAAGTTGTCGAGGTTGTCCATGGTGTGTTTGCACACCGCGTGCCGGAAGTAGTTAGACCACCCGCGCAGGATCCGGTTGAGCTGGACCAGCACGTCCCTGGGTGGCTGTTGCGACAATCTGCTCGTGAGGGCACGGACCTTGCCCTTCAGCGACCGGATGGGCCGGTCGCCGATGAACGTGTAGACGTACCACTTATTCGTGCCTCGCTTGCGTTTCCACTGGATGTGGAACCCAAGGAAGTTGAACCCATCGCTCATGTGCATCACCTGCGTCTTGGCCTCGGACAACCGAAGGCCAACGCGAGCAAGTACTTCGGCGATATCCTCACGGAGGCGCTCCACGTCGTCACCGGCGCCGTGCACGAGCACGACGAAATCGTCCGCGTAGCGGACGATCCGCCAGTTTGGCAGGCCCTTGCGACGACGGTGAGCGCGGCGGCTGGGAGTGCTCATGCTCCCGCCCGGCTGCCACGGTCCTTGCACGTGTTCATCGAGCACGTCCAGGACGATGTTCGCCAGTAGCGGGGACAGGATCCCTCCTTATGAGCAGCGCTGGGTTATGCGCAGTGCGGCCGGATATGGTCTGGTGACAGTGGATTTCGGGGTCGAACGCTGCGCATAACGCGGATCCTCTGATCTGGAGGTCCCGGCATGGGGCCGGGCCCGGGTGATCGGAGGTCGACTGTCATGACGAGTTTGTCTGTGCTGGTGTCGGGCCTGGAAGCAGAGCTACGGCGTCTGGGCTACAAGGACTCGACTCTCGTGTGGTACCGCGGCTGCTGGCGGAGGATGCAGAAATACTTCGACGCTCGCGATGTCAAGGACTTCTGTCTGGACGCGGCGATGGCATGGGTCGACGACGCGTGCGGCTTCTTCGCCAAGGAACAGGCCGGCACTTTGAAGCAAACCGATGTCTATCTGTTCAGAGTCGCCCAGATGCTGCAGGACTACGCCGTGCACGGCGCGGTGCTGCGCCGCTACAGTCGGTCGGTCAGCAAGCTCGACGCTGCTGGCACCGCGACGATCGCGGTGTTCCAGGCGCATCTGCGCTCGACCGGTCGTTCGGTCTCGACGGTGCGGACCTACGGGACGCTGGCCGCAGAGTTCCTCGCGTTCACCAACACTCGCGCAGGGCTGGGCTGCTGCGACGCCGCCGTGATCGGCGCGTTCGTCGCCACCTTGACCGGATATCAGGTCAAGACCATCGAGCAGAAACCGTGCGCAGTCCGGTCGTTCCTGCGGTTCGCCGCCGCGGCGGGCCTGGTCGACGGCACCTGTCTGGACGCGGTGCCGACGGCGCGTTCGACCAGACAGGCGCGGATCCCGTCGGTCTGGGATCCCGGCGAGGTGGCCAGGATCGTGGCAGCGATCGACCGCGACAACCCTTGTGGGAAACGCGATTACGCGATCATCCTGCTGATCACCCGGCTCGGTCTGCGCGGCATCGACGTCAAACGGCTGGAGTTCGCAGACTTCGACTGGCCGGGCAACCGGCTGCTGGTGACCCAAGCCAAGACCGATCGCCTGGTGCGGTTGCCGCTGCTGAAGGATGTCGGCTGGGCGATCATCGATTACCTGCGTCACGGCCGCCCGGATTGTGACTGCCCGCAGGTGTTCGTACGGCACACCGCGCCGATCGGCGCGTTCTCCGACCAGGATCATCTGCATCAGATCCTGGTCAAACACGCTCGGGCAGCACATGTTCCAGTGAGTGAGAAACGCCGGCACGGCATGCACTCGCTGCGGCACACCCTGGCCACCCGGCTGATGGAGAACGGCACTCCGGTCGAGCAGATCGCCGACATCCTGGGTCATCAATCGGCCGAATCGGCCTGCGTCTACCTGAAATCCTCGCTGAGCCTGCTGGCCCAGTGCGCGCTGGACCCCGACGCACCGGCGGACGGGGCGTCGCGATGAACACCGACACCCTGACCATGACCGACGCGATCACCGCGCTGATCACCGAGAAACGCGCCACCGGTTACAAATACGACGCCGAACAGCGGGTACTGAACCGGTTCGCCGCGTTCACCGCGCACCGGTTTCCCGGACAGCAGGCACCCACCCAAGCCTCGGTCGAGGCGTGGATCGACGCCGCCCGCAGACGCGGCGTCACCGCGGCAACCCTGCACGGTTTGGTCACGCCGGTGCGGGAACTGGCCCGCTGGCTGGGCCGCCGGGGCACTGCGGCCTACGTCCTGCCCACCGGGGCGCTGCCCCGCCCGGCCCGCTACGTCCCGCACATCTACACCGACTCCGAACTGGCGGCTCTGTTCGCCCGAACCGACCTCTGCCACTACGACTCTCAGGTCCCGTTCCGGCACTTGGTCATGCCGGTGCTGTTCCGCACGATCTACGCCTGTGGACTTCGCGCCTCCGAAGCGCGGCTGCTGCATTTCGACGACGTCGACCTCGACGCCGGGGTGCTGACCATCCGCGACGGCAAGGGCGGCAAGGACCGTCAGATCCCGGTCAGCGCCGGGCTGCGCGACAGGCTGGCCGGCTACCACGCTCACGTCGCCGGGCGCACCGGCGGCGACTGGTTCTTCCCCGGCAGAGCCGGCGCTCCGTTGACGATCGGCAACATCGACAAGAACTTCCGCCGGTTCCTCTGGCAGGCCCGCATCCCGCACGGCGGACGGGGCCACGGACCCCGCGTCCACGATCTGCGACACACGATGGCGGTCAACAATCTTCGAACGTGGTTCGCCCGCGGCATGGACGTCGGCGCGTTGCTGCCGGTCCTGCAGGCCTACATGGGTCACTCCAGCATCGCCGACACCGACTACTACCTGCGGTTGACCGCCGAGTCCTACCCGCACATCACCGCCCGCCTCCAGGACGCCTACGGCGACATCATCGCGCCGATCACAGCAGGAGCGAGTCATGGCCACTGATTTCGCGGTGCTGCTGCACCGCTTCCTCACCGCGCACCTGGCCGGGCTACGCGGCTGCTCACCCAACACCATCGCCTCCTACCGCGACACCTTCAAACTGCTGATCGCCTGGTTCCGCGACAACAGATCCGTCCCGCCCGAGAGGCTCACTCTCGAGTACTTCGACGCCGCCGCGGTCACCGGATTCCTCGACTGGCTCGAAACCGAACGGCACAACAGCATCTCGACCCGCAACCAGCGCCTCGCCGCGGTCAGCTCGTTCTTCCGGTGGCTGCAATCGGAAGACCCGGCACGAATGGCCTGCTGCCAGACCATTGTCGCGGTCCCCGCCAAACGCGACGCCCAGCCACGGGTGAATCACCTGACCGTTCCCCAGACCCGCTGCCTGCTCGCCGCACCCGACCGATCCCCCCGGCGAGGCCGCCGCGACGCGACCCTGCTGGCCACGCTCTACGACACCGCCGCCAGGGTTTCCGAATTCACCGGCCTCACCGTCGGCGACATCCGGCTACGGCCCCCGGCGCTGGTGGTGCTGACCGGCAAGGGCCACAAGACCCGACACGTCCCGATCAGCGACAACACCGTGGCACTGCTGAACGCCTACCTGACCGAACACGGCCTCCACCAGCCCGGCCACCACGACCACCCGCTGTTCACCAACCAGCACCACAGCAAGCTCAGCCGCGGCGGCATCGCCTGGATCCTCGCCAAATATCAAGCCCGCGCCGAAGATCCGGCGCTGGCCGGCGCGGACCTCAGCCCGCATGTCCTGCGACACAGCAAGGCGATGCACCTCTACGAGGCAGGCGTGGCGTTGCCGTTCATCCGTGACATCCTCGGGCACGTCGATCTGACGACCACCGAGATCTACGCCCGCGCCTCCACTGAGGCCAAACGCAAAGCCCTCGAAGCCGCCTACACCGACATCGTCACCGACGAACTGCCCGAATGGAACCACGACACCGGACTACTCGACTGGCTCGCCAGCCTGTGACCTCAACACCCACCCCGAAGGATTATGCGCAGCGTTCGACCCCGAAATCCACTGTCACCAGACCATATCCGGCCGCACTGCGCATAACCCAGCGCTGCTCATAAGGAGGGTTATGCGCAGCTGCGCATAAGCCGCCTTGCGGGGTGCCTGCCGAGCTGTCCTCGACCCGGCCGGTCTCGATCATGACCCCGTCCTTGAGGAACGCCCTGACCAATGCGAGCACACGCTTGTCGGTGGCCCGCCACCGAACTCGGTCCATCAGGGCCGTGTGGTCGATCGAGTCGAAACACGCCTCGATATCAGCGTCGAGCACCCATCGATAACCACGAGTGCCGTAGTACTGAATCTCAGCAATTGCGTCGTGCGCCCGCCGCTTGGGCCGGAACCCGTAGGAGACCGGCGCAAAGTCGGCCTCGAAAATAGGCTCCAGCACCAGCTTCAGCGCCGCCTGGACGACCCGATCCGCGATGGTCGGGATCCCCAGCTTCCGGATCTTGCCGCTGCCACCCGGTTTGGGGATCTTGCGTTCCCGCACCGGAAGCGGACGAAACGAGCCGTCCTTCAACTGATTTCGCAGATCGTCCAGAAACCCAGGCTGACCGGTGATCTCCTCGACGTCGGCGGCGGTGACGCCGTCGACGCCGGGAGTGTTCGCACCGGTATTGCCCGCGACCCGATCGAACGCCTTGGCCAACGTCGTCGGGTCGTGCACGAGGTTGAACAGATCGCCGAACCTGCGGCCGGGATCGGCCGCCGCCCAACGGTGAAGCTTGGCCTGCATCCCCGATACCCGCGACCGCGGGAAATCCACGACGTCGCAGGCGCCGGTATTCACCGGCGCGTCTTTCGGCATTGCACCCTCCTTCCCTTCTCGATACCGCTGCCGTCCTTCCCCATGCACCGGGCTTTCCCCGGCTCGGAGTACTACGACGGCTCCGCCCCGTCCTGGTCCGATCGACGGTCGATGCGCCCAGCCGAATCTCCGGACCGGATATCCGGGAAACGGCGAGACCAGAACGGCTCCCGTGTTCACTGTGATTCGCTCGACGGAGGAGGAGCCCGACTCTGTCCCTGCGGCATCACCACGACTACCCCGCAGCATTTCGCCGTGGTCTCCCGGCCGGGCGCCGAAGCCGGCCCAGGAGTTCCCCAACCGCGGATCCGGTTGGGTGCGCGCCGCTCTCGGCCCTGATCCGCCAGGTTTCGAGCCGATCCACGTTTGAGAGACGTAAACGCCGGTTCCTCGCGTACTCCTTTCCGCCCTGCTCGCCGAACCCGCACCATCTGCCAGTACTGGAAACGTCCCGGCTTTGTCGGGGCTGCTTGCCACCCGATCCGGCATCACCCGAACCCGGCTGCCCCCAGCTCCACCGTCCTGCTGCGACAGGATCGGCGACGAAGGTCTCTCACCTCCATTCGAATCAACAGCGCCTCACAGCGCACTCGGCAGAACGTGAATATTGGATCTGGCACGAAAATTGTGCCAGATCCACGATTGGCATTCCGTTGACACGACTTCGGGGCGACCTTCCTATGGCGGAGACCTGCAATGGTCACACAAGTCCGATCCGCTTGTACAGTAACGGGTCGGAACTCCTCACAGATTGCATACGAGATTTATCGCAGCAGCTCATGTGCCAGTCGAACAGTCAGCAATACACGCCTAACCACGACGCGGCCGTATCTAATCTAGGACCCCGAACTCCAAGGGTTCGAGTCAATCGAGCAAATCCTAATCACGATCTGCAGTTACAAGATTCGGTCCGATTCCTATGCCCCCAAATCCGCTTCAAGGCAAAATCGTCGCCGCGCATTCGGGGCGGTGGGCGGGCGCACGCTACACCGGCGGCGCGGGCGGTCAAGCCGCAAGTGCCGATCACGGTGTGTGCCAACGGTTCGACCGTGACCGGGGACGAGTGTTTCTCGGCTTGACCGCCCACTGACGCCGCCGGTGTCGACGCGTTGCGCCCACCGCCCCGAAGGCGCGGCGCGGACATCGGTATTCGGTTGGTGTCCAGGCTGCGCTGTCGGGCTTGTCCCTGTTGAGGAGTCCTCGATGTCGCGCTTGGAAGTCATATTCAAGGAGCCGGGTCAGTTCATCGCGGCTGTACCAGCGTTGGTCGGATTCGTGCCGGAACGATCGATGGTGGTCGCGATGGTTCTTCAGACACCCGACCACAAGTATCAAGTCCATACCGTCACGCTGCTGGACCTCGCCGGGCAGTACCCGCTGCTGCGGGACCGCTTCGCCAGCGTTGTCCGCAATTCCGAAGCGATCGGTGCGCTGGCGGTGATCGTCGATGATCGCGCCTACCGTGGTGCCGACGATGCCGATGCCGTCGATGCCGGCCAGCGGCGGCTGATCGAAACACTGCGCCAGGACCTGGCCGGCTACGGTGTTGCACTTGCCGCAGTGTGGGCGGTCGCGTGCTTCAGTGAAGCGACCGAATGGTGGGAAGTCGAATCGCCGTGGCGGCGTGGTCTTCTGCCGGATCCTTCCGCGTCGCACATGGCCGCGGCCCAGGTTCTCGCGGGTCGTGCGCTGCGGCCGTCACGGGCCGCACTTTCCGATGTTGTCGCGGTCGACGAAGTGATCCGGAAGAACGTGGCTGCGCATCTGCCCGACGTGGCGGCCGAAGCACAGAGGCGGCTGGTTCGGGCGATCCAGATCGATAACCCCGACGCTTTTACCAGGTTGGCGTTGTGTCATGTGATGTCGGTCATCGTTCAGGCGCGAGAGCTCGCGGAGATCCCGGCCCGCATAATCGCGGAAGTTGCTGTCGCACTGCGTGATAGTGCGGTGCGCGACATCATGTTCGGCGTTGCGGGTGGTGTCCACGAGCCGGCCGCGGAGTATCTGTGGGGCGTTCTGACCCGCGCCTTGCCTGACCCGGATCGGGCGCAGGCCGCGACGTTGCTGGCGTTCCACGCGTATCGGCGCGGTGACGGCCCGCTGGCGCGGGTTGCCCTCGAGCAGGCATTGGCGTCGGATCCCGAACATCGCATGGCGCGGCTGCTCGACGCCGCGCTGCAATCCGGGCTGGACCCTGCACGGCTGCAGCGCGTCGTGAACGCAGGTATCGAGGCCGCCGCCGACATGCAAGTCGATATCGGCTGCGCGGCAGGCGGTTCCGGTGTGGAGGTCGTGCGATGAGTGTCGACCGTCTCGCGTGGGCGCTACTGTCTCGGGCGGCATCGGGCCCGTGTCGGCTACTGGCCGAATTGGTCGAGCACCTCGGCCCTACCCAGACAGCGGCGATGCTGCAAACCGGTGACCCGCGCGTCGATCGAGACGTTCTCGATCGTGCCGCCAGCGGGCTGAAGGGCGCGGCCCGGGACCTGAAGGCGATGGAGGGACTCGGTGGCCGGTTGGTGACACCTGAGGACGACGAATGGCCTCGAGAGTTACTGGACTGCTTGCCATCGGGTTCGGACAATGTCGGCGACGTCGCACCGCTGGCGTTATGGGTGCGCGGCGACCGGCCCCTACAGCAGGCGACGGGTCGTGGTGTCGCGGTGATCGGAGCACGGGCCAGCACCCCCTACGGCACACGTGTGGCTACCGAGATTGCTGGTGAGCTTGCAATTTCGGGCCATACGGTGGTAGCCGGTGCCGCCTACGGGATCGACGCCGCAGCGCATCGGGCCGCATTGGCGGTCGACGGGGTAACAGTGGCAGTGATGCCGTGCGGGCTCGACCGCCCGTATCCGTACGCATCAGGCCCGGACCGGCTCGTGGATTCGAGACGGGGCTGTCATCGCTCGCCTTCTTCGCGCGCACCGGGCGCTCGAGCGGGAATCGTGTAGGTCCACGACGGTTCGACCAACGCGCGTCGGACATCATCGGCACAGGTCACTAACTGCGCGTCGCCGTCGGCGATGAACCGGTGACAGCCCGCCGACGTCGCCGAGGTCACCGGTCCGGGCACCGCCAGCACCGGGCGACCGAACCGTGCTGCCCAGCGGACCGAGGACGCTGTCCCCGAACGCAATCCGGCCTCGATCGCGACCGTGGCCTGTGACAGTGCCGCGACCAGACGGTTGCGGTCGAGGAAGTTCTGCCGCACCCTCGCCCCGAGCAGTCATCGCCCGGGACAGTCGGATCGGTGAATTCTCTTCTTTTCCAAGGAGATTTCGCTATGGAAGGCTATCGAAATCCGCAGGGCAGCACCGTGGTCGTCTACCGTGAGGGTTCGATCCTGCATGTCACGGTATCGCGGGCCATCGATGAGCCGCCGCTGTCGCAAGCGAGTTGGTCGGCTCAGCTCGCCGCGGCGGCGAAACGCGAACTCGGCCGCCCCGCACAGCGTTTGACCTGTGGGCTCACTGCCGTTCGCGATTCGTCCGGTGCGCGTCGGCAACGAAGGTCCGCGGCTTATCTCATCGATTCCGCATTCACCA
Source organism: Nocardia sp. NPDC088792 (assembly GCF_044750615.1). Taxonomy (NCBI): domain Bacteria; kingdom Bacillati; phylum Actinomycetota; class Actinomycetes; order Mycobacteriales; family Nocardiaceae; genus Nocardia; species Nocardia sp. NPDC088792. Next base: position 41,510 of record NZ_JBIVKC010000001.1, read on the forward strand.
TCGCCGATCGCGGCGACGAACTGCATATCACGCTCGACGGTCCGCTCACCGCCGACGGCGCCGCCACATTGTCAGCGCAGCTGCCATTCGACTACGCGCTGCGCCGCCACTGCGGGGAGTGGTGGCTCACGCGCGGGGACCAGTTCCTGCACAAGCTGCAGGTCGGCGCGAAAGTCGTTGTGGCACTGCCGCCACGCTGCGAGCTGGCCGAGCATTTCGCCACCGCAGTCCTGGCCACGACCCGCACTACAGTGCGTGGATCTATGCCACCTTTCCTCACCGTCGCCTACGCCTGCGCCGCGCATACCCCAACCCTTGAGCAGATCCTCGCGCATAACCACGCACTCGGCGAAACGGTCGATTCGATCGAGACGACCGACCTGTCCTCCGGTCACACTCTCGCGTCCTGGACACCCGACTCTGTGACAGCAACACCGTAGCCAGATATCTGAAATCGGCACTACCAGAAAGGATTCCGACCATCATGTCCATTCCTTCCTTCGATGAGGATACCTGCGAGAACTCCTCCGAGCACGGCACCTGCTACACCTTCGAACCCACCGACGACGTCCCCGCCAGCGGACGAGTGTTCGTCGACATGGCCGAGCACATCCTGCACACCGCCGATGGGCCGCAGCGCCGGCCGGTAGTCGCGTTCCGGTTCTTCGGTTTGTCGGTGCACGGGCGTTGGCTGGGGGCACCGGTCAGTACCGCGGCATTCTTCCCGAACTGGGTTGATCACCGCCCCGGGGTCTCGATGCTCAGCCTGGGCGAACCCGGGCATCTCGTAATCGACCTCGGTCGGGTGCTTGCCGCGCAGCCCGCCCATATTCAGCAGGCGGTCGACTCCGTGGCGACCGCGCTGGCGCAACGGTTCCTCACCGATCTGCGGGTGGCCCGCTACCGGCAGGATCAGGCCGCGCAGCGATGCGAAAGCGCTTCTCGTGCAGACGAATTGGCAGCCATGCGTAAAGACATCACTCGTCTGCGCTACCGCCGGGCCCGCCTGGCGGCCGACGAAGCCGATGCGCTGCTCGCGGCCGTTCGAATCAAAGCCCACTCCTGAGGGCTCCCGGCCCGGTTCGCGGCCCGGACTTGGCTCCCCCAACTTTTCGATCCAATTCTCTTGGAGGGAAGTACTTCTCATGTCGTTGGACACCTATGCCCGTCATTTGTCGTTGCAGGATTTGGTGCCGTTGTTGCAGGAGCAACAGGCGGCCAAGGTCGATGTCGTCGCCTCGGCGTCGGCCATCCGCGCCCGCAACGGGATGATCGAGCTCTTCGGCGTTACCCCGGTGGTCGACGAGCGCGGTGTCACCGCCGTCGACGGCGTCTATCGCCCGACCAGTGCGGCGGACGGGCAGATCGCGGACAAGCTCGGTATCCCGGTGCGTTACCTGCGCCGATTGCGTGAGCGTGCACGGTGGGATCTCTACGACGGCAACGTCAACGGTTGGTTGCACGGGCCGACCGATACCGAGCTGCCCGAACCCGATGATCGGTCGTTTCTGCTTCGGTTGTTCACCCCGCCGGTGCCGGGGCAGGCCGGTGTGCTGCGGGCGGTGGTTTCGGATCGGTACGGGATCATCGACAACCTCGATGTGCTCACCGCCGTGCTCGAAGGCATCCACGCCGCCGGCGCCGACACCGAGATCCGCGCGTGCGATCTGACCGATTCCACCATGCACGCCAAGGTGTATTCCCCGCAAATGTCCGGACTGGCACCACGGTTCCTGGCCAACTACCGCAGCGCGTTCGCCAACCCGGACCTCGAAGCCGAACGTCGCCGCGTCGCAGGCGAACTCGACCGCTGGCGTCCGATCGCCGCGCGCGAAGGCAAGGGCTACGCCCCTGGGGCCGAGCCGGTGGTGTTCGCCGGAATCCGGTTCAGCAACGACGAAACCGGCCACCACGCGGTCCGCCTGACTCCGGAGTTGGTGGTACAGGTCTGCGGGAACGGGCTGACCATTCCGATGTTCGCCCACACCCACCGCCACGTCGGTGAACGCCTCGAGACCGGGACCGTGTCCTGGTCACAAGACACGCTGCGCAAGAAGCTCGCCGTGATCACCGCCGAAACCCGCGACCGTGTCGCGGAATGGCTGTCACCGGAATTCTTCGCCGCCCGCATCGACGAGCTCGAGGAAGCCGCGGGCGCGCCGGTCACACAGCCGGATAAAACGATGGAGGTCCTGGCCAAACGGCTCGGGTTCAGCGAAACCGAACGCGCCGGAATCCTGACCCACTTCATCGCCGGGGGACAACTCACCGCTGCCGGTATCGCCAACGCGGTCACCAGCTACTCCCAGACCATCCCCGACTCCGACCGCGCCAACACACTCGACGACCTCGCCTACCAGGCGATGACCCTGGCCTGACATCAATCCTGTTGTACCGGGGTGCAATTCACTCTGATCCATTGCAGATGTGCACGGCTTCAGCCGATTCACCACCGGGCCAGGCGTGACGACTGTTCGTCACGTACCTGGCCCGTTCGTTTCCCAGGAGGTTTGATTCCATGATCGAAACATTGTCCCGCACCGACTACGAGCAGCAGCGGCACTTCGGAGCCGCTGGGCCGGTCTCCCAGCTCGACGCCAACACCATCGACGTCTGGCGCACGGCCGAGCCGAAGTGGTCGGGCAAGTACTGGCTGTTCGTTCGCGCCGCCGACAGGGTCTGGTCACTGCACCCGATCAACGTCACCGCCCGCGACAAGAAGAAGTAACAACAGCCAGCGCGCAACAGCCTTCCATCACTGCCGGGACCCGCTGCCCGGCAACAGGATTCGACAACACCATCCCCATTCCACTGACGGGCGGGTATCGGCTCACTTCTGGCCGGCACCCGCCTGTCGCGTTCCGAGCAGGAGTTCCGAATGACCACAACCGAACTCGATCCCATCCACACCGCCGACAACCCCACCGACCCGGCGACTCCCCAAACCTCCTCCCCCGGTGGCGATCTCGACCAGCCCCCGGCCGCGGAGGCGCTGTATCTGTCTCCGGCAACGCTGGTCATCGACGAGAACGTGCGCAAGTCCTTCGACCTGGACGACTATCCCGAGGTCAAGGCGTCGATCCAGCGTGGCGTGGAGATTCCGATCCTTGCCCACCGTGAACCCGACGGGACCATCACCGTGGTCGACGGCCAGATCCGCGCGCTCATGGCACTCGAACTGAAGGTCAAGACAGTACCCGTGTGGGTTACCCCCGCACCTGATATCGATCCGGCCGAGCGGGAGATCCGCCGCACCTCTACACAGATCAACGTCAACGATCATCGCATCGCGCTCACCGACGGTGACCGCGCCGCCGGCATGGCGCGCATGTTCGACTTCGGCGCCACCCTGACCCGCATCAGCGAGGAGATCGGGCAGCGACGCGAGCAGATCAAGCTCGCGGTCACCGTCGGGCGTAGCCAGACCGCCCGCGCCGCGGTCGATGCTCACCAACTCGACTTCGAGCAAGCCGCAGTACTGGCGGTATACGAGAACGCCGGTGACACCGACGCGGTCGCGCGGCTGCTGGCCGCACCGCGGTCGATGTTCGCCTACCACGTGCGCCGCATCGCCGCCGAGCGCGAGGAATCCCGTGATCGCTTCCGCGAATCCCTGGCCTACGGCGCTCAAGGATTCGGCGTGCACAGCAGCGACCCCGGCCAGGACGACGGATTCATCGCCGCGGAATGGTTGCGCACCAGCGACGGTGAACAGATCAGCGTCGCACAAATCCACGCCACTCCCGCCTTGTGGACCGTGTATTGCCGACCGACCGAGGTCGAAGTGCTCATCGACCGCGACACCGGCGAGGTCGTCGACCCCGCCAGCATCGACCCCGCCACCAAGGGCAAACCGGATGCTGTTGCCGCCGAGGGACTTCGCCACGCCGACAGCGTCGAGGCCGGCTACCTGTGGGCACCGGACTACTACCTGCGCGCCGAGCGGCTCGACGAATCCGGATTCCGCCACGCCCGCGACTTCACCGAACCGGCCACGCAAGAACCTGCTCTCGACACTGATGCACAACCCGATCCGGCCGAGTCCGGCGAGGCGGGCAACCCCGAGCCGCCTGATCCCGAGGCGGTCGAGGCGCGCCGCCGGGCAGCTGCCGAGCAGGCGGCCGCGGCCCAAGCAGAGGCGGAGGCGGAGCGGGCAGCCAAGGCGGCCGAGCGGCATCGCCGCGATGAGCTCAACAAGCAGGGCCAGGCCGCGCTGGGGGCTCGCCGGGAATTCCTCATCCGGTTCCTGTCGCGCAAGACCGCGCCACCAGCGGCAGTGTGGGCGTTCGTCGCCCACGCGCTGGCCGACAAGCCGGATCTGCTGCTCGGACCCGACGCCGACCGCCTCGCCTACGAGCTGCTCGGAGTCAAGGGCACGAAGACCGCGTTGCTGGCGGCGATCGAACCGGCCAAACCCCCACGCTGCCAGATGATCCTCCTGGCACTGGTGCTGGGGGCCTTCGAGGGGCGGACCACCAAGTTCGCCTGGCAGTACAGCGATCCCGGCGTGACGCGCTATCTGCATTTCCTCGCCTCGCTCGGCCACACCCTCACCCCGGTCGAACAAGCCGCGGCCGGTGACCTCGATCCCGAGACCATCGACATCGACTCCTGAACCACCCCATCCTGCAACGCGCCTGGCCTGACCCTCCACCCCGTGGACCGTCAGGCCAGGCGACTCGTCACTGGAGGAGTTCGCGTTGTCCACCAATAGATTCCGTGACGCCGCTTTGGCGGCGGCCGCCCGCGGATGGATGGTCTTTCCGTTGCGGGCAGGCTCCAAACGCCCCGCTATCGACGCCTGGCCCGATCAGGCCACCACCGACCGTGACCGCATCACCGCGTGGTGGGCCGCCCACCCGGGCGCGAACGTGGCCATCGCGACTGGGCCCAGCGGTCTGCATGTGCTCGACCTCGACACTCGCCACGGCCACAACGGCGCCGACACCCTCTACCAGCTCGCAGCCGACGCAGCCGCGCGGGCATCGCTGCTCACCTTCACCGTGTCGACCCCCTCGAACGGCCACCACCTCTACTACCGGGTCCCCGACTCAATCCAGCTGCCCAACACCGCCTCCCGCCTCGGTGCCGGAATCGACTCACGCGGCCACGGCGGCTACGTCGTGGCCCCAGGATCACAGATCGGACCAGGTTCCTACCGCATCGTGACAGCCCGCCCGCCGGCGATGCTGCCGGACTGGTTACTCGAACGCCTTGCACTACAACCGTTCTCCGCACCCCACGTGGCATCGAGCCCGCCACACAGCCCCGACGCCTACCTCAACGCCATCGTCGCCGCCGAAACCCACAAGGTCAGCACCGCCGAACCCGGCCTACGCAACACCACCTTGTTCCAGGCCTCGTTCACCCTCGGCCGTCTGATCGCCGGCGGTGAACTCGACCAGCAACCCGTGCGTGACGCCCTGATCGCTGCGGCGCAAGAACACATCGGAATCCAGCATTTCACCACCCGCGAAATGGAACGCACCATCACCAGCGGTCTCACCCTCGGCGCCCGCAAGCCCCGCCGACTCCCCCGCCGGCATTGACCACGCAGCCGGACCAATCACCCCGCACCGCGGGATACCGGTCTCCAGCCAGGCCGGAGCCCTGTCCGCGGGGATACATGGTGCCGTCCACCGTGATTCGGCGCCACCCACCCTCCTCGAGCACACGAAGGGACGTCCCGACATGGGTAAAGGAAGCAGCAAAAGCTCCGTGCAGCATTTCACGCGGCTCGCCGACGGTTCGATCGGCTGCTGGATCTTCGGATGCGGTAAACCCGCCACACGCTGGATCGATTGGGAGCGGTACGGAATTCGCCGCTGGCTCTCCACGGCATATTGCGACAACCACGGCAATGAAGACCTCCGCGACTCCTCTCACACGCACCGCGTACGGCCCATCCCGAACAGCCGTCCCGATCGCAGCCACACCCCGGACGCGGGCTAGGTCCCGCTTGCGTCGCGGCCGGCCCTATACCTCTCCCCATCTCTTGAAGAAACGAGGAAGCAATGGATTTCGATTCGATCGGCACCGCCACCGTCGAGCTCTTGCTCAGCGAAGTCACCACGAGATGCGGCACCGACGCCGCGCAGCATCAATGGACAGAAGAGGAGATCGCTGCGGCTCAGCAGCGCCACCCCGATCAGGCTGACGTGCTGTTCCACGCGTACTACCTGCCCCAGCTCACCAATGCGCGCCTGTGCTGCGAGCCGCTGCTGCGCGCACACTGCCGCGAGCTTCTCGAACGCGTCGCCGCCGGGCGGGACACCCGTCCCGGCACTGCGGTCGAGGTCCTGCTCCTCACCCATCGCGCCAGTCGTACTGCCCCGCTCACCGGCGCGGGGGTAGGGCTGTTCCTGCGCATGTGGAAAGCCGCCGCCCTGCCCGACCCATATCAGCGCACCGCGGCCCTCGCTCACTACGAGGCCACCCTCGCCGACCGCATCGACCGACTCGAAATCGACGCCCGCGAAACCGAGCAACACGATCAGCGGATCCCCGACCCCCACCCTGAATGCACGGGCGAACACCTCGGGCAACCGGTCCCCTGCCGCTACGCGTCACCGTCATAACGCACCCACCCCAGGGCAGGGTTTCCGGCTTGTCGCCACACCGCGCTTCCTCGCCAGTTGCCGACAACCCGATACTGCCAGAGAGGAATTCACTCATGCCCAGCATGCATTGGTCCGAAGTGCTCGGTCTCCGCGTGGAGGTTTACCAGTCGGTCAACAGCACCCAGATCGGCCTCACCGCCCACCACGATCACCTCACCGTGGTCGGCATCGTCGATGACACCACCGGCGGGCAGGTACTCGCGACGCCCCAATGGCGTCAAAGCCCGCCCAGCACCGACGCACCCGCGGTGGTCGTGCACATCGAATACCGGTACCGCCTCGACAGCAGGCGACCGCCCCAAAAGCACGCCTACCTGGCACCGATCGAACTGGACCCGGATAAACCCGCCTTCTACTACACCGCGCACGGCGGCAACTACGCCGGAGGCACTGCGATGTTCACCGACCCGATCGAAGCGGTCCTGGGCTACCCACCCGGACACTTGCTGCCCGTCCACGACCACAACCCGTTCTAGCCCGCTCACCAGCCCCATACCCATACGGAGAAGGGAGAAAACCTCCGCCGTCCAACCGAGGTGCTGGGTCCCGGGCAGTGCTTACCTGCCCGGGACACTGCGACTCTAGCCTTCCGACCCCAGCTGTCTGACTCGAATGCCAGTCCATCGCTATCGAAGCGGTTCCCATCGAGCCCTCGCCGGAACTGATCGACACCAGGCTCATCAACGGCGGGTGGAGCCGTTCGACATTCGCCGGTGAGTAGACGTTTTCGAGGGAGCGAGCTGGTGTCTTGAAGCGCCGGCGATCTGCCCCAAGGGGATCAGGGGCGAGCCGGGTACCCGCCGATGAACCTGTGGAACAGGGCGGGACAAGCCTTCGCTGGCGCTCAGGTCGCCGCAAAAAACGCGGCGATCCCACCCCGCCCCACAGAACCCCCGCCGGCCCTCGCGGGCCCGGCCCGCCCCTGATGGCGATGCCACAGATCGCCAGCCCTCCAGGCACCACCCCGATCACGGTTACTCCCGTATCGGGGTTGGGAGGGGTTGGCGGTCAGTCCAATTCCGTTTCTCATTCGAGGAGTGCATTGTCATGGCTGGAGAAATCATCATCACCGTGATCGGTAACCTCACCGCCGATCCGGAGCACAAACTCTTGCCCACCGGACAGACCGTCGCCAATCTCACCGTCGCGCAGAACTCGCGCGTCTACGATCGCGCCTCCAACGAATGGCGCGACGGCGCCGCGGTATTCATGCGCTGCTCGGTCTGGGGCGAGATGGCCGATCACGCCGCGGCCAGCCTCGCCAAGGGCATGCGGGTGCATGTCACCGGTCGGCTGCGTCAGCGCAGCTACGAAGACCGCAACGGGGTCACCCAGTGGATGACTGAGCTGATGGTCGACGAGATCTCCGTCTCGCTGCGATTCGTCGACGTCGAGGTCCAAGCCCGCGCAGAGGCCGGCGACGAGCAGCAGCCGGTCACCCGCCGCGGTAGCCGCGCTCTGGTCGGTGCCGGCGTCGGGGACCAGCCCGACTTCTGACCACCCACGACAGGGAGCCGCTCACCTGGTGTGCGCGGCTCCCTGCTGCCGTTCTGCTCGACCACCCTCAGGAGGTGGCTGTCGATGTCTGCCCGCGAACCCTCACCCGTCCCGTCCGGGGGCATGGCGCTGCCGGGGGTCTGGTGTGCGCTGGTGATGCTGTCGCGTCAGGTCCGTGAATTGATCGCTGCCCGTGACGATCTGCTCGACGCCGCCGCCATCCACGCCTTGTGCGAACACGAGGAGCGACTGATCGGACAAGCCCGCTACTACGACCGAACGCGAACTACTACCGGGATGGCGTGAACACCCACCCCCGGAAATCCGCTCTCGAGGAAGGGGAATCGACCATGGGACTGATCTGGCTCGCGGCCCTTGTCGTCCTGGCCGTATTGCTGCTGTGGTGGGCGTTCCCCTACATTGGCCCGCATCGCCGGGTTCTTCGTCTTCTTCGACTCACTGCTCGCGATCGTGTTCACCCCGGCCCGTGCGATACCCGGCCGACTGTGGTTGCTCGCGCTTGGCTTGTTCCTCTGGCTGGCCGGGCATTGGGCGCACGCGTTCAAGCACGGCGCGTGGGCCTCGCCCATCGCTCTGCGTCTGTTCGCCCTGCCCGGACTGCGCTGGATGATCCCCCGCAGCACCCTGCTCGACTTCGACGACTCCGACCGGTAGCCCCTCCACACCGCTATCGGAATCGGTGCGGGTCGCCCCGCCTTTCAGCAACTGACGTATGCGGCCCGCGCCGAGTCCGGTGATCGCGCACAACTGCGGTTCGCTCATTCCGCGCTCGTGTAGCCGCGCCAGGGCCGCACCGGCACCGGACTCGGCTTCGCTCGCTACCTGCTCGAACCGCGCGTTCGCTGCGGCAATCGCCGCGTCTCGCCGGTTTGCCGCACGTGCCAACCGCCCGTACTGCTTGCCGAACGCGATCAGGTCCGATTCGTTCGCCCGCACCGCTCGGGCTTGCTCGGCGAGCATTCCCGCCAGCACCGTGTGCGCCCACTTGCGCGCATTCCCTTCCTCCGCCATCACGGACCTCCCTTCACCCTTCCCGCGCACGTCCGGCCGGGCCGCCGCGCGCGGAGACTACCGATTCATTCCTTCATTCCACTTTCCTCTCCACTCCACGATCCCACCCCGTCCAATCATTTCTCAATTCCTCCAGAAATTCCCGCCACCACTTCCCATATGGGATTTATTCCAGTCACCTACACACCTCTTGCATTCACATGCTTACCCAGGAGTAATGTCTTTTCAGAGTTTACATTCCGCGCTATTTTCGAAGAGGTGATGACCCTTCACCGCCTCCATGCCGGCGACGGCTACGAGTACCTGACCAGGCAAGTGGCCAGCGGTGATCGCCTGCGCGACCGTACCCGTGACCTCACCGACTATTACCGCGAGCACGGCACCCCGCCAGGCGTGTGGATGGGCCGCGGCGCGGCCGAACTCGGCCTGTCGGGAATGGTCACCGAAGCGCAGATGCAGGCATTATTCGGAGAAGGTTTACATCCCGATGCCGATGCCATCATTGCCTCGGAAATAGAGGCTGGGAAAGCCGTGAAGCAGGCCGTCGAGGCGGCGCAGATCGGCCGGATGTTCTACGAATACTCCACCGAGCCGACCCCTATCCGGGGCATTCTCGACCGCGAGATCGACGCTTTCACCCTTGCTGCGCGGCGCCGACCGAACTGGGACGAGCGCACCATCCTGCGCACCGAAGCCGCTCGTGAACACCTCACCACAGTCCTCGGGCACCGCCCCAGCCGCAGCGAGATCGATGCAGCGCTCGCGGTGGAGAAAGGCGGCACACGCAAGGCTGTAGCTGGATTCGATTGCGTGTTCACCCCGCAGAAATCGATCAGCATCTTGTGGGGTCTGGGTTCGGATACGGTGCGCCGCGAGATCTGGCAGTGCCACCTCGAAGCCGTGCGCGAGGTCCTCGCGTTCGCCGAATCCCGCTACGCGGTGACCCGCCGCGGCGCGAACGGGGTCATGCAGATCGACGCGACCGGGCTGATCATTGCTGCGTTCACTCACTTCGACAACCGCGCCGGGGATCCGAATCCGCATACGCACGCGGTGATTTCGAACAAGGTCCTGGGCTCCGACGGCAGATGGTCGGCCCTGGATGCGCGTGCCTTGCATGCGGCGGCGGTGTCGCTGTCGTGCCGCTACAACGCCACCCTCGTCGGAAAACTCACCCGCCGCATGGGATGGCAGTTCGAGGAACGCACCCGCGGGCGCGGCAGGCAACCCGTCCTCGAAGTCGTCGGCGTCAGCGAAGACATGATCGGCGAATTCTCCCGCCGCGACGAAATCCTGGCCCGCTTCGAACAACTCACCGCCGACTACCGCGCCACGCATGGGCACAATCCGAAGCTGGTCACCCAATACCGGCTCGCACAGCAAGCAACCCTCGAGACGCGCCAGCAGAAACCGTTGCCGAAAACACTGCGGCACATGATCGCCGAATGGGATGCCCGCTTCCGTGCCGTCTTCGCCCAGCCCAGCGGGCAACACTTCGTCGACCACTTGCGGTGGGAGCACACCCATCCCGACGCACCCCGACGCTTCGATCCGGACGAGACTGCCGCAGCTGTCGGTGTCGACCTCGGTGGTATCGGCGCACTGCTGACCGCGACCCCCGCACAGCTCGAGCATGCCATCAACGCCCAACTCGACCGGCGCATACTCGATTCCTTCCAGGCTCGCGCCGACGCGCATACGCAGGTGGCCGCTCGACTCGCCCCGGAGCCGGACGAAGCGCTCCTCGAGCGGATCGAGGACATCTGCTGCGCGCGCCGGCGTGCCGTTTACGATCCCGTCGCGATCGCGGTGGAGGTCACCGAGATCGTGGCACGCCGGCGCGCGACCTGGACCGAAGCCAACATCGCCTCCGCGGTCGAGGACCGGCTCGCGGTGTGCCACTTCGCCTCCGATACCGCCCAGCGCGACGCGGTCACCCACGTCACCGCACTGGTTCGTGACACCCATTCGATCCAGCTCAGCATCGACCCCGACCCAGTCCCTGCCGCGATGGCGCGCGCATCCGGAGAGAGCACCTTCACCACCACCGGTGCCACCCGCTACACCTGCACCGCCGTACTCGACGCCGAGACCCGTCTGCTCGACGCCGCCCGCCACCGCAGCACCGAACGCGTGTCCGCCGAGGCGGTCGACGCGGCGATCACGCGAGTCCAAGCCCGCGAAGCCTGCCACCTCAATCCGGGCCAGCGCGCGATTGCTCGCTACCTGTGCACGATCGGCACGCAGTTCGCGGTCGCGGTGGGACCGGCCGGCACTGGCAAAACCACCGCTATGAAAGCCGTCGCCGACGCCTGGCAAGCCAGCGGACGGACCGTCATCGCACTGGCTCCCTCGGCCGCCGCGGCGCGGGAACTCGGCGCCAGCCTGCACACGCCGGCGCGCACCCTGCACAAACTGTTCGCACAAATCAGCTTCGGTGTGCCCACCGGATTAGGGCCGGGGACAATGCTTTTAGTCGACGAGGCCGCCATGGCCGCCACCTTCGACCTCGACACACTACGGCGAATAGCCGCCAGCCACGGCGCGATCATCCGCGGTATCGGCGACCCCGAACAGCTGTCCGCAGTCGAATCCGGCGGCATCATCGCCACCATCGCCCGCGACACCAACGCACCACAACTGACAGAACTCATCCGCTTCAAGGACCCCGACGAAGCCGAAGCCACCCTCGCCGTACGCGCCGGCAACGCCAAGAAGGCGTGGGAGTTCTACCACGATCGCGGCCGGATCACCGAGGGCATGAGCGATGAACTACGCACCGCCATCCTCACCGAATACCTCGCCGACACCACCGCTGGGATCTCCTCGATCATGATCGCCGCCACCATCAAAGACGTCTCCGCACTCAACACCGCCACCCAGACCGCCCACATCCACACCGGACGCGTCCGCACCGATAGCGGCCGGATCGTGTTGTCCGACAGCAATTCCGGATTCCTCGGCGACATCGTCGTCACCCGCGCCAACAACCCCCGGCTGAAGATCATCGGCGGAATCCGCGAAGGCACCCAGATCGACAACGGTGATCTGTGGCGCATCCACCGCATCCACACCGACGGCTCGATCACCCTCACCGGCATCAGCCACCGCGGTCACGTCCTACTCCCGTCGGACTACATCAGTGAACACGTCGAACTCGGCTACGCCACCACCTGCCATCGCGCCCAAGGCATCACCGTGCGCCGCGCCTACATGCTGCTCAACACCACCCTCGGCCGCGCCCTGGCCTACGTCGGACTCACCCGCGGCTCCGAACTCAACCGGCTCTACCTCGCCACCGACGCCCTCGTCGATATCTCCGGCGACCAGCAACCCGACGACCCCCAAGAACCCTTCCGCTGCTTCGCCCGCGTGCTCGCCCGCGAGGACGACAACCGCTCCGCGGTCGACATCATGCGCGAAGAACAAGCCGCCGCCGACCGCCGCATCCACACCAGCTACCACCACGCCTACCAACTCCTGACCAATGCCCGCGCCGAGTATCTGCTCACCCGCGCACTGCCGGCCATGTTCTTCCACGACGCGAAACACTCACCGACATACCAAGATCTGCTCGACACCATCGCCCTCGCCGACGCCCACCGCCTCGACACCAGCGAGCTCGTCACCAGCATCGCCACCAACAACTATCGAGACCTCGGCGAATCCCTCACAACCGCCCGCGACACCGCCGCAGTCCTGCGCGCACGCGCCGACCGCTGGATCCACCAACACATCCCGCTCACCCCGAACCCGCTCGTTGTCACGCCCACCGAAACACTCACCGGCACCGACGAACACACACTCTTCGCAGCGATCGGGCGAACGAACACAGCAGCTGATCTTGCGCTGCCGCAGCAACAGTTCCGTGCGCTGCGGGATCTCCCCGACACCGGACCGTGTCCGCCGGTACCCACCCCGTGGCCCGGCGCCGACACCGAACTGGCCACCTACGCCCACGAACTGCGCCGGCGAATCCTGTCGAACACACCACCCGCCGCAGCAGACCCCGCCACGTCGACGCTCCTGCCCGACACACCCCCTGGCGCAGATACCCCCGATGAACCGGCCCCCACGACCGAGAACCTTGTGCCCGCCATTGCAATGGCGCCCAAGGAAACACTGTGCGCCACCGACACATACGACGCCGCACGCCTCATCGCAGATCTCAACACCCACGAGACCCTCACCCACACAGACACTGTCGTCCACCATACCGAGCCCTCGCACCGCGAACCCGCAGTGAGCTCCGAACGATTGGACCGAATGCGCGCCGACTACCACCACTACGTCAAAGAACTCGCCGACACCCACACCGACCAACGCCTCTACCGGGCCCTGCCCGCAGTCCTCTACCAGCTCGCCACCAACTCCCGGCACTGGCCCGGATTGCTCGACACCATCGCCCTCGCTGACGCCCACCAACTCGACACCAACACACTCATCGCCGCCATCACCACCGACAACTACAACGACCTCGGCGCCTCCCTGCTCCTGGTCCACGACCCCGCACAAGAACTCCGCGACCGCGCCGACACCTGGATCCAGCACCAACTCCCCCAAACCGCGCCCACCGATGGAACCACTTTCCGAGCCCTCACCCACAGCCCCTACACCGGTCAATTCCGGCCGATCCCCGACTACCCCTGCCACGACCAGCGCCTCGCCGACTTCGCCAGCGAACTCCGCACCCGAATCGAAAATCACCAGCCAACTCACCCCACCTCCACACCATCTGCCCCGGTCTCGCTGACAGCACCCGACCCCGCGCCGCGCTCGTCGGCACCCCGCAAAGCCGCCGCCTCGACAACACGTCGCCGCATCAAGCCAGAAGCACCCGGCGCCCCTCACCGGCCCCGGCGTCGCGGCCTTTGATGATCACGGATCAGCACAGATTTCATTCAAGGTTGCAATGGGGTCACCCCACGGGATTCGAGGCGGAGTTCTTCCTCTGAGCAGGTGGGAAGGTGGTTGAATTCCCATTCTGGCTTCCCTCGGTTCGATTCGACGATCTCGAGGAGATACTGCTTGCGCCCGCATCGGTACGTGTCCTCCCCGTCGCCCGGAATGCATCCCGAGTGCAAATCGAGCTGTGCACGAACAGTTTCAGGGAAGCCTAGAACGTTGTGCCATTTCCCTCGATTGTGGGTGACCGGGGAGATGGGCCCGGCGCTCACGGCCTAACAGGCTTCTCGCGATGGCGTCCGTGGACAGTTCGACTCGGCAGCGGGACCTCGATCAACTTGCCGCCTTCGAGTCGGATTCGTACCGACTCGTCCCCTTCGTTATACCTGCCCGCATTTCGGATGTCCTCGATCAGGCAGAAGATGACCACCGAAGAACATACGCTGACAAAAATAGCCAAAACCCAAGCATCCCAGGACATTATGTCTCCTAGCAGATTTCGGTCTTTGCCGAGTGGTGGCTAGTGAACCGCCGTCCTCGGTGCTATCTGTAAGTAGACACCAGAATGTTGTTGAAATACTGCCCGCAACGGGCAGCCGACGAAATACGGTGAGCTGTCCGTAGAGGGCAGTGCCCGTAGCGGACATGCCCTCTACGGACAGTGCTCGTCACGGACTCCCCAGATAGCGAGGCTTACGAAAATGACCGGATTGACGGTCTCTCGCCTGGATTTCGGTAACTTCATGCGAGAACTGAGGAAGCGTGCACCGCGACCGGCCGTCTTGGCCGCTGCTACGCATATCGGTGCCTCTCGGCAGGCTATCGACCGAATGGAGGACGGCTCTCCAACCAGGCTCGGCGACCTGCATATCAACGCCCTGTTGGACTTCTACGCAGTAGACATACACGCTCGGACAAAGGCGTTGGAGCTGTGGGCCGAAGTCAAGACTGAGGAGAAGGCCACCCGAGGGCAAGGCAACATGTGGAAGGCGTACAAGGATCAGATCGCTCCGAATACGGGCAAGTTCCTTCGTCTGGAGGGCATCGCTGACCACATCGTGGCTCACCACCCTGTCATCTTCCCGGCCCTGCTCCAGTCCGCCGACTATCGACGTGCACTCGATGGCGTGAACGAGCCGGGCATCTCGCCGGTAGATCTCGAACGACGCATCGAACTGACGATGAAACGGCAAGCACGGCTTGATGATCCGGACTTCAGATTCGAGGCATTCCTGTCCGAGGCCGTAGTCAGAAACCAGGTTGGCGACGGTGGAATGATGCGGAAGCAGCTCGAATGGCTTGCGGCCGTGAGCGAGCGGGAGAACGTCAGCATCCACGTGGTTCCCTTCGCCGCCGGTGCTCACCCTGGGCTGACGATGTTGACGTTCGTCTGGCTGAAGTTTCCGCTCGGATCGAGCGGAAAGACCCTTCCGGCCATAGTTTACGCCGAGGGTGCAATCGGCAGCGTGTTCCACGAGCACGAGGAGGAGGTCGGCCAATTTAGGCAGGCGATCGAGGGGCTGCGGGCTGTAGCGTTGGCACGACAGGACACCAGGGACCTGGTGATGAAGATCGCGAAGGAGCACGGGGCGTGAAAGAGCCGGTCAAGGGCGTTTGGTACAAGTCGAGCCGGTCCGATAGCGGTAAGCAATGCATAGAAGTCTTCCACGGCGAGGACGTGACCATGGTCAGGGACACAAAGGACAACGGCCACGGACCGATCCTTCAGTTCCCGGCCGATACGTGGACAGCCTTCGTCGAGAGCCGCATCTGGACCCGCTGAGACGCTCGGCTATCAGGCGCCCTAGGCTTCGGCGGCGGCCAGTGACTGCATGAGGAAGTAGCTCTGGCCATTTGGCTACGCGGCCGCCGGCAGCCCGTCACATACGTCGGATTACGTAGCCAATCGCCCCACCGGACCTCCAGCCTGACCCGCAAATGACCTGGTCACCAGTTTGGGGCTGCGGTAATAGGCAAGCCGCAGTGCTCCTGACGCCAGTGCGACTCGGGAACTCTGGGCTGCCGCGCCCTCGCCAGTGAGTCTCCGTCGCCGAGCATCGGTGACATGACAGTTCCCACAACCTAGACGCGTGGATCATGTTCGCGGACAACGCGTTTGGTCCGGCGTTCGTTCTCGGCCAACTGCCGTTCCGTCCCGGTGCAGACTTCAACGATATCGGGATTCGAGGGAGGGCAGGGACGCAGCGGCTGGCGTCCGTGGCTGTCGTTGATCATGACTGGTCGGACATAACTGCTATGTTGTCTGTCTACTACAGACCGTTGGATCCAGGGGGAGCCGGCCATGGCGACGCTGTTGAAGGTCGATCTCGATCAGCTGCACAAGCTGGCGGGCACGTTGGGCACTGCTGAGCTGCATGTCAAGCGGATCAAGGTCGCAGACGCCGCCCAAGGGATCGATGCCGCATTGCCGGGCAGTGGCTTGGATACGGTGTGCACGCAGGCCGGGCAGTTCGTGGACGGGGCCTATCAGCGCGTAGCGGGAAAGTTCCATCAGGTCGCGGATGCGGTAGAGGTAGCCGCGAATACCTACCAGGAGACCGACACCGCACTCGCCAACGAGATGCGCAAGTTCGATATCCGCCGCCCCGGGAACTGATAGCCGTGCTACTACCCGATGTGCGGAACTGGAAGCTATCGGCCCTGACCGACTTCGCGAACGCATTATCGACCGCGAACGATACCGCCTTCACCGAGGCCATCGACGGGCCGAAGAAGTACTTCAGCGACATGGGCACGTCCTGGCAGGGCGCGGCTTACAACAGCTGCTATGACCGCATCGACACCGACCACACCCAGGCCCGCAAACTCGGCTACGACGTCGAAGACCTCGCCACCGCGATCAAAAATGCTGCCACCGACATCGACTCCTGCCGCACAGTGCTGTTGAACAAGGTCGACGATGCGGAGTGGGATCACTTGCGCGTCGCCGACAACTGGGTGGTGTGCTCTCGGGAAGGGGTGTCCGATGACACCCTGCGCACCTATCAGGATGCGATCGACGCGGCGTTGACGCCGTTCGAGAACGCGGTCGCCGACGCTCG
The DNA here is from genome assembly GCF_044750615.1 of Nocardia sp. NPDC088792. NCBI lineage: Bacteria > Bacillati > Actinomycetota > Actinomycetes > Mycobacteriales > Nocardiaceae > Nocardia > Nocardia sp. NPDC088792. The sequence continues at coordinate 58,626 of NZ_JBIVKC010000001.1, forward strand.
TACGAAGATCAGCGCGGCCGCCGAACTGGTCCGCTCGGCCGGTGATCTCTTCGGTTCCGACCTCGACGTCAACGACGCACCAGCCCAGGCCGGCCGACTAGGCACCGAGGACGCCCAAGCACTCGCCGACGCGACCAGAAATCATGACACGGCCAAGATCGACGAAATCGCCTCGCGACTACCTGCTCTCAACCTCACCGACGCCCAGATGCAGGACCTGCAGCAAGGCAAGGACGTGCCGGGCATGCCAGCCGACATCCAGGACTACTACAAGCAGTTCTTCAATCACGTTGGCGCGGACGGGCTATCGGCCCTCAATGATCGTCTCGACTCCCAAACCAACAGCCCCAACCCCGGCACTCGCACGCTGGCCGCCGCCGAGCAGACCGACCTGGCCACCGGTTTCCTGGCCATCACCAACGAACACCTAGGTACCGGAACCAATCCCGACGGCACCCTGCAATCACCCGGCTCCTACACCAACCTGCCACCCGATATCCGCCAGCTCATCTCCGGGCGGGAACAGGACTACATCGGCAACAACCCCGCCGGTGCCCCGCAACGCATGAAGGACCGCGAGCAGCTCGCGGACATGATCTCCAAGGCCGACCCGAACATGACCGGTGGCCGCACCCTCAACACCGAGCTGGGCCGCCAGGCACAAAGCATGGCCCAGTACCTCGACGACAGCGGCAAGCAACTACCTCCCGGATTCACTGACACCGACCGCAAATCGATCGACGATGCGGCGAACAAGTTCCTCGCCCAGGCGAGCCGCAACCATGAAGCCGACTATCAGCTGCTGACCGGACTCGACGTCAACACCGGAGCCAAACTCCCCGCCGACATGTCGTTCGGTGCGGGCGGCGATCAGTACGCCCCGCACGGCAACTACGACCCCGACAAGTTCGCGAACACGGTGTACCGCAGCCACACCTGGGGCGACGGGGGTAAAGCCGCGGGCGATCTGTACAAGTGGACCGGCGACCACATCCACGACCCCGGAGCGAATCAACCCGGAAACGACGGATATCGCGCCCGAGCTGTTGTGCAGGACCTCCCCCATGTATTGTCCCCGAGCGATGCAGGCACGCTGGTTACATCGGGAGGTAAGACTCTTTTTCAGCAGACGGCCGAGTCGTTCCACAATAATCCGGAATTGGCCAACGCATTGGCTCATGTGTCGGCCTCCGACATCAATGCTTTCGGCAACGTGGGCGGTGCTCCTGACGCGCCGAAACCCGACGCGCCGCTACAGACGCAGGATTCAGAGCGGTTGGCATTCCTTGCCAGTGAGACCCAGCAGGGTCGAGAGACTCTCGATCAGGCCCGGCAATCCTACGATAACGCCGTCATGTACCAGATCAACCACGACCCCACCTTGTCCGCGACGGACGTGCACGATAGGCTCAGTCAACTCGGGGCCCTTGATGCACATGTCGATGATGCCATTCACAATGCCCAGGTGTCCGACAAGTACAACACGATTTCACACCAAAATCAGCAGGCGCAGGATTCGCACGATCAGAAGCAAACATGGGCTGATAACGCAAAGAAGCTCGCAGACCAAATCCCGCTACCTGGCGGTAAAATCGCCGGCACGGTCAAGAGCGTCCTCGAAGATCCTGCTTACAAGGCAATAATGGACGCAGCAAACCCTCAACCAACACCAGGCAGTCTTCAATACCCTAATCTTGAAGATAGTCAAAACTCGGGTCAAGACGAGTTCCGAGATAGGATGCAGGGCTTGGGTGTATCGCCGGAGGATCAAGCCAAATTCGAAAGAGATCATGATGATCAGTACGCGCGCATAAGTTCCGACGGATTGATACACGATAATGATTCACTGAATCGGTTTTTCAATGGTGGAGCCCAGGTGCCTGATAGCAAGTCCGGAAAATGAGGAACGGGTCGTCATGAGTGAAACTCGACGCAAGAACCTGCGTCCACTTCGGTCCCGCAAGCACAGTGTTTCACTATTCTTTATTGCGCTACTGTTCCTTGCGTCGGCATGTGGTGGCAGCAAGAGTGCCACTCCCTCTGAAGCGGCGCTTTCGACCGCCATCCCTGGCGGTTTCGACCCGTGTCATGGAATTCCAGCGAAAGTTCTGGACGGGGAGAATCTCAATACCGAACCGTCCACGAGAACGAAAAACAATGACAAGGTAAAAGAAGAGGGATGCTTCTACTATCCGACCGCCCAGGGCATTAAGGACGGAGATGTCGGTATTGGTATTGAAGTGCTAGCAACAAATATGACCTACGATTATTTTCGCGGCACGTACGCGAACGATCCGGGCCATTCGATCGGTAAGCAACTCGAGATCGGCAACCGACCTTCCGCCACGTTGTTGTCGGACACAAAGGGGATGTGTCAGCTTTTTGTGTCCGTTAAGGGTGGTGGCATTAAGTTTGATACCCTAACCCACAAAGGCGACCCGTGTCAGGTCCTCATCGATTTCGCAAACAAGATTTCTCCGCAACTTCCTCCAGCCAACTAACGTGAACCCGGCATTGTAGTTGGAGACTGTTCCAGCGCTATCGCGATCGCGGTGCGGATCAGGATCGAAGCTGTTCGACGTACGATCCCAATTCCGCAGTGTCATGGCGTCGCCTGCGGGCTCCGGGCATCGGCGTCGCCTGCGTTCCTTTCAACGCACCGCCCTGTAGATCCGAGGGCGACAGTCCTGCGATTCCCACCGCTCGTCCCGCAACGCCGATTACCAAGGTCGAGGGCCGGAGCTAACACCACCAGCGGATCGCCAAGCGCTCGACACTGCTACACATCCCGGCGGCTGTTTAGGTCTGACGTCGGACGATGCGTGTCCGTGCCGTTGTCGCAGGTTGGCGTGCCATCGTCCGTCGACGCTGTTGCGAGACGGACCTGGCCTTTTCACGGGCGCTCTCGACCAGCCTCCGCCGGTGCTCGTTTAACGGAACGGTGGTTTCGGACTTGGCCGACACGCCGCCGTGTTCAGTTGGTGCGGGCTGTTGTCGAGTGCGCGATTCTTCGGTCACGAGCCGACGCGGCCCCTCGTCTGATGAGCGCTGCTGTCCGGGCGTATACACTGCGCCGTCGATCTCCTCGGCGTACCGGTTGTGGATGGCTTCGATGTCGCCTGCTTGGAACCCTGGCCGCTGGTAATGCGGGTCGCAGTCGAGGCACAGCTTGCCTGAAAGTTTGCCTGCTCCAGGGCGTTCGGGAGTGAGTTGACGGTATTCCTGGCAGTTCTCGCACCATCCGTTCAGATCGGCTTTTTCCGTGACCGGCGCAGTTCTCGGCTGTTCCGGCTCTGGGTGTGTGTGGTCTTTCACCCAGGCGCTGATGATAGGGCGTTCGTGCGCGGTGGCATGGCGCCATTCCTGTCGATAGATGCCTCGGTTGCTGGTCGGGAAGTGTTCGGCGAGGAAGTCGAGCCGGGCATGGATTCGGTCGGTGAGGGTGTGGCCGGGCGCAAGTTCGGGGAGTCCGGGCCGGCCGAGGCTGCGGCATTCACCGCAGAGGCCGTCGTCACCGTGTCCGGCGTGGACGCGTTCGGTGTGCCGGTCTATGGCGGCGCGTTCCAGCCTGCAGGACACGCACAGGGTGGTGGGCACGCCGGTGATGGCGTCGAGGTCGTAGTCGTGGCGGTCGATGATCAGTTCGGCGCGCGCCGCGCCCGGGTCGTCGCGTTCGCCTCTGGTGAGGGCTTTTTCGTAGTCGTCGATGATCTTCGTGTCGGGGCCACGTCGGCGTTTATCCGGTGCGATGCGCTTGTTCGGGTCGATGTCTTGCCGCACCTTGTCGGCGCGTGGAACGATCGGTCCGTTGTTGCTTCGGGCTGGTTTCGGTTGTGGAATGTACTGGTGCTCTCCGGGTTTCGGGACGCAGGCTTCGATGAGAGGCCGGAACTGTTCGTTGTTGCGCCAGAGATTACGTAGTTTCGTCACCGCGACGGTCTCGGTCTTGAAACGCAAGGTGTTGGCGATCTCGACGATCATGGCCCACGTCGCATCATCGGTCCGGTTCTCCAGTTGGCGCAGTTGTTGTTTGGCCGCGCGGAGGTCCTTGGCTTCGACGAGGGCACGGATAGCGCGAACTGCGGTGGCCTCGGTGGTATCGCGGGGTGCTGGGGTGGTCATGGTGGCCTCCTTCCGCGGTCACAGTCGTCGCCGGTGCGTTCGTCCTGCTGATTTCGGAGGCTGCCTGCGCTTCGCGCGAGGTTCCTTGGCCGGTTGCACTGGGGGTGTGGGTTTTTCGCTGTCAGGAGTGTCGGTCAGGGTGGTCCGGTTGGCATCGCGGCTGATCGCAGTACGGGCTCGTCGCTGACTGGTCTCGGCCGGCTGGCGACGACTCAAGGTGTAGGGGCGGCCGGTACGGATCGCTTCGCGCAGCTCGCGCACAGTAGTGACATTGTCTGCGAGCGCGGCAAGGTCGCGTTCAAAGTCGTGCAGCTGGGCGACGACCGTGGCGGGGATGGTCACGGCATCCGGTGCGGGTCGCGTGCCGTCGGCGACCGCGAATACGGTCGTTGTGTGCAGCAATTCGTCGCAGGAGCGATGCCGGGCCGGCGGGGTGTCGTGAATGGTTGTTCGGCCGTCTTCGCCGGTACGCGTGCGTTGGATGTACCACTGTTCGCCGTCGAATCCGGCAACGGTCAGCTGGCCGGTGTCGGTGGGATCGCTGTAACTGACCGCGAGGCCACTGCGGGTGACGGAGTCAAGCAGTTGCTGGGCTTCCTCGACCGCTTCGTCGAGCCAGGTACTTGCGCGCGGCGACGTGAACCAATCGATATCGCATCGGCGGACCTCGCGGCGAATCTCCGCCAGGCGCGCATCGACAATGTCGGGTTGCTCCTCACCGGACTCCGTGCCGCGGTGGGTGTGGTTCAGCCCGGCTCGGTCGGCGTAGTCGACGATGTCGGTGTGGAGGTCGTCCGCGCGCAGGTAATGCTCGTATCGGCGGCCTACCGCCCAGGGGTTAGCGTGGTCGATCAGGGTGTCGCGATAGGCGTCGCAGAGTACGTCGTAGCGCAGGTCGTCGAGCCAGGAGTGCGCGGCGGGGTCGGCGGGGATCGCTGCGGCGCCGAGTAATCCGTCGAGACGATGTAAATGGTCGATCAGTTCGCCGGCGGTGAGGTCGGTGCCGGTCATGAGTGGTCGTGCTGCGGCGCCGCTGAGGGGGTCGGGTCCGGTGATGGTGATGTCGACGCGGGTGTCGGGGGCGGTGGCGGCGGCGTGGTCGCACAGCCAGCGGCGTGCGGTCGACCAGCTCGGCAGCGATTCCCATTGTGTGGTGGTGCCGGCGGCGCGGTAGCTGGTCAGGTATCCGTAGACGAGGTCGATATGGTCCGGGGCGGCGGGGCCGGCTCCGAAGCCGAGGTAGCTGCGTTGTTCTTCGACCAGTTCGCCTGCCAGCAGCAGGTTTCGGACCTGGATCGGGCCGACCGGATCGGTGGTGCCGGTGCGTTCATAGTCGCAGGCGATGCGATCGAGCAGCAGTTGCATGCGCTCGGGATCCTGTTCCCACTGGTATGCGGCGGTCACCAGGTGGTCCCAGTGGTCTTTCCACGGGGCGGGTGCGCCCGTCCAGTGGGTGGTGATGGCGTTGGCCTCGCTGGTGAGTTGCTGCAGTTCGGTTTCGGACACGATCGCCCAGCTCTGAAGCCCGATCATCCGGTGATAGCGGCGGAAGTCACCGCGGAGTGTGGGTTCGTCGAATTGCTCTGAGGACGTGGTGTTCTGCTCGGTCATGATGCCTCCTTGGTGGCTGCTGGTTCAGGTGCCTCCTCGGCGTTACAGTGCGGGCCTGTCGTGCGGTCGGGTCGAGTGGTGCTGGCATATCGGATCATGCTCGGCGGAATGCCGGGTCTGGGCCCCACGGAGGTGTTCCAGATCCATTGCTTCAAAGGCAGATTCGGATCTATCGGTGGAGGTGGCCCGGCGGTGGTAGCCATGGTGAGGTAGCAGACAGTGGGCGGATCGGTGTCGGTGAGGACCAGCGAGGCCAGTGGGCTGGTCGCGGGCTGGTTGTAGCGCAAGGATTTGCGGAATCGGCGGCCGTGGCCGACCAGTTCGGTGATCAGTGTGTGTTCGAAGACCGATTCGAAGGGGATCCACTCGGCGCTCACGTTCATCAGGGCGATACGGTCCGCGATCGTGACTCCGGCGGGTGTGACGCCGAAGGTGAGCAGAGCGATCAGCTTGGAGTTCGGGATGGCTTGGCGCAGTGCGAGTTCGGTGGAGTACGCGTGATGCATGCGATCACGGGTCTCGGGTTCGAGGATGAACGGGCAGTCGGGGGCGTGTTTGATGAGTAGTTTGTGACGTCCGAAGCGGGCTGGTGCGATGTCTTTGACCTCGCCGAGGGCGAGCATGAGTCGGCGTTTCTTGCCGGCACCCACTAGTGAGGCGAACGCGGCGGTGCGGCGGGCCGCGATGTCGGCCTTCGCGGCGGCGGTGAAAGGCTCTGGCATCCAGAGTAGTTCGGAGAGCTCACGCGACTTCGTTGTCTTCGACTGTGCGGCCAGCAAGATGTGGCGGCGGATCGCGGGCCAGTTGCGTCGCCCTGACATGGCCGGTAACCAACGCACGAATTCGGCTTCTTCCCACAGAAAGTGCAGCAAGGCACGCAATGTCATCCTGGTGTCGTCGGCCACCTCGGTCCCGGCGTCCGGGCGGGCAGCACTGGCTTCCCGGGGTTGTGGTGCGAGGTTGCGGGTGAGGGGAAAGCCGAAGGCGAGCCGCGTCGTTCCGGTGGCGGGTTGTTCACGGATCGCGGTGCCCAGCAGCGGCGCCAATCCGGTGAGCTCGGCGGGCGGGATGTAGGACGAGCATGCTGGGGAATGGTGGGGTCCGGTGCCGGGCATGCGTTTGAGCACGTAACGTCCACCGATACGCGCGACGTACATGTCGACGCCCCCGGTTTCGGCTGCGCTGCACAAGCATCGAGGCCGTCGTTGCGGACTGCGATGCACGGCGGCCAGCAGGGGCTGCAGATAGTCGTCACCGACGCGGGCCCGGTCGATGATTTGATCGTCGATCGCGTACATCGCCCCTACCTCTCCACACCGTGGCCCGTACTGGATACTGGTGCGTGGGTGGCTGTTTCGGTGGCGAGGTAGTCCGCGACTCCGGCGTGCACAGGCTGTGGATGGTTCTGGTAGCGGCAGTGGTGTGGACGACATGCAGAGAAGTCGCTGATACGAGTCAGGCGTTCAATCGCGGGCCACAGCCACTGGGTGTGCCAGGCGGTCAGGTCCTCGCGCGGCAACTCGACGCTGTCGGGATCGCACCAGTAGGCGGCGGTGTGGGCGGCCATCAGAGCGGTGAGTTCCTCGACAATGGCTTCGTGGCGGTACCAGCACGCCGGGACACGAGAACCCAGCTGATATCGGTGGCGCAACCAGTCCACCCAGTCGAGCAGCTCCTCCCACAGCCGGGCGGCCTCGTGCTGGTCGATCTCACGCCAGCAATAGCGGCACGGCTGCAGCCCCGGACCGGCTGGACCGTCGGGCTGCGGGTCCTGCTGTGTCAGTGAGCTATCCATCGCATACACCTCCTCCTGCGTTGGACGTCGGGCTGCTTGTTTCGTCATGTGTCGGGGGTGGTGGTCGTCGTCCGGCGACGATGTCGTCGAACATGGCGGTGGAGGCGGTGACGGTTTCGCGCCAGGGGCGGTGTTCCCAGACGCTGGGCAGGCGTAGCAGCATGGCGGGGGCGTTGCGGTAGATGAGCAGGGCGTGGTCGGTGCCGAGTTCGCGGATTTCGTCGGTGCGCAGCACGGTGTCGTCGTGCAGGGTGTAGCTGCGTGAGCCTTCGTGCAGGCTGGCTTCCCAGCGCCGGCGTTCCCCGATCAGCCGGGACAGGGCGGAGAGTTCCTCGACGCCGCGCAGCCCGGGCAGGATGAGCATGGCGGGTGCGGATTGGGCGAGGACTCTGCCGCCTTCGGTGCCCCAGCGCAGTTCGTTCTGGTCTTGGTTGTGGGCGAAGGCCCACACGGTGATGCCTTTGCCGCCGGAGTCGGTCATGATCTGCGGCAGATCCGGAATCGGTGCCACGTTGTTCATTTCGTCGAGCACCAGCCGCACCGGCGGATCGAGCCGTTTACCTGGCGTGAGCTGCGATGCTCGGTCGGCGACGTGATGGACCTCGGCGGCCAGCGCCGCGACGAACGGCGCCATCGACCGCGACGTCCCTTTCGAGACCAGATACAGCGTGTTCGTTCCCGAGAGCACGAATTCCCCGACGTCGAAAGACTCCTGGATGGGTACGTCGACCGCGGCCAGCAAGGTCGGGGAGGCCAGGGGTTCCAGTAGCCGTGAGGCGGCGGCGAGGACGTCGTCGCTGGATTCGCTTGCCGAGGACAGGATTTGGTCGAGTTCGCTCGCCCAATCGGGCAGGGTGTCGGCGAGGATGTCGACGGGGGTGTGGTTGGTGCGCGCGCAAACCCACACCCGCACTTCACGAATCGAGAGCCCGCGCAGGGCCGCGGCGTGCAGACAGCAGCGCAGCATGGTGGCGGCTTTCTGCTCGAAGTAGGCGCCGTTGCGGGTGCCTTCCAAGGGCATGGCACGGGCGAGGGCGTCGGCGCGGCGGATGGCGGTGTCGGGGTCGGTGCAGCCGGTCAGGACCGACCAGGCGATGCTGTCGGGCCAGCCGGTGAGGTGCTCGGGATCGAACACCGCCACCCGCCCGCACGCGACACGGTCGGTGAGGGTTGCAGCGACCAAATCGGCTTTGGTGGTGGTGGCCAGGACGAAGCCGGGTGCGTCGATGACCCGCTGCCAGGCCACCCGCCAGGTTTTGCCCGCACCGGTGGGGCCGTGCACGATCACGCCGTCGCGATGTTGCAGCCACACGTGCCGACGCGGCGCCTCGATCAAGGCACCCACATCCACCGCCAGCCGCGCCGGAGGCGTTTCCCTGTGCCAGGGCCGTGTTTTCATCGCCGCCACCTGCGCGGCGGTTTCCTTCGATGGTCTGGCCGCTGATGGGCCAGCCGGGGGTATTCCTGTGCGGCTTTGCGTGTGGCGGAAGGTTCGTCGAGTCCGAGGTGGCCTAGCTCGGCTGCCCCGGCGAGGCCATCGCGGTGGCGGTGGCGCAGGCGGGCGCCAATTTCGCTATCGGCGAGGGCTGTCATGATGCACCACAGTCCGGCGACGAGGCCGATGCACAGCCAGGTCAGCCATGCCGGGCCCGGCCGTGGGGCGCCGGGCCAGGCGGCCGCCGGATCTCCAGGATTCGCCACCAGCCGGACCAGAGTGGCTGACATCTGTGCCGGCGCAACGATTCCGAGTCCGTGCCCTGAGATCATGGCCGAGGCCGCTCCCCCGCCGAACACGCCCGCGATGACGGTGGCGAGGACGTAACCGGTCAGTGTCAATCCCGCGGGAAGCAGCGGCTCACGTCGCGCCGGGTGCGGAATCGGCCGCCCCGCCTTCACGACGCCTCGCTTTCTGCTTGCTCGTCACCGGTGTTCGCCTGGGCGAGATGGCGCAGCGACAGCATGTCGCCGCCGGAGACACCGGTGATTGCGGCGTCGGTGTCGGTGAGTGCTGCTTCGAACGGGGATCGGATGTGGGTGACCAGGATCGGATCGCGGGACCCGATCTTGACCAGTGCCTGGCCGCGTCCGAGCCGCATCAGTGTGTCTTCGGTGCCGGGCGGCAACCGGTACAGGCGTGCGGTTTCGGCGGCGTCGTCGGCGCGCGCTTGCCCGAACAACACCACGATCGAGGCTTCGGCCATCAGCGACCGCGCGGGCGAGTCCGTGGGTGTATCGGCCGGGTGATGGAACGCCGAAACCGTCGAAAGTGCCAGTCCGCGAGAGAGTTTCAGGTTCGATCGGAAGACTTCACCGGTGGAGCCGACCGCGACATGCCAGCCTTCCTCGACCACGAGGATCGTCTGCTCGTGGGCGGCCGACCGGGCGGCGAGTTTGTTGGCCAACCAGGTATTCGCTGTCGTCATCACCACCCGCAGGGCAGGGCCGTCGGTGGGCAACGCCGAGAGGTCCATATGGACCAGCGGGTGCGTATCGAGGGCGTCACGCACCGCAGGGCTGGTGGGTGCGTCGACCAGGCCGCGTAGATCGCGGTCGGCCAACCGCAGCAGGGCCAGGCCGGGTTCCAGGCCCCATTCCAGGGCGAGTTCGCTCCAGCGGTCACCGAATTCGTGCCCGTCGTCGGGGCGGGGGTCGAGTAGTCGCACGGCGAGTTCGCGGATGATCGGGTCGCGGCCTTGGGCGCGGGCGTCGGCGTTGACCAGGCTGAGTCCGGCGCCGACGGCGGCTTTCTCCTTCTCGTCGAGCTCGCGACCCATCGCGTCGGTGAGTACCGCCAGCACGAGTGCTTCCTGTCCGGCGGGCACCACACCATCGAGCCCACCGTGGTGTTGGCCGCCGGTGCTGATGGCCGGGTCGAGCAGGTTGAGCCGGGCGCCGGAGCCGCCGACTTTGAATCGGATACTTTCCGCGCCGAGGGCTTGCGCGAGTGGGGTGTATTCGCCGTGTCCGGCTTGGGGTTTCTTGTCCAGGACGACGACTTGGCGGCCGGCGACGAGTTGGCGTAGCACGCATACGGTTTTGATCCAGGAGGATTTGCCGCGCCCGATGTCGCCGATGACGCAGACGTTGATGCCGGAGGTTTCATCACCGTAGGCGGCGAAGGCGTCGACGATCTCGAGTTCTTGGGAGATGGTGTTGAGTCCGGCCAGTACCCCGTCTTGGCGCACGCGCCGGCGGCTGGTGGCCAGGTTCCATGCCTCGGCTTGCCGCGTGGTGGTCCACGCGCCCTCGCTGCGAGGCTCGTACCAGCCGTAGCGGTCCAGCCACCGCGCCCGCCGCGGGCTGTGGTGTCGAGGCATCGACGTTTCTGGTTCGGTCTTCTGCGCCGGATGCCGCACCGCAGGCGCCTGGGTTTCCGTCTTCTCGTCGGTTGACCGGCGGGTGGTGGGTCGGTGGTGTCGCTGCATGAGCACCTCCTAGCGGGTGTGTTGGGTGGCCGCGAGTCCTCGGGCCAGGGGCAGGGTGGTGAAGACGGCGACGTCGTGATCGCCGACGCACCAGTCGATTTCGGTGATCGCGGACTCGTTGGCGGCTTCGGTGACGCGCAGGCAGGCGCGGTCGAGGTCGTCGGTGTCGCGGCCGGTGACCGCGATGGAGGCGGTGTAGATGGCGCCGTGGTGCCCGGAGCCGGGCATCAGGTCTTGGCGGCGGCGTTCGGAGGCGTCGGAGAGGACTTCGGTGGAACCGTCGTCGAGCTTGCCTTTCTCCTGTTCCTTGGCTTTACGTGCCTGGTCGGCGGTGACATCACCCTTGGTGGCGGCGCGGGCGCGGTGGGCGGGAACGAAATCCAAACGCACGCTCAGGGTTCGGATGGTCGGCATCGGGGCGATGTCGTCATCGCCGGGGTCGGCCTCGACACCGGTGAGCAGCGGCGCCAGCCACAACGGCCCCAACGCGACCGGTTCGATCGCACGAGGGCGGATATGCCCGACCCGGGTGCGCCACTGCCCGTGCGGGCCGATCGCGACACAGTCGTTCCCGCCGACGTAGCTGGGCCAACACGTCTCCCAGGTGGCGTCGCGGTGGCGGTCGATCTTGTAGCTCGGGTCGAGCAGGGCACGGATGACCGCACACGCCCGGCGTTCGCCGAGCACATCGACCCGCCCCATGCCCGCTGCTGCTAATAGCCGTGTTGCTCTCTCGGTTTCGTCGCGCACGACTTGAGCGATGCCGCCGCCGATCGGTGCGTTTTTGGTGCGGGCGAGGCGGGCGGTTTCGGTCATGAACACCTCGGTTTGCGGGAACCGCAGCACCACCAGGGTGCGGTGTTCTTCGGCGAGCGGGGTGAGGGTGTCGATGAGGGTGCCGTAGGACTGCACTGCCGGCAGCAGCCGCTCGTCACGCAGCCGGGCGACGCGGGCGTGGGCCCAGCGGGTGTGCCGTGTCATGTCGTGCGGGATGCTGCGGTGCAGCAGTTGCAGGCCGCGCACGTGGGAGCTGGTGCGCGCCATCTGCGCCAGGAATGTCCCGAACGCCGTCGACATCGCCGCGTAGGCGCCATCGCCGCGCAACCCGTCGGCGATGCCGTCGACGGCGATGATCACCGAATAGTACGGGCGCTCACCGGGGTTGGCGGTCCGCAGGATGAACATCTCATCCAAGCCGGTGCCGGCCACCGGTAGGGGCGCGGTATTGCCCAGTGGCGGTGGCAGTTCCCAGCCCGGGTCCAATGCGGGGTCACCGTGGGCGGGGTCGGCGGCGTTGCGGTAGAGGTGTTCACCGCGGCGGCGCCGACTCCAGGTCCGCAGCCCGTGGGCGCGCCGGGCCGCCCAGGAGGGTTTGTCGCGCCATTCCATCGTGGCCGCGAACACGACGATCAACCAGGCGAGCGCGGTCGCGATCGCCCATGCCTGCCCACCGCCGAGCAGGTAGATGGACAGTGCGGCAACGATACTGAACGCCCAGGCGGTCAGGACCGGCCGAGACAAGCCCAGCCAGCTGCGGCGGGCGATCTCCCCGCCCAGGATGCTGGTGCGCATGCCGGTACTCATTCGCTGCTCCCGGACTCGGCTTCACCCGGTGCGGCTTCGGCAGTGCTGCGAGCCTTGTTCAACGCACCCGAGGCTGCTTGTGCCGCGATCGGGGACGCGACCATCGCCACCTTGCCCAGACCCCGAGCCGCGGAACCCAACCCGCCCACCGATTTACGCGCGGCCGCCCGGCCGCGGTGCGACGTCGATCCAGCGTTGGCACTGAGGGTTCCGGAAAACTGCGCCGCGGTCGACGACCCACCGGAATTTCCTCCTCCGCCGGAAGGCGCAGCGGCGGAACCGCTTCCACCGGTCACGCCCGCCCGGCCACCGCCACCGCTGCTGCCGCCTGCGTGTTGGCCGCCGGTTGTGCCGTGGGCGGGGTTGCGTCGGCCGGTCCACCACATCGCGGTCCCGGCGCCGCCGACTGCTCCGGCCATCAGCGACCCGGATTGCCCGAATCCGGCGGCGTCCGAACGGGAGGGCAGCAGCGGCGCGTACCGCAGCAGCGACCACGGCGCAAGACCCACCACGAGGAACGCCACCACGACCAGGCACAGTTGACCGAGAGTGCCCAGTTGCTGTTGGCCTGGATCATCTTGGGTGAGTGCGGAATTCAGTAGTCCGGTCATGGTGGCCAGCAGCAGGAACAGCAGCGGTTTGGAGAACACGATCGCGATGAACAACAGGACCGGGCGCAGTGCCTTGCGGCGCCAGCTCGGGTGTACCCACATGCCGAATCCGATGCCGGAAGCCACCGCCAGCATCGGCAAGGCGACCTGGTGCATCAGCAGGCCGAAGAACACCGCCAGCGCTCCGGCGATCAACAGCAGAAACAGCAACAGCCCGACCAGTGGTCCCCCGGCCAGATCGTGGGCGGTGAGTTTCCCGGTGAAGGTCTGCAGGTTGGTGATCATGTGGCCCATGTCCGGGCCTGTGGCTTTGGTGATCGCGTCGGAGGCATCGTTGGCCAGGCTCACCAGCAGGGTCGCGAACATCGGCGCGAACAGCATCAGCAACACCCCTGCGGGCATATAGCCGAACAGGTCGGCGCTGATGGTCTTGAGGGTTTCGCCTTTGGATGCGGCCCGCCATAGCGCGAGCAGGGTCATGGCGCCCATGACGATCACCCCGATGCCGGTGCTCATCGCATACCAGTGCAGGAACCAGTCCGCGTTCGGGTCGAATTTGCCGACGCCGGCCAATCCGTCGAGGACCTTCGAACTCAGCGCGACCGCACTGTCTTTCGACGAGTTGGCCCAGTCGTCGATGACACTTTCGGGGTTGTCGACGAATCGGACAGTCGCCGCGCCTGCCTTCCACAGCCAGCCGAAGCCCGACGCGACCGCGGCCCCGCCCGCGTATTGGGATCCGACCGCTGTGTCGACGACCTTCTCGATCCGGTCCGACAGGCTGGTGTTCTTCTCGATCCAGTTCGCGGTGCCGCCGAACAGCTTGCCTACCGCGCGATTCCATTCCAGGCAGCGGATCTGATCGCCGGTGGCGGGGTCGGAGCGGGCGCAGTCGACGAAGAAGGCGTGCGAACAATAGGAGAACCCGACACCGCAGGGATCGGTCCACACCTGTTCAGGGACTTTCTGACCGCCGAGCTGGGTGCGGATCGCGGTCATGGACTGATCGTCGGGATGAGTGGCCCACGAGAAGCCCCACACGGTGAACGCCGACGTTGTCCAGCGCTTCAGGTCATCCGCACACGTCGGTGCCGGCATCCGATAGGTCGGGTCTCCCGCCGGAAACACTCTCGGCAGCAGATCTTTCGGTGGCTCTGCGTGTTGACTGATGAGCGTTTGCGCCTCGGACTGCCCGCCGGCGGCTCCTGGATCGCCGCCGAGTAATTGGGCTTTCTGTTTGTCGTCGGCGGTCCAATACAACAGCCGATCTTCGACCGGCATCACCGCGTTCACGTACGCGCCGACATCACCGCCACGGTTGGCGCACGCGCCGGAAAACCACGCTGCCTTGAATTCGTCGGTGTTGGCGACGAACTGGCGCAGATCCGTGGGGAACCCGTCCGGCAGCGAGCCCGCGGTGACCGGTGTGGTGGTGTCGGGGTCGGCGGCGGCGATCGCCATGGAATGGGTGAGTACGGTCAGTATCGCTGCGGCAGTGAAGAATGCGGCGATGATCCGTCGTTTGAGCATGACCGGTTCACCCCCTTTAGTTGATGTAGAAGCTGTAGTAGCCCGACTCGGGTGTCGCGCTCAGCGGAGACTGCGCGCCCGGTGCCACGGTCTGCTCCGGTGTCGGTCCGGTCTGGGAGGTGATTTCCTTGGCCTTCCAGTCCCCGCTCTCCCACACCAGCGACACCGTGTGGGTGGCCCACGCGGTGATCACCGATGCCGGGTCGCCGTCGCTGATCGCCGATCGCGACACCGCGACCGTCCACACACTCACCTGCGCCGCCAGAGCCGAGAAGTCCACCACCGAGACCGCCGCGGGAACCAGGTTGACCACGTCCCGCTCGGGTGCACGATCCGCACCGATTCCGAGTGAACGGCGTAGTCCGGGACCAGGATCGCGCGCGATGATGGCGTGCTCGACCGCGCCCATCGGGATGCGTCCTTGGCCGGCTTGCGTCAAAGCTTGCACGGTGTTCACCGCCGCGGTTTCCGCGCCGGCCCGATCGTGGGCGTACCCGATCGGGACACCGTCGAGGGTGGCGGTGGGCCCGTGCGCGACCCGCACCGTGTTCATCCGATCATGACCGCCGCGAGAGGATCTCGCCCCGCAGGAGCCGAAGACGACGAGCCCTGCGGCGGCGATTGCGGCCAGGACCAGGGCCACGATCAGCCACCGGCGCAACGACTTGCGGGGCGCTCGCCGGGTAGTGGCCGTTCTGTTGGAATGTACTGGGTCGCCGAGGGCCGATTCGGGCGCGAGGTCGGCGAAGTGTTTGCCGTGGGTGTGTATCACCGGGGTCTCCTCACTGGGGACGGGTTCATCCGCCGACGACGAACAGGACTGTGGCCACGAGCGGGGACGCGAGCGCGACCAGGCCGAGGGAGATCAGCGCGTCTTGGAGTTCCTCACTGCCCTCGGCGAGATCGTTGGTGTAACCGCGTGCCTTCGCGCGTTTGACCTTGAACGCCCCCACGATCACGCGCACCGACGCACCGATCACCACCAGCGCCCACAGGAACGCCACGATCCGCTTCCACGAGGAATCCAGCGCCCCGTTGAACAACCCGAAATCCGGTTTGATCCCATCCAACGGGTTCGTGATATCCGCCGACGCGTACGGGGCGGCACACACCACCAGCACTGTGGCCGTCGCGACCGCACAGGCGTACCGGCCCGACCGGATCCCCTGTACAACAATTGGTTTCACATTCATCACGGTTCACCTCTTCGTGGTCGGAGCGGGTACTCACCAGCCCGGGTCGAAGTCATCGACCACAGCGTGGGAGCCAGAGGTTCGGATCTTCTGAGTGCGCGAGAACTGCCCTTCGTGCAGCGCGTAGGACAGCAGCCGGTGATGGGTCGTCTCATCGGCGTCTACCGCCCAACGGGTGTCGGGGACGAAGCGGGTTTGCATCGGAAGGTGGCGTGCGGCAAGGGTTTCAGCGACACTGTCGGCCACCGTGGCCGCGACCTCTGTCCATGCGCGCACCGACGCCCGCCCCATCCGGCTCACCACGATGCGCTCGCCACTGGCCAGGCCGGGGTCGAACGGCACCGCCACCACACGGCTGATCCCCGCCGCGGCCAGGGTTTCCACGATTCCGCTCTGCTGCGGGCCGGCCCCGCACACCGTGATCACCGCACGCGCTGCCAGGTCTTCGTATCCGTCCTCGGCGATGCCGTCGAGCAGCCGCAACGCCGACACGATCACATCGCGGCGCCCGATGATCGGTACCACCAACTGGGTGGCGTTGGTGATCGCCCACCGCAATCCCGGCGCGCGGTCGTTGTTGCCGGTATCGACGATCACCACTTCGCGGTGGCGCCGCAACACCGCCAGGATCGCCGCGCATTCCTCACGGCCGATACAGACACTGCCGCCGGGGGTTTGGTCCGAGGCCAGGATTTCATCCAGGGTAGGCTGGCGTTGCAGGAACCGCGCCAGCCCGGAAGCGTCGGCGTTGGCCGTGCACAACTCGTGGGCGTGTCCGAGCACATCCCACACGGTGTGCTCGCTCGGACAGCACGCCGCCCGCGCGGCGAGGCTCCCGCAGGCTTCGTGAGCGTCCCAGGCCACCACGCGCCCGCCACGATGACGGCCGAGCAGCGCCGACAACAACACTGCCGCCGGGGTCTTGCCGCTGCCGCCCTTCGGATTAGCGACCACCACCACCGGTGTGCCGGGCAACGGCTGACGGATGCGTTCCACCGCCTGCCGATACGCCACCTCTGCACTGCGGCGGTGGGGCCGCACCCGGAATCCGAACGCGTTGACACGCCCGCGCCAGCCCCACTGTGCCGGGTCGATGTGTACTCCCGCGGCGGGTTTGAGCAGCATCGCCAACCGGGCTTCGCGCACGGCCGCGACCTCGTCCGCGGACGGTTCGATCGGCCCACTCAGATTCTGTGCACCGACACCGTACGGGTCACGCTCGTCCAGCCCGTCGTCATCGCCTAGGCTCGCATCCCGCGCAGTATCTGTGTCGTCACTGATTTCGGGATCGTCGCTACCGATACGCAGGCGCTGGCGGCGTAGGTCCACCGGTTGCTCGGCGGTGTAGTCGTCACGCTCCGCGCTGTCGGTATCTGTCTCGAGGTTGTTGTCCATCACGGCCCTCCTTTCCCAGTTCCTGTGCTGGCGTGCCGTTTTCGTCCTCGGCGAGCGGATTGCGCAGCAGTTTGAGAGCGAGCCGCTGGCAGGCCATCGGCGTACGTAGCGTGGTCCAGCAGGTGTCATGGACCTCAGTTCGGGCGTTCATGACGAACCACCCAGCGTCGCCGCGTATTTGGTAGCCAGCGCGGGGATGGCCTTGACGTAGTTCAAGGTTTGGGAGTTCTGGCACACACCCCCGGCGGCAAAAGTGCCCGCGGGCCCGCAGTTGTACATACTCAGCCACAACTCGGTCAGATCCCCGTGCAACGTGCCTTGCGCTAAACCGTTTTTCGCGCTTTGCGCCAGATCGCAGTCGTAGCGGGCCTGGGTCATCACCGCATCCGGGATCGAGGTGACATCCGCATGCCCGGTCCCCTCGACGTCCATCCCGTAGGCCGCCCACGTTCCGGGCATGAACTGCGCTGCGCCTTGCGCACCATCGGGTGAGACCGCATTCGGATTGAACCCCGATTCCTGCTCCTCCTGACCCGCCAGCAGTGGCCCGGTCACTTCCGGACAGGTCTGGGCGGCCCGGCGAATCCACGGCTCGAACGCCGCCGGAACCGACCCCGCCCGCAGATCCGGGCCGCCCCCACCCGCACCCACTGGCGCGCACCCCGTGAGGTAGTTGGCCGCCTGTGCGACAGCCAATCTCGATCGCGACGTCTTCGCACTGTCCGGCACCTGCGCTGTCGTCGTGTCCACAGCCTGTCGCGCAGCATCGTTGCCGCTGCCGTTCACCGGGGCGCCGTGTTGGGCCAGCCACGGGACGGGGTCGATCTGATGACCGCCTTGTAACCGTCCGCCCGGCACGACTTCGAAATGCAGGTGCGGCCCCGTGGCCTCACCGTCGCTGCCCATCGCACCGATTCGCTGGCCCGCCCGCACCTGTTGACCGACAGTGACATTCACGCCGTCGGCGAACATGTGCCCGTACACCGTCGAGACGAGATTGCCGTCGATCTGGGTGTCGAGGACGATCCAGTGCCCGAATCCCGAGGCCGGACCGGCCGCGGCGACAGTGCCGTCGGTGGCCGCCAGGATCGCGGTGCCCGCCGCGGCAGCCAGGTCCACGCCCAGATGCATTCCACCATCGCGGGGACCGAACGGCGAGGACACCGTATAGGTTCCCGCCGGCAACGGCACCACGACCTGCGCGGCCGGATGCGGTTGTGTGCGTGGCATATCGGGCAGGCAGCCGTGCTGGACCGGTGTGCGGTCTCCCGATCCCAGCAGCAACGCGGCACCGAGAATCGCGAGGGCACCCAAGGGCAGGAGTGCCGCAGACAGCGCCGCCATCACACCACTCCGACCACGTGGCGGATGCGGTTGCTGAACCAGTCGGTCAGCCACTGCACGGCGGTACGACCATCGGAATCCACGACGTAGTGGTCATAGCCCTCGTGTACACCCGAGAGCAGGAAAGACGCCGCGTCGGCACCCTCGGACAACAACTTCGACAGAGCATCGATGCCGTCGCCGCCCTTGGTGCCATCACTCTTGGTGGACAGCGACTTCGCGAGTCCATTCAGATCGGCACTGCTGTCCGCGCCGTCGGAGGATTTGGCTTGCCCGGTCAGGGTGTCCAGTGCCAGGGTGGCGAATCCGAGTGCGGTCGGGATGAAGTCGAGTAGCCGCGCGCCGACGGCGACCAGATCACCTCCGCTGCTGATGGTTTGGGCCAGCGCCCACACCTTGTCCTGTAGCTGTCCCACCTGCTGCGCCAGTTTCGCCACATCCAGGTTCGCCAGCACGGCTACCACTGCCGAGACGATCTGGGCGGTGCCGGTCGTGTCCGGGATCATCGCGATCAGCCGCGACGCGGTATGCAGATCGACCCCGGCGGCCATTTTCACCAACGGCTGGAACAGGTTGTTCAACTGGCCGAACAGATCATGCAGACCGTTCACCTTGCCCGCGGTGTCGATTCCCGGATTCCCGAGCAGCCCGATCATCCGTCCCAGCGTGTCGGTGAGCGTAGGTAGGTTCTGCGCGAACGACAGACCATTACCCACCACGTTCACCAGCTGATCGACCACCACCGTGGGCTTGAGCACCGCGAGTACCTGCGCGGCTTGTGCCGCCGCGTCGGCAGTCGAGGACGACAACGAATCCGTCAGCGGCGCAATCGCGTTCGCGGCATTCGTCGCATCCTGGGCTTGGCTGTTGCCGTCGCTGCTCTTCCCGTTCTGCGAACCGATGTCGGACAGCGCATTCAACGCGCTACTGACATCCGAGCGTCGTAGCCCGTCCAGGACGGTGCCGGCGAGCTTGTCCGCAGAACCATCGGCGGCATCGGTGAGCCTCTTCTGTGCATCGGCAGTGTTGGACACCCACGTGTTCAGATCAGTGAGCGGCTGAAGGGTTTTCGTCAGATCGGAGGCAGTCTGGGAGAGTACGGCGGGATCAGCGCCCGTGGCGGCCTGCGTACTCAGCCGAGCCACGGTCGCGGGCAGATCCGCAATCTTGTCCGCCGACAGATCTGTCGACAATGCGTGACCCAGATCGTCTTGCTTACTCGGATCGTCGCCAGCACCGGACCCGCTGCCCGTCGAGTTGTCAGGCTGGGTCAGGGCGCGTCCGATGCCGGCGGTGATCGGATCATCGCTGGCGTTCGTAGCGCAGTATTTGTCCTTGGTGGCACAGATTTCCGCGGTCACCGCCGATAAGGCGCAGAATCCGCCGGCTCGGGTTCCGGCGATCCCCTGCCCGTCTACCGAGGGCCCCACCAGTTTGCCGCCCGCGGTCCCCTGCTTCGGATCGGCGACCAATCCCACCGCCAGCACCCGATCCGCGGTCACAGGATCCCCGTTGCATCCGATCGAGGCCGCGATATCGCCCATCGCGTCGGCGCCTTGGCTGTATCCGGACAGGACGAACTTTGTTGCTGGACAACGCCCTGCGAAGTCACTCACGACGCGTCGCACTGCGGCAACCCCGGTGGCCTTGCTGTCGCTATAGGCCATGCCGTCGAACGCTTCTGCCGCGTACGCCGGGAATCGGAACTCGAATTCCGGCCCGAACTGCTGAGCCAAGGCTGTCGCGATCGGTCCGAGTAGTCCCACGGCTTGTGTCTCGTCTGCGCCCGCGTGGGTTTCCCATGTGCCGGGCAGGAACACACCGGCTACTGTGGGACAGTCCGACGCGGCCGACGATCGCGGCGAAGGCTCCGCTACCGCCGACCCGGGAACTACCGCCGCCAATGCCGTCACACCAACCGCCAGCAAGACCACGCTCACACCGGGTCGCGGCATACCGCTGCCGAAGCGATTAGAGACTCGCCTGCTCTCTCTTGCGCCACTCACGAGTGTCCGCCGAGGCGCTGCTTGCGGGACTGGACCCATTCGTCGACTACCGATGCTTCGAGAAGGAGCGGCGAATTTACCGAGTCACTGTTCTTCCATGCCCGCGAATACAGCGGGTGCCCCTGCTGCCGCAGGTGCCTGATCCGGTCCGGGGAATGGCCCGTGCGTTCACTTATCTGATGAATATTCAACACGCGGTCCCGCGGTATGCGCCCGCAGTGCTCGCACAGTTTCTCTGCCACTGCGCACCTCCCTGTTCTCACTGCCGATCAGCGCATCTCGCAGCACCGCAATTAACGAGCATCCGAAAGGTCGCGCTTCAGCATTCGGCATAGTTGACTAGCCGGAGCCAAGCCGATTGGGAAAAAGCCCGATTACTCACATCGGCAGTCTCCAGGCACCGAATTCATGAATGGCCACCGGCATCGAATACGAACGCGTTTGCCTCGATCGAGGCGATATATGCTGCCGGGGCAGGTTGGACTCGATATTTCGAATGCGCTCTACTCGTCGTCGAGTGCCCAACGGTGCCGTATGCGTCGACGGGATCGCAGTTCTCCGTCGATCATCTCGTCATAGAGTCGTTCGAAGCGCTCGTTCAGCGCCGAGTCCCACACGAGGATTGGCCGGCTGCAATCAGGTCGGCGAGAACGCCGGCAACCATGCTCGAGAATCTTCATCTCACCCTCTCCCATCCGACCCCGGTCCCAGCTGAAGCGCGTACTTCTTGCGCCAGGTCAGGTGCCATCGGGCTCACCAGGCAGGCAGCGTAAGCGTCGCGCAATGTCGATTGGCCGCATGCGATTGCCTGGCATTCATCCGGTTCCGCACAGCGGGTGCCGGGAAAGTCCTCACAAAAGGACGTTATGTTGAACGTATCCTATGTCACATTATTTTGCAAGATTTCCGACGCCAAGGCCATTCATTGCTGGCCGGATGTTATGGCATGTAGAGGCAACTTATGAAAAATTCCGAATCCGGAGACGCTAGGCAGCACTATCAGCCGCCCGTCTACAGCGAGGACAGTCGTCAACGATTGACGTCGGCAACGGTGGGATGACCGCAATATGAACGAGCGCTTGGGGCTGGTCGCCCTCCATTATTCGCGTCCATCTGGATTCTAGTTCGATCCATTCATCGCCTGGATCGAAGCGAATCCTTCCCCGGACTGACGCGGTCATTACGGAGCCGACCAGCAGTGCTTCACATGTCGCGAGAATCCGCACTTGGTCGTCTGGGTGAAGTAGCGGCCTGTGATGGCACCAACCGGCCATCGGATCGCCGTCGGTGGCGATCCAGTCGTGGATGACCTTCGCGTTGAGGTCGACCATCGCCAGTGCGTGCCCGGGCAGGATTGGCACGTGACGCATTGCCCTCAAATACATTTCAGGTGTCAATCGAGTCTGCGTACCATCGACTACCTCGCACACAACAGCTCGTACCCGGCGACCAGGCCCAGCGCCATCTGCACGGGCGGCGATCTGCAGCCGGTGGGGCGTGCCGTCGCTGAAAGTCCTTGTCGCGCTTCCGATCCACTCGTCGATCGGGTCGTCGAGACTGAGCAAGGCGAGGAAGTCGGAGCGACTCTCGAATCGATCGAGATTCGAGAGCATGTCCGGGAGCAACGATGTTTCAACGGATTCGTCGCCGAGCAGGAGCGTGCGGGCGGCGACCGATGCCGCCACCACAACGGCCGCGTCCCACTCCAGCACGCCGACATCGGGCACTGGAGGCAGGGCAGCGTCGGCTTCACCGATCCAGACGCAAACGGCACGAACATGCCCGTACGGACCGAGGATCGGCACCCCTACGATCTTGATCGATGCCCCGCAGGCCAGGGTCATCGTCTCCATGACGAATCGGCGATCCGCTACGCATTGAGCGATGACCGGGTGAATCCGGCGAACGACGCCGATAGTAGGGGCAAGTGATACTCGGTTCAGCTTGCTGAATCGTCGAGGGTGGGGGCCATCGGCGATCACCGTGCCCTCGCTCCCCTCGTCGAGGGTCTCTATGACTGCCCAATGTCGGGGTACATGGGTACTTGTCGCGTGCTGACACCGGGAAATGCGTGCGGGCATGTTCGCCGGCGACGGCGAGAGTTCATCCTTCGGCTCGGTCATCGGTCGACTCCTTCCAGACAGCGCAGATCATCATCAGCCGGGGTTACCCGGTGACCGCTGCCTGGCGTGGTCCACATCGGACCGACCACAGCCGGATTCCCGCAACCGCGGGAGCGTAACTCTGAATTATACCCCGCAAACCTTTAGCGATCGATCGTGAATTTGACGAGGGCAGCCGTGGTTTCCTGGTCGATTGCGACCAGACTGGCGCGAGCGCTGACAGGGATCCAAGTGCCGTCCACGCCACGCACCCGCAACCGGCCGCTGGTGCTGGCTTTCGCGAGCCCTCGCGCCATGTCAATCATTTCCTGGCGATCGTCTGGATGGACTTCGGGGTCGGGTTCGCCGCGGTTCCTGCGCCACGCGATCTCGTCGGGCACTGGCGATCCATGGACCCATCGAATCAGGCGAAGGTTCCGCAGATTGACCAACGCACGGTATTCACCGGGAGGAGTGTCGGCTTCGAGCAGCCGATGTTCCAGCAGAACCAGCGGCTCCGGCTCGCTGGTGGCACCCCCGGCGGCAATCTCCTGGCTGATACCTCGAGCGATGCGATGGTGATGTCCGTCGGGAGTGGCTTGTTCGTAGATGCGGCAGGAGAAGTGCGACCGGAAGCTGCCGCCGTCCCGGCGGAACACAGTCCAGACCCCCTGATGGGTGGTGCCCGGCAGCGCGGCGATGATGCGTTTCATCGCCAGCAGCTCCTTCTCGTCGGTCTGCACTTGGGCGAACATGTTCGCCAACGACCGCTCCGCACCCCGCTGGTCCTCGGGGATGTCGGCGAGCTCGGCCCACTCCGCGCTTCCGAGCGCTGTCAGAGTGGTGAGGTTGATGTCCCAAGCGCCCGCTCGTGGGCGTAGCGGCGGCGTTTGCTCTTCCAATCCCGACCACACCTGGACACCATGTAGCCGGTCGGCTACGAAGTGCGGGTAGACCTCCACGTGCCGGCCGGCTCCGATCGCCGTCAGCGGCTCATGCGACCGCCCTACCGCTTCCACCGCTTGCCTTATCTTGGCCGCCGCGCCCTTCACGGCCTTGTCCAGAGACAAGAACTCCTTCGGATGTCCGCCCCAGTCGACGATGGTGTAGTTACCGTCCAGTTCACCGAATGTCTCGATGAGCAGCCATTGCGGCGACCGTGCGTGCTCCTCCTGACGTACGATCTTGTCGGTCATGCTGCAATAGTGCGCTTTTCGTGTTCCAAGTTCACGGAAACCGGGGAACCATGTCGCTCACCAGCGTCACCTTCGACGAAACATATTTCCGAGACCCTCATGACTTCTACCGGCAGTTACTCCACGACGGGCCTATCCACCGGTTCGAAACACCGTCCGGAGTTCACGGATGGCTCATCACCGGCGACCACATTGCCCGAAAAGTACTCACCGACCGTCGCATCGGCAAAGGTCGCGACACCATGCTCGGAGTATCCAGCGATGGCGCCGACGCCGGATTGCGTCAAAGGTTTCTGCGCTATGGCACCGAGTGGATGGTGACCCACATGCTCGGGTCCGATCCTCCGGACCACACGCGGCTGCGCCGATCGGTTGCCGACTTCTTCACTCCTCGTGCTGTCACCGCCATGGAGCCCCGAATCCATACCCTGGCAGCAGGCTTGATCGATTCGATGGATTCGACCGAACCTGTCGATCTGGTCTCCGCACTCGCGTGCCCACTTCCGGTAGCAGTGATCTGCGAGATCACCGGAATAGACAGCCGAAATCAGCAACGAATCGAACGCTCTTCGGCGATTCTCTCCGACGTCACCGTCGCCGAGCCGCATCAATTGCGAAGCGCCAGTATAGATTTCGCTCGCCTGATACTGCCACACTTCGCCGCGCGACGAGTTCGTCCCCGCAACGACCTGATCACCGCGCTCACACAACAGATCTCGAAGGGTGAAATCAATCTGAAGGAAGCGCTGTCAACCGTAGCGTTGTTGCTGATCGCCGGGCATGAGACCACTTCGAATCTCATTCTCGGCACAGTGCTTTCGCTGCTATCCCACCCCGTGGAGATCCAGCGCGTGCTTACCGAGCCCGACCGGCTGGAGGCCATCCTCGACGAAACGCTGCGTTCTGATCCGCCGCTCCCTGTTTCGACTCTCCGTCAGGCTCATACCGATCTCGATATCGCCGGCCAGCAGATCCGTCGAGGGGAATTGCTGATGGTCTCGCTACTCGCGGCCAACCAAGACCCCGAATCCATCACCAACCCAGATACATTCGACCCTGATCGCCCCGTTCGCCACCTCTCCTTCGGGACCGGAATCCACTACTGCCTCGGTGCGCGCCTTGCTCGCACCGAAGCAGCCGCAGCCATCTCACTCCTGCTGCAGCGATTCCCCCACATGCAGCTCGCTACAGCGCCCAGCGAACTGCGCTGGCGACGAAGCCTCTTCTTCCGACGTCTTGAAGCGCTTCCCGTCCGGCTGACACGGCATCCATCAACTGGGCAACCGCCTGAACACCCAGCATCTGCAAAGGGATTCGAGGGCGGGTACCGCTCTGGCGGATGAACATCGGCAGCCTTGAGCTGCTCATGTTCTACTCCAGACATTCCAGCAGGACGATTAAGTAGCTGGAACAGATGAGCGCGCGGGCTACGTGACGTGTAGGGCTGTGACCCGACTTCGGCGAGTCCCGGCGTTGTCCGTCTGCCTGGATCATGTTGCGGAGCAAGCGCTTTCGCCGCTGTGGCGTGGGATCGGCTGGTGGCTGATCGGATCAATCGACCCAGACCGTGTAGTCCAGAAGCGCGGTGCTCGAGGTTGCGGGTGACCGTGATTGCGGCGAGCAGGCCGTGGGCGTGCAGGCACAGGGTCGTGCCATCTCGCAGGACCCGCCACCCGCCGACGCGTTCCCACAGGGTTCGTAGTTGGGATCGGCGCTGTCGGGTAGCGACCCCAGGGTGACCGGCCTGAGGGTCATCAGGCTGAAAGTCATCCGCTCTCCGTAGGGGTTGGGCACTCCGCTGACGGCCACGTCCCACCCGGTGGTGATCGAGTCGAGGCAGGTGCGCCCGAGGGCTATGCCGTATCCAGGACTGACTGAGGTGTGGGCAAGTCCTGATCAGCGTGCCGGGTGCCGGTCCGGCTCAGGCAGGTGAAGAAACCGATTGGGTGGTGTTCGCCTGAGGTGGTCCGTTGGGCCCGATCGGCAGTGGACCGGCGGTCACGGTGAATGTCGGCATGCCGCTGGTGTCGCCTCCGTTCCCGGGCCCGACACGCGAGGGGCCGCCGAGTGTTCCTCGATGATCGCCACGGCCACGATCACGGCGATGACGAGTGTCACGATCCTGTTCAGGATGTCACACTGTTGGTCAATTCTCTGGGGATCGAGGGCAGCTCGACGCGCAGAGCAGGTGGGACCTCCGCACCAAGACCCGAGATGTCACCCCCGACAGTGACAACGGCGTCGATGATGCCGAGCAAGGTTTGCCGCAATGCTGCCTGTCGCTGGCGATGGTAGGCATCCTCTTTCTCTAGTTGCCTAAGCGCAGCCTGGCAGACGTCGAGCGCCTTGCCGAGTAATGGGCCGAACCGGCCAACAGTGACGTAGTCGTACAGCTGTTTTGCCGTGTCCTCCGGCGCTAGCGCCGCTGCGATGCAGTGAGAAACCGCGATCAGCGTTTGCCGGACGATCGCGATAACAGGCAGTGCCATGGAAGGCTCGCAGATGAAGATGCCATTTATCTGGTCACCGCTGTGAACACCGGCGGGCAGCGTTGATGTCACAAGAACGCCGAACATAGCGTTCTCAGCCTTCATATCCTTAGCCAATGTGGCAAGCCATTGCCGTTGGAACGTTTTTGTATCCTTGTTCTCGATGGCGAGATTGCCGCAGGAACTACCGTGATCACATACAGTTTGGATCACATCGACCCCTCGGGCGCCGCGCTTGGCGGAGCGCAAGGAATCACTGGAGAATCGCGCCTGGAGCTCTTCGACGAGCGCTTGTTGCCGAGCTAACCCTAGATCTGTTGGGCGAGAGTGAGATACAGCGCTACGGTGCGCATTGGCCAGCTGTTTCTCCAGCTGCTTGATTCGGCCATTAAGTTCGAGAGTCTCACCTCGCGCGTCACGGAGGGTGTCCGCAATACATCTGTCCGCGCGCCTCTTTTCGGCAGCACGGATCTTCTCACTGCGAGCGGCGGCCTCGCGAGTTACTTCCAGTTCAAATGCCCCAAGCTTCACACTGATGCGCTCATTCTCCTGGCGAATCTTTAGCTCGTTGGTTTCGCTCTTTTTCGCACGTTCAGTCATTACCTGAACAGCGCCGCGCAACTCGCTAACAAGTTTTTCTAGCCCGGCGGATTTGGCGTCTGCGGATGCCTTGGCCTCGGCTGCGGCGTCGCGCTCAATGCGTTCACGCTCTGGGGCAAGCATCTCCAGAATCAATGACTCTGCAAGGGGTATTTCGACGCCACAGTTGGAACACGAGACTTTGAACACTGAGTAATCACTTTGCTGAACCATTTCAGTTCTCCTCCACAAGCGCGACCGGAGTAGCGGTTCCGTCTGGGTTTGCTGGCCTTCGCGCACTATGCGCAGCAGTAAGTACTCCAGATGCAGGTAGATCCCAGTGTCCAACGATCGTACGCCGCATCTCTGACAATTCGGATCTGCGCATACCTGAAGGGCGCTTGGAGGTGACAGCCGGGCGTGAGACCGCCGCTCACGCGGGAGATCGCCGGACTGGCGCTGCCTGAAATTATCGACAGGGACGTTGTCGGCAGGTTGACACCGCCTAGGACGACGTGAGAGGCGACCGATCGGGCCTCGACGTGATCAGGCCGAATTCGGCAGCCAACGTTGGCCATCGCCTGAGCATCCGTTCGAGTTCGCTGGACGACCACAGCGTGATCGTCGGGCGGTGGGCCGCACGGTTGTGAGCCTCTGTCCAGTGAACAGCGTCGCGAGTGAACGATCCGGATGTAGCGATCGTCAAACGCCGCACCGGCTCGCCCTCCCACTGCGGCATCTTGGTGTGAACCAAGTCGGCGATCTCGGAGGCGCTGACCCCTCTCCCGGGCCAGTGCTTCGCTTGGACAATCAGGCGTTCCAGTGTCTCCACGCCGAGACCATCGCTGACCTGCAAGAATGCCTCGATATCCCGTCCGCAATCGGGCGCGTTGACGTTCATCAGCCTATTGATCTTCGTGTATGCGCCCGACAGCTCGAGCAACCGGGCGATCAGTCGCTCGAACCCGTCAGCGTCGATGCGTTGCCAATCCAGCGTCAGTCGGCTGAGTACATCGGCATCGCTGAAGATCTCGAACAGCCGGCCAGCCGAGTCTCGGTCGAACTGCACCGAAAAGCTGGCCTTACCGCCGGCAGTACTCACCTGCAAATGGAGTAGAGGCGTCCCATCTGCAGATTCGATCACGCGGTACGTGCAGACATCCTCGTCTCTGACGGTGTGCGGACGTGGGGCTGCCCCGACTCCGGGCTCGATATTGGTGATACGCACGATCGCAGTCCATTTCGAAGGTGGTCAGCCATCAGCCGTGGCCGCACATCGGATCTAGGGTTGCCAGATCATCGCATCCCCCACCGACAAGTTCGGGCGCTCAACGATACTTGGCCTCCCGCGCCCGCAAGGACACGTTCACATCGTTCAACGCCCTACGCCGCGGTCTCCTCTCTGAGTCGCGCTTCAGAACCACAGGATGCGGCGGGCCCGACGGAAATCGGATTGGACAGTATCAGGTGGGCCACGATAGTAAGCTGACTCGGCCACGTTCTGGACAAGGTGTCAACGGCGGTCGAATCGTGGGTGATGGCGGCGCTTGTGGGCAATGCACGCCCGGTCTCGGTACCGGCGCAGGCGGCGACGCAAGTCTTTGCAGATGTTCAGATCTGATCGCCGTCGACTGTCGTTGGCACCAGGTTTCGGCTGGCGACTTTCAGATCAAGCAGCACAGGCTAGGAGTAACGCTGCTTCGGCGCCTACGCCATGGCAGAAATCCGACCGCAGGCAGAGACGGTCCGACTGCTGGCCTTTGCCATTCACTGACGGTGCGGCTGAGTCCGCGTGTGTCACCGTTGTTTGTTTGAGCCTCCTTCCATTGCCGCTTGCGCGAGTGGACATAGCGGCAAACATGCTTGATCCAGAGGCCGAGAAGCATACCCATACGTGAAGGAAAATTCGCAGCCATCCTCCGAACGCTTCGGCTTGCAGTTTACGACGATCTGCGGCCGACGGAGTAACCGGCCATGAGGAAGATCCCGGTCAGTAGGAACGGCGATGATCGCTTCCTCGGCCCCTCTCACATATGCGCCCCGAACTGCTCTGACCTCGTTGGACGTCGCATTACGGACTATGACCTTTGCATTACCATTATCGGTGCTCAGCACCGCTAGGCGGTTGGGGCTGATCGGCCACCAGACATAGTGGCCCTCATGAATCGGCGGAAATTCGCCAGGTCGGTCCATTGATGGCTGAATTGGCTGGTCAGAAGTGATAAATCGGCCGCGCGGATCATCCCATAGCTCAAGTTGACGGATAGAGAACTCATCCGCAAGCGTGTAAAGGTGGGCAAAGACCGTATCTAGTAGGAGACTCCCCCCAACCTCCTTCGGGTCCTCTCCCATTCGGTGGGACATCCACTTCGTGACATCGGCTATCAGTCGTATTGTCTGCGGCGTACGACTATGCTGAAATGCCATCACGACAGCCAGCGACATAAAGTCATCGAAATCTAGATCATCACCGGGCCGATGCCGTTGAAGGATTCTAAGGATTCGGGCTGACTCATCGTCAATGATGCCCAGCATCGCCTCGTATTGATTGTGCGCTTCACCATCTGGGGCTATTGCACGATAGAGATTCTCACTGACACAGACATCCTTCACACCGCACAGTCTGTCGATGCCCCGTCTCGTCAGCAGGACACGGACGCGGCGATCTCCATCATCACTCCACGCTCGAAGGTATGACTGCGGGACATAGTGGTGGCGACGTGACGGGCAGTCACGCTGCTTGGCCTTCTCTTCGATGCGCTTCATGTACTCGCGGACGAGTTGAACGACATCCTTTCCGCCCTGTGTCGTAGGGGTTCGCCCCCAGACGCTGTCAGTCACCGATCTATCATCGCGCACGACTGGACACTCACTAGCTTGGCCCATGAACTGGGCGGGCTTACGCTACGACAGCAGGCGATCTGGGCGGCCCCAAACCCGGGACGGTTCAGGGTCCGTTTCCACATCCGTTGCTCCTCCTCAGGATCGTTCTCTTCCTGGTTCATCGTGACGATGACGGCCACCAACCCGTCTGCCCGGCGGCGCGGGTCGGTATGGAATGTGGCAACTTTCATCTTCAATGAGCGGCCAGCTTTGCGACCGGCAGATCGAGCCTCGGCAATGCCGACGATGTCCGCCGCGTCGAACAGCCGTATCCACTGTCGATCGATCTCGGGACTCTGCATGATCTCGCGCTTCAAGTCGTCGGCGGCTGTACCTGACATTTCTGGACGGTACGCCGGAACTGGCCGCGTCCAAACCAGATTGGACGCCGACCCGACACGCAACCCCTGGCAGAGTGCCGATACGTGCCAGTCAGCTACAGTCGGGACGTCAATCAGCAAGCGACTGGTTGGACGATTACCCGGTGCCCCAGACCCTGCGCACGAGGATCTGGGGCACCGTTCTTCCGTTTCAGGCAGCCAGTTTCAGGTGTTTGGACATCTTCTTAGCGGCCTTCGCCAGGCGTGTGTGATCCGGTCGGATGTACAGCTCAGTTACACGCGAATCTGCGTGTCCTGCAATCTGTTGCAGCCGGTGCATCGGTATGCCGGCATCAGCCATCCAGGTCAACCCGGTATGGCGCAAAGAGTGCCGCACCAGACGCTCGTGCCCCAATCGGACTGCGACCTGATCCCAATGCGTAGCGTCGCGCAGACCCCCGGTAGTGATTCGCCCTCCCTTGGGCCCTGTGAACAGTCGAGCGTCCTTCCTGTTTCCCAGTGCCGCTATGCGTCTGTCCACCAAGGGACGAATCTGTTCGATGATCGGCACGAACCTGGCGCGATTGCCCTTCGTGCCTTTGTCGATGAGTCCGCCGGGCCCGGGCGTTGTCTGTCGCCTTACAGTCCAGATCCACGACTCGGTATCGATATCGCCGACCAGGCAGCCCGAGACCTCCCCGATGCGCGCCGCGGTACACGCGGCGAACATGACGATTTCACCCCAGCCGTCATAGTGACCTGCGGAAGCATTCACCAGGGCATCACAGAAATCGACCAGCGCAGGCCACGTGGGGATGGCCAGCGCGCGTGGGTCCTTCAGTTCATCTTCGACCTGTTTGTAAAGTGCTTGCCAGCCACGGACATTCGCTGGATTGAGATCGATCAGCCCGTCGCGGCGGGCTTGTTCCATGACGCGTTTGAGTACCGCCAGAGTGTTCTTGATCGTCGATTTTCCGCAGCCCCCTTCCTCGATCCACTGGACCACTGCACGATCGCAGATGCCATTCGTGATCGTAGGGACCCAAAGATGCCCCATCGTGGGCACGACCCGCGTACGCCAGCCGGCCATGTAGGGATCTTTGGTTTTCTCCTCGAGTCCGACCAGGGCGAGATCCATGTGATCGGTGCCGTATTGGAGCAAGCTGATACTCGCACGGATCGGATCGATATCTCGCGCTGCCAATCGAACAAGCCGATCGATCCAGACTTGTGCCTGCCCTTCGGTTTCGAAAGTCGCGGACTTCGACGGCCGGGCCTTCGTCTCCGGGTCGGTCCAGCGGACGCGCGCACGAAAGGGATTGCCGGACCCGGCACGCTCCAGTACCTCGATATCGCTGGTGAGTTTGATGCCGATAGGCATGACGAGCGAGTCACTCATTGCTTCCCACCTCCAGCACGAGGCGGGCGGCTATGCCGCAGGGATGATGTGTCGTGCAACCAGATACGCCTCGAGATCGCTCTCGGGGTACTTGGCGACACGCTCGGAGATGAGGATGAACCCCGGTCCTTCGGCCGGCTTGCCGCGGCGCCAGCGCCGTAGCGTCGACGCATCCACACCGAGTATTCGAGAGACTTCCCCGGTGGTGTACATCCGCTGACTCAGCAGCGAATGTTTGTGGGCTGCACTGTCCATGGCTGACCCCTTTCCGATCGCAGCTCCCGGTGCCGTCGAAACCTCTGGGCCGAGCGCTGTCCATGCCGAACGGCACATCGTCCGATTCCGCTGCGGCGGTTGCCGGGAAGCCCCCGCGGACGGGAGGTATCAGAAGGGTAAGCCTCGCCACACGAAGCTGGCGACTATCCAGCAAACCCCATATGGGGTGTGGAGATTCGGCGTGAAGGGCGGTAGATCCCACGTCGGAGATCTCGTTGCCGATGAGTGCGATGAACCTGTTGAATACACCTGTGCCCGACAGTCCCGTAGGTCCTGCGGATGGCGTTGTGGTCCACAATTGGTCCACAAAACGTAACCGGTCAGAGGCGGAAACCGCCTCTGACCTGGTCGGGCTGACAGGATTTGAACCTGCGACCACTTGACCCCCAGTCAAGTGCGCTACCAAGCTGCGCCACAGCCCGTTGCATTTGCTCTCGCTCGTGCTCGACGAGATTACCCCAGTACCCCCCTTACTCTCCAAATCGGCTGGTAGGGGGGCTTGTGGGGTGGGTGGGTCAGTGGGGGCGGAGGGGGTGGGTGGGGTTGAAGATGGAGAGGGGTGGGGTGTTGCCGGCGGGGTGGACTTCCAGTTTGCCGGTGTCGTTGAGGAGGATGCGGCGTCCGGGGTAGGTGCGCTCGGCGATGGCTACGTCTCGGTCGTCGAACTGGTCGCGGCCGGTGAAGACGAGGACTCCGTAGTGGAGTTCGGTGGCGTAGACGCTCGCCGGCCACCTGTGCAGCCAGACGTCGAGGTCGAACAGCGTTTCGGGTTTTGGTAGGTCCGTGCCGACCGTCATGCGGGGATAGTAGTCCCGGCCGCCATCGAGCACGGCGGATTCCACGCTCAATGGCGGGAAATACTTACGGGATGCCTACGGCGCGTCCAGACCTCAGAAGTTGTGGCATCTGCGGGGTGGTGGGGGCGGGTTACGGTCGGCGGTGGTTGATGCTTCGGGGTTGGGGAAATTTCAGGAGGAGTGCCCATTATGTGGGAGATTCGTGTGCGGCGCCGGGCGGCTGCCGGGGTGGCGGTGCTGGTGATGAGCCCGGTGATCGGGCTGGTGACGGGGTGCTCGTCGGGGTCCGGGTCGCCGGCTACGACCACCATCAAAGGGTCGCCGAGCAGTTCGGTGGTGGCGTCCACGGTTGCCGGTACGACGACCGGTTCGCCCGGGAATCCCGGTGGGCAGGCGGGTGGTCCCGGGGCGAATCCTGGTGCGCCGGCGGTGAATCCGGCGAATCCGGGGCCGATTGCGGATCCGGGTGGGCAGCCGGGGAATCCGCCGGGGCCGGACAACGCGGTGAAATGCACCGATCAGCTCAACTATGCCGGTGATCCGCGGTCCAATGCGGAGATCAATTCGATCGGTGAGCGGGATGGCAAGTGCCCGGATCCGATTCCGGCGGGCACGACCTCGGCCGCGCCCGTCACCACGGTTTCGGTGAGTCCGACGGCGACCACGACGGATGCTCCGGTCACGACTTCGGTGGCGACCTCCGCGGCGCCGGTGACCACTTCGGCGGCGCCCGTGGTCACTTCGGCCGCTCCGGTGACGTCGGCTCCCGCGACGAACTAGGCGCTCCACAGGGGTCGCCGCAAGGTTGCCTGCGCACGGCTTGATAGGAATGCGGTGTGTCTCGTCATGTCTATCTGTGCCCGTTGCGGTGGTCCGATATGGATGCCGATGGGCATGTGCACAATGCGGTTCATCTGAGGTATCTGGAGGAGACGCGCATCGATCTGTTCCGGACCAGGGAGTTCTCCGGATCGAGTGTCGTGGCACAGATGGATATCGACTATCTGGCGCCGCTGCGGTATCGGGCGCGGCCGGTGCGGGTGGAGACCTGGGTGACGAAGGTCGGGACCTCGTCGTACAGCTTGGCGCACGAGGTGCTCGACGAGGAGGCCGTGTACACGCGGGCCGAGTGCACCATGGTGGCTTTCGATCCGGAGGCGCAGCGGTCGCGGAAGTTGAACGAGCGCGAACGGGTGATGCTCGAGGAGATGCGGTACTGATGCACAGCTACGACATCCAATTGCGGCGCGCCGATATGGATGCGCTCGGCCATCTCAACAATGTGGTGTTCGCGCAATACCTCGACGAGGCGCGGGAAGATCTGCTGGCGGGACACGAGCCGTGGCATCTGGTGGTCGCGGGGCATCGGCTGACCTATCGACTGCCGCTCACCTTCGGGCCGGATCCGGTGACGGTGACCAGCGTGGTCGAGCGCATCGGCGATACGTCGTTCACGCTGGCGCACGAGGTGCGCAATGCCGAGCACGTCTATCTGTCGGCCACCTCGACCCTGGTGGCCATGGCGGACAACGCACCCCGTTCGCTGACCGCCGCCGAGCGCGCCTATCTCGGCGCGCTCGGCGGCTGACCCCTCGGGGCGGCAACGGTTTTCAGCGATTCGCGCGCCGGGCCCCGCGGGTCGCGAGTTGCATGCGGAACAGGTAGATCGGGCTCGGTGGCGCCCAGCCGAGCTGGCGGGCCTGGCCGAGGTCGTCGCGGTTGGCCCAGTGCTCGATCAGGCGGCCGTCGGCGAAGCGGCACCAGTGCGTCTGGGTGACCGCGAAGTCCTTGCCGGTGGCCGGGAAGACCTGTTCGACCTTGCCGTCGGCGTCGTAGACCACGAACGGACCGGTCTGCCGACCGGACAGGGTGGCGTGCAGCACCACGAGGTCACCGTCGGACACCAGATCGTGGATCTCCCAGTGCATTCCGGAGTAGGCCGAGCGCAGCCATTCCGCGGTGGAGAGGAAGGCGGCGGGACCGGTGCCGCGGGAGGCCGGTGGTTCGGCCACGGATTCGCGGTTGGTCGCCTCCGGATGGATGTACTTCTCGAAATCCGCGTAGTCGCCCTCGGCGATCATCCGCACGCAGTGTGCGGCGATTTCCTCGACCGACAGTTGCATATCGGACATGATCGTTCCCTTCGCGTCTGAACCGGTGATCAATGTAGTTCGTAGGATTCGCGAGCGATCCGGAAATAGTGGCCGGTCGAGGTATCCGTGCAGGTGATGCCCTCGGCGGCGCTCAGGCAGGTGATGTTGCCCGAGGTGGTCGAGTGGCTGAAGTACAGGATGGGCAGACCATCGGAGCTTATCCCTTGTCCCTGGCAGCCGAAGGCCGGAGTGCCGCCCTCGACCAGGAAGAGCGAACTCCCCCAGCCGCCGTCTTTGCACCAATCCGGGCGCTGCGGCGGGGTGTAAGTGAAGTTGGCGATATTGCAGAGAATGCCGGGCTTGCCGCCGATCGCGGTGGTGAATGCGCACGCGATATTGCCCGATGGCGAGCGGAATTGGAGCAGTTGCCCCGGTGCGTCGGCCTGGGCGGTGCCGCCGACGCCGACCGCCGCGAGCACGGCAGCGCCCGCGACGATCACCCGCGCTGTGGTTCCGGTTTTCATGTAGTTCCCCCTACTCGTGTGAGCACGGGGTTCATGGTGAGCGGAACCGGTTTCAAACGCCTTACAGTGCGCTTCGACTACAGCAGGCCGCGCAACTTCAGGTCGGTGACGTACTTGGTGATGAGTTCTCTTGTCAGGTGCGGGATGTCGGCGTCCGGGCCGAGTTCCGCCTCCTGGACCGCGTTGTGGAACTTCTTGGCGGGCAGGGCCGCACCGGCCACGGGGTGCGAGGGGTGGCGGTATGCGTGCAGCAGGGGCAGGACCGAGTGCTGCCGTTGCTGTTCGGGCAGGGCCCGCAGCGCGGTTTCGAAGCGACTCAGCCATTCCGCATAGTCGTCCAGGCGCTCGATGGGGTGTCCCGCCTCGATGAGCCAGTCGACGAACTCATCCAGGGAGATGCCGTCGTCGTGCGGATTGAGCACGTCGAAGGTTTCGAATCCGTCGGTGACCCGGGAGCCCAGCACCGTGATCGCGGTGGCGGTGAAGTCGGCGGGCAGGCCGTCATAGTGGGCGCGGCGGCGGTTGCCCGCGGAGTCGGTGCGGTAGAAGGACTTCGGTGCGACACCGGTGGCCAGCACGCTGAGCAGCAGGCGCGTGAACATATCCGGCAGGTTGAACTGCCCGGCATAGCGGCTGTGCGCCAGGATCATATCGGAGCGGAAGACCGCGACCGGGAGTCCGCACAGGTCGTGGGCCTCCCGCAGCAGTACCTCGCCCGCCCATTTGCTGTTGCCGTAGCCGTTGGCGTACCCGTCGTCGAGGCTGCGGACCGCGCTGATCTCGCGAATATCGCCGTCCTCGTCGAAGACCGCGGGATCGATCTGCGAGGCCACCGCGACCGTGGACAGGTAGGTGACGGGCTTGCGCCGGGTGGTGAGGGCCAGGCGGATCACCTCGGCGGTGCCGACCACGTTCGGCCCGAACAGCTGGTCGTAGGGCAGCACGTGGTTGACCAGGGCGGCCGGATGCACGATCAGGTCCACGGTATCGGCGAGCCGCTGCCAATCCCGTGGTGACAGGCCGAGATTCGGTTCGCCGATATCACCGGGCAGCACCTGCAGCCGCCGGTCGGCGAGCTCCCGGTAATGGCGCAGCATTTCCGGATCGCCGCTGTCGAAGACCTCGTCGAGGCGCGTGCGGGCGGCGTCGGCATCCGAGCCGCGGATGATGCAGATCAGGGTGCCGTCGGACTCCTCCAGTCGTTCCAGCCATTCCAGGCACAGGAAGCGGCCGAGGTAACCGTTGGCGCCGGTGAGCAGGACCGTGCGCGGCGGCTGCGGGGCGAGCGGCAGTCCGGGGGCCGCGGTCAGGGTGGCGGCGTCGATGAACTTGTCCAGTGTGAGGTCGGCCGCGCGGATCTCGGCGCCGCTGCCGTGGACAGCGGTGACGGTGGGGCGCTTACCGTCCGAATCCCGTTCCGCCTCGATGTATTTCGCGAGACCGCCCAGCGTATTGGCGGCGCTGACGATCACGCCGACCGGCACCTCCACACCGACGAGCTCACGCAGCAGCGTCGAATACGACAGGGCCGAGAGCGAGTCGCCGCCCAGGTCGGTGAAGTGCGCGTCCAGCCGCAGATCCGTTGCGGCGCAACCCAGTATCGCCTGTGCCGCCCGGATGACCACCTCGGACACCGGCAGCTCGGCCGATTCGCGGCGCAGCGCCCGCAGCTCGCTGTCCTGCTGCTCGGCGAGCTCGGCGTACAGCCGTTCGAGCCGTTCGCCGTAGTGTTCACGCAGCTTGGGCCGCAACAGTTTCGCGATGCCGGACAGCAGTCCGTTATCGATGGTGAACGGCTCGGATTCGATCAGGAAAGCACGCGGCAGCTCGTACGATTCGAGCTGGTTGTCCTTGGCGATCCGCTGCAGCGAATCGGTCAGCGCCGCAGTCAGTTCCGCCGGATCCAGGGCGCGGGCCTCAGCGGTGGGCACGATGACCGCCAGCAGGTAGGCGCGTTCGCTGGAGCCGTGTACGAAGATCTGCCCGACCAGCGGACTGGTGGCGTACATGGCCTCGAGTTTGGCGATGGCCACGAACTCGCCCTGCGACAGCTTCAGCACGTTATTGCGGCGGTCCACGTAGACGAGGTGGTCCGGTTCGAGTTCGGCGACGATATCGCCGGTGCGGTAGAAGCCGTCCGGGTCGAAGATCTCGGCGGTGATTTCGGGCCGCCGGTAGTAGCCCGGGATCATGAGCGTCGACTTGACGAGCAGTTCCCCGCGCGGATGCGGCTGATCGGTGCCGTAGTAGCCGAGTTCGGGGACGTCGACGAGCTTGTAATCGAGGACGGGTGGGCGCCGGATCTGATTGTCCATCAGGAGGCCACCGCCGGCCTCGGTGGAGCCGTAGCCGTCGTGCAGCGGTTCGTCCAGGACCGATTCCATGAAGACCTTCATCTCCGCGGAGATGGGGGCGCTACCGACCATGGCACGCACCAGGCGACCACCGAGGAATTCCTGGCGCAGTGCGGTTTTCACCTCGGCATCGGCCACGTCGCGGGGCACGCCCGCGGCGAGCCGCTGTTCGAGTTCGCTCTGGTAGCGCTGGAACACCATGTCGCACACGCGCGGCACGAAGAACAGCTCCGTGGGCCGGATCAGCGCGACGTCCTCGAAGAGGGTCGACATATCGCTCGCGGCCGCGAAGTACGCGGTGCCGCCGCGAGCGAAGGTGCCGGCGAGCACCATGCGGCCCGCGACGTGGCTCATGGGCATGTAACTGAAGTTGATCACCGGCGCGGGAATGACGGTGGGCCCCAGCCACTTCGCCGCCACCAGCCGTTCGGGGTACATGGCGCCTTTGGGGGTGCCGGTGCTGCCGGAGGTGTAGATGAGCAGGGCCAGCTCTTCGGTGCTGCCGGACCCGCGCGGCGGGACGGGCGGCAGTTCGGCGCCGCGCGCGAGCACGTCCTGCAGGGCATCCACCGTGACGGTGCTACCGGACTGCGCCAGTTCGTGTTTCGCCGCCTCGAAGGCCTCGCGCTGATCGTCGTCTGCGGGCTCGTAGTCGATCACCACGACGGTTCGCAGCGTGGCCGAGGCGAGTACCGCGTCGACCGCGGCGGCCAGCAGTTCGAGGCTGACCGCAAGCACCGTCGCGCCGGTCTCACCGAGGATCGAACTCCATTGCGCCACTGAAGCACTCGATTGCAGGGGCACATTCACCGCGCCGAGTCGCACCCCCGCCAGATCGGCGACGGTGAAATCGCAGCTGGTGAATCCGAGCGTGCAGACGAAGTCGCCGGCCTGGACGGGGTTGTGCGCGTCGCGATGCCAGGCCGCCGCGAGCGCGCCCGCGCGCTGCCACAGTTCGCCGTAGCTGACGGTTTCGTATTCGGGTAGCAGCCGGCGGTGGTGGCGGCCGGTCTCGTCGGTGACCAGTTCGGTGGCGCGTTGTCCGATGGCGGGCCGGTCGGCGTAGCCCAGCATGACCGTCTCGATGATTTGGGCCAGCCCCAGTCCGGGCTGCCGGGCCGCTGTCGCGATCTCTTCCAGCGGCATGGCCGCCCGGATCTGCGGATCCGCGCTCAACGCCGCGATGCGTTCCTCGCGTACCTGCCCCCGGACGTCATCCACCATGATCAGCCTCCCTTGTTCGACACCATCGTCCGCCGGAAGCGCTCGCACGTCACGAGACGCCCACTGCAATTTAGCTACGCTAACTATCAGGTTCTGCCCCGGCCCGGGCGATGTCAAGCGCACCGATCCGCGATCGCGAAAGCACTGCGGCCACACCGACTTCAGCACCTCCGACGCCGCCGTACCGAGTGCCGGTCAGGCTCGTCCGGACCGCACGAAACCGGGCCGGGACCTGCGGTGCATGTGACGTAAATCCCACAATCCGGGGCCGTGTCGCGCCCGGCGCGCCGAGACGAGTTAGGTAACCCGAACAAAAAGATTTGGTGTAGCGTAATACCCGTCGGATCGTGTACCGACAGCCACCGTGGTCCCGCGCCCTTCACCCAGGCGCGGGACCACCCCGGCGCCGATCCCCAGCGGCCACAGCCCGATTGGGTCACACTCGTACAGGCCCTTACCGAAGATCTGTTCGAGGAATGATGCAGGACCTACCTTCCGACGCCCTGAGCGTCGAAACCCCCGCGCGCTATCGCATGTCGAACAGCTCGGCCTTCTGGCTGCTGTCCATCGCGCTGGGCCTGTTGCTGTTCGCGTCCGCGGCGCCGTCGCCGATGTACCCGGTGTATCAGCAGATGTGGCACTACTCGTCGCTGGTGTCCACCGGCGTCTATGCCGCCAATGCGATCGCGTTGCTGGTGACCCTGCTGTTCGCGGGCTCGCTGTCCGATCACATCGGACGCCGGCCGGTGCTGCTGGCCGCGGTGCTGGTCGAACTGCTGGGCACCCTGGCCTTCGCCGAAGCGCAGTCGGTGGCTTGGCTTTTCACCGCGCGCATCGTGCAGGGCATTGCCACCGGATTGGCGACGGGTGCGATCAGCGCGACCCTCATCGATCTGCAACCCGCCGAATCCCGGCTGGGCGCGCTCATGACGAATGTCGCGGCGGGCGGGGGCCTGGCGGTGGGAGCCATCAGTTCCGGACTGCTGGTGTCCTACGCGCCCGCGCCGACCCGGCTGGTGTACTGGCTGCTGGCCGCGGCCTTCATCATCATCGTCATCGGCGTGCTGGTGATCCCGGAGACCGTGGCGCCGGACGGGCACGCACTCGAATCATTGAAACCGAAAGTGTCGGTGCCGCAACCGGTCCGGGCCGCCTTCCTGACCCTGTTGCCGTCCATCTGCGCGACCTGGGCGCTGGGCGGGTTGTATCTGGCGCTGGGCGGGGCGCTCATGCATGTGCAGTTCCATCAGACCAGTGCGCTCGCGGGCGGCCTGGTGGTGGTTGCGCTGCAAGGCACCTCGGCGATCACGGCCGTGCTGGCCCGCGACTGGACCATCGATCAAGCCCTGCAACGCGGGCCGGTCCTGCTCATCGCCGGTGTGGCGCTGGCCCTGGTGGGCGCCGCGACGCATTCGGTGTGGCTGTTCTTCGCCGCCAGCATTGTGGCGGGTATCGGCTTCGGGCCGTCCTTCTCGGGCGCGCTGCGCATGCTCACCGGCCTCTCCCCCGCCGCGGCCCGCGCCGAAGTGGTGACGGCCATCTATGTGGTGTCGTATCTGGCCTTGAGCATTCCGGCGGTGCTCGCCGGACTCAGCGTGAGCAGGTTCGGGCTGGCCGCCACCACTTACGTCTACGGGGCGATCGTGATCGTGCTCGAGACCGTCGCCATGCTCGGCTCGCTGCGCCATCGCACGCCGCACACCGCACTGGCGGGGGCACTCTGCCCCGCGCCCTGCCCGGGGACTGTCGCACCCATGCCACGCGTCGTCTCCGCGCACCCGTAAGACAGCACGAATCGGGTTGACACCCGGCCCGCGGCCACTGCTACCGTGGGCGGGTGACTTCCCTTCCCCGGACATGGTGGCGGCTGCAGCAGCGGCCCGTTTGACCCATGTTCACGGGCTGTACGCGGCCCGTGAAATCACCCCGAGCGGTAACGGTTTTCGTACAGCCCTCCTCGTCCAAGATCAGGAGCTGTTCCGATGGATTCCTTCTCAGCCACCCGCGAGCGCAGTGACGAACTGCATGCCGCCATCACCGCGCATCCCGAGAAATTCCGTGTCCTCACCGGTGAACGGCCCACCGGCGCACTGCATCTGGGCCACTACTTCGGCACCATCAGCGAGCGGGTGCGGTTGCAGCGCCTCGGTGTGGGCCTGTTCGTCATCCTCGCCGACTACCAGGTCATCACCGACCGTGACGGCATCGGGCCGGTGCGCGAGAATGTGTACAACGCCGTCCTGGATTACCTTGCCGCGGGCATAGATCCGAGCCGCGCGACCATCTTCACCCATTCCGCGGTGCCCGCGCTGAACCAGCTCATGCTGCCGTTCCTGAGCCTGGTGACCGAGGCCGAACTGCACCGCAATCCGACCGTCAAGACCGAGGAAGCCGCCTCCGGACGGGCACTGAGCGGGCTGCTGCTCACCTATCCGGTGCATCAGGCCGCCGACATCCTGTTCTGCAAGGGCAATCTGGTGCCGGTCGGCAAGGATCAGCTGCCGCACCTCGAGCAGACCCGGGTCATCGCACGGCGATTCAACGAGCTCTACGCTCCGGTCTTCCCGGAACCGCAGGCCCTGCTGACGGCGACGCCGCACGTGCCCGGGCTGGACGGACGCAAGATGTCCAAGAGCTACGGCAATGCCATCCAACTGCGCATGACCGCCGACGAGACCGCCGCGATCATCAAGCGCACGGCCACCGACTCCGAACGGCGCATCACCTTCGATCCCGATGCGCGGCCGGGTGTCTCGGCCCTGCTCACCACCGCGGCCCTGTGCCTGGGCTCGGACGAGACCACCCTGGCCGAGCAGATCGGCGACGGCGGCGGCGCGGGGCTGAAGAAGCTCGCGACCGATGCGGTCAACGAATTCTTCGCCCGGCACCGCGCCCGCCGGACCGAGCTGGCCGCGAATCCCGATATCGTGAAATCGGTACTGCGCGAGGGCAATCGACGGGCCAATGAGATCGCCGAGGCCACCCTCGACGAGGTGCGAGTGGCCATGGGCACGGTGTACTAGTCGTCGATGGCCTGGTAGGTGAGGGTGAAGAAGTCGTCGCCGAGCGGATGCTGCCATTCGGCGGCGATGATGATGTTCTGCGATTGCACGAACAGCAGACCCACCAGATCCTCCCGCGGATCAGCGAACCAGGAGGTACCCAGACCGCCGGGCCACGACAGCGTACCGGCGCCCGGGCCGATCCCGGTACGGCGGGTGCGGACCTGCACGCCGTAGCCGAAACCGGCGTCATCCCAGATCGTCTGGCCGAGTGGCGGATTGAACGGGGTGACGTGCTGTTCGGGCGTCAGGTAGTCGGTCGACAGGGCCTGCACGGTGGGACGCGACAGAATGCGCACCCCGTCCAGCGTTCCCTGGTTCCCGAGCATGCGGGCGAAGCGCGAATAGTCCGCGACGGTGGACACCAATCCCGCTCCGCCGGAGGCGAACAGCGGCTCCCCGGCCCAGCGGGGTGCTGCTCGGATGATCGATTACCGCGTATTCGGGTGCGCGGCCGTACAACACGGTCAGCCGATCCCGATCTGCCTCGGGCACAACGAATCCCGTGTCCCGCATGCCGAGCGGCTCCAGTACCCGTTCGCGCAGTGCGGCGCCCAGCGATTGCCCGGTGACCCGGCTGATCAGCACCCCGAGAATGTCGGAGGCCGTGTGGTAGCGCCACAGTGTGCCGGGCTGCGCGATCAGCGGTAGTTCACCGATGCGCCGCATCCAGTCGTCGGGCCCGAGCCGCTCCGCATTCGGCACCTGCAGCGCGGACGCGATCGGATCGGCGGTCAGCGAGAACAGCTGCGGCGCCAGGCTGGAACGGCCCCAGCCCAGACCCAGCCGGTAGGTGAGCAGATCCTCGAGGGTGATGGCCCGCGCGGCCGGGACCACGTCGTCGGGTGAGCCGAGCGGATCCCGCAGCACCTTGCGGTCGGCCAATTCCGGCAGCCATTCGTCCACCGGATCGAAGAGCCGCAGCGCGCCCTCCTCGACCAGCGTGAGCGCTGCCACCGCGGTGATGGGCTTGGTCATGGACGCGATCCGGAAGATGCTGTCCTGCGCCATCGGCAGCCGCGCCTCGCGGTCCCGCCA
Source organism: Nocardia sp. NPDC088792 (assembly GCF_044750615.1). Taxonomy (NCBI): domain Bacteria; kingdom Bacillati; phylum Actinomycetota; class Actinomycetes; order Mycobacteriales; family Nocardiaceae; genus Nocardia; species Nocardia sp. NPDC088792. The sequence goes on from NZ_JBIVKC010000001.1 coordinate 101,578, forward strand.
CCCCACGGTATCCAGCTGCACGAGCTCACCGTGCCGATAGATCGCGGCCACCGCCCCGGCCACCTCGTCACGCTCGACGACCTGTTCGAGCCGCCCGCTCCACCGCTTCAGCCGCTCCACCGAAAACCCGTTCACCACACCTGCTCCTCACTCTCGGCAGCAGGTACCAACCTCCTCGATCTGCCGGTATTCCCGTCTCCGGCAAACCTCCGAGCCCCCAATAATGCGGGCGCACCACTACACCCACACGCGGCCTCATTCGCCGTTCGGCCGTCGAGTCTCGACCGGGTCCCCAGCCGCCGATGCCGCGGATCAGGAGGCCAGTGAGTCGGTGTCGGTGGAGTTCCAGCGGCGGGCGGCGCGGCGCAGGGCACGGGCATCGGAGTAGCCGAGACGGTGCGCCAGTGCGGATTTCGTGGCGGTGGGGGTCCGGTCGGCCAGGGTGCGGCGGGCCAGGTCGAGTTCCTGCCGCCAGGTGGTGCCGGATTCGGCCAGGCGACGCTGCAGGGTGCGGGGACTGACGGTCAGGCGGCGGGCCACCGTGGCCAGCGACGCTTCACCGGTGGTGAGCGCTTCCAGGAGTGCGGTGTGCACCTGCTCCACCCAGCGTGGCCGGTCCAGGAATGGCGTGGGCAGCGAATCCGCATGGGCGCGAACGATATCCGCGAGCACCGGATCCGCGGTGCGCAGCGGGAGCGCCAGATCGGCCACCCGCAGGGTGAAACTGTCGGCGGGGGCGCGGAACTCGACCCGGTCGGTGCCGAACGCGTCGTAGAAGGCGCCGCTCCGCCGGGGCGGCGGCTGCCGCAGCGTGATTCGGGTGGGTGTGACCGGCTGCCCGGTAGCGTGGCGGATGCGCGCCAGGGTGCTGGCGTAGGCCGCCTGCACGGTGAGATCCGCCCCGCGCCCCTCGGCCTCGGCCATTTCCAGCACGGTGGTGCGTTCATCCTCGCGCGCGTCGGTGCCGGGGCGATAGCGGTGGTTGGTGGCCATGGGAGAACCGCTGTTGCGCACCGCCGCCAGACCATCCGCGACCGTGGCCGCAGTGGTGAACAGATAGTCGAAGATCCCGAACCTGCCGATGCGGTAGGTCTCGGCGATGCGCAACCCCACCTCCGGCGCCTCCTGCGCGAATTCGGCTCGCTCCCACAACCGCAGGTAGGTGGGCGTGGTCACCATGCCGTGCGCGCTGCTGAGCAGGGCTTCCGGCGCCGCGGCATCGCGCAGTAGCTGCCGGACGTCCACCCCCTCCCCCGCGGTGTGGATCACGCAGCGCGCCAGTACGGCGCTGTAGGCGGGATCGAGCTGGGTCACTTCTCCATCGTAGAGACGCAGAATGACATGTTCTGTCCCCTGCGTGACGCGAACAGGCCTCCCCGCCCGGGCCTCCATCCGCGAGTCTGTAACGGTGACAGGAGGAAAGAACCACATCAACGGGCTGCGCGCGGCCGTCGCGGCGCCGGACAAGATCGGCGCGCCCACGCCAATGTCCACCGATCTCACCGATTACGCCGACAGCGGATTCCCTCCGCTCGGCGTGCACTACGGCTACCGGTGAGACGCGAACAAGGAGGACCATCATGAAAATCGGCATCATCGGCGCCGGGCACATCGGCGGCAATGTCGCGCGCCAGGCCGTGCGCGCCGGGCACGAGGTGATCGTGAGCTTCTCCCGGAAGCCGGAAACGCTGCGCACCTTCGCTTCCGAGCTCGGCGAGCAGGCCGCGGCCGGGACGCCGCGGGATGCGGTGACACTGGCGGAGCTGACCGTGCTGGCGGTGCCGTGGAGCACCATCGGCACCGCCCTGGCGGAGGCGGGGCCGCTCGACGGCCATCTTCTCGTCGACACCACCAACCGGTACGGCAGCGGGCCGGGACCGGTCGCCGGGCAGACCGCGGCGGCGTTCAATGCCGCGCGCATGCCGGGGGCCCGCTACACCAAATCGTTCAACACCCTGACCGCCGGCTTCCAGGCGCAGGTCGCGACGCGGCCGCCGGAACAGCGTGTGGTGCAGTGGATCAGCGGTGACGACGCCGCGGCCAAGGCGGTGGTGGCGGCCTTCGTGAGCAGCCTCGGCTACGAGCCCATCGATCTGGGTGGCCTCGCCGACTGTGCGGTCATGGAATCGCCGCGCCGCCCGGGTGCGGTGTACGGCGAGGAGTACCGCCGCGCCGCGGCAGAGGCCGTGGTCGCCGCCGTGCGCGCGGGCCTGCCCATCCCACCGACCCCGGCATACCACTGAAAATCGTTGTGCACCAGATCCGTTCGAGTGAGGACAAGGCAGGAATCCGGCAGGACGCGCCGATCGATTTCGGCGCCTTGCGCGTCTTCCTGACGCTGTCGGAGGAATTGCACTTCGGCCGGACCGCCGAGCGACTATCGCTGTCCCAGCCGCGGGTCAGTCAGCTGATCCGGGAGATGGAACGGCATATCGGCGGAGAACTGTTCCGGCGCACCAGCCGTCGCGTACGGCTCACCCCGCTCGGGGACGAGCTGTTGCGCGACATCACGCCCGCGGTGCAGCGCATCGACCGGGCGGTGGTCAGCGCGCGGGCCAGCGCACAGGGTTTGCGGATCGGATTCCTCGGGCCGTTCGCCAGCTCCCTGGATGCGGCGATCGGCGAATCCCGCAGCAGGCGAACCGAATTCGCGGTCACCATGGTGCAACTGCCGTGGACCGACCTGTTCGGGGCGCTGCGGCGGGGCGAATTGGATATGCAGGTGTCGCAGCGGCCGATGCTGCCGGACGATCCGGAGTTGCCCGACGATCTCGTCGCCGGCCCGATCGTGGGCCGGTACCGGCGGGTAGCCGCCATTGCCCGCGACCATCCGCTGGCGGCGCGGGCGGAGCTGACCCCGGCGGATCTCGCCGATGTCCCCGTGCTCCGGTTCGCCACCGACGTCCGCACCGAGTCCGAGATGCTCAGCACCGTGGCACAGGGCGGGACGGCCTACCTGACCTCTACCGCGATGGCGGCACACTTCGCGCACCCGCGGGTGATCTACATCCCGCTGCGCGGTATGCCGCCCGCGGACGCGATGCTGTTGTGGCACAAGGACTGCCGGTCCGCGAAGGTACGAGCCTTCGCGGAAATCGCCCGGACGGCGCTACCCGGCAGCCCGGCCGGCGGACACTGACCGCGACTAGGCGAACAGGCGCGCCACGAACGGGACGCTGTCGGCCAGCGAGGCCAGCATGGCGCCGCTGTGGTCCTTGCCCGGGTAGACGTGCACCTCGGGGTGATTGCCATTGGCCACCAGGTCGGCGACCAGCTTCGCGGTGAGCGGGGCGGGCACGTCGGTGTCGTTGGTGCCCTGGCCGATGAACAGCGGGCGGTCGTAGCCGGTCAGCGGCACGTCCATGACCGGCCGGGCGGTGGCCACGAAGTCGCCCTCGGATAGTGGGCGGGAGAACAACTGGTTCAAGGTGATTCCGTTGGCGGCCGCGGCCAGCGGGGTGAAGCACAGGGTCTGCGCCTCGGTGACGAGCTGCTTGCCCAGCGGGGTCAGGTAGCTGTCCAGGTCGAAGTCGGGGCGGGCGGCCTTCAGGCCGTTCATCACGTAGGTGGCGTACGCGGTGATGTGCGAGGACGGGATCGGCGGCAGCTGCGGGCCCACGAACTGCGCGGCATCGACGATATTGGAGGCCGGGCCGGTGGCGACCGCGCCGCGGTAATCCAGTTCGGGCGCATAGCCGGTGGCGAGCGAAGCGGTGAAAACCGTTGCGCCGCCGCCCTGCGACTGGCCGATGGCCACCCACTTGGCCGCAAGCGAATCCTCCACCGACCGCGCCGCACGCACCATGTCGATGGCGGCGTGCGCCTCGGCGCGGCCGTCCAGGTAGGCGTGCATGCCCGGGGTGCCGAGCCCGATGTAGTCGGTGGCCACGATGGCGTAGCCCTGCTTCATCCAGGTGGCGAGGAAGCCCATATCGCGGTCGGCGCGGCCCGCGGTCGAGGGTGCGCAGTCGTCGCCGACGCCGACGGTGCCGTGCTCCCAGGAGAGGACCGGCCAGCCGCCGGGCGGCGGGGTGCCGGCCGGAATGAAGATCGCGCCGGTGGACAGGGCGGGCTGCCCCGAGGAGTCGAGGGTCCAGTAGGTGAGCCGGCGGGCCGAGCCCGTGCCGTCGATCCAGAGCTGCTGCGGCAGCGCCTCATCGCGCACCACCGTGCCGGGGGCGCCGGCGGTCGTGGCGGGCGGGTCGGCGAGCGCGGTTCCGGCCAGCGGTCCGGTCGCCAGGAGTGCGGCCGAGACCAGGGTCATCACCGTGCGTCGAGTCATCGGGGGTCCTCTCGTACAGCATGTGCACATTGGTGTCACATTGAGACACTTTGGACAGACTATCCTGGAAAGTGTCACTTTGAGACAGCAAATCATGTGACCTGAGCTACGAAGGGGAGGCATGACCGAGACCGCCGGATTGCGCGAACGCGAAAAGTCGCGAGTACGCCGGGAATTGATCGACGCCGCACTACGCCTGTTCGACCGTCAAGGCTTCGAGCACACCACCGTGCAGCAGATCGCCGACACCGCGCAGGTCTCCCGCCGCACCTTCCACCGGCACTTCCCATCCAAGACCGCGGTGGTCTTCGCGCACGAGGAGGACGTCATGAGCCTCCTGCTCACCGCCCTCGACCAGCGCCCCGCCGGTGAACCCGTCTTCACCGCACTGCGCGCGGCACTCCGCGACTTCCTACTCGGTACCGAGGGGTTGAAGGAGCGCTACCAGCAGGCCGATGCGGTCCGCCGCGCCCGGCTCGTCCTCATCACCAATCCCGAACTGCGCAGCGAGAATTTCATCGGCGCGGTCGGCCGGCGCGAGGCCCTGGCGCGCAATTTCGCCCGCCGCGCCGGACTGCCCGACAACGACCTGACACCGAAACTCGCTGCGGCAACCTGTTTCTCGGCTTTCGGCGTCGGACTCGACCACTGGGCGGAGAGTGACGATCACTCACTGACCGGCCTCTACGACATCCTCGACGGCGCGGTCGCCGCACTACAGCACGGCATCGACATCTGACCGGTCACACGGAGACCGGCCGACCGGCTTCCGGCTAATCGTGCTCGCACCTTCAGGATTCGCGGGCTGCGATGGCGGCTTGGATTCGCCGTAGCGTGCGGAGGCCCTTCTTCGCGGCGACGCCCACCATGCCGTCGAAGACTGTCGAGCCCCGGTCGTGGGCCTGCAGCCGTTCCAGGGTCGGTACGGCCCGATCGTCGCCGGTCGAACCGAGCGCGACGGCCGCCCAGTAGCGCTGGTCCGGGTCATCGCTGCCGGCCGCCTCACACAACCTCGGGATGATGTCCGGTGTGAAGGTGGACAGCGCGCTGGCGATATAGCCGATGCGGTAGTACCGGCGATTCTCGAATTCGTCCCATAGTGCGGCCAGGGCTTGCTCGCCGCCGATCATGCCGAGGGACTCGGCGGCCCGTTCGCGCATTCCCGCGATCGGGTCCCGCAGCACGGGCGTGAGTGCCGGGACGACCGATTCGTCGCCGAGGGCGCCCAGAGCGATCACCGCTTGTTCTCGGGCCATCTCCTGTGGGTGGTCCAGCATCGCGACCAAACCGGGTACCGCGTCGTGGAAACCCAGCTCAGCGCAGCCCATCGCCGCCCACGCCTGGCAGTTGTACCGAGTGTCGGCCAGTGCGGCGAGCAGCGGTGCCCGCAGCGTGTCGTCGCCGAAGACCGCAGCGTGGTTCAACGCCAGGCAGTAGAGCGACCGGTGATAGCCGGGATAGTCGCGCACGAGTGCGCACAACGCGTCCTTGGCGGATGTGTCGCCGTCGGCAGCCCGCTCGAGCAGGAGGCGCAGATCTTCCTTGCGGGTCTCGAGATCACCGTCTTTGAGGCGTCGCACATCAGCTGGATTCACCGCCCAACGGTACCCGTCGATGAATCCCGTCCCCCCGGCCACGTTTCGGGTGGGCCCATGACCTATTTCTGCACGCTGGACGGCGTGCGGGCAATCCGGCCGCCGAGCCGCTCATTGACGGTGAAACCGTGCTTGCGGCACCACTCGGCGAGCATGGGCACCGCGGAATCGTCGTCGCGGAAGGTCGGCACGAGCTGGCCGACGATGTGCAGGTGCTGGGCGTCGGCCGCACGGCACAGGTGTTGCAAGGTGGCGGTGCCCAGGCCCGCACCGCGCAGCTCGGGATTGACGGTGATGCCGTCGAGCTTGACGGTGTCGGCGTAGATTTCGAAGTCCACCTCGACCAGTGGCGTACTCCTGCGCAGGGCTTCGATATCGGCGGGGATGGGTCGCAGCACCCCTGGGAGGTGATCCGAAAGTTGTTGGCGGGCAGCGTCATCGGGTGCGGCACGAGTGACCGCGAGCACCTGTTCGGTGAGCTCGACCACCACGGCGCGATCACCGGTGGCGGCCAGGGGCCGCACGCGCTCGACGGCGGCATCGACCACTCGCAACTGCCGCACCCAGTGCGGGGCGGCGGGCTCGTAGCGCTCGATCAGCTCGGCCAGGGTCACTTCCAGGCATACCGCGGTCCCGAGGCTGCGCACGTAGGCCCCCGACAGCACACCCCATCGATGATCGTCGGCGCCGACCCCGTGCACGGCCAGATCCCGTTGCAGCGCATCGCGCCGATTCAAGGCGGTGGCGACCGGTGCGCCGGGCAGGTGGTGGAGCCAGCGCTTCCAGCCGGTGAGGTTGGCGCGAATTCGCGTGGACGCGATGTCGGCGCTGGCGTCCAAGTATTTGCACAAGGCTTGCTGCCGCCGCTCCAGCAGCTCGTGTGCGCGCTCCGGCCCCGGCGCAGACCCGGGCGTCCCAACCTCACCCATGTCCGTAAACACTAGCGTTTGAGATTGGCGGCGTTGCTCATCGCCGCGCACGAACTTCTCACACGCCGCAGCCGGGCATTTGCCACACCGACCGGGCGGTCGATCCGGGCCCGAGCGTCAATGGTTGGTGAAGGTGGGTGGGCGGCGTTGCAGGGTGGCGGTGACACCTTCGGTGACGTCTTCGGTGAGCGAGCACAGCACTCGAGTACGGGCCTCGGTGGTCATATGCCGGCGGAGTTCATCGATACCGAGAGCGGGCCATGGTGTTCGGCGAACACCGGTTCGGCAGTGTGCCGTTCAGGGACGGAGGTGGTTCGCCGCGCCGATTCCGCTGCTGGATCCGGTCACCAAGGCGACCCGGGTGGTCATGATTCCGCCTCCTGCTCCTCGTCATCGCCCATCGGTTCGACCCATTGGGCGCGAGACGGACCCGGTGGGAAGGGGTCGCCGAAGTACTGCGTCTCCCGGACCACTTCCACGCCTTCGAATTCCATGACACTGACGACGTAATACGGTTGCTCGTCGTAGGTGAGGACGAGTTCGCTGACCCACAGGCCGCCGGCGCCGAGGATGCGGCGCACGGTGAAGCGTTTCGCGTTGGGCTGCGCGGTCCGCGACGCCTGAATGTGCTTGCGGCCGCGGATGCGTTCGCCGGACTGCGGGTATTCGAGAACCGCGTCGGCTCGGTAGATTTCGTGTTCGGTCTCGAATTCACCGGCGTCCGAGGCCGCCCAGTGGCGTTGCAGCGCGGCCCGTATCTCGTCGTCGTGCATGGCGAATTCCCCTTCCGAACGGTCGGCGCTATCCGGTCAGCAGCTTCTTCTGCACCTTGCCCATCGCGTTGCGCGGCAACGCATCTACGAAGTGGATCTGGCGAGGGCGCTTGTGAAAGGCGAGATGATCGGTCACGAAGGCCGAGAGTTGTTCGGGATCATCGATATCGCCGACCACATAGGCGACGATACGCTGCCCCAGATCGGGATCGGCGATTCCGACGACAGCGGCCTCCGCGACTCCGGGATGCGCCAGCAGGGCATGTTCGATCTCGCCCGCACCGATGCGATAACCACCCGATTTGATCATGTCGACCGATTCCCGCCCGGCGATCCGATGGAATCCGGTGGACTCGACGGCGACGATATCCCCGGTGCGGAACCAGCCGTCGGCGGTCATGGATTCCGCGGTCTTCTCCGGTTGCCCGAGGTAGCCGTCGAAAAGGGTGGGACCGCTGATCTGCAACTGCCCCAGGCTGACACCGTCGCGGGGGACGTCATTGCCGTTCTCGTCGCGGACTCTGGTGCGGACTCCCGACAACGGCAGCCCCACCCAGCCGGGACGCCGCTCGCCGCGGAAACGGGTGCTGACGGTGATGAGGGTTTCGCTCATGCCGTATCGCTCGATCGGCCGGATACCGGTCAGGGCGGTGAGGCGATCGAAGACCGGGACCGGTAGGGGCGCGCTACCGGAGACGAGCAGCCGCGCCGAACGCAAGGCGCGCGCCGCGTCGGGCTGCTCGCAGACGCGCGACCAGACGGTGGGGACACCGAAATACAGTGAACCGCCCGCCGCGGCATAGGATTCCGGCTTCGGCCGCACGGTGTGGATCAGCGGGGAACCCAGCCGCAAGGCCCCGAGCACGCCCAGGACCAGGCCGTGCACGTGAAAGAGCGGCAGGCCGTGCACGAGCGTGTCCTCGGCATTCCACTCCCATGCCTCGGCCAAGGCGTCGATGCAGGCGGCAATCGCCTTGCGGGACAGCAGCACACCCTTCGGGGCGCCGGTGGTGCCCGAGGTGTACATGATCAGCGCGGTCGCGGTCTCCGGCGGCTCGGCCGGTGCGGAGGAACTGGCGCGGGCGCGGCGATCGACCGGGATGACGGGCAGCGGATGCTCGTCCGGCCCGGTGCCGACCCAGTATCGGGCGGCCGAGTCGGTGAGGATGTGCTCACGTTCCGCGTGACCCGCATCCGGGGGCACCGGCACCACCGTGACACCGGCGAACAGGCAGCCGGTCATCGCGATGACGGTGTCGACGGTGGCGGTGGTGATGATCGCGACGCGGCCGGCGCCGGTGACGCGCTCGGCGAAAGCCATTGCGGCGCTGTAGAGATCGGCGCGGGAGATGCTGTCCTCGCCGATCGTCACCACGGCCGGATGATCGATGCGGTCCGGCGCCGACAAGGCGGTCAGCAACGGGATATGGGCGGTCATAATGGAACTCCTTCAGTCCGGCAGGACGGAATCGCGGGTTTCGGGTACCAGGGGAAGCAGCAGCAGGCCCAGCACGAAGGCCAGGGCGGTAGCCGCCAGCGGAAGTGACAGTGACCCCGCGGCATGAATGGCGAAGCCGAGCACGAAGGTGCCCGCGGCCGCGAACCAGCGGGAAATCGTGGTGGTGAAGGCGAAAGCGGTGGCGCGGATACTCGTTGGATATTGCTCGGGCAGCCAGATGGTGAAGACCGCGAAATTCGCGCCGCCGAACCCGAGTATCGGCAGTACGGCGAAGACCAGCGTGATACTGCCCAGCGGATAGGCGATGGCGTACAGGCCGATGATCCCGACCATCATCAGCACGAAAAGCAGTGCCAGCGCGCCCTTCCGGCCGAGCCGGTCGACCAGTCGCGGCGTGCACAGGCAGCCGATAATGGTGAAGATCGCCGACAGCGCGGCCGAGGCGCCGGCCAGCATGGTGACCGACGAGGGTTCCCAGCCCGCGCGTTTGGCCATATCGGTGACCGCGGTCGGCACATAGGTCGCCGTCGCCCACAGCCCGATCACACAAACCACCAGCAGCAGCAGATTCCCGATGGTGCGGCGCCGGTATTCACCGGACAGGATCGCGCGCATCGGCGCGAACAGTGACTGCCGTTGGCGCTGCGCGGATTTCGCCTGCCACCGGGCGGGTTCCTCGGTATTGCGCCGGATGAACAGCACCATCAGCGCCGGCACCAGCCCGAGCAGGAACAGGCCGCGCCAGCCCAGCAGCTGACCGAACGCCAGATAGATCACGGCGGTGGCGAGCTGGCCGATGTAGTTGGCGGAGTGCAGGATTCCGCCGAGTTTCACGCGCAGCCGCTCGGGAACCGCCTCGGCGACCACGGTGCCGGCCATGGCCCATTCGCCGCCGATGCCGACCGCGCACAGGAATCGGAAGGCCATCCACTGCCAGACGTTCGTCGACAAGCCGGCCAGGGCGGTGAAGAGCGAGAACAGCAGGATGCTGCCGATCATGGCGGGCTTGCGGCCGAAGCGGTCGGCGATCGGGCCCCAGAGGAAGGAACAGCCCCAGCCGAGCAGGAAGACCGCGCCGCCGAGCTGGCCGTAGAAGCCCACGTTCGCGGTCGTCGGCTCGACGCCGGTGCGGGGCAGCAGATCGGTCAGGGTCGGTGCGAGGACCAGGCCGAAGGTGGCCAGGGTGAAGCCGTCGACCGCCCAGCCGCCGAAGGAACCCAGGAAGGCATTGCGCTGCGCCGGGGTCATCGGGGGTTCGGGATCCGGGGGTGCGGGGTCGTGGTGTCCGCCGGGTGCGACGGGTTCATTGAATGCGGTCACGGTCACCATCTCCCTTGGTCCATATTGTGGACCGACGTGCTACGATGCGGTCCACGAACCATATGAGGCGGCTCACACCGCGTCAAGAAGAGGAATGAGCGTGAACAGCGTCACCACCGCCCTGCGCGTCTTCGAAGAGGTCGCCGCGGCACAACCTGCGGGCCTCAGCGACCTCGCACGCAGGCTCGATACCCCGAAAAGCACTGTGCAGCGCTGCCTGAAAACGCTCGAGGCCGCGGGCTGGGTACGAGCCGCACCCGACGACTCGGGCCGGTGGGTGATCACCGGTAAGGCGTTCAGCATCGGCAGTGCCGTCGCCGCGGGGGCGGATCTGCGGGCCGTCGCCATGCCGATCCTCAGCGAGCTACAGGCTCAGACCGGCGAGACGATTCACCTGGCCCTGCCCGACGGCGATGAACTGGTCCTGATCGAACGACTCGACAGCCCACACCAATTGCGCGCATTCCTGCCACTGGGCACCCGGCTGCCGCTGCATGCGGCCTCGAACGGCAAGGCATACCTGGCCTCGTTGCCCGACAACGAGATCGAGGAAGTCCTGCGCCGCGACCTCGACCGGCGCACCCCGCGCACGATCACCGATCCTGACGCACTACGCGAGGAGATCGCCGAAATCCGTGCGCGCGGCTACGCGATCACCGAACAGGAACTGCACGACGGCATCACCGCCATCGCCGTCGCACTTCGCCTGGGCCGCAGTGGCCGCACGGCGGCGAGCTTCAGCATCTCCGGGCCGAGCCTGCGCATCACACCGGATCTGTACGAGGACTACGGACGCCAAGCGCTCGAAGCGAAAACCCGCATCGAGCGCTTCCTCGGCGCCTAGCCCTGCGGCTGTTCCGCGAGGGGCAGGGCCTCCAGGCGAGCCAGCAGGTCGCGTTCGTAACGCTTGGCCTGACCTCGGCTCATGCGCAGTGAATAGCGCAGGGCGGCACGCGCATTGCGGCGGCCGCCCGCGGTGAGCAGGGCCGACAGATTGGCCTCCGGGCCGAGCGCACGTGCCGCCGGCAGAGCGATCACGCCGCGGAACCATTGGCGTTCGGTGCCCAGGACCCAGCGGTAGGCGATGGTGAAGATCGCCGCGTCGACCAGGACCGGCAGGAAGATCACCAGCAGGCCCGGGCCCGGCGGATGCGGGGCATCGAAGATGACGTGCATGGCCACCGCCAGCAGATAGAACATGGCGAACATGCCCAGCCGCCAGGACCAGGGCCGATCGGTGCGAGACATGAGCACCACGATGCCGACACCCGCCAGCGCCGACATGGCCCAGTGCGAAGTGAACGCGGTGATCAAGCGCAGCAACGCCACAATGATGGTGTCCGACGCCGGATGCTGCGGCGACAGCAGCGCCGTCTGCGTGCTGTACAGGCAGTCCTCCGCGATCTGCGCACCCAGCCCCACGAACCCACCGAGCAGCAGCCCGTGCATCGGCCGGGTCAGCAATGGCCGGAAAAGCACCGCCACCACCGCAATACCGATGGCCTTGATCAACTCCTCATCGATCGGAGCCGAAATCGCCGCCTGCCAATTCACGGCGAACGCATCCCCACCGAGATTCGTAACCACCCGCGTCACATGATCATTCGCCCACATGGACAACCCGGGCCACACCGTCGCACCCCAGATGAACCCCATGACCAGCGGCGCGAGTATGAACCCCCGAGCATGGAACCCATCCAGCCACAACAAAATCCGCCAGATCATCAACAACGTCAGCGCCGTGATCGGAACAGCCGCCAACGCCGCAGGCATCGCATACCAAACCTGCCCGAACGCCTGCAGCACGAACAGAATCGGCCCACCCAGCACCGCCAGGCAATACACCCAGAACAAAAGCGACCGAGGCTGAAACCAATTCACCCGCACCCGCCGCGGAACCGCTCCCCCACCAGGCGGATTCATCGGGACGCCAGGCGGATTCGTCCCCACACCACCCGGATACGCGGCCCCGGTAGGCGGATACGCGCCCCCAGCAGGGGGATACGCAACACCGCCCGGGTACATGTGACCGCCGGGCGGATACACCCCCGCGGTGCCCGGATACGCACCCGCGTTGGGCGGATAGCCGCCGCCGCCCGGATACACACCCGGACCACCCGGATACGCGGCTCCAGAGTGCGGATATCCGCCCACACCACCCGGATACACGTGGGCACCTGGCGGATACATTCCAGGAACACCCGAGTACGTGCCCGCAGCAGGCGGATACGCTCCTGCACCACCCGGATACACGCCCGCAGGGGGCGGATAACCACCCGCGCCGGGCGGGTACATTCCTGCCCCGCTCGGATTCACCCCTGTCCCCGGCGGATACACCCCGGCGCCGCCCGGTTGCATGCCCGCGCCGGGCGGAGTCACGCCCGTGCCCGGCGAGTGCATTCCCGCGGCACCCGGATCGACTCCCCCGCCAGGCGGATTCGCGCTCCACCCTCCGGATTGCGGGCTCGCGGCCTCGGACTTCGGGCGCTCGGTGCCCGGCCACACACTCACGCCTTCAGGCTTGGCGCTCGTATCGGCCGGAGTCACTCCCGTGCCATCTCGGTGCGCCTCCGCGGCACCCGGATTCGGGGTTGCGTCAGGGGGATTCACGTCCACGCCGGTGGGCTGGGTGCCGTCCGGGGTCGGGCCCGTACCGGGCTCGTTCATGCCTGCACCGCCTGGGCGGATTGCAGTACCGCGTTGATCAAGTTGCGTCCGGCCTCCGGTGTCGTGCCTGCCACGGTGACGGTGACCGCGACGTCGCCACTGTAGGCCACTGCGCAGACGCCGCCGGTCAGGTCGGGGAGGACGCAGGTGAGGCCTTGGAAGTTGCCGGCATCGACTACGCCGCCGTCGAAGTCGACCTGTTCACCACCCGCGCGGAGCGGGAGGAGCAGGCGGGGAGCGGCGGTGTCGAAGTCGGTGATGCCGTCCACCACCTGGATGGCCAGGCGCTGATTGTCGGAGGTCGAACGCAGCACCGTCGTGGACTGGTCGCCGGTGGCGACCTGTTGCATCGCGGCCGGGACCGCGAAGCGGACGCCGTTGTCCGGGTTGGGGCCCGCGTGGATGGCGCCCACACCGGTGGCGGTGAGGGTGACGTGTGTGCCTGCGGCGACCGCGGTCTCGCGGGTCGGTACGGCCGCGTCCAGCAATGGCGGTACGACCAGTACGGCTGCCAATGCGCCGGCCGCGGCCAGCGCAGGCAGCACCGAATACACAAGGCGCATGGTGCTTTCCAGCCTCTCGGAATTCCTCTAGCAACGCCAGAGCACGGCCGGCATATGCCGGACGCCCGGTTCGCATCACCAAGCGTCCGAACACCGCGCTTTTGCCAAGAGTTAACCATAATTTGCAGCCCGGAGCAGGAAAGCAGCACACCGGTGACCGCCTCTTTATCGGAGCTTGGCCAACGCCCTTGACAGGCGCTTCCCCGCTCCTCCCTAGAGGAGTTTCGCCAGCGCGGAGAGCGGCCCCGGCAGGCCCTCCGCATGCTTCTTCAGCCCGGCCGCCACGGGATTCGGCGTCTCGGCCCGCAGCCGGTCGAGTTCGGCCTGCATGGTCGCGACGGTCTCGTCGTAATAGCCCTCGACCAGTTCCGTGTCCTCCGGATCGCCCGGCTGGGTCGACCAGTCCAGCGCGGGCAGGAAGCTCACCTGCACGGAGGCCGGCAGCGGCACCTGCGGCAGGATCGGCGCGACCCCGAAGGGCAGGCCCAGGGTGACCGGAAAGACCTTGGCGCGCACCAGCTTGTCCAGCTGCAGCAGCTTGGCCACGCCCTCGCCGCGGCTGAGCACGAAAATGGAGTCGTGCCCGCCGTTGGCGACCGCCGGGATGACCGGCACCCCGAGTTTCAGCGCCAGCCGGATGAAGCCCTTGCGGCCGGCGAATTCGATCTGCCCGCGTTCGGTCCACGGCCGGCAGGCTTCCCAGTCCCCACCCGGGTAAACCATGACCGCGCCACCGTCCTTGAGGCCCTTCGCGGCGGCCTCCTGCGACGCCGCGATCACCCCGAATTTCCGCAGACTGTCACCGAGAACCGGTGCGCGCAAAAGGATTTCGTGCGCGACGCCGTAGCTGGGCTCGTCCGGGCGGCGCTCCATCATGGCCATGAAGGTGATCCACACCTCGGGCGCCCAATAGATGGACGAATGATTGCCGATGACCAGCGCGGGCCCGGAAGCGGGCAGATTCTGCAGACCGGTGACGGTCGGGGTGAAGTAGTTCGTATATGCCCGGGCCAGTGGCATGAGGGGGTGTTCGGGGTTCGCCATTACCGCTTTTTCTTCGCTCATGAGTCGTTTCCTGTCGATCGCGTCGCCGGTGGACGGGCGGCACGCGTCGGCCCTCGACATCGCGAAGCCGACGTCGAGACGAATTGAATTGCCCCCGGTTACATCCCCATTGATAGCTCCGACGGCCGCGCGTACGCGGTCCGGTACAGCGTGCGGACGTCGCTGCGTTGCGACAGATGCCCGTCACCGTCCTCCTGCCCTGCCGACGTTATCAACACAAGCAGTTGCTTGGTGGAGATTGTGCGGAATCCAACACCCACAAGGCATTCCGGAGCAGGCATGTCTCCAACCACGCAGGTCGACACGCGAGCTGCGACGAAATCCGTTGCAGGCGCTCGAAAACCGTAAGAATGACCAAGCCGCGCCGTCCACGCCGGCAGCACGGCCTACCCTGGCCCTGTGATAGCGATCGAGATATCGGTCCGCGCAGGATCCGTCGACAACCAGGTACCCGCCTACACCTCGACCGAGGTATGGATCGGGTCGGCAATCCTGCTGCTCGTGCTGGCGGTCGTGCTGTTCTTCATCCTGCGATCTCGTTAGGGCCGCCCGATCCGATTCGAATCGAGCGGCCCCACATGCGCGAGATGAATGCTCTGATGCGCATATATCAGTAGAGGAATAGTACGAACCGGTCGCGTCGGCTTCGGTCAGTCGCGACCCTTGCGACGGAACAGCACACCGGCCGCCAGATACCCGGCCAGGCCGATGCCCGCACACCAGGCGATCGCGGTCGGCGCCTGATCCCCCACCGGGGTGCCCATGAGCAGTCCGCGCATCGTCTCGTTGATCGAGGTGATCGGCTGATGTTCCGCGAATCCGCGCAGCCAGCCCGGCATGGTGTGCACCGGCACGAAAGCACTGCTCACATAGGGCAGGAACATGAAGATGAACATGAAACCGTTGGCCGCCTCGGGGTTCGCCGCGAGCAGACCGAGCGCGGCGGCCACCCACGAGAGCGCGAGGACGAAAAGCGCCAGCATGCCCACGAACCCGAGCCAGCGCAGCGGATCGGCGGTGGGCCGGAAGCCCAGCGCCACCGCCAGCAGCACCACCAGGCCCGTCGTGACGAAGTTCCGCAGCAGGCTCTCGAGGATGTGCCCGGTGAGCACCGCCGAACGCGAGACCGCCAGCGTCCGGAAGCGATCGATAATGCCGCTGTGCATATCGAGGGCCACCGCGACGGCGGTGCCGCCGGAACCGAAGCCCGCGCACATCAACAGGATTCCCGGTACCACATAGTCGATATAGGAACCGCCGCCCACATTCATGGCGCCACCGAAGACGTACACGAACATCAGCAGAATCGTCACCGGGACCGCGATGGTCATGATCATGCCGTCCGGGCTGCGGAAGGTGTGGCGCAGATTGCGGCCGACCATGGTGGCCGAATCCTGGGCCGAGCGAACGAGAGTGGTCACAGCTGCGCGCCTTTCGCGGAACTTCCGGTCAGGGCGAAGAAGACATCGTCGAGATCCGGTGTGTGGATGGCCAATTGGTCGATGGTGATGGCGTGGTCGTCGAAATGTTCGAGCAGTTTGCGCAGATCGCCGACGCTGCCGTCCGACGGCACCTGCAGCACCAGCTGATCCGGATCGGCCTCGGCCATCGGCACCGCGCGGGCGGCCGCGGCCAGGCCGTGTTCGTCGGTGAAACCGAGGCTGATGTGCCCGCCCGGCACCAGGCGCTTGAGCTCACCGGCGGTGCCTTCGGCGACGATGCGGCCGCCGTCCAGCACCGCGATGCGATCGGCGAGTTGATCGGCCTCCTCCAGGTATTGGGTGGTGAGGAAGATGGTCACGCCGTCGGCCACCAGGCCGCGGATGGCCGCCCAGAGGTCGCGGCGGCTGCGCGGGTCCAGGCCGGTGGTCGGCTCGTCGAGAAAGACGATGCGCGGCTCGCCCATCAGGCTCATGGCGATGTCCAGGCGGCGGCGCATACCGCCGGAATAGGAGCCGGCCCGCTTGCGCGCCGCCTCGGCGAGGCCGAACTGTTCCAGCAGATGCGTTGTGCGCCTGCGCGTTTCCTTCCTGTCGAGGTGCAGCAGCCGCGCCACCAGGTGCAGGTTCTCCGCGCCGGTGAGGACCTCGTCGACGGCGGCGAACTGGCCGGTCACGCCGATCAACGCGCGTACCGCATCCGCCTCGCGCACCGGATCGCGGCCGCCGACACGCACCTCTCCCCCATCGGGAGAACTCAGTGTGGTGAGGATGCGCACGACGGTCGTCTTACCCGCGCCGTTCGGGCCGAGTAGTGAAAACACTATTCCCGCAGGAACATTCACGTCTATCCCGCGTAGGACGGCGTGCTCGCCGAAGCTCTTCGTCAGGCCGGACACTTCGATGGCCGGCTGAAGTCTGGATGTTGCCATGGGGAACCCCGATCAGAAACTGTGTATGAGTTACACTTTCTGTTTATAGGCTACACAGTTTTGGGGATGGCGCAAGATGGCAGCAGAAACCACGACAGGAGGTCAGATGGACACGCCCGCCGAGCCCACCCTGCCCAAGGCAGCGAGGTTGCTCTGGGACCTGGACGATGCGGGCAGCCGCGGACCCAAACGCGGGCTCAGCCTCGATCGGATCCTCGAAGCCGCGATCGCGATCTGCGACGCCGACGGCTATAGCGCACTGTCCATGAGCCGGCTCGCCAAGGAACTCGGCTTCACCACCATGTCGCTGTACCGCTATGTCGACAGCAAGGACACCCTCGCGATCGTGCTGTTCGACCGGGTGGTCGGCCCGCCGCCCGAACTTCCGACCGGCGAGGGCTGGCGGGTCGGGCTGAGCGCCTGGGCCCGCGCCGAATTCGACTACATTCGCCTCCACCCGTGGTGGCTCGACCTTCCCCTGTCCGCTCCCCCGTTCGGGCCGAACAACATGGCATGGCTGGAGGTCGGCCTGCAAACGCTCGCCGAGGTCCCGATCCCGGAACCACTCAAACTTCAGCTGGTGACGAACCTCTCGCTCTACGTCATCGGCCGCGCGAAGTTCATCCGCGACAGCACCCTGCAGGCCGCCGACGAGTTCGACTACGCCGCCATGCTCGCCGAAGTACTGGACCCGGCACGTTACCCGCTCGTCAGCCACGCCATGACCAGCCGCGCCTTCGAAGCCGACGACATGGACTGGGACATAGCCGATTTCGACTTCGCCCTCGATCGCCTACTCGACGGCTACGAACAGTTCATCGTCAAACATACGTAAACATTGTGTTGACCAGCCCGTTTCGGCTTGACCGGGCGCCCGCCACCCCCTCACTATTGCCCTCGTCGGCCCACGCTGCTGGTTGCGTGGGCCCTTTGCCGCAGCGAGGAGGTGGCCGTTGTGGCTTTCCGAAACACGATCGACGCGACGCCCCCCGGCGTACACGCCGCATACACCGCGATAGCCCTGACCATCACCCTGATAGCCCTGGCCGCCGCCTTCGTCCTCGGCGCCACCCCCGCCACCGCCGGCGGCCTCCCCTCCGGCATCACCGGCGGCCTCCCCGCCTGGCCCAGCACAGCCACCCCGGTAGCCTGCGCCGACATCACCGAGGACACCCCCAACCCGGCCTGCGGCGACGCCATCGCAGTCGACGGCATCGCACCCTGATCTCCGACACGAAAAGCACTGAGCGAGTAGGAAACTCGCCCAGGCGGACCCTGCCGCCGCTTCAGCCGCCCAGTCTCGCGACCGCGCCCAGTGCGCGAAACCGCCCGCAAAGAAGTATAGTAATACCTATACTGCCTCGCGTGGCAGACCAGGACTGGGACATCTACGTGGTCGATGAGGTCCGCGAATGGATCATGCAGCTGGAGGATTCCGACTTCCGCAGAGTTGTGCAGGCACTCGGTACGAGACTTACCTGAAGGAACGCCGAGAGGAAATGGAGGGTCCGCAATGAGCGGATACTCGCGGTGGCGCGACATTCGCCCGGAGCTCGTCGACCGCGCGGGCGGTGAGGATGCCGTCGCCGCCGGCAAGGAAGAGCTGCTCGCCGAGATAATCGGGCATCGCCTTGCCGAGATCCGCAGGTCACGGGGGATGACACAGCAACAGCTCGCCGAGCGGATGGGCGTCACGAAGGGACGTATCTCGCAGATCGAGCAAGGCCAGATCGCCGGCTACGAACTCCTCGCACGATACGCCGCCGCGCTCGGCGGACGACTGCGGCAGAGTATCCAATTCGATGACGGCGAGGTCGAGGCCATCGCTTGAGGTGGATTTCAAACGGCCCGGGTGACCTGACATCACCCGGGCCGATTGCTCACTTCTTCCGTTCGCGCTTCTCGCGGACGCGGACGTTGACGCGGACCGGGGAGCCGTCGAAGTTGAACTCCTCGCGGAGGCGGCGTTCGATGAAGCGGCGGTAGCCGGCCTCGAGGAAGCCCGTGGTGAAGAGGACGAACGTCGGGGGGCGGGTGGAGGCCTGGGTGGCGAACAGGACTCGGGGGAGGCGGCCGCCGCGCATGGGGGGCGGGGTGGCGGCGATGACCTCTTTGAGCCAGTTGTTCAGGCGGCCGGTGGGGATGCGCTTGTCCCAGGACCCCAGGGCGGTTTCCATTGCGGGAACGAGCTTTTGGACAGCGCGGCCGGTTTGGGCCGAGATGTTCACGCGCTGGGCCCAGCGGACCTGGACCATTTCGCGATCGATCTCGCGCTCCAGCATTTCGCGGCGGTCCTCGTCGACCAGATCCCACTTGTTGTAGGCGATCACGAGGGCGCGGCCGGTCTCCTCGACCATGCTGATCACGCGCAGATCCTGCTCGGTCACCGGCTGCGAGGCATCGATCAGCATGACCGCCACCTCGGCGGCCTCGATGGCCGAATGCGTACGCAGCGACGCGTAGTACTCGTGACCCGAAGCATTGCCGACCTTGCGGCGCAGACCCGCGGTATCCACGAAACGCCAAGGCTTACCGCCCAATTCGACGATCGAATCGACCGGGTCGACGGTGGTGCCGGCGACATTGTGGACGACCGAACGCTCCTCGCCCGACAGCTTGTTCAGCAGCGAGGACTTGCCGACATTCGGCTTACCCACCAGCGCCACACGACGCGGACCGCCACCGGCGAAACCACCCTCACGCGGCGTCTCCGGCAGCGCCTCCAGGATCGCGTCCAGCAGATCGCCGGTGCCGCGGCCGTGCGTGGCCGACACCAGGAACGGCTCGCCCAGACCCAGCGACCACAGCGCGGCCGCATCGGCCTCGAGCTTCTCCGAGTCGACCTTGTTGGCGACCAGGATCACCGGAGTCTTGGAGCGGCGCAACACCTTTGCCACCGCCTCATCGGGGGCGGTCGCGCCGGTGGTGGCATCCACGACCACCACGATGGCGTCCGCGGTCTGCATGGCGACCTCGGCCTGCCGGGCCACCGACTGCTGCAGGCCCTTGGCGTCCGGCTCCCAGCCGCCGGTGTCCTGCACCAGGAACTTGCGGCCGGACCACATGGCCTCGTACGAGATGCGGTCGCGGGTCACGCCCGGGATATCCTCGACCACCGCTTCGCGGCGGCCCAGAATACGGTTCACCAGAGTCGATTTGCCGACATTCGGGCGGCCCACGATGGCCACCGTGGGCATGGGAATGTGCTCGGCGTCCTGCTCGCCCTCGAATTCGGCGATGTCCCACTCGGATTCATCCGACCAGATGCCATCACCGGCGAAGGTGTCCTGCGTCACTGCGCGCCTCCTGCCGAAATCTGTTCGGCCACGACGCGATACAGCTCGTCGATGACCTCATCCATGTTCAGTTCGCTGGTGTCGACCAGCACCGCATCCTCGGCCGGACGCAGCGGGGACACCGCGCGGGTGGAATCGAGATTGTCGCGGCGCTGCACATCGGCCAGCACCGCCTCGAAATCGTCGCCGCGACCCTCCGCGATGTTCTGCGCATTGCGGCGCGCGGCCCGCGCCTCGGCGGACGCGGTCAGATAGATCTTCACATCGGCATCGGTCAGCACGACGGTGCCGATATCGCGGCCCTCCACCACTATCCGGCCCGCCGACACCGCGATCTCGCGCTGCAACGCGACCAGCTGCTCACGCACCTCCGGCACCGCCGACACCGCGGAGACGGCCTTGGTCACCGCATTGCCGCGGATCTCGTTCGACACATCCTCACCGTCGAGCAGGATCACCTCGCGGCTCGGATCGGTGCCGATGGTCAGCGGCAGCTCCTTGACCGTCACCGCGATGGCCGCGGGATCGGTCAGGTCCACGCCGCTGCGCAGCACGCGCAGCGTCGCCACCCGGTACATGGCGCCGGTGTCGAGGTAGCGGGCCTCCAGCCGGGTGGCCAGCCGGCGCGACACGCTCGACTTGCCGGTGCCCGACGGACCGTCCATGGCGACGACCAGCGGCGCCGAACCCGTCAGCGCACCGGTCGTGTCGATCAGACTTCCCACACCGTTCACAACGACACCGCCTCGTAGAGCTTCCCGATTTCGTCGCGACCCAGCACACGCAACGTGCCCGGCCGTTGATCGCCGAGCGCGACCGGTCCGATATGCGTGCGCACCAGCGCGGTCACCGGGTGGCCCACCTCGGCCAGCAGCCGGCGCACGATGTGCTTACGGCCTTCGTGCAGCACGACCTTCACCAGCGACTTGCCGGGGCCGACCTCGAGCACCTGGAACTTGTCCACCTTCGCGGGGCCGTCGTCCAGCTCCACGCCATCCCGCAGGATCTTGCCGATATCGCGGTTGACCTCGCCGTTGACCGTCGCCAGGTAGGTCTTGGAGACCTCGAAGGACGGGTGCATCAGGCGGTGCGCCAGATCACCGTCATTGGTGAGCAACAGCAGGCCCTCGGTATCGGCGTCCAGCCGGCCGACGTGGAAGAGCCGCTGCCCGGCCGCGATTCGCTCCGCGACGATATCGCCGACACACGGGCGGCCCATCTCGTCGGACATGGTGGACTGCCAGCCCTTCGGCTTGTTCAGGGCCAGGTACACCTGCTCCTCGCGGACGACCACGCGGACGCCGTCGACGCGCACCACGGCCGTCTCGGGGTTGATGCGCAGGCCCTGCTCACGCACGATCTTGCCGTCGACCTCGACCCGGCCCGCGTCGATCATCTCCTCGGCGGCGCGACGGGACGCGACGCCCGCCTTCGCGAGGACCTTCTGCAGGCGCTCGCCCTCGCCCCACGGGAGCTTGTCCGGGCCGCTGGAATCGGTCTCGACATGCTGGCGGCGGGCCGGCTTCGCATTGCTGATCAGCACCGGGCCCGAAATCTGACGCTGCGGCTTCGGTGTCTTCTTGGCCGGAGTGTTCGGCGAAGTGTGCGGGGCCAGCGGGCTACCGCCGCCGATCCGGCCACGCGACGCGTTGCGATCCTGGCCGAAGCCCGCGCGATCCGGTCCGAAACCGGTGCGGCCCTGCGTATTCCGCGAATCCGAGCGACCCGACGCACCGCGTGCGCCACCGCGCGAATCCGAACTCCACTGACCGTCACGACCCGATCCACCGGCGGACGAACCGCGACCGGCGGCAGCACCGCGGCCCGCGGAATTGCCGTACGAGGAGGAGTTGCCACCACGCCCCTGGCCCGCACCGCGCGAACCGCCGTAGCCGGAATCGCCACGCGAACCACCGGCGTAGGAGGAGTTGCCGCGACCCTGGCCTGCGCCACGGGAATCACGCGAACCGCCACCGTACGAGCCACCGCGCGAATCGGATCCGCCACGGCTACCGCCACCGGCGTACGAGCCACCGCGTGAGTCGGAACCACCACGGCTGCCACCACCGGCGTACGAACCGCCACGCGAATCGGAACCACCACGGCTGCCACCACCCGCGTACGAGCCACCACGCGAATCGGAACCGCCACGGCCCTGGCCGCCGCTGTACGAGCCACCACGGCTGTTGCCGCCGCTGCCGTACGAAGAACCGCCGCGACCCTGGCCCGCGCCGCGCGAATCACGCGAACCGCCGCCGTACGAGCCGCCGCGGCTCTGGCCGCCGCGGCTATCGGAACCACCGCGCGAATCGCCGTAGCCGCCGCGGGTGTCGGAGTTGCCGCCGCGCGAACCGTAACCGGAATCACCGCGCGAATCGGCGTTGCCGCGGCCCTGACCGGCGCCGCGAGAGTTGTTGTTGCCCCACTGGGAGTCGCCGCGCGAGCCACCGCGGGCGTCGTATGAGCCACCGCGGGCCTGTGCGGACCGTTCGGTCCGGCCTCGGGCGGTGGCGCGGGAACCGCTGGGCGGTTCACTTCCACGTTTACTACGGTCCGGTGTGCCATCTCGGCGAGCGGGTGTATTCACGTTGTCCTAGTCAATCCTCGGTGCCGAGGTCTATCTGTCCCTCGGCAGGTTTCTTGAGCCGGGTGTACCGGGGATCGGTATCCAAGCTCTCGTTGATCTCGTCGATCAGGTCGACGCCCGGCAACAGCGGCGCCAACGGCGGTAGATCCGCCAGGGACGCAAGTCCGATCCGTTCCAGGAACAGCTCGGTGGTGAGGTACTGAGTGCCGTTGGTATCCGGGTCCGTTCCGGCCTCCGCGATCAGCCCCCGCGCCAGCAGGGTCCTGATCACGCCATCCACATTCACACCGCGCACCGCACTCACACGGGCTCGGGTAACCGGTTGACGGTACGCGATGACCGCCAAGGTTTCCAAAGCGGCGCGTGTGAGCTTCGACCGTGCGCCATCCAAAAGCATACGTTCCACATACGGCGCGAACTCGGTCCGCGTGTAGTAACGCCACCCGTCACCGACAAATCTGAGATCCATGCCACTACGCCGCGCCGTCAGCTCATCCGACATCTCCCGCAACGCGGTCTCCACCCGGATCGGATGATCCCGCAACGCCGACGCCAGCAAATCCACCGGCGCGGGCGCGTCCACCACCAGCAGCATCGCCTCCAGCGCCGACCGGAACTCGCCCTCGTCGAGCTGCTCCTCGTCCTCGTCGGCCTCCTCGTCCGAGAACGGCGCCGAGTCGGCTTCCTCCGGATCCGGCTCGGCAGCAGACGCGGCATCGGCATCCGGGTCCGGTTGCGTCACAGCGGAATCCGCGGCCGGGCCCACGGCCTCATCCTGCTCGATGGCCCGGGTCGGGTCGGTGGCGTCGGCCGGATTCTGCATGTCGCCCAATTCCTGCACTGCCTCGCTCATCCGTAGTCCTCGTCAATGGTCACGGGCTCCGCCGGGAGGTCCGCCAGCTCACCCATCCAGCTGATCCGGAGCGGGCCCAAGGGGTCGGGCTGGTCGAATTCGATAGTCTTGCCGCGGTACAGCTCCAGCAGAGCCAGGAAGCGGGCGACGATCTGGATCGGTGCGTCGCAGTCGATGCACACCTCGTGGAAAGTCGTCCAGCCGCCGGCGCCGCGGTTCTTCAGCATCTCCAGCACCAGCGCGGCCTGTTCCGCGATCGAAATGGAGTGCGCGTGGATGTGATCCAGGCCCACCCTCGGTTTCGGGCGCGGCCGGAACACCGTGGCGGCGACATCCGCGAACCCCGCGGCGTCAACACCCAGCGTAACCTCCGGCAACAGCGCCAGATACCGGTCCTCGAGCGAGACCGCACGCGGATAGCGCTGCAGCGCGGCCGACTCCAGCTCGCTGAGCAATACGGCGACCTGTTTGAAGGCGCGGTACTGCAACAGGCGGGCGAACAACAGGTCACGGGCCTCGAGGAGTTCCAGGTCGTCCTCGTCGGTGACCTCACCGGACGGCAACAGCCGCGCCGCCTTGAGATCCAGCAGGGTGGCGGCGATGACCAGGAATTCGGTGGTCTGGTCGAGGATCTTGTCCGCGCGCAGGCCCTGCTCCTCGGACAGGCTCGCGGTCAAAGCCTTGGTGTAGATGATGAACTCGTCGGTCACCTTGTGCAGGGCGATCTCGGTGACATCCAGGCGCCTGCTGCTGATCAGCTGCAGCAGTAGGTCGAACGGGCCCTCGAAATTCGAGAGATGCAAATGGAATTTGCCCGATTTGTCGGAATCATCCGGTGCGGCAGGCGCATTCGGCGCCGCCGGGGCCGACCCGGAAGCGGCGATATCCCCGAGCACCGAGTCTGCGGCCGGGCCCGATTCGGGCACAGCAGTGCCCGGGGACGGTGAATCATCCCCGGGCAGGGTGGAATCGGCGTCCGCCGGGTCGTGCTCGGACGCTGGCTGGAACGAATCGCTCAACGGCCCGACCGGTTTATGACTTCCCGCGCCATCGCCCGATACGCTTCCGCGCCACCGGATTTCGGCGCCCAGGTGGTGATGGGCTCACCCGCGACAGAGGCGTCGGGGAAACGGACCGTGCGCGAGATGACGGTGTCGTACACGAGGTCGCCGAACACCTCGACCACGCGCGTCATCACCTGGCGCGAATGCAGTAGACGGGCATCGAACATGGTGACAACGATGCCGTACAGGGACAGCTCCGGATTCAACCGGTCCCGCACCTTCTCCACGGTGTCATTGAGCAGCGCCAGTCCGCGCAGCGAAAAGTATTCGCATTCCATGGGAATGATCACACCGTCCGCGCACGCGAGCGCGTTCACGGTCAGCAGGCCCAGCGACGGCTGACAGTCGATGAGGATGTAGTCGTAGCGGCTGCGCAGCGGGGCCAGCGCGCGCCCGAGCGTCTGCTCCCGGCCGACTTCGTTGACGAGCTGGATCTCCGCCGCCGACAGGTCGATATTGCTGGGCAGCAGGTCCATGTTCTCGACCTTGGTGTTGATCAGCACATCGTCGACGGTCACCTTGCCGGGACCGACGAGCAGGTTGTGCACGGTCTGATCGAGATCGTGGTGCGCCACACCGAGACCCGCCGACAGCGCGCCCTGCGGATCCAGATCCACCAGCAGCACCTTGCGCCCGTATTCGGCCAGCGCCGCACCGAGATTGATGGTGGAGGTGGTCTTTCCGACGCCGCCCTTCTGATTGCACATGGCCACGATCAGCGCGGGGCCGGTGTGGTCCGCCGGGGGCGGCTCCGGGATCTCACGCAACGGGCGACCGGTAGGACCGGTTACCGCGCTGTCGGAGACCACATCCGGGGCCTCCCACAGTGTTTGCGCGGCGGTTTCGATCCGCTGGCCCGCACCACCGGTAGTCGTCACGTCCGCTGCTCCTTCGACGTTCCTGGCCTAGCTTCGCCCACCACGGTGCCGTGGACGACGCGCCCGGCCGCGTGTGCGGTCCGGTCCCTAATAGACGCTACCGTCTGTTCGCGCAAGACCGACGCTCGGACACGCACTGTAAACCTGCACTTCAGACCTGTTAGCGGGCACGCGGATGGGCGGTCGCCCACACTTCGTGGAGCGTGCCCACGGTCACCAGAGTGTAAATCTGGGTGGTCGTCACCGAGGCATGACCGAGTAACTCCTGTACCACTCGCACATCTGCGCCACCGTCCAGCAGGTGTGTTGCGAACGAGTGCCGCAATGTATGCGGAGACACCTGAGCAGCGATTCCGGCGCGCTCGGCGGCGGATTGCAAAACCTGCCAAGCGCTTTGACGCGATAGGCGACCGCCACGATGATTCAGGAACAAGGCGCTGTTTCCCCGGCCGTTGAGCGCGAGCGCGGGGCGTCCCCGGACCAGATACGCGTCGAGTGCGGCGAGTGCGGGGCGCCCGATCGGAACCATCCGTTGCTTCCCGCCCTTACCCCGCAACACGACCGCCCGCTCGGGCGTGTCGATGTCGTCCACGTCCAGCCCGACCAGTTCGGAGATCCGAGCCCCGGTGGAATACAACAACTCCAGCAGCGCCCGATCCCGCAATCCCCGCGGCCCATCCGCCGCCGCTCCCCCGGCCGCCTCCAGCAACCGCGAAACCTGGTCGTACGGCAATGCTTTCGGCAGTCGCCGGGCCGGCGTGGGCGGTTTCACCGGATGCGCGACATCCACCTCCGCGATCCCCTCCGCCGCCGCGAACTTGTGCAACCCCCGCACCGCCACCAGCGCCCGCGCCGCCGAACTGGCAGCCAGCGCCGGATGCTCCGCATCCCCCGCCCGCAACGCCACCATGAAATCCCCGATATCGGTCTCCGCCACGCGCGCAAGCGTTTCCACCCCACGCCCGTCCAGAAACTCCCGATACCGCCCCAGATCCCGCCGATAGGCACTCAACGTATTGCGCGCAGAACCGCGCTCGACCGTCAGGTGGTCGAGGTACGCATCGATCTGCCGGGTCAGCACGAAAGACATCATTGCAGGTGGGGCCGACACCATCGCCGCAAGAGGCAGCGACGCAGATCGGAATCGAACCGACGAAGGTCCTGGATGAAAGCCAGGCCGCCCATGACCATCAGAGCAACTGCGCCGCGTTCGACGCTAGCAAGGAGCCCCGGGGAAGCGGTATTCATTTTCCCTGAACAGCTTTCGGGCGGTCAGAGCTCGGCGACGACTCGGAAGCGGGCGGCTATCGGTCATCACACCATGGTGGAACCTCAATCATCCTTCAGGTCAAGGGTTCCGATGCGGTCGGCGAAGCCGGATTGTCGGTAGCGGGTTCTACGATCGGGAGCCATGACGTCTCTCGCGGATCGCCCGAACTCGGCTGTGATTGTCATCGATGTGCAGAACGGCGTTGTCGGCAACGCTCATCAGCGGGATGCGGTGGTCGCGTCCATCGGACGGCTGGTGGACAAGGCGCGCGGGTCCGGGGTGCCGGTGCTATGGGTACAGGACATCGGGGAGGATCGCGTGTCCGGGAGCGAGGCGTGGCAGATTGTGCCGGAGCTGGTTCCGGGCGGGGACGAACCGCGCATCGAGAAGCTTTACGGGGATTCGTTCGAGGACACCGATCTGGAGGCGGTACTCACTCGGCTCGGGGTGGGGCGGGTGATTGTTGCCGGGGCGCAGACGGATGCCTGTATACGGTCCACACTGCACGGCGCGTTCGTGCGGGGGTACGACACCACCCTGGTGACGGATGCGCACACCACCGAGGACCTCACTCAGTGGGGTGCGCCGGCGCCGGAGGCCGTTATTCGGCACCTCAATCTGGTGTGGCAGTTCACTTCCGCGCCCGGGCGTACGGCGGAGTCGGTCACTGTGGACGAGGTCACGTTCGGTTAGTGCTGGGCGGCTTTGCGTTCCAGGAAGGCGGTGGGCATGCCCGGCCAGGGGGCGTCGGCCGGGCGGAGGGCGGCGCCTGTGGAGCGTGCTGTCATGAGGGCGGTGACACCCGCTACCGCCGTGGCGTTGGTGATCTCACCGGCCAGGGCCGCCTGCACCGCCTCGGTGAGAGGGACGCGGCGGAGCTGGATGTCGGCTTCCTCCAACTCCGGTTCGGGGCGGTCGGTTTCGTAGAGGTCGGTGGCCAGATAGATACGCAACGCCTCATCGGTGAAGCCGGGCGACAATGCGATATCCACCAAGACCGACCAATTGCGTGCCGCCAGGCCGGTTTCCTCGGCCAGTTCGCGCTTGGCCGCCTCCAGCGGATCCTCGCCGAGCTTGTCGAGCAAGCCGGCGGGGAGTTCCAGCAGGCGCCGGCCGACCGGGTGGCGGTACTGATTGATCAGGACCAGGTTCTCGTCCTCATCCAGAGCCGCGACCGCCACCGCCGCATGATGTTCGATGACCTCACGCTCGGCGGTGCGGCCGCCGGGCATGACCACCTCGTCCAGCCGCAGGGCGAGGATGGCGCCCGAGTACACGATGCGGCTGGACACGGTGTCGAACTCGTGTGTGCCGGGCGCCGATTCGGTGGTCTCGGCGGCCCGGTCACGGTCGGAGGAGGATGTCACTTGGACACTTTCTCACCCTCGGGGGCGGGAACCTCTTCCGGGATCTCCACGGGAAGGCGTTCGGCGGCCTTGTATTTCAGGGCGGCCGAGATGAGCGCCGCGAACAGCGGGTGCGGGCGGGTCGGACGCGACTTGAGCTCCGGGTGCGCCTGGGTGGCGACCAGGAACGGGTGCTTGTCCTGCGGGTATTCCACGAACTCGACCAGGTGGCCGTTCGGGGAGGTGCCGCTGAACTTCAGGCCGCTCTTGGCGATCTTGTCGCGGAAGGCGTTGTTGACCTCGTAGCGGTGCCGGTGCCGCTCGGACACCTCGGTCGCACCGTACGCGGCCGCCACCACCGAATCCTTCTGCAGCACAGCCGGGTACGCGCCGAGGCGCATGGTGCCGCCCAGGTCTTCCTCGCCGGCGACAATCTTCTCCTGATCGGCCATGGTGGAGATGACCGGGTACTTGGTGTCCGGCTCGAACTCCGCGGAGTTGGCGTCGGTCATGCCCACCGAACGCGCCGCCTCGATGACCACGCACTGCAGACCCAGGCACAGACCCAGCAGCGGAATCTTGTGGTCGCGGGCGTAGCGGATCGCACCCACCTTGCCCTCGATGCCGCGAATACCGAAGCCGCCCGGAATCAGAATGCCGTCGACATCGGCCAGATGCGCCCGCGCACCCGCCGGGGTCTCGCATTCATCGGACTGCACCCAGCGGATATTGACCTTGGCCTTCGAGGCGAACCCGCCGGCGCGCAGCGCCTCGGTCACCGACAGGTAGGCGTCGGGCAGATCCACGTACTTGCCGACCAGTGCGACGGTGACCTCTTCGCGCGGGTTGTGCACCCGATCCAACAGGTCGCCCCACACCGTCCAGTCCACGTCGCGGAAAGGCAGGCCCAGCTTGCGCACCACGTACGCGTCCAGGCCCTCGCGGTGCAGCACCTTCGGAATGTCGTAGATCGACGGCGCGTCCGGTGTGGAGATGCAGGCGTCCACATCCACGTCGCACATGAGCGCGATCTTGTTCTTCAGCGGCTGCGGCACCTCCCGATCGCAGCGCAGGATGAGCGCGTCGGGCTGGATACCGATATTGCGCAGCGCCGCCACCGAGTGCTGGGTCGGCTTGGTCTTCAGCTCGCCCGAGGGACCCAGGTAGGGCACCAGCGTGACGTGCAGGAAGAAGCAGTTGTCCCGGCCCACCTCGTGGCGGATCTGCCGCGCCGCCTCGAGGAACGGCTGCGATTCGATATCGCCGACCGTGCCACCGATTTCGGTGATCACCACGTCCGGGACCTGACCGTGCAGATCGGGTCCGGTCATGGCGGTGATGCGGCTCTTGATCTCGTCGGTGATGTGCGGGATCACCTGCACGGTGTCGCCGAGGTACTCGCCGCGGCGCTCCTTGGCGATCACCTTCGAATACACCTGGCCGGTGGTCACATTGGCATACCCCGACAGATCGCGATCGAGGAAGCGTTCGTAGTGTCCGACATCGAGGTCCGTCTCCGCGCCGTCCTCGGTCACGAACACCTCACCGTGCTGGAAGGGGTTCATGGTGCCGGGATCGACGTTCAGGTACGGATCCAGCTTCTGCATCGTGACGCGCAAACCGCGCGAC
Source organism: Nocardia sp. NPDC088792 (assembly GCF_044750615.1). NCBI lineage: Bacteria > Bacillati > Actinomycetota > Actinomycetes > Mycobacteriales > Nocardiaceae > Nocardia > Nocardia sp. NPDC088792. Next base: position 131,525 of record NZ_JBIVKC010000001.1, read on the forward strand.
GTAAGCAGCTGACCGAGGCTGGAGGCGGTCAGTCCCTTACCGAGTGAAGAGGCGACACCGCCGCTGACGAAGATGTGTTTCGTGGCTGCGCGCGCCGGAATCCGTGAATTACCCACGGGTCTTCACAGTAACACGGTGTGTGGTTGCCTAACGAATGCCACGCGCGATAGCCACGCGATCACTGGCTGACATTTCGTCCCATCGACCCCATCCGGCACTACAGGCACACCCTCCTCCGGCTACCGTCCAGCGACCCGGTAGGAGCGCACGGCCAGCGGCACGAAGACAACCAGGATCCCCGCCGACCACAGCAGTGACGCGGGCACCGGGTGCCGCAACGGCCACGCCCCGCTCACGGCGACACCCGGATTGCCGAAAAGCTCACGTAGCGCGGCCGCCACCGACGACACCGGATTCCAGTCCGCGATGGTTCGCAGCCACGCCGGCATGCCCGTGGTCGGCACGAAGTTGTTGGACAGCATCGCCACCGGAAACGCCAGCGGCGTCAGCCGATCCGCGGTTGCCTCATTGTCGAGCAGTAGGCCCAACACCACACCGACCCAGTGCAGCGCATAACCGAACAGCAGCAGCACACCCGCGGCGGCGAGCGCCGCACCGAGGCCGTGGTGAATGCGCCAGCCGACCGCCAGCCCGCACAGGCCCATAGCCATGTACCCGGCGAGCGACAGGATCAGATCCGCGCCGGTCTGGCCGAACGGCACCGCCGACCGCGCCATCGGCATGGAACGAAACCGATCCATCACACCCTTGCCATTGTCGGCGGCCACCTTGTTCATGGTGACGATGACCGAGAAGGTCGCGGTCATCGAGAAAAGGCCGGGCATCAGGAATTCCCGATAATTGCCGCCGCCCGGCACCGCGATGGCGCTGCCGAAGATATATCCGAAGATGAGCACCGTGAAGATCGGGAAGATCAGGGCGCCGACGATCTCACTCGGCGCGTGCCGCATCTGAGACAGGTTGCGGCGCACGATGGTCCAGCCGTCACGCAGGGCGTACATCAGGCCACGCTCTCTTCCAGCTCGTCGACCGGATTCCCGGTGAGGGACAGGAACACTTCGTCGAGACTCGGTGCGCGCAGGGCCGCGTCGGCGATCCGGATGCCGGCGGCGTCGAACGCACGCACCACCGCGGGAACGGTCACCGCCTCGACGCAGACGCCGGAGACGCTGCGCCCCTGCGGATCCCGTTCCGCACGACCGCCGGTGAGCCGGGACAGCACGTTCGAGGCAGCGGCGCCGTCGGCCGGGTCCGCGAGGTCGACACGCACCCGGGTTCCGATGGCGGACTTGAGATCCGGAGGCGTGCCTTCGGCGATCACCGTGCCGTGGTCGATGATGACGATCCGGTCGGCGAGCTGGTCGGCCTCGTCGAGGTACTGCGTGGTGAGCAGAACCGTCGTGCCCGCCGCGACCAATTGCCGCAGTGTGGACCAGATTTCATTGCGGCTGCGTGGATCGAGGCCGGTGGTCGGCTCGTCGAGGAACAGCAGTTGCGGTGCGACGACCAGTGAACTGATCAGATCCAGTCGCCGGCGCATACCGCCGGAATAGGTGGATACCAGGCGATTTCCGGCGTCCTCCAGGTCGTATCGGGTGAGTAGTTCCCGTGCCCGGGCACGGGCGGTGCGCTCGGGCAGGTGCGACAGCCTGCCGAACATGAGCAGGTTCTCGTAGCCGGTGATCTTCTCGTCCAGGGCGGCGGACTGCCCCGCCAGCCCGATGATCGTGCGGACCCGGGCCGCGTCGCGCACCACGTCGAAGCCGCCGATGGTCGCGCGCCCGGCGTCCGGCAGGGTCAGCGTCGAAAGGATGCGCAGCATCGTCGTCTTGCCCGCGCCGTTGGGTCCGAGCAGACCCACCACCGAACCGCGCCGGACGGACAGGTCCACACCCGCGACCGCCCGGGTATTTCCGAATCTCTTCTCCAGGCCCTCGGCCTCCAGCAGCACGTCACGCATGAATTCTCCTATGAGTACAAGGTACGCATAAGAAGCTACGCCGATGGGTACCTCGTACGCAATGGCTCGTTAGGATGGACCCATGACCACCGCGGACGATGCCGTCATCTGGATGCGACCGGAGGCGACCGGACGCGGCCGCGCACCCGGATACACCCGCTCCCAGATCGCGAATGCCGCCATCGCCATCGCCGATGCGGAGGGGCTCGAGGCGGTCACCATGCGGCGGGTCGCCAAGGACATCGGCGCGGGACCCATGTCGCTCTACCGCTACGTGCGCACCAAGGAAGAGCTGCATCTGCTCATGGCCAACGAGGTGGTCGGACCGCTCGAAGAGTGGATCGGACCCGAGAACTCGGACCTGGCAACGACATTGAGCCGGCTGGCCCGCGCCACCCGCCGGCAGGTGCTCGCGCATCCGTGGTGGGCGCAGATCGTTTCGGTCTCGACACTGGTCGGCCCGAAATGGATCGACGTCATCGAGGGCGCGACCGCCCGGCTCGGGGGGCTGTCACTGGACATCGACGAGATGATGGAAATTCCCGCCACCGTCCGGACTTTCGCGCTCGGCTACGCGCAGAACGAAGCCCGGCGCGGACAGGCCGAGGCGAATACCGAAATGGCGCAATGGGGTCCGTACATCTCGACGTTGATCGACAGCGGTAACTATCCTTACCTGCGCCGCATCATCGCGGACGCCCGTGGACCGCACGAGCATGATCCGGACGCGCATTTCGAACGCGCGCTGGCCCGCCTGGTCACCGGCATCCAGGCGACCATCGCACAGTAGAGCGTCAGTGCGGCATGGCCGCGACCGTGAGCGAGGTTGCCTTGTCCGCGGTGCCGTAACGGCCGGTGCCGCCGTTCAGCTGCTCGCTGAGGCCGAGAACGGTGGTGATGCGGCCGATTTCGCGATCCACATTGTCGACCGTGGTGACCGTGGCGAGCGGCGCTTCCGAGCGCGCCACCGCGATCGGTCCGGGGCCTTCGGCCGCGCCGTAGCGGCCGGCCAGGACGACGCCCGCGCCGTGGGCGCGGAGGGCGCCCGCGAAGCGGGCGATTATGGTGCCGCGATTGTTCTGGTCCGCCTTCGAGCCGTCACCGGTGACGACGACCGCGAGCTGGGCGGGGGCGACCGTGTCGGCGGTCAGGAAACCGCCGCCGCGCAAGGTTTCCACGGCGAGGCTGCGTTCCTGTTCGGTGCCGCGCGGCTGGCCGTTGGCCGGATCGGTGAGCAGTACCTGGCCCAGCAGGTCACCGGCCATGCTGCCCTGATCGACCGCATCGATCTTCAGCTGCGCGCCGGCGGGCACCACATTGGTGAGGGCGCTGCGCAATCGGTCGCCCTCCGAGGAGTCGACGAACGCGCCGGTCAGGCCCACGCGGCCGGTGACATTGGCGCCCGCGGTGGTGAGCGCGGTGGTGACGGCGTCGGCGTCACCGGGATCGGTGTCGGGGGTGGTGAACACCAGCACGGTGCGATTGGCGAGAGTGCCGGCGAGCAGCTTGCCGGCCGAACCGGCGAGGAACGCGTCGGCGGCCTTCACCTGATCGTTGAGGCGGCCGTTCTCGGCCTTCAGATCGTCTATCTGACTGCTGTTTCCGGAGCCGGGGAACAAGCCGTCGCCGTGCACGCGGGTGCCGAGCACCACGCCGACCGCGAGGGCCAGGAACACTGCGGCGATCGACACCGCGTGGTGGCGAAAGGAAATCATGCTCCCCTACCTGTACCGGTTCAAATGAGTGTGGACCCAGCTCGATAGTCGCTCCCAGGCATGCTGCACCCAGGTGATGGCGCCCTCGCCCATATGGGTGGCGAGCACCACGACAATCAGCGCAACCAGGGCGGCGAGCACGACCAGCGCGACCGCCCACCCGGAACCCCGGTGACGGTACAGCGACGCAACGGCTTTCGCATCCATCAGCTTGGTGCCCATTTTGAGGCGTGTCAGGAAGGTTGCCGGATTCGAGTCGCGGCGGCCGCGGTCGAAGAAGTCGTCGAGGGAGGCGGCCGCGCCGACCGTCACGATCAGCGAGGCGCCGTGGTGATCGGCGATGAGCAGCGCCAGATCCGCGGGCGCACCCGAGGACGGGAAGGTGGTCGCGCCGATGCCCAGATCCTGGATGCGCTCCAAACCCTTTGCGTGGCCGTCGGTGTCGGCGGGCAGGATCACTTCCGCGCCGCATTTGAGGGTGGTGGCGGTGATTTCCTCCGGGTCGCCCACGATCAGGTCGGGGCGGTATCCGTTGCGGGTCAGGGTATCCGCGCCGCGGCCGACGCCGATGAGGATGGGCGCGTACTCCTTGATGAAGGGTTTGATGCGCTTGAGATCGTCGGCGTGCTGGGGGCCGTCGGCCACCACGACCACCTGCCGCTTCTTCATGTCGACCACCACGTCCGGCACGCCGATTCCGTCGATGAGCAGCGAGGATTCGGTGCGGATGAACTCGATGGTGTTGCCCGCGAACGCTTCCAGGTGATCGGCGAGCCCGTTGCGGGCCTCGATCATGCGTTCGGCGATGCCGGCCTCGGTGAGTTCGAGGCCCTCGACCAGGGCTTCGGGTTCCTTCTTCGATAGTCTGTCGGTGTAGACGACGCCTTCGACGACCCGGACCTTGATGCCGTCCTTGATCTTGGTGAAGACATCGGAGCTGACCGCGTCCAGCAGCTGGATTCCATTGGCCACCAAGACTTCCGGCCCGAGGTTGGGGTATCGTCCGGAGATGGAGGGCGAGGCGTTGATCACGACGGCGACCCCCGCTTCGACGAGCCGGTCGGCGGTGAGCCGGTCCAGGTCCATCTCGTCGAGGACCACCACATCGCCGGGTCCCACCCGCTGCAGCAGCCGCCGGGTGTTGCGGTCCACCCGGGCGATTCCGGTCAGACCAGGCAGCGTTTCGGTGGTACGCGAAAGCAGGGCCAGCATCCTCATAACGATCGATGATTACCGCAAAGTCTCAACCATTGGTGGAGGCGCGCCGGTCCTACCGGCCATTCGTCACAGTGATGCCAGTCGCTTGACCGGGGTTCCGCCTATCGCACCTATCTTATTACCGGTGGGTAAGGATATGCTCCGGACACCGGCACGAAAGGAGACACCGCCGTCATGCCCGCAACCACGGTCGAAACCGTCATCCCCGCCCCGCGCGACGTCGTCTACAAGCTGTTCAGCGAGCGTGACAGCCTCAACTCGGTTCTGCCCATACAGATCTCGTTGAAGAAGCCCGGCGCGGGCAGCCCCTCGGGCGTCGGCGCCCAGTACCACATCGGCCTCGCCGGCATCGGCCCCACCGAGGAGACCACCGAGCTGGTCCCCGGTGAGAAGATGGTCTACCGCGTCATCGCCGGCGCCCCGGTCAAGCGCCACGTCGGCACCATCACCTTCGCCGACGCGCCGGGCGGCACCAAGGTCGTCTACACCATGGAATCCGAGCCCAGCCTGCCCGTGCCGGGCGCACTGCTGGAAATCGGACTCAAGGGTCTGATCAATGCGTTCCTCGGCGGCGCCAAGAAGGCCGTCAAGTAAGACTGCTGCGAAAGGGGCTCGACCGGATCGGTCGAGCCCCTTTCGATGTCCGGAGACTCAGTCCTCGAAGGCGGGCGGGCGGCGATCGCGGCGGGCCCGGATGGCCTCGTCGAAGTTCTCGGTGGTCAGGCGGACATAGAGCTGGGCCGTGCCCTCGTGCTGCATATGTGATTCGAAACTGCCCGCCTCCAGGCCGCTCCACAGCATGCGCTTGGTGAGTTCCGCGCCGACGCGGCTCCAGCGGATGATCTGTTCGGCTGTGTCGTAGCAGGTTTCGAGGAGTTTATCGCCGGGCACGACGCGGGAGACGATGCCGATGCGCTCGGCCTCGGCGGCATCGACGTCACGACCGGTCAGCATGATCTCGAAGGCGCGAGTGGTGCCGATGGCCCGCGGGAGCAGATAGCTGATGCCCAGTTCGGCCGAGGTGAGGCCGTTATTGATGCCCGCGGCGCGGAAGTACGCATCCTCCGCGGCGATCCGGATATCGGTGCCGACCGCGAGGCAGAAACCACCGCCGATGGCGGCGCCGTTGATCGCCGAGATGACCGGCTGATGCATGCGGCGGATGGTCAGCATGACGTTGTTGAGCAGTTCCATCGAACGGCGCGCCACGCTGGTCTTGGTCAGGCCCTCGACGCCGGGCACCCGCCCGGCATGGGTCAGATCCGCGCCGCTGCAGAAGCCGTGCCCGGCGCCGGTGAGGACCACCACCCGCACCTCGTTGTCCGCGGCCACCGCCTCGAGGGTCTCGCGTAGCGGCACCATCACGTCGAACGCCATGGCGTTCATGCGCTCCGGGCGATTGAGCGTGACCAGCGCGATCCCCGGGCGCGGCTTCTCGACGAGCACGAACGACATGCAGACTCCTGACCAGAAACTGGAACTCGTTCTAGAATCTACGCGAGAACCGCAGCCCGGCACCGGAAAACTCCCACAACGAAACAGAGACCCGCACCTGGTGGTGCGGGTCTCTGCCGAACCGATACGACCTACTCCGCGGCCGCCTGCACAGGCTCGGCGGACAGCGCGTCCGCGGCCGACTGCTCATTGTTGCCGAGCCAGCCGTGAATCCGCTGCGTCACCTCGCCGGCCGTGAGGCCGAGCTCCTGATGGATGTGCGCACGCGAGGCGTGGTCCAGGAAGCGCTGCGGCACACCGATATCGCGGGCCGGCACATCCACACCGGACTGCCGCAGGGCAGCCGAAACGGTCGACCCGATGCCACCGTGCAGGCCACTGTCCTCCAGCGTCACCACCATGCGGTAGTTCTCGGCCAGCTTCACGATCGCGTCCGACACCGGCAGCACCCAGCGCGGATCGATGACCGTGGCCGAAACACCCTCGGCCGCCAGCAGATCCGCCACCTTCAACGCCGTCTCCGCGAAGGTGCCGACCGCCACCAGCAGGACATCGCCGCGCACGGATTGCGCCGCCGCGTCCTCGATATCGGGCAGGCGCAGCACATCCACGCCCTCGAAACGCTCGACGGCCGAAATATCCTCGGCGACAGAGCCCTTCGGGAAGCGGATGGCGGTGGGTCCGTCGCCGATGCGCACGGCCTCCGCCAGTTCCTCACGCAGCGTTGCCGCATCGCGCGGGGCCGCCACTCGCATGCCCGGAACGATGCCGAGGATCGACAGATCCCACATGCCGTTGTGCGAGGCGCCGTCTTCGCCGGTGATGCCCGCGCGGTCCAGCACCAGGGTCACCGGCAGTTTCAGCAGCGAGACATCCATGAGCAGCTGGTCGAAGGCGCGGTTGAGGAAGGTGGAGTAGATGGCCACCACCGGGTGCAATCCGCCCAGCGCCATGCCCGCCGCCGAGGTCAGTGCGTGCTGTTCGGCGATGCCGACGTCGAACATGCGCTCCGGGAAGCGCTTTCCGAAAGCGGACAAACCCGTCGGACCCGGCATGGCGGCGGTGATGGCGACAATATCGTCGCGCTGCTCGGCCTGCTCGATGAGCTCGGCGGAGAACACCGACGTCCAGCTGACGCCCGACGAACCACCCAGCGGCTCACCGGTCTCCGGATCGATACGCCCGACCGAATGCATCTGATCGGCCTCATGATCCTCGGCCGGGCGGAAGCCGCGGCCCTTCTGCGTGACCGCGTGCACGATGACCGGGCCGCCGAAATCCTTGGCGCGCCGTAGTGCGGCCTCCAGCGCCACGATGTCGTGACCGTCCACCGGGCCCACGTACTTCACGCCCAGATCACTGAAAAGCTCTTGCGGCGCAACGGCATCCTTGATGCCGGTCTTGATGGCGTGCAGCATCGAATACGCCGACTCCCCCACGCCCGGAATGCTCTGCACGATCCGCTTGGTGGCGTCCAGCGCGTGCTCGTAGGCGGGCTGCATGCGCAGGCCCGCGAGCCGCTCGGCGAGGCCGCCGATGGTCGGCGCGTACGAGCGGCCATTGTCATTGACCACCACGATGACCGACCGGTCCGTACCGGCGGCGATATTGTTCAACGCCTCCCAGCACATGCCGCCGGTCAGCGCGCCGTCCCCGACCACCGCGACCACATGCCGCTTCTGCCGGGTCAGCGCGAACGCCTTGGCGAGCCCGTCCGCGTAGGACAGTGAGGCCGACGCGTGCGAGGACTCCACCCAATCGTGCGCACTCTCCGCCCGCGACGGATAACCCGACAATCCCCCCTGCTTGCGCAGGGTGCCGAAGCCGTCCTTGCGACCCGTCAGGATCTTGTGGACATAGGCCTGATGGCCGGTGTCGAAGATGATCGGGTCGGCAGGCGAGTCGAAGATGCGGTGCAGCGCGATGGTGAGCTCCACGACGCCGAGATTCGGCCCCAGGTGCCCGCCGGTCACGGCGACCTTCCGCACCAGGAACTCGCGAATCTCCTCGGCCAACTCGCAGAGTTCCGATACCGACAGCCGGCGCAGGTCCTCGGGCGTGTCGACCCGGGAAAGCACTCCCACGGCTATTGCTCCCTCCGGATGTCTCCTGTGTTTGCAACAGTCTACGGAGACCTCCGGGGCCCCCGACGCCAGGAATAGAACGCCACCTGCGACATCCGCGACAGATGTGAGGCTGCCCACACACAGTACCCGGATACAGTTGCCCTGTGGTCCCCTCCGGCGGTGTCGTGGCCCGCATCATCGACGAGGTGTACGAGCTGTGCCGAGCCGACACCTCCGGCGCGCTGGCCGACTACATTCCCGAACTTGCGGCGGTACAACCCGATTCGTTCGGTTTGTGCGTCGCCACCGCCGACGGGCAGATATACGGCAGCGGGGATCTCGACACCTCGTTCACCATCCAATCGATCTCCAAACCCTTCACCTACGCATTGGCATTGGCCGATCGCGGGATCGGGGAAGTGGCGTCGCGCATCGATGTGGAGCCGTCCGGGGAGCCGTTCAACGAAATCAGTCTCGACCCCAAGACACAGCGGCCGCGCAACCCGATGATCAATGCCGGCGCGATTGCCGCGGCGTCGCTGGTGACCGGCCGGGACGCCGCCGACCGATTCGCCCGAATCCGCCGCAGCTACAGCCGATTCGCGGGCCGCGACCTGCGCATGAACGAAGCCGTCTACGCCTCCGAGGCCCGCACCGGATACCGGAACCGGGCCATCGGATACCTGCTGCGCGGCGCGGGCATCATCGACATCGACCCGGACGAGGCGGTGGACCGCTACTTCCGGCAATGCTCCATCGACGTCACCTGCCGTGACCTCGCCCTCATGGCGGCCACCCTCGCCAACAACGGCGTGCACCCCCTGACTCGCGAACGCGCGCTCTCCGGTCCCCTGGTCGAACAGGTGCTGTCGGTCATGACCACCTGCGGCATGTACGACGCCGCCGGCGACTGGGTGACCACCGTCGGCCTGCCCGCGAAAAGCGGTGTGGGAGGCGGCATTCTCGCCGTCCTGCCGGGCCAGATCGGCCTCGCCGTCTACTCCCCTCGACTGGACGCCCACGGCAGCAGCGTGCGCGGCGTCCGGGCCTGCCGCGAACTGTCGAGCCGCCTGGGCCTGCACTTCCTGCACGTGACCCGCGCCGCGCACACCGCCATCCGGGCCGCCTACTCCGTGGCCGAAGCGCCGTCCCGATTGCGCCGCGACGCCGACGAATTGGCGCTACTGCGTCAGCACGGACACCACGCGCGCATCTTCGAACTACACGGCGACCTGTTCTTCGCCGGCGCCGAATCCACCGTGCGCGCCGTCGAGGAAACCACCGACGACCTCGAGGCGCTCGTCCTGGACCTGCGCGAGGTCGGCGAGGTGAGTCCCATCGCCATCCGCATGCTCGACGATCTGCAGAACGAACTCGCCGCCGCCGGCTGCCGCGTCGCCCTCGTCGACCCGGACGGCAAACTCGGGCACCTGGTCTCCAGCCTCGACCCCAACGACCCCCGCGGGCGAGTGTTCATCGACCGCGACGCCGCCACCGAATGGTCCGAACAGATCGTGGTGGACCTGCACCGGCCACCCGACGTCCTGCCGCCCGCCGCCTGCACCGTGGTCGAACATCCCGCCCTCGCCGATATCTCCGACGACGAACGCGAGCAACTGGCAAAGGAATTCGAATCCCGAACGGTGGCCAGGGGCGAACGGATCATCGCGCGCGGCAGCGCCCGCGCCGGACTGTTCCTCATCCTCGACGGACGCGTCCGCATCACCTTCGAAGACCGTGCGGGACGGCGACATCGGATCACCACCCTGTCGGCGGGCATGTCCTTCGGTGAGATCTCGCTGCTCGCCGGCGTCAGATTCGCCAACGACGTCTACGCCGAAACGACCGTGCGACTGGCCGTGCTGCCGCCGGAGAAGTTCGACATGCTCACCAGCCAAGCGCCCGAAGTGAAACTCGCCCTGCTGGAACGACTCGCGGCCGCCGCCTACGCCCAAGCCGACGCCGCCGTCCGCGCGCTCGCCGCCCACGGCGGCATCTGACGCGCACGGAATCCGACCTTCGAACGACCGAGAACGGCTACCCCATGACCGACCACGACCTGCCTTACCTGCCCGCGACCGAGGCGCTGCGGTTGTTCCGCAGCCGGGAATTATCGCCGGTTGAACTGATGCAGGCGGTTATCGCGCGCGCCGAGGCCGTCGAACCCGAGATCAACGCGTTCGCGGAACAGACCTTCGAGGACGCGCTGACGCAGGCGAAACAGGCCGAAATCGCTTACGGTGCAGGCGGTTCACCGCGGGCCCTGGAAGGGCTGCCGGTGGCGGCCAAGGAGGAGCAGCCGATCGCCGGGCGCATCAGCTCCGAAGGGTCACTCGCGCTCGCCGGCCAGGTCGCCGACGTCACCCATCCGGCCATCGAACGGATCCTGGGTGCGGGCGGCATCATCCACGCGCGCACCACCACACCCGAATTCAGTTGTGCCATATTCACGCAGTCACGCCGGTGGGGCGTCACCCGCAATCCGTGGAATCCGGACTACTCCCCCGGCGGATCGTCCGGCGGATCGGCGGCCGCGCTCGCCTCGGGTACCGCCATGCTGGCCACCGGATCCGATATCGCCGGATCGATCCGGCTGCCCGCCGCGGCGACCGGCACCGTCGGCTTCAAACCGCCCTACGGCCGGGTGCCCGCGCTACCGCCGTTCAATCTCGATCATTACTGCCACGACGGGCCGATGGCCCGCACGGTCGCCGACTGCGCACTGCTGGAGAACGTCATGGCCGGGCCGCATCCCGTCGATGTGGCCTCGGTGCGGCCGAAAGTGCTCATCCCCGAACAGCTCGGCGAGGTGTCCGGGCTGCGGATCGGCTTCGCGGCGAATCCGGGTGACTGGGTGGTCGAACCGGAAATCGCGGCCAATACTCGTGCGGCGGCGGAGGCTTTGCGCGCGGCCGGTGCGATCGTCGAGGAGGTCGAAGTCGGCTTGCGCGTAGCCGAGGTGCGGCGCGCGATGTTCCTGCACTTCGGGGCGATCTTCGGCACGTACGTCGCGGGAGTCGCCGCCGCGCATCGGGATCTGCTGACCCCGTACGCCCTCGCCTTCGCCCGCGATACCGCCATCGAACCCGGCGACTACTACGCCGGGCTCGAACTCGAAGGCAAGATCTACGCGGTGCTGGGCGCACTGCTCGAACGCTACGACGCGCTGCTGTTCCCGACCTCCGGCATCACCGCCCTCCCGGCAGGTGAGGACTTCGTCGAAACCAGGCTCTCGATCGACGGCATCGAACTCGACCACTACCTGGATTCCGCACTCACCCCGGCCTTCAATATCGCGAGCCGCTGCCCGGTGCTGAATGTGCCCTCGGGCATCGGACGCCACGGCGTACCCACCGGTCTGCAAATCGTCGGCCGCACCTACGACGACGCCACGGTATTCCACATCGGCGCCGCACTGGAACGAGTCCGCCCCTGGCCCGCACGGCCCGCCGGCCGCACCTGACAGCCGGCACCGCCGGCTCGGCATCACGGCAGGCGCGCCCGGCGACCCGGCGTACCCGGCCAACGGCCCGATGGTCACATCTCATGCATGGTCTGTCGCTCCGGGCCGTTCCGGCCCGGTGGCCGCAGGTCGCGACCCATCGCCGCTGGTCGGCGCGGCGGGGTTGGCGTGATTCGTGGCGTCGGTAGCATCGGGGCGTTATGCCCGATCCGATCGAGGAGGATGCCGTGCCCGTCAGCGACGCAACCGTCGGCACGATAACGATGTTCGGTTCCGGGCGGGCGAGCGCCGCACCCGATCTCATGCGGGTCACCATCTCCATCGAAACCCGCGCGGACACAGTCGCTCTCGCCTACTCGCAGGCCGGGGAGCGTGCCGACGCGGTGATCGCGGCGGTGCGCGGGGATGCGGTGCCGGGGCGGGACATCACCACCACCGGGCTGTCCGTGCGGTCGGAAACGGTGTGGACCGAAGGGAACCGGGAGAGGCTCGTCGGATACGTGGCGAGCACGGCGCTGACGGTGACTTTGCGGAACATCGCCGCACCCTCCGGATCCGGGAAGAGCGCGAGCGCCGAACCCGCCGCGATCATCGCGCACGCCGTGGAAGCCGGTGGCGACGATGTGCGGCTGGGCGGCCTCACGCTCGGCGTCGCCGATGAGGAGAGCCTGCTCGTCGCGGCCCGCGACGCGGCGTGGGATCACGCGCTCGCCAAGGCCGAACAGTACGCACACCGTGCCGGACGCACCCTCGGGCCCACGCTGGAGATCACCGAGAACACCTCCGACGTGCACGTACCCCGGCCACGAATCGCCTTCGCCGCCAAGGCCATGCAGGCCGAAGGCGCCGCGATCCCGCTGGAATTCGGGGAGAGCGAACTCTCCGCCGACATCAAGGTCACCTGGCAACTGAACTGATCCGGCGGTCACAGATCCAGGCGGGTCAACAAGGTCGTCGCCCGAATGACCGTCAGTTGCAGCCGGAACCGGGCGGCATCGGCCCGCGTGCGATGTGGATGCGGGTCCTTGTCGGTCATGGAACGCAGGTCGTAGAGGAAACGGGCGGCGGCGGGAATATCCAAGCGGCCGGTATCGACCAGGTGGCGGACATTCCGGGTGCTGTCCATGTCCTTGGTGCCGGCCGCATACGCGGTGAGATGCTCCAGCGCCGCACGCAACCGCTTCTCACACGCGGGGATGCGCCCCTTCTCGTAATGTCTGGCGGCCGCCCGCAGATGATCGAGAGGCGTTTGCTGGCCGCGCAATTCGAGCTCGGTCCCGAGCACGGCCAGCCGTTCCGTCAAGCGGACCGGCAGCTCGGCCGTCGGTTTGAGGCGACATCGCACCGCCGCCTCCTGCAAACCGTTGCCGACCCGCCCGATCTTCAACCGATACCCGTCGGCCAGCAGCTCACTACGCAGCTCACCGACCCAGATCGGAAGATGCTTGCGCTCCAGCAGTTCTCCCTGCAGAAACCGCTCCACCGTCAACTCCACCAGACTCAGCAATGCCCGATCCGCCTCGGCATCCCCGTTCAATGCCGCCAGCCGCGCCCCGTACACCGGCGTCACCAGCCGCCCCCAATAGCTGTCCGCATTCACCCATAGCGGTACCTCGTACTCCGGCCGCTTGAGATCAGCGCCCAGCAGCAACCCCTCGAGCGAGTGAAACTTGGACTGATCGCCATAGATCAGTTCCACCACCGACGCGAGCGTCGGGTCGGACAACGTAGTCATGGGTGAACATCTTGGCCTACGGCCAAACCGCCCATCGCACAGCCCGTTTCCCGATGGCAAACATTGAGCGACAACCAGACGAACGACGCTACACAGGCGTGCGCTATCAGCGCTCCAGCAGCACCACGCACTCCACGTGATGCGTCGCGGGGAACGCGTCGAAGACACGTAGCTCGCGCGGCTGATAGCCCGCGTTCCGGTAGAGGCCGAGATCGCGGGCGAAAGATGCCGGATCACAACCGATATGGATGATGCGCCGCGGATCGCGTTCGGTCAGGGCGGCGATCACCTCTTTACCTGCCCCCGCCCGCGGCGGATCGAGGACCACGACATCCGGTGCGGTGGAGGGCTGTTCGGTGATCCAGCGCTCCACCCGCTCGGCCTGCAGATCCACCCAGCGCATATCCCCGAACGAGGCGCGGCCGTCACTGATCGCGGACCGCGAGAACTCGACGCCGTGCACCTGCCCCGCCGGCCCGACCTGATCGGCCAGGCGCGCGGCGAAAACACCCACACCGCAGTAGAGATCCCAGGTCAAGCTGCCGGGACGAGCATCCGACCACTCCGCTACCACATCCGAATAGCATTGCGCCGCACCGAAATGCGGCTGCCAGAAACCGGTAGCCGACAACTCCCAGCGACGGCCGGACACGTACTGCACGGCCCGCCCGGTCCCCTCCACCACACGCTCGCTCCGCGCACTGTGCGCCGCCGCCCGCCGCGCCGACGTACTGCGCCGATCCCCCGCACTACCCCGGCCACCGCCGCTCCGGCCGCCCCGCCCACGGCGATCCGCGGCGCGCCGATCATCCCCGGGCTCCGCTTCGACGGGCGCGATCTCGACGATATGCCGCACCCCGTCCCCGTCCACGGCCACCACGAGATCCGCCCCGGGAGTCCAGTGGCTCTCGGCAATGCCGGTCATGGCTCCCGCCATCGGCTGCGGGCAGCGCAGATCATTGATCACCTCGGTGCTGCGGTACCCGTGCACCCCGGCCCGCCCGTCGGCATCCACCACCAGCCGCATCCGGCTACGCCAACCGCCCGAATACCCTGCCGCCCCTGACCCGCCGGCGCCCTGCCCTTCGAGCTGTGGCTGCCCCTCAGCCGCACCGGCCGGCTGGGAGGCGCTATCGCGCTGCGCCGCGGGTCCGGCCGATCGGGCTTCGGCAACCCGCTCATCGGCGGCCGATCCGGCATCGTCCACCCGCTCATCGGGGGCCGGTACATCGTCACCAGCACGCGAAACGCCCTGGCCCAGTGGGCTGCCCGACGCGCGACCTGCTGGTTGCTGCGCGGCGCGGAGGCCGTGCTCCACGCTCTCGTCCCGCGCGGCGCTCGGCATCCCTGTCAAGGATGCGGGGAGCTTGGTTGCCACGCCGCCGAGTCGGCTGGGAGCGGCAGATGCGCGGCGGGAGTTGTGCCTGGCCGCAACGATGCTCGGGACCAACAGACCGGACGGAATCGATTCGACGGTGAAATCCGGTTCCCAGTCGGCGAGGCGGCGTAGTTGTTCGGCGACCACCGTCGCCTTGAGGGCGCGCTGGGCCTCCGGTGTGGCGAAGGAGAAGTCGCAGCAGCCGGCGCCGCCCGGGCCGGAGACCGTGCAGGTCGCGGGGATGCGGTCGGGTGAGGGCTCGAGAATGTGAATGGCTTCGGCCCGGCAGAAGGACCCGCCGCGGTCCTCGGTGACGAGGGCGCGGACCAATTCGCCCGGCAGACCGTGGCGGACGAAGAGGACGCGGCCCTCGTGGCGGGCCACGCAGAAGCCGCCGTGGCCGGGCGGGCCGAGGCGGACCTCGAATGTCTGGCCGTGCCAGTTGCTTCCGGGGCTCATGACTCGTCTCCGAAACCGCGGCGGACCGAGCCCGGCGCATTGACTATGCGGCCGGGGCGGACGCGACCGGCCGAGGAATTCAGTTGCCAGGGGACGCTGGTCACCATGACGCCCGGCTCGAAGAGCAGGCGGCCCTTGAGGCGCAGCGCGCTCTGGTTGTGCAGCAGGTGCTCCCACCAGTGGCCGACCACGTATTCGGGGATGAACACGGTCACTACGTCGCGCGGGGAGTTCTTGCGGACGCGCTTCACGTAATCGACCACCGGCTTGGTGATCTCGCGGTAAGGGGATTCGATCACCTTGAGCGGCACCGTGATATCGCTGCCCTCCCATGCCCGCACCAGTTTGCGGGTCTCCGGTTCGTCGACGTTCACGGTGATGGCCTCCAGGGTGTCGGGCCGGGTGGCGCGCGCGTAGGCGAGCGCGCGGCGGGTTGGCATGTGCAGCCGGGACACCAGCACGATCGAATGCGTGCGGCTGGGCAGCACACCGTCCCAATCGGTTTCGTCGAGTTCCCGCGCCACCGTGTCGTAGTGGCGGCGGATGGATTTCATGAGCATGAAGATGGCGGTCATGGTCACGATGGCGATCCACGCGCCCGCCACGAACTTGGTGACCAGCACGATCACCAGCACCGTCGCCGTCAGCGTCAGGCCGATGGCATTGATCACCCGCGACCGCTTCATGTGCCGCCGCTGCGCCGGCTCGGTCTCGGTGCGCAGCAAGCGCGTCCAATGCCGCAGCATGCCGGTCTGGCTCAGCACGAACGATACGAACACGCCGACGATGTACAGCTGGATGAGCTTCGTCACCTCGGCCCCGAACATCACCACGAACGCGATCGCCGCACCCGCCAGGAAGATGATGCCATTGCTGAACGCCAGCCGGTCCCCGCGCGTGTGCAGCTGCCGCGGCAGCCAGCGATCCTGCGCCAGAATCGATCCCAGCACCGGGAACCCGTTGAACGCGGTATTCGCCGCCAGCACCAGGATCAGCGCGGTCACGATGGTGATGAAGTAGAACCCGGCCGGGAACCCCGCGAACACCGCCCCCGCCAGCTGTGCGACGAGGGTCTTCTGCTCGTACCCGGCGGGCGCGCCGATCAGATCGGCAGGATGCTGCGCGTACACGATGCCCACCTGCTGCGTGAGCACGATCATCCCCAGGAACAGCGAGATGGCGACGCAGCCGAGCAGCAGCAGCGTGGTGGCGGCATTGCGCGACTTGGGTTTCCGGAACGCCGGCACCCCGTTGCTGATCGCCTCCACACCGGTCAGCGCGGCACAGCCGGAGGAGAACGCGCGCGCGATGAGGAACACCAGCGCCAGCCCGAACAGATGCTCGTCCTCGGCCTTCAATCCGAAACCGTAGGACTCCGCATGCACCTGATGGCCCAGCGCGATCCGGGTGAAACCCCACACCAGCATGATGAACATGCCGATCATGAAGGCGTAGGTGGGAATCGCGAACATGGTCCCGGATTCGCGCACGCCACGCAGGTTCATGGCGGTCAGGATCACAATCGCGGTCACGGCGAACAACACCTTGTGCGTTGCGACGAACGGCACTGCCGACCCGATATTGGACGCCGCCGAGGAGATCGACACCGCCACCGTGAGCACGTAATCCACGAGTAGCGCACTGCCGACGACCAGTCCGGCGGTCGGCCCGATGTTCTTGGTCGCCACCTCGTAATCACCGCCACCGGACGGATAGGCGTGCACGTTCTGCCGGTAGCTGGCGACCACCACGGCCATCACCAGGGCGACCGCGACACCCACCCACGGCGCGTACGCATAGGCGGACAGCCCGGCCACCGACAGCACCAGGAAGATTTCTTCGGGCGCGTATGCCACCGATGACAAGGCATCGGAGGCGAAGACCGGGAGAGCGATCCGCTTGGGCAGCAGCGTGTGCCCGAGGGAATCACTACGGAAAGGGCGGCCCACCACCATGCGCTTGGCGGCCGTCGTCAACTTCGACACTTCAGCCAGCATAAGGGAGGGCAGAATCGGTTTGATGCACCACCTGAGGGGGAAAATGCCTCGGGAAACACTCGGACGGTACGGTTGCGACCCGGAGAGGCAACCAGACCGCACACCACGCTTTTCGGGAATGGGGTTCGACGGTGTACGTAGTGATCATGGGGTGCGGGCGAGTGGGCTCCTCGCTGGCGCGCGCC
This sequence comes from Nocardia sp. NPDC088792, assembly GCF_044750615.1. Classification (NCBI taxonomy): domain Bacteria; kingdom Bacillati; phylum Actinomycetota; class Actinomycetes; order Mycobacteriales; family Nocardiaceae; genus Nocardia; species Nocardia sp. NPDC088792. Next base: position 149,177 of record NZ_JBIVKC010000001.1, read on the forward strand.
CTGGTCCGAGTCGGCCACGAGGTCGCGGTCATCGATCAGAACTCCAGTGCGTTCCTCCGGCTGGGCCGTGACTTTCCCGGAGTCTGTGTCACGGGCGTGGGATTCGACCGGGATGTGCTGACCCGCGCGGGAATCGAACGGGCGGGCGCCTTCGCCGCGGTCTCCTCCGGCGACAACTCCAACATCATCTCGGCGCGGGTGGCGCGCGAGACCTTCGGTGTGGAACGGGTCGTGGCGCGTATCTACGACGCCAAGCGGGCGGCCGTGTACGAGCGACTCGGCATTCCGACCATTGCCACCGTGCCGTGGACGACCGACCGGTTCCTTCGCAGTCTGGTCGCCGACCAATCCACCACCACCTGGCGCGACCCCACCGGCACCGTCGCCGTCACCGAACTCGTCCTGCACGAGGACTGGTACGGCCGCACCGTCCACACCCTCGAAAGCGCCACCGGCGCCCGCGTTGCCTTCCTCATCCGCTTCGGGCAAGGCATGCTCCCCAACGGGAAAACCCTGCTGCAAGCCGATGACACCGTCTACATCGCCGCCACCTCCGGCAGCGTCGGCGAGGCCGTCGCCCTGGCCGGAAATCCCCCCGCGAGCGAGGACTGATCATGAAGGTAGCCATTGCGGGCGCCGGCGCCGTCGGCCGATCCATCGCCCAGGAACTGCTCCGCGGCGGGCACGCGGTCATGCTGCTGGAACGCCGCCTCGACCACATCGACCCCACCATCGCCCCCGCCGCCGTCTGGGTCCACGCCGACGCCTGCGAACTGGAAACCCTCGAAGAGGCGGACCTGGAAACCTACGAGGTGGTCATCGCCGCCACCGGCGACGACAAGGCCAACCTGGTCTTCAGCCTGCTCGCCAAGACCGAATTCGGCGTCCGGCGCGTCGTGGCGCGCGTCAACGATCCGCGCAACGAGTGGCTGTTCGACTCCTCCTGGGGCGTGGACGTCGCGGTATCGACACCGCGACTGCTCGCCTCACTGGTCGAGGAAGCCGTGTCGATCGGCGATCTGGTGCGGCTCATGACCCTGCGGCAGGGACAGGCGAACCTGGTGGAACTCACCCTGCCCACCGATACACCCTTGGCGGGCAAGGCCGTTCGCACGCTCAAGCTGCCGCGCGATGTCTCCCTGGTGACCATCCTGCGCGGTGGCCGGGTCATCGTGCCCCAGCCCGACGACCCGCTGGAAGGCGAGGACGAATTGCTGTTCGTCACCACCGTCGAAGCCGAGGACGACCTGCGAAAGGCCCTCGGCGTCAACGGCTTCGGCCGCCCCGCCTGACCTGGATCACAATGATGCGGGCCGGACGCTTTTCGCGTCCGGCCCGCATCTTTCGTATTCATTTGTGCGCCCGCCCATTCAGGAGGCCGCCCGCAATTCCGCGCGCAACTTGTTCAGCGCCCGATGCTGCATGACCCGCACCACGCCGGGGCTGGTGCCGATGGCCTCGGCGGTCTGCGCCGCCGTCCAGCCCAGCACGATGCGCATGACCAGCACCTCGCGATGGGTCGGCGCCAGCACCTTCATGAGTTCGCTCGCGGCCCGGCGGGTTTCGGAGGCCATGGCCCGCTCCTCGGGACCCGCCTCCAAGCCCGGCTGATCCGGGAACTCCGCCACCGGATACGACGGGTGCAACTGCGCCCGCCGGAACGCGTCGGCCACCTTGTTCGCCGAAATGCCGTACACGAACGCCAGGAACGACTTGCCCTGATCCCGGTAGCGCGGGATCGCCTGCACCGTGGCCAGGCAGATCTCCTGTGCCACATCGTCCGCGGCCACGTGCAGGTGGGTCGCGCCGCTCATGCGGGCCGCGCAGTAGCGGCGCACCAGCGGGTAGACGATCTTGAGGATCTCCGAGACCGCATTCCGGTCACCGGCGGCGGCCGGGCCGATCAGCTTCTCCAACTGCTCTGCGGCGCGCCGCGATTCGGAGGTCGCCACGCTTGTGCTCTTGGGCCCCCGCCCCGCCGGGTGCCGCCGTGAGGCCGTTGCCTGCACCGCCGCACCGCGACCCTCGCCACGATCCTGCGATGCCACTGCCTTACCGTCGGTAACCAACTCCGCGATCCTTTCTCCGTAGCTTCTGAGAAAGATCGTGCTCGGAACCGGGGCCACTCAATAGGCACCCCAGGGGTGGGTATCACACCCCCTGCGGCCACCCGTTTCGCTCACAGGTGTTGCGTTCCGCGCGCACAGCGCGATAAGGCGCTGGTCGAAGGGTTTTGCGGCGATCAGGCGGCGGACTCGGCCGACTCTTCCGATTTCGACGGCAGATGTCCCGCCCGGCGGACCGCCCAGACGGTCACCAGCAACGCCACACCCGTCAACGGCCAGCCCATGCCGATCCGGGCCGCGGCCAGCAGACCGGTGCTGTCGGCGTTGTACAGGTGATGCTGCACCAGGTAGCGGGCGCCGAACACCACCGCCCACACCAGGGTCGCCAGATCGTAGAGCCGCATGGCCCGGCGATCCGAACGCCATTCGGTGCCATGCCCGTTCAGCACACCCCAGATGACACCCGCCAGCGGCCAGCGCACCACGATCGAGAGCAGGAACGCACCGCCGTACACCAGGCTCGCGTAGATGCCGAACAGGAAGAAGCCCTTGGCCTCACCCACCCGGTAGGCGATCAACGCGCACACGCCCACACCCAGGAAACCCGAGATCGCGGGCTGGATCGGACCGCGCCGCACCAGCCGCCAGATGAGGATCGCGGTCGCGACTCCCAGAGCGGCCCAGATGGCGGCGGTCAGGCCCAGCCAGGTGTTGAACGGCACGAATACCAGCACCGGCAGCGACGAGTAGATCAGGCCGCTGAAACCGCCCATCTGCTCGAGCAGGGTCTGCTCGACCTCTTCCTCGGCTTCCTCGTCGTCCTCGGGCGGGATGGGGTCGAGACCGAGCGCCTGACGTTCGAGCGCCGCGAGATCGTCACGCAGGGTGGCATGCACCTCGGTGGGCGCGTCCGGATCGACATGCACACGGCGCCCCGGCCGACCGGGAACCTCGTCGGGCCCGCGGCCCTCGTCGTTGCTGCTGGCAGGAAATGGCATGCGTCAGGAATTCTCACGGAGTTCGTAGTAGGGGTTGTAGATGACCTTGCCGCCGTCGCGTTCACCGACCCGGCCGCGGACCAGGATACGACGCCCCGGCTCGATTCCCGGAATGCGACGCCTGCCGATCCACACCAGGGTCACGCTGTCGGTGCCGTCGAAGAACTCCGCCTCGATCTCGGCGCCCGCGGATTTCGGGCAGGCCTCGACGCTGCGCAATCTGCCGAGCATGGTGACCTCTTCGCCGCGCCGGCATTCCGACGCTCTGCACGCACCCGACGCTTCGGAGGTCTCGGCCAGCTCCTCGGCGTCCAAGTGGTCCAGATCCGCTGTCAACCGGCGGGTCAAACGCCGGAAATAGCCTGACGGGAAATCCTTCCCAGCCGCGGATGGCATGTCGCACGCTCTCCTGTAGAGCAAGACGGCGTGGGTCTCACGTCGTTGGTTCTTCCCACACGCCGGGTGGGTTTCCCACACGATCGCTGTGGCCGTACCCCCGCCACTGTAAACGGGCCGACCTGCCCCCGCCACGCGTGACTCGCGCTCAGTAGGCTCGACCGGGTGCCCGATCTCTCCCGTCCCGCGGTCGCCCCGGCCCGCCCGGCCGTCGCGCTCCCGGCGCGCCCGGCAGTCGCCGTCGCCCTGCCCGGAACCGGTTCCGACGCCCATTTCGCCCGCCGCGCCTTCGGATCCGCTTGCGCCGCAATGGATCTGCCGTTCCTCGCGGTGGACCCGGACCCGACCCGGGTGATCGCCGGTTATCGGGCCGCCCTGGACACCGCCGCCCGCTCCGGCCCGCTGCTCATCGCCGGCATCTCGCTCGGCGCGGCCGTCGCCATCGAGTGGGCAGCGCAACACCCGAATTCGGTCTCCGCCGTGGTCGCCGCCCTCCCCGCCTGGACCGGCGCCGACACCACCGGCTGCCCCGCGGCCCTCAGCGCCGCCGCCACCGCCGCCCAGCTCCGCGCCGACGGCCTCGACGCCGTCATCGACCGCATGCAGGCCTCCAGCCCGCCCTGGCTCGCCGCCGCCCTCACCCGCTCCTGGCGCTCCCAATGGCCCGACCTCCCAGCCGCATTGGACGAAGCCGCCGCCTACCGCTGGCCCGAACCGGAAGTCCTGGCCCGTATACAAGCCCCGGTCTCCATCGTCGGCGCGATCGACGACCCGGTGCACCCCATCGCCGTGGCCGAACGCTGGACCGCCCTGATCCCGCACGCCGACCTGCACCGCATCACCCTCGACGAACTCGGCGCCGACCCGGCCATCCTGGGCGCCCGCGGCATCAACCCCCTCCTCCCCCGCCACGCCGCCACCTCCTGAACCCGCACGAGCGAATTCGGCTGTACAGCAAACGGCCTCGCCCCGCCGATTTCCCGGTGGGGCGAGGCCGTTTCTCGTTCGGCTAGTTGAGGCCGAGCTGCTGCATGGCCGAACCTTCCGCGCCGCGGCGGGGTTCGGTGTTCTGTGGGGCGGGCTGGTAGGGCTGGCCGCCCTGCATGGCCGTCAGCTGGGCCTCTACGGCCTGCTGCTGGGCCGCCAGCTGCTGCTGGTGGGCTGCTGCCAGTTGGTCCGCGAGCTCCTGGGGTAGGACCACCGGGAGGGGTTCACGGACGGGCAGGGGTTCGTCGCCGCGGCGGACGACGGTCTCGCCGAGGATGGCTCGGGCGGCGGCGACCAGCGGGGTGTTCTCGTCGGCGGCGCCGGACGGGCCGGCGGCGACCAGGCGGACCATCCAGCGGTAGCCGTCCACGCCGATGAAGCGCAGATCCGCGCCCTCGGTGACGGCGTGCAGCTCGCGGCCCCACGGGCCCTGGGTGACCGCGACCTGTGCGCCGTCCTTGCGCAGGGTCTCCGCGAGATCGGCTGCCACCGAACGCCATTGCCCCGGCGATTTGGGGGCGGCGTAGGCGGCGACGGTGATGCGGCCGTGCTGGGTGGCCAGGTGCACGGCCTGCGGGGTGCCGTCGGGGGTCATCTCGACCTGCAGCTGCCCGCCGGGCGGTACGGGGACGATGACCGAGCCGAGGTCCAGACGCTGTTCGGCGACGGTCTCCAGATTGTCGGCGACGTCCTCGTAGTCGTAGGGGCCGGTGCGGTCACCGGCGGCAACGGGAGAGTCGGCGTAGTCCGAGTCCTCGAATTCGTCGTCCGCGTAGGCGGTTTCGTCGTATCCGGCTTCGTCGTATTCGTCGTACTCGGTGTATTCGTCCTCGTACTGCGGCTCTTCGTCGCCGTCGCGGCCCTTGTTCCTCTTGCGTCCGAACACCATCGTCATGCCTCCTTGCCGGTCGCCTGACCCGCCCCATCAGGCTGGGCGATCAGGCTGGCGTGCCCACCACTCGATCCGTATCCTCCTGCGCCGCGCGCGGTTTCGTCGAGGGCGGTGACCTCGATGAAATCCACCAGCTCCACGCGCTGCACCAGCAGCTGCGCGATGCGGTCACCGCGCCGGAGCTCGACGGCTGTGCGCGGATCGTGATTGATGAGGCATACCTTGATCTCGCCCCGGTAGCCGGCGTCGACCGTGCCGGGGGTGTTGACGACCGAGAGGCCGTGCTTGGCGGCCAGGCCGGACCGCGGATGAATCAAACCGACCGTCCCGATCGGAAGGGCGACCGCGATACCGGTGCCGACCAGCCTCCGCTCCCCCGGTTCGATGATCACATCCTCGGTGGTGCACAGGTCCACGCCCGCGTCGCCCTCGTGAGCACGCGTCGGTACGGGGATGCCGGGATCGAGCCGCAGCAGGGGAATAGGTGGAATACCGGTCACGTAGGCCGAGCCTACGCGTTCACCCCCGCGACCATTGACCTAGTCTGAAGTCGTGTCCGACCAGCCCCCTCAGGTGACCCAGGAACCGAAGCAGCAGACTGCACCCCTCTACTCGGAGCGCCTATGGGTGCCACTGTGGTGGTGGCCCGTAGGCCTGTTCGTGACCGGCCTGCTCGCAGCCGAAATTCACATGGGCGCACCGGGAATCCGGGCGTGGCTGCCCTACGTGTTGTTGTTCCCGATCCCCGTATGGGTGCTGATCTGGTTCTCCCGCCATCGCGTGGAGGTCGTTCGCGACTCGACCGGCACCCCGGAACTTCGCGCGGACCGGGCGCATCTGCCCGTCAATTTCGTGAAGCGCGGTGCGGGAGTGCCGGTCAGTGCGAAGAGCGCGGCGCTGGGTCGTCAGCTCGACCCGGCCGCCTTCGTCCAACATCGGGCCTGGATCGGCCCGATGGTTCTGCTTGTTCTCGATGACCCGGATGACCCCACCCCGTACTGGCTGGTCAGTACGAGGCGACCCGAGGAAGTCCTGACCGCGCTCGGCGTACCGAGCGCGGGCTGACGGAATTCGGTTGATCGGACTGCGCTTTACGCGGCGCAGTCCATGCAGATCAGCTGACCGCCGGACTCACTGGCCAGTCGGCTCCGGTGGTGCACCAGGAAGCAGCTCGAACACGTGAACTCGTCGGCCTGCTTCGGGATGACCCGGACCGAGAGAACTTCCTCGGACAGGTCCGCGCCGGGAAGCTCGAACGACTCCGCGGTATCGGATTCGTCGATATCCACGACGGCGGACGCGGCCTCGTTGCGACGAGCCTTCAGCTCCTCGAGCGAGTCCTCCGAAACATCATCGGATTCGCTACGCCTCGGTGCGTCATAGTCGGTTGCCATGTCGTCTTCCCCTCGTCCTTACTCCGTATATCCCGGACCGGCCCACCCTGTGTCGACCCCCTCAACGGGGAATCGGCACGGCGTGTTCCGCCCCGCCCGTGGTGTACGTCACGCGTACACCGGTCACAGATCCGGGCCGGATACTCCTCATCCGCACCGGATCGCGCTCGGTCAACGCAGGACATGCCCTTGTTGTTCCCGAAATCGACACCCGGTTTCACCCGGGCTGTACGATCTGGGCCGCCAGACAATAGCGGACCCCGGGTCAAAAGTCGCAATCAAAACACTCACGAGTCGAAACTGAGGGTCAATCGTCACCGCATGGGCAACTCGCTGAGATCTGCGCGGCGCATACCGAGATCTTCACGCTGCTTACCGTGACCTTCGCCTCGCGTTTTGCGGCCTGGACGGGCGTGAACTGCGATCTTGATGCGGCGCAGGCGGATACCGGCGAGGCGCGCCGCGCCCGGCGTGGCGGACTTGCCGACACCTTGCACGCGGTGACCGCCGCACTTTCGTAGAGTGTGTCCGTGGTTTCACTCATCACCCAAGGGCAACCGACCGATCCGAAAGGCCGCCCGTTCACCCGACGGCGGTGGGAGCCATGGGCGGCCATGGTGGGCGTCATCGTGCTCATCTGCGTCGGAGTGTGGTTCAAAGCACTCACGACGACGACCAGTGATACCGGCGCCATGGCCTGCAACTCGCCCAGCCCGGCCTCCAACACTTCGGCGCCCGCCCCCGCGCCACTCGGACAGCGGGTGGGACAGTCGCGGCTGCGTGACGTGCAGCCGGCGGCGCTCGCGGCCTCCAAGGTGCGCGTGTACAACGCGAACGGCCAGCGCGGCCAGGCGGCGCATGTGGCCTCGGAGTTGGGTGACCTGGGTTTCGCCAGCGCACCGGACGTACAGGCGGCAAACGACCCCGTCTACGTGAACGGCGACCTGGAGTGCATGGGCCAGATCCGGTTCGGCGTGAACGGGCGGCCCGCGGCGGCATCCGTGCAGCTGGTCATGCCGTGCGCCGAGCTCATCGAGGATCAGCGGCAGGACGACACGGTCGATCTGGTGCTGGGTTCACTCTTCCGTGATCTGAACCCCGATACGGATGCTCAAGAGGTGCTGAAGTCGCTGAAGAACCCGGCGCCCGGCAACGGACCGGCCATCGATCCCAAACTGCTCGACGCCGCGCGACACGCCCAGTGTTGATCTTGCCTCGGACGAAATCCGTTCGGTGACAATCCCATAGCCCGTTCAACGATGATCGCCGCGCCCAGTGGGCGCGGCGATTCTGTTGCGCGAGTTGTCTAGCCCGCTATCACTGTGCCGGGATAGGGGTGGTGACACCGAGTTGCTCGAGCAACCCGGTCAATTCGGGCCCGATGCCGGGTGCGACGGCCACCACCAATTCGCCTGCGGATCCCGGCGATTCGGGCGCCGGCAGGATGAGGTGCGCACCCGCCTCGGCGGCGATCAGCGCGCCCGCGGCCCAATCCCACAGGTTCAGGCCGTGCTCGTAATGCGCGTCCGCGCGGCCCTCGGCCACCATGCACAGATCCAGGGCGGCCGAGCCGATGCGCCGGATGTCGCGGATGTGCGGCAGCAACCGAGCGACCAATTCGCCCTGCCGGGTGCGGCGCGGGGTGGCATAGGCGAATCCGGTGGCCACCAGAGCCATGGCCACCGAGTCGATCTCGTTGCAGCGCAAGGCGATCGGCTCACCGCCCGGTGCGGCGCGGTGCGCGCCCTGGCCGAGTCCGGCGCTGTAGGTGACGCCGTGCGCGACGTCGGCGACCGCGCCGGCGACGGATCGGCCGCCTCGCACCGCCGCCACCGATACCGAGTAGGCGGGGATGCCGTAGACGAAGTTGACGGTGCCGTCGATGGGGTCGACGACCCAGTGCACGTCGTCGGGATCGTCGGAGAGGCTGCCGCCGTCCTCTTCACCGACCACCAGATCACCCGGTCGCAGATCGGCGAGCAGCTTGCGGATGAGCTGTTCGGTTTCGGTGTCGACGATGGTGACCGGATCGGTCGGGGTGCTCTTGGATTGCACGGCGTCGACCGGCGTTCCGGATCCGAAGACCTCGGGACGGCGTTCGCGCACGTGGTCAGCGGCGGTTTCGGCCAGATGCACGGCGACGCGGCGCAGTTCGGCCACGTCTGAAGTGTCGGTGTTGTCGGAGTGCTTCAGCGGGGTGGAGTTGAGATCAGATTCCGGCACGAGGCCCATCGCAGCACAGATCCGGCGGGTCGCGCATTAGGCTTGTCGGGAACAACACAGCTGATCAGGGAGAACGAGGAGTCGTCATGTCCGTTGCGGGGCACGCGTTCGGTATCGACATCGGTGGTAGTGGTGTCAAGGGCGGCGAAGTCGATCTGGCCACCGGCGAACTCGTGCACGACCGCATCAAGATCGCGACTCCGCAGCCGTCCACCCCGAAGGCCGTGGCGGAGACGGTCGCCAAGATCGTCGCGCAGGCCGGCTGGGATGGACCGGTCGGCATCACCATTCCGAGCGTGGTGATCGGTGGCGTCGTCCGCACCGCCGCCAATATCGACAAGGGCTGGGTCGACACCGACGCCCGCGCCCTGTTCTCGCACGCGCTCGGCGGTCGCGAGGTGACCGTTCTCAACGACGCCGACGCGGCCGGGCTGGCCGAGGACCGGTACGGCGCCGCAATGGAACACACCGGAATGGTCATGTTGCTCACCTTCGGTACCGGTATCGGCTCGGCGGTGATGTACAACGGCATGCTCGTACCCAACACCGAACTCGGGCATATGGACGTGCACGGCAAGGAGGCGGAGCATCGGGCCGCCTCGTCGGTGAAGGAGCGGGACGGGTTGAGCTACCACAAGTGGGCGAAGGAGGTAAGCAAGGTCCTGGTCGCGCTGGAAAATCTGTTCTGGCCGAACGTCTTCGTGGCGGGCGGCGGCATCAGCCGCGACTACCAGGAATGGATTCCGTTGCTCACCAACAGAACCCCCGTGGTACCGGCGACATTGCGGAACACGGCGGGCATCGTCGGAGCCGCCATGGCCGTGTCTGCCGGTATCGCGCCATAAGCACCCTGGTTCGATCGTTACAATGGAACAAGCCCGGCGGTGAGCCGGAACCGACACCGGCACGAGAGCCGGTATACCCCCCGACAGAACCGCTCCGCCGGATGATCACTCTGGCGTGACGCCGCACGAGACCGTCACGAAAGGGCGTACGTGGTAGCCACGAATACCCGAGAGACCGCCGACTCGGCCGAAGCCGCCGACTCAGCAGACACCACCGCAGCACGGCCGGTCAAGGCTGCCGCCAAAAAGGCCCCGGCCAAAAAGGTCGCGGCGAAGAAGGTCGCAGCCAAAAAGGTCGCGGCCAAGAAGGCCACCAAGGCCACCGCCAAGAAGGTCGCTGCCAAGAAGGCCTCACCCAAGACAGCCGGCGAGCCGGGTGCCGAGGGCGAAGCCGAAGAGGGCCTCGAGGAAGAGTCACTGGACCTCGAAGACATCGATATCGACGACGCCGAACTGGGCGACGACGAACTCGAGGTCGAAGTCGAGGACGACGAAGAAGAGGGCGAGACCGCCGAGGCCGCCGAGGAGACCGAAGAGGCCGAGGAGCCGTCCGCGAAGGACAAGGCTTCCGGCGATTTCGTCTGGGACGAGGAGGAATCCGAGGCGCTGCGGCAGGCCCGTAAGGATGCCGAGCTCACCGCCTCCGCCGACTCGGTCCGCGCGTACCTGAAGCAGATCGGTAAGGTCGCGCTGCTCAATGCCGAGGAGGAGGTCGAGCTCGCCAAGCGCATCGAGGCCGGCCTCTACGCCACGGAGAAGCTGCGCGAGTTCGCCGAAAAGGGTGAGAAGCTGCCGGTGCAGTCGCGCCGCGACTTCCAGTGGATCATGCGCGACGGCAATCGCGCGAAGAACCACCTGCTCGAGGCCAACCTGCGACTGGTCGTCTCGCTGGCCAAGCGCTACACCGGCCGCGGCATGGCGTTCCTGGATCTCATCCAGGAAGGCAACCTCGGTCTGATCCGTGCCGTCGAGAAGTTCGACTACACCAAGGGCTATAAGTTCTCGACCTACGCGACGTGGTGGATCCGCCAGGCCATCACCCGCGCCATGGCCGACCAGGCCCGCACCATCCGCATCCCGGTGCACATGGTCGAAGTCATCAACAAGCTCGGCCGCATCCAGCGCGAACTCCTCCAGGACCTGGGCCGCGAGCCCACCCCCGAAGAGCTCGCCAAGGAAATGGACATCACGCCCGAAAAGGTGCTGGAAATCCAGCAGTACGCCCGTGAGCCCATCTCCCTGGACCAGACCATCGGCGACGAAGGCGACTCCCAACTCGGCGACTTCATCGAAGACTCCGAAGCTGTCGTCGCCGTCGACGCAGTGTCCTTCACCCTCCTCCAGGACCAACTGCAGTCGGTCCTGGAGACGCTCTCCGAGCGCGAAGCAGGCGTAGTCCGCCTCCGCTTCGGCCTCACGGATGGCCAGCCCCGCACCCTGGACGAAATCGGCCAGGTCTACGGCGTCACCCGCGAACGCATCCGCCAGATCGAGTCCAAGACCATGAGCAAACTGCGCCACCCCAGCCGCAGCCAGGTCTTGCGCGACTATCTGGACTAAGCGTCAACCGAGATTGGGCCCCTGAGCTGCGGCTTTGGGGCCCAATTTCTATTTTGTGGCAGAGCACAGAGCTCTCAGTCAAGATAGTGGGATGGCGATCGAACATACGATCGACCTCGCCACGCTGTTGCCCTCGTGGGAGCTAGCACTGCGGGCCGAACGCAAATCCGACCACACGGTGAACTCGTATATGTACGGCGTCCGCCTCTATCTCGACTGGTGTGCAGCCAAAGGCCATCCGCCCGAGCTCGACCGCCACCAGGTCAACGCGTTCGTCGCAGACCTACTTGCATCCGGACTCGAACCAACCACCGCAAGAGCAAGACAGCTTGCGCTCCGGCGCTTTTCGGTATGGCTCGTCGAAGAAGACGAGCTGGACTCCGACCCCTTACTCGGCCTCAAGCCCCCCAAGCTCGATGAGAAGGTCATCCCCGCTCTCACCGACGACCAGATCAAGGGACTGCTTAAAGCCTGCCAGGGCAAGGACTTCCGAGACCGCCGAGACGAAGCCCTCATCCGGCTCATGCTCGAAACAGCCATGCGCGCAGGAGAATGCGCCGACATCGATCTAGCCGACATGGATGTCCGCCGCGGCCTGGTCACCATCCAACGCGGCAAGGGCGGCAAAGGCCGCATCGTCCCCTTCGGCCTCCAAACCGGCCGCGCCCTCGACCGCTACATCCGCGCCCGGCGCTCCCATCGCCTCGCGGACTCCCCGAAACTCTGGCTCGGCGAACGCAGCAAGGGTTTCACCTACTGGGCGCTCTACGACACCCTCACGTACCGAGCCGAGCTAGCAGGCATCGCAGGCTTCCACCCTCACGTCCTCAGACATACCGGCGCATCCCGTTGGCTTGGCGCCGGCGGAACCGAAGGCGGTCTCATGGCCATCGCCGGGTGGAGCACCCGTGACATGATCGACCGCTACACCAGATCGACAGCGGCCGCGCGCGCCACTGAAGAAGCCCGCGGATTGAATCTCGGTGACCTGTAGTTGATCTCGCAACTGCCGCGTTACCGCTGGTGTGTAAAACCAGTTTTACTAATCCAGTCTGTCCACGGCTCTGGCCTGCCGGTCATCGATCGTTTTCCCGTGCAGGTCAAGGAGCATCACGGTGTCAGGAATCGGACACAGATGGACTAGAGACCCTATGTCTGGACACCTGTCTGCAACATGTTTTGCTACACCCGGGCTCACTGCTGCTACATGACCCCCCAGCGACAGGGAACCATCGGAAGATCGCAGTAGAATAGAACCGCACCATGGATGCTCCAGAACCTCTCCCGGAGCATGCGCCCGTCAGGTCAGGGACCATGTGATCGTCCATCCGATCAGTGCGTTTGATCCGCAGCTCAGCCTGTCCCTGATTGTTCGCCACCTGGTCACCTGATACGTTACTGAAAGTTGATCTCGGGGTCCCAGGGGGTTTCGCAGCACGATGGTGATTCAATACTCCAACTTTGGCAACTTCGGTGACGACTGGGACGACGAGCCGGTACCTGCCCCACGTCCGGTCAAGCCCACCGAGGTGGAACCGCCGACAAAAATCGGAGTCGGACTTCCTGCGGTAATCGTGGTCCCGGTACATCCACGGCTGGACGACGGCGGCATTTCGATCGAGCTCAGCGCGGAAGTCTCTGGAGATCCTGTCGCGATCACCTTCTCGACTGTCGAGCGGCTGATCGAACGGTTGGGGCGGCATCAGCCCTGGGTGATGATTCCCTCAGTAGCGCTGCCGGAATTGCTCGGCACGGCAGCCATCTCGGTCGTGCTTGATCCTCTGCCGAAGACCTGCCGGAGCTGGTGGACCAGCGATCGGCTCAAGCACATGGAGTTCTATCAGAACGACATTGAGGAACCCGAGCTCATGAGAGGGGACATCCGAGCATGAGTGCTGGATTCGAGGTCATTCTCGATGATTTGAAGTCGATGGCCAAGACCTTCGGCGACGAGGCCACCACCTACGAAGGACTGGTGCCCGGCTTCCTTCCCGCCGCAGTGGATTCCGGCGATGCGGTACTGAACGAGGCGATGAAAGGTGGCCTCGAATTGCTGGAGATCCTTCATCATCAAATGGTCCGAGCTATTCAGATCCACGCGGAAAAGCTCACGTATGCTCGGGACTCCTACGAGCGTCACGACATCGACAATCGCAAACTCTTCGACGATCTCACCAAGGATCTGGACTAACCAGCGGGAAGGAGTGCCGGATGAGCTGGATCGGTGGCGATCTCGGCGGTCTTCAGGCCATGGGCACGGCAATGGAATCCGCGCCGGGTTCGACCGACCCCGTTGTCAAGGCTTTGAGTTCCAAGGTCGACACGATCGTCGGCGATGTCGGCTGGACCGGTGGCGCGGCCGATTCGTTCCGCAAGGCATGGACGGAAACCTCGATACAGGTCGGCGCATTAGCCACGGTCAACAGCAACTGTGGGAAGATCCTCGGGGACCTGGGCGACAACTTGCAGAAGATCGAGGCCGACCTCGTCAATGCCGCGCATGAAGCACAGCAGAAGGGGGCACAGATCGGCGACGACGGCAAACCTGGGACCCTCGTCATCACCGGAGACCCTGACTCCCAAGCCGCCAAAGACGCTCGCCAAGCCCAAACCGACTACACGAATACATACAACGCCGCGATCAAGCTTGCCCGGGGATTTCGACTACAAGCGGCCAAGGAATTCACCGGTGCGATCAACTTGATCAAACCTACCGGCAATGAAAGCGATTTCAGCTGGGACAAGCGCGTCACCCTTGCGGACTATATCCGCGGACTATACGTCATACCCAACGAGAAAAATACCGAATGGGCGGATAAGCTTCCAGACAAAATCAAGGCCGCCAACGCCGACCTCGACCAGGCTTTCACGGACTACACCAAGGCGCACGATGAGTACTTAAGCAAGGGCGAGCAGATCCCATTCGACGATCCCCGTCTTACCGCCACATTCGACGCCACCAAGGACTTATCTCAGCTGGAATCGAAGCTGTCGGCGGCTGAAGCCGGAAAGAGCGAAGCCCCGTTATCCAACCTCCTCAACATCAAAATCAAGGACGCGGACAAACTGATTCCTGCACTCGAGAAGGTCACTCCGAAGGGACTCAATTTCCTTAAGGAGATCCCGGTTGTCGATGTCGCGGCATCCGGCGTGGTCGCCGAACTTCAAGCCCAAGACGACATCCAGAAGGGCCAGAACCCCACCTCAGCGCGCGCATACGACTATGGCGCTGCCGCAGCAGGTCTCGCGGCCGGTGCCGGTGTCGTGGCCGGCGCTGCCGCGTTGTCTACTGCTGGCGTCGTGACTGCACCCGTGTGGGCCACGGCAGTCGTAGCAGGCGGAGTAGTTGTCGGTGTCGGGGATGTCTTCTACGAAGGGTTCCATGAGCACTGGGCCGAAGACATCCACGACCGCGGAGTTATCAGCGGTGTCGTGCACGGCACAGGAAGCATGTTCTCCAACACCGGACATGACATCAAGGACCTGGGTACCAGCGCCTGGGATGCCACGACCAAAGTAACGTCCAAACTCTGGCATGGAGTCTTCGGATGACCAATCACGCTACCGATTTTCAACCGCCGATCCCCGCGATCCCATTGTTCGGACAGTCATGGTATGAACGAGGTTTCGGATACTGGACAAAGCGCGCTCTGATTTCGATCGCCCTCGGAATCCTGCTGCTACTGTCAATTGTCTTCATCTGGGCCGTTGTGGCAACGATCATCGAAAAGGCAAGCTCATGGCCTCGGATTGTGTTGCTGCTCCTCGTGATTGGGGGCATCTCGTGGAGTCACTACGTCGGCTTCAAACAAGTTCGTACACGCAATACCACCCCGGCTTCGAACACCGCCGCCGGATCAGCGGGACTCGTAACCGGTGCTGCCGCATACGGCGGCTCGGGCATTGCCGGAGGTCTCATTCTCATCGGCCAAATCTTTGTTGTCGGGTGGATCACCGCCAATTTCGTGTACTCACTTCGGCGCTATATCAGCCCTTTCGAAGTTCGCGCGGTACAACAAATGCGGGAATGGTTCACGCAACATCCAGAAGTACCAAATAACCAGCGCCCCAAGCAATTTCAGCAATAGTTCTCGCGAACCATCTATGTCCACGTCTATCATCCACACTTCGTAAAAGCGCTTCCGCATATGCCGCACTCAATCGGTCCGGCGCAGTAGACACTTCGAGACACGCGGATCTTACGTCCACACTCACATTCGGCTGTCAATCCGTTGTTGTTGGACTTGCGTCCATCGCGCCGGTTTGGTTCACGCCGACGATAAGCCACCAACGCGAAGGCCAGTTCATCCAATTCGTCATGGTAAATCGCACGGGTTCGGTCCGGCACGCTGGTGATCGACCAACCGATCTTGGTGTGATGTTCCAGAGTCAGCCCAAGTTCCTCGCCGAGAGCACGATACTGCTCGTTGTGCCAGCGTCCCTGTCGACTGGTGTCCTTGATCCCGCGTACCGCCGCAATACCGTGTGCGGCCTCATGGAGCAGGGTGCCAAGCACGTCAACCACACCCCGTTGTAGCCCTTCCCCACCGACAAACAACTCATGGAGTTCGTATTCTCCACGTACCCATCGGTTCGGCGCGAAGTGCCCGAGAGTCAGATCACTGCCGCCCGATGATCCGGCCCCAACAGTGAGTACAACCTCGGGAACATCGGGATGGTGGGATCGGATTGTGGCCCAAGCGTTTTCCAGGGCGCTGACAAGTAGGCCGGTGATGGTGTCGGAGTCGGTCATGATCTACGGGTCCTTCCGAAGAGTCTTGACACGTACGTGTCAACCGGCGGCCCAACGGCTTTGACACGTACGTGTCAACGGGAATGGGAGACCCGGGGAGAGCGTGGATTCCCTGGGCGCGCGCCGCGCTCTGGCCGGGGCAGGCCCGCGGCCTGCCCTCAACGCCTGCCCAGGGGCCGCAGAGGCTCCAGATTCCAGGAGACGCGCCATAGCGTGCACGACCGAATTTCCGTCGCACACCGCCAGACTGGCTACCGGCAGGAGGTCCGGGAATTCGGGCGTGCCGGGCGCGGACCCTGGAATCTGGAGGGGCGGGCCCGCACAATGCGGCGCGCTCCCAGGGAATCCCCTACCCGCACAGCACCTCCGGGCCAAGCCGGGCACCGGACCAGCAACCGCAACCATTCGCACCGGACTCAGCCACCTCGACGTAACTTTCCGTACCGGACGTCACTACCGCGCCAGCGCTCCGGACATCACCACACACTCACCGTCACGTACGCACCCCACGTCACCGAACGTCACCACCTACCCAACTGCAACGCTTATTACCCAACGTAACCAACCACTTATTACTCAATGAAACTTTTTACTCACTTAACTATTACCATCAACACACATCTCTCTTCACTTACCTGCTCCCCTCTACAGGATCACCAAATACACATTGATGTGGGTATTTGGTGATCCTGTGGAGGGGAGCAGCATCGCCGCAGGTCGGTCTGCGTGTCGGGGGGTGCGAAACACGGGTCAAACTAGGTGACCGATCTGTCCACGTTTTGCACACGTTTTTCTGCGATGCGGCAAGCGAGACACGGGTTTTGCACCTGATCGGCCTACTTCAGCCCGTCTTCGGCACGGGTTTCACACCCCGGATTATCTTGATCAACAACGGATTCCGGTACCTATGCTTTGATGGCAACCCCCGGCAGACGGTCCGGTTTCGGGTGCCCGTCGCGTCCGGGATGGGGTGGGGGCGCGTGATTTTAACGGTGCCGCCGCTATGTCAAGCCCGGCTTCCCGCCCGGCGGCCCGGTGCTCACGGTGACGGCTCGGAGACCGGAAAGCCGGGCTTGACACAGCGGAACCGCGGCACCGAGTCGGGCAGTGGTGCCGGGCAGGCGGGGCCTGCCCGTCTCATCCACACGCCCCCACCCCACCCCTCAGCAAACATCCTGTAATGCCGATGTGCGCGCCTCCATCTGCGGATCGGCAAACTGGTGCGTTCCAGGCCCCGCGCAGCCCGTTAGGTATCCGAAGTACTGCGAGTGGTTTTGGAGGACAATGAAGCTCGCCGTCTCCGCCGAGGCGGCGATCATCCCGAGATCGGAGTAGCTGTGGCCGAGAACGACAAGGACGACAAGAAGAACGATGTCGTTGACGTACTGGTCGACCTCAAAGTGGCCCTCCAAGCCGAGGGCGAAGGGGATGACGACAGCGAATAGCTGCGTCGACCGTTAGCGCTTGCTAACGAATGCCCCCGTGCTGAGAGGGTCGCACGGAGGCGTTCCTGTCTCAGTGCGGCTGAAACCCACGCCAGATATTTTCGCTCATACATCCGGAAATGCCGCATGTCGCGCTGATCGGACCGGCCAGTGCGACGCGACGGAAGATCAACTGGCTGTGGCCATCCCGAGGTCGGTCGAGCTGATGCACCCGTGCGAGAACTGCGGAGATGACGGGGTGGTCAGGGGATGCTGCACGTATATCGTCTGTAGGACAACACATTTCGAGCATTTCAACTTGTAGGAGTAGATGATGGCTAAGTTGACCCCTCAGCAGCAGGCAACCTTGGACAGCTGGCGACCTGTCGTATGCAACTCGAACGGCGACTCTCTCCCGAACCCGGACGATGCCCACTCGTTCTACGTATGTGATAGCGCGGGTGCCCCGGTATTGCAGAGCTGTCCCATGGACGATGCTCTGAATAAGCAGGTCTACAGTCCTGAACTGGGCACCTGCGTTTCCCCGCGCGATGTCTCTGTCGATGAGAATCCTGCGCCGAGGGCCGAGTTTCAGGCCGTGCCCTCCAAGAGCGCCCCGGACGCCCCTGGAGTAGGGATCATCCGCCCGGGTTCCCGAGATGTTGGGTACTGAGCCAATTCTCGGTCGCCGCAGTTTTCGCGTCGGCAGGTTCGACGGCGTCTACGGCAGTCAGTGTGGTTGGTGAACGCGCGGGTTGGCTGAAACGTCCGCTCGTGCCGCGACCCGGGCGTTGGTCGGCCGTCCAAACTGGTTGGCCGACAGCGCCTCCTGGTGCGCGCTCATGCCGAATTGAGGGCGTTCTACTGCGGTCGACGGTGGACCGGGCCAGGCGGAGAACCGTTCTGGTACAACACCTTCCCGATTCCAGCGCGGTTTCTGCGGCGTGTGCGGAAGCTCTGTGACTGCCCGGGACTACGGCGACGCGGAGCTGGGTCTGCGTCACCATGATGGCACTTTGTGTATGGGTGGTCATTGACCGGTGTGAGAATCCGAGCAGCTCTCCGCCGCTTGCTGGGCGGATTGCAGGCGGAATCTGTCACAAGTCGCCGCATTCAAAGATGTTGGGATCAGCGCATTTTTGCGTTCGCACTGACGACAATGAGGGAGAATCCAAGGCTCGGACACTTAGACCATCATCTACCGAGGGAGCCACATGACTGATCCGACGAGCTTACGTCAACGTCTGCTGCAAGTCGTGGTGCCCTACGACGGAGCGGATAGGCCCCTCGGGGACCTCGCTCTCGTCACGCGGCTCGATAGCCAGACGTGCCAGGTCAAAGCTTTTGAGGGGGCGATGGCCGTTGAGGCGGAGAAGGCGTTGGTCCAGGCCGGTTTCATGACCATCAAAGATGGGGCATCGCTGAGGGTGTGGGAGCAGTCGGGCACCTGAGCTTGGCCGTCAGTACTCACTGACCCTGCTGTAGTGGCAGAAACAACACACCAGCATGGTGTGAGAGGGCCCCAGCCGGGCGAGGTCCCCGGGCCGCTCCTAAATCGTGCACCCGACGCGGTTGGTGGATCCCCCCCACGCCCGGCTTCGCCTGGGAGTCCCATGGCTACTCCGCTCGGGTGCCCCCTAGCGCGGCGCAGTCGACAGCCGTACTCACCGATTGAACCAACGTCCTATCATGCCGCTGATCGCTCGGTTGAAACGGTCACCAAACATCTGATGTTCAGCGCGATTCGGCTTGAGCAATGGCTTGGCTGAGCACCGCTAGTCTGACCGGATGGCCCCTCGACCGCTCTGGCGTCGATCCCCTAGCAGCCGCGAGTCATGGCGGCGTGCTGTCACCGAGTTCGAAGCGAGACCGTGGCCGTTCAGTGTGAGTGATCGCGCCCCGGACTGGTCCACGCAGTGGGTGACAAGTGAGTTGGAGACCTTGCCGATCCATGCCGAGTTCTTCCCCCAGTGGGCAGCAGCGTTGGGCATCGAAATTCGGTTCGACCTAACCTACGGAAGAGTGCTGGGTCAGCTGGCTCGCTCCGCTGGCGAGCAAGGAGCGATCACCCTTCCTGAGCCGGGCGTCCTCGCCACTGCTTTCGCAGTGCGCGACCAGCGAAGTGAACAACAGAACGGGATCGGATTCGGCTTTTATCCCGACAGCAGCGAACTCCTCATCGTGCAGGGCTCGGCTTTGATGTATGCCGACCTGGACGAGAAGACCGAAGTCGGGATTCCCGCAGTGCTCGCCGTCCTCGGCGATATCGTCGCAACTCTGCGTCACCCTCGCCCAGGCCAATGGGGGTGATCGGCCACGCAACGCATTCAAGTAGCCGCGACCCGGGCGTTCCGAACCGGCCGCGGGTTCGGCAGGCGAACGCACTGAACTGCCGCTGATCGCTCAATTCGAGATGCTCGCGGTGCCCGTTGGCGCAGGTGACGAGCGGGCAGGTCGACGTGCAACGAGATGATGTGAGTGTCGTCCGGCTCTTTCGATGCGGACCGTAGCCGAGTGGTTAGCCTCGACCGATGACCTGCGAGTTCGATATTGAGATGGTCGATCGAAACGAGGCGATCGAGGTCATGGACCGTTCCGTCGATACCCGGGTGCGGCTGTGGCACCGCACCGTTCCCTATAGTGACGACTTCGTCGCGGTGTGTGTGGAATTGTCTGGCGCCGGGATGGTGGCGTCGATGCGGGGACTGATCCTCGATGTCTATGCCGGTCGCTCGCTGCCGGCGTTCGTCAGCGCCTTAGAGCGGGATTTCGCTGGCTGGCAAGGGATCCGGACGTGGGAGAGCATGGACCACGAACTGCAGATCGAGGCGCGGCACTTGAACTTGGGGCATGTTCGGCTCGATTGGAGCCTGAATCGTCAGCCGAGCGAATCCCTGTCCTGGGCCGCGACAGTCGTGACCTACCTGGAAGCCGGTGAGCAGCTGCGACAGTTCGCTGCGGCTATCCACCGCTTCGTCCTGCCCGACGAGGTCGAGCACCGGTCGTAGCGCATATCCGCTCATGCCGCATGGCGCGCTGTTTGGAACGGCCACTGATCGAGGCTGCAACATCGGTCGGTGTAGACGGTTCGGGCACTTGGGTAGTCCCGGTGTCGATGCCGGCGGGTCACCTGATAGAAAAAGGGCGGAGCCCGTGCCTGGTAGTGACAGGCACGGACTCCGCTTGTTCAATATTCGGTTGTGTTCGGAGCGTTCAGTCGAACAAGGTCATCTGGTTCTGGTGGGCTCTCCGATCACAGTCTTCCCGGTAGGTTCTGGCCAGCCGCTGCACCTTGTACTTCGGTATATCGAAGTCCACGGCGATCGTGGTCCAACTGGAACCGTGGTCGTACTGTTCCTGGATCTCCCGCCCGAGCCGTAGCTCTGTCCGGCGGCTCATCGGTTTTCTGGCTTTGGCCATGATCGGACACCTCAACTTCGGTCGTAGGCGTCTTCTCGCTGGCACTCGCCGTCCTGGATCTCGCACCCTGCTTCTTCGCAGAGTCCACACAGGATCAGCGTGTCGACTGTTGCGACGACGGTGTCGAAGCAGTCCCGGCAGCCACACCACTGGTATCCCGAGCCACTCACGGCCGGTCCTCCCCTGGCTGGCCATCACCACGCACTGCGGGGTCTTCATCGACGTCCCACGGCTCATGGTGACCGCATTCGTAGCAGTACATGAGGTACTCGAACGGCGCGTCCACTGGGCGGGCCGGTATGAGACTCATTGGTGTACCGCAGCATTCGAGGTCGACGGTCATGCTGTCACCTCCGGGCTCTCGGTGAACACTGTCCACCGGGCTTCGATCGCCGAGACGATCATTTCGTCCGCGACGTGGATGTCACCGACGATCACCCCGACCTCGGTCAGATATTCCAGCTCGGCCCCGATCACCGCATACAGCGCCGATCGGTCGATGAGGTGAACCTCGGCCACCATGGCCATCACGCCTTCCTCGGCTGGCGTGCCCATTCCCACTCGCCGGGCAGAAACCCGCCGTGTGAGAGCCATTGATCCAGCCCGACAACGTGATCGGTGAGTTCGATCAGCAGCGGAATCAGATGCTTGTGATCGTGGGCATCCCAGATCCCGATCCCGTCGTACTGCTTGATCAACTCCCGGATTCGGGTCAGGGCCGTGTTCGGGTCCATTACCGCCTCCCGGTGATCGAGGGCTGTTCGGTGCACAGGTTGTGCTGGGCTTGGAGTGCGCCGAGATCCCATTGCAGGCACTGCACCTGATCGAGCAGTTCCTTGCACTCGTCTCGCAGTTCATCGCGCTCCTTGATCAGCTCGGCCACCCACACCCCATGAGCCTTCGCGTCGGCGGCAGCGGGTTCGCTGTCCTCGACCGCAGTCCCGTCTTGAAGGGCGTCGGTGATGGCCTGCAACAGATCTGCGGTCCCCGGACGGGGTAGTTCGGCCGTGACCGATCGGTATTGCCCGCCCAGGTTGTAGAGGAACGTGAACCGGAACTTCGCACCCGGCTCCATCGTGACCAGTAGCCGCCCGAACCGATCGGCACGTGCTGCGAGGGTATGACGACCCATCACCGCACCTCCTTCGAATCGGACAGGCCCAGGGATTCGCGCGGGGACCGATAACCGTGCTCGCGAGCCTGGTCAACCCATGCCGGCACTGACCCGGAACCGTCACCGTTGACGGTCTCCGTGTCATCGACCTCGTTGTCGATGCCGTTGTGGGGCGCCAGGATTACCCCGCCTCGGACCATGGCCTGAACGATGGCTTCGCCCAGGAGCTCATAGAGTGCTCGTGCCTCCTCGATATTCAGATACGCCTTCACACCATCGGAAATATCGACCAGCCAACGGATCTCGATATCGCCGAGCTGATCGCCTTCCTTCAGCACCTGAACTTTCGGCAACGGCATGCGATGCCACGACAAGCCCATATGCCCACGGCCTCCCTGGTAGTTGTCGGAGGTGTGTGCTGAGCTGCTCAAGAATGCCATGATCAGATTCCTTCTTGATTGGTGGTGTGAATGGTGTTGTGGTGCAAGCGGTTGTTCATCAGAACTCCCGTTCCTGCGGCCACACCGCGGGCCCGAAGACCGGCGGCAGATCCTCCGGCGACGGGCTGGGTCCCCAGTCCGGGCCGGAATCCTCGCCGTCGTTCTCGGCACTGAACCGGTTGTGCGCGATCAGTGCCGCGGTCAAGGCGTCGGCAAGGTCCGTGGCTTCCTCCAGAGCGAGGTAGACCCGTACTCCGGACTCGGCCGTGGGCTTCCAGGCGACCTCGATGCACGGACCGGCCGCACTCATGGTCAGGAACACCTCGGTCACGGTCTCGTGCCAGTGGAAGGTGATATCGCCACGGCCGTCACTTGTTCCGGCGCGGCTTTCCATGCATGCCATGGTCAGGCCACCTCGTCCGTGCTGGGCGCGCCCCACGGGTCATCACTGGCCCCGGAGTCGTTGCCTGCCTTCGGATTCGGTCGCCCGCCACTGTTGCGGTTCTTGGACCGGACCGGTTTGGCCACCGCGTATTTCAGTGACGTCCCCACCTCTTCGGCCACCAACTCCACGATCTGGCGTTTGACGCCCTCGCGGTCGGTGTATTCGCGCTGCTGCAACTTGCCGACCACGACCACCCGATCTCCCTTGGCCAGGGAATCAGCGACGTGCTGGCCTGCTTCGCGCCACTGGGTGCAGCGCATGAACAACGCCGTCCCGTCCTTCCACGCCTTGGTCTTCGAATCGAAGACCCGCGGAGTGGATGCGACCGTGAAATTGACCACCGCATCACCCGTATCGTTCATGAAACGAATCGAAGGGTCGGCGGTGAGGTTGCCGATAATGGTGAGAGTCGTCTCTCCGGACATGTCATAACTCCTGAAAGTTGTTGAAATAATTCGGATTACCGAAACCTAGGTCTCGGTGAGGTTGTCCAATCCTCGTAAACTGTGATGCAGGAGCATCACGGGTATTCAGCTGTCGTAGCCGGTACCTCCTTTCTGATTTGTTGTTAAAAAATCTTTGGATGAGATGGAGGTTCAAATGAAACTGTCTGCTATATAAGAAAACTCGTGATGGTCACGTCGGAACACGGCACATTGGCAGGCACAGGACAATAAGAGGGCACATTGTCTTCGTTAGGCTTCGGCTTGCATCTGTGCCGTCGATTCCGCCTGCGCGCTCGTCTGCTGTCCTTGTTCAGCAGTGGACTGTTTCTGCGGCGCCGGGTGCTCGCTGTCGGCATCGGCCTCGGCGGTGGCCTCGGAATGCGCGGTCGCGCCATTGGTGTGCTGTGCCTCGGCATGCTGTTCTTGTCGTTGACCAGTACGCTGGCGAGCCCTTTGGTTCTCATGCGGTACCGCATGTCCATTGGTGGAAGTGGATGTGGCGGTAGCGGTTTCCTGCGGATGTAAAGTGCTGATGCAGTCTTCCAGGCGGTCCAAGCGCCCGGCGAGGTCGTCGAAGCGGCGTGCGTTGTCCTGGCGCCACTGGGTGATCTCTGCCTGTTCCGGCTGCACCGTGGTGGTGGTGGTCCGGGCGAGTTGCTGGCGGTGCTCGGCCACCTTTTGCTCACTTGCCGCGGCGGTGTAGCGGGCTTTTACGGCCGAGACTCCGATGGTGTGCTCGAACACATTGCGGGCCACCGGTTTCGACGGATCAGTATCGACCCGGTCCAGGGACTGCACGACCTGCCCGCGCTGCTCAGGAGTAAGCACGCTGTCGTGCACGGTGTGCTCGATACCGGCACGCAACCCCAACAGATACGCACTCGCTTTGGCCTGCTCCTCGACGGGCATGCCGGCCGCGGCGCGGGCCTTGGCGGCCTGGGATTCGCGCTGGTATTCCTCGGTGCGGGCCTGATACCACGCACGAGTCGTGCCGATCTCGTGGTTCATAACCTTCTGGGCATCGGCAAGTTCGGCAGCGAATTGCTTGTAGTCCGCGCGTGAGAGCCGGATCGATCCATCAGCAGTGGCTCGCTGGATGCGCTGCAACATCTGGAACAGCAACGCTGCCAGTTGTGGCCAGTTACGGGCGAGTTCGTCAACTTGGTTACCGGACATGAGATTTCGTTCCTTTCTCGGACTTCAGGGATTCAGGCCGTAGCCTCGGTCAGCGCGGCACGGGTGCGGGCGACGCGCCGGGCTCGCCACCAGGCCCGTATTGGGCGGGAATGGGCGAAGTAGAAACGCGACATCGCATGGAATGCGGCGGTGCCGAGATCGCGGGCGGTGTGAGCGGTGATGCTCCAGTCCGGGCGGCCCGCGCTGAGCCATGCGCCGTAGCCGATCCAGCCCGCCAGCCACACCAGCACCGGGACCACGGCCGCCTCGGGTGCACCGGATGCCGCGGTCAGCCACATCAGCGGCCCCGTGATCACGACCGCCGCCATGAAGGCGCGGGCACCGAGCACCCGGCGGCGTGCCCGCACAGTCCATTTCGGTCGGACGAGTTCGGCGAGTTTGATGCCGGAGGACTCCATGAGCGCTTGCAGTTCACCGTCCCAATCGATGCCTTTCCCGCTGTTGGTGGTCATGCCGAAACTCCTTCGTGGTTGTCGTGATGGTTCGTGTCGATCCCGTGCAGCCAGTGCGCGGTCAGCGGGTCCGGCACCATGGCCGTCGTGTCCGGGGTGGCCGCTCGGGTGTCCTCGCTGCTGTCCGCGTGGCCGTTCTCGGCCGTGGTGGTGTCCGTGCCTGGGGACAGGTAGCGGCGGACAGTGCGTTTGCTGACCGCGAGTTCGGCAGCGATGCGGGCGTGAGTCCAACCTTGGGCGTGCAACTCCCGGGCCCGCTGCCGACGGCTGTCCGCCTCCATGTCCTCGCTGTTGTCCACCTCACCGGGGACTGTGTCCGCCTGTCCGGACACCGCGGTCACTACCTCGGAGACCGTGAGGATGGGCTCGGCGAGTGCTTCGATCTGTGCTGCCAACGGAATCTCCGGTACGACAAACGATTTCGATGCGACTGCCTGGACCGATTGCGGTACAGCGGAGTTCAACTCGTCCCGATGCTTCGATTCGGTGGCCCTGGAGGGGGTCAGCGAGAGCAGGGCGAACCCGCACACCACCATCAGTCCGTCCAGGGTCAACGGCCCGAACTCCGCGGCTGGATGCCCATACCCCCAGGCCAGTAGCACATCCCGCACGTGGCTGTAGGAGATCACCGCGGACCCGAGTGCCACCGTGCCCGCGCCACCGAAGCGGGCGATGGCCCAGCCGGGCCCGCGCCGCCACGTGACCCGCGAAAGCACTTCGATGCTCAGTACGAGTCCGATGGGCCAGATCGCGGACCCCACTCGTGCCGCGATGGCTAGGGCCAGCCCGGTGGGC
Organism: Nocardia sp. NPDC088792; assembly: GCF_044750615.1. Taxonomy (NCBI): domain Bacteria; kingdom Bacillati; phylum Actinomycetota; class Actinomycetes; order Mycobacteriales; family Nocardiaceae; genus Nocardia; species Nocardia sp. NPDC088792. The sequence goes on from NZ_JBIVKC010000001.1 coordinate 175,024, forward strand.
ATGTGGACAGTCGGTAGGAAGGTGTGCAGGACATTGGTGGCCACCGAGGTCAGCGACCCGAACACGAACCCCACTCGCGCGACCTGACGGCCCCGGGATTCAACGGTGTGGGTGGTCATCGTGTCCGCCCCCTGTCCACCTCGGTGTCCGGGGTGTCCACGATGCTGTCCACCCGGTTGTCCGGGGTGGCCACAATGTCCGGGGCGGCGTGTCCGGGGCGGTCATTGTTGTTGTCGCGGTAGCCGTTCTGGGTGGCCACGTAGGCGGCGATCGGGTGCAGGTAGTCGGTCATGCGACCTCACCGCCCTCAGCATCGAGGCCGAGATCCGCGCGGCGGGCACGTCCGGAATCGAGGTCGCGCACCGCCTTCAGCGGAATCCGCGGCTGAGTGTTCTGTGTCCAGCGTTGCGGGTGCGGGTCCGCCGGCAGTTCGGTGATCTCGTCCAACTCGACCGGGATCACGTGCCCCCATTGGGCTTTCAGCGCGTGCACCCACACCACGTCGCCGCGGTCGAACTCGGCGAGCCGGTTGGGGTCGATGAAGAAGGTTTCCCGATTGCCTAGCGTCCCTTCGTCGCCGACCTTGCCGTTCTTGGAATGCCGGGAGTTTTCGGTGACCGGGCGTGTCCCGAACACCTCCGACACCTTGCCCGCGCCCTCCAGAGCCATCAGCAGCGCTCCGGAGGGGCATGCCTCCATCAGGCGGCGGCGTTCGTCCTGGGTTTGGCCGAGCCCGTATTGGTTCTGGGCGGAGAAGATCGCCACCACACCCATACCCAACAGCCGTTCCGCGATGGCGAATTGGTTGATGCCACCGGATTTGTCGGCCACCGCCGACATCTCATCGATGATCAAAATGATTTGCCGGTCATGATCCCCACATGCGAACTGGGAGATCAGAGTCGTGATCGCGGCGACCTGGGCGCGGGCATACTCGCCACGTACTGTGCCCGGGGTGGTCGCGTAGATGACGTCGAAGCTGTCGAGGGGTCGGCCGCCGTCGAAGCCTTCGCCGATCGCGTTGAAGATGTTGCGGAACTTGCCCGCCACATCCCCGATCGCGGGCGGCCTGTTCTGCTGCAAATCATCGATCTCCGCAAGAACTGCGTCGTGGCCCGCCCAATGATCTTTGAGCCAATCCAGTGAAAGCCGTTCCTGGAAGTCGTCTTTGCCCTTGGGCTTGCCGCCCGGGGCCATCACCGCGAGCTGGACCACCCGGATACGGTTCTGCTTGAAATGCTCCGAACCCGCATCCGTGGCCTGCACCGGGTTGATCATCGATTCCAGCGTGGCGCACTGATCACCCTCGTTCAGATCCCACATATCGAACCGATTCGTAATGGGCCACAACGCGATCCGCTCCGGTCGCACCCCCAACCGATGCGCGATCTTCACCATCTGACGACCCGTCGCCAGCCCGCCCTTGCCGCCCTTGCAGTCCAGGTAGATCAACAGGGGACGCTTCTCCCCGGTCCGCACGTACCGATGCCAGTACGCCTCGTACAAGCCGGTTCCCAGGCGGACCTGCATGGTGGTCTTGCCCGCCTTCTGCGACTTACCCAGCACGATCATGTGCCCGAGATCCTCGATCGGGATCTCCAACTTCGCCGACCGCTTCTCCACCAACTGCGTAATCGTCGTCGGCTGCGTCGCATCGGTGCGCTCCGACAGCGGCCCGAGCACCACACGGGTTTTCAGCCAGCCCGTCACCAACGGCGCACCGTACTTCGCCGCCTGACGCGCAGCATGAGCCCTGCCGTGCTGCTGACGGCGCAACAGCCGCCGGGTCTTCCACGGCGAATCCACACCCTCCGTCCCCAACCGGGACAGGAACCGCGCCCGATACAACGCCGCACCACCCCACGCCAGCGGCAAGCATCCGGCGGTCATCGCCACCAGGGCCCCGGAGCCGGGACCGGAATGCACGAGCACCCGAGTGCCCTGCCACCACAACGCCGGAGCCGCAAACCAGGAGTTCGCGATCCCCATCGCTCCCACCGGCAACACCAGCGCCCCAAGGGCATAGTTGCGGACCTGGCGGGCATCCCAGCGCCGCGCATGCGCCACCCGAATCATGGCTACCGCCAGCACGACCATGAACCCGACCCCGAGTAGCAGGGTGCCGAACCATGCGAACACCTCGGTCACGCTGGAGATGTGCAGGTGCCAGTTCGGGGCGTGCCAGCCATTGGGTAGGGACGGATTCTGGAACCTATCCGGCGAATGCTGCTCCGCCGGAACCGTATTCACCGGAGTACTCACCAGAGATTGAGACGGCGCAGGAATCTGCGTGGTCGGCACCGCGGTAGAAGTGGCGCCGCAGTCCGCGGGAGTGATCAATGGCACGCAATCACTCATGACTCCTCCACCTCCTCCGGTGACTCGGCCTTGTCGATCAGCGCTTCGAGAGTGGTGGCTGCCTCGTCGCGGTTCATCGACCACAGATCCAGGCCCGGTGTGGTCGACCACAGCGCTGCTCCTGAGGAAGTCATCCCCAAATGAGTGATGACTTCGTGCAGCCAGCGCTGTATCCGGGCCTCGGATGCGCCACCGGCTTCATCGACGAACACCCGCAGCGGGCGGGGAAGGTTCGATTCGGATTCGTGCATGATCACCGCACTCCTTTTCGCGCCAAAGTGGCGTCCAGGTCATGGATTTCGAGATTCGGCAGACGATCGAGATTCCGCTGATGAGCAAGACGCGTCGCCGCACCCTCGACCGCACGGCGCAAACCGTCTCCGCGCACGAAGTACAAGACGCCGCACAAGTCGTTGCGCTCGGCGGCCTCCAGTGCCGCGGACAGTGACCGGGTCAAGCGGCCGTCTCCGAACTTGCGGGACAACTCGACCTCGACCGCCCACACCTTGTCCGGATCAGCGAAATCCTGAAACCACGCATCGTGAATGTGGATGCCGGCAAGCCCGCTCTCGGTCTTGAGCCGCCGCCGCAACAGCCGCTCACTGGTCCACACCTGCGGATCGGTATCCAGACCGGTCAGCGCCAAGCGCAACTCCGTCACCGCGGTCAGATGCGCCGCCGTCGACGCCTTCGGATGCCACTCACCCGGATCGAATTCGAGGTAACCCCAAGCGATCTGGCGATCCGCGAACATCCACAGCGGACCATGCGGTGCCGCACCCGGTTCATCGAAATTCTTCGAGTTCCGCCACGGCCCCGGCGACCCGTAATCGATACGCACCACATGCGCACGGCCGGACTTCTTCAACCTCCGCGCCAACTTGTGCGCAGCGCGTGGTCCTTTACCCACCGCCTTGATCAAGGTGTCGAACGACAGGCCGTACTGCTGCGTGCCGAACTCCTCGATGTGGGTTTCCCACGCCTGCAACCGAATCTCTGGCTCACTCATGAGCCACCTCCGGCGGCCGAGGGCATTCCGCAGGCAACACCGCAACCGGTCCCACAGTCGGGCACACCACCACCGACGACGGAATACTGTCGTGCCGCCCGAACAACAGAACCCCCAGGTACAGGCCCGCCGCGAACACCAAACCCGCCAACACCAGAACCGCGAGCACACCCGGATGGATCGACGCAGCCACTCGGTCCTCACGCCCAGACATGAAGTAGTCGTTCATCGCCGACCACCCCGCCGCCTCGGGCCGAAAGGGTTCGAGTAACTCCAGATCAGGCCCGCAATTCCAAGCAGGAGCACCGCGATCAGAAGGAGCACCCCGAGCTGTGGCACGAAGAGTCCGACAGCCAGAACAACAGCGATCAGCAGGAAGGCAGTACGAATCATGCTGCACCGCCAGCGTTGTGCTTGTTGCGGCAGATGCGACGTCGGCGCGCTTGTGCAGACTTCCGGCTCAAGCGCAGGTAGTGCTCCTTGCGCGCGTGTTCGGCGCGAAATGCCCGCTCTTCCGGCGCGAGTAGTCCGTCAGGGTCTACCGTTCGCTCGAACTTGTCCATCAGCGCGCGCCTAGCTTTCGCAGTCCGAGCTGCGCGATCCTCGGTTCGCGCCCACGATGCATGCGCCGCAATCCTGGCTTGCAGCGCGCGATCACCCTTGTCCTGTGTCACGAGAAATGCCTCCGATCAGTTCCTTTTGAAACCCTCGGGCGAGCCCTGTACTCGCCTGTGTCACAAGAGAACTCGATGAGGCATGGACGGCATCATGGGCAAAAGGGATTTCCAAGGACGTCCCGACGGAGTAAACTCGTCCTTGGAAATCCTCGATGGGGGTGAGGCAGTGTCGAACGACCGCCTACTTGAATCCTTGCTGCGCAACGGCTTTAGCCCAGACAGTGCCGCCGAGGCACTGGGCGTCGACGCGAAAACAGTTGAGCGGTGGATCAGCAAAGGCAGGACACCGTATCCGAAACATCGACGCGCCATAGCAGCGCTCGTTCACGAGTCCGAGAACTATCTGTTCCCCGATGCGATTGATGCCGAACGCCGAACCGAATTGGCTGAGGCTGAGGTCGTCAAGATTTTTCCGCATCGCAGTCTGATCCCAGCCGAGCTATGGTCCCGGCTGCTGCGGGATTGCTCGGAGCGGATAGACATCTTGGTCCTGGCTGGACTCTTCCTCGCTGAAGAGCCCGCATTCGCCAAGACAATCAAAACCAAGGTGAAGCAGGGACTTTCAGCGCGGATGCTGTTCGGTGATCCCCTCGCAGACGAAGCGGTCAAGCGAAGCGGTGAGGAGAGACTCGCGGTCGGAACCGTACCCGCACGTATCAAGAACGCCTTGGCGCTCGTGGAACCGCTGACAGGTATCGACAGTGTCGAGATTCGTTTCCACGGCACGACCCTCTACAACTCGATCTTTCGCTTCGACGATGAAATGATCGTGAACATGCATGTCTTCGGTCAGCCCGGGGCGTACGCACCTGCAATGCATCTGCGTCGCTTGCCCATGGGCGACCTCTTCGAGACGTACATGAGTAGCTTCGAACACGTCTGGTCGAACTCCGATGCCGCCGACTTCTCCAGGATCAGGGCATGAGCCGAACTGACTTCTTCCACGATCCGAACGCGCCGAAGGCCAACAGCATCAAGGTCGCGGTTAGCGCGCTAGTGCAGGACGGCCAGGGCCGAATCCTGATGATCCACCGCACTGACAACGACAAGTACTCGATTCCCGGCGGCGGCATGGAGGTTGGCGAGACGCCGGCCCAGGCTGTTGTTCGCGAAGTCGAGGAAGAGACAGGCATACACGTCACAGTGACGGGCCTGGTAGGAGTTTTCTCGAACCCTGACCATGTCATCGCATATGACGATGGTGAAGTCCGTCAGGAGTTCTCCATCTGTTTCACTGCCGATCCGATTGGCGGCGAGCTACGGACGAGTACAGAATCGAAGGCCGTCGAATGGATCGCGCCAGACGACCTGGACACCCGCGACATCCACCCATCGATCAAACTCCGAATCGAGAGCGGGCTGACGAGCCGAACCGAGCCGTACTACACCTGAACAAGGTCGGTTAGCAGTCGCTCGGTCCTCTCAGCCGCGGCGATCAACTCCCCGGATGCCTCCGTCACTGAGCGTGCCACCACATGATCCGGTCCATACCGGTCAAGGACCTCATGGATGCGGCGACGCACATCAGTGACTCCCCCAGTTGGCGTGGTAGTCATGTCGGCCCACCACAGCGCATCTCGGACAGCGGTTCGCTCGTCCGGCCAATCAATTGCGGCGCCCTGGTTCCGCGCCTCGATACACGCACACGAGTGGTTCGCTACTAGCCCACACAGTCGGTCTGTGGCTCCGAGGTCCGCCAGGAACATCGCGCCATCGATGGCATGAACCCCTGTTCGAATTAGCCGCGGCGCATAGCCGACATCATGCAGCCAGGCCGCCGCCACAAGCAGATCAGGATCGTCGACCACACTGATAGCGCGCTCAGCTTGTCGGGCGACCCCCTGAGTGTGCTCCCAACGTCGCGGTAGTCCCTTAAGCTCGACACGCGCGATGTTGGCAGCCCAGCTACGCAGGTCGGTCGCCATCTTCACACTCCACACGGTAGTGGCGGGCTAGCCGCTTCGCTCGCCTGATCACGGGTCGAACTGCTCAGTCCAAGATATCGGCGGACATCACGCTCACCCGCCACCTCGATTGTCCAGGTACCGGCACAGAGCACAACCATCCCTAGTGCGCGACTATCTGGACTAGTTCGACCGACGATTGGGCCCCAGAGCTACGGCTCCGGGGCCCAATCGTCGTTTTACAGCCAAGCGCATCGCGATCTACCTGCGCCTTCTCATGATCCGTCATCTTTTGTATTGACACTGCGCGCCGCTTAAGTCAAGCTCGTGGCAGCGCCACAGTTGCGCCTTCCTCCGGAAATCTCCGGAAACCCTCTCTCCAGCCTCAGGTTTCAGAACTGCTCCGTCCGCACGCACCGGGGCATCGGCCGCAGCGCGCCAGGCTGGAACGCGAGATCTGATCTTTGCAACCCAAGCCCGTCCTCCGGGCTTGGGTTTTTTCATGCCCAGATTCGGAAGGACCGCCAAATCCCATGCCCGGCAAGCAAACCGCCGAACCATCCAGCTCCAACCCGCGTCACAGACCCACACCGGCAACGAACCATGCTGCAGCACAACGCATCACGACACGATGTGAAAGTCACTCATGACGGCGCCGCTATCCGATCCGGTCAGTCAACCCGGATGGCTGGCGAGTTTGACACCCGCCATCGCTGCCGATCACACCCCCGACACGCGCCCTGCAGGTCAAGAGAAGGTCCATACCTTCAACGGATTGACCCCGATGTCCGCCGCACGCAAGTTCCAGCGCGTCCAGAACGCTCGAGACCTCGTCGCAAACGTACGCGATACGCCGATGCAGGCATCCCCGATCGCCGGTCCCGCTTTCGGAGACATATACGGGCCGACCCTGCCACCAGGCGCCTCCTCTGGTCCGGTCCCCGCCTCGGTCGAGGACATGATGCGCCAGCAGATCGACTCCGTGCCATCCCCCAAGGATCAACAAGGAAACCCACCACAGCCTAATCCGCAGCCCCAAAACCAAGCACCACAACAGGCTCCGGCACCACAACAGCCTGTACCGCAGCAGAATCCAGCACCACAACCGAACGCTCAACAGCCGCAACCAGACGCGCAACAGGCTGGAGTACCGGCATCGGATCAATCGAGCCAGATCCCTGATCGAATCGACCCGGCAGCACTCGCCGCCATGCCGAGTCTCAGCACCATCTACAACCCCGACGGCACACGGAAGACCCCACAGCAACAGGCCACGGACCGCACCGCACGCGACATGGTCGACCTCCCCACCGCCCTCGCCGACAACCAGTCCGGCACCACATCTCTGGGCGGCGGCGGAACAATCGAAAAGACCATCACCGCCACCACCGACGGCTGGCAGACCAACACCACCGTCACCCTGGCAAACGGCTTCACCACCACATTCAGCAACAACACCGGCACCGATGTCGAACAACTCCCCAACGGCCGCACCGCCACAACCCTGTCCTACGGCGACGCAGCCACCCAGGCCCGCACCGAACTCGGCCGGATCCAGCAGCAAATGCTCGACCCGAGCAAGCCAGGCATCCCAGGCAATCCCACGTCGGTCATCGGCTCGGGAATCAACGACGCCGGCGACGCACGCCAACTGGTCGAAGCACTCGATCGACTCATGTCGAACCCGAACGCACCGATCACCGTCATCAAGGACAAGAACGGCCGAATCACCAGCCTCACTGTCCTAGCCGCGGACGGAAGCGAGCACGTACTGGTCCTCAACGCCGGCGGTATCAGCTACGACCAGGAGACCCAGAAGTACTTCGAGTTCTACCGCCGACCCAACGGCATGGTCACGACCCCGGATGGATACCGAATCGTCGAGATCGGCGGCGAATACATTCGCGTCGACGACAGCGGAGCACCAGTCCTACCCAACAATCCGACCGCCGAGGAAGCACGGGTATTCGGCAGCAACGGTGTACGCACCGACAAACCTCACGGACCCCCGACACTGTCGAGCCCGGATTACGGCCCCTCGCCTTCGACGCCTTCGACCGCATCTCAGCCAGACGGCCCTCTGCGATACCCCGTAACCCCCAACACCACAGGTCCGTTCGTTGTCGAACTACCGAACGGGGACCTAGCCTCGATCTCGGAAATCCAAGTCCCCAAAGGTGTTTCCGCACAGCGGATGTACAAGGTCGAAGGCGGCGGGCTCCTCGTCGAAAGTGATACTGGCCTGCACTGGGCCACTGATCCCGGCCTCCCACCTACTCCCGAAGAAACCGGCAAAGCCATAACCAACGCCGTCGCCGAGACAATCATCTGGACCGCGGCCGGTGAAGGACTCGGCTACCTCGCAGTCCGCGCCAGCGCCAGGGTCCTTCCCAAGATCGCGGAAATTCTCGCCCGTAACGCAACCGCAGGCGTGGGTGATGCTACGACCGCAGCGGTTCAGGTCACTGCAGACGCCACAGCGGCGGACAGTACAGCAACCGCAGCTGCAGCAGGCACACGTGGCACTGCGGCCCGTTCAACCGTGCCCACGATTCAAGACGGTCGGGTCGCAGTCAACACCTCACCGTCCGGCAGCCCCACCACACCTCCGATCGGGCAGCGACAACTTGAGCCAAAGCTCATCACCACCACGCCCGATGCATCGTCGCGACCGCCTGTACGACCCACACCAGGAACGAGGCCCGGCGCCCGGCCAGGCGAAACTCCCCAAGCTCGTCCTGGTCTGAAACCTGGCGGCAGATCTCCCGCCAGACCCGGTGAAAAGCCAATCGTCCGGTCTGGCGATTTCAACGAACAAGTATCAATCGGTTCAGTAAACCCTTCCGAAACGGCCGGAGTCCATTTCAACCGTCCGGATGACCAATTCACGATTGTAGCCAACGAAACAACCGTGTTTGTCAACCGGGTGAGCAGTTCAGGCCCGTCAGACAGTGAATTCCTCGGGAACTATCGATGGGCGCGAGGACATGGCCCTAGGGAGGGCCTGAATGACAGTGTTGGAGGGGGCGGCTCCCCACACGAGCCACCCAACGGGCCGTTGTCGCCGCGTGGACTGCTTCCCAATCGAGAACCAGCTTCGCCGCCACCTGAGATTCCGGCGCGCCGCAGGCCCGAACCGAGACGTGTGCATGATGATTTTCACGAGCTTCGTCGAGACGTCATTGACATGCATAATTACGTTCACACCTTCCCTGAAACGGTCAACCGAACGCTCGCTTCAGCGGAGCTCTCAGGAGACAACATCACGTCAATACAGCTACGCGCAATGAGCGGAAAAGACTCATACCTGGATAACAGGAGAATCAGAATTGACGGTTCGACACGGGCGCCTTCGGAAGGAGAGGGAACTTACCAACTGGCAGCACTCGAAGGCGGCTGGAGTGGAGAGTTCGATTCTGAACGGAAAATCCTCGAAGAATTGGGTAATAAGCTTCGTTCAGGATCACTGGGAACACTTGATGCCACCAGCAAGGTCAGAATAGTCGTCGATCGCCCTGCAGGAGATTCAATGCCCAGCTGGAAGATTATTTGCGATTCCTGCAAGAACGTAATCAGACAATTTCGCGAGGAGTTTGGAATAGATGTCGAAGTTCGCGATATGCGTGGTAGGATCCTCCCCTACAATTAACATCGAATGGAGTGTAGCAGCGTGCCCGTCGAGCCAGATTTCGAACTGAACTCAGAAATTCTAGATGCATTCGCCAACCTGGTTCGAAAAGGTCTGAATCTGACCGATGTCGCGGGCTCATACGATTCCGATATCGACGCAATGGCAGCCAGCCAGGACGCTCCTCACGTTCCCACTACCGTCCGCGATGTGCTGCGGCTAATTGGCACTCGCCCAGGACCGTACGAACTTGTAGCTGGATCGCTCGGCGTGAGTGCCGTAGGCAAGGCATACAAGCGGCTTGCACTCGAGCTGCTGAACAGCCTCCCCCCGGATGCAATGAAGCTCACGAACCCAGATCAGATGTTCATAGTGGCAGTTTTTGAGAGTGAAATGTTCACAATAATCGACGGCTCTGAACTATCACATCCAAACCCTCCCGTATGGACGTTGCATGGAGATTACAAGCTCGTGAAGCGCTGGCCATCGGTTACCGAATGGTTCTCCGAGGTATCCCGAGGCGTAGCACGAAATCTCCATGAACACTGAGACGAACCCGCCGTACGAACAGTCTGATCAAATAAGTTGACGAGTACCTGGATAAGAAGTCCGACAGACAGCCGTCAACATGACAGAGGCAACCTGAGTTATGAGCGAGAGGATCTATGGGAAGATATTCTCGACTCCCAAGGCTGTGGTGGTTTCCTTGGTGGGACACGATGGCGACCCTGGCTCCGGCGTCGAGGAGGAAGGTCAGGTCGGCCAATTCCACGTCTATCGGCGCTGTTTCGCGCAGGTCGGGGTGGACGTCGAAGCCAGCGGAGAAGATCTCTGGGGCGGACCATGGTGCTGCGCAGATGCGGAAATCGGTCGGAGCGAGTGGATTATTTTCGGGGCGATTCCGGGTCAGCGGCTGAGGTAGGCGAGGACGGCCAGGACTCGGCGGTGGCCGGAGTCTTCCGGGGGGAGGTCGAGTTTGGTGAAGATGTTGGTGATGTGTTTGTGGATGGCTCGGTCGGTGACTGTCAGTAGGCGGGCTATTTCGGCGTTGGCGTAGCCCTGGGCCATCAGATCGAGGACTTCGCGTTCTCGGGGGGTGAGGGTCGTGATGGGGTCGTGGCGGGTTATCAACTGGTCCAGGACTTCCGGGTCCATGACCGTGCCGCCGGCGGCTATGTGGTGGAGGGCGTGGAGGAAGTCGTCTACGCGGGCTACGCGATCCTTCAAGAGGTAGCCGATGCTGCCGCCGGCTTGTAGAAGGTCCCGGGCGTAGGTGTGTTCTACGTATTGGGAGAAGACGAGGATCGGCTGGCCGGGGATCAGGGCGCGGATCTGCTGGGCTGCTCGGATGCCCTCGTGGCGGAAGGTGGGTGGGAGGCGGACGTCGATGATCGTCATTTCGGGGCGGTGTTCCAGGACTGCCTCGACAAACGACGGGGCGTCGGTGGTTACGGCCACTACCTCGTGGCCGTCCTCGCGCAGCAAGAGGACCAGGCCCTGGGCCAGAACGACATTGTCTTCGGCTATCACTATCCGCATGGGCAGGCCGCTCGCAGGATTGTGGGACCGCCGGGTGGGCTGTCGACAGTAAGCAGGCCGTCGAGGGATTCCATTCGGCGCCTCATACCGGAGATGCCGGTGCCTTGAGATTCGTTGACGCCGCCGCGGCCGTCGTCTCGGATCTCGACTGTGACGTAGCCGTCGACCATGCGCAGGTCGACATGTGCAGCGGTGGCTTCGGAGTGGCGGGCGGTATTGGTGAGGGCTTCGGTGACAACGAAATACAGAGCGGCCTCTACAGCTGCGGGTGGGGGTTGACCGATGTCGACCCGGACCGTGGTGGGGACGGTGCACCGGGCCGCCACGGCGGAGAGGGCGCCGTCGAGGCCGTGGTCGGAGAGGATCGGGGGGTAGGTGGTGCGCAGGACCGTGCGCAGGTCGCTCATTGCCGCCTCCGCGCCGGCTCGGGCCTGCTCCAGTAACGGAGCCACCGCTGCCGGATTGCGTTGCAGGGCACGCTGAGCCAGGCCCAGGCGCAGGGCGAGGGAGACCAGGTGGGCTTGGGTGCCGTCGTGCAGGTCGCGTTCGATGCGGCGCAGGTCGGCGGTGTGGGCGTCGACGGCTCCGGAGCGGGTGCGACGGAGGACGGCGATCTGTTGTGCCAGATCTTGTTTGACGCTCGGACTCAGGGCGGCCTGCGACACCAGCACGCCTGCACGCGCGATCAGGGGGCCACAGGCGATCAGTACCGCGGTGGTGATCACCGTTTGCAGGATCCCGATGGTGAGCGCGGACCACCAGCCGGTAATCGGGATGTTCGCGACGATCCGGATCGGGTCGTCGGGCGGGAACAGCCACCACAGCCAGATCGAGGCAAAACACAGCACGGGCAGGATAACGAGCGCGACACCCAGTGCGCCGAGGAAGGTTCCGGCGAAGAGGATGACCACGGCCCAGCGGAGTTCCCGCCACACGGTCCGGTCCAGGACCAGCGACGGGAGCCACCGGTACGGCCGGCCAACCGGAGATTCGGCATTGCCCGCAAGCCGCCCCAGCCGTTTCCGCTCGGCATCCGAAATCCGCCCGAGCAGCCACAATTGCGGTGGCACCAGCACGAATCCGATGCCGACCACGCAGGTGACGGCGGTGTAGAGCAGCAGTGGCACCGCGGCCACGGCATACAGTCCCCGGCCGAGCGTGACCACGCTGGAGACGGCCGTGGACCGGATCCGATCCCACCACAACGCAACTGGCATCCTCCGAGTCTGTCATTCCGGTGAGATCGCGACGGTGTAGCGGGCTCCACCATCGACCGTGGTGACAGGGACACCGTGCAAAGCGCGCGATCTGCTTAGCGTTGCCGGGCATGACGAACCGAAATGCCCTCTTGGCGGATCAGTCGAACACCCAGCGAAGACAAGCCGTCAAGGAGTTGCGGGTCTTCCTGCCCGCCGTCTACCTCGGCGCATGGCTGGTGGCGACGCCATTGTGGATTACCGGATTCCGGCGTGCGGCGGCCGCTCAGCATGCGAGTCCGCTGGCGGCGGCCTGCCTTTTCACCATGATGCTCGTCCCCGCCGCGGTGGCGATCGCCATGACTTTGCGGCGTAATTCCTGGCGTAGCGTCCCGCGGCTGCTGTCGCTGGGCCTGCCGCATCCACGCCGGCGTGCGCTCATCCAATGCTTGTGTGCGACCGCCGCATTGCCGGCGATCACCCTGGTCGGCCTGATTCCCGCGGCCGTGTTCGGCGTCTATCACCCGGTATGGCCGGATTCCTGGTGGTCGCTACTGGCTCTCCCGCTGTCCGCGGTGGTCTCTCTCCCGCTGTATCTGGGTGAGGAGATCGGCTGGCAGGGCTACATGATGCCGCGCTTGACCCTGCGCTTCGGCACCGTGACCGGTATCTGCATCGGCGGCGTGTGCTGGGGCCTGTGGCACTTGCCCATGACGGCCCTCGGCGGCAGCTACCCCGGGCACCCGCTCTACGTCGCGATCCCGGCGGCCGTGGCTGTCGCGGTGGGAGCGGGCGCCTTGATCGCCGTGATCCGAATCCGCACGAACTCCGTATGGCCCGCTGTCGCCGCGCATCTCGGCCTGAACGAGTTCGCGCTCCCCCTGCCTCAGCTGACTTCGGCGTCGGATCATGTTCCCGATCCGCTCTATGTCGGCCCGCTGGGTTTGCTCACCTTGCCGATCCTGTTGCTGGTCGCCGCGGCGGCATTGTTCACCGTGCGGCGGTAGGGACTTCACCGTCCCGCCGGTGTCCGGGGGCCTAAACTGTCTCGATGTCTTCCACTGCGAGCGGCAATCCCGGCCCCTTGAGCGATGACGAACGTGACCAGTTGTCCCAGGCCATTGTGGCGACGGCGCCCGCCCAGGAGATCCTGAGCATCGTCCTGGGTTCCGAGCTCGATATCCGCGAGTTGGGCGATCTTCCGCCCGACGCGGACATCAAGGATTCGGACAAACCCGAAGTGTCACAACTGCTTGCGGCCGTGGACCGCCTGTTCGCCGATCCCGCCGGGCAGGCGAACTTCCGGGACCTGCTCGCGACGCCGGAGTGGGCGGAGGCGGCGCGGCACGGGTTCGTGCCCGCGGATGCCACCATCCACGATGTCGTATTGCTGCTGATGGAATCACCGCGCTACTTCCCCGACGACGAGTAGGCCGGTTCGTTCATCTTCGCGTTGCCGACCCGGCCGCCTGAACGGGCCTTTTCGGGTACGGTCACTGCCATCGCCACTGCGCGGGTAGTGCCGCGGCAGTGAAAAGGTTGTTGGGGGAGCATGTTTGCCGAGAAGCGGCCGGGATGGGTGCTGGCCGGTCGCTATCGCTTGATCGAGCCGCTCGGTACCGGCGGCTTCGGGCGGGTGTGGAAGGCGCGCGACGAGCGGTTGCGGGTCGATGTCGCGGTGAAAGAGGTGTGGCTGCCGCCCGCGGAATCGCATGCCGAGCATGCCGAACGGGTGGAGCGCGCGGAGCGGGAGGCCCGGAATGCCGCGCGGCTGCGGCATCATCCGAATATCGTGGCCGTGCACGATGTGGTGACCGAGGACGAGACGCCTTGGATCGTCATGCAATTGGTGGACGGGGAGTCGCTCAAACAGCGGCTCGACCGCGATGAGACGGTGCCGGTCGACGAGGCCGCGGCGATCGCGGTGGCGCTGCTGCAGGTATTGCGCGCCGCACACGAGCTCGGCATCGTGCATCGGGATATCAAGCCGGACAATGTCTTACTGACCCGGACCGGCGAGATCTTGCTCACCGATTTCGGGATCGCCCGCGACCATGCGGAGAACACGCTCACCGCCAAGGATGTGATCGTCGGCTCGTTCGAATATCTGGCGCCGGAGCGGATCGACGGTGACGATCGGCCCGCCGGCGACCTGTTCTCGCTGGGTGTGACGCTATATCACGCGGTCGAGGGCTTTTCGCCGTTCCGCCGCAAGACCGTGCAGGGCACGCTGGTGGCGGCCATGCTCGGGATCGCGCCGGCGCCGTTGCATGCGGGCCGGCTCACGCGGCTGGTCACCTGGTTGATGGAGAAGCAGCCCGAATCGCGGCCGTCGATCGCGCAGGCGCTATCGCTGCTGACTCCCGAGCCGGCTGCCGCTCCGGCCCCGGAAGCTGTTCTCGAACAGTCGAATTCGCCCGTCGAAGACCCCGATTCACCCGCGTATCAGCAGCGCCGTACGGCGGAGGCGGGCGACAGGAACGCGATGGTCCGCCTGGCGGCGATGCTGAAGAACCGCGGCGAGCTCGCCGAGGCCGAACTCTGGTATCGGAAGGCGGCGGAGGCGGGCGATATGGTCGCGATGTATGCGCTCGCGGATCTGCTGCGCCGCCGGGGTGAGCAGACCGAGGCCGACCAGTGGTATCGCAAGGCCGCGGAGAGTCGTATCGCTCCGTCGATCGCCGCGCTGCGGAAGCCGCCCAGCAATCGGAAGCCGTAACCGGTTCGCGCCGGCGGCACCCGGATCGCAACACCACTGCGCAGGACTGAATTTGCAGGATTCGTTCCTATAATTTCCCAATCGGACGACCGACCTGTAGTGTGCGCACGTCGCACCGCCGCGATCGACGAAATCCCTGTTCTGGCAATGGAGTTCGAGTGCTGGAAATACACCACTTCAGCTACGGGTGGGTCACACCCGTACTGGCCTACATCATGTCCGTCACCGGATCGCTCCTCGGGCTCCGGTGCACGGCGCGTGCCCGCACGGGAGACGGGCGAGCCGGCTGGCTGATCGCCGCGTCGATCGCCATCGGGGGAACCGGCATCTGGGTCATGCATTTCGTCGCCATGCTCGGGTTCACGATCCATGGCGCGACGATTCGCTACAACATCCCGATTACGCTGCTCAGCGCCGCGATTGCGGTCGTCGCCGTGTGGTCGGGGCTGTCGATCGTGGCGCGCGGGAAGGGCTTCGGGCGGCTGCTCGCCGGCGGCACCGTCACCGGTCTCGCGGTCGGCGCCATGCACTACTCGGGCATGTACGCGATGAAGACGGACGCGGTGATCGACTACAACGCGGGACTGGTGACGCTGTCCATGGTCATCGCGGTGGTCGCGGCGACCGTCGCATTGTGGTTCACCCTTGTCATCACTGGGATCTGGGCCACAGTCGCGGCCGCGCTGATCATGGGTGTGGCCGTTTGCGGAATGCATTACACCGGCATGGCCTCGATGAGCGCGCATATGTCCGACCATGCGACCACGCCGTCGGGCGCGAGTGCGATGGGATTGCTGGCGCCGTTCATGGTCACCGTCAGCGTGGTGACCCTGGTGCTGCTCATTCACGTCGGGCTCACCGAGGTGGACGAACGCGCCATGCTGCCCGAACCCGCACTCAGCCCGGCGGCAGCACCGGAGGCACGGTCGACCCGGTCCGATCGGACTGCGGCACAGCAGAATTCGACCGCTGTGCGCTTTGCGGCGGGCGCTGGCTCGAGCAGTCTGGCGGCCCTGCACGATCGCCCCGGACAGCTGCAGCACAATCTCGATGCGCTGCGCGGCAATCAGAGCCTGCCGCAGCGCAATCCGAACGGCGGACCGGTTCTGCCCACGGGCGGTCGGCACTCCGGATACTGATCGCTTGCTGAGACTCGTGCCCGCTTCCTGAGAATCGCCGGGCCGGGATCGCCGGGAAGACGGCAATGCGCTCGGCATTCCGCCGAGCAGGTCTCGACATACGCACTTACTTGGTTCGACATTCGGGCATACGGGCAGCAAACTGTCAGCCGTGGCGCACCATCAGTTCGAGCTCATCTTCCTGGTCCTGTTCGCGACAATTCTGGCCCAACCGCTGGGGAAGCGGCTGGGCCAGGCGCCCGCGGTGCTCATGACCGCCTTCGGCGTGGTGCTGGCGCTGCTGCCACAGGTGCCCAATATCGAGCTCGAGCCGGAGATCATCCTGCCGCTGGTGCTGCCGCCACTGCTCTACGCGGCCGCGCGACGCACCTCCTGGCGGCAGTTCGCGGAGAACTGGACCGCCATCGGCCTGCGAGCCGTCGTGCTGGTCATCGTCACCACCGTGGCCGTGGCCTGGATATTCCACCTCTGGTATCCGGCCTTCCCGATCGGCGCCGCGATCGCACTCGGCGCGCTGGTGGCGCCACCGGACCCGGTGGCCGTCTCGGCGCTCGCGAGCAAGCTGGGCCTGCCCCGCCGCCTGGTGGCGGTGCTCGAGGGCGAGGGCCTGTTCAATGACGTGACCGCCATCGTCATCTATTCGGTGGCGATCCAGGCGGTGGTCACCGGCAAATTCTCGGCATGGGGTGCGGCGCGGGACTTCGCCATCTCGGCCGTGGTCGGCCTGGTGGTGGGACTGGTGCTGGGCTGGGCCGGCAGCAAGATCATGGGGCAGCTCGGCGAAGCGCACTGGAAGGTAGCGCTGGGGCTATTGCTGCCCTTCGCCGCCTACTGGATCGCGGACTCGCGAGGCGGGTCGGCGGTGCTGGCGGTACTGGTGTGCTCGCTGTATCTCGCCGATGCCGCAACGGATTTCGGGGACAGCGACTTCCGGCTGGTCGGTGACTCCTTCTGGGAGATCACCGAAATGCTGGTCACCGGTTTCGCTTTCGGCCTCATCGGCCTGGAATTGAGTACCGTACTACGCGATGCCGGACCCGATTGGCCGCGGTTCCTCGGCGGTGCGGCGGCGGTGATCGCGGTCGTGGTGGGACTGCGGCTGGTCTGGCTGTTGTTCACCACCAGCATCTTCCGGGTCTGGAGGCGGAATCGGGACGTGGACGAGACCTTCACGTGGCGGGAGACGATCGTCACCTGGTGGGCGGGCATGCGCGGCGTCGCCACCGTCGCGCTCGCGCTGGCCGTGCCGCTCACCACCGACAGCGGGCAGCCGTTCCCTGGACGCACCGAAATCCTTTTCATCGCCTTCGCGGTCGTGCTGTTCACGCTGCTGCTGCAAGGACCGACCCTGCCGACGGTGGTGCTCGCGACCGGAGTGCACCGCGATACCGAGGCCGAGCGTGTGATGGAACGTCAATTGTGGACCCGGGTCCTGAAGGCGGAACTCACTCACCTCAAGCAGCTCGCGGACATCGAGGAGCTACCCGAGGAAGTCTACGAACGCCTCCGCGACGGATTCGAACGTCGTCTCGCACACGCGGATCCGGGCGCCGCCGACGATAATGCCCGTCTCGAGAACTCCCGGGCCCTGGCCATGAGCACCAAGATCCGCGCCATCACCAATGAGGTGCTGGAGGCCGGCCGCACCGAGGCCCTGTCCGCGCGTCGCGAACCCGGCATCCCGCCCGACGTGGTCGACCGGGTGATGCGCCGCCTGGACCTGCGCGGAAGGTGAACTGCACCGGAGGCTCGTCCGCACCCGGCTGCACGGAAAGATCTCCGGCAGCGGCTATTCCGAGATGACCGGCCCGACCGAAAGCATCGAGTAGATCGCGACTGCTCCCACCAGGGTGAGCAATACACCGGCAATGGCCAGATTCACCCGCTTGTGAGTGACCAGGATGGCCGCGAATTCCCGCAGAAAGGCCGCCGGGACGAAGTAGCGGGCGGTACGTGACCCGGTGACCTGCGCGTTCAGGCCGACTCGGCGGGTCAGCGTCGCGGTGCGCAGCACATGGAAATCGCTGGTGACCACCGTGATTCGCAGCCGCGCGGGATCCAGATCGTGGCCGCGTAGCTCACGGAGCGTGAAGCGGAGGTTCTCCTCGGTATTGCGCGACCGGTTCTCCCGCACGATCCCGGATCGCGGAATGCCCTGGGCCTCCAGGTAATCGGCCATGGCATCGGCCTCCGCCACGGTCTCCCCCGGGCCCTGCCCGCCCGAGGTCACCAGCAGTGGCGTACCACCCCGCCGCACCTCGGACCGATACACCTCGGCGGCCCGATCCAGCCGCGAGGCCAGCAACGGCGTGACCGCCGAATCACGTAATCCGCAGCCCAGCACCACGATCGCATCGGAATCCACCCGCCGCGGCAACCGCGCATACAACACCGCGTACCCGGTGAAGGCCAGCAACTGCACCAGAATCTGCAAGCCGATCAATGTGACCGCCGCAGCCAGCACCGGCACCCACCACGGCCGATTCGTCCCCGGATCGATCACCTGATAAGCGATCAGCGGCAAAGCAATCAACCCCACGCCCACCACCGGGGCGATGGCGGTCGCAATCCGCAGCCCTTCCCGCCGCGTGATCACCACCCCATTCGCCACCAGCCCCACCCCGCCCGCCAGCAGGGACAGGATGGGCAGCAGAATCATCAGCGCCACACCGAGTTCCAGCGCCGGCCCCGGAGCCACGATGTGCAGCACCGACACCGCCCACGCCGCAAGCAGCACAGTGGCGGCCAGCAATACCAGCCCGGTCGAAATCCGCCGCGGCTCCCGCATCACCCGCACTGCCCCGAACACAGCGAGCAACGCCCCCGCCGCGAGCAGCACCGAATTCGCTGCCGTCACCGCGGCCCCGAGTCCGTACCGATCACAGGCCCACGGCCGGTTCGTCCCGTGAGCGAACCACACGACACCGCCGGAGTGGATCGGTCGGGCACGGTGGAGATATCTGTGCTCGCACGGCGTGCCGCGGGTCCGGCCGGTGTGTAGCCATAGGCTGCGATGCCGGCACTGCCATCGGCACTTGCCGCGGCAGCGACGACCTGCGGCGCTGCGGTATCCGCCTGAGCAGTCGCGATCACCGGAGCAGCTGCCGCCGGGGCGGCGCCGGCCCAGGTGAGGCGGCGGACGAGCCATTCGACGGGGCCCTGGGCGAAGTGGTCGAGCCACCAGAGGGAGAGGGCGGCCTGGGTGGCGAGGATCAGTACGCAGAGCTGCAGGGTGAGGCCCCAAGCGGTGCGCGCCTCGGGAGCGAGACCCAGTTGCGGGGCGAAAAACCGCACGGCGACCACGATTACGGTGGCGAGGAGGTAGTTGGTGAGGGCGGTGCGGCCGAGGGCGGCGAGGACCTTCGCGGCCGGGCCGTGGGCACGATTACCCAGCAGCATGAGCACCACGCCAGCGTAGGTGAGCGCCATGACCAGGCCCGCTGCCACGCCGAACCCCGGGTGCACCGACTGTAGGATGAGCGCGCCCACCACGGCCGGAACCAGCAGGACCAGGCCGAGCAGCAGCATCTGCGCATCGATGCGTTCCAGCCGCTGCGGCACCCTGGTCACACCCGCGGCGAAACCGAGCAGGAACAGCCCCGGAACCGCCGGCAATCCCTCGGTGCCGGTGGCCGCCCAGGCGGTGAGGATCACGCCCATCAGGCCCGTGACGGGACCTGCCCACCGGTTCGGGAGGAAGGTCGCGGGCAGCAGCAGGGTGAGCGCCACGATGGCGTACGGCAGCAGCGCCTCGCCGGGCTGCAAGAGCTGATGCAGCGCTCCCAGCACACCGAGCACCAGAATGCGCCGCAACATGACGATGCGCGGCGACCGGGCGCGCACGCTCGCCGACCGCCACATGAGCGCGAAGCTCACCCCGAACAGCACCGAGAACAGGGGGAAGAAACGACCGTGGACGGTGAACTCGAGCCAGCGCACCATCGGATCCACCGAGCCATTACGCGTCCAGGACAAGTGCAGGATGGCCGGGGCATTGGCGAAGAGGATGCCGCAGAGGGCGAATCCGCGCAGGATATCCAGGCTCGGGAGTCGTCTCATGGCGTCCATCCTCGGTGCGGCGGGGTAGCTCGCACATCCGCCGGATGGCCAGAAACCAATCTTCCGGACTCATCCGAATGGATGATCCGCACCATCGCCCCGTCAACCCCGGAAACGGTCGCGCCGGGTGGGAGCGCTTACTCCAAGGCGGCGATCACCCGCTCACGTCGGCGATCGCCGCCGCGCACCTCGAGCGCGGTGACGACGCCGGCACCGGCCGGAACCGCTGCGAGCGTCGCGAGAATGCGGACGACAGCGGACTTTCGCATGGACACCTTCCTTTCGGTCGGCGCCGACGCTATGTGTGTGCGAGGGCCGGGGACCTCGGCCGAACGGCCGGATTCAGCCGCAGTCGGATGCGGGCGGCGGCTGGAACCCGCGCTCCGCGGTCAGAAGTGGAAGACCGTGGTACTGCGATTGTCGGCTTGGCATTGGTTGGGGAAGGTCTGGCGGTAGTTGATCTGATGTCCGTTCCAGACGCCGTCGGCGGCGAGGGTCACCGGCTGGTAGATCATGGCGCAGAACCGCTCCGGATGACCGCGCAGCTTCTCGAAATCACCTCCGGCGGCGGCGATTTCCGCGCAGGCGGCGGCCGGGTCCGGATGGGTGCCGCCCTGCACCGGCGCGCACACGAGCAGTACGGTGCGCTGGTCGGTGGAGCTGTCGAGCGAATTCCCTTTCGCCACTGTGAGAGTCACCGCGGAAGGTCCGCCGTCGTCGGTGGGCTGTGCGTGGGCGGGTGCGACGGTGCACAGCACCGCGAGCGCGCCCGCCGCCGCACTCGCCATACGAATACCGAGGGACATGATCGGCCTCCACTTCGATTGCCGGGTATGCCCGCTCGATCGGCGCGGCCGACCACAATGTTTCACACGGCCTGCGGGATTTCCGTATCGACCGAGGTCAGCGCGTTGTTGCCCGAAGTGTCTTTCACATCGACGCCCGAGCGGCCGAGTCGGCGCGCGCCTTCGATCAGGCCGGCCGCCACCTGCGCCGCACGCGCATAGCCGAGCCCGTCCGGCGGATGAATATTGGAGATGCAGTTGCGTTCGGAATCCGAGCGGCCCGGCCGCGGCAGGTGCGTCAGGTAGATGCCGAGGCTGTCCGCGACCGACAGTCCGGGCCGCTCTCCGATGAGAACCAGGACGGTCGAAACCCCCAGCGCCGCACCGATATGGTCACCCAAGGCCACCCGCGCCTGTGTCGCGATAACCGGTGGGGCCAGGCTGTATCGATCTTCCAGTGCCTCGATCAGCGCGGCCAGCATGGGCACGCCGTGGTCGGTCAGCGCCCGCGGCGACAAACCATCGGACAGGACGAACCCGATATCCGCCCCGGATCGCGGAACTGCCGACAGCGCAGCAGCTTCCGCGGGCAACCGACCCAGGTCCGGCCGCCGCAGATACTCGGAACGATCGGCCGCCCGGCTGGGCACATGGACCGGACTGCCCAACCCGAGTGTGGCGAGCTGCGTGGCGAACAGGGAGATATCGAGCGGTGAGTGCACCGCGTCCCGCGCCGATGCGTGGGCGGCCCGCAAGGCCAGCACCTCCGAGGTCGGTAACGCGTCCCCGGTACGCCCGAGACCGATCCGCGCCTGCGTGGTGCGCCGCAGCTCGTCCCAGAACTGCTGTGCGGCAAGGCCTTCAGCGGAGCCGGATACCGGGGTGAGGGAATGTTCTCTCATGCGGCACCTCGCGCGGCCAGCGCACGCAGCGGCGAGGACAACGGCTCGACCGGCAGCACCCGGCCGTCCGGCCCCATCATGCCGAGCCGGTCGAGCCACGCCGCGAATTCGGGAGCGGGCCGCAGCCCCAGCGCCTTCCGCGCGTAGAGCGCATCGTGATATGCGAGGCTCTGATAGCCGAGCATGACATCGTCGGCGCCGGGGACGGTGATGACGAAGGCGCAACCGGCCGCACCCAGCAAGGTGAGCAGGGTGTCCATATCGTCCTGGTCGGCTTCGGCGTGGTTGGTGTAGCAGACGTCCACACCCATGGGCAGGCCCAGCAGCTTGCCGCAGAAGTGGTCTTCCAGCCCGGCGCGGATGATCTGCTTACCGTCGTAGAGGTATTCGGGCCCGATGAATCCGACGACGGTATTGACCAGCAGCGGATCCAGGTCCCGCGCGACGGCGTAGGCGCGGGCCTCCAGGGTCTGCTGATCGACCGGTCTGCCGCCCGTGCCCAGGTGCGCACCGGCCGAAAGCGCCGACCCCTGACCGGTTTCCAGGTACATGACATTCTCCCCGACGGTCCCGCGTCGCAACGACCGGCCGGCCGCATCCGCCTCGCGCAGCAGCGAAATATTCACGCCGAAACCGGAATTCGCGCCCTCGGTGCCGGCGATGGACTGGAATACCAGATCCACCGGCGCCCCGGCCTCGATCAATCCGATGGTCGTGGTGACGTGCGAGAGTACGCACGACTGCGTCGGAATCCCGAACCGCTGCCGCACCTCGTCGAGCAGGTACAGCAGATCCGCTGTGGCCCTGGGCGAGTCGGTGGCCGGGTTGATACCGATCACGGCGTCACCGCAGCCCAGCAGCAGCCCGTCCAGCACCGCCGCGGCGATTCCGCGCGGGTCGTCGGTGGGGTGGTTGGGCTGCAGACGGGTAGCGAGGGTGCCCGGCAGCCCGACGGTGGTGCGGAATCCGGCCGTCACCTGCGCCGCCCGCGCCACCGCGATCAGGTCCTGGTTGCGCATGAGTTTGCTGACCGCGGCGACCATTTCGGGGGTGAGCCCGCGCGCCACCGCGGTCAGGGTCGCGGCGGCGCCGGGGCCCGCCGCGACGGCCAGCAGCCAGTCCCGCAGTCCGCCCACGGTGAGATGCGAAATCGCCTGGAACGCACGGCGATCGTGGGTGTCGATGATGAGCCGGGTGACCTCGTCGGTCTCATACGGGACGACCGGGTCGTTCAGGAAGACGGTGAGCGGCACGTCGGCCAGCGCCCATTGCGCGGCGGCTCGTTCGGCGTCGGAATGTGCCGCGCATCCGGCGAGTTCATCGCCGCTGCGCCGTGGGGTGGCCTTGGCGAGCAGGTCGACCAGGCCGTCGAAGGTGTGGGTGACACCGCCGAGATGCTGGTGGTACACGGTCATCGAAAGTCCTTTGCGGCGCGGGCCGGTGATCGTTCCGATCCTCCGGGCGCGTATTGCTGCGATGTAACCAATGGTTTCCCGGCGCATTAATCCGCGTTACGTCGACCGAGCCGCCGAATCGGGTGCGCGCAAGCGCCTGATCGCCCGTGACCTCCGGTTACCATGACGAAGACGCTCCCCCGGGTCCGCCGGTTCCGATGGCGGACATCCCTCAGCGCACAGGAGAACGGACTCCATCCGATGGCAACGGGTACCTACCAGCCACCCTGGCTCCGCACCGTCGACCTGGTCGGCGAACTCCGGAGCCTGGGCGGCTGGTTGCAGCAACCGAACCGTGTGGGCCGTGCGGTCCAGGCGTACCGCGATCTGCTGGCGGCGGCGCCGGCGTCCATCGCGTACGCGTTCACGCTCTTCGTCACCTGGTGGACGTTGCGCGGGGCCAGCAATATCGTCGGCAAACGGCTGATCCTGTCCGCGTCCACGAATCTGCGGAATATGCAGAAGGAACCGATTCAGGTGCTGGTCGCGTCCGCGTTCTGGACGGACAGCGCCGGGTTCCCGTGGGGGGACATTCTCATCCTGATCACGGTGATGGCGCTGGCCGAGTACTGGCTGGGGTCGCTGCGCTGGATTCTGGCGGTGGCGATCGGGCATGTGGGCGCGACACTCATCACCGTGCTCGGGATCGCGCACAAGCTGGACCGGCATCTGATTCCGACGAAGGTGGCCTTCACCTCGGATGTCGGCCCCAGCTACGGGATTTCGGCCATGCTGGCGGTGCTGACCTTCCGGCTGCGTGGATGGCCGCGGCTGCTGTGGGCGGCGGGGTTGCTCATCTGGTACGCGCGGGGCGTGTGGAAGGGCCGCACTTTCACCGATTACGGCCACTTCTTCGCGGTGCTGATCGGATTCACGGTCGGCGCCATCGCGGTGGCGTTGTCGCATCGCCGGGTGGCGGTGCGGGCGCGGGCGGCGGCCAGGGCCGAGCGGGCGGGCAAGGCCACAGCCGGCAAGGCGGCGTCTGCGAACGTGTCGACGCCCGCAGATTCGTCCGCGCCCTGCAATGGATCAGCGCCCGCAGATGTTTCGGCGCCCGACAATGTTGCGGTGGCCGCCGACGGACCGGCGGCCACCGGAACCTCAACTGGCGACGGGGTCGGGGTCGCGGCGGCGGCGCAGGTCGCGCTGGAGGAGGCGGACGGCCGGCTCGACCAGGCGGGCGGCGATCGGGCCGATCACCGCCATCAATAGCACGTAGGCGGAGGCGAGGGCGGCCAGCCGGGCGGGCACGCCGCCCACTGAAACCGCCAGTCCCGCAATGACTATCGAGAATTCCCCGCGCGCCACCAGCGCCGCGCCGGCGCGGGCCCGGCCCATCCGGCGTATCCCTTGCCGTTGCGCCGCCCACCAGCCGGTACCGATCTTGGTGAGGGCGGTGATGAATGCCAGCGCGATGGCCCAGCCCAGCACGGGCGGGATGGCCGTGGGATCGATACTGAGCCCGAAGGCCACGAAGAATATGGCCGCGAACAGATCTCGCAGCGGTTCCAGGAGTTTCGTGGCCTCGTGTGCGGTGGAGTCGGAGATGGCGATGCCCAGCAGGAAGGCTCCGACGGCCGCCGACACCTTCAGCGCCGAGGCGAGACCGGCGACCAGCAGGGCCGCGCCGAGCAGTGCGAGCAGGAATACTTCCGGATCGTGACTGTCCACGATCTTCGACACGTAGCGACCGTAGCGCAGCGCCACCACGAGCACGACGGTGATGGCGATCAGGGCGATGGCGAGTGACCGCAGGCCGCTCATGAAACTGACTCCGGCCAGCATCATCGTGAGAATCGGCAGGTATACCGCCATGGCCAGGTCTTCGAACACCAGCACCGAGAGGATGACCGGCGTCTCGCGGTTACCGAGTCGTCCGAGGTCGTTGAGCACCTTGGCGACGATGCCGGAGGAGGAGATATAGGTGACGCCGCCCATGACGACGGCGCCGACCGCTCCCCACCCCAGCATCAAGGCCACCACCGCGCCAGGCGTCGCATTGGCGACGATGTCGACGATGCCGGCCAGCCAGGATCTTCGAAGTCCGGTCACCAATTCGGCTGCGGTGTACTCCAATCCGAGCAGGAGCAGCAATAGTACGACGCCGATCTCGCCGGCCAGGTGACCGAATTCGGTGGCTGCCCGCATTTCGAATATCCCGCCTTCACCGAAGGCGAGCCCGCCGAGCAGGTACAGCGGGATGGGTGACATGCCGAACCGGCCGGCTACCCGGCCCAGCATGCCCAGCACGAACAAGATCGCGCCGAGTTCGACCAGGGCTAGGCTGCTCGAGTCCACGCGCTCAACCGTCGACGAGGATGCGAGCGGCGGCGTCGAGCCCGTGCGGGGTCCCGACCACTACCAGCAGGTCCCCCGAGTCGAGTACGAAATCCGGTCCGGGCGAAGGGTGCAGCTGTCCGGCGCGCATGACCGCGACGATGGAGGCCTTGGTCCGGGTGCGCATGCCGGTTTCGCCGAGCATGCGGCCGCGGTAGGGCGAGTCGCCGCTCACGGCCAGTTGGCGGGTGGTGATCCCGGGTAGGTCGGAGTGTTCTTCCTTGAGCTGCTGCACCAATTGCGGCGCGCCGAGCAGGTTGGCGAGCACGGCGGCCTCGTCGGTGGTCAGTGGCACCTGCGCCTGGCAGGCATCAGGGTCGTCGAGCTGCGACACGATCAGGTCGATCCCGCCGTCCCGGTGTGTCACCACACCGATCCGGCGCCCCGAACGCACCTCGAAGTCCTTGCGTACACCGATTCCTGGCAGCGCTGTCACGTCGACGTTCACGCCGTCCAGATTAGGGCAGAGTGTCCGATTCCCCGCGATCTACCTCACAGATCGGCTATCGGCGCGAATTCCCCGTTATCCCCGGGCAGGAACTCGGTCACCTCCACCACGGCCGCCACCGGCAGCGGCCCGTACAGATGCGGGAATCGCATCGACTCCGGATCGCTCGGCACCCCGGGCTCCCATTTCACCGGCGCCCCCAGCCGCTCGGGATCCAGCCAGAGCAGCACCAGGTCCCGCCTCCCCCCGAACAGCCGATTGGCCGGCAAATGCGCCTGATAGGGCGCCGACAAGTGAATGAATCCCACCTCATCCAGCGAGGCCGCCCGGTACTCGCCCACCTCCCGAGCCGCATCCCACTCGTCACGACTACAGATGTGCAACAACCGATCCGGCGTCATCCCAGCTCCAGTACCCACCCGGACACTCTAGGACGCGCGGCGGTCAGTAGGCGGTGGGGTGGGAGATGTGGGGGGTGATGTCGTTGACGGTTACTTGGGCGGGGGCCAGGCGAGTCGAGGCGCGGGGGCCGACGGAGGTGTCGGTCGTCCAGACGCTGACGCAGGGCCCTGCGGGTGGCCGGAGCGTGAGGTCGAACGCTTCGCCCGCGTCGGCGACCCGCACGACGGGGAGGATGGGGCCGAGGGTTTGGTGGGTCATGACGGACATGGTGGGTTCCACGTCGGCCAGGACCGTCGGGGGGATGGTGTGGCCGGTGCCGGAGCCGCCGCAGCGGAGGGTGGCGCCGGCGATGAGGGCGTCGCCGAGTTGGGTGCGGACGTGTTCGGCCTGGGCGGCGGAGGTCATGACGCCGGTGCCGATCTCGTCGTCGATGAGGGGGCCGAAGGCGGCGGCCTCGGCGGCGAGTTTCTCGAGAAAGGCGTCGTAGACGGAGGTTTCGACGTAGATGCGCTCGATACTCCGGCAGCTTTGCCCGCTGTTCGCCAGACCACCGAGGGCGATGCAGGCGGCCGCCTGATCCAGATCGGCGTCGGCGAGCACCACGGCCGCGGATTTGCCGCCCAGATCGAGGCAGCACGGGATCAGCCGCCCGGCCGCGCGCAGCGCCACCACCTTGCCGGTCTCGACGCTGCCGGTGAACCGGACATAGTCGACGGTATCGAGGACGGCGGGACCGGCGTCGTGCCCGGCGACCGTCTCGAAAACCGCTGGGGCGCCGATCTTTGCCCAACCGGCGGCCAGCGCCCGCATGGTCAGCGGCGTCTCCGAGGACGGTTTCACGATCACGGCCGCCCCGGCGACCAGGGCGGGTATCGCGTCGAAGACGGCGAGGGTGAGCGGATAGGTCCACGGCCCGATCACCCCGACCACCGAGCAGGCGTGCTGCGTGACGGCGAGTTGCATGGCGGCGGACGGGCGCAGCGAGACCTGCGGATGCCTGCCGCCGAGGAAGTCGGCGCCCTGCGCGCGGTAGTGGTCGATGGCGTCGACGGCCAGATCGAATTCGAGCTCGGCCTCCGAGTACGGCTTCCCGGTTTCCAGTGCCAGCAGTTCGGCGACCTCATCCCGGTTGTCCAGCAACCAGTTTCGGAATGTCGTCAGCCAGTGGATCCGCCCGACAACACCCAGCGAACGCCATAGTTCGCTGTGCTCGCGCAGTCGCTCGACGGTGGCACGGACTTGTTCGGGGGTGTCCGTGGGAATGGTGTCGACCACGCGGCCGTCGGCGGGTGCGATCACGGTGAGCATCGGCGGGCGGACCTTTCCGGCATCCGGCACCTGGGTCTGTGTGTATTGCGCGCTGCGCATGAATCTCACCGTATGGCTGAGGGTTTCGGCCGACCAGCTTGCGTTGGGCCAGGAATCGGCGAATATGGGCCTCAGCCAGGCAACTTACCGGCTGGTAACGCCTCGCGAACGCCGATTGTTTGCGAGACTGCCTGAGTGACGGAAGAGTTGGCGCACCTGCGTCCCATCACCAGCACCGCGCTACTGGTGGATTTCGCACTGGGCCGCGGCCTGCAGCTCGGCGCCGTACTGCGGGACACCGGCCTCCGGGAATCCGTTTTGCGTGATCCCTCCTCGGAAATCACCATGGGCCAGGAGTTCTCGCTCATGCGCAATGTGGTGCAGGGCGTCGACGACGAGCCCGGTATGGGTCTGCTGGCCGGCATGCTCTGCCATCCGCCGACCCTGGGCGTGCTCGGTTTCGCGCTCATGAGCAGCTCAACTCTGCGCCACGCCATGGATATTGCGCTGCGCTACGCGGATCTGTCGTTCAGCGCGGCCCGGCACTGGGTGGACGATCGCGGGCCCGAGGTGTGGGTGGTGCGCGACGACAGCGCACTACCGGAGGATATTCGGCGTTTCGCGCTGGAGCGCGACCTCGCGGCCATCCAGACCATCCAGCAGGACCTCATCTCCATTCGCCTGCCCGCCGTGCGGGTGGAGCTGTATGTCGACGCGCATCCGATCTACGAGATGTTCGGCGCGGTCTTCGGGGTGGAGGATGTGGCGTTCTCGATGCCGCAGTCCCGCATCAGTTTCCAGGCGAGCACGCTGCAAACCCCACTACCCCAAGCAAATTTGTCGACCGCCCGGTTTTATGAGCAGCAGTGCGCCGACCTCATGGAGAGCCGGCACAGCCGCAGCGGACTCAGCGGCCGCGTCCGCCAACTGCTCATCCGCCACGGCGGCTCCGCCGACCAAACCCGCATCGCCGCCGACCTCGACGTCAGCGTCCGCACCCTGCGCCGCCGGCTCGCCGAGGAGGGCACCACCTTCCGCGAGCTCAGCCTGGAGACGGTCGGCATGCTCGCCGAAGAACTGCTCATCGCCGGCCTCACCGTCGAACAGGCCGCCGACCGCCTCGGCTATGCCAGCGTGTCCGCGTTCGCCTCGGCCTTCCGCTCCTGGAAGGGTCAATCCCCCGGCCACTTCGGCCGCCTGCACCGCGGCCGCGCCGCCGTCCGCTACTGACGGCGGTACCCGAGCCGGACCGCATTCATCTGGTAGACCAGCAGGTACGTCTCCGTACCCGATCGTCCCAGAGGAACCATGAACCCGTCCGTGATCATGTCCGCCCGCGATATCGAGTTCCTGCTCTACGACTGGCTGGACGTGGCGTCCCTGACCGAGCGGGAACGCTTCACCGACCACTCCCGCGAGACCTTCGACCAGGTGCTGCAACTCTGCCAGGACCTCGCCACCACCTACTTCGCCCCGCACAATCGCGAGAACGATCTGCACGAGCCCACCTTCGACGGCGAGCGCGTGCACCTCGTCCCCGCGGTCGGCAAGGCCCTGCGTGCGTTCTCCGACGCCGGAATGGTCGGCGCCGCAATGGATTACGAGATCGGCGGCATGCAGCTCCCGCACGTCGTCTACACCGCGTGCATGTCCTGGTTCCACGCCGCCAACGTGGGCACCGCCGCCTACGTCATGCTCACCACCGGCAATGCCAATCTGCTTGCCGCACACGGCAGCCCGGAGCAGATCGACCGTTTCGTGCGCCCCATGCTGGACGGCCGCAACTTCGGCACCATGGCGCTGTCCGAACCGCAGGCCGGATCCAGCCTCGCCGACATCACCACCCGCGCCGTACCGCAGGACGACGGCAGCTACCGGATCTTCGGCCGCAAGATGTGGATCTCCGGTGGCGACCATGATCTTTCGGAGAACATCGTCCACCTGGTGCTGGCCCGCATTCCCGGCGCACCCGAAGGGACACGGGGCATTTCGCTGTTCATCGTCCCCAAGTTCCTGCCGGATGCCGACGGCAGGCCCGGTGAGCGCAACGATGTGGTGCTGGCCGGCATCAACCACAAGATGGGCTGGCGCGGAACCGTCAATACCGCACCGGTTTTCGGCGACGGCAACTTCACGCCCGGCGGTGCGCCCGGTGCGGTCGGCTACCTGGTCGGTGCGCCGAATCACGGTATGGCACAGATGTTCACGATGATGAACGAGGCCCGGATCGGCGTCGGCCTGGCCGCCACCGCACTCGGTTACACCGGATACCTGAAGGCCCTGGACTACGCGCGCAACCGCCCGCAGGGCCGTCCGATCGGCACGCGCGGCGGCGCCCAGGTCGATATCGTCGAGCATCCCGATGTCCGCCGCATGCTGCTGGCCCAGAAGTCCTACGCCGAGGGCGCGCTGGCCCTGCAGCTCTACTGCGGCCGCCTGGTCGACGAACAGCGCACGGCCGCAACCGAATCCGACCGCGCCCGCGCGGCGACCCTGCTGCGCATCCTGACCCCGATCGCCAAGAGCTGGCCGAGCCAGTGGTGCCTGGCCGCCAACGATCTGGCCATCCAGGTGCACGGCGGCGCCGGTTACACCCGCGACTACGACGTCGAGCAGCACTATCGCGACAATCGCCTCAACCCGATCCACGAGGGCACGCACGGCATCCAGAGCCTGGACCTGCTCGGCCGGCAGGTGACGCTGGACAACGGTGCGGCACTTGCGACTCTCTCAGAGACGATCGCTATTACTCTCACCGCCGCACGCGCCTCCGGTGATACAGAACTGATCGACTTCGCCGACACCCTGGAAGCCACGCTGAACCGCTTGACCGCCACCACCGCCGGTCTGTGGCGGGACGGCGATCCCGAGGCCGCACTGGCCAATTCAGCGGTCTATCTGGAGGCGTTCGGGCATACGGTCATGGCGTGGATCTGGCTGCAGCTCGCGCTCGCCGCGACCCCGCTCGCCGGCCGCGGCGACGCCTTCGGACTGGGTAAGCGCGCGGCCGCCCGCTACTTCTTCCGATGGGAATTGCCCCGCACCACTCCACAGTTCGAGCTGCTGGATTCTCG
Source organism: Nocardia sp. NPDC088792 (assembly GCF_044750615.1). Classification (NCBI taxonomy): domain Bacteria; kingdom Bacillati; phylum Actinomycetota; class Actinomycetes; order Mycobacteriales; family Nocardiaceae; genus Nocardia; species Nocardia sp. NPDC088792. The sequence continues at coordinate 205,962 of NZ_JBIVKC010000001.1, forward strand.
CGACCGCACCACCGCTGACCTCGACCCGGCATGGCTGTGAGCTTGCTGCCCTTTGCCGGACGGTTATCCAATCGAAGTGTGGGTGTCGGCGCCGCCGGGTAGTCTCCCGGTAGACAATTCGATCAGCGTGTACGGGAGGGTCTTCGACGACTCCGCGGCCACTGTGCCGGGCCTGTTCGCTTTCAGCGAAATCCCAGGTCGTGTTAGCGAAAACACAATGGAAACTCCGCGGGAACAAAGACCTCGCCCCGAACGTCTGACAGAGTAGTCATCAACCACTGCTGGGAAGTAGCGGTAGCGAGGTTCGCGGAATGGTCCGCGGACCCCCACACCAGGCGAACGGCGCCGCGAGCGCCCGGAGCCAGGATTGGAGGAGTCATGCCAGGAACCCTGACAAGCACCCCACTGACCGCGGTCGACCGTTGTGACCGCTGCGGGGCAGCCGCGCGCGTGCGCGCGACCCTTCCCGCCGGTGGAGAGTTGCTCTTCTGCCAGCATCACGCCAACGAGCACATGGACCGTCTCCGTGCACTCGAAGCCGTGATCGACACGGAGTCGGCGCCGGCGCTGTAACAGCTCCTCCACCTCGGGGAACTGGATCCACAGCCCCCGAGGAGCCCGCTCGAACAAGTAAATCTTCCCAACAGAAAACCCACAACGGGCGACCATACGGTCGCCCGTTGCGTTGTCTCCGGGGCCGGGTTCGCGCCCCGGAGACGCACTGACCTCGGGGAGCGCAACAAATGTGGCGCACGCCACAATCCATGTGCGAGTAGCCGTTACACCCGCGTACAAAGGACGGGTGCCGACCCCCGTTCATGCCACCTACCTGCCCGATCGCCATATGTTCGGACTCTGGACCTGGACCGGACACGAACCCGGACCCGCGCCGCGCGACTGCGGCGCACGCGAAACCCTCCCCCTGGCCGTGCCGGCTCCCGGCGGCATGACCGTCGCCGACGTGGAATGCGCACTGGTGGAACCGGAACGGCTGCTCGCCCTCGATATCCCCGATCCCGGCCCCTCGGTACAACTGTGGCGGACAGCGCTGGAGAACGAGCTCCAGGCCGCACTACTGCCGCCCGCAGCACACGCCGCACCCAACCCGAGCGGGACAGCGGTCGTCTCCGCGGCCCGCGCACTGCGCACCCTGCGGGACACCGTCGCGCTGACCGCCGAGCTGCGCTCCGGCCTCAAGGCCGAGTTGCGGCCCTACCAGGCACGGGGCATCACCTGGTTGCGCGAGACGGCTGCCGCACACGGCGGTGCCGTGCTCGCCGACGAGATGGGGCTGGGCAAGACCGTGCAGGCCATCGGGGCCCTGCTCGGAAAGGCAAGCGACGGACCGCAACTGGTGGTGTGCCCGACCTCACTGGTGAGCAACTGGGTGCACGAGATCGAACGCTTCGCACCGGGGCTCCGGCCGGTCGCCTGGCGCGGCGGGCAACTGCCCGGCGACACCACGGCCGGGACCATCCTCGTCACCGGATATCCGACCCTGCGCGGGCATGGGCCCGCACTGACCGGACAACGCTGGGCGAGCGTCGTTTTCGACGAGGCGCAGGTGCTCAAGAATCCGCGTACCCAGGTGTCCAGGGCGGCCCGCGGCCTCGATGCAGAGGCCCGGATCGCGCTCACCGGCACACCCGTGGAAAACCATCTCGACGAATTATGGGCGCTGCTGAACCTGATCGTGCCGCAGGCTTTCACGCACAAGGCCCAGTTCCGGCGGCGATTCGTACGACCCATCAGCGAAGGCTCGGCCGAGGCGGTGGTGCGGCTGCGGGACGCCCTGGAACCGATCGTGCTGGCGCGCCGCAAGTCTCAGGTGGCGGCGAGCCTGCCGCCCAAGATCCACAGTGACCTGATCTGCGATCTCACCACCGAGCAGGAACAACTCTACGACCAGCTGCTGAGCCGCGCCGAAGAAGCGGGCTTCGGCAGCGGCGCACAACGTCACACCCGGGTACTGGCGGTACTCACCGAGCTCAAGCAGGTGTGCAACCATCCCGGCCTGATCACCGGCGAACTGGGCGAACTGGCGGGCCGCTCCGGCAAATTCGACGTCTGCACCGACATCCTGGCCGGCAACCTGGAAAACGATTCGCCGACACTGGTGTTCACCCAGTACCGCAAGACCGGAGACCTGCTGGTGCGGCACTGCGCCGAGCAATTCGGCGTCACGGTCCCGTTCTTCCACGGCGGCCTGAACCAGGAGGCGCGGGCCGACATCGTGAACCGCTTCCAAGCACCCGATGGCCCACCGATTCTCGTGCTGAGCCTGCGGGCGGCGGGCACCGGGCTCACCCTCACCCGCGCGGCCGATGTCATCCACTTCGACCGCTGGTGGAATCCGGCGGTCGAGGCACAGGCCTCCGATCGCGCGCATCGCATCGGGCAGACCCGCACCGTCACCGTCACCACGCTGACCTCCGGCACCACCATCGAGGAGCACATCGCCGGCATGCACGACCGCAAGGCCGCGCTCACCGACCTCAGCGATGCCGCCGGCGTCGCCGAACTGGCCCGTTTGGACGACGAGCACCTGCTGGAACTGCTGCGCCGGAAGCGAGGCAACTGAGATGGCCGACAATGAATTCGGGTACACCGTCTGGGGCATGGACTGGGTCCGGCTCGCCGAACCGCTCAGCATGAGCAAACCCGAACCGCTGCTGCCGCGCGCACGCAGAGTTGCCCGCAATGATGGTGTGCAGCTGGAGATCGAGGGCGTTGCGGTGCGGGCGGCCATCCACCGCGGGGCCGTGGCGTCGGTGACGTATCTGGAGTTCGCGCCGTTGAGCCGGGCGGCGATCGACGCGATCGGCGCGATCGTGCCGGGCGATGCCATCGGACTCGGCGATGAATTACACCGGGCAATCGTGAATGCCGGTGTTGTGCTCGCGCCGCGGCTGGTGAGTGCGGATTGCTCGTGCCGAGCGCGTAATCAGCGATGCCTGCATATGCTCGCGACTTGCTATGCGCTTGCCCGGAAGGTCGACGAAACTCCGTGGCTCGCACTGGATCTGCAGGGTTATCGAAGTATCGATCGGGCGGCGGCCGGCGCGGTCGAGGCCGGTAGTCCCGAGACTCGCTGGACGCCGCTCGACACCCTGGATCCCGCAACCTTTTTCGGGCTCGCGCGCTAGCTCACCGGGCGGTGGGCGTTGAAACGGAAGATGCCCGTGCCGGTCTCGACCGCGATATCGGTGAAGCCGGCGCGGGCCAGACGGGCCGGCAAAGTGGCGGGCGGGATCGGGTTGTAGGTGTCGCCCAGGTGCATGAGCCGAAAGGGGAGGCGGTCGATGCCGTCACTGCCCGCGAACGCGCCGCCGGGCCGCAGGACGCGGAAGGCCTCGGCGAACAGGTCGTCCTGCTGCTCCGGCGTGGGCACGTGATGCAGCATGGTGAAGCACACGACCGCGCTGAACTCACTGTCGCCCATGGGCATCGCCGTCCCGTCGCCGTCGACGACGCGCAGCCGGCCGGCGCGTTTCTCCCGCAGGCGGGCGGCGAGTTCCGGATCGATCTCGAGTCCGGTCAGCGCGGCCGAGCGGGCCCGCAGTGCGGTCACGTTCGCGCCGTAACCGGGTCCGACCTCGAGGGTGTTGTCGCCGAGCTCGAGTCCGTCGAGCGACCACGGCACGATGTTCGTCGCGCTGTGGCGCTCCCAGTAGGCGGAGCGGCAGCACAGCTGGTGCAAGAAGTTCATCCCCATGGCCGGAACGCTAGGCCGCGGCGCCGCTGACCACTAGGGACTACGGTGACAGACTATGTCGCGAGACGGTCAACGCCTGGTGCTGGCCGCACCGCTCGGCCCCACCGCCATGGTGTTCGGCGCGTCGCCGCTGCCCGCCGGGCACTGGTACGAGGTGCACGAGCATCCGCAACACCAGATCGCCTGGGCCGCACAGGGTGTGATGACCATCATGATCGGTGACGGCCGCTGGGTGCTGCCGCCCACCCGCGCACTGTGGATTCCGCCCCGCGTCCGGCACCGCACCGGCACCACCGAGGGGGCGGTGTTCAGCGGCATCTTCCTGGATCCGGTCCGCACCCCGGTCGACTTCCCGGCGCCCACCATGCTGCGGGTGTCACCGCTGCTGCACGAACTCTTCGACCACCTGACCCGGCACAGTCCGACCGCGCCACAGCGGCACCGCGCCGAGGCGGTGGTCTTCGACCTGCTGGAGCCCGTCGACATCGTCCCCATCGGCGCCCGTATGCCCGGGGATCCGCGCGCCCGCCTGGTGGCCGAGCTGCTGCTGGCCGACCCCGCCGACCCGCGCACCCTGGAAGAGTTCGCCGCGGCCGCCGCCACGGCGCCCCGCACCCTGGCCCGCGCCTTCCGCGCCGATACCGGAATCACCTTCGGCCACTGGCGAACCCAGCTGCGCCTGGCCGCCTCCCTGCCCCTACTGGCGTCCGGCCTCCCCATCTCCCGGATTGCCGCCCGCGTCGGCTACGCCACCCCCAGCGCCTACGTGGCGGCCTTCCACCGTGAGGTGGGCCTCTCCCCCGGCCGCTATTTCGCCCGCTGAACCTGTCACACCCACCCGCTACCGTCGGTGCATGGCCGAATCCGAATACGCCTTCACCGCGGAGCTCTGGGAATGGGAATCCCAAGCCTCCTGGTACTTCGTGAGTCTCCCCGAAGCCATCGCCGATGACGTCGACGCCTTCCACGGCCACCGCGCCGCCGGCTTCGGCTCTGTCCGCGTCAAGGTCACCGTCGGCGCCACCCGCTGGGCAACCTCCATCTTCCCGGACAAGGGCCGCGCGACCTATGTTCTCCCCGTGAAGAAGTCGGTCCGCATCGCCGAAAACCTAACCCCTGGCAAACCGGTCGAGGTATCCCTGGAAATCGCCTAGCGCCGTCGGCCTCGAGACGGCCGCCCGAGAGTTCGGCAGCGGCAATCGGCCGGGCGGTCATCCGCGTCCGCCCGCTGAGATGTTCGGTGGAGACAGTCAGCCGGGCCGTCCGGGCCGAAGCCGTGTGCCGCACGGCCACAAACATTCTCGGCGCTGCCGGACGTCCACCCCACGCACTCTGCTGGGCCGCAGGGTCCCATTTACGGCTGGGACGCAGGTCAGCAGAGCGACGCGGGGCCGCGGAATCTAGAGGCGGCGCAAGGCCGCTATGCGTTCGGTGAGTTGTTCGGCGGTGGCGAGTGCGGTTGGGGGGCCGCCGCATTCGCGGCGTAGCTCGCCGTGGATGACGCCGTGGGGTTTGCCGGTGCGGTGGTTGTGCATGGCGACCAGGCTGTTGAGTTCGCGGCGGAGTTCGCCGAGTTTGTCGGCGGTGGCGGCGCGTTCGGCGGCGGCCTCGACGCTGGGGCCGGCGGGCCGGGCGGCCTCGGCGCTGCGGTCCTGGATCTGCTTGGCCTGACGTTCGCGCAGCAGGGCGCGCATCTGGTCGGCGTCGAGCAGGCCGGGAATGCCGAGGTAGTCGGCTTCCTCGTCGGAGCCGGAGAAGGTGGCGGTGCCGAAGGAGTCGCCGTCGTAGATGACCTGATCGAGTTCGGCGTCGGCGGCCAGGGCGATGAACTTCTTCTCCTCCTCGCCGGGCTCGTCCTTCTGCTTGTTGGCGTCGGTGAGGAGTTCGTCGTCGAGTTCGTTCTTCTCGCGATGCGGCTTGCCGATGACGTGGTCGCGCTGAACTTCCAGCTGCGCGGCCAGATCCAGCAGCACCGGCACCGAGGGGAGAAAGACACTGGCGGTCTCACCGGTCTTGCGGGCACGCACGAAACGACCGATGGCCTGCGCGAAGTACAGCGGCGTGGAGGCGCTGGTGGCGTACACGCCGACCGCCAGGCGCGGCACGTCGACGCCCTCGGACACCATGCGCACCGCGACCATCCACGGATTGGTGTTATCGGCGAACTCACCGATCCGATCCGAGGAGGATGGATCGTCGGAGAGCACGACGGTCGGCTTGCTACCCGAAATGTGTTCCAGCAGTTCGGCGTAATCGCGCGCCTTGTCCTGGTCGGTGGCGATGACCAGGCCGCCCGCGTCGGGCATACCGGTGGCCCGCAACTGCCGCAGCCGGGTATCGGCCGCGGTGAGCACCTTCGACATCCAGTCACCGGCCGGATCCAGCGCGGTCCGCCAGGCGCGGGCGGTCTGCTCGGCATTCAGCGGTTCGCCCAGGCGCGCGGAGTACTCGTCGCCCGCGCTGTCGCGCCAATGCGCCTCACCGGAGTAGGCGAGGAAGACCACCGGCCGCACGACGCCGTCGGCCAGCGCCTCCGAATACCCGTACGTGTGATCGGCCTTGGACTTCTCGAACCCGGATTCGTCGACCGCGTAGGTGATGAACGGGATCTTGGAATCGTCACTGCGGAACGGGGTACCGGTCAGCGCGAGCCGCCGGGTGGCATCGCCGAAGGCCTCCTCGACCGCCTCACCCCAGCTCTTGGCATCGCCGGCGTGATGGACCTCGTCCATGATCACCAGCGTGCGCCGGTTCTCGGTGCGCACCCGATGCTTGAACGGATGCGACGCCACCTGCGCATAGGTGACCACCACGCCGTGATAGTCCGACGAGGTGGAACCGGTGGAGTTGGAGAAGTTGGAGTCCAGCTGGATGCCCAGCCGCTGCGCCGAGGCCGCCCACTGATGCTTGAGATGTTCCGTCGGCGCGACGACCGTCAACTGATCCACAGTCCGGTCGTTGAGCAGCTCAACCGCCAGCCGCAACGCGAAGGTCGTCTTACCCGCACCCGGGGTGGCGACAGCCAGGAAGTCGCGTGGCCTGGTCGTCAGATACTTGGTGAGAGCCCTGCGCTGCCATGCACGTAAAGAACCGCCACCACCCGAAGTCACTCGGTAGAGATTAGCGACCCGGACCGACACTCTTCCAATCCGACACAGCCCCTTGGAGTGCCGCACGACACATCGCGCGTCCGTCCACATTCCCGACGCAGGTGAGCGATGCTGTAGCCACGATGAACGAGCACGACGATCCTTCGCGACACGCCGACGACTCCGTGTCGGACGGGACCGCAGTGCCGAAGGCCCGACCCGCCGGCGCGCCGAACGCCCGGTCCGCCGGGGCGCCGCAACCCCCATTCACCGACGTTCCGATCGACTGGCCCGACGAGCGACCGACCATCCGGTTCGCGCCGGTGCCGGACACCCCGCCCGACGAAGAACCGACCATTCGATTCGAGCCGGTACCGGATACCCCGCCCGCCACCGTGCTCGCCGCCACCCGGCTGCGCCGGATCTGGCAGCTCGTGGTGCACGTGGCCGCAAAGGCTTGGGACGATTCGATTTTCACCAAGTCCGCGGCCGCCGCCTTCTGGCAGACCCTGTCGCTGGCCCCGCTGCTGCTGGGACTGCTCGGCAGTCTCGGCTATGTCGGCCACTGGTTCGGGCCGAACACCATCAATATCGTGCAATCCAAGATCATCAACTTCGCGCGCCGGGCGTTCAGCTCCAGCGTCGTCGACGATCTGGTCGCCCCTACCGTCAACGACGTGCTCAAACGCGGCCACGGCGGCGTGGTGTCGGTCGGGTTCGTGCTGTCGCTGTGGGCGGGTTCGTCGGCCATGGCCACCTTCGTGGACGCCATCACCGCCGCCCACGGGCAGGCCGCCGCCCGGCATCCGGTGTGGCAGCGCACCTTTGCGCTGTTGCTCTATGTCGGCTTCCTGATCGTGGCGGTGCTGCTACTACCCCTGATCGCGCTGGGCCCGACCATTGTCGGCCGCGTCCTGCCGCACGGCTGGCGCGAACCCGGACTGCGGCTCATCGACGCGTTCTACTATCCGGCCACCGGCCTGATCCTCATCGTCGGCCTGACCTTCCTCTACAAGCTGGCCCTGCATCGCACCCTGCCCTGGCATCGCCTGTTCGGCGGCGCACTCGTGGCGGGTGTCTTCTTCATGGCCGCCAGCACGGGCCTGCGCCGCTATCTGGCCTGGGTCACGCAGACCGGCATCAGCTACGGCGCGCTGGCCACGCCGATCGCCTTCCTGCTCTTCACCTTCTTCCTCGGCTTCGCCATCATCCTCGGCGCCGAGTTCAATGCGAGCGTGCAGGAGTTCTGGCCGGCCCGCGCCACCCGCTGGTCGCAGATCAAGGCCTGGTGGGCAGCGCGGAAGCGCGCGGCACGGCACCGCAATCCGAAGCAGGATAGGTTGGCCGGGCATGAGGGCCCGAGCAATCGGGGTTAGCTTCACACGGAAGATCGAATGACGCTCGGGCGATAACGGTGGGCCTCCACGATCTCCGAGAGGTCGAACACCGGAGACGGATGGACAATCGCACGAGCGGTTCGGCCATTCTGGTTCGGGACCTCGGCTCCTAGTGTCGATATCGACCGAGAACACCCCGCACAGGAGCGAAAACCCATGCCGCAGAAGATCCTTTACACCGCCGAGGCCACCTCCGACGGCGAGGGCCGCAACGGCCACGTCGCCACCTCCGACGGCCTGCTCGATCTCGATCTCGCGATTCAGCGCGAACTCGGCGGGCAGGGCGGAAAGACCAATCCCGAACAGCTTTTCGCCGCCGGTTACGCGGCCTGCTTCCACAATTCACTGCTGGTGGTCGCCCGCCGCGCGAAGGCCGATGTCACCGGTTCGACGGTGACCGCCGAGGTCGGCATCGGCCCCGAGGACGTCGGCTACGGGCTGGCCGTCACCCTCGAGATCGCACTGCCGAACGTCGAACCGGCGCAGGCCGAGCAGCTCATCGAGGCCGCGCATCAGGTGTGCCCGTACTCGCGCGCCACTCGCGGCAATATCACCGTCGACCTGCGGCAACTCCCCGCCCAGGCGCGCAGCTAGGTGGCGTTTTCTTGTCAGTGAACGGCGTTTTCGCTGCTGGTGCCGGTCCTGATGGTTGCTGAAGAATCGCTGGAGCATCGACAACCAGCGAGGAGCTCAGCAATGACCAGTATCGGCGCGAAAACCACCACCGCCGGGATCGACGAACTGCTGCAGGACTACTTCGACCTGCTCTACACCCAGGACATGAGCCTGTTCGACCGGGTGTTCCACCCGTCGGCGGTGCTCTACTCCGCGCAGGACGGGCTCATCGTGGTGCGTCCGCGTGAGGAATACCGGGAGCTCATGCGGGCCAGGCGGTCACCCGAGCAGAACGGGGCGCCCCGCAAGGACACCGTGCTCCGGATCGACGCGCTCTCGCCGGAGATGGCGGTCGCCAAGGTAAGACTGCGGCTCAACGACAACATCATGGTCGACTACCTGAACCTGCTGTTGATCGACGGGCTCTGGATGATCGTGGCCAAGCTCTACCACCGCGAGGGAACCGCCGCCGCGGCGCAATAGCGTGGCGAAAACCCCCGCCGGCAAGCACCGCGAATAGCGTGGTGCCATGCTGCACACGATCGCCGCAGTCGTGGTCGAGGACTTCACGCCCTTCGAACTGGGCGTGGTCTGCGAGGTGTTCGGCGTGGACCGCACCACGGAAGGCGGCCCGGCCTTCGACTTCCGGGTCTGCGGTGAACACCCCGGCGAACCCCTCTACTGCGCACAGGGTTTCGCCGTCGTCCCGGCGGTGGGATTGGCCGGACTCGCCGACGCCGATCTCGTGGTCGTTCCCGCGGCCGCGGTCCGCGGCGACTACGCACCGGCCGTACTCGACGCACTGCGTGCCGCATCGGACCGGGGCACGACCCTCCTCTCGGTCTGCAGCGGCGCCTACCTGCTGGGCGCCGCGGGTCTGCTGGACGGCCGGAAGTGCACCACCCACTGGCGCTACGCCGACGACTTCCGCCGCCGGTTCCCGCGCGCGGACCTCGATCCGGACGTCCTGTTCGTCGACGACGGATCGATCATCACCAGCGCGGGCACCGCGGCGGGCATAGACGCCTGCCTGCACCTGGTCCGCCGCGAAATAGGTTCCGCCGCGGCGAATCTGATTGCCCGGCGCATGGTCGTAGCCCCGCATCGGGAGGGCGGTCAACGCCAGTTCGTCGATCGCCCGGTGCCCGAGACCGCCGACGCCGGCCTGCAACCCGTCCTCGCCGAGATCCTCGATGACCTGACGGTGGAACACACCTCAGCGGAACTGGCTCGCCGCGCCAACATGTCGACCCGCACGCTACTGCGCCGCTTCACCTCCGAAACCGGCACCACCCCGCACCGCTGGCTCACCCTCCAACGCATCCGCCACGCCCAGCACCTGCTCGAAGACACCACCCTCGACGTCGAACAGATAGCCCGCGCAACAGGTATGAGCACCGGCCCGCTGCTCCGGCATCACTTCCGCCGGATAGTCGGCGTGACGCCCAAGGAGTATCGCGCCACCTTCACCACCCGCACCGCGGAGCAGCGGTCGCAGCCCTGGCCTACTTGACGGTTCGACCGGGGTCCGCGGAGGCCGGTCGGCGATCGTCGCCGACGATGACAGCCACATCGGGCTCGAGGGCCGCGCCGAAGCGGGGGCGGCCGTCGGGGCCGAAGGACATGGGCTGCACGCGAATACTGCGGCCGGCCCAGCCGGTGCCGGGGTCGAGACGGGCGTGGTAGGCGATCCACGGCTGCCCGTCGATGGTGAAGAAACCGTTGTGGCCCGGGGCTATCGAGTGGGGGCCGCCCGGCAGGATCGGGCCGCCGGATTTGGTCCAGGCCGCCGGGTCCATGGGATCGCCGCCGGGGGTCAGGCGCAGCAGGCCGAGGCGGTAGCTGTCGTCGAAACTGGCATTGGCGGAGAAGGTTACGTACAGGGTGCCGTCGGGGGCGTATATCGGCTGCGGCGCTTCGTTGATGAGCAGGCCCGCGTTGTTGGGGACGGTTTCCCAGGCGGCGGTCGGCGTCGAGATCGCGACGGTGTCGCCGATCGCCGTCATCGGGTCCGACATGTGCACCGCGCAGATCTGCTGTACGCGTGGGTCTTCGGGCTTCAGGCAGGACCACAGGAAGTAGCCCTGATTCCGGTAGGTCAGGTAGACGCCGTCGATGGCCACGGTGCGGGGCAGGTTCACTTCGCCGAGGAAGTCATAGGGTCCGGCGGGGTCGTCACCCACCGATTGCAGCGCGTATATGCGGTGCGTCTCGGGGTTGTCGTTCTCCTGGCCCGCGAAGTAGATCCACCAGCGATCGCCGATGCGCTGCAGTTCGGGCGCCCAGATCTTGGTGCAGGCCGGCGCCGGGCACGCCGGGTGCTGCCACACCACGTGCGGTTCGGCGTTCTGCAATCCGCCGAGCGTCTCCGAATTGCGGATCACGACATTGTCGTCGTTGTAGAAGTCGCCCTGGACCAGGTGGAATCGGCCCTGGTAGTAGGTGATGCTCGGATCGGCCCCGGCAGCCAGGACCGGATTCGTGAATTGTTCGCGGTCCGGGTCGGCCGCCGCGGCGCGCGGCGCCGTCGGCGCGGAAGCCAGGCAGAGAAACGCCGCCCCCACGACCCCGAGTATCGTCCGCCAGCCCGCCATGACCGCCTCCACCAGATATCGAGAAACCAGTGTCCGGCATGCCGCGGGCACAATCGATCATTCGCGACACTCCGGCGTTTCGCCTGCACGGATCGCGTCAGAGGAAGACGCGGGCGATCTCCAGCCACTTCCGGGCGTCCGCGCCGACCGCCGTGAGGTCGGTCTCGGCCAAGGGCCTGCGCTGGGTGACCCGCAGGCAGAAGTCGAAGGCGCTGCCCTGAACTCGTTGTACGGCGTCCTCCGGGCCCCACGCCCAGGTCTCCCCGTCGGGTCCCTTCAGCTCGACGCGGAAAGGCGCTGCCGGAGTGGGCAATTGGGCGGCATAGAACGACAGTTCGAGCCCGGCGACGCCCAGCGCGGCCACATGCCGGAGCCGCCCGGTCGGCGGGTGTGGAACGCCCAGCGCGTCGAACACGTCCTGCCCGTGCGCCCACGTCTCCATCAGCCGTAGCGGCACCATCAGCGTCGCGGTCAATTCCGAGCCGAACCACGGAAACCCGTGGTCCAGTGGAATATCGCGCAACGCCGCCGCGACCTCGGCACGCCCGGCACGCCATTCGTCCAGCAGTACCGCCCGAGGTTTCGCGGCGCCCGCGTCGGCATCGAGATCGGCGGCCCGGCTGCCCACGGCCTCCGCGTGCTTCAGCACCGCGTCGAACGCCTCCGGGGTCCGGATGGCGATGACGACGTTCGCATCGGCCACGGCGAGATGAGCGATCTGGTGGGCAATCGTCCACCCCACCGCCGGTGTCGGCGCGGACCAGTCGTCCTGCGCCGACACCAGCGCGTCGAGCTCATCGCCTTCGAGCTCCAGATCGGGCAGAGCGATATCGCGCTTCACATCGGACAGATCGAGACCGTAATCCAACATCATCACCCTCACACCCGTGGCCGAACATGATCACCACCAACATACGCCGCCCGCGCCGATGCATCCTGAAATACCTTCGGGTTCAGCCAGATTCGTGACGGCCGCGAACGCGCCGCCCCGGCGGTTACCGACCTCAGTTGTTCACGCCCGGGAAAGCATGACGTGACGTGGGGTTCATGCGCGGGGGTGACGGTGTGGCCTCATGACGAGGAATACTTTCCGATCGGAAGTTCGCTCGCGCCGGGCGATTACCGTCCTACTGGCCCTGCTCGCGGCAGTGACATTGCTGCTCCCAGGCGCCGACGCCGTACGGACGAGCGCCGATCCGGCGCCCGCCCCGGCGACCATCCAGCTGGTCTCGGCCACCGTTCCGCAACGCGCCTGGACGACCTTGGGCCTCATCGACCAGAGGCAATGGCCGCCGGACGACTGCCCGGGCACCAAAGGCGGCACGGTCTGGCAGAACCGGAGCGGCCAGCTGCCGAGCGGCGTCGATTACCTGGAGTGGGACGTCAACTGCAAGATCCCGGGCCGCTCCCGCGACGCCGAGCGCATCGTCACCGGCGACGACGGCTCGGCCTGGTACACCGGCGACCACTACGCCACCTTCACGAGAATGCGCTGACCGCGGCGGCCGGTCAGCGCGCCGGGGTCCGGCGTAGTCGGTCCGCCAGCCAGAGCACGGTGCCGTAGCCGAAGGCTGCGTCGGCATTGGATACCAGCGCGGAGGTCGGGAAGATGATGGCGTGGCGGAGGCCCGCGTCGGCGAGATCGCGCAGGCGGGTGAGGATTTCGCGCGGAGTGCCGACCATGAGCCATTCGCGGAGGACTTCCTCGGTGACTTCGGCCGACGCTTCCTGTACCTCGGATTTGGTGAGGCGGTGCGGCATCAGGTCGATCAGGCCGCGGAAGTCTTCGCCGAAGGGATGTTTCGCGCCGCAGCGCGCCCACACCGCGGCCGGCGCGAACAGTCCGACATAGCGGACCGACGGCGCCCGCAGCAGGCGGCGCACACCCGCCTCGGTACGCGCCGGCAGGATCGTCACCATTTGCGCGGGAACGATCGCTTCGGGGTCGCGCCCGGCCGTGCGGGCGGCGGCGTGGACCACCGCCAGCCGGCGCTCGTATTCGGCCGGCGCCATGGACTCCCACGGATACCAGCCGTCGGCGTACCGACCGGTCAGCTCCAGCATGCGCGGCCCGTGCGCACCCAGCCAGATCTGCGGCATCCGGTCGGCCGGAACCGTCAAATCCATTGGCGCCCGGTCCATCCGGTAGTAGCGGCCCGCGAAATCGATCGGCTCCGTCGAGGTCAGGGCCGCACGCAGCACCTGCAAGGCTTCCTCGAGCCGATCCACCGGACGATTCCACGCGAACCCGTACGGCTCGAGATTCTCCCGCTCCCCCGCCCCGATCCCCAGAATCGGCGGCGCCTTCGTCAGATGGGCCAGCGTCAGAAACGTCTGCGCCAGCAATACCGGATGCCGCCGATGCGGATCCGTCGTCCCCACCCCCAACTGCATGCGCCCGGCTCCCGCGGCCAAATGCGCCAGCAGCGGCGCGAAGTCGAACTGCTCGTCCGGACTCCCCACCCCCTTCGCCATCGGCGTGAACTCGGTATCCCACGCCGCCCGCGGAAACACCCCGATCAAATGATCGGTCGCCAGCACCGAATCCAGCCGCCCCAGCCGAGCCATCCGCACCACGAACCGCGCCGCCCCCACCGGCGGATTGATCCCCGCCAGCGTCCCCACCGCGAACGATTTCCGATCACCCGAGCCCACCATGATGGTCTCCTCCCGACCGTCCCAGCCGACCCGGAACCCCCCGATTATCCGTCGAATCCCGTTCGCCGTCAGTCGATCCCGGATTCCACGCGCGCGCCGGCGAAGAGCTGCTCACGCATCCGGGCCGGGGTCTGCCCGTAATGCTCCCGGTAGGCCTCGCGGAATCTGCGCGTGCTTGGGAACCCCTCCTCGAAGGCGATCCTGTCCATATCCACCGGCAGCGCAACGGACAATCGCCGGTGCGCGCGCTCGACACGGATGGTGCGGAGCAACGTGCCCGGCGACGAGTACCCGGCGCTCTGCAACACCTTGTACAGCGTCCGCTCGCCGATCCCCAGCATCGCGGCGATCATCTTCGGTGTCACCCGATGATCGTGCGCATGCTCCTCGATCAGAAGTCGTGCGCGTTCGGCATCCAAAGCCCGCTTGCCGGACCCGATCGCAGGAGCGGGGTTCAATGCCCCATCGAGCAGCGTGAGCGCGCTGGCGAATGCGACGCTGAAATCCGCTGCCGTCCAGTCCTCGGCCTCCACGAGCATCCGAACCTGGGTCTCCAGCATGCGCATCAAAGGACGTTTCTCATCCAGCACGAGCGAGGCCCTCTCGGCGCGCCCGGGTTCGAGCGATCTCTCGGGGACGGTCAAGATCAACGCGCTGATCGTGTCGGCGTGCGTCATCAGCAGCGGGCGGCCCCAATGGAAGAAGCAGAGCTTTCCGGGCTGGAAGATCTCCCTCGAATCGCCTTGCTCGAACTCGAAACGTCCCCGCAGCGGGACGAGCAGGCGATAGCTGTTGTCACCGTCGGATCGCACATCGCGTCGTGAGCGCTGGTAATCGAGTGCGCCGGAAGTGAACTTGACGACTTGGAATCTCCCGACATCCTGCGCGTAAGCATCCGACCGGAACTCGTCCGCACGAAACCCCAACCCGACCGACCCCTGCCGCTGCCGGAGGTATTCACACCACGACGCCGCCGGGTCCTCATCGTCGGTCGAGAAGGTCTCGCGCCGGTACTCCGCACCGATCACACCGCCGCCCTTCCACCCACCGCCGCAGCCTACGGCAGGCAGAAAACGACCGCGAACGGGCAGGAAAACGGTAGAAACCGAACGGCCGTGGAACCTACTGTGCGAGACAGGCTTTCGACAGTGTCATCGAAATCCGCCACTCGGTCTCACACCGGAGGGGAAGACCGAGTGCCCGCCGAGGGAAGAACCCGGGCGTGCTCGTCCCAATGCCGCGACGAGCACGCCCGGCTCACTTCTCAAGGCGACTTCCGGACCAGTGCCACACTCATGCGGCGGCGACGGCCCTGCGGTGGTGGCTTGCGGGGGCGGCGGGGGCGGCCGTAGCGCAGCAGCTCCATCAGCAGGTCCTCCGCGGCGCGGTAGCGCGGGATGTCGACCCGGAGGCGCCACAGGATCTCCGGGTCACCGGCCTCCATCACGGTCACGCGGACCGGGAGGACGTAGCCTGCGATTCCCTCATCGGAGAGCGCGAAGAGCACTCGATAGACCTGGGACTCGTCCAGGTCCGCGAGGACGCCGAAGGCCCGCGCCTGCAGTCCGTTGCTCAGTCCGCGCGCTGGTATCCAGTGCGTGGTGCCGCGGCTGTCCGACCACGGATCGGGAATCTGACGTGCCGCGGTCATCGCGCCCAGTCCTCCACGGGATCGATCAGCCGGACCGGTCAGTCCTTCTTCATCATTTCGTAGATGCGTTTGCAGTCCGGGCAGACCGGGGAGCCGGGCTTGGCGGAACGGGTCACCGGGAAGACTTCGCCGCAGAGGGCTACGACGTGGGTGCCCATGACCGCGCTCTCGGCGATCTTGTTCTTCTTCACGTAATGGAAGACTTTGGGGGTGTCGTTGTCCGTCGACTCGTCGGTGGTCTCGTCGGGACGTACCAGGGTGTCTGCGCTCACGACATCAATAATGCCAGCAGAGGGTCGGAAGCCTGCCGGAAGTATGGGAGAAGTGGGGGCGTGTGCATTCGACGGGCGGTAGTGCAAGACTCGAGGTATGCAGCGTGACGGCGATCCCCAGGCCGATTCCAGCGGCGACGGCGAGCGCCCCGAAGCCGAGTTCCATCCCGCTGGTTCGATTCCCAAGCCGCCGCGCGCGCAGCAGGGGTACTTCCCCGGTGAGCAGAAGGCCAATCCGGCTCTGATCACCGAGGCGTCCACCTCGCTGGAACAGCAGCATCGGGACCGGGTGCGGCGGTACACGCTGATCATGGCGATGCGGATCCCCTGTCTGGTCGGCGCGGCCATCGCCTACGGCCTCTGGCACAGCTGGTGGCTGTCGCTGCTGATCATCGGCGTTTCCATCCCACTGCCGTGGATCGCCGTCCTGATCGCCAACGACCGTCCCCCGCGCACCAAGGACGAGCCCAGCCGCTGGGACGGGCGCCGCGATCAAGCCGCCCTGGAGTCACGGCCGCACAAGGCCATCGACGGGTAGCAAGCCGGCGCCCTGCCGGCTAGGCGATCGCGACATCCGCGCGGCGGCGGCGGATGCTGGCCGACAGCACCGCGGCGACGGCACACAGACCGCCCGCTATGAACCAGGCCAGGTTGTAGCTGCCCTGCGCATCCCGGATCATGCCCGCACCGAATGCTGCCAGCGCCGCGCCCACCTGGTGGGAGGCGAAGACCCAGCCGAAGGCGACCGGTCCGTCCGCACCGAAGTGCTCCCGGCAGAGGGCGACCGTCGGGGGCACGGTGGCGATCCAATCCAGGCCGTAGAAGATGATGAACGCCCACATGGGCGGCTGCACTTCGGGTTTCAGCAGGATCGGCAGCACGAACAGCGAGAGGCCGCGCAGCGCGTAGTACGTGATCAGCAGATAGCGGGAGTCCATGCGGTCGGTGAACCAGCCGGAGGCGATGGTCCCGGCGATATCGAAGATGCCGACGACGGACAGCAGACCGGCCGCGGTGGTGGCGGGCATGCCGTGATCGTGCGCGGCACTCACGAAATGGGTCTGGACCAGCCCGTTGGTCGTCGCGCCACAGATGGCGAAAGTGCCTGCCAGCAGCCAAAATACGGGCTTGCGCACGATCCGTCCGAGCACTACCAGCGCACGGGTCATCCCCCCGGGGTGCGAGGTCCGCAGTCCACTGTCATCGCCGGGACCGGCGCCGTACGCCGTGTGCCCGATATCGCTGGGATAGTCGCGGATGAAGAGCAGTACCAGCGGCACCACCGCCAGCGCCGCCGCCGACACCAGCAGCGCGGGAGTGCGCCAGCCGTGATTGTGCGCGAGCCAAGCGATCAGGGGCAGGAACACCAGCTGCCCGGTGGATCCGGCGGCGGTGAGCACGCCGGTGACCAGTCCGCGCTGCTTCACGAACCAGCGCCCGGTGATGGTGGCGACGAACGGCATGGACATCGACCCCACGCCCACCCCGACCATCAGCCCCCAGGTGGCCATGAGCTGCCACGACTGCGTCATGAACACGGTCAGCCCGGACCCGGCCGCGACCAGCACCAGCGCGCAGGACACCACCACCCGGATGCCGAACCGTTCCATGAGGGCGGCCGCGAACGGCGAGATCGCGCCGTACAACACCATGTTCAGCGAGACCGCGGCCCCGATGGTGGCGTGTGACCAGCCGAATTCGTCGTGCAGCGGGTCCATGAGCACACCGGGCACCGACCGGAATCCGGCTGCGCCCAGCAGTGCGACGAATCCGACGACCGCCACGATCCAGGCGGGATGCAGGCGGGTCCGGCGCGGCAATTCACCTGTGCCGTGCGGCTTTTCCGGGGCCTGATCGATGCGAAGTTCACTCACCCGTCGAGCGTCGCCGATATTCGCTTCCCGATCGAGTGGCCGGAATGCCACAATGCGTCAAGATCTAGCCACGAAGGATGGAGGAGCCCGTGCCCACACCGCATCTGGTCGCCGTGCTCGCCCTGGAACCCATCATCGGGTTCGACATGACCATTCCGCCGACCGTGCTCGGCTCGGCCGTCGACGAATCAGGCAACGGCCTGTACGACGTGCACGTCTGCGGGCTGAGCACGAACCCGGTCCGCGCCACCAACGGATACGCGATCGTCCCGGAGTTCGGGCCGGAACTGCTCGCCCGCGCCGACACCGTGATCGTCCCCGGCACCCAGATCCCGGAACCCCGCACCCTGGGCCGGCTCACCCCCGAACTGGCCGCGGCGCTGGCCACCATCCGGCCGGACGCCCGCATCGTGTCGATCTGCACCGGCGCGTTCGTGCTCGGCGCGGCGGGCCTGCTGGACGGGCGCCGCGCCACCACGCACTGGCAGTACGCCGACCACTTCCGCGCCCTCTACCCGGACGTCCGCATCGACGAGAACCTGCTGTTCGTGCAGGACGGAAACGTCTGGACCGCAGCCGGTCTCGCGGCGGGCGTCGACCTGTGCCTGCACCTGATCCGCACCGATCACGGCAGCGGCCCCGCGAACCGGGCGGCCCGCTACTGCGTGGTGCCGCCGTTCCGGGACGGCGGGCAATCGCAGTTCATCGAACGGCACATCCCCGAGCCCGGCATCGACGGCACCGCACCGACCCGGGTGTGGGCGCTGCGCCACCTGGATCGCGATCTGGCCCTGAATTGCCTTGCCTCCCATGCCCGGATGAGCGTCCGCACCTTCACCCGCCGGTTCAAGGCGGAGACCGGTCTGGCGCCGGGCGCGTGGATCCTGCAGCAGCGGCTGCGGCACGCGCGGCATCTGCTGGAGTCCACGGATCTGCCGATCGACGAGGTCGCGCGCGCCGCGGGCATGGGCACCAGCGCCTCGCTACGCCACCACATGCGCCTGGAACTGGGTGTGCCACCGTTGACCTATCGCAAGACGTTTCGCAAGCAAGACCTTTCGCGAGCATGAGGAGACAGCATGACGACGATCCGCTGGGTCTGGGCGTTCCTCGACCGGCCGGCCGCGCAGTTCGACGACTGCGCCGAGTTCTGGACCGCGATCACCGGGACGAGCCGGTCCGCGCCGCGCGGTGAGCACGGCGAATTCGTCACGCTGCTACCGGATTCCGGCTCCCCGACGGTGAAAATGCAGGCCATCGGCGGGGATCCGCGCATCCACCTGGATTTCGACGTGGACGATGTGCAGGCGGCCACCGATCGTGCGGTGGCGTTGGGCGCGACGCTGGTGGCGGACTACATTCTCACCGAGCACATCGGCTATGCGGTGCTGCGTTCACCGCACGGAATGACGTTCTGCTTCACACCTTTTCGCGATGCCGTCGAGGGACTGTCCCCGGCGGTCGAGGGACCGGCGGGCAGTCGCAGCCGGCTCGATCAGGTGTGCTTGGACATCGGCGCGAACGACTACGAGACCGAGGCCCGCTTCTGGACCGAGCTGACCGGCTGGGCCTGGCGGCCCGGCAGTCTGCCGGAGTTCTCCCGCCTGTCGGCGCGACCCGGGATTCCGATCGATCTGTTGTTGCAGCGGCTGGGCGAGGATCGGCCCACCGCCGGGCATGTCGATCTGGCCTGCACGGATATCGAGGCCACCGCCGCCTGGCACGAGCAGTTGGGTGCGCACCGGGTGCAGCACGGTAAGCATTGGATCGTCATGACAGACCCGTCCGGTCAGCCGTACTGCCTGACCGGACGGGAACCTGCCTGAATTCGATTCAGTTGCGTTCTCTCTCGGGCTGGCGGCCCCTGGTCGCCTCGCCCGATTTCACCGACGCCTCGCCCGAATTGGCCAGGGCTTCCAGATCTTCGAGGAACTTCTCGATGCTGTCGGCCCGGGCCTGCGGTGTGCTGATCTGCTCGCGCACCTTCTCCTCGGTGAGGGCCAGCATGGCGGCCGCGAGGTCGGTCTCCAGGTCCCGGATCATCTGCCTGCGGAATTGCAGGATCTGATCGCGGCCTTGCTTGCGGACCCGCTCGACCTCTTCGGCGGCTGCTTCACGCATCTGCGCGATGATGCGGTCGGCGTCCTCGCGGGCCTCCACGCGCATCCGGTCGAGTTCGGCCTTCGCTTCGGCGACCGCGGAGTCGTAGGCCGTCTTGGCGTCGGTCAGGCGCTGCGCCGCCTGCTCGCTCTCTTCGAGCTGCTTGCGGATGTTGTTCTGGGCGTTGTTCACCATCTTTTTGAACGGCGGCACAATGTATCTCACAATGAACCAGACGATGACGGCGAAACCGAAGAGCTGGCTGAAGAAGACTTTCCAATCGAAGACGATGTTGTAACCGCCGTCGGCGAGAAGGCCATTGGTGAGGATCATTCAGACCCCCGTCCTCTCTGCTGGCCCGCACTGGTCCGGGCACGATCGTCCACACCGAGAATCTTGTCTGCGAGACCCTGGGCCAGTGGTTCGACGGATTCGCGGAGTGCGGCGGCAACCTGGTCGGATTCGGCACGCAGCTGTGCCGTGGACTCGGCCACGATGCCGTCGACTTCCTGCTGGGCCTGGCCGCGCATCTCGTCGAGGATGGCGCGGCCCTCGGTCCTGGCTTCGTTGCGAATTTCTGCCGCTTCGGCACGGGCCTTGGCGAGTGCCGACTCGTAGCGGGCTTCGGCTTCACCGAATATCTCGGCTGCTTCCTTGGCGGTCGCCGTCGTCTCGTTGACCCGTGCCTCCCGTTCCGCCAGCACTTTTCGCACCGGCGGAACAACGAAGAACCAGATGACACCGAGCACTATCAGGAAGATCAAAAGCTCGACGAAGAAGGTTCCGTTGGGGATCAGGAAGTTCCCCGCGGCCTCCACATCCGTTCTGGGAGACATGATTACGTCTACTTACCTGGAGTCGCGAATACGAACAGCGCCATGAAGGCTAGGTTGATGAAGTAGGCCGCTTCCACCAGACCGACGGTCAGGAAGAAGTTGTTGCGCAACCGGCCTTCCGCCTCCGGCTGCCGGGTGACGCCGTTGATCAATGCGGCGCCGGCGAGGCCATCGCCGATGCCCGCACCGATGGCACCGCCCGCCAGAATGATGCCGCCGCCGATAAGAGCGCCCTGGACGATACTCGCGGTTGCTGGATCTGCCATTTTTCACTTCCCTTGTGCGGATTATCCCTGAACGGAGTGGACCGCTCAGTGGTTTTCACTCTCCAGCGACATCGACTGGCTGAAGTAGAGGACGGTCAGCAGAGCGAAGATGAACGCCTGAATCGCGCCGACGAAGAGGTCGAACAGCTTCCAGATGGCGTTCGGACCCCAGCTGATCCAGAACGGGAACAACGCGATCACCGAAACCATGACGCCGCCCGCGAACATGTTGCCGAACAACCGCAACGAGAGCGACAACGGTTTGGCGATTTCCTCGATCACATTGATGAAAACCATGCCGTAGCCGGCATGCCCCTTGAGCAGACCCTTCGCGTATTTGCCCGCGCCGCGGCGCCAGATGCCGGCGGCGTGATAGAGCAGGAACACGAACAGGGCCAGCGCGAGCGTGAAGTTGAAGTCCGAGGCCGGCGGCGCGATCAATTCACCCGAGCCGTACTGGACCGGCAGCACCGAAAGCCAGTTGGACAGCAGGATGAAGGTGAACAGCGTGACCGCGAGCGGCAGCACGAACGGCGCGACCTTCATGCCGATGGCGCCCTCGACCTGATTGCGCATCTGGACCGTAATGGTCTCGAAGTACAGCTGAACCCCGTTGGGGACACCGGAAGTCAGCCTGATTCGCAGGTAGAACGCCAGCCCGAGCACGATGAGGGCGGCAACACTGGTCGACACGATGGTGTCGATATTGAAGGTCAGACCCCACAGCTGTGCCGTGGCATGGTCGCCGACTTGGATTTTCGATGCCCCGTCGGCCTGTAACTGCACCTGGGCGGACATCCGCGCGATCGAAGCGACAGGAATGCTCATGATTGCTGTCGAAGCCCTTTCACCTCGGGCACCACGGTGTGGAGGATCAATATCAGCTGAAATACCGCCAGCCCGAAGAAGATTCCGACGCCGTACGGTCTGGTGAAGTACGCGATGACTATCGACAGCGCGGTCAGGATGAGCAAGCGCGAAGCCGAGGAAAGCGCCAGCTTTTGTTTGCTGGGAGTTTCCGCATCAGTGATACGCACAATCGACATCCACGTGAGCCGTGCATTGAGCCATCCGAGCGCCAAACCCGCGCTCATGAAAACCCCAAGCAACCATCTATCCAGAGCCCCCGTGGCCATCAGTGCCAATACGCCGATGGCAATTGCAATAGCCGTCGCCCGGCGCATCCGGAGCTTGTTGACGTCCACTTACGACACCGCCTTGCCGTCATCCCACCTTGTAGTGGGGCTGTGCATGATCAGTAGCATACACAGACCAACCCTGTTGGGGGCCAGTATTTTTGATCTTCAAATTGTTGATCTTGGATTCCATTATGAGCCCACAGCCACCTTTCAGCGACCATTTTCGGAATCCGACACGGTGCACTTCGGCGCGGTGCACACGACTGCCCGTCAGCGACCCCATCCAGCTCAGACAGTTCGGGGCGAACGTTAGCGGGATGGACAGCTGATATGCGTTCATAATAACAATTCAGACAAATCGGACTTTAGAATTCCTTTACCTTTATGGGAATCGGCCGAAACCTTCCCCACCGGCCGACCCGGGGCCGGTGCCCGATGCCGGAAGGTTGCGGTGGCAGAGTTCCTGTTCATGCCGACGAACCGCTCCCTCGACCAGCGCTCGACGACCGCCTCGTCCCCGCTCGCCGAGCTCGCCCCCGAGCTACGCGCCGCGCTCCTCCGCGCCGGCTACGACGCGGGCACCCTGCTCGACGCCCTCGGCGACGAGGCACACGCCGCCCTCGGCCGCGGCGAACCCGTGCCCGTCCGCCGCGCCACCCGCGAACTCGGCGAACTCGGCACCCTGGTCCGTCTACTACTGCTCGGCGATCCCGTCCCGGAACACGAAGCGGCAGCGGCCTTCTCACCCCTGCGCATCGACCGCGCGATGGCCGCCGGACTGCTCGAACGCGACGGCGACCAGATACGCGCCGCCCTCGACCTGCGCCCGCTGGATCTCGGCGCGGGCACCCGCTGGGTGCTGTCCGACCTCGACGATTCCATGCACCGGCGCAGCCTCGACACCGACCACGTGCTCGGCGTCGGCCAGGCCTCGCTGTCGCTGCTGCGCGCCACCCCGACCGAAAAGACCGGCACCGTCCTGGATCTCGGCACCGGCTGCGGAGTGCAGGCCGTGCACGCCGCCGCGTACGGGCGCACCGTCACCGGCACCGACGTCAACCGGCGCGCGCTGTGGCTGGCCGGCGCGACCGCCGCGCTCAACGAGCTGGATCTCGAACTGCTGGAAGGGTCCTGGTTCGAACCGGTCGCGGGCCGGCGCTTCGATCGGGTGGTGGCCAATCCCCCGTTCGTGGTGGGCCCGGCCCGCGTCGAACACACCTACCGCGACTCCGGCCTGGCGCTGGACGGCGCGAGCGAACTCGTCATCTCCGGTATTCCGGAACTGCTGAATCCCGGTGGCACCGCGGCGCTACTGGCCTCCTGGGTGCATATAGAGGGTGAGGACTGGCGCGCCCGCGTCTCCTCCTGGCTGCCCGACCACGGCGTGGACGCGTGGATCGTGCAGCGCGACATCGCCGATCCGGCCCTGTACGTCGGAACCTGGCTGCGCGATGCGGGTTTGGACCCGCGCGAGGGCGCGGCCCAGGCCCGCGCCGAACGCTGGCTGGACGCGTTCGCCGAATCCGAGGTCGAGGGCATCGGTTTCGGCTTCGTCTATCTGCGCGCCATCGACGGCCCGACCGAACTCCTGGCGGAGGACCTCACGCACGGCTTCGAGGATCCGCTGGGCGCGGAGGCCATGAAGTACTTCGAGCGGTCGGCGTGGTTGCGCGCCGTCGCCGCGGATCCCGGGCCGATGCTGTCGGCGCGCTACGAGGTCGACGCGGCCACCGCGCTGGAACGCGTCTATCTGCCGGGCACGGAGGGCTGGGAGCAGCGGGTGGCCCGGCTGCACCGCAGCGACGGCCCGCGCTGGCAGCACGAGGTGGACGACTCCACCGCGGCGCTGCTGGCCGGCATGCGGCCGGACGGGCTGGCGCTGGACGAACTGCTGGAGTTGCTCGCGTTCAGCGAAACGGGCGATGCGGCGACACCGGAGTTCGAGTCGGCCGCGCTGGGCGTGGTGACGGGTCTGGTCCGGCACGGGCTGATCCGGCCGGTCGGCTGAGTCCGATTCCGCGGTGAGCTGAGTCACAATTTGGTCCCATGGACTATTACGGCGGGAATGCGGACTGCATTCCCGCCGTTTCATTAGCTGCCCGAACAATTACAGAAGGACAAGGGTCGTCGACAGCTATTCGATTGCCGCATAGCGAAGTTCGAGATCGATGGTGGCAACCGCCCGGACACCGATAGCCACCGACCGGTCGCACGCGTTCCCCGGATCGCCTGCTTCTCAGGAACTTCTCAGCCGTGCACCGTAAAACCCGCAGCTCAGGCGCGGTTTATGCGGAGCATGGCGGGGAACTTTCCTGATGTCGGGTCCGTTGAACGGAGCGAGACACCACCGACAGGAGGCAAGTCATGACAAGCCCCGCCACCACTGACGTGCGCATCAGCGAACAGGACCTCGACGCCGCGAGCCCCGCCGCCGACCTGGTACGTGTGTACCTGAACGGGATCGGTAAGACGGCACTGCTCACCGCAGCCGACGAGGTCGAGCTCGCGAAGCGCATCGAGGCGGGCCTCTACGCGCAGCACCTGCTGGAGACGAACAAACGGCTGTCCGCGGTCAAGAAGAAGGATCTCGCGGTGCTCGTGCGCGAGGGCCAGGCCGCCCGGCAGCACCTGCTCGAAGCCAACCTGCGCCTCGTGGTGTCCCTTGCCAAGCGTTATACCGGCCGCGGCATGCCGCTCCTGGACCTCATCCAGGAAGGCAATCTGGGCCTGATCCGCGCCATGGAGAAGTTCGACTACACCAAGGGCTTCAAGTTCTCGACCTACGCCACCTGGTGGATCCGCCAGGCCATCACGCGCGGCATGGCCGATCAGTCCCGCACCATCCGCCTGCCCGTCCACCTGGTCGAACAGGTGAACAAGCTGGCCCGGATCAAGCGGGAACTGCATCAGCAGCTTGGCCGCGAGGCCACCGACGCGGAACTGGCCAACGAGTCCGGCATCCCGGTCGACAAGATCGCCGATCTGCTCGACCACAGCCGCGACCCGGTATCCCTGGACATGCCGGTCGGCAATGACGAAGAGGCCCCGCTGGGCGACTTCATCGAGGACTCCGAGGCCACCTCGGCCGAGAGCGCCGTCATCGCCGGCCTCCTGCACCGCGACGTCCGCACCGTGCTCGCTACCCTGGACGAGCGGGAACAGCAGGTCATCCGCCTGCGCTACGGCCTCGACGACGGCCAGCCCCGCACCCTCGACCAGATCGGCAAGCTCTTCGGCCTCTCCCGCGAGCGGGTCCGGCAGATCGAGCGCGAGGTCATGTCCAAGCTCCGCAAGGGCGAGCGCGCCGACCGGCTGCGCGCCTACGCGAGCTGATCGAGCCGGGTGAGCCACCGGACCGGCCGAGCCGATCCCCCACTCCCCCAACGCAACTCACCGAACACCGAAACCACCGAATACATCGGGTCGTCATTCGAGGCGCCGACCCGGTCGCGCCGGTCGGCACCGCTTCCCGAACGTCCCCCTCCGGGAAGCGCACGCCGACCGGCGTTTTCGTGTGTCGATCAGACGCCCATCGCGGGCGTGCTCGCCAGGACCGCAGGCTGCGCGGCGAGCCGGGCGGCTCGGGCGGTGGCGCGAATCTTCGTCAGGGACACCACGTGGAGGGCTAGTGCCATGGGGACCATCACGGTGGGGATGAGGACCAACGGGAGGTTGCCGAGGATCTCGGTGGTGGGGGTGGCGGGGAGTATCTGCGGGCGGCCAGGGGCTGCGGTGAAGGCGATCGTGAACGCCACGATGAGGTCGAGGATGCCGAGCAGGTTGAACCAGACGGCGCCGCGGCCGGGGGTGCCGCGGCGGAGGTTGCGCGTCATGAAGATCGCCTCGATGCCGATGGCGATATCGCCGAAGCCCGCCGGGATGGCGAAGACGGGCGGCAGGTGGCCGAGGGCGTAAGCGGTCACGAAGGCGACGCCGCCTACTCGGAGGATCTGCGGAAAAGTCAGCCGCCACAGGATGTCCGGCGCGGCGAGGAGCCGCGACACCGCCGGTATCCGCGTGCACGCCAGCGCGACCCCGAAGGCGGCGAGGGCGGCGACACCGATCAGCGGGTTGGGTAGGTCGGCGCGCAGGCGGTACACGTGTGCGTGGGCGAGCAGCAGGCTCGTCACACCCCACAGCGCCCAGGCGAGGGCGGCCGCGAGCGCGACATATCGCGCGGTGGTCCGAGCCGGTCCGGTGGCACTTCCGCGCCACAGACCGGCGAATGTCAGGGCGGGGAGTCCGATCACACCGAGGACGACGATCAGCCATACCGGCCAGGGAAGTTGGTTCACAGCAAGCTCCTTCGTGAATACGATGTCTTTTTATGAACACCGTGTTCGATTATGCTGGCGACGGTAAGGGGCTGGGCAACAACCAATTCCGGGATTCCGTTCAGCACTGAACAACGGCCCGGAATTGTCCGGAACGAGGAGAGGCAGCTCGTGGCAGGACAGGACCGGCGGGTCAGGCGAACCCGCAAGATGCTGCACGAAGCCTTCATCGCCCTGGTGCTCGAACAGGGTTATGAACAGACGACCGTGCAGGACATCCTGGACCACGCCGATGTCGGCCGCTCCACCTTCTACGTCCACTTCCGGGACAAGGAGGCGCTGCTGACCGCCTCCTTCGACGACGTCCGCGAACAGCTCGAGCACGATTTCGACGAAATGGCCTCGGCGGGAAAGCCGATCGAGGTCGACCGGCCCGCGGCGCTCATCTTCGACCACGCGCACCGCAACCAGCGGGTGTATCGCGCCTTGTGCGGCAGACAGGGTGGCACCGTCGTGCATCGCCACCTGCACGACCTCATCGTCGACCAGCTGCTACGACACCTGCCGCGGCAGCGATCCGGCGACGGCCCGCCCGCCGAGGTGGTGGCGCACTACTACGCCGCCGCGACCACCGGTCTGCTGGCCTGGTGGATCGACACCGAATTCGCGCGCTCCCCAAGGCAACTCACAGCGGACGTATCTCATCTGGCCCGTCTGGGCCCTCCGCGTGCGGCGCGACCGCAGGCGGGCTGACGTCGATCAGATCCAATGGCTCCGTCAGGCGCACTACGTTCGGTGAATGAGCCGCTATCGAAGCCCGCACCGCATCGGCGTATTCGCCTGTCCACCAGGGCACAGTCACGATCACCCGGGCCGGGACGCCGGCAGCGAGGAGCAGCGCTCGGCCACGCCGCAGTGAGCGAAGTTCGTGGACGCCCAGCCGGTGGCCGATTCCCTCGACTCGATCGCGGAGGAATTGGACGTCATCGATACCGCCGCCCACCACCTTGACGGTTGCCGCCGACCATAATTCGTCCATACCGTCCTGGCCCCAACATCGGACGCCTTGCGCCCAGGACTGCAGCATGATCATCACGACGATCGCGTGTGAACCGTATCGGACGCACTGGCCAGGAAAGGCTCGCCACCGGACGACGGCGGCGGCATCGTCGACGACCGCGAGGACCGGGACGGGCTGTCGTGCCGCCCTGTGTACCGCGACGTCCAGCACGGCATCGATGAGGGCGCTCACCAACGGCGTCGTCGAGGGGTGCCCTTCGTCCGAGAGCACATACAGCGTGCCGGACCGTTCGAGAAACTCGAGTTCGTCGAACGGCACCCGCCCGCCGCCGGCGGTGATCCACGGATGCATATCGGAGTACCGCAGGCAGCGGCACATCTTCTGGGCGGTGGCGAAGATCCCGCGCTGCTGACGGATATCCGCGTTGTACATCGCGGCGATGCCCGATGCGATCATGTCCAGCCCATCGCGTCGCAGCACCTCGATCGGCTCGGTATCCAGCGGATTGGTTACCCACTGCCAGACCTCCGTGATCGGAAAGCCGCCGGCCGCTGCCGCCAGGAACAGGCCCGCCAGCAGCTCCTCGGCCTGGATCTCGAAGAAGTCGCGACTGTCGCTGCGAATATCCGCGTCGGCGAAGTGGGCGGCCAGCCGCGCGGCCCGCACTTCGCTACGGCCGATCCAGGCCAGTGGATCCCAGTACCAGCAGGGTGACTCGCCCGACACACCATGCGGGTCGAACATCCACGTCGGGCTTCCTTTCGCTTCGCGCACATCGCGAGTCGCGTCGACGAGGTCGCGTGTGGTCGACGTGGTGATCACCGGCCCGATGGCCTGCACGATCGCCGGTATCGCACGGCAGGTCGACTTGCCCTGCCGTGGACCCCAAATGTCCAGGTGCAGATCGTCATACGCCCCGAACAGCCGTTTGCCTCGGACGGTACTACCGATCGAGACGCCCGGCATGTCTTCCGGCCCGAGCCGCACACCGAGTGCGTCCGCCCGCTCCCGCACGCCGGCCTCCGTCACCGGTCGCAGCGATCCGCGACTCCCCCAGTTCCACCACACTTCTGCAATTCCCCTCACGCAGGCAGATCCCGCCTACAGAGTGGCAGCGAAAACCGAACTCCGCCAGCCCTGTTGACAGTTCACACCGTCGCGAGCGGCCAGATTCTCGCCAGCGCCTGGCAGGGGGTCGGGGCGGGGACATCGCCGCGGAAGAAGGCGGTGGGCGGGACGCCCATGATGGCGCGGAAGTCGGCGGTCATGTGGGATTGGTCGTAATAGCCGGTGGCGGAGGCGATCACGGACCAGGGGGTGTCTCCGGCGGCGGCGATGACCTGGCGGACGCGGTCGATGCGGGCGTAATGCTTGGGAGACACGCCGATTCCGGCGGTGAAGAGGTTGCGGAGTTGGCGTTCGCTCACCGCGAGGTCGGCGGCCAGATCACGGACCGAGGGGGCGGCGCCCAACGCGGCGACCGCGGAGCCGAGCAGCCGGCGGTGAGCGCGGCGGGTGGAGTCCTCGGAGAGGTGTTGCGGGAGCGCATCTTCCAGATAGGCGACGACATCGCCGAGGTCCAGGTCGCCGAGCGCGCCCGCCAGGTCGGCGGCGGGGCCGGGAACATCCTGCAGTCGGAAGACGCGGTCGGTGAGGTCCGCGGCGGGGATGCCGAGCAGGGGCTGGGTCGCGCCGGGCGCGAGCCGGAGGCGGAGGCAGCCGGCCGAGACCTTGGCGCGCGCATAGGTGGCGCGGGTGCGCGGGCCGACCACCATCGCATCGCGATGGCCGGAGGCATCGACGCGGAGCACGATCGCGGTGACGGCCTGCGGCACGTGGGTGAACGGCGCGGACCGGATCGACACCGTCGGAATGTGACCGATCTCGGTGATCCAGGGCCGCAGGGCTTCCGGAGCGGGCACCCGGTATTCGAGGTCGTCTCCGGTCACGACGGTCGCCGGCAGTTGAGCGGTGGTCACCCGATCCACTGTAGGCAGTTCCGGAGCCGCAGGCTGTGCCGGTTTTTCCTATAGGCGGCGGGGGTATGCGGCGCAATGTTGGGGACATGATCGTGATTACGGGTGCCACGGGCACCATCGGAAGTGAAGTGGTCCGGCAGCTGGCCGGGCGCGGGGAGAAAGTGCGTGCGGTGACGCGGGATCCGGAGCGGGCGCGGGTACCGGAGGGCGTCGAGGTGGTGCGCGGGGATTACGCGGATCCCGCATCCCTCGCGGCCGCCTTCGCCGGTGCGGAGGCGGCCTTCCTTGTCGGCCAGGTGACGCTGGACAACAGCGACGTGGACGCGAAGCTGATCGCCGCCGCACGCGATGCGGGTGTGGCGCGGTTGGTGAAGCTGTCCGCCATCGGGACGGGTGACACCGTCCTGGGACCGTTCGCGACCTGGCATATGCCGGGTGAGCGGGCCATCAGCGAGAGCGGGCGGGTGTGGACGATCCTGCGGCCCAGCTCTTTCGCCTCGAACACGCTCAGCTGGGTGGCCCCGATCAAGGCGGGAAAGCCGGTACCCAATATGACCGGCACGGGCGCGCAGGGCGTGATCGATCCGCGCGATATCGCGGCGGTGGCAGTGGAAGCGCTGACCTCCGACGATCATGCGGGCCGCGTCTACACGCTCACCGGACCGGAACCCCTGTCCGTCCCTCAGCAGGCGGCGACGCTGGGCGCCGCGCTCGGCCGCGAAATCGAGGTGGACGATATTCCGCTCGAACAGGTCCGGGAGGCTCTGCTGGCGGCGGGCCGGTCCGAGGCGTTCGCCGATCGTGCGACGGCCGGTCAAACGTTCATCCGCAATGGCGGGAACACCACGGTCACCAGGGATGTCGAGCGAGTCCTCGGCCGGGCGCCGCGGACCTACGCCGACTGGGCGCGTGATCACGCGGCGGCCTTCCGCGACTGACGCGACCTGCGGTCATTCCCGCCGCGACTGCTCGAGCATTGCGCCCCAACCGGTTTCGAGGAGTCCGAAGATGCGGGTGAGGGCGGCGGCCGGATCGTCGCTGCGGCGGGCGACGTCCAGGCCGCCGAAGACGAAGTGCGCCAATGCCGTGACGGCGACATCGCCGGGATCGAGGCCGAGGTCCTCGGCGATGACGCCGGCCAGCGCGTCCTCGTGCCGCTGCCACATATTGCGGAAATAGCTCGCCAGCACCGGAGTGTCCTGGATGAGCTGCCGGAAGTCGCGCAGCTGGCCTTCGGTGCCGGGGCGTGGCTGGGCATCGAAGGCCGCGCGCAAACCCGCCAGCAGGCCCGTGCCGGGCGCGCGGTCGCGCACGGCGGAGATGAGCTGCTGCTCCCGGTCGGCGTCCAGGTCGAAGACGAGGGATTCCTTCCCGTCCGGGAAGTGCGCGAACAGGGTGGGCACCGAGACATCGGCGGCCTCGGCGATCTCCTTGACGCTGACCGCGTCATAGCCGCGTTCCAGGAACATCCTCAGGGCCGCATCGGCCAGGGCCTGGCGGGTCTGGGCCTTCTTACGCTCGCGGAGTCCGGTCATGATCCCACCCTAACCCTGTTTTCTAAGTCATACAAATTTCTGAGCGGTTTACTTTTTTAAGTCGTTATGGTTTTCTGGAGTCACGGCGCCACCGAGCGCCCCCACCAGACCTCGATGAAAGAAGGGAGGGACCGCCATGACTTCCGCAATCCCCACAGCCCAGGCACCGCGCAATGTGCGCTGGATCCTGCTCGGCGTCATGCTCGCGATGCTGCTCGGCATGCTCGACAACATGATCGTCGGCACCGCGATGCCGACGATCGTCGGCCAGCTGGGCGGCCTGAACCACCTGTCCTGGGTGGTCTCCGCCTACACACTCGCCACCGCCGCATCCACCCCGATCTGGGCCAAACTCGGCGATCTCTTCGGCCGCAAGCCCAACTTCCTGGCCTCGATCGTCATCTTCCTGATCGGTTCCGGACTGTCCGGCGCGGCGCAATCCATGGATCAGCTCATCGGCTTCCGCGTGCTGCAGGGCATCGGTGCGGGCGGGCTGGCCGCGGGCGCGTTCGCCATCATCGGCGAGCTCATCCCGCCGCGGGAGCGCGCCAAGTACATGGGCATGACCGCCTCGGTAATGGCGCTGGCCACCATCGGCGGACCGCTGGTCGGCGGCTTCGTGACCGATCACTTCGGGTGGCGCTGGGCGTTCTATCTGAATCTGCCGCTGGGCCTGATCGCACTGGCGTGGTGCCAGATCATGCTGCATCTGAACGCGCGGCGGCCCAATGCCAAGATCGACTACCTGGGTGCGGCGCTGCTGACCGTCACCATCTCCGCGATCGTGCTCGTCACCACCTGGGGCGGCACCCAATACGCTTGGGGCTCACCGCAGGTGCTCATCACCATCGCGGTCGCGGTGCTCGGACTGCCCGCCTTCCTGTGGTCGCAGCGCCGGGCGCCGGAACCGATCATCCCGCTCGGCCTGTTCCGCAATCGCAACTTCGTCCTGACCTCGGTGCTGTCGGTCATGGTGGGCGCGGCCATGTTCGGCGCGGTCAGCTTCCTGCCGCTGTTCCAGCAGAAGGTGCAGGGCGCCTCGGCCTCCAACTCCGGACTGCTCCTGCTGCCCATGATGGTGCCGATCATCGTGGTGTCGCAGATCGCCGGCCGGATCATGAGCAAAACCGGACGCTACAAGATGTTCCCGATTCTCGGCGGACTCTGCCTCACCGCGGGCAGTATCGCGCTGGCCACCATGGGCAATGACACCAGCCGGCTCGAGGCGGGCATCTACATGGTCGTATTCGGCGCGGGGCTGGGCTTCCTCATGCAGATGACGGTGCTCATCGCACAGAACAGCGTGGAGATGAAGGATATCGGCGCCGCCTCCGGAGTCTCGACCCTGTTCCGGACCCTCGGTGGCTCGTTCGGTGTGGCCTTGTTCGGTGCGCTGTTCAACCACCGGGCCCACGCCGGCATCGCGGCCGGCATCGACAGCATCTTCACCTGGTCGTCGATACTGTGCGCGATCGCCTTGGTCGCCTCGCTGTTCATTGTCGAGGTGCCGCTGCGGCAGGGCCCGCCGGCCGCCGCGAAGGAACCGGCGAAAGAACCTGTGGCACAGCCTTCATGATCGAGCGACTTCGGCCCGCACCCGTCCGGGGGTGCGGGCCGTTTCGCCCGGAACCCTGTCCTGCCGGAACACGCTGCGCGATGATGGATTTCGTGGCCGTACAGCAGTGGACCTCGCGCGAGATCCGCGCCCTGCGCCAGGCCCTGCGGATGAGCGTGCGGCAGTTCGCCGATCACCTCGGCGTCAGCCCCCGGCTGGTCTCGAAATGGGAATCGGGCACCACCTCACCGCGCCCGGCCAATCAGTCCATGCTCGACGAGGCACTGCGCCTGGCCGGGCCGGAGGTGGAAGGCAAGGTCGAGGACCTGCTGACCGAATCACGACAGCACGACGCCGCAGCACGACCGGCCGAAGCATTGTCGCCGCTGCGCCAATTACCGCGTGACATCACGGATTTCACCGGACGCGACGAAGAAATCGACAGACTGGTCGGGATACTCGAGGCGCCGCCCACCGCCGGAGTCCGCGTCGTCGCCATCCACGGCCCGGCCGGAGTCGGCAAAACCGTACTGGCCACCCACGCCGCCCACCGCGTCCGCGCGGCCTTCCCCGACGGCCAGCTGTATATGAACCTCCGCGGCACCCAGACCCAGAAGGCCGACGTCGGCGACACCATCGCCGGCTTCCTCGGCGACCTCGGCTGGACCGCGCCCGTACCCGACACCCTTGCCGAACGCGCCCGGACCTTCCGGACCGCACTGGCCGACCGGCGCATCCTGCTCGTCCTGGACAACGCCTACGACGAGGATCAGGTGCTGCCCCTGATCCCCGGCAATGCCGAATGCGCCGTACTCGTCACCAGCAGGCGCCGGCTGCTGCGGGTGGACGGCGCACAGCATCTGTCCCTGCGGGTCATGACGCCGGAGCACGGACTGAATCTGCTCGCGGCCGTCATCGGCGGACCGCGCATCGATGCCGAAGCAGCGGCCGCGGCCGAAATCGTCCTGCTGTGCGGGCAATTGCCACTGGCCCTGCGCATTGCCGCAGCCCGCCTGGACGCGCGGCCCGCGACGTCGCTGGCGCACTTCGCCGAACGACTCCGCGACGAACGCGCCCGCCTGGACATGCTGCAGGACGGTGAACGCGCCGTCCGCGCCTCCTTCGGTGTCAGCTATCAGGGCTGCGACCCACAGGTCCGCCGCGCATTCCGGCTGCTCGGGATTCTCGAGAACACCGACTTCCCCGCCTGGGCGCTGGCCATCCTCGCGGAAGTGCCGGTGCCCGACGCCGAGACACTGCTCGAAGCGCTGGTGGACGCCGAACTGCTGGAGACCGCGCCGGACCGCTACCGCACCGGCCGCTACCGCTTCCACGACCTGCTGCACCTGTACGCCCGCGAACAACTGGACGCGGAAGAAGCACCGGCACAACGCAGAACGGCCGCGCAACGCCTGCTCACCGAGTACATCGCCATGTGCGCGCGAGCCACCTGCCGCGGCGATCCGGCGGCGCCCAACCGCCTCGACGCACCGCCACCCGCGCTCAAGCACATTCACGACATCATCGCCGCCGATCCACGCGTCTGGTTCCGCGCCGAATGGCCCGGACTGGTCGGCGCGGTCACCATCGCACACGACGCCGACCTGTGGCAGGAGGCGTGGGTGCTCGCGGAACAGCTCGGCAATCTGCGGAACTGGGATGCCGGCTGGGCCGATTGGGAACGCACCATGGACCGCCACCTGGCCACCGCACGCGCCGGCGGCGACCGCGACAAGGAGGCGCGGCTGCGCTGCACCCTCGGGGTCATGCGGCGCGAGCAAGGGCGATTCCCGGATTCGATCCGGCAATTACGGTACGGCGCAGACCTTTTCGACCAGCTCGGCGACGAATACCACAAGGCCGTCATTCATCGCGCCCTCGCCGACACCTTCCGCTTCACCGGCCGCCTCACCGAAGGCATCGAGCACTTCACCATCGCGCTGGGCATGTTCGAACGGGCGGGTGATCGGCCGATGGTGGCGGGCACGCTGAGCGGTATGGGCGACATCTACCGTGGCCTGAGCCGCTGGGACGAATCCATCCTGTGTCTGGACAAGGCGATCGCGCTGTACGCGGAGGCGGCCGACCGACGCGAATCCGCGCGCGCCAAGGTCCGCCGCGGCATCGTCTGGCGCGACCGCTGTCACTACGATCACGCCGAATCGCTTTTCGAGGAGGCCCTGCAGACCCTGCACGGCCTCGGCGACCGGCGCTGGGAAGCACAGACGCTGCGGCATCTCGGCATCGTGCACCGAAACACGCGGCGCGCCACCGCCGTCGGATATCTCGACACCGCGCTGTCGATCTACGAATCGCTCGACGATGCCCGCGGCGTGGCGGTCACGCTGCGCAATCTCGGCGACACCCACCGCTGCGCGGGCGGCCACGAGCGCGCCTCTCCCCTGCTCCGCACCGCGCTCACGCAGTTCCACGCGCTGAACGATCGGCGTTGGCAGGCACGGGCGCACGCCAGTCTCGGCGATCTGGAGACCGCGCTCGGCCACTACGAGGATGCCCTGGGCAATTTCGACACGGCCCTCACCATTTTCGTCGGCATCGGTGATCGGCCGGGCCAGGCGCGCATCCATCGCAGCTGCGGTGTCCTGCGGCGGCAGCAGGAGCGATTCGATGATTCGGTCCGGGAATTCGAGCAGGCGCAGGCCATCTTCCTGGACCTCGGCGACCAGATCTGGGCGGCCCGCGCCCTCGCGGGCACGGCAGCCACGCTGCGGGCCGCCCGATCCGCTGACTGGCGTCGTCCCCTCCACGACGCCGAGCAGCACTGCGATCAGGCCGGCGCGAGATCGCCACGGGAGGTGGAGAACTGGTTGTTCGAGTGGTGAAGTGCCGGCCCGGCGGCCGCATCGCCGGCCTCCCCCTGCCGGGCCGACACGCTCATGAACAGGCGGATTATCGCCTGCTCGAGAATGATTCCCACCTCGTGCGCGTACATCCGGGCGCGGGCGATCGCCACCGCGTCGTCGACA
The DNA here is from genome assembly GCF_044750615.1 of Nocardia sp. NPDC088792. Classification (NCBI taxonomy): domain Bacteria; kingdom Bacillati; phylum Actinomycetota; class Actinomycetes; order Mycobacteriales; family Nocardiaceae; genus Nocardia; species Nocardia sp. NPDC088792. Next base: position 241,519 of record NZ_JBIVKC010000001.1, read on the forward strand.
TACGCGGGGTCGCTGAGGATCTCGTCCATGCGCAGGCCCGCCACCGCCTGCCGCCTGGTGAGAACCAGCTCCGGCAACCAGCTCAGGCGGTAGCCGGTGTCCGAAACCCGTTCCGCCCATTCGGGCGTCACGGTGCTCCGGATCGTGTCCTCGGTATGCCTGATAACCATGGTGTCCGCCGCCTCCTGGTGCTCTCGAAGGAGACCTTCCCTGTCGAGCCTGCCCGCGGGCGGCGGATGAAGTGAGGCCGAAATGTCGCCCTATCGAGGAACATTCGCGGCACTTCGGCCCAGGGCTAGCCGGAGTTGCGGAGGGCGGTGGCGAGGCCGTTCATGGTGAGGAGGATGCCTCGTTCCACCAGTTCGGAATCGTCGCCGGCGCGGCGGCGGCGGAGGAGTTCGACCTGGAGCTGGTTGAGGGGTTCGAGGTAGGGGAAGCGGTTGTGGATGGATTCGGCCAGGGCCGCGTTGTCGGCGAGGAGTTCGTCGGTGCCGGTGATGGCGGCGTGCATGCGGACGGTGCGGGTGAACTCGTCGCAGATCATGCCGAAGACGGTGGCGCGGAGGGACTCGTCGGGGACCAGTTCGGCGTAGCTGGCGGCGATGTCCATATCCGCCTTGGCCATGACCTGGGCCAGGTTGGACATGACGGTCTGGAAGAAGGGCCAGCGGCGGTAGAGGTCGGAGAGGGTGGCCAGGCGGGCGGGGTCGTCACCGATCCACTGCTCGAAGGCGGTGCCGGTGCCGTACCAGCCGGGCAGCATGACGCGGGACTGACTCCACGCCATCACCCAGGGGATGGCGCGCAGGTCGGAGACCGAGCTGGTGGGTTTGCGGGAGGCGGGACGGCTGCCCAGGTTCAGGTCGGCGACCTCGGCGATGGGGGTCGAGGCGCGGAAATACTCCACGAAGCCGGGGGTTTCGTGGACCAGGCGCGAATAGGCCCGGCGCGCAAGCTCGGCCAGCTCGTCGAGGATCTCGTAGGCCGGTTCGGCATCCTCGCCCAGGCCCTCGACATCCAGCAGCGTCGACTCGAGGGTGCCGGCGACCAGGGCCTCCAGATTGCGGAAGGCCGCGCCCGGATCGGCGTACTTGGTGGAGATGACCTCGCCCTGTTCGGTCAGGCGCAGGGAACCGCGGACCGCGCCGGCGGGCTGCGCCAGGATGGCGTCATAGCTGCGGCCGCCACCACGGCCGACCGTGCCGCCGCGACCGTGGAACAGCCGCAGGCGAATTCCCGTCTTGCGGGCCACATCCACCAGATCCAGTTCGGCGCGGTACAGCGCCCAGTTGGCCGCCAGGTAGCCGCCGTCCTTGTTGGAGTCGGAGTAGCCGAGCATGACCTCCTGCTGCCGGCCCCGCGCCTCGACCAGGCGCCGGTAGGCAGGCACTTCCAGTGCGGCGGAAAGGATTTCGGCGCCGCTGCGGAGGTCGTCGATGGTCTCGAAGAGCGGCACCACACCGGCCGCGCTGGACGGCGGGGTGGTCGCGTCGCCCGGATCGAGAATCCCGGCCTCCTTCAACAACAATGCGGCCTCCAACATGTCGCTGACCGAGGTGCACATGCTGATGATGTAGTTCGGCACCGTGTCCGGGCCCAGATCGTCGAGGGCCGCCTTGGCCGCGCGGACCACGCCGAGCTCCTTGGCGGCCAGTTCGCTCAGGGCGGCATTCGGCCCGACCAGCGGGCGGCGGGTGGTCAGTTCGGCCGCCAGCAGCTCGACCCGCTGCGCCTCGTCCAGCGACGCGTAGTCGGAATGCACTCCGGCCCAGGCGAACAGCTCCGCCACCACCTGCTCGTGCATCTCCGAGTTCTGGCGCATATCCAGGCCCTGCAGGTGAAAGCCGAAGGTCTCCACCGCGGCCCGCAACGCCGCCAGCTGATCGTCGGCGAGCAGGCCGTCACCGGAGGCCCGCATGGCGGCGTCGACGGCCGCGAGATCGGCCAGCAGCGCATCCGGTCCGGCATACGGTTCCGCCCCGGCATCGATACCGTCGGCGGGGATCTCGCCCAGCGCTTGCCGCGCGGAGGCGCTCAGCCGGGCCCGGATGCCGCGCAGGGCACGCCGATACGGTTCGTCCGCGCGCTGCGGCGAATCGTCGAAACCGGCGTCCGCCAGCGCCGCGAGCGCGGGCGTGACGGGCACCAGCCGCGCCGACTGCGAGAGCGTCTTCTCCAGCTCCAGTAGCGATTTCAGATACCGCTCGAAGGCGACAGTGCCGGCGCGGTGCGTGGCCCGGTGCACCACCTCGGCGGTGACGTTCGGATTGCCGTCCCGGTCACCGCCGATCCAGGAACCGGGCCGCAGGATCGGACGCTCCAGCAGCCGATGCTGCGGCCAGCGGGCGCGCAGCGCGGCCCGCACCTGATCATTGATACGCGGGATGACATCGAAGAGTGTGAGGTCGTAGTAGCGCAGACCGACCTCGATCTCATCCTGAATCCGCAAGCGCGCCAAGCGGATCAGCGCGGCCCGCCACAGTTGCAGCACCTGGCGGCGGATATCGGTCTCGATCGCGGCGAACTCCGGCTCGTGCACCGAGTAGCGCTGCCGGGTCCGCATCAGCTCGGTGATGTGGCCCTGCACATCGAAGATGGTGCGGCGGCGCGTCTCGGTCGGATGCGCGGTGATGACCGGCGAGACAAGGGCGTCGGTGAGCAGGTCGGCCACCACATCCCCGTCCGGGCCCGCCTCGTCGAGCTTGCGGTAGGTGGCGGCGAGGCTCGAATCCTGCGGTGGCTCACCGGCGGCCACGTGCACCGCGCGCCGGCGGTCGCGCTGCAGGTCCTCGGCCAGGTTGGCCAGCAGCAGGAAGTGACTGAAGGCGCGGATCACCGGGATCGCGGTCTGGATGTCGACATCGCGCAGCATATCGGCGACAGCGCTGCGTTCCACCTCGGAGCGGCGGATCTTGAAGGCCTCGACCCGGACCCGTTCGATGAGGTCGAAGACGTCCGGGCCCTCGTGATCGCGAATGGTGTCGCCGAGTATCCCGCCCAGGAAGCGAATGTCGTCCCGCAGTGGCGCGGTCGCGTTCTCTATCCGGTCTTCTCGCACTGGCTCACCTCTCCTAACCGACGATTTCTCGTACGTCCCAACACATTCCGGTATCTGCACACCGGTTACCCGTCAGCTCACCGCACTGTCAGCTCACTCAACCCATACGCCGTGGCCCGATATCGAACCGGCTGGGTTCCGGCCCGATCCGCACCCGCCCGTAGAGCACGGCGGCGCCCTCCGGGGAGGACAGCACCGGCTCACACAGCAACTCTCGCACTTCCGGTAGATCGTCGCAGAGCGCGGAGATCCGTTGCGCCAGCTCGGCCAGCGCCGGCTTGTCCACCGGCTTGCCGAACTCGCGCCCGGCCACCGTGCCGGACAGCAGCGGCGCCGCCCGCGGCGCGTCGATCAGCGCGGCGGATTCGGCCTCGGTCAGCGGCAGCGCCCGATACACCCGGTCGCCGAGCAGATCGATAATGGTGCCGGACAAGCCGAAACTGATGACCGAACCGAACGACGGATCGTCCTGCACCCGGAACATACAGCCGATGCCCTTGGCGGCCATCCGCTGGATGTGCACCGGATTCCCGGAGATCTCGGCGAGATCGTTGAACGCGCGCCGCACCGCATCCGGACGCCATAGGTCCAGCCGCACCCCGGTGAGATCCGGGCGGTTACGCCACATCTCCCCCGTCGCCTTGGCGGCAACCGGGAAACCCAACTCCTCCGCCGCGTCCACGGCGGCATCGGCATCGCGCACCTCGCGGAACTCGACCACCCGAATCCCGTAGCAGCCCAGCAGTTCCGCCGCTTGCAGGTCGGTCAGCCAGTGCGCGGTGTCATCGGACATCCACTGCGCCACCAGTTCCCGCGCCCGCGCGGTGTCCAGCCCGCCGGGCCGCGCCACCGGTGAGATCGGCCGGTTGCGCCAGTCGGCGTAACGCCATACGCGGGCCAGCGCCCGCGCCGCCCGCTCCGGATCTCCATAGGACGGAATCGATCCGCGCTCCAGAATGCCGCCGGGGCCGCGGGCGGCGAGCAGATTGGGCATGCCCTGATCGGCGACGAAGGTGGTGAGCACCGGCGTGGTCGGATTCGATCGCGCGCCGGACCGGATCGCCTCGGCGAAGGAGGCGACAGCGGCCGGCACCGGCGGCGAGTAGATCACGATGACCGCGTCGACCGTCGCCGAGGTGACGGCCGCGGCCACCGCGGTGAGGTAGTCGGCCGGACCGGCCTGCGGCCCGAGGTCCACGGGTGCATCGACTTCGAGGCCCTCGCCCCGGGCCGCGTCCACGGCCAGCCAGCTCAGGGCGGCGCTGTTGCCGATCACCGCCAGCCGCGGCCCGGTCGGCAGCGGCTGATACGCCAGCAGCATGGCGCAGTCGAAAAGCTCGGTGATGGAATCGACCTGGATGATGCCCGCCTGCGCGAACAGGTTGCGCACCAGCGAACGGTCCAGATCCTGTTCGGCGTCGATGCGCGCCACATTGCGGCCACTGTTCACCGCGACAATGGGTTTGGAGTGCGCCACCCGGCGCGCGATACGGGAGAACTTGCGCGGATTGCCGAAGGTCTCCAGATACAGCAGCACCACATCGGTGTCCGGGTCGTTGTCCCAGTACTGCAGCAGATCATTGCCCGACACATCCGCGCGATTACCGGCGGAGACGAAGGTGGACAGTCCGAGCTGCCGCGCGGCGGCCTCACCGAGGATGGCGGCGCCGAGCGGACCGGACTGGCAGAAGAATCCGATGCGACCGCGCCCGGGCAGGATCGGGGCGAGGGTCGCGTTCAGGGCGACCGCCGGATCGGTGTTCGCGATGCCGAGCGCGCTGGGCCCGACCACGCGCATACCGTGCGCACGAGCGGAATCGACGAGTTCGCGTTCCTTCTCGTACCCGCGCGGGCCGGTCTCGGAGAAGCCGGCCGTCAGTACGACCAGGCCCTTCACACCCTTGGCCATGCAGTCGTCGAGCACCGAGCCGATCTCGGCGGCGGGCACCGCGATCACCGCGAGATCGACCTCGTCCGGGATATCGCGCACGGTCGGATAGGCGCGCACGCCGCGCACCGCGGTGCGATTGCGGTTCACCGGGAACACCGGGCCCTGGTACGCCCCGGACAGCAGGTTGGCCATGACCGCGCCGCCGACCCGGCTGGTCGAGGGCGTCGCGCCGATGACCGCCACCGACTTCGGCGCGAGCAGATTGCCCACACTGCGCGCCTCGGAGGCGCGTTCGCGGGAATCCCGCACCGAGAGCAGGGCTTCGGAGGGGTCGATGGCGAATTCCAGATGCAGCACCGAACCGTCGCGACTGCGCTGCACCTGATATCCGGCATCCCGGAACACCTGCACCATGGCATTGTTCTCGGCCAGCACCTCCGCCACGAAGGTGTCGATATCCTGCTCGGCGGCCGCGCCGGCGAGATGCTCGAGCAGGATCGACCCGAGTCCCCGCCCCTGATGCTCATCGGCCACCACGAACGCCACCTCGGCCGACCGCGGCCCACTGCGTTCGGCCAGATACTCGTAGCGCCCGACCGCGATGATCTCGTCTCCGAGCTCGATGACCAGGCCGACACGATCGTGATAGTCGACATGGGTGGTGCGGTACAGATCCTTCGGCGTCATACGCGGATACGGCCCGAAGTAGCGCAGATACCGCGTCCGATCGGACAACCCGGAATGGAACCGCTCGAGCAGCTCCGCGTCATCGGGCGTGATGGGCCGCAACCGCACCACACCGCCATCGGAGGCCAGCACGTCGGCGAACCAGTGCTCCGGCGGCGGTGGCGGATGCAACGGCGTCCCGGGCGTATCCGGCGGCAGCGGCGGAACGGGATCGGTGGATTCAGTCACGGGGATCCTCCGGATCCAGCCCGAGCAGGCCGAAAGTCGCTCGGCGAGTTGCCGATACGGATATGTCGAGGGCGCGGCGGGCCCGGTCGACGTGCTCGTCCCCGGTATCGCGGCCGCCGCCCGGTCCGTCCCAGCGGGCGAAGGAGATGTCCGCACCGTCGCCCATGGTGCCGGGCGCGGCGACCATGGGGGCGTATCGGCCCACCAGGTCCTTCCACCGCTGCGGGATGGCGGTGGCGGGATCGATCTCCCGGCCCAGGGCGGCGGCCAGCAGGTGGGTCCAGGCGCGCGGGACCACGCGGATCAGCCCGTATCCGCCGCCGCCCACCGCCAGCCAGCGGCCCTCGGCATAGCGGTCGGCGAGGTCGCGCATGGCGAGGAAGGCCGCGCGCTGACCGTCCACGCTGAGTTCCAGATCGGCCAGCGGATCTTCGCGATGGGTGTCGACGCCGCACTGGCTGATCACGATCTGCGGCCGGAACGCGGCCAGCGCGCCCGGCACCACCGCGTGAAATCCGCGCAGCCACAACGAATCCCGGGTCCCGGGCATGATAGGCAGGTTGACGGCGGTGCCCTCGGCCTTACCGGCGCCGGTCTCCTCCGGCCAGCCGGTGTTGGGCCACAGGGTCGCCGGATGCTGATGGATCGACACAGTGAGGACCCGCGGGTCGCCGTAGAACATGCGCTGCACGCCGTCCCCGTGGTGCACGTCGACGTCCACATACGCGATGCGGTCGAAGCCGTTGTCCAGCAGCCACGAAATGGTCACCGCCACATCGTTGTACACACAGAACCCGGCCGCCGAGGCCGGCATGGCGTGATGCATGCCACCGCCGATGCTCACCGCGCGCCGGGTGTGACCCGCGGCAATGGCCTGCGCCGCGGCCAGCGTGCCGCCCACGATCACCGAGGCCGCCTCGTGCATGTGCGGGAACACCGGGTTGTCGGCGGAGCCGAGACCGTAGGGCGGCGCGGCGGGCACCGGGCCCGCGGGTTGCCGCGCGTGCTTGACCGCCTCGACATAGTCGTGGGTGTGCACCCGCAGTAGTTCGGCATCCCCCGCCGCGGCGGGCGTGATCGTCTCGACGCCGTCGAGTAGCCCGAGACCCCGCGCGAGCGCCATCGTGAACTCGAGGCGCACCGGTCGCATGGGGTGTTCCGGTGTCCAGGTGTAGTCGAGGAACCGATCGCTCCACACCACGGTTCCGTCGGTACCTGTTCCGCCTGGCATACCTGCCACGCTAATGCGTCGCCGGAGTTCGTAAGCTGTCGACACCGCAACGCTGTCATACCGAGGTGGCAAGGTATCTCCCGTGAAAAGAGCGGGGAACACGCAGGCCGTCCTGGGTGTTGTCGCTGTGTTCGCGAAATATGCTGTCGCCCGGTGCAGCCGCCGTGCATGGGTAGAATTCGTGCCGACGAAGGGGTTTAACAGGTGAAGGATCTGGTCGACACCACGGAGATGTACCTCCGTACCATCTACGACCTCGAGGAGGAGGGCGTGACGCCGCTGCGCGCGCGGATCGCCGAACGCCTCGAGCAGAGTGGACCCACGGTGAGCCAGACGGTCGCGCGCATGGAGCGCGACGGTCTGCTGACCGTAGCCGGTGATCGCCACCTCGAGCTGACCGACAAGGGCCGCTCCATGGCGGTCGCGGTCATGCGCAAGCATCGGCTGGCCGAGCGGTTGCTGGTCGACATCATCGGTCTGGAGTGGGAGAACGTGCACGCCGAGGCGTGCCGCTGGGAACACGTCATGAGCGAGGATGTGGAACGCCGCCTGGTGGAGGTGCTCAACCACCCCACCACCTCCCCCTACGGCAACCCGATTCCGGGTCTGGACGAGCTGGGCGTGAAGCCGGGCTCGAGCGCCGACGAGAAGCTGATCCGCCTCAGCGATCTGCCGTCCGGGCAGTCGCAGGCGGTCGTCGTGCGCCGGCTGTCCGAGCACATCCAGACCGACCCCGAGGTCATCAATCAGCTCCGCGAGGCGGGCGTCGTGCCGGACGCGCGCGTGACCGTGGAGACCAAGCCGGGCGCGGTGACCATCTCCGTGCCGGGTCATGAGGGATTCGAACTGTCCGACGAGATGGCGCATGCCGTCCAGGTGAAATTGGTCTGATACGTGAAGCTTCTGGTTACCGGAGGCGCGGGCTACGTCGGTAGCGTCTGCGCGCAGGTTCTGCTCGAAGAGGGCCACGAGGTGGTCGTCGTCGATGATCTTTCCACCGGCAACGCCGAGGGCGTGCCCACCGGTGCGAAGTTCGTCGAGGGCGATATCGCCACCGCCGGCGTCGAGCTGATCACCGCCGAATCCTTCGACGGCGTACTGCATTTCGCGGCGCAATCGCTGGTCGGTGAATCGGTACAGCAGCCGGAGAAGTACTGGCACGGCAATGTGGTGAAGACCCTGGCGCTGCTGGAAGCCATGCGCCATGCCGGTACTCCGCGGCTGGTGTTCTCCTCCACCGCGGCGGTGTACGGCGAGCCGGAGCAGGTGCCGATCGTCGAGCACGCCCCGAAGCAACCGACCAATCCGTACGGCGCCTCGAAGCTGTCGATCGACTACGCCATCACCTCGTACGCGGCGGCGCACGGGCTGGCGGCGACCAGCCTGCGGTACTTCAATGTGGCCGGCGCGTACGCCGGTCTCGGCGAGAACCGTGTCGTGGAAACCCATCTCATCCCCCTGGTCCTGCAGACGGCGCTGGGCCATCGTGAGTCGATCGCGGTGTTCGGCACCGACTACCCGACTCCGGACGGCAGCGCGGTCCGCGATTACATCCACATTCGCGATCTGGCGCAGGCCCACCTGCTGGCTCTCGGCCAGTCGCAGCCCGGCGTGCACCGCATCTTCAACCTCGGCAGCGGCACCGGTTTCTCGGTCCGCGAGGTCATCTCGGCCTGCCGCCGCGTCACCGGCCTCCCCATCACCTCGGTGGACGCCCCGCGCCGCGCCGGTGACCCGGCCGTCCTGATCGCCTCCAGCGATCGCGCCGTCGCCGAACTCGGCTGGCAGCCCGAGCACACCGACCTCGACGAGATCGTCTCCGACGCCTGGGATTTCCTCCGCTCCCTGGGCGACCGCGCGCACAGCGCCCGCTGACCGCCGGAATACCCGTTCACGAGAGCTCCTGGTCGAGGTCGATGCCGAGGTCCAGGGCTGCCTCTCGGCCGGAATCTGCGAGGCGGCTCAGCCTTTCGGGGCGCATGCCTGTCTGCAGGCCGGCGTCGAGCAGGATTGCCATGCGGTGCTCGGGGTCTGCGGATAATGCGGCCTCGAGCGCTACGCCGGTGAAGGGTCCGTCGCCGCGGACGTACGCGCAGTAGGCGAGGAGGGCGGCGGCCTCCGCGCGGTCCGGGTCCGGGAGGGCGCGGGTCAGCCGGGACCAGAGCGCCTCGGCGGCCGCGGCGTGCGGGCCCGGAGTGAGTGCGAACATGACGTCGCGGACCGATGAATCGCGCAGCGCGACAGCCAATTCCGCGAGGGCCGGCGGGTCCGGCTCGATACCGGATTCGAGCTTCGCCACATGTCGCAGTACCTGGCGCAGGGTCGTCCGCGTGTAGGAGTCGGCGTCGTCACGTCGCAATGCCTCGGCGAATCGGCCGGACGCCGTGCTGCCGACGGCTTTCAACAGCGGCCGCATCTCGCTCTGCAGGCTGGGATCAGGCGCGACGAGCGCGGCGAGCTCCTCCCGTGAGGCTCGCAGCAGCCGTCCCTCGAGCACCTGGCGCAAGGCGACCTCGGAGGTCGCCGGATCCGGTTGCCTGCCGTCGCGCGGCGGTCCGGTCAGACTCCACCAGGGCAGGTCGGGCCCGATTTCCGCGACCGCCCACGCCCCCGCCAACGGGATGGCCTCGGCGTCGAGCCGGTGCTCGATCGCCGCGAGCAGATCGCGATGCTTGCGGCCGCGTACTCCCCGATGCCCGGATTTCGGGGCCGTGGCGCGGTCGTCGATGATGAGCGCGAGGACCGCGAGCGCATTGTGCGCCACACAGATCTGCGCGATCCGGTCGATGAGCTCCGCGGTCGCGGCCCGGCCGTTGCCGTCGAGGTCCATGCGCGTCATGAAATCCACCGCGGCGCGCAGCGGTACCCCGGGCTCGGGCCGCAATACGGTCACCACCAGCGACCGCACGGGGATGAACCCCAGCAGCGCGGGCACCGCCGCGATGAGATCACCCGGCTTACGCAGCCGCGGTTCCGGCTCGGTGGTTTCGTCGGGTTCGTTCGATGGGGTGGGTTCGGTCGGTGTTGTCATGGCGCCGACCGTCCGCCGGGGCACCGACGGAGTTACGACACGGAACCGCGGTTTCCGGGTGCCTGTGGATGCATTGGCGCGGTTCGCGTGTCGTGGATTACTCGGCGCGGCAGCTGCGGCGGCGACGTGAATCTGTCGGTGCCCGATGCTATTCGGGCCGGCCGGCGAGAATCTCCAGGTAGTGCGGGTTGCTCATGATGGCGAGCACATTGCCGAAGGGGTCGACGACCGAGGCGGTGACGAAGCCGGTTCCGTTGCCGCGCTCGGTGATCGGCTCGTAGACCTGCGCGCCCATGGTGAGCAGCTTCTCGAGGGTGGCCGCGACATCGTCCACGTGCCAGTTCACCATTTGCCCGCCCGGCCGGTCCGGGCTGGTGGGTGCGAACTTGCGGTTGATAATGCCGAGTTCGGCCTGGTAGTCGCCGATCCGGAACTCGTAGTAGCCGCCCGGAACGCTGAAATACGGTGCCACGCCGAGCAATTCGGCGTACCAGTCCTTGGCGGCCTCCAGGTCGTCGGCGTAGTAGTTGACGGTCGCCATGCCTCGCAACATTTGTGTCTCCTCGGTCGGGTCGAGCTGTTCGATGTATCCATCATCGGAGGAAAAGTGCTCACCGAATGAGCACTTTTCCGGGCAGAATCTCCGGTATGCGCGCGGACCGTTTGGTAGCCACCCTGCTATTCATGCAGACCCGCGGCCGGGTCACCGCCGCCGAGGTCGCGGCCGAGCTCGAGGTGTCGGTGGCCACCGCCCGCCGCGACCTGGAGGCCTTGTCCGCGGCCGGAATTCCGGTGTATCCGCAGCAGGGCCGGGGCGGCGGCTGGGCGCTGGTCGGCGGCGCCCGCACCGATCTCAGCGGTCTCACCGCCGGCGAAGCGCAGGCCCTGTTCCTATTGCTGGGCCCGGTCGCCACCACCACACCCGCCACCAAATCGGCCCTGCGGAAGCTGTTGCGCGCCCTGCCACAGACCTTCCGCACCGAAGCCGAGGCCGCCGCCGGCGCGGTGGTCGTCGATCCCGCCCGCTGGGGCGAACGCGATGAACAACCGCCGCAGCAGGTCACGGAATTACAGGCCGCGGTGGTGCGCCGCCGCAAGATCCGGCTCGGCTACGAGCGCGCGGGCAAACCCAGTGAGCGCCTGGTCGATCCGTGGGGCCTGGTCGACAAGGACGGCATCTGGTATCTGGTGGCGGGCACCGACCGTGGCCGCCGCACCTTCCGCGTGGACCGCATCACCGGCGCGCAGCTCACCGACGAAACCTTCTCCCGCCCAGAGGATTTCGACCTGTCCGAGGCCTGGTCGGAGGTCGTCGAGGAGGTCGAGCGGCATCGCTCGACCCTGTCGGCGACGGTCCTGGTCCCGGCCTCGCTATTGCCCGTCCTGCGCCACCAGCAGGGCCGGCACTGCGTGGTGGACACCGCAATTCCCGACGGCCGGGTGCGGGTATCCATCACGGCGCCGACGCCGCTCATGATCGCCCAGCAGCTGGCCGGATGGGGCACGGCCCTCGAGGTAGTCGAGCCGGAATCGGTGCGAGCCGAACTGGCCCGCCTGGGCGCCGAACTGGCCGAACGCTATCGCCCCGCGCAGTGACTACCCCTTGCGCACCTTGCGCAGCGCGGTGGTGAAGAGCGCGTCCAGCGCACCGGTATCGGGCTTGCCGTCACCGAAAGTCATGTAGGTCACGCTGACCCGCACATCCCCGATCTGACCGAGCAGCGTCTGCATCGAACGGGTGAGTCCCGGTCCGCCACGCGCGGATTCGACGGTGCGGTTCAACGCGAGGGTGTCGTCGGCATTGGACGGTGGCGCCGGATCCATCTTGGTCGTGACGGTGGCGGTGGTGCCCGCGTGCCCGATTCGCACGGTCCCGCACTGCTGCAACTGATCTCGCACCGAGGACAGCTTCTTATCGGTTCGAATCAGCTCGACGGTGAGCGTGGATCGCGTGTTGTCGTCGGTGCCCACGGAAACGACCGGGCCCGCGGTCGGAGTGGCGGGCGCGCAAGCCGCAGGATCGACGGTCGCCCCGGGCAACATGCCCTCGAGATCGGCGGCCGCCTCCCCCGCGCTGTCGGGCGGCAGTGCAATAGCCGTGTAGCTCGAGGGGAATTGGGACGGGTCGGGCAGCAGTCTGGCCAGCCCACCGTCGGTCTGCACCGCGGTGATCGGACTCCGCGAGGCGACCGGATGACCCGAGACGGTGGTGCCGCACGCGGCGAGCAGCGACCCGGCCGCGACGACTCCCGCAGCGCGTACGGTCAAGCGGCACAAGCTGCGAGAATCCGGCACCATCACACGTCCAACTATGCCGAATATCTGCTGTTCACACCGAATGCCACGCCGCGTGGCGGGGACCCGGGGAATGCGTGTCCCATGCCGCCGTGTTGCACCGCTGGTGCGGGCCGTGCGCGGCGTGCATGGCCATGAGGGACAATGTGGATGGGTCGCGGAAGTGGGCCACGCAGGAAGGAGCACGCGATGGACTACGAGTCGCGAATGTACGAGCTGGAATTCCCGGCTCCGCAGCTGTCGTCCGACGATGGCTCGGGTCCGGTCCTGGTGCACGGTCTGGAAGGTTTCACCGATGCCGGGCATGCGGTTCGCCTGGCCACCACGCATCTGCGCGAGAGCCTCGAGTCCGAACTCGTGGCCTCGTTCGATATGGACGAGCTGCTCAACTACCGCGAGCGGCGTCCGCTCATGACCTTCAAGACCGATCACTTCTCGGATTACACCGAGCCCGAGCTGAATCTGTGGGCGCTCAAGGACACGGCGGGCACGCCGTTCCTGTTGCTGTCCGGGCTGGAACCGGATCTGCGCTGGGAGAAGTTCGTCACCGCGGTGCGCCTGCTGTCCGAACAGCTGGGTGTGCGCCGCACGATCGGGCTCTCGGCCATTCCCATGGCGATTCCGCACACCCGCCCGCTGGGTGTGACCGCGCATGCCAGCGACAACGACCTCATCGGTGATCATCAGCGCTGGCCGGGTGAGCTGCAGGTGCCGGGCAGTGCGTCCTCGCTGCTGGAGTACCGCATGGCCCAGCACGGCCACGAGTCGGTCGGTTTCTCGGTGCATGTCCCGCACTATCTGACCCAGACCGCCTACCCCGAGGCCGCGCAGACCCTGCTGGAGAACGTCGCCGACAACGCGGGCCTGGAACTCCCCCTGGCCGCCCTCACCGACGCCGCCGCGCGGGTCCGTGAACAGGTCAACGAGCACATCGCCGGCAACTCCGAGGTGGAGACCGTCGTCCAGGCCCTGGAACGCCAGTACGACAGCTTCGTCACCGCCCAGGAACGCCAGTCCAGCCTGCTGGCCAGCGAGAACGACCTCCCGACCGGCGATGAGCTCGGTGCGGAGTTCGAGCGTTTCCTGGCCGAGCAGACCGGTTTCGGCGACGCCGACGGCACGGACAACCCGCCCCTGCGCTGACGCACTCGCCACGGCCCGAGACCCTTCAGGTCCCGGCAGGGCGGCACCTCCGGTGTCGCGGCGGCCGCCTTCGAGGCCGGTTGCGCCGTGGCTACCTTGTTTCCGACCCTTCCGGCTGCGTGCTCAGGTGCTGGTCGTGCGGGCCGAGCAGGGGTTTCAGGGGTTTGCCCCGGAGAGCTCCAGAGAGTTGGGTCCTTCCGCTGCGGGGATTCGGCTTGCCGACCGGTAACGTTGGGCGGCGTGCAGCTGTCCGAATTGGTTCCCGACCGTGCCGTACCCGATGTGGACCCGGATTGGCTGTACGAACAATTCGCCGAGTGGTCCGACTCGCAGGGTCTGAGCCTGTATCCCGCGCAGGAAGAGGCGTTGCTCGAGCTGGTCACCGGCGCGAACGTCATCCTGAACACCCCGACCGGGTCCGGTAAGTCGCTGGTGGCGCTGGGCGCGCACTTCGCGGCCATGAACAAGGGCGAGCGCAGCTACTACACCGCACCCATCAAGGCGCTGGTGAGCGAGAAGTTCTTCGCCCTGTGCGAGGTGTTCGGCGCGGACAAGGTCGGCATGGTGACCGGCGATGCGGCGGTCAATCCGGAAGCCCCCATCATCTGCGCGACCGCGGAGATCCTGGCGAATCTCGCGTTGCGCGAGGGCGCGGACGCCAATGTCGGCCAGGTGGTGATGGACGAGTTCCACTACTACGCCGATCCGGATCGCGGGTGGGCGTGGCAGGTGCCGCTGATCGAGTTGCCGAAGGCGCAATTCCTGCTCATGTCGGCCACTCTCGGTGAGGTCGATTTCTTCGCGAAGGATCTGACCCGCCGTACCGGTCGCGAGACAGCCATCGTGCAGGGCGCGGAACGTCCTGTGCCGTTGAGCTTTTCGTATGTTCGCACCCCCATTACCGAAACGCTCGAGGATCTGGTGACCACCAGTCTCGCGCCGGTCTACGTCGTGCACTTCACCCAGGCCGCGGCCATGGAGCGGGCGCAGGCGCTGATGAGCGTGAACATGTCGTCGAAGGCGGAGAAGGAAGCCATCGCGGACGCGCTGGGCGAGTTCCGTTTCGCCACCGGCTTCGGTAAGACGCTGTCGCGGTTCATCCGGCACGGCATCGGCGTGCATCACGCCGGGATGCTGCCCAAGTACCGGCGACTGGTGGAGAAGCTCGCGCAGGACGGCCTGCTGAAGGTGGTGTGCGGCACCGATACGCTCGGCGTCGGCATCAATGTGCCGATTCGCACCGTGCTGCTGACGGGTCTCACCAAGTACGACGGGGTGCGCACGCGCCGGCTGAATGCGCGTGAGTTCCATCAGATCTCGGGCCGCGCCGGGCGCGCCGGTTACGACACCCTGGGCACGGTGGTGGTGCAGGCCCCCGAGCACGAGGTGGAGAACGCGCGCCTGATCGCCCGGGCCGGCGATGATCCCAAGAAGCTGAAGAAGGTCCAGAAGCGTAAGCCGCCCGAGGGTTTCGTGTCGTGGTCGGAGGAGACCTTCGACCGGCTGGTGTCGGCCTCGCCGGAGGCGATGGTCTCGCGGTTCAATGTGACCAATGCGATGCTGCTGAATGTCATTGCGCGCAAGGGCAATTGCTTCTACGCCATGCGGCATCTGCTGGAGGAGAACCACGAGCCGCGGGCGGCGCAGCGCAAGCACATCCTCAAGGCGATCCGGCTGTATCGGGCGCTGCGGGACGCGGGCGTGGTGCAGCAACTGGACGAGCCGGACAAATATGGCCGTCACGCCCGCCTGATGGTCGATCTGCAGCGCGATTTCGCCCTCGACCAGCCCTTGTCCCCCTTCGCGCTGGCGGCGCTGGAATTGCTCGACAAGGAGTCGCTCACCTACACCCTCGATGTCATCTCGCTCATCGAATCGACGCTCGAGGATCCGCGGCAGTTGCTCATGGCGCAGCAGCACAAGGCGCGCGGGGTGGCGGTCGCGGAGATGAAGGCCGACGGCATCGAATACGAGGAGCGCATGGAGCTGCTCGAGGAGGTGACCTGGCCCAAACCGCTCGGACCGGAGCTCATCGAACCGGCCTATGAGACCTATAAAGCCGGTCATCCCTGGGTGTCGGAGTTCGAGCCCTCCCCCAAGTCCGTGGTGCGCGAGATGGTGGAACGGTCCATGACCTTCGCCGAGCTGGTGTCCGGCTATGAGCTGGCCCGCTCGGAGGGTGTGGTGCTGCGCTATCTCGCCGACGCCTACCGGGCGCTGCGGCGGACCGTGCCGGAGCAGGCGCGCACCGAGGAACTCGACGACATCACCGAATGGCTGGGCGAGCTCATCCGGCAGGTGGACTCCAGCCTGCTCGACGAGTGGGAGCAGCTCACCAATCCGGGTGCGGAATCCGATGAGCAGCAGGTGGCGTTCGGCGCGGAGACCGTGCGGCCGATCTCGGCGAACGAGCGCTCGTTCCGGGTGCTGGTGCGCAACGCCATGTTCCGCCGGGTGGATCTGGCCGCGCTGCGGCGCTGGGAGGCCCTCGAAGAACTGGGCGACGAGCTGGATTGGGAATCGGAGCTGGAGCCGTACTTCGCCGAGTACGAAACCCTCGGCACCGGCCCGAATGCGCGCGGCCCGAAGCTCTTCCAGGTGGAGCAGCGCCCCGGTTTCTGGGATGTGCGGCAGGTCCTCGACGATCCGAACGGCGACCATGGCTGGGCCATCCACGCGACGGTCGATCTGGCCGAGTCGGATGCGGCCGGTGAAGTGGTCTTCGACGAGGTCGCGATCACCGCGGGCTGAGCTTTGCGATCGCTGCGGGCCGAGCATTGCGATCGCTGCAGGTTCAGCGCGGAGCCCGCCCGCGGCAGGCGATTCGGCCGTCTTATCCATTTCGGCCGTAAGAGTGACGTATTCGATCGGTCTTCGGTTCGTTTTCCGCGGCCGATCGCGTGTATTGTCGCGCAGGTTGCCTGAGTCCCGCCGGTTGCGGCCGACCGAAAAGAGTTCCCTTAGATTGACGGATCGAAACCTGCCCGAGTCGCCCTGTCTGGTCATCGACCTGGACAAGGTCCGCGCGAACTACCGCGCACTGCATGCCGCACTCCCCGCGGCGCGAATTCGCTTCGCCGTCAAGGCGAGTCCCGTGCCGGAGATCATCCGGCTGCTGAACGACGAGGGCGCGGAGTTCGACGTCGCCAGCGTCGGTGAGATCGAACTCTGCCTCGCGCAGGGTGTCGACCCGGCCGTCATGTGCTACGGCAATCCCATCAAGAAGGCCGCTCAGATCGCCACCGCGTATGCGGCGGGCGTGCGGCGCTACGCCTTCGATACCGAGGACGACCTGCTGCGCATCGCCGAGCATGCGCCGGGTTCCGAGGTGGAGTGCCGGTTCCTGTCGTCGGCGCCGCAATCGCAGACGCCGTTCGGCACCAAGTTCGGGTGCGCGCCCGGTGAGGCGAAACGGCTGCTGGTGCGGGCGCGTGATCTGGGGCTGCAGGTGGTCGGCCCGTACTTCCATGTCGGCTCGCAGCAGCTGGACCCGAAGGCCTGGGGCATCGGGATCGAGCAGGCGGGCGCCATCGCGGAAGCGTTGGAAATCAAGGACATTCCGGTTACGGCGGTGAATATCGGTGGGGGACTTCCGATTTCGTACGCCGATCCGGCGCCTCAACTCGCGGAGCTGGGCGCGGCCATTGCCGACGCCGCGGCCCGCTTCCTCCCGGAACACACCGCACTCGTCGTGGAACCCGGTCGCGCCCTGGTGGGCAATACCGGTGAGATCCATGCCGAAGTGGTGAAT
This sequence comes from Nocardia sp. NPDC088792, assembly GCF_044750615.1. Lineage (NCBI taxonomy): Bacteria > Bacillati > Actinomycetota > Actinomycetes > Mycobacteriales > Nocardiaceae > Nocardia > Nocardia sp. NPDC088792. The sequence continues at coordinate 258,834 of NZ_JBIVKC010000001.1, forward strand.
GTTCGTGTAGCGCCGGACGGGCGGCGCTGGATATACCTCGATATCGGCCGCTACAACGGCATGGCCGAAACCGAGAACGAGTACATCGCCTACCGATTCCGTACCGATCGGGACTCGGATCCGAAGGACGAGGCCGTGGTGGCCGGTCCTACGTGTGACGGGGACGATGTACTCTATCAACGCACGCGGGTCCTTCTTCCGACCACGTTGCAAGCCGGTGATCCTGTTCGGATCCTCGATACCGGCGCCTATACGGCGAGCTATTCGTCGGTGTCCTTCAACGGTTTTCCGCCTCTGACTGTGCATGTCATTGGCGCTGAGCGAGAGTGAGTTTAGCCATGACGGCAGAATTCACCGGCTGGCATGTGCTGGCCGAGTTCGGTGGTGTCGACGCCAATCTCTGCGACGACCTCGAACGACTCGAAACCGCACTTCGAAAATCGTTGGTCGCCTCGGGGGTGACCATCTGCGATGTCGTGCGTAAACAGTTCGAGCCGCACGGGGTCACCGTGCTGGCGCTGCTGTCCGAGTCCCACGCCTCGATTCACACCTACCCCGAGTCGGGTGACATCTTCGTCGACGTATTCACTTGCGGCAGTATCGGTTCCGGCGCCACCAAGGCCGTCGAACTGCTGAAGGAAGAGCTGTCGCCGAAGACGGTCAACATGGAGGTCATCCAGCGCGGCCATGCCTCGCGCCGGATCCATGAGCCCGTGGGTGAGGGCCTGACCCGCGTCTGGAACATGACCGAGGTCATCGTCGACACCAACACCCCGTTCCAGCACATGGTGATCGCCAAGACCGAGCAGGGCATCTCCCTGTTCTCCGACGACGATCGCCAGTCCACCGAGTTCTCGCAGCTCACCTACCACGAGGCCATGCTGGTCCCGGGTTATGCGCTGGCCGAGAAGCTGGAGAAGGTGCTGATCATCGGTTCCGGTGAGGGCGTCGCGTCGCAGATGTCGATGGCCGCGGGCGCCGCGCTCGTCGACCACGTGGATATCGACCAGCTGGAGGTGGAGCTGTGCGCCGAGCACCTCCCCTACGGCTACACCCAGGCCGATCTGGCCGCGGCGGTCGCGCAGCAGGGCCCGATCAAGATGCATTACGCCGACGGCTGGGACTTCCTGGCCAAGGCGGAGGCCGCGGGCGTGCGCTACGACATGATCTGCATCGACCTCCCCGACGAGCGTGTCGAGGATGCCCAGCACAACCGCCTGTACGAGGACGACTTCCTCAACCGCTGTAAGGCGCTGCTCGCCGAGGGCGGCGTGCTGGCGGCGCAGGCCGGCTGTCAGACCATGTGGCGCAACGAGACCCTGAAGCGTTCGTGGACCCGTTTCCACAACCTCTTCGAGACCGTCGTTCCGTACGTCAGCGACGAGCACGAGTGGACCTTCATCTTCGGCACCCCGAAGGCCATCGAAGACCCGGTCGCCAAGATGACCGCCACCCTGTCGACCCTGCCCTACCAGGCAGCGACCATCGACGAGCGGGCCCTGGTCCGCGGCGCCATCGAGCCCCACGCCCTGCGCGTAGGCGTCTCGGTCTAACCCGAAACCGCAAGCGGCGAATGCCCGCACGGATCATGGCGATCCGTGCGGGCATTCGCCGTTTCGGGGGCTTTCCCGATCGGGAAGTAGGCTCGGAAGAAGTTTCTCGGGAAATCCGACGAAGATGTGTCGAACGGCAGAGCGCGACTCCGACCACTGGGTGACAACAGTTCACCACCTCGACAGGGAGCCCATCATGACCTCCGTTTCCACCTTCCTCTGGTTCGAAGATCAGGCCGAGCAGGCGGCGGCCTTCTATACGTCGGCGATCAAGGAATCGCAGATCACCGGCGTTACCCGTAATCCGGATGGTTCGGCGTTCATCGTGACGCTGGAGCTGGCCGGGCATGCGTTGAGTCTGCTCAATGGCGGGCCGGGGCACGACTTCTCCGATGCGGCGTCCATCCAGGTTGTGGTGGATGGTCAGGCCGAGGTCGATCGGTTGTGGGATGCGCTCACCGAGGGTGGCGCGCCCGGGCCGTGTGGCTGGCTGACCGACCGGTACGGTCTGTCGTGGCAGGTGGTTCCGTCGGAGCTGCCGGACCTGCTGTCCGGGGCGAATCCGGCGAAGTCGGCGGCCGCGGCGACGGCGCTGCGGACCATGTCCAAGATCGATATGAAGCAGTTGCAGGACGCCTACGATCAGGCCTGAGTCTGCCTTCGTATTTCGTGGCGAGGCGCAACGGATTTCGTTGTGCCTCGCCACTGCTTACGTGTAGCCGGCCGATCGGCGGGGATTGACTTGGAGTGTGCTCCAGGTCGTAGCGTTGAAGGCATGAGCGACTTGATCGGGACCAGGAAGCTGGGCGAACTGACCGTCGGCGCGCAGGGACTCGGCTGCATGGGCATGAGTTCGGCGTACGGGGTGCGCGAGAACGAGGACGAATCGATCGCCACCATCCACCGGGCGCTGGACCTCGGCGTCACGCTGCTCGACACCGCGAACGTCTACGGCCCGGAGACCAATGAGCGCCTGGTGGGCCGCGCCATCGCCGACCGGCGCGACAAGGTCGTGCTGGCAACCAAATTCGGCATCATCTGGGGCGAGCAGGGTCCGGCGGGCGCGCGCGGCGATGCCGCCTACGTCAAGCAGTGCTGCGACGAATCCCTTGCGCGCCTGGGCGTCGACCACATCGACCTGTACTACCAGCATCGCGTGGACCCGGCCGTCCCCGTGGAGGAGACCTGGGGCGCATTGTCGGAGTTGGTGCAGGCGGGCAAGGTTCGCTATCTCGGCATCTCCGAAGCCTCCGCCGCCACCATCCGCCGGGCGCACGCCGTCCACCCGGTGACCGCGCTGCAGAGTGAATGGTCGCTGTGGACGCGCGGTATCGAGGATGAAATCGCCCCCGCCTGTGCCGAACTCGGCATCGGCATCGTGCCCTTCTCCCCCTTGGGCCGCGGCTTCCTCACCGGCGCCCTCACCTCCCCTGCCGATCTCCCCGCCGACGATTTGCGCCGCCGCCTCCCCCGCTTCTCCGACGCCAATTTCGACCGCAATCTCGCCATCGTCGAGGCCCTCCGCACGCTGGCCGACGAAAAGGGCGTCACCCCAGGCCAACTCGCCCTCGCCTGGGTCCAGTCCCGCGGCGACCATGTGGTCCCCATCCCCGGCACCAAACGCCGCACCTACCTCGAACAGAACGCGGCCGCCACCGAGATCGCCCTCACCCCCGAGGATCTCGCCCGCATCGAGGCGGCAGCCCCGGCCGACGCCATCGCCGGCGCCCGCTACCCCGAGGATCTGGCCCGCACCGCGGGACGGTAGCGCCCAGCGGCGCACTGCTCGATCGCCTGGCAGTCAGCTGATCAAGCCGACTGCCAGCGCAACCACACCCAACGCCGGAATCACACCCTGCTTCGCCGCCGCGGCGGCCCGACTCGGATTCGACAGCACCAGCACCGAACTCGCCGCAACCATCGACCCCGCCCCGGTGAATACCAGCGTCGCGCCCACCGCATGCTGCCCCGCTGCGTAGACGATGATCCCGGCGAACACCGCAACAGCCAGAAACAGGTTGTAGAACCCCTGATTGAAGGCCAGTTCCCGCTGTGCCTCCGCCTCTTCCCGAGTCATCCCGAAGGTCTTGCGAGCCAGCCCACCGGTCCAGCCGATCGACTCCAGATAAAAGATGAACACGTGCACGACCGCCGCTACCCCGGCAAGTGCAAGCCCTGCGATGACCATGGCAGACCTTCCGATCGAATCGGATATAAGAAGAGCGCCTCTACCTGCACCGACACTGTCCGATCCACAACATAGCGGATCCGCGACGTCAAGCAGACTTATCCGGTAGGGCCGCTTCCGGTTTCCCGCCGGACGGTGTCGGCGATGCGGGAGAGTGCGGTGCCGAGGTGGCGGCGTTGGGCGGTGGTGAGTGGGTCGAAGACGAGCCGGCGGACCTGGGCGACGTGCCCGGGCGCGCTGTCGACGAGCTCTTGCCGACCCTGGTCGGTAAGTGTGGCCAGCGTGTAGCGGCCGTCGGTGGAGTCGATGCGGCGGACGATCCACTCGCGGGCCTCGAAGCGGTCCATCAGTTTCGAGAGTCGCGGGAGGGTGCTGTCGCAGTCGCGGGCCAGCTCGCTGAGCCGCATGGTGTCCTGGTCGGACATCGACAGCCGGGCGAGCACGCTGTATTCGAAGTTCGACATGCCGGCGTCGCGCTGCAGCTGGCGGTCCAGGGCCGCGGGCAGTGCGATCACGACGGTGAGCAGGTCCTGCCACAGTTGCTGCTGCTCCGCGTCGAGCCACGGAGATGGTTCGTCCATGCAGGTCATCTTACTTGCCCAGGAAACAGATCCCCATTGCCCAGGCAAGTGAATGCGGTGCGACCGAGGAGCCTTCCATGATCAAGCTCCGCGTGGTTCGAGTCGCCGAGCAATACTGGTGTGAAACTAGTACTGAATCACTACCGAGGAGACCGGCATGGCCGACCGGACCGAACATGTCACTTTCGAGCACGGCCAGGCCTTCCTGGCCGCGATCTCGGAGCGCTGGAACTATCAGATCCTGCGAGAGGTCTTCTTCGGCGTGCGGCGGTTCGGGGAGCTCAAACGCGCGCTGGGCATTTCGGCGACCATGCTCACGACGCGGCTGAACGATCTGACGGATATGGGGCTGCTGGAGAAGCGGGTGTACCGGGACGACAAGCAGTGGTTCGAGTACCTGCTCACCGATGCCGCGCGCGAGCTCGTGGTGCCCGCCCTGGTGGCGGTGACCCGCTGGGCGGAGAGTTCCGCGGAGGGCCGGCCGCTCGATACCCGCCCACTGCTGCACACCGCCTGCGGTCAGGAAACCGAGCCGTATCTCGCCTGCAGCAGCTGTCATCGGCCCATCGACGCCGCCACCCTCGAACCTCTGGCGCCACGTACCAGCTAGTGCTACTTTGCTACTAGTACTGATTCGATACTAGTAGTTAGGGGCTGTCATGACGGCAGCGAATTGGCCGGAGGGCATTACCGAGCAGCTGATCCCGACCGCGCTGGGCCTGATCAACGTGCGAGTAGGCGGCCGAGCCGATGGTCCGGTCATGGTGTGCTGGCCGAGCCTGATGATGGACGGCACCATGTGGCGATACCAGTACGAGCACTTCGCCCCGGACTATCGGATGGTGCTCATCGACAGCCCCGGTCACGGCAGGTCCGAAGCCCTCCGCAAGATCATCGACCTGAAGGACTGCGCCGACCTTCTGGTGGAGATCCTCGACGCGCTCGGCGTCGGCAAGTGCGTGCTGGTCGGCAACAGCTGGGGTGGCATGCTCGCGGGCGTCTTCCCCGCGTACTACCCGGAGCGCACGCTGGCCACCGTGGGCATCAATGCCACGGCCTCGCTACCGACCACATTCGAAAGCGTCTGGGCGACAGCGCTTGCCACCTATCTTTCGCTGCACGCGAGGATGCCCGCGCTCGCGGCGAAAGCCGCCCGCGCCGCCTTCGCCGGGCCGACCGCCGAGGAGAGCAATCCGGAGTTCCTGGCGTTCACCGACTTCGTGCTGAACGATGATCCGAAATCGGTGGCGTGGGCATTGCGCAGTATCCTCATCGGCCGCAAGGACGAACATCGCAGGCTGGCAACCATTCCCGGCGATATTCCGGTGCTGATCATCGCCGGCGAGGAGGACAGTCAGTTTCCCGTGCACGTGGTACGCAAGATGGCCGATGCGATCGAACGCAGTACTTTCCGAGTACTGCTGCACACCGGCCACCTCGCGGCCCGGGAGAACCCGGACGCGGTCAACGCCGAAATCGATGCCTTCCTGTCCGATCTACCCCGTTCGGCCTGAAGGGATGTGACGCGATGACGACCACCGCGACACCGGCCACAACACCGGAATGGGTCCGTCGGATCATGCACGAGATCGACACCCTCACCTTCGGTGCGGGGTTCGCGCACATGACCGACGATACCGAGATGTACTTCGGCACAGCCCATCTGGTCGGGGTCGAAGCCATCAAGGCGTTCTTCGTCAAGATCGACGCACCTCTGCACATCACCCACGATGTCCTCGAATGCTGGACAGCTCCGGGCGGCGTCTACCTTTTGCGCGGCGAGGCGACCATGGCGAAGAAGTCCGAACCGGACGATGTCGTCCACGCCCCGTTCATGCACATCTACTACCTCGATGAGCGAGTGCCCATGCGTATCAAAATGATTCGCATCGCCGCCGGCCCACTCCAGACCGATGCGGTCATGTGATCGGCGCCGCCCACCCGCCTTCAGAGGCTGCGGGCGGTGATATCGCCCTGGCCAGTGGTGGCGCGGATGTCCAGTTCGGTCGCGCCGTTGTTCTTGAGGGCGTTGCTGACTCGACCATGGTTGGTGCCGGCGTCCAGCGAGGCGGAGACGCCGGGGGCGGCGCCGACGGAGATGTCACCTTGCTGGGTGTGGAGGACAACCGCGCCCCGCACGGCCTGGCCGATTCGGATGGCGCCCCTGGCGGTGGTGATCTGCGCGGGACCGCTCAGCCGGCCGATCTCGACGTCGCCGTCGACCGCGGTGAGGCGGATGCTCGCGGCCTCGTCGATCCCGATCTGCCGGTACGCGCCGTCGAAGACGACATCGCCCAGCCGGCCGACGCCGCGCAGCTCACACCCACCGGTATGTCCCTCGATCCGGGAGCCCGCAGGCACCTGAACGGTGACCGCCAGCGACCCGGAGGCGCCGAAGTACTGGTTCCTGGGCTCGGCAGTGTGAATCCGCACCACACCATCGGCGAATTCGACCGAGGTCTTCTCGGCCGCCTTCACATCACGCCCCTTCGAGGGATTGGTGGGCACAACCTCGACGGTGGTGTCCGCGCGGTCGGATGCGATAACTGTGACCGCACCACCGGCCACATCGATGGCGACGACGATCGGTTCCGGAGTCTGGAAGGTGGTCATGACTATCTCCTCAGGTATGTGAATTCGATTGGCGGGTCAGTAAACCCGGCCACTGAACCCCTCGGCGACCGCAATCGCTGAGCTGTTCATGCGACTACAATCGCCGCTCGACCTGACACAGACCTGACGCGAACCTGACGTCCCCCCTGACACGGCAGACACCGATCGACCGGGCCCGTGGAACACACCGGCCGGCGACGCGAGCTGATGGTCAGGATCTGGTACCCGGCTAGAGATTCCATCTGGACGGACCGCTGCTCGGGTCGGTCGTCAGTAACGGGCTGGACCTCCCCCAACTCACCACCGCCGGACTACTCCCCGCAACCACCACCGAGTCGATAATCGGCAAGGCCGACCCCACCTGATCCATCGATCTACAACGCACCTACCTGCGCGCCTACTTCGACCTGGCGTTCGGCCGCGCCGACGGCGACCTCACCGAAACAATCAGCCACCTCGCACAACCCGGGGTATATCTACACGCTTGACCGCAGCACGTTGCCTCGAGAAGCATCGGAACAAGGTGGGAGATCGGCGTCGATCAGAGCGCCTGAACTCCCAGCTCCCCGTTGGTCTGTTGGGCGATTTCTGCGAAGACGCCGCCGAAGACAAGGGTCAAGGCCACGGTGGCGAATAGGACGCGGAGTGCGCGTTGCCGATGGTGGTGTGGGGCGGTGCGGCGGCGGATGGCTGCGTGCGATCCGAATAGTGTGAGGGCGAAGACGATTGACTCGAGGAGGCCCCAGAGCGCGCCTCGCGCTGGAATGAATTGATAGAAGTAATGGGCGACGGTGTCGCCACTGCTGTCATCGGAGTGCCAGTCGAGTCCCGCGAGCCATTGGATCGTCTTGATCGACACCGTCGAAGTCCAGCCCGCCGCCATTGGCCACAACACCACTGCCGCAACGGTTACGAGTGTTCCGCCGATTGCCCAGATCCGGAGTGCGGAGGACTGCCGGGCAGCGAGCCGTGTCGGTGCCGGAGCACCTACGATCAGGGCTGCCGCGAGCCCGGTAACTACCGGAATCACTGTCGTGAAGTCCCAGTTCGCTGCTTTCGCGCCGGCGAACATGTCGGCTCCGATGCGGTGGACGGCGCGCCAAGCCTGCCAGCCTTCGAGCATGCCGCCGCCGAATCCGGTGGCGAGCGCCGCCACCGTTCCGGCGGCGATCCAGCGCCCGATGCCCGGCTTGGTTCGATCAGGCTGGCTGTCGACCCGTGGCGGCAGCATCTGATCGAATTCGTGCAGGGGATCTTTCACTCGGTCAATCTAAGGGAATCCGTTGCACCGAGCCATCGTTCGATTCAGATGGTCCAGGTGATCGGGTGGTTGACGATGGGGTGGAAGGTGATGCCGCCGAGGTCCGCCATTTCGCCGCGGGCGACGACGGCCATTTCCTTCAGGTCGTTCATCTGGTTTGCGTGCTCCTCGGAGTCCCAGATGCTGACGTTGGCGTAGGAGCCCTCGGGGGAGACGGCGCTGTACCAGTGGCGGATACCCGGCAGTTGTCCGATGGCCGGGGTCAGGTACTCCGACTGCTTCCTGGCGAGGGCGTCGAACTCGGCGAACTTGCTCGGGTCGAAACTGGCGAGTCCGACGCGGACAACGGCGGTCGTCGGCAGTGCCTCGGTCATGAATGATCCTTCTTTCGATGAACAGTATTCGCGGTGGACCGGACCACCTCACGCTCGGCGATTCGGCGCGGAAACTCTGCACGCCAACCGTTTTCGAGACGCACCGCAAGCCTGAGGCCTCGGCCCCGGCCTATCAATGGGCAATCAGTAGTCTTTTGATAAGCAATGCCAATCGATAGCTGGGACGGGTCCGGTTTCGCGAGCGACCTGCTGCCGCCCGTCTGACCTCGGGTGCGATATGGCGTGTTCGGCGGGCCCCGGATGAGCAGTCGTCAGGCGAAGCGGTTGCCCTTGGTTGTCAGGGCGAGGCGGCCGCGGGTGGTTACCTCGGCCGGGGTCATGTGCCGGCCCTCGCTGGATTGCTGAATTGACTTGGGGGCCAGTTGGTTCCGGGAGGGTGAAGGCGATGGCGGCCGGGGCGGCGGGTTCGGGTCAGGGGGACGTCGAGGTGGCCACCGCCTGTCAGGGGGAGTCTGAGGTGGTCGGGGTTGTGGGGATGGGCCTCGCGGTAGAAGCCCCAGCAGGACCAGGCGATTACGGCGCTGCACAGCGTGATGATCGACAGCAGCGCCCACATATCCCATGGCATCAGGATTTCCTCCCTCAGTTGCAGATAGCGGAGCCGAGTGCGCCTGGCGGGAAATCCCCAGCGCCCGACCAGTTCACATCGAGCCAGGCATCTCAGGCTTGTCGATTCGGGTTCCCAATTTGATTGCTTCAAAATGCCTGCACCATTCCCGTTTTGGGCGCACACTCTTCCCAGATCGGTCGGCGAACTCACCCCGGGATGGGCCTGATGTCCGAAAGCGAGAGCAGCACACTGCCTCGGCGGCAGCTCGGTCGATACCTTCGAGATGCGCGCGAGGCCGCCAACCTGACCCTTGAAGAAGCGGCAACCCTGATGGAGTGGGGTAAGAGCACACTTCAGCGCTTGGAGAAGGGGCAGACCGAGCGGGTGCGCTCGCGAGTGGTCCAGGAGCTCTGCGAGCTGTACAGCATCGATGAGGAGAAGACGGCAGCGCTGAAAGGGCTGGCGCAGCAAGTTCCAGCGAAATCGTGGTGGCATTCCTACGGAGATCTGATCCCAGCGAATTTCAATCTGTACGTAGGTCTGGAAGCTGCCGCAAGGTGCTTGACGATCTACCAGCCGATGATCATCCCCGGGTTGCTTCAAACAGCCGACTACACACGCGTTCTCGACCGAACCTACTTCGACACCGACACCGACACCGAGCTGGAACGCCGGATCGAACTGAAGAGGCAACGGCAGGCGATCATCTTCCGCGGTCGGAAACCAGCGGCCGCATCGGTCGTACTCCATGAAGCAGCGATCCGAACACTCCTCGGTGACCGCCACATCATGTCGGCGCAACTTCGACACCTCGCAAACGTGAGTACGAGGCGGAACATTGAACTCAGGGTTCTGCCTTATCGCGCAGGTTTCCCAGTGGGCTTGGCGCTACCACCGTTCGTGCTGCTGGAATTCGGCGCAGATGCCAAGGGAGGACCTGTCGAACCGACAGTCGTGTTCGCCGAGAGTTTCACTGGCAGTATGTACTTGGAACGCCCAGCGGACGTAGACCGGTATCAGAACGCGTACGCCGTAGTTCGGGAGGCGGCGATGAATCCGCAACCGAGCCGGGACCTTTTGCGTGAGATAGCAAGGGAGATCGAGAGTGAACATTGATCTGAGCAACGCCGAGTGGTTCAAGTCGAGCCGCAGCGCTGGTGGGCAAGAGTGCGTGGAAGTAGCGTTCGTGCCCGATGCGGTCGGAGTCCGCGACAGCAAGGACCCCTCTGCCCCTCCCCTCGAGTTCACACCCGAAGCATGGGACGACTTCACCGCGGGATTGATCGCGGGTCGGTTCGACTGAGAGAGATACTGCCCATATGAGGATTTCGGTGGCAGCTGATGAGAATGTCGGGGTGGCTGTGGACGTCGTCGAGGAGTTGCGGCGGCGGGGGCATGAGGTGATTCCGCATGGGGCGTTGGAGCCCGATGAGCGGGATGATTGGGCTTGGGCGAGTGAGGCTGCGGCTCGGGATGTTGTGGAAGGGCGGGCCGAGCAGGCGGTGGTTTGTTGCTGGACGGGGACGGGGGCCTCGATTGCGGCGAACAAGGTGGCGGGGGTGCGGGCTGCGTTGTGTGTGGATGCGTATACCGCGGAGGGGGCTCGGAAGTGGAATGACGCGAATGTGCTGGCGTTGAGTTTGCGGTTGACGTCTCGGGCGCAGTTGACGGAGATCCTGGATGCCTGGTTCGCGGGGGTGGCCAGTGCGGACCCTGGCGACAAGGCGAATATCGATCATGTGAGTGGGTGATCGGCCAGGTAGGTGTATGTGGTGCGGAGTTCGCGTTTGAGGATTTTGCCGCTGGGGTTCTTGGGTAGCTCGGGGGCGAAGGCGATGAATTTGGGGACCTTGTAGCCGGCCAGCGGGATTTGCAGTGGGTGATGACGTCGGCGGCGGTGGGCTGGAAGCCGTTGCGTGCCACGATGATCGCGGTGACCGCCTCGATCCAGTGGGGGTGCGGGATGCCGACCACGGCTGCTTCGGAGATCTCGGGGTGCTGGTAGAGGACTTCTTCGACCTCGCGGCCGGCGACGTTCTCGCCGCCGGTTTTGATCATGTCCTTCTTGCGGTCGACGACGCTGAGATAGCCGTCGGTATCGAATACCCCGAGGTCGCCGCTGTGGAACCAGCCGTTGCGGAAGGCTTCCGCGGTTTTGGCCGGGTCGTTCCAGTAGCCGAGCATGGCTTGCGGGGAGCGGTGCACGATCTCGCCGACGATGCCGGGCGGGACGGGGAGATCGTCGTCGTCGACTACGCGGGTTTCGACGTTCAGGGCCGGGCGGCCGGCGGAACCCGGCTTGGTGAGCTGGTCTTCGGGGGCGAGCACCGTTGCGAGCGGGGCGAGTTCGGTTTGCCCGTAGAAGTTGGTGAGTGCGACGCCGGGTAGCCGTTCGGCGAGTTCGTGGACGACCTCGACCGGCATGATGCTCGCGCCGTAGTAGCCCTTGCGCAGGGAGGACAGGTCGTACGAGTCGAAGTCGGGGTGGCGGAGCAGGGAGACCCAGACGGTGGGCGGGCAGAACAGTTTGGTGGCGCGCTCGGTTTCGATGGTGCGCAGGACGGTCGCGGGATCCGGGCCGGGCAGCAGGATGCTGGTGGCGCCCAGGTAGATATCGGGTGTGAGGAAGCAGTGCAGCTGGGCGCAGTGGTAGAGCGGGAGGGCGTGAACTTCGATGTCGTCGGCGGTCATTCGGCCCTCGATCACCACGCTCACGTATTGGGCGATGAGGGCGCGGCTGGACAGGGTCGCGCCCTTGGGGCGGGATTCGGTGCCGGAGGTGTACATGAGCTGGATGGGGTCGTCATCCCCCACCGCGGCCTCGGGTTCGGAGCTGTCGGAGTGGTTCTCCCAGTCGGACACCGATTCCCAGCCGGAAGCAATCGGCAGTTCGGTCAGGCCGATCCATCCGAACAGCCGGATCTCATTGTCCCCCAGCTGTTTCACGGCGGCCTCGGCCGTACCGGCCAGCACATCCTCGGCGACTAGAGCGGTAGCTCCGGAGTGTTCGAGAATGTAAGCCACCTCGTCGGCCTTCAACATGAAGTTGATGGGCACCGAAATCGCCCCCAGCCGTGCGAGCGCGAAGTACAGCAGCACGAACTCGCGGCAATTGTGCGAGTAGATCGCCACCCGATCGCCGCGCGCCACCCCGCCATCGGCGAGACTGTGCGCCACCCGATTCACGGCCGCGTCGAGTTCGGCGAAACTCTCGCGCCGTTCCCGCCACACCAGGGCGGTCTTGCCCGGCTGCCGGGCGGCGCTGCGCCGCAACAGATCCCCGAGGCCTTGGCGGCGCGCGCCCGTGACAATCTCCATGCGACCACGTTCTACCGCAGAACTGTGGCCTGTGTCATACAGTCTCTTTGAGCAGGATCAGATCCTTGCGCCAGGCCGCACATTTCCGCAGGTACTGCGGGAGTTGCTCGGCGGCGAAGGCTTCGGCCGACCAATTCTCCTGCGTCACTTCGGCGGTCCAGGTGTAGGTCCACGCGTAGGTCTCCCGCTCCCCCGCGTGTACGGAGACGGGTTTCAGGTCGTATTCGTCGTCTTCGAACGCGTCGAGTATCCGCCAGTCGGCAGCGGACAGTCCGGTCAGCAGAAACCCGTGTGCGACAGCGCCGGCGGCCGTCACCAGTCCCGGATACACCCGGCCGGGCAGCGCGGCCACCCGCCGTCCGGGCAGCAGCGCGGGCTCGGACGCCGGTGCCCGCCCGATCAATTCGGCGACCACTCCGGGAAACCGCAGCGTCCCGTACACGAACAGTGGCTGCTCCGGCTCGGGCAGCCGCCTGGCCCAGCTGCGGTTCATGCACGCGCCCGCGTTCCGGCGAAGCGCCGGAACAGTTCCGGGTCGTGTGAGGTGATGACGGAGATCTGATGTCCGTGCAGCCGGTTCAATTCGCGCAGCCGCCGCTGGTTCTCCCGGTATGCCGCGGGCACGACGGCCCCGGCCTGATACATCTGCCACATCAGTGGAGTATTCGGATTCTCGGCCGCGATGGAGCTGCCCAGATATGCGGCGTCACCGGCGTGCAACAGCCAGCCGCGCCCCGAGTCGATGGCCACTCCGGCGTGTCCGCGGGTGTGCCCGGGCAGCGGGACCACCAGGATCTCCGGCGGCAGGCCGGGCAGATCCCGGACGGCGGTGAAGCCGAACCAGTCTTCGCCGCCCTCGATTTCGTTGACCATCCATTTGGGTCCGTGCGCCCACTGTGCCGCGTGGTAGCGCAGTCGTTCGGAGAAGGTGGGGGTGGCGGTGGCGGCCCGGAATTCCGGACCGTGGACGTGGATGGTGGCTTCCGGGAAGTCGGAGAGTCCGCCGGAGTGGTCGAGATCAAGGTGGGTGAGGATGATGTGCCGGACATCGCGCGGGTCGTACCCGAGGGCCCGGATCTGCCATAGCGCGGTCTCGGTCTCGGACAGTTTCGGGCGCAGCATGAATCGGCTGAGTCCCACCATCTTGCGGGGATTGCGCACGCATTCGACCCCGAAGCCGGTATCGACGAGTGCGAGGGAGTCGCGGGTCTCGATCAGCAGGCAGTGGTCGACCATGCCCATTCCCATGGTGCCGCAATTCAGATGGTGAATCCGCATGGGCCCGACATTCCCAGACACCCCGAACCGGCGCAACCTCGCAGATCGCCCGGGCGTGGTGGAGAGGTTTCAGGGAAGCGGCCCGAGCGGCCCCGGAGTGGGAACTCTCATTCCGGCCGATGCGCGCGAATGATTTCCGCGAGCCGGATGTAATCCTCGGTGCGGGCCGTGGACGCGCGGTAGGCGAGGCCGAGGGTGCGCCCCGGCGCCGGAGCGGCGAAACGCGCGATTTCGAGCGTGCCGCGCGAGGTTTCGGCGGCGACCGCCATCTCCGGAATCAGGGTGACGCCGAGATCACCTGCCACGCATTGCACGACCGTGGCCAGGGAGGCGGCCCGGGTGTCCCCGACCGTGCCCGGGTGGGCGTCGTTGGTGCGGCACAGGTCGAGGGTCTGATCGCGCAGGCAGTGCCCCTCGTCGAGCAGCAGCAGTGGAACCGAGTCCAGGTCGGAGGGTTTCAGGTCGGGTCGTCCGGCGTAGGCGTGGCCGCGCGGCACGACCAGCACGAACGCCTCGGTATAGAGAGGTATCTCGACCACCCCGGAGGCCTCGGTCGGCAAGGCGAGCAGCGCCACGTCCAGGACGCCGGACCGCAATCCGTCGAGCAGCCGGGCGGTCTGGTCTTCGATCACGTGCGGAACCAAACCGGGTAGCTGGGTGCGTAATTCAGGTAACAGCGTGGGCAGTACATACGGGGCTACTGTCGGGATGATCCCCATGCGCAGCGTGCCGCCCGGTCCGGAACCCGCGGCGGATGCGACAAATCGGTCGGCTGCTTCGAGTGTCGCAATAGCTTGCGGCAGCAACCGTTTTCCGGCGGGTGTCACCAGCACTCGGCGGGTACTGCGTTCGATCAATTGGAGCCCGAGTCCGTTTTCCAATGATGCCAGGGCCTGCGATAACGTTGGCTGGCTCACACTCAGCCGGGCTGCGGCGGTGCCGAAGTGGCGATATTCGGCGATGGCTACGAACGCACGCAGCTGTGACAGGGTCGGCTGATAAGTTTGATCAGTCACGCCTATCAGTATAGTGCGACCGATCACCTTTACCTCTTACCGAGGTTCGGGAAAGATCATTCGCAGCAGTCACGACACGATCGAAACGACTACGAAGAGGAGCAAGCATGGCACTGCTGACCATCGGCGACCAGTTCCCGGCCTACAACCTGAAGGCTGTCATCGGCGGTGATCTGTCGAAGGTCAATGCTCAGCAGCCCGACGACTACTTCACGCAGATCTCGAGCGATGACTACACGGGCAAGTGGCGCATCATCTTCTTCTGGCCGAAGGACTTCACCTTCGTCTGCCCCACCGAGATCGCCGCGTTCGGCAAGCTGAACGAGGAATTCGCCGACCGTGACGCGCAGGTGCTCGGCGCCTCCGTCGACAACGAGTTCGTGCACTTCCAGTGGCGTGCCCAGCACGAGGACCTGAAGACCCTGCCCTTCCCGATGCTTTCGGACCTCAAGCGCGAACTGGCCGCCGCCACCGGCGTTCTCAATGCCGACGGCGTCGCCGATCGCGCCACCTTCATCGTCGACCCGAACAACGAGGTCCAGTTCGTCTCGGTCACCGCGGGTTCCGTGGGCCGCAATGTCGACGAGGTGCTGCGCGTGCTCGACGCCCTGCAGTCCGACGAGTTGTGCGCCTGCAACTGGAAGAAGGGCGACCCGACCATCAACGCCGGCGAGCTCCTCACCGCGTCGGTCTGAGAAGGGCTTTCATCGTGACCATCGAGAACCTGAAGAACTCGCTACCCGAGTACGCCAAGGATCTGAAGCTCAACCTGTCCTCGATTTCGCGCACCACCGTGCTGAACGAGCAGCAGCTGTGGGGCACCCTGCTCGCGTCGGCGGCCGCCACCCGTTCGGCCACCACGCTGCGCGAGATCGCCGAGGAAGCCGCCGACACACTGTCGGCGGAGGCGTACGACGCCGCACTGGGCGCCGCCTCGATCATGGGCATGAACAATGTCTTCTACCGGGGCAAGGCGTTCCTCGACGGCCGCTACGACGATCTGCGCGCGGGACTGCGCATGCAGATCATCGGCAATCCGGGTGTGGACAAGGCCGATTTCGAGTTGTGGTCGTTCGCGGTCTCCTCGATCAACGGCTGCCAGCACTGCCTGGAGGCGCACGAGCACACCCTGCGTGAGGCGGGCGTCTCGCGTGAGGTGATCTTCGAGGCGCTGCGCGCGGCCGCCATCGTGGCGGGCGTCGGGCAGGCCGTGCAGTCGACGGAGACGCTGGCTGTCGCGACCGTCTGAGGTCTTCCGGCTCGATTTCACGCCCGTCGCACTCCGGTGCGGCGGGCGTGTTTCGTTTGCGGCGGAACACTTGTACCGCCACGAACGGTCGTTTGCCATTGATTCGCTGCAATCGGGTGACCGGACGGCGATGTTGACCGGCGGGCCCGGGACCCGCCCCTACACTGCCCCGCATGACCCCGCGCGCCCGGACGCCCGCCAAGCGCCGCGGGCGTAAGTTCCTGGCCACTACGGTCGTGCTCGCGGCGGTCGCCGCCACCGGGGTCGCGCTGTACCTGGATCGCCACGAGTCCACGCGCACAGCGACTCCCGCCGCGGCGGACACGACCGGCACCGTGCTCCCCGACGCCCAGCAGGCGCGCGCGGATCTGGACCGGCTCACGGTCGCCCGGAACCGCAACTGGGAGTCGTACGAACGCAATGCTTTCGGGCCCGGCTGGTCCGGCCGCGGCGGCGAGCCCCGGCTGAGCGACGGCTGCACCGCGCGCGAGGTTGTGATGAAGCGCGATCTGTCGGAAGTGCGCCTGGCGGAAAGCAATTCGTGCCTGGCCTTGTCCGGGATACTCCACGATCCGTACACCGGCGCGCAGCTGCCCTACAACCGGTTCAAGGCCTCGGATATCGAGATCGATCATGTGGTGGCGCTCGGCGACGCGTGGCGTTCGGGAGCGTCCGAATGGAGCGCCGATCAGCGCCGGCAATTCGCCAATGACGTCGGCAATCTGCTGGCGGTGCAGAAGCAGGCGAACCAGGACAAGGGCTCGAAAACCCCGGACCAGTGGAAACCCCGGCAGGCGTACCGGTGTGACTACGCACGCCGCTGGATCGGCGTGAAAACCCGCTGGTCGCTGACCGTCCAGCCCACCGAGAAGGCCGCTTTGTCCGACATGCTCGCGGCCTGCACACCTGTTCCCGGAAGATAACCGTAGGTAAGCTCCGAATTCATGGGTACACCCGAAAGTGATGGCACTCAGATCGAAGTGGTGCGCGTGTTCACCGATGCGACGGGCCGCTACGGCAATCCGCTCGGCATCGCGCGCGCCGGTGACGTGATCGATGTCGATCATCAGGCGCTCGCCGCCCGCCTCGGCTACAGCGAGACCGTCGTGGTCGAGGATCCCACCGGCGACCGCGCCCGCATGCGCATCTACACCCCCGTCACCGAACTCCCCTTCGCCGGTCACCCCACCGTCGGCACCGCCTGGTGGCTGACCATGCTGGGCACCCCGGTCGATATCCTCGACGTCCCCGCCGGCCCGGTCGACGTCGCCACCACCGATGGCCTCACCTGGGTCCGCGCCCGCTCCGAATGGGCCCCCAAATTCGAGTTCCATCAGTTCGACAGCCTCGACGAACTCGCCACCCTCGACCCTGCCGACTTCCCCGAGGGCAAACACTACTGCTGGGCCTGGAGCAACGAGGCCCACAGCGCCGTCCGCGCCCGAATGTTCGCCCCCGCCTTCGGAATCCCCGAAGACCCGGCCACCGGCGCCGCCGCCATCGCCCTCACCGCCCTGCTCACCCGCGGCCTGCACATCACCCAGGGCCAGGGCTCCCAGATCTTCACCGAATGGGATTCCGACGGCTGGGCCCGCGTGGGTGGCCGCGTCGTCCCCGACCACCCGGTATTGATTTAGGGCCGTGATGCCGCCAGGCCTGCGCCCTCACCGCGCGGGCCTGCAATTGCCTGGTCGACCACGGCTCCGCGACATGGGCCGGCGTGGCACGCGCGGATCGTCGATCGCGTCCATTGCTTCGGGCGAGGTATCGCGGCCGTCCAGGGCAGACTGCGCCGGCGCAGGTACCTTCGATAGCTGGCGCGTTGCGCGTCGTTCGCAACTTCGAGTCTGAATAAATATCATGGGCGCCAACGGCTTTCGAGGACGCGTAGCCGCGCTTCGATGCGGCGGATGCGGCGGCGATTCGACGGGTGCGGCAGGAACAGTGCGGTGTACGGATCCAGTTCCGAGCGGAGGTCGCCGATGTGCATCCGCAGCAGGTCTCGCATTCCGGTCCCGTATCCGAGGTCGACCGCGCATCCATCGGCCGCGAACTCACGGTGCCGCTGCAGGATTGCGCGAGACAGCGGCGCGCCCTGCGTCACCGCCATCAGCGCGACCGCGGGCACCGGACCGAAAAGCCACGCCAGGATCCCGAACAGCGCAGGCAGCCCCGTGCAGACCGCACCCAGTCTTGTCAGCTTCTTTACGCGCGAATTCTTTTCGTGACGGAGCAGGCGCTCGGCGATCCGGTGGGTCGCGAGCTGCGGAAGTTCGAGCGGTGCGACCGGGAGGCCGAGTAGCAGGAGCATGTCCGCGGGCCCGCGCAGTCCGACGACCAGGTGATGTCCCAGCTCATGGGCGACCATGGCGTGCAGTTCGAGCGGTGGCAGCTGTTGGAGCGCGGCCCGCGTGACCCGGATCGTGTTCCTGCCGTACGCGCTTCCGTTTATTTTCTCCGACTCCTGTATGGCCAGCGTGAAGGTGCTGTCCGGCAGTCCGGCCGACTCGGCGACGTCGTGCCAGGTCGCGGCGAGCAACACCTTCTCGCTCTCGGGCACGGTGTCCGGAAACCGTGCCTCCTCGGGCGGGACGAGCATCCCAGCCTGGTAGGCGAGGAACCCGGCCGGCACCGCGAGCAGCGCCCACATTCCCAGCGCGATGCCGAGCAGGGCTCCGTGCGGTGCGCAGAAATGGACGATGAGCAGCGCGGAGAGCACCAGCTCCGGCGAAATCAGGATCAGCTCGGCGGCGACCAGCGCCCGGCGCCGGGCGCGCAGCCGGCCGAGGTGATCGCCGGGCCGCGCGGCGATTGTGGTTCGAGACGACATCGGCGCCATCCGAAGGTCTAGGTGGATCTCGATTACCAAGGTAGTCAGGGGAAACCGCGGTCTCATGCCCTCGATTCGGAGGGCACTACCGGACGACTCTTGTCTATATCAGCAACCTGATATAAGGTTCCTTATATAGCTTCCACCGGGTAGCACACAAGGAGAAGAACACATGAGCACTCCGATCCCGGCCGGGTCACTCCGGCCGACTCGTACCGAAATCCACACTCTCCCTATCGATTCCGCCGATCCGGTCGAGGTGACCGTGCAGGATCGGGATCGCACCCGGCCGTATCTGCTGCTGCACGGCGGCGGTGGCGTTCCGACCATGGCCGGATTCGCGGATCTGCTGGCGGAGCGCACACATTCGCGGGTGCTGCTGCCGACTCATCCGGGATTCGGCGGGACGCCGAAGGCGCCCGGCGTGCACGACGTGGCCGGGCTGGCGCGGATGTATGTCGGGCTGCTGGAGCAACTCGATCTCAGCGATGTGACGGTGATCGGGAACTCGTTCGGCGGGTGGGTGGCCGCGGAGATCGCGCTGGCCGGGAGCCCGCGGGTGAGCGGTGTAGTGATCGTCGATGGGACCGGGATCGAGGTGCCGGGACATCCGATGACGAATATCAGCGGGCTTTCGCTGCCCGAGATCCGGGCGTTCTCGTTCCATGATCCGAGCAAGGCCCCGACGCCGCCGACTTCCGGCGCCCCCGGGCCGAGTCCGGATGTGCAGGCGATGCTCGGATACACCGGCCCCGTGCCCTTCGATCCGACGCTGGCCGATCGGCTCGGCGACCTCGATCTGCCGGTCCACGTGGTGTGGGGCGAGAGCGACGGCATCGTCGACGCGGACTACGGCAAGGCGTATGCCGCCGCCATCCCCGGCGCCGCGTTCACCCTGCTCCCCCGCAGCGGCCATCTCCCCCAGCTGGAGACACCCGAGGAGCTGCTCGGCGCGCTACTGGATCTGGGCACGTTCTGATATCCGTTGATATGCAAGGAGATCCACCATGAGCACACCACTGCGCGTCACCCGGATCGGGCACGCCTGCCAGCTGATCGAGATCGGGGATATCCGCGTTCTCACCGATCCTTGGTTCACCCAGACCGCGCACTACTACCACGGTGAGCCGATCTCCTCGACCGTGCAGAGCCTCGGCCACATCGACGCGGTCGTGGTCAGCCACGAGCACTACGACCACTGCGACCTCGATGCCCTCGTCGACGGCGGCTTCGACCTCGAGGTGCCGCTGATCGGACCCGGCACCGTCGCGAAGATCGCGCTGGACAAGGGATTCCGGGACGTCCGCGCCATCGAGGCGTGGGAGTCCGCCGGCGTCGGCGACCTCACCGTGACGGCGACGCCCGGACAACACGGCGTGCACGAGGTCACCTTCCTCATCCAGCACGGCGGGCGCACCGTCTTTTTCGGCGGCGACTCCCTGCGCGTCCCCGAACTCGACACCATTCCGGAGCGATTCGGCCACATCGATCTGGCCATCCTGCCGACCAACGGCCTGTGCGTGCGGCCGCTGCACATGCGTCAGGTGGTCATGGATGCCGAACAGGCCGCCGGGCTGACGGCCGTGCTCGCACCGACCATGGCTGTGCCGCATCACTATGCCTTCCACAGCGGTCAGCTCGGCGACCGGACGATCACCAGTGGCGATCAGGACCCACGCCACTATGCCGACGCGGTCGCACGGCTGGCACCCGAGGTCGACGTCCGGCTGGTCCTGCCGGGAATCACGGTCACCGTTCCGTGAGCGCAGGCAGCCAGGACTGCGACGGGGTGACGGCGACGACCATCCGCGTGGCGGCCTCCGATTCGGCCGCCTCGCCATCGAATCCGGCATCTATCAGTGCCGCGCGATCCAGGATTGGGGACAGTGGGCGCTGGTTCAGATCTCGAGGCACCGCCGAATAGGACCGCGCACATGATCTTCGGGCCGGGCGCCTGATGCACGGCCCTAGTTCGGGGCCACGAAACCGCCGATCTCCTGTTCGAGCAGTTCGGCCAGGCGCAGCGGGGTGCGGTCCTCGAACATCGGGCCGATGAGCTGCACACCGACCGGCAGGCCCTCGGGGGAACGGCCCGCGGGGATGACGGTGGCGGGCAGGCCGGGCATGGTGGCGATACCGGGCCAGACGAGCTGGATGCCGAACGGATATGCGGCGCCGTCGATCTCGATGGTCCGCTCTTCGAGGGAATTGTGGTCGTGCGGGAAGGCGGGGGTCGGGGTGATGGGGCAGATCACGGCGTCGAATTCGGTGAAGAACTGCCGCAGATCGCGGCGGTGGACATCGCGGCGGGCGTTCGCCTCGATCCACTCGCGGTGGGTGAAGACCGAGCCGCGCAGCAGCGCCGCGCCGAAACTGCGATCGTCCGGATTCAGCGCACCGGCGAATGTCCGCATCAGCTCGTACCGTTCGATGGGGTAGCCCGAGGCGAGATTGGCCAGCAGCAACTGGATGTAGAGCGTCGCGGCCTCGGTGAGATCCGGGAACAGCGCACTGTCCCGCTCGACGCGGGCACCGGCGGCGGCGAGCGCGTCGGCCACCCGGTTCACGCCGGCCCGCACCGCAGATCCGGTCGGCAACAGCGGATGGTCTTCCAGCACGAGCACTGTGAAGTCCGAGAGCCGATCGTGCCGCGCGGGTTTCGGATTCAGGTCGAAGGCGACGCCGAGCGACAGCGGGTCGGGTCCCGCCATCACGTCCAGCAGCAGTGCGAGATCGCGGGCGGTACGCGCCATCGGGCCGACGACGGCCAAGTCGCGATCGGAGGGCAAGGCGGGCGCGGGCGGCGGGACATGACCGCGCGGCGCCACCAGCCCGTGCGTCGGCTTGTGCGAGTACACGCCGCAGAAGTGCGCGGGATTGCGCAGTGAACCGCCGATATCGGAGCCGAGGGACAGCGCACCGAAGCCGGCGGCCAGGGCCGCCGCCGAGCCGCCGGAGGAGCCGCCCGGCGAACGACCGTGATCCCACGGATTGTTGGTGGTGCCGTAGATGTCGTTGAAGCTCTGCAGATCCGCCAGCATCAACGGCACATTGGTCTTGCCGAGCACCACGGCGCCGGCTTCCTTGACGCGCGCGATCTGCAGCGCGTCCTCGGCCGGCAGGTAGTCCGCGAACGCCGGCATGCCCCACGTGGTGGGCAGGCCGGCGACGTTGTAGGACTCCTTGACCGTGATCGGGACACCCAGCAGCGGCCGGTCCTCGCCACGGGCGCGCGCTTGATCCGCCTCGCGCGCGGCGTCGCGCGCCCGATCGAAGTCGGGCACGCAGATCGCATTGATCGCTTTGTCGTCGCGTTCTATTCGCGCGATCGCTTCCTCGGTCAGTTCCACCGAGGTCACTTCACCGGCACGTAAGGCAGCCAACAGCTCTTCGGCCGACCGGAAACTCCACTCCATGAGCCGAATCTACCGACGAATGATCGAGAGTGGAGGCCATCGCGGCGGTCTCAGCCCAGGGCGGCGGCGAAGCGCTCGGAAAGCTCCTTGACCTGCGCGTCGGTAATGACGAAGGTCGGTGAGATCTGCAGTGCGCCCTGGCCCGCGGCGCGGGTCGAGACGCCGTGCGCGCGCAGGGTTTTCACCATGGCGAGGGCCTCGGCCGGATCGGCGAGCTGCACGGCCGCGACGGCGCCCAGGCCGCTGCGCACCTCGGCCACCCGCGGGTGGTCGGCCAGCGGCGAGAAGTGCTCGTGCAGCAGCGATTCCAGGTTCTTGCTGGCCTCGAGCAGGTTCTCGCGCTCCATGATGTCGAGATTGGCCATGGCCGCGGCGGCCGCGCCGGCGTGCCCGCCGTAGGTGTAGCCGTGCCGCCACCAGACGCCGCCGGCGAAGAACGGGTCGGCGATGTGCGGGGCGATGAATACCGCGCCCATGGGCACATAGCCGGAGGTGAGGCCCTTGGCGGTGGTCATCAGATCGGGCTGCAGGTCGAAACGCGAGGAGGCGAACCAGGATCCGCCGATGCGGCCGAAGCCGGTGACGACCTCGTCGGCCACGAACAGGATGTCGTTGTCGCGGCAGATCTGCCGGACCTCGGTGAGGTAGCCCTCGGGCGGCAGGTACACGCCGCCCGCGCCGATGATCGGCTCGGCGAAGAAGGCGGCGATGCGCTCGGCGCCGACCTCTTCGATGAGGGCGGTCAACGCCTTGGCCTGATCCCATTCGATGGTGCGGGCGTCGGGCATGAACTCACCGGTGTAGCCCTCGCGGTTGACCGGGATGCCCGCCAGCGAGGTGCCCGCGACGTGCATGCCGTGGTAGGCGCGCTGCCGGCCCACGATGAGGGTCTTCTCCGGGCGGCCGACTTCCTGCCAGTAGCGGCGGGCCAGCTTGGCGGCGGTGTCGATGCCGTCGGAGCCGCCGGAGGTGAAGAAGATCTTGCTGCCCGGGACCGGCGCCAGCGCGGAGAGCCGCTCGGCGAGGTCGCGGGTGACCGGCGAGACGAAGTCGCCGAAGTTGGAGTAGTGCGCGACCTGGCTCAGCTGCGCGGCGACCGCGTCACCGATCTCGCGGCGGCCGTGGCCGATATTGGCGAACCAGAGGCCGCCGGTGGCGTCGAGGTACTGCGTGCCGCCCTCGTCCCAGATGTAGGCGCCTTCACCGCGCGCCACCACGAACGCACCATCGCGCTCGACCGCACCCATATCGGCGAAGCCATGCCACAGCGAACCCATACCGCCACCTCCATGCACCCTGTACCGGCGTGCCCCGGCGAGGGCACGGCCGACCTACCCCCTATATCTCACCATCACGATGGTGAGCAGCGCGAACGACCCCCGGTTACCCCGCGACCATGGCGATCAGCATGTAGGTCATGCCCACATCCATGACCAGGTGCGGCGCGACCGCCGCCGAGCCGGCCCGGCCCGCGGGGTGCGGGAGCAGATGCCACAGCAGCCGCCGCGCTCTCGGGATCAACATGGCGAGCGCATCCGCTGCGAACAATGCGGCCAAAGCGAGCAATGGCCAGACGGCCCGCTCTCCCATGCCCGGCATCGCACCCATGCCGGCCATGGCGTGCGAATCCTGTTGCGCCCCGGACCCACTGACTACGTACAGCATGGCCGCGGCGGCCACCAGGTGGTAGGCGAGCGCCGCCACCCGGTGCCGTCCCGGAGCCTGCTCCGCCGCATCCTCTCCACCGGGCCACCGCAGCAGACCGCGCCACTGCAGCATCCGGCCCGCCAGCAATACCCCGTACACCACCACCATGGCCGTCAGCACTCCGTGCAGGGCGCGCGGATCGGCCGCGGCCGGGAACACCAGCATCGCCAACATCACCAGGCACATGAGCAGATGTGCCGCATCCGATTCCACATCCACCGCGCGGCCGTGTCCGGCTACCGTCACGCGACTGTCTCCGGCCAGGGCCACGCGATCGTGTCCCACCGCCACCCGACTCTGCCCCACGGCCGCCAACCGGCCCACCATGATCACCGCGACCGCCCCGAACGCCGCCACCACACACCATCGCAACAGGCCGTATTCCTGCACGAATACCACCGGGACCCACCACCTCTCCGCACAGTGACCGAACTCCTCGAGACGCACAACCGCGGTGTTCACCACCCACAACGCGGTGTCGATCACCAGCAACGCAGTGCGCGCAACGCCTCAATGTTCGCACTGCTTTCATGCTCGCATTGCCGCGACGGCCGGTAACTGCCTTTTCCCTGCCCCTCACCGCCACCGGCGGCGCACCCGCAAAGGCGGCAAGGAATTCAGTAGAGCAGCGGGCCGAGACGGGCCGCGCAGTCGCGGGCGGAGTCGCGGTGGGTGTCCAGCACGTTCAGCCGGTTACTGGGTCCGCTGAGGCAGAGCGCGCCCGCGAGGGTGCCGGACGATTTGTACACCGGCAGTGCGAGACACGCGATGCCGGGCACGAGTTCGTCCGCGGCCCTGGCATATCCGGCCTCACGGATGGATTGCAGATCGGTAGCCAGTGCGGCGTGATCGATCTTGGTGCGCGCGGCGATCCGGGCCGGGGCCGCGACCATGGCCCGCCATTCGGTATGCGAGGACAGCAGCAGTTTGCCCGCCGCCGAGGCGTGCAGATGCCGCGCCAGCTCCCGCTCCCCCGGGATCGGGTGATCCGGATCCTCGTTGATCACCTGGATCGCGGCGGGCCGGAAGTTCATGAGATGCACGGCGAATCGGGTCGAGGCGCGGAAGTCGTCGAGCAGCATGCGCGCCGCGGTGGGCACGGCCGGCACCGTGATGGCCGCGGCGAGCCCGCGCAACCTGGCCCCGAGTGCGAAACCGCGCAGATCGGCGGTCCGCACCAGATATTCGTCGGCCACCAGGGAATTGAGCAGCCGATAGGTGGTGGCGGGGGCCAGGCCGAGCCGCTCGGCGATCTCCTTGGCGGTGACACCGGTTCCGGAGTCGGCGACGGTTTCGAGAATGGCGATCGAGTTGGTGACGGTGTTCGTGCGCCGGGAGTCCTTCATGCGCGGCTACCGGAAGACCGGGCTCTGCAGCAGATCCGCGTGCTGCGGTTCGTCGTATATTCCGATGCCGCGCAAGCGATCCGGCGCGAAGACCCGCAAGCCGATCGTGAACAGCACCGAAGCCAGCAGCACGGCCGCGTACGCCGTCACCAGCACCGCATTGCCGCTCTGCGTCGAGCAGGCGGCCGTGATCATCAGGATGCCGAGCAGTATCGCCGTCACGGTGCCGAGAATCGTTATCCTCCTGCTGGATTCGCCTATGCGCCGGAGCAACGCGGGACCGGCCAGGCAGGCCGGCAGATAGGAGCCCAGGTAGCCGAGCGCGCTCAGGGTGAGGAACGACCGGATCCCGTCCTGCGGTTCGGCTCCCGACAGCAGGTAGACGACGGCGCACCCGGTGACCACGCCGACCGCCGCAACAATGGCGGGCGCGGGCGTGTGGAAGCGGGGATGCGCCCGCCCGGCCGCGGCCGGTGCGATGCCCTCCCGTCCCATGGTGAACAGCACCCGCACCAATGCATTGACGGAGGCGACCGTGCACGCGAAGAACGAGGCCGCCACGCCGAGATCGAGCACGGCCCCCAGCAGTCGCGAATTGTCCTGCAGCAGCAGCTCGGTGACGGGTGTCGAGCTGGTGGCCGCGCCAGGGTCGGCGGCCAAGGCCACGGCCTGCGCGCACACCGCGATCAGATAGATGACGGCCGCGGCCACCGGCGTCCACATCAGCGTCCTGGGCACGGAACGGAACGGCCGATGCGCCTCCGCGGACAGTGTTGTCGCGCTCTCGAATCCGACGAAGGCACTGATGGCCACCACCGCGCTCATGGCCAGGTTGCCGGTGCCGCCGTGCCAGGCGAAGGCGCGCCCGGCGGTGACGTCGTGCCCGCCGCGGGTCAGCAGATAGCCCATGAGCCCCAGCACCGTGACCACCGAAACGCATTCCACCAGCAGTGTCGCCGAGGCCGAGAGCCGAATCCCGCGCACCATCAACACCACCGCGATGACCGCCGCCACCAGCAGCAGGCCGACAATGGTGGCCGTGCCGCCGAATCCGCCGATACCCGCGGTGACCGCCATCTGATCGAGATAGGTGCCGACAGCGATCAGCCCCGCCACGCTCACACTGCCGTACCCGACAATGGCCGACCACCCGACCGGCACCGCGACCGCGGGCCCCAGCCCCTGCGCCACGTAGGTGTACAGCCCGCCGGTCACCGCGAGCCGCTGCGCCATGGGCCGGATGACAAAGGCCACACCCCAGGCCAGCAGTGCCGCGGCGAGAAACGCGGCCACACTCGCACCGCCGCCCGCCGCGCCGATCACGAAGGCCGGTGTCACCGCGGCCGTCCCGGACGGCGCGATGGCTGCCACGGATTGCGCGAAGACCGGCACGAAAGGCAGTTCCCGCCGGGTCAATCCGCGTATCGAGGAGCGCCGGACCACCAGTGGTGGACTCGGCGGGGCCGATGTCATCCGCACACGCCTTTCTCTCGCCATGAGATTGCCACAGGGTGCTGCACGGGTATTTCGCCGACGTAAACTCCGGTAACGAAGAGTTGTCCCTGCTCGAGACGAACATCTCCGCCGTTTCTCGCCGGCGGTCACCGTCGCACGCCTTCCGTCGTTACAGACCGCCGATAGCGTTCCGCCCCATCGGAAGTGAACCCGCCACCCGGTCTTTGCCGGTGGCGGGGTGCAAGAGGGATGGATAGATGACCCAGCAGATCGAACGCCCAGACACCACCTCGCCGCCCGCTACGGCGCCGGCCGAAACCGTGCATCGCCTGAAGCCCAATGCGATCGGCTTGGTCGGCGTGGTGTTCATGGCCATCGCCACCGCCGCGCCGATCACCGCCATGACCGGCAATGTGCCGTTCATGATCTCGGCCGGCACCGGCACCGGCACGCCCGCGGCGTTCCTCATCGCCATGGTGGTGCTGGCGGTGTTCTCGGTGGGCTTCACCACCATGTCCAAGCACATCACCGCGACGGGCGCCTTCTACGGGTTCATCTCGTTCGGGCTGGGCCGGTCGGCGGGCCTGGCGTCGGGCCTGCTGGCGACCTTCGCGTACATGGTGTTCGAGGGTTCGCTGGTCGGCATCTTCTCCAGCTTCGGCACGAGTACCGTTGCGGCACAGTTCGGTGTGCACGTGCCGTGGTGGGTGTTCGCGATCATCATGCTGTCGATCAATGCGGTCGGCACCTGGTTCGGGGTTGCCGTCGCGGAGAAGCTGCTGGTGGTTTTGCTGGGCACGGAATGTCTGGTGCTGGCCATCATGGGCATCGCCGTGGCACTGCACGGCGGTGGGCCACACGGCTTCTCCTTCGCGCCGCTCAACCCGATCAATGCCTTCACCGGCCCGTCCGCCGGCCTGGGTCTGTTCTTCGCCTTCTGGTCGTGGGTCGGTTTCGAATCGACCGCCATGTACGGCGAGGAGTCCCGCGACCCCAAGCGCATCATCCCGAAGGCCACCATGATCGCCGTCATCGGCGTGGGCGTCTTCTATGTGTTCGTGTCCTGGATGGCCATGTCCGGCAACGGAATCGGCGAATCGAAGGACCTGGCCGGATCCGCCAACCCGATGGACGTCTTCTTCCACCCCACCCAGACCTATGTCGGCCACTGGGCCGTGAGCGCCATGCAGTGGCTCATGATGACCGGTTCCCTGGCCTGCGGCATGGCCTTCCACAACTGCGCGGCCCGCTACCTGTACGCCCTCGGCCGGGAAGGCGTGTTCCCGGTCCTGAAGCGCACGATCGGCCGCACCCACCCGGGCCACGGCTCCCCGCACATCGCCGGCCTGGTCCAGTCGGTCGTCGCGGTCCTCCTGGTGGCCGGTTTCGGCCTGGCCGGAAAGGACCCCTACACCGGCACCTACACCTTGCTCGCCATCCTCGGCACCATGGCCATCCTGGTGGTCCAGGCCGCCTGCTCCTTCGCGGTCCTGGCCTACTTCCGCAAGAACCACCCCGAATCCCGCCACTGGTTCCGGACCTTCCTGGCGCCTCTCCTCGGCGGGCTGGCCATGGTCGGCGTAGTCCTGCTGCTCGTCCTCAATATGGGCACCGCGGCCGGTGACGAATCCAGCTCCTTGATCCTCAAGGCCACCCCGTGGCTGGTGGCCGCAATCGCCATCGGCGGCTTCGCTTTCGCCGAATACCTGAAGCGCCGCTCCCCCGCCCGCTACGCCCTGCTGGGCCGCACAGTCCTGGAGGAAACACACGAACGCTGAATCCTCCACGCTGCCAGGGCCGTTCCGGAACCTCCTCATCCCGGAACGGCCCTGTCGGCATTGCCGATTCAGCGCATGCGGAAAACCGGGCCGCGAGGGCGGAAAGGAAGGCTCGCGCCGGCGGGGGTCAGGTAGGCGTGTTCGTGACGAATGCGGAGGACGTCGCACATGCCGTCGGTGATGATGAGGATGGGGCCTTCGGCGGGGAAGTCCTCGGCGCGTTCGAGCATGCGGATGCCCGGTTGGAGGGTGGTACCGCCCCGGCCTCGGACCCGCACTCGGGCGGCGATGTCGTCCACGGGGAGATAGCCGGCATCGTAAGCGGCTGCGTCGCAGAAGATCACGCGGGCGCTGGGGACGTCGCGGGCGCGAGCGTAGGCGGCGATGGCGCCCAGGCCCTTGCCCATGAGTTCGGTGGACATGGAGCCGGAGGTGTCCAGGACCACGCCGAAGGTGGGCAACCGCACGGAGTCGTCGGGACGGTGCCAGGCGGGGCGGGGAATATCGGGGGTGGAGGATTGGCGACGGGAGGCGCGCGCATAGCTGCGGCGCTTCTCTACCGCGGGAACGTGCTCGTCGAACCATTGGGCCAGTTGGGCATCCCACGGCAGCACCGGCTGGTCCAGGGCGCGGATCTCCTGTTCCAGCCCGGCCGGCAGCAGGCCGCGGCCACTCGACAGGTGATAGGCCAGCCCCGTCGACAGGGCGCCGCGGTAATACTCGTCGAGATCGACGTAGCGGCCCGGAGCGCCGGTGTGCGGCAACGGTTCTCCGAAGATGTCGGACTTGCCGCGGCCGCGCAGGGTGGCGAGTTTGCGCAGCCGGCGCAGGTCACCGGAGATGCGGTCGTAGATCTGTTCGGCGGACAGGCCCTTCAAATCCGGGTCGTGCAGCAGGCCCTCCGGGAGTTCGCCGACGCCCATCTCGACCAGCCAGCCGTTGACCACGTAGTCGCAGGCCACATTGAACAGGTAGTGGTCGCGCCAACCGGCGCGTTCGCCGTGTCGCAGTGCGGCATGCAGCATTTCGTGGCCGAGGACGAAACGCCATTCCTCGTCGGTGAGACCGGCGAACGGGTTGATGTAGATCTCCGCCGCCTCGGCATTGACGGCGGCGATGGAAATATCCCAGCCGCGCGCCACTTCCGCGTCGGCGACGATCTTCATCCCGGCCGCGAGCGCGCCCAGCAGCGGGTAGGAGGAGACGAACCAGTTGAGGGCGCGATCCCATACGCGCAGCACCTTCGCCGCGCCGCGCGTGACATCGCGGCCGGCCTCGGCGAGCGCATCGCGCGCGGCCTCCCCGACACCGGTCGCGAACTTGGTGCGGTGGTCGGCACGCTTGGCGGTCTCGGCGTCGCCGATCAAGAAGTCGGGAAATTCGTGCCGCCGATACTCATCGGGAACACCACCGTCCCACCAGCGTTCGGCCAATGCGAGTTCCACCGTGCCGCCCGGGGCGACCGGTAACTCCGCGGGCGGGCGGCCGATCTTCAGCGTCAGCAGATATTGGTCGATGAGGGTGCAGCAGGCCGCCCGGTAGGCCGTATGCGGCTGGAAGGGGAAACTCAACCAGCTGGGCGTGTAGGTGTTCGCCTCGATCACACGCTGCGGCATTTCGCGAGGATCGAGGTGGCCGAATCCCGCGTGCAGCAACAGGTGCGCGAAGGTCCACGCCCATTCCTCCGCGGTGGCGCGCGTTTTCGGGTTGTAGTGGATCGTCCCGAACCCGGAGATCATCGCCGGTACGTCGGAAGGCAGGTCGCCAACGGCCTCCACGAGCCCGTTGTGCACCCGCCGGAAGATGGGATGATCACGCACCAGCGCCCACCCGTTGTGCCGATGCTCGGCCCACGGATCGGATTTCGTGCGGCGCTTACGCGTCTGACGTCCCGCCATCGACTATCTCCGCGCGGCCAGCCGCGGCAGATCGCGGGTGACCTCCACCAGGAACCACGACGGCAGCACCGGTACCCCGTCCTCGTCGGAGGCGATGACCAGCTGTGCGCACTCCACGGAGATCTCGGCCAGCTCGGTGAGCATCGTCTTCGCGCGCAGCACAAAGCGTTTCACCCCGGCCGAGGCGTGCTCGCGGGACGCGGGCAGCTCCTTCACCAGCCGCGCGCGGAAGGTCTCGGACAGGAAGTACAGCAGATCGCGATCGGCGGGATCGCGCGGCCAGGCCGCCTCGCCCTTGATGACCGCTTCGAGGTCGAAGGCGTGCCGCACCGTCTTGACGTACGCGCGGAACGCGGAAGCGTGTGCGGTGGTGAGGGTTCCGGACGCCACCACCCACAGGGTCGTATCGTCGATGCCGTCCCCGTAGGAGTGCAGCGCATCCGAGAGCATGTGCCAGCCGCGTGGCGTCGAGAACGGCTGCTCGGTCTTGGGCGGCGCCGACCACAGGTGATCCGGCCGCTGCACGATGTACTCCACCACCCAGCGGTGAATGTCATTGTGCGCGGCCCACTTCAGCCAGTCGTCCACATCGGCGCGCAGATGCATGTGCACCATGCGGTTCACCAGCGCCGACGCCATGGGCCGGGCCAGCGCGTTGTCGGTGGCCCGGTTCCCCGCCCCGATCACCACCGACCCGGCGGGCAGCTCGTAGTTCCCGATCCGGCGGTCCAGGATGAGCGAGTAGAACGACTTCTGCACCTCGGCGGGCGCGGCATTCAACTCATCGAGGAACAGGCAATACGGCTCCGAACGCGCGATCATCTCCGGGGGCGCGAATCGGCTCCGATCCTCGACGATCTGCGGTACTCCGATCAGATCCTCCGGCGCCAGCTGCGTACCCAGCAGGGTCACGCATTCCAGCCCGAGCCCCTCGGCGAACCCGCGCACGAGTGAACTCTTCCCGATTCCGGGCGCCCCCCATAGAAATACCGGACGCACGACCGCGACATGCAGCAGTAACTCCGGCAACTGATCCGGCGTCACCGAGACAGTCGCTTCCAAACGTGTCCTTCCTAGCTGTTGATATCAGTCAAGGCTAGGCAAGCACGTCACCGGCGATCCACTGATTTTCGACCGGAGGGTCAGTAGCCCTGGGGGTAGTAGGGCTGCCCCTGCTGTGGGTAGTACTGCTGTTCCCGCAGGTACTGGGCCTGCTGCGGCGGATAGTACTGGCCGTACTGCTGGTCGTAGAGGTACTGGGCCTGCTGCGCGGCCTGCTGGCGCGCCTGCTCCTGTTCCAGGTGGTTCAGGCGGCGGTTCTCGAAGTGCTTGTCGACCTCGGCGCAGGCGAATCCTGCGATGAGTTCCTTGCCGAGTTCGTGATGCTCCTGGATGCCCTCGCGCTCGCGATGATGTTCGTACATGCGCATCGCCTCGAAACCGGCTGCGCCCGCGATGAGTTCGTGCGTCCAGTTGTTCTCCGGCGCCTGACCGCCGTAGACCTGGTTGTGCATCTCGTGTGACTCGAACATCTCGAAGAGTCCCATCGGGCCCTTCCCCTTTTCTCCCTGCAGATACTGACGAAATCGACAGTACCGGTGGAACTCTCGCCGGAGCCCGGGTCTCAGCAACCTCTCGAGCAAGGGGGGCGATAGCCTCGGCGACATGCGCATCGTGCTTGACGACCTCACCGGAGCGGACGTGATCGCCCTGCTCGAGACCCATTTGGCCGAGATGTACGACAACTCTCCGGAGGAGAGCGTGCACGCCCTCGACCTCGACCGGCTGCGCAAACCGGAGATCACCTTCTGGTCGGTATGGGACGGGGACGAGCTGGCCGGCTGCGGGGCCCTGAAGGAACTGGACCCGCAGCACGGCGAGATCAAGTCCATGCGGACCGCCGCCGCCCGGCAGGGCCGGGGCGTGGCCGCACTGCTGTTGGCGCACATCATCGAAACGGCCCGGGCGCGCGGATACGAGCGGCTGCACCTGGAGACCGGCGCCCAGGAGTTCTTTCTGCCCGCCGTACGACTGTACGAGCGGCACGGATTCACGCATTGCGGCCCGTTCGCGGACTACACCGCGGACCCGAACAGCGTGTTCATGACATTGCCCCTGTGAATGTCAGGCTCGCGCAACGGCTCTGGGGACCAGGCCGTTGAGGCCCGCCACCAAGGCGGCCAGCACCGCGAACACGAACGCCATCAGCGCCAGTCCGCCGAACAGTGACGGATAGCCCTGGCTGCGCGGATCGATGAACGGATACGGATACCAGTCCACCAGCGGCCCGCGCAGCAAGGTGTACGCGCCGTAGACGAGTGGATAGATCAGCCAGCCCAGCACTACCCGGACGGTCAGCTTGATCCCCGCCGCGGCCACCAGCAACCAGTCGGCCACCATGACGATGGGCTGGATCCGGTGCAGCGCGTCATTGGTGAGCCGATCGGTCAGCATGACGTCGACATGCGCGAGCAGCACCGCGTAGATGATGCCGGTGATGACCAGGTAGAGCGTGCCCGCGCCGCGCACCAGCTGCCAGCGCCGGCTCTGCGGATCGCGCAACCCGCCGACCAGCAGCACCACCACGGCCAACAGGTTCGACTGGATGGTGAAGTAGCTGAAGTAGTTGGCGTACGAATACTGCGCATTGCCGAGGTTGCTCAGCGGGATCCAGCTCAGTGCCACGACACCCATCAGTCCGAACCCGATGCGCAGCGCGCGAATCCATACCGGCGTTCCACCTCGTGCGGCCATGGGCCGATCGTCGCACGGAAAACGGCCGGAATGCGGACGATACGCCGATCTAGCACACTCCCGGCAAGCGCGGCCATGCGTGGGCGGCGCCCGGTGAGATCGGTATCGCAGCACCGCGGCGACCGGCCCGGAGCAGCCTTTCGCTAGGCTTGACGATGCAATGACCAGGACCGCCGCCACCTTTCGCGAGCTTCGTTCCCGCCTGGCCGATCTCTCGATCCGCGACGAGTACCGACTGCGTCGCCGGCTCGACAAGGCCCGCGGCGGCGATCTCACCGATCTCGAGACAGAGATCGACGCCGCCCGGCAACGGGTGGAGAACCGCCGTACCGCCGTACCGGTCATCCGGTACCCGGAGCAGTTGCCGGTCTCCGCGCGCCGCGACGATATCGCCAAGGCCATCGCCGAAAACCAGGTCGTGATCGTGGCCGGTGAGACCGGCTCCGGCAAGACCACGCAGCTGCCCAAGATCTGCCTGGAACTGGGCCGCGGCATTCGCGGCACCATCGGCCACACCCAGCCACGGCGACTGGCCGCGCGCACGGTGGCCGAGCGCATTGCCGAGGAGCTGGACACCGAACTCGGCGATGTCGTCGGTTATACGGTCCGCTTCACCGATCAGGCCTCGGATCGCACGCTGGTCAAGCTCATGACCGACGGCATCCTGCTGGCCGAGATCCAGCGCGACCGGATGCTGCGCCGCTACGACACGATCATCATCGACGAGGCGCACGAGCGCAGCCTCAATATCGACTTCCTGCTCGGCTACCTCAAGCAGTTGCTGCCCAAGCGGCCGGACCTGAAGCTCGTCATCACCTCCGCGACCATCGATCCGGAGCTGTTCGCGCGGCACTTCAGCGATGAGAACGGCACGCCCGCACCGATTGTGGAGGTATCGGGGCGGTCGTATCCGGTGGAGATCCGGTATCGGCCGCTGTCGCTGGAGATCCCGGTCACCGCCGAGGATCCCGATGACGAGGACACCCGGGTAGTGGACCGCGATCCCACCGATGCCATCGGGGATGCGGTGCGCGAACTGTTCGCCGAGGGCGACGGGGACATCCTGGTGTTCCTGTCCGGGGAGCGCGAGATCCGGGATACCGCGGACTCCCTGCGCGATATGAAGCTGGCGCGCACCGAGATCCTGCCGCTGTACGCGCGGCTCTCGGCGGCCGAGCAGCACAAGGTGTTCAGCGCGCACACCGGCCGGCGCGTGGTGCTCGCCACCAATGTCGCGGAGACCTCGCTCACCGTGCCCGGCATCCGGTACGTGATCGACCCTGGTACGGCGCGCATTTCGCGATACTCCATGCGCACCAAGGTGCAGCGGCTGCCGATCGAATCGATTTCGCAGGCCTCGGCGCGGCAGCGGTCGGGCCGGTGTGGTCGCGTGGCGGACGGTATCGCCATCCGGCTCTACGCCGAGGACGACTTCGAATCCCGGCCGCAATTCACCGAACCGGAGATCCTGCGCACCAATCTGGCCGCGGTCATCCTGCAGATGACGGCGCTGGGACTCGGCGATATCGAGAGCTTCCCGTTCGTGGAGGCCCCCGACGGGCGGGCCATCCGCGACGGCATCGCACTGCTCGAAGAGCTGGGCGCGCTGGCCCGCCGCACCGAGGGCGAGACCGGTCTCATCCCCGACGCCGGCCTGGTCCTCACCCCCATCGGGCGGGAAATGGCCCAGCTACCGGTGGATCCGCGCATGGCGCGCATGCTGGTCGAGGCCAACCGCACCGGCTGCCTCCCCGAGGTGCTGATCATCGTCGCGGCCCTCTCGATCCAGGATGTCCGCGAACGCCCCGTCGAACACCAGCAGGCCGCGGACACCAAACACGCCCGCTTCACCGTCGAGGGTTCCGACTTCCTCGCCTACCCGAAGCTCTGGGACTACCTCCGGGAACAGCGCAACGCCCTGTCCTCCAACCAGTTCCGCCGCCTCTGCCGCGACGAGTTCCTCCACTACCTCCGCATCCGCGAATGGCAGGACCTGCACGGCCAACTCAGAACCATCACCCGCGGCCTGGGCTGGAACACCGACTCGAACGACCCCGACGACCGCCGCGGCGGAAACACCGACACCACAACGGAATCGATCGGCGCGAAGGTCGATACCCGCGGCGGCCGCTCCCGCCGGGGCGGAAACTCCTCGGGCCCTGCGGCGGCCGACGGCAACGGCGGATCGGCAACCCGGGCACCCGCACAGTCCGCCACCGGCAGAGGCCCACGCGGACAACGCGCGAGCGGCTCATCCGACGAGGCGGGTCCGGCCCACACACGTGGAGGCACTCCGAGCGCGGAGGCGGGGAGCCGGCGTGAGCGCGGAGCCGACCGGTCCGCGGCGACCGGTGGTACCGGCACGGGCAGTACCGCGAATTCACGCGGTTCCAACGACTCCGCGACTGCGCGCGGCGTGAATACTGCCGCGCGCGGTGCGGATACGCGCGGTGGCGAGGCCGGGGGTAGAAACGGCCGCGGGGATCGGTCCGCTGTGGCGCTGGCGGCGGCGGATGATGCTTTGCCGTGGGACATTACGTCCATACATCAGGCGCTGCTGGCGGGCATGCTGTCGCATATCGGGGTGCGGGAGGCGGAGAGCCGGGAGTTCTTGGGCGCGCGGAATGCGAAGTTCATGATTTTCCCGGGGTCGTCGCTGGCCAAGAAGCCGCCGCGGTGGGTGATGGCGGCCGAGCTGGTGGAGACGTCTCGGCTGTGGGGGCGGATGGCGGCCCGGGTGGAGCCCGAGTGGGCGGAGCGGCTGGCCGGGGATCTGGTCAAACGTACCTATTCCGAGCCGCATTGGTCCTCGAAGCGGGGGGCGGCGCTCGCCTACGAGCGGGTGACGTTGTACGGGATTCCGCTGGTTACCCAGCGACGAGTGGATTTCGGGCGGATCGATCCGGAGCTGGCGCGGGAACTGTTCATCCGGCATGCGCTGGTGCAGGGCGAGTGGCAGACGCGGCACGACTTCTTCGAGCGCAATCGCGAATTGCTGGAGGATGTGGCCGATCTGGAGCATCGGGCCCGGCGCCGCGACATCCTGGTCGACGATCAGGTGCTGTTCGACTTCTACGACAAGCGCATTCCCGCCGATGTGGTGTCGGTCCGGCACTTCGACAGCTGGTGGAAGAAGGCGCAGCGCGCGGATCCGAATCTGCTCGACTTCACCTCCTCGACGGTGGTGAACGACGATGCCGCCCTGCTGGATCCGACCGCCTATCCGGACAGCTGGCGGCAGGGCGAGCTCACCTTCCCGCTCACCTACCAGTTCGAGCCCGGTCAGGCCGATGACGGTGTGACCGTGCACATTCCGGTGGCGCAGCTCGCGCATGTGCGGGACGTCGGCTTCGACTGGCTGGTGCCGGGCATGCGCGAGGAACTGGCCACGGCCTTCATCAAGACGCTGCCGAAGCAGTTGCGCCGCTTGGTCGTTCCCGCCCCCGATTTCGCCCAGGCGGCGCTGGCCCAGCTCACACCGCGCGCGGAACCACTACGCACCGGCTTGGCACGCGAACTGTCCCGGCTCGGCTCGGTGACCATCACCGCGGCCCAGCTGGATCCGGCGGGACTGCCCGACCATCTGCGCATGACCTATGCCGCGACCGACCCGTCGGGTGCGCTGGTGGCGCGCAGCAAGAGCCTCGCCGAGCTGAAAGCCAGGCTGTCGGAGCAGGTTTCCAAGTCGGTGGCGCGCGCCAACAATGCCGCCGAACGGCCCGCGGCCACGGTATGGACCTCCGAATCGCTGGGCACCCTGGAGTCCTCGGTGAAGCGGCAGGTCGGCGGGCAGACCATTACCGGCTATCCGGCGCTGGTCGCGGAGCCGGAAGGCGTTGCGGTGCGGGTGCTCAGCTCCCCCGCCCAGCAGGCCGCGGCCATGCGCACCGGCACCCGCGCGCTGCTGCTCGGCGCCCTGCCGGGCAATACCCGCGCCGTCACGGCCGGACTGCCGCCGCAGGATCGCCTTGCGCTGAGCCAGAATCCGTACGGTTCGCTGGACGCGCTGGTGGAGGACTGCCGGGCCTGCGCCGCCGATGAACTCATTGCCGCGAACGGCGGGCCGGTACGCAGCCCCGAGCAGTTCCGGACGCTGGTCGAACAGGTCCGGCCCGGGTTCACCACGGCGGTGGCGAATATCGTCCGCACCGTGGTGCCGGTGCTGGCGGAGGCGCATCGGGTGCGCGCGGCGCTGGCCGAGAGCCGGGACCGCGAGGCCGCCGATGATGTCACGCATCAGCTCGATGACCTGGTGTTCCCCGGTTTCATCGCCGAATGGGGCAGTGCGCGCCTGCGGGAACTCCCGCGCTATCTCGAGGCCGCCCGCCTGCGGCTGGAGGCGCTGCCCGCCGCCGCCAATCGCGATCGTCAGGGCATGATCGAGCTCGACCGCGTGCACGCCGCCTACGACAAGCTCGTCGACGCCCTGCCCGAAGCGCGCAAGGGCGGCCGGGACATCATCGAAATCTGGTGGATGATCGAGGAATTGCGGGTGAGCCTGTTCGCGCAGCAGCTCGGCACGCCGTATCCGATCTCCGCCAAGCGCATCGAGAAGGCCATGGACGCCGCGCGCCGGCCACCCCAGCAACGCCGCTGACCGGATATGAGCCGGTCCGGATAGCTGTTGTCGTACAACAACTATCCGGACCGGAAAGTCAGGGTGGTTCGGTTATTCGGCGACCGCGCCGACCGCGTGTTCGGCGCGGTGTTTGCGCAGTTCGGCGATCTCGTGCTCGAAATCCTCGGCGGAACTGAAGGATCGGTAGACCGAGGCGAAGCGGAGGTAGGCCACTTCGTCGAGGTCGCGCAGCGGGCCGAGAATGGCCAGGCCCACCTCGTGGCTCGGCACCTCGGGGGAACCCTTGGCGCGCACCGCATCCTCCACTTGCTGGGCGAGCAGCATGAGCGCGTCGTCATCGACCTCGCGGCCCTGACAGGCCCGGCGGACGCCGCGAATGACCTTTTCGCGGCTGAACGGTTCACTCACGCCGGAGCGCTTGACCACCGATAGGATCGCGGTTTCCACCGTACTGAAGCGGCGCCCACACTCCGGGCAGGCACGTCGCCTCCTGATGGCGGTGCCTTCCTCTGCTTCACGCGAGTCGACCACCCTGGAATCCGGGTGGCGACAGTACGGGCAATGCATCCGGGATCCTTTGTCGATGCGTGGGCTCCACAAAAACCTCGAGCAATCTCGAGGATACCCGGCCGGCCGCAGAAAGGGTGCGGCCGCCCGGGTTACCGGCCCCCGATCAGGCCGTCAGCTGCCATCCGGTGGTGAGATCGCCCAGCAGATCCGGCAGCCGCACGAGCAGCCGGCCATCGGCCAGCTTGGCCGAGAAGGGCTCGGCCAGAACAGGTCTCGCCATGGCCGGATTCGCGCACAGTTCGAGGTAGCGGGGCAGCAGGTCGTGGGTGATGTAGTTCCAGCGGGTATCACGATCGGCCCAGTCGAAGTCGGGCAGCGGCACGCGCAGCGACATGGCGCCCGCGGTGATGGTGGTGGGCGCGAACACGCCGGGCGCGAGGACACCGGGTACCGCGGCCTTACCGGCGATCGTGCTGACGTAGGTCATCACCCGGCCCATGTCGCCGCGCCCCTGAGCGGTGACATCCCATTGGTCGGCGATGATCTGGTTCTGCTCGCGATCGGTCATGCGCAGGGCCGCGTCGTTCAGCCCCCAGGGCGTGCCGGCGGCGATCTCCCGCCAGGCGGTGATGGCATTGTCGTCGAGGACGCCGGCCCGGTACATCTCCTCGACCCCGGCCGGGCCCGCGGCGGCGTAGGCCTCGTGCATGGGCACCTGGTCGATGAAGATGTGCTTCTGCATGATCATGAGCCGGGTCTGGTACCAGCTCAGATCGGCGGCGGTGAGCCGCTCGCCCGCGGTCCCGAGCAACCGGATATCGCCGGGCAGCCGATTCAGCAGGTCCGGCGGCGTGCCGCGCAGCAGATCGGCTACCGCGCCGCCCAGTTGGTGCATGCCCGGCACGCTGACGATCGAGGCGACATCGCTCATATCGAAGAAGCCCGAGGCGAACGAACCGCCCGCCAGCCCGGCCAGGCCGGTCCAGTAGTAGTCCGGGTGCGCATTGTTCAGCCGCAGATAGTTCACATAGACCTGGGTGAACGTGCCGGAGTTCGCGGCCACGCCGCGTCGCGGATCCCACGCGGCCAGATCGATATCCGCATTGCGGGTGGCGACGACCAGCCAGTACTGGTGCAGCAGTGTGGCGTAGCGCCGCGGTGCGACGCCGGCCGCTCGGGCCTCGTCCAGTGCCGCGCCGAGTTCGCCGGCATCCAGCGGCAGCGCGGGGTTCAGACCGCCGCCACCGGATCCGTCGCCATTGATCGACGGCAGATCCAGGTATGCGGCATAGGCGGATTCGGCGTGCGCCGCCGGAACCGACATCAGCCCGAGGGTGAGGACGATGCCCAGTCCGGCCGTGCGGACGATTCCCCGGAATCCCGCCGTCCGTGTTCGCCGTCGTGATCCGCCGTTACCGTGCGCCATGGCGCCCCCTGTCGAGATTCGCCAGGCCGCCGAGATGTTGCCTGGGTCACTCGGGACGGTAGCAACGCGTTTCAGTTTTCAATCTGCATATTCGGCCAAACCCCTGGCCGACCGGCACAACCTGGTGCCGGGACAACCCCGCGTCAGAGTCAGCGCGCGGGCGACATCTGCACCACGGGCGCGGTCTGGGAATCGAAGTTCCCGGCGCGCAGCTGCGCGAGGCCGATGAGGCCCGCTACGGCGAGAGCGCTGACGAGGGCGGTGACGGCGAGGGCGGCGAAGCCGACCTGGGCGCGCTGCACCCGGGTGAGCGGATGCCGGCCGTGCGCGCGGGTGGCGACACGTCGTTCGACGACGTGGACGCGGCCGGCCCGGGCCCGGTCACGAGGGACCGGCTGCAGCCGCGCCCGGCAGGCGCGCTGTTCGAGCACGGGACGACGGGGTACGCGGGTGGCGACGGGCGCGGGGAGCCGGTTGTTCCGGATCTCGACAGGGATGCTGTCGAACCCGAGATCGGTTCCGGGCGTATCGATTTCGTTGACCACAGTGCGCATCGAACATACCTCCAAGGTGGACTGACCGGATGATGCTGGACGACTGACTCGCTCATGTGTTCGAAGAACTGATGTTCGAATTTCTACCACGCCCCGCCGACAATGTCACCGACATCCGCGACATGCGTCGAACAGATGTTTGATCACAGGCGTCACACGGGCTACAGTCGAGGCACAGCATCCCGGGGCGCCGGCAACACTGCCCCGGTGATCGAATTCCGATGAGACGCAAGCGGGAACGGAGGACTGCGGCGGTGAGCGAACACGGCAGCGTGGACGGTGACAACGGGCAGGTCGGTCTTGCCGGTGACGGCGCCCCCGAATCGCCCGGCACCGGTACGGATCTGACGGTTCGCCAGCGCAAGGTGCTGGAAGTCATCCGCAGCTCGGTCAGCGATCGCGGGTATCCGCCCAGCATTCGCGAGATCGGTGACGCGGTCGGCCTGACCTCCACCTCCTC
The DNA here is from genome assembly GCF_044750615.1 of Nocardia sp. NPDC088792. Lineage (NCBI taxonomy): Bacteria > Bacillati > Actinomycetota > Actinomycetes > Mycobacteriales > Nocardiaceae > Nocardia > Nocardia sp. NPDC088792. Next base: position 299,549 of record NZ_JBIVKC010000001.1, read on the forward strand.
GGTGGCACATCAGCTACGCGCGCTGGAGCGCAAGGGCTACCTGCGCCGCGACCCGAATCGTCCACGCGCAGTGGATGTCCGCGGTCTGGACGAGACGGGCATGCGCGCCGCGGCGAACGTCTCGCAGCTACGTGCGATCGGCGCCGACACCGAGGCCGAGGGTGAGCACCCGATCCCGACCTACGTTCCGGTCCTGGGCCGGATCGCCGCCGGTGGCCCGATCCTGGCCGAGCAGGCGGTGGAGGACGTGTTCCCGCTGCCGCGCGAATTGGTCGGTGAAGGTTCGCTGTTCCTGCTGAAGGTGGTCGGTCAGTCCATGATCGACGCCGCCATCTGCGACGGCGACTGGGTGGTCGTGCGCCAGCAGAACGTGGCCGACAACGGTGACATCGTGGCCGCCATGATCGACGGCGAGGCCACGGTGAAGACGTTCAAGCGCACCGGATCCCAGGTGTGGCTGATGCCGCACAACCCCCTGTTCGAGCCGATTCCGGGCAACGACGCCCAGATTCTCGGCAAGGTTGTCACGGTCATCCGCAAGATCTGACCGTGCGCACTGCCGTGACCCGGCGGCCGCCCCGCAGACCGGGCGCCGGGTCACAGCAGTCGTTCCTTCAAGCAGTCGTCTTTCAGGAGACGGTGCCGCCCCAGACTGCGTGCGCCCCTGAATCTCCCACGCGATAGGTCTGCCAGGTGGCGGCGCCACCGGCCACGACGACCAGTATCGCGATCACCGTCAGCAGTGCCCGCCCGATCGGCTTGCCCCGATTCCCGCGCACATGCACGAAGACCAGTACGGCCGCCGCAATCACCAGCGCCACAACGAAGTACACCAGCTGATCACCCAGATGCTGATGATGTTGAATGGCAGGCGTATTGCCGACGTGGTCCCGGAACCACTCCCCCGCATTCGTGGTCAGCGGCGTCAGGATGAGCATGCCCACCGCGAGCAGCGCCGTCGGCCAGATCAATCGCACCCTGGCCGCCGGCCATACCGCACACAGGATCAGCAACACCGCCGTCAGTGGCACCAGCACCACAATGAAGTGCACCAACAGCACATGTGCGGGCAAACCATTGAAAGTCGACATACTCAGCGCATCCTCGCTTCCGAAGCAACCCGGCGTAACCGGAACAACGTAAGCGAGCGCCACCCGGTTCGATCGTGAACCGACCCCGTGTCCCGGGTTATCGGCGCGGCGGCGTCAGCCCGAGTTCTCGGATCAGACGATCGATCTCGCTGCGATAGAGCTTGCCGGGATCGACGATCCGCGCATCCAGCCGGCCATGGGCTTCCAGATCGCCTTGATCGACTAGGCGGAGCTGCCGCGATTCGTGCAGCGCCGGTTCACTATCGGCTACTGAACCGAATCGCTGACGGAACGAGTGGGCACGTCCTCGCGGACGCGATGGATGAGGACGGTCTGGGCATCCTCGACCGGGGCCTGGGCCGATTCCATCGGGGACGGCGGGGCCGCCGGGGACACCGGGCCGAGGTGGGCGCCGCGGGCGAAGCCGAGGACCTCGTACTGGGCGCCGATGATCATGGCGGCCGAGGTCTTGTCCTGGGAGATGAAGCCCTGATCGGGGCCGAGCACCTGGCGCAGGGATTCGAGCCAGCGATGGTCGAGGACGCGGCAATCCGCCCAGGGGAAGTACTCGAGGCCGGTGCGGAGGAAGAAGCGGTCCCCGATGTGGGCCTGCCGCAGCAGATCCAGCACCCAGGCATCGATGCCGTGCGGCTGGGCATTGCGGTAGATCCGGGTGCGCGGGGCGACCGAGCCACCAGCGAATTCGTCGAAGGAGTTCAGCAACTCGACGGGAAACTCATCGATCCGGACGAAACCCACCACGTCCAAACCATGCAGTTGCTCCGGAAGTTGGGCGGCAATCCTGCGCTCGTCGTGCAGTTTGAACTTTCTATTGATGTTCTCGGTGCGCATTTGTCTCCGATTCCCTGCTCCTACTCCCCGGAACAGTAGCACGTACCCAACCGTTTCAAACCAACTTGAGCTACTGACCAGTAGAAATTTTCACACCGCGCCGCAATGGACCCGCTACTTATTAGTGGATTGCAGTACGATGCGCGGCCGGTCACCGTTACCGCTGGTAATAGGTTCCGGTAATGATCTCGCCCTGGCTGGCGAGGCCCGGATTGCCGCTATCCCAATAATTTCCGTGCGCCCACGGAAAAACGGGAATATCGGGCATTAGCGGAAAGTTGGCACCGGATCCGGCGGACTCGAAAACGGTGGCGCCGAACCCGGGATCGGTCGGTTCCGGACCGTGGACGAACCGGCCGAAGGCCGGTACCGGATCGCCGGGGGCGGCGGTGGCGAAGACATGGGATCCGTTCCGGTCCGGGCTGATTCCGTCCAGGCGCAGATCCGTCACGCGGTCCACGTCCAGGCCCGGGCTGCCGGCCAGGATCAGATCATCGGCGGCCAGCGAATTACCGTGCGCGGCTGCGGCGCCGATGAGGGTGGTGCCGTAGCTGTGGCCGACCACGACCGTATGCGCGGGCGCCTCCCGGTGGGTGACCCGCAGACCCGCCTCGAATCGATCCAGCCGGGGCGCACCGGCATCGGCCGCGCGGTCGCTCGTGGCCGCGAGCAGATCGGGCGGCGCGTCGTAGCCGTACCAGGCGATGACGGCGGTGCGCGCCCGGTGATCGGCGGCCGCGGCGGCATCGCGCAGGGTGGTGGCCCGCGCGACGCCCTCCGCTATATCGCTCAGCGTCGCACCGGTTCCGGGGACGAAGGTGGCGATATTGCGGGCGGCATCGGGATTGCCGAGGGCGATGATGCCGTGGCTGTGGTCGTCCACGCCGAGCAGATAGCGGCCCGGTTCGAGATCACGGGCGACGATCTCGTACTCGGCCAGCCGGGTGGACAACTCGACGCGCTGCGACTCCCAGGGGCGCAGCTGAATCCATTCCTGCGGGGTGGTCGGCAGCTCATCGCGGCGGGCCCAGCCCGGATGCCGACCGTCCAGGATGGCCAGCCGGGATGCCGTCGTGGTGCGCAGCCGTTCGAGCTCGAGCCGGTTGTAGAAGTCGCGATCCAGCACCGGAATCCCGTCCCGGCCGCCGAGCGCCGGATCATAGGCGAAGAGCGCATCCCGATCCGACGGCGGCAGCGAGTCCCACAGTGCACAAAGCGCTTTCGGCTCGTCGGGCAGTGCCGCCCTACCATCGATGATGTCGGCGACGACCCGGCTCATCGCCCCGCCCTGCGGCGCGTGACGCAGCGCGATCAAGGTCTCCACCGCAGCCGCGAGCCGCGCTGCCACCCGCGCATCGATCTCCCCCGCGGTCTCCAGCAGCGAGATCAGCCGCGCCTGCAACACCTGCGCCCGCGCGTCGAAACACACCTGCAACGCCAGATCCAACGCCGCATTACCGGTGTCCGCCTGCGGCGCAACCACACTCCCGTCTTCCCCGACGACACATCCGTGATCACCGGCCTCGGCCGCTATATCGAGGACGGACTCCCGGACTCCTGCCAGGGCGCCCGCCTCGGCCAGCGCATCCGCGATCCCGAGCACTGCCGCACTCAGATGATTTGCCGCCAACTGGGATTCATAAGCCCGCAACGCCCCCGCGGTGGCCGCCGCACCTCGCCATCCGTCGACCACCGCATCGACCCGGCGCCCCACGCACCGCATGGCCTCGGCAAATCCGAGATTCGCCGCGGCCAGCGCATCAGAAGCCGCCGCAGCCGCTTCCGGCCGCCACCCCCGCACCTGCGACACGGTCGCCCGCACCACTCGCCCCGATCTCAAGTTGTTGCCGGACATGGGCCACCGGCCACGCAGTGGCGGACTGCCTGGGCCCGCACGCGCTGGAACCGATGGCGCGGGCGACCACGATCACGTGGTGCGCGCGGAACTCGCGGTCAGGGTAGGTCGTGGAGGTAGTGGTCGAGTTGGGTTTCGAGGGCCTGGTCGGTGGCTTCGTAGGTGGTGGCGCCGTGATCGGCGGTGTCGGCCAGGGTGTGCAGGCGGGTGGACATGGTGTGCCAGGCGTCGGAGAGGGGCGCGTCGGCGCCGGCCGCCGCGGCGGCTATGGCGGAGTTCGGCATGGCGCGGCCGACTTTCGCGATCAGGTCGATCGGGTCGATTCCCGCTATGACGTCGGCTTGGCCGCGGAGGTCTGCCGCCATGCTGCGGAGAGCTTCCAGGTCGGCTCGGAGCATGTCCCCCATGTCTTCCCCTTCTTCCGAGCCGAACTCTAATCCGGGGAAGTGGGGTCCGCGAGGTGGGCAGCGAAACTGTGGAGAACCGGGCTGCTATCCACAGCCGCCCGGGCACACAGCGCTAGCGCTCGCGGCGGGCGGCCTCGCGGGCCAGGGCGCGATCGCGCTGTTCCTCGAAGCGGATCACGTCCTTGGCGGCCTGGTCCAGGAAGGCGGCGAGCTCCTCACGGGTGCGCTCGCCCTCGGCGGTGAAGTCGGTGCGCTCGAGGATGTTCCATTTGCGCAGCACCGGCAGCACCACCTCTTCCAGGTGCTGGCGCGGATCGTAGATGCCGTGCTTGGCCATGAGCACGCCATTACGGCGGAAGTTCGGCATGCCCGCGCCCGGCATGCGGAAGTTCCGGATGACCATGGCGATGGCGTCCAGGGTCGCGTCGGGCACCAGATCCAGGGCGGCGGCGCAGATATTGCGGTAGAAGACCATGTGCAGGTTCTCGTCGGTCGCCACCCGCGCGAGCATGCGATCGGCGACCGGGTCGTCGCACACCTTGCCGGTATTGCGGTGCGCGACACGGGTGGCCAGCTCCTGGAAGGTCACGTAGGCGACGCCGTGCAGTACGCGGTGGTCGCCGGTGCCGGTGGGGTCGTCGACGCCCTGCGAGACGCAGGTCATGCGGGCCTGTTCCAGCGCCACCGGATCGACGCCGCGGGTGACCACCAGGTAGTCGCGCAGCACGATGCCGTGCCGGTTCTCCTCGGCGGTCCAGCGGTCCACCCAGGTGCGCCAAGCTCCTGCGCGGGAAAAGGATTCGGAGATGAGCCGGTGATAGCTGGGCAGGTTGTCCTCGGTGAGGATATTGGTGATCATGGCCGCGCGGGCCACTTCGCTGAGGCCGGATTCGGCTGGGCTCCAGTCGGTTCCGCCCATTGCCGCGAAGTTGCGGCCCTCGTCCCAGGGCACGTAGTCGTGCGGATGCCAGTCCTTTGCCAGCGAGAGATGCCGGTTCAGATTCGATTCCGCGACCGGCTCCAGCTCGTTGAGCAGTTCCAGTGGTGTCATGGATTTCGCCACAATCGTGTCCCATCTTCACGTCGCCGGCAGCACCCCACTGTGGCCGAGCCTACTCGCGTGATCAGCGAATTGTGCTGGGCCACAGAGAAGACGACCGGTCTGCACGCGATAGCCGCGCTATTTGCCACCGCTCGGCTGCGGCAGCGGCAAGCCGGGCAGTCCGGCATCCGGTTGCCCGGGACCGCTCTTGGCGCCGATGTCCTTGTAGCCGAATACTTTCCAGTCACCGCCGACCTTCATGAGATCGACGTACTCGGTGACCGATCCGGTGGTCGGATCATTCTGTCCAGGGGCCTTTCCGGTCAGTTTCACGACCGCGAGCACCCGGATCAGATTGTCGTTCTGACTGACGACCGCCGAGTCGGAGACCGCGCCGGTCATGCTGGCATTCGCCTCGGTGAGCAGGCTGAGCAACGCCTTGGTCTGCCGTACCTGATCCTTCAAGGTGTCCGTGGTGGCCGCGATCATGGCGGTATTCCACTTCGCCATGCCCTTGTCGTTCGCCGCGTCCACCGTGTAGGCGGTGGACAAGAAGTCGGCGCCGGCCTTGGTGGCGGCGGCGCGATCGGCGGCCCGGGCGTCGAATCCCGCCGCGGTATGCCGTAACTCGTCGGTCGCTGCGGCGAAATGCCATGCGCCGATGGCGGATCCGAGCACCGCCAGCAGGGCCACGACGACGGCGGCCAGGGCGAGCGGCGTGCGGATCGTACGAAGGGATTTCGCTGCGGCGGGGGTTTTCATGCGTCGCTCTTCCGTACTCATCGCGGGGCCTGATCGCCGGTGGTCGGCGCGGGGGTGTCGGCGGCCGGCGGCGCGGCAGGCGCGGCGGCCGGCGGTACGCCGCCCGCGGGTCCGTAGCCCGAGACCTTCCACTGCGCGCCGATCTTGCGCATGTCTACCAGTGCGGAGCTGTCGGTTGTTCCCGGCTGCGGGTTGGCCGGATCGGTGCTGCCGGTGGATTCGATGACCGCCAGTAGGGTGATCGCGTCATCGTTCTGGGAGACCACGCCGATGTCCTTGACGCTGCTGGTCATATCCGTATGCGCCTTGACCAGCTTGTCGAGCACCTGCCGCCACTGGCCCAGCTGATCGTGCATGGAATCGGTGGTGGCCGCGAGTACCGCGCTGTCCCAGTGGTCGAGGCTGCTGTCGTTCACGGTGAACATGGTGGTGAGGAAGTCCGCCCCGGCCTTCGAGGCGGCATCCCGGTCGGCGGCCTGCGCTCGCGCCGCCGCGACCTGGTCCGCGGTGTTCCCGTGTTCGTACGCGAAATACCCGCACGTGGAGCCCATCCCGATCACGATCACCGCGACGGCCCCGGCGACGATCAGCCGGCGACGATCGAGCGCGATCCGCCGGTCGCGCCAGGAACCCCGGCGCACCGGCCGTTTCGCGGCGGCCCGCTTCACCTCCCCCGAAACGGCCGTGTCTGCCGCGACTGCCGCAGTCTCTTCCGTGCCGGTTTCGGCCACGCCGGTTTCGGCCGCATCAGTCTCGGCCGGGATCACTTCGCTTGCCGCGCTCTCGGTCCCGGTCTCGTCATCAGCCGATCGGGCGGTCCTGGTCGTCATGGTCGGCCTCCTATCGCGGTTGGTCGGGGGTGGTCGGGGTGGCAGGTCCGGGCGCCTGGGTGGCGGCCACGTCGGTGGTGAGGGATTGATCGCCGCGGCCGGAGTCGACGGCCTTCCAGCCGCTGTCCTGCCGCGCCACCTCGACCCAGACCGCGGAGGTGGTCTTGACCGGGTCGGGGGTCTGGATGTTCTGGGTGCTCTCGTCGAGCTGGGCGACCACCCGCACGGTCTTGTCGGTCTGCGCCGCGCAGGCCACGTCGGCGACGGTGCTGGATTTGAGCAGCTTCCCGGCCTTGATCAGGGCGGTATTGTCCTGTCCCACTGTGGGATCGGTGAAGTAGTCGTGAATGGTCCCGGCGGTGAGCCCGGCAATGCGCGGGGTCCAGTCGTCGGGCTTCCGATAGTCGAAGTTATTGGCGGCCAGCAGGAAGTCGGTGCCGGCCTTGATGGCGGCGGTGCAGTCGGCTTCCTTGCGCCGGTAGTCGGACAGTGTCGCGGACAGGTCCTTGTTGCGATCGGTGAGGTCCCAGTTGCGGTAGGTCATCACCCCCACCACGGTCGCGATCACCAGCAGCGCGGCCGCCAGTCCGAGCAGCGGGATGGGTATCCCCTTGTCGTTCCAGTCTTTCCAGCGAGATGTCATCCGTACCCTTTCTCCCGCTAGTGCGGGATGTCGACCAGTAGCCGGAAGCCCTTGCCGTCCGGGAAGGCGGCGAGCAGGCCGTCCATGGTCTTGCCGAGATCGAGGTCGACGTGCTCGGCCGGATCGAACAGGTAGGGCCGCAGCACTTCGAGCGCGGGCCCGCCCTTGCCGATGAGCGTGGTCAGGTATTGCACCAGCCGCTGTCCGAGCGGAATGAACGGAATCACTTCGCGCCCACCGCTTTCCTGGGTGATGCTGATGAGCTGGTCGAGCAGCACCGGCAGTTCGGGCAACAGGGTGTGGGCGAGCCGATCCGCGGTGGAGCGCAGCAGGGTGAGTTTGTCCCCGGTGGATTGCGTTGCCGCGCCGGCCAGGAAGCCGAGCAGCCGCTGGATGAGATCCCGGTTCTGCCGCAGCGTGGTCGCGAACATGCTGCCGGAGTCGACGAGCTTCTGGATGCTCGGCCCCACATCCTGGATCGCGACATCCGCGCCTTGCAGGATGGTGTTGATGGCATTCGGATCCAGCTGCGCCATCACGCCCTGTACGCCGCCGAGGGCACGCGCGATGGTCAGCGGTTGCACCACCTGCCCGGCCGGCACCAGCGCGCCGTTCGAAAAGTAGGGCCCCTGTGCCGATTTGGGCGCGAAGTTGATGTACTGCTCCCCCACCGCGGACAGGTTCGCCACTGTCACAGTGGCATCCGCCGGGATGTGATACTGCGATTCCACCGAGAGCCGGGCCAGCACCCCGCCCTCGGCCTTGGACAATTGCTGGACGCGCCCCACCTGCAGCCCGTTCAGGGTGACGGGTGAGGTCTGCATGAGCCCACCGGAATTCGGCAGCAGCACCCGTAGCGCGTAGCTCTGTTCGCCGGGCCGGAATCCGAAGACGCCGTAGGTGAGGTAGGCGGAGGCGGCGAGCGCCATGAACACCATGGCCAGCGCCGAGGCCAGGATCTTTCGGGTCATCGCAGCAACCCCACGAGTTTCAGGATCGGATCCACCCGATCGCGGAAGGCCTGTTCATTCGCGGCGGTGATGCGCGCGTCCCGGTCCGGATCCCCGGTCAGCAGGTCCGGCGGCGTCTGCGGCACCACATCGGAGACGACGAAGGAAGGCAGCCCGCGCGCCGACAGGAAGGGCACGATCTTGTTCTCCAGCAGCGCGTTCACCGCGGCCAGGGTGCGCGGCACCTGATCCGGCGCGGCCATCATGGCCTGCAGCAGCGGCGTCCACGCGTCGAGGAAGCCGTTGGCCAGCGAAACCCGTTTGGCCACTGCCGGATTGCTCTTGTCGATCAGTACGTCACCGGCGTAGGAGGCCAGATTCCGGAGTGCGTCGACGAAGTGCAGGATGTCGGGCAGCACATGCTGCACCACGCCCAGCAGCACCGGCGCTTGATCGAAGACGAACCGCCACACATCGTCGGCCTGCCGGAAGGTGTCCAGCGCGGCGGTGGCATTGTTCAGGATCTGGCTCAGCTGCGAGGTGTTCTGGCCGATGCGGTCGATGGTGACCGCGAATTTGGCCATGAAGTCCTTGAAGTCGCCGGCGTCGGGCGGGAACGCCCCGTTGACGCTGGTGACGAAGCTCTGCACGAACGGCACATTGCCGCCGGTGACCCAGCTGACCACCGCGGTCATGTACTGCTCGACGGTGGTGGCCTGTTTGGTCTGGGTGATGGGAATGACGCTGCCCTGCGACAGCATTCGCCCCGAGGTCTGTCCCGGAATGCTGAGTTTGACGAAGGTGTCGCCGAACAGGGTCTGCTGGGTCATCTCCACCTGCGTCTCGGCGGGCAGGTGCACGTTCCGGTCGATATCGAGGATGGCGGTGGGCTGGTAGTAGGGCTGTTGATCGGCGGGCAGCTGCGGGACGTGCGCATCGGGCCGCGGTCGCACACTGACCGATTCGACGATGCCCACCTGCGCGCCGTTGAGTTCGACCTTGGTCTTCAACGGCAGGGACAGCACATCACCGAATTCGACCCGGACCTGATAGGTGGGTTTGCCGTAGCGGGTGCCGGGCAGCGGCATATCCAGGGGCCGCACGGCGCAGCCGGAGACCGCCGCGATCGTCAGCGTCCCCAGTAGCGCTGTCTTCCAGTGTTTTCCGCGCATGCTCATCACTTCCCCCCGGCCGCGGACATGACCAGCTGCACCAGCCCGAAGTCGACGGTGTCGCCGGGCGCGAAGTTCCGATCGCATTGCGGGAACCAGGGTTTGGCCATGGCGCAGACGTCCTGCGCCAGCGATGGATCGATGCGGAAGCTGGGCGGTACGAGTTGGATCTTGCCCGCGCCCAGGTTCTCGTCGAAGGCCCGCAGGGCGCCCTGTAGTGCGGGCGGAATGTCCTCGGCGAAGTCCACCGCGTGCTGGGTGTGGTCGAGCACCTTGAAGAGGACCGGCATGAGCCCGTCCAGGCCCAGCATGATGAGCTTGCCCCACTTGTAGATGAGCAGGTTCATCAGCGGCGGCACCCATACCGCGATATCGCTGACGATCCCCACCAGATCCGGCCCGATGCGGTTGATGATGTTCAGCGCGTCGGTGGTGGCGTCGAGCAGGAAGTCCCCGTCGGAGACGCCCTGATCCAGGTTCTGCCCGACCTTCCGGAACTCCTTGAGAATGGCCATCATCAGGTAGTTGGCGCCGGCGGCGGAGTCGCCGAGGATATCGCTGAGATTGCGGATGGCCCCGTTGAGCGGCACCGCGCTGTCGTGCACCTGGGTGGCGATGCGCTGCAGGGAATCACCCAGCACAGTGGGCGCCGCCTGTTGCAGCGGCGCGTCGCGCGGTTTGCCGGTGAGGTCCTCGGACAGGTTGGCGATGGCTCGCATGGATTCGGTGAAGCCGACCGGCGTCTTGGTGCGATCCTGCGGAATGCATGTGCGGTAGTCGAAGGTGCCGCCGCCGTTGTAGGCCGGCCCGAGTTCGATATGCCGGTCGGTGACAATGGAATTCGCGATGGTGACGGCGCCGAGCTGCTGCGGCAGCCGGACCTTGCGGTTCACGGTCATGCGGACGGTCACGCCGTCGGTGCGCGGTTCGATGCCGACGATATTGCCGACCTGGATGCCGAGCATGGTGACCCGATTGCCCTTGTACAGCCCGACGGCGTCGCGGAAGTCGGCGCACAGGGTGAGCGGGGCCTCGGTGCTGTCGTAGTACTGCTTGCCGGTGACGGCCACGATGAGCCCCATCACGACGGCGACGACGCCGACCAGCGCACCGATGCGTCCGCGGCGTGAGCGCGGGAACACGCGACCGCGGAAGGCCGGCAAGGGATTTCGCACGCGCATTGCTCAGCACCCCGGCTTTCCGTGCGGGCACAGCGGGGTATCGGTGATGGTGGCTCCCGATTCGTCGATGCGCAGATAGGGATTGTCGGAGTTCTTCGCGAACCAGTGGAGGAGCGCGGAGGCATTGCGGTCCAGGCTCGCCAGCGCGTCCTTGTTGCCGACCAGGTCCGCGACTTCCTTGTCCAGGCTGTCGTAGAGCGGTTCCAGCGCGGGCCCCAATTGCTTGTCGGCGAAGGAGAGCACCGGGGTGACGTAGTCGAACAGCCGCCGGATCTGCGCCACCAGGGCGACCAGTCCGTCCCGATTGGCCGCGACCACTCGGTACAGCTCGAGCACGTGCTGGCCGGCCAGTTGCAGCCGGTCGAGCTTGTTGGTCAGCGTCTCCAGGTATTCCTTGGCCACATCGAGGGCCCGCGCGAATTCGTCGCGCCGCTGGGCGATGATGCCGGAAAGACTGTTGACGCTGTTCAGGATTCCGTTGAGCGCATCCGGCTGTTGTTCGAAGGCGCCCGCCAGTCTGCCGATGGTCTCGCGCAGTTTGCCGGCGTCGAGGGAAGCCAGCGCCGGTGTCGCCTGTTCCAGCGCGGACGAGAGGTCGTAGGGAGTCCGGGTGTGCTCGCGCGGAATGATCTTGCCCGCGGCCGATCCCGGCCCCTGCGGTTCGATCGACAGATACCGCCCGCCGATCGGGGTGAGCAGTTTGATCACCACGTGCGAGTCCAGCCCGACCTGGACCTTGCTGTCCAGCCCGAAGGCGATCTCGGCGTGATCGCCGACCAGCGTGACGCTGCGCACCTTGCCCAGCGAGATGCCCGCGACGCGCACATCGTCGCCGGTGCGCACATCACCGGAGTTGAGGAAGTCGGCGCGATACACGGTCTGCCCGAAGGGAATCACGAAGGCCCCCACGGCGGCCACCAGTGCCGCCACCGTCAGGATGATGGCCGCGACGCCGACCCGGAATTCGAAGCGGAGCTGTCCTTCCGCGCTGCGGATGGTCAAGCGCGGCAGGCCGATTCGCGGTCTCGGCGGGATCTTCCAGGCGCGGTTCATCGGCATTCCCCCATTCGCTCGATGCCCATGAGAATCGTGGCCGGGATGGGCAGTCCACTCAGGCAGCTCCAGGTCTCCCCCGACTTGGGTTCGTCCACGAGACTGTCGAGGGTGTGCGCGGCCAGCGGGGCGGCGGCCAGCGTCTGGCGGATGAAGCCGGCCAGCTCCGGTCCGAGCAGATCGTTGTAGAGGCGGTCCATGCCCGGGAAGTTGTCGTAGTAGATGCCGACGAGCCGATCGAACAGCGGCATGAAGGCGTTCATGCCCGGAATCGCCTTGTCTATCAGGCCTTTCAGTGAATCCATCTTGCCGTAGAGCTGATCCACCAGATCCAGCAGCTGGTCGATCATGTGGTCGATCTTGGATGATTGGCCCTGGAATCGATTGACCAGTCCGGAGAGATTGTCGGCCAGCAGGGTGACCGTCGGTTCCTGGTCGGAGGCCACCTTCAGGATCTGGTTCAGGTCGTCCATGACCGGTCCCAGGCCGCGCCCGTCGCCGGACACCACCAGCAGCAGGTTCTCCAGGAACTTGTCCACGGAACCGGAGGACAGGGTGTCGAAGATGGGCCGGACGGCGTCGAAGAGTTCGGAGATGTCGAAGGAGCCGTGGGTGCGTTCGATGGGGATGGTGGCGCCGGGCGGAATCTTGTTGCCCGGCGCCGCTTTCTGTTGCAGGGCCAGGTAGCGGTCGCCGACCAGCGAGGTGAACAGCACCGATACTTCGGTGTTGTCGTACACCTCCTGGCCTTCGGCGACGGTGAACTGCACGAAGGCAACATTGCCGTCGAGGGCGATATCGGTGACCTTGCCGACCTGTACGCCGGCCATGCGCACATCCGAACCCTGCTTCAGACCGGAGACGTCGGTGATGTGCGCGTTGTAGCCGCGCACCTTGTCCTTGACCGGCGTCTGCAGCGCCGTCCAGATCATGGCGCCCATGAGCATGATGACCACGCCGACGATGCCCAGCCGGATGGCCGCGGAGCGAACGGATTTCACCGGTCTCCTCCCTGCGGTGCGGGCGCGCTGAACAGCCCGGGTGGAATGGGCAGGCCCGGTATCCGCAGTAGCCCGGGGATCAGCGACGGGCCGCCGGGTACCGTCTGCGGCCCGGCGGCGACCACCTTCGGGTCCCCCGCCAGATACGGCAGCCCGGCCAGCAGCACCTGCAGCCGGAGCGACACCGTCCCATCGGGATTCGCGACGAAGGCCTGGTCCACCGCGTCGAGCAGTTGCGGGATCCGGTTGTAGAAGCTGGTGAGTCCGCCCGCCGCGCCCGAGATCGGCTTCGCGATACTGAGCAGGGCGTCGACCACCTGGGTGAAACCCGGTTGCGGCACGATATTGATGGCATCGCCGATGACCTGCCCGATGACCGAGACGATGGCCTCGAAATCGTCGCTGCGCCCGGTCAGGAAGGCGATGCGCGCCGCCTGCGCACGGAAGATGTCGAGTGCGCCGTGCGCGACGTTCACCAGGTCTCCGCTATTGTCGGCGGCCGCCTGCAAGGCCGGCCGCGGATCCACGCCGACCAGGATCTGGTCACCCACTTTCATGCGGCCGAGATCGATTGCGGTGGAGATCATCCGGCCGATCCCGTCGGCGCTGCCCTCGAAGTTCAGCACCTTGCCGATGCGGTCGATGGGACCGGTGTCGATCTTGCCGAGCTGGTCGCCGACCATCCGGACGATGGATGTGACCGTCACGGTCTGAGAGTCGGCGGGCAGGGTGATGGTGGCCCCATTGTGCAATTCGGTGCCGCGCGGGCCGAGATAGAACAGTTCCAGGGCCGTCATGCCGAGTGTGTTCGAGGAGACGAACCGGGCGTGCACATTGGCGGCCAGGAACTTCGCACTGTCCGGCTCGACCGAGATCTGCAGGAATTGTTGCTGCGCCCCGCGGCTTTCGACCTTGCTCACCTGCCCGATGCGCAGTCCGTCCATCTTGACGTCCGCGCCGGAGACGATGCCCTCACCGACCTGTTCGGCCTGGATATTGACGATGAACTTCGGCGTGAAGCCGCCCTTGATGTAGACGGTGAACAGCAGCGACACCACTACCAGCACCGCGCCGCCCACGATTCCGGTGAGCAGCAGTTGCCACGAGTTGGGCCCGCGTCCGTTGATGGCCTGATATTTCGCGATTCCCATGGGCTATCCCGTGATTCGGATATCGCTGACGAACATGCCCCACAGCGCGGTGGTCAGCATGAGATCGAGAATGACCACGAGCACCAGGCTGGCGCGGATGGCGCGCCCCGAGGCCACGCCCACGCCCTCCGGCCCGCCCGAGGCGTAGAAGCCGTAGTAGGAGTGCACCAGGATCACCACGATGACGAACACCACGGCCTTGAACAGCGACAGGAAGATGTCCTTGGGCGCCAGGAAGGCCTGGAAGTAATGGTCATAGGTGCCGCCCGCCTGCCCGTGCACGACCTTGATGAAGAACGCCGTCGCGAAGTAGCTGCAGGACAGGGACGCCAGATACACCGGCACCACGATGAGCACCCCCGCGATCACCCGGGTGGTCACCACGAACGGAATCGGTTCCACCGCAGTGGCTTCCAGCGCGTCGATCTCCTCGGAGATGCGCATGGACCCGATCTCCGCGGTGATCCGGCAGCCGGCCTGCGCCGCGAAGGCGATGGCCGCCACCAGCGGCGCGAGCTCGCGGGTATTGGCGAAGGAAGAGATGAATCCGGTGAGCGGGCCCATGGCCAGCATGTCCAGCAGCCGGAAGGCCTCGATGCCGATGACCGCGCCGGTCATCAGGCCCATGAACACCACCACCCCGACGGTGCCGCCGCCCACGATGACCCGGCCGTTGCCCCAGCCGATATCCATGAACACCACGCCGATCTGGCGGCGGTAGCGGTGCAGGGTGCGCGGGACGGCCCGCAGCACGTGATACGCGAAGGCGAACTGGTGACCGAGCGCGACCACGGGTACGAGGGAATTGCCCGCCCGCTGGATCGTGCGTCCGCCCAGCGCCCGGTACTTCGATGGAACAACCACTTATAACCCCATACTGTCGGGAAACCAGATGGTCAGCAGCTGGGTGATGAGCACATTCGCGGCGAAGGTGGTCATCACGCCGAGCACGACGGTGGCGTTCACGCAATCGGCCACGCCCTTGGGGCCGCCGGACGCCTCGAACCCGCGCTGACTGGCCACCAGCACGACCAGGATTCCGAAGATGACGGTCTTGGCGATCGCGATGATCAGATCTGTCGTACTGGCGAAGGCCGCAAAGGAATTGAAGAACGCACCCGGTACACCACCCTGGATGAGAGTCATCGCGTAGATGGTCGACATGCCGACGAACACCACCAGGATGCACATGAGTGGGCCCACGATGAACATGGCGGCCAGCCGCGGCGCGACCAGGCGATGATTCGGATTGATACCCAGCGTGCGGATGGCGTCGATCTCCTCGCGGATCTTGCGCGCACCCAGATCGGCCGCGACCGCCGCGCCCACCGCACCACCCATGAGAATGCCCGAAACCATCGGCGCCGCTTGGCGGATCACGCCGAGCCCGCCCGCCGCGCCGGCCTGCGAGGTGGCCCCGACCTGCGCGGCCAGCGAGCCGACCTGAATCTGGATGATCGCACCCAATGGGACGGAGATGAGAATGGCCGGCCAGCCGGAGACGCTCATCATGAACCAGGCCTGCGTAATGGTCTCGCGCCACGGGTGATTCAGCTTGATGATGTCGCGGACGAGGCCGTAGACGGAATCGACGGCGAGCAGTACCAGCCGGCCGAAGGTGCCGATGGAGCCGAGCAGCGTGTGCCACGCCCACAGCGCCAACCGGGCGAACGGGCGGATCACCGGCGGCAGGGCTGTCCAGCCGGGCGCCGGTTCCGGAGCGGCCGGGACGGCCTCCTCGGGGACTGCCAACGTACTCATTCAAACCTCCCCTGCACACCGTCTGAGACAATGTACGCGCACCGGACCACACCGGCCGTGAATATCAATGAATTGGCGGACGGTTACGGCGTCCACCATTGAACTACTTCCTGCACAGCGGGATTCGCACCCTGGTGCATCAAAGTCAAAACACTCTGAGTCAGTTGCATGGAGACGCCCGAACCCGAACCCGACCAGGCGCCCCCACCGGCATCCACCACGAGCCGGAGCGGCGTACCCGTCGCGAGTTCATAAGCCTTGAAATACGACCCGCACACCACGAACAGCGTCTGCGCCGTGGACCCCACCACCGTCGCGCGATTCCATTCGTCGCAGCGCGCGGACACCCCGTCGCCACCGAACCAGCCGTATTGGTTCGCGGTCCTGTTCGCGAAGCCCGGCAGGGCGCTCGCCGGCGCCGCGGTATAGGCCGCCGAGTCCGGGAGCTGCGGCGGAATGGCCTCTTGCGGCACAACGGGTGCGGGCGTCGTAGTGCCGACCCGGGTGGTCGGGACGGCGCTCGTGCCCGGCGCGGCCGGCTGCTGGGCCACCACGACAATGGGCGGCGGCGCACCCAGATGCGCCCGGAACCACAGCGCCGCTCCCCCGCCGCCCCCGATGAGCGCCGCCGAAACCAGCAGTCCCGCAATGTAAGCGAACGCCGATCCCCTCGGCTTGCGCGCTGCCCCCACGAGCGCCTCCTTGAAAGAAATCTCGCCCTACCGACTCAGACAGTGGTTAGCATACTGTGACCCACGACCCACGGATAGGCAAACTGAGATCGCGATCACATGGAGGGGACATGAATTACCGCCTGCGAATGGCGTTTTCGCTGGCAGCACTCGGAATGGTGCTGTCTCCGACAATCAGCGCATGTAGCTCCGGCAATGTCCGGAGCAGCGACATCACGATTACCGTCGCCCCCACCACCACCGCCGCGAGCACCGCGGCCGGCGGCAAGACCCCGGATCCGCTCACCGCCGACCAGCTGAACACCAAGCTGCAGGACCTGTTCGGCAAGGGCCATCAGGTCAGCGACGACCAACGGCTGTCCATCGTGCAGGGCGGTGAGGTGTTCCGCTCCGATCTGCCGCAACTACAGAAGGCCATGTCCGAGAACCCGAATGCCACCTTCGGCGTGGTGCCGGACTCGGTATCGCTCAACGGCGACACCCTCGAAGCCGACTTCTGGCTCGACAAGGACGGCAATGGCAATCGCCGTTCCGCGCCCCTCGATCTGGTTCCGGTGAACGGCGAGTGGAAGATCCCGGTCAACGAGATCTGCGGCATCCTCGCCCAGACCGATTACAAATCACCGGCCTGCCAGTCCTAGGGGTGCATCGTGTTCCACTGGCTGGGGCGGTGGACCTACCGCGCGCGCTACGCCGTCATCGCCGGATTCATTGCGCTGATGGCGATTTCGGGCCTCTTCGGGCACGGATATCAGGACCGGCTCACCGCACAGGGCTTCTTCGACGACACCAGCGAATCGGTCGCGGGTGCGAAACTCTCCGACAACACCTTCGGGCGTGACTTCGACGGCGATGTGATCGCGCTCTACACCGCACCCGCCGGGCGGCACATCACCGATCCCGATATCGAGGCCGCCGGACGGGCGCTGACACAGAAACTGCTGACCGACTTCAAGACCGAGATCAAGGATGTCAGCGGCTACTGGAACGGCAGCCTCGGCAAGACGAGGTTCATCGACGCCACCAAGACGCAGGCCTTCATCAGCATCGGGTTGCAGGGCACCGGAGATCAGGACAGCGTCGACCACTACCACCGGATCGAGAGTCAACTCGCCATTCCCGGACTGGATCTGCGTATTGCCGGGCGGGTCCCGGTGGCCGACGCCGTCGGGCTCACCATGCAGGCCGATATCCAGCGTATGCACGTGATCGCGCTGCCGGTGGTGGCCATCGTGCTGTTCTTCGTCTTCGGGGGCGTGATCGCGGCCTCGCTCCCGCTGATCGTCGGCGGGCTCACCATCGCCGGCGCATGGGGCGTGATGAAACTGCTGACCGATGTCATGCACGTGCACCAGTTCGCCGACGCGGTCATCTCGCTCATCGGGCTCGGGCTGGCCATCGACTACGGGCTGTTCATGGTCAGCCGGTTCCGCGAAGAGATCGCCGCCGGACGATCCACCGAAGACGCTGTGCGCATTACTGTTTCGACGGCGGGGCGCACCATCGTGTTCTCGGCGACGATCATCGTGGTGTGCGTGGCCGGGGTGCTCATCTTCCCCATGACCTTCCTGCGATCGGTGGCGCTGGGCGCGCTCACGGCGGTGGCGCTGGCGGCGCTGCTGTCCCTCACCGTGCTGCCCGCCATGCTCGCCGTGCTCGGCAAGCGGGTGGACGCCTTCGGGCTGCGGCGGTTCTCCCGTACCCGCACCGAGGCGCAGATCGATGCCTCGTTCTGGTCGCGGCTGGCCACCTGGGCGATGAAACGTCCGGCGCTGCTGGCCTATCCGATCATGCTGGTGCTGCTGGGGCTGATCCTGCCGTTCCTGCACGTGCAGTACGCGGGACTCACCGAGAAGTACCTGCCGCCAGGCAGTGAAACCCGCACGGCGCAGCAGACTTTCGACGCGGTCTTCCCGAAGGAGCGGGTGGAGCCCGTCAAACTGGTGATCGCGGGCGCGGATCGGGCGACGCTCGATGCGATCGTCGCGGCCGCGAACAAGACACCGGGGTTGACGAGCGGGTTCGAACAGCCCTTCTCCAATGGCGTGGCCGCGGCGGGCGTGAACGTGAAGGTGTATCAGGCCGGTCTGGTCGATCCGAACGACGCCGACACCGTCATCGCCCGGCTGCGCGCCATCTCGCCGCCACCCGGGGTGACCATGTATGTGACGGGTCTGCCCGTGCTGGAACGGGATTCGATCCACGGGGTGATCCATCGCTTGCCGATATTGCTGGCCATCCTGGTGATCGCCTCGTTCGTCATGATGTTCCTGGCCTTCGGCTCGTTCGTGCTGCCGCTCAAGGCGGTGGTGGTGAGCGGGCTGAGCCTCACCGCCACACTGGGTTTCCTGTCGTTCGTCTTCTACGACGGGCACGGGGCGGGGCTGCTCGACTTCACGCCGCAACCGCTGAGCTTCCCGGTGCTGGTGATCATCGTGGCCATCGTGTTCGGACTGTCGACCGATTACGAGATCTTCCTCATGTCGCGGATGGCGGAGGCGCGGGAGCGCGGAGCGGACACCCCGGAGGCCATCCGATACGGGACCGCCCATACCGGCGGGATCATCACCGCTGCGGCGCTGGTGCTGATCGTGGTGACGGGGGCGTTCGGGCTGTCGGATCTGGTGCTCATGAAGTACATCGCCTACGGAATGATCATGGCGCTGATTCTGGACGCCACGGTGATCCGCCTGCTGCTGGTGCCGGCGGTCATGCGCATGCTGGGCGATCGGTGCTGGTGGGCGCCGCGCTGGGCGCAGCGGCTGCACCGGCGGATCGGGCTGTCGGAGGGCGGGGCCCGGTCCGCGCCGGCGGATGAGCCGGAAGAGGTCGCGGTATGAAATGGGGCGGTCGGTTCGCAGTGCTCGCGGTGAGCGGCCTCGCCCTCGGCGCACTGCTCACCGGCCCCGCCTCGGCCGCGTCGGGGGGCCTTGCCCGGACCGATGCCGGCACCCTCGCCGAGATCGACTGCGGGGCCACGCACACCGCCGGTTCGCGACTGGAAATCAGCTGCTACAACCCGGATTCGGAGCCGGGATCGGTGGATGTCACCTATGTCTGCAGCACTCCGCTGGACGGGCGGCAGGTCGTCTTCACCGAGCCCGGCAATCCGATCGGCGCGGGCGCCGCACTGCGGCTGTCCCGGGACTGCGGGCCCGGGCAGGTGGTGCTGACCTATCAGGTCTGGCCACTGACCGCGAGTCAGCTCGGCGATCAGGCGGCTCGACAGGAAAGAATCCGGCGGCAACGCGATCAGGAGGAAGGCCGGTAGGTTCGCTGTGCGGGAATTCCTTGCGTCTGAGACACTTTCGATCACAAGCGTCCGCGCTGTGCGATACGGACAGGAATGTGGGGAGTTGCGATGGCAGCACAAATGGCGGACAAGCTCATCGACGCCGCCGTGGACTATATCGTCGACCAGGTCACCGGCGATCTGCTGGTCGCACATACGGATTCGATTCTGCGCGATACCTTCGCGGTTGCCGAAACCATGAAGGTCTCCGATGCACTGGACCGGGATTCGGTACAACAGACCGCCCTGTAATCATCGAATTGGCCGACAGCAGCGCCGCGAATCGGCAGTTGTTCGAGGCCTTGGCCGATGCCATCTACGATCTCGCGGCCAATGACGAGTTCCGGCTGGGCGATGTGATCGACCACGACGGCGTCGCGATCTGCGCGAATTCATCGAACTCGATGAGCTGCGCGCAGTGGTCACCGCAATCTTGGATCTGGTCACCACGGTCAAGAATCATGATTATCTGGCGGAACTCGTGGGCGATGCCGCGGAAATCCTGCTCGGCTATTACGGCGATTACACGGTGGCCGGATTGTGGAAGGAAGTCGGGATAACTCCGGAGCTGCTGCGCGACGAATTCGTGCGGTATGCGCCGCCCGTCATCGAGATAGCGAAACGTGACGGCGTACTGGCGGGTATGGTGCGGCAGCGCGTCGAACCGTTCTTTCGTTCCGATGTGGTCCAAGGGATTCTGACGGGGGCCCGAGCGTAATCCGCTCGGCGTCTTTGCAATTCGAGCGTTTCGATTGCAATCTGTCTGAGACAAAGCTAGTCTGAACACGGCCCGCGGTGCTCCGATGTGTACCCCACCGAACCGCCGCGGGTCCCGGGGGCGGCCCGCGCGCACCTCCTGTTGTCCGGCACGTGCCCACTGTTGTGCCGGAACGCGGGTCGCCCTTCACCCGGACGGGTTAATGTCGAGGGTCGCGTCCACGATGCATGGGTTGACCGAAGACGCTCAGTCGATCAGAGACGCGCAGTTCGATCACCGACCGCGATATCGTCCGCGATGCAAGGAGAGCCGATGGCTCCGGGGGTTCCCGCCGCACTACGCAAGCTGCTACCCACCGTCCTCGTCGCCGCCGTGGTGCTGGCCGCCGCGCTGTGGCAGCACCATGCCGTCGCCACCGGCACCCGCGCCCTGCTGGCCGCCGACCCGCGCTGGCTCGCGGTCGCCGCGGTGGCCACCATCGCCCTGTGGCCCGCTCAGGTCTGGATGATGCGCGGCTCGATCCCGGCGCACACCCCCGCACACAAACTGTTCGCCCTGCAATTGGCGGTGCCCGCCATCGGACTGGTGCCCGCCGCTTCGCTGCTCGTGCGATTGCGCTTTCTCCGCCGCACCGGTCTCACCCACACCGCGGCCCTCGCGTCCATGACCCTCTTCGGATTCGCCGCCCTCATGGTCCGGGTCCCGATGGTGATCGTGGCGGCCATCGCCGCGCCCGCCCTCATGAGCCGCAGCGGCGCCAGCCCGCCCTGGCACGATCTGGGCGCCCGCACGGCGGGCTGGTGGCACGCGGCCGCCGACCACCCCTGGCGCACCGCCGGCGTCGTCCTCGCGGCCTTCGCCATCCTCTGCGCCGTCGCCACCGTCGGCGTGATCACCCTGCGCCACAAGGCCGCCGAACGCGGCGGCTGGCGCGAAATGATCTTCCACCACGGCCGCGCCGAGGCCCGATTCGCCTGGAAATCCCTGGCCACCACCGCAATCCGCCCGCAGCGCGCCGCCCTGCTCTGGCTCTGCGCCGTTGCCGAACCCCTGCTCATGGTGGTGGCCCTGTGGGCCATGCTGCATGCCGTGGGCGCGAACCTCAGCCTGGCAGACACTTTCGTGGTCCAGCTGGTGACGGTCGCCCTCGCACCCCTGCTCCCGACGCCCAGCGGCGCCGGCGCCCGGGAACTCACCATCGCCGCCGGCCTGACCGCCGTGGCCGGTCTCACCGGCGGCATCGCGGTGGCGGCGGCCCTGGGCTTCCGCCTATTGACCTTCTGGTGCCAGATCCCGTTGGGCCTGGCCTCTTTCGCCTACCTGAGCCACCGCCGCGATATCTGACCGGGTCTATGGCCATTCGTAGTGCACATCGGTGAGGCGCTCACTCAAGCGCCAGAGCGCACCCGCCTGGAGACGGCTGTAGCCCAAGGGGTTTCGCAGCGCCCGGCGAGGATAGCCGAAGGCCTCGAAAGCCGGTCCCACATAGGCGTTTCCGCGTAGACCGGGCGTGGTCGCGGCATACAGCTGGGGCAGCGCGCCCATCCGGTCGGATTGGGCCAGGGACACGAGCAGGCGCTGCTGGGCCGCGGCCAGCCTGCCGCCCACGCCCTTTTCCCCATCGGAGTCGTAGAGGTGGGTCGAGGAGAGGCCGGGGTGGGCCGCGACGGCGGTCAGGCCGGAGCCCGCCGCGCGGGCGCGGCGATGCAGTTCCGAAGTGAAGAGCAAGTTCGCGAGTTTGGATTGGCTGTAGGCGAGCCAGCGGACATAGAGCACGCGCCAGTTCGGATCGGACCAGTTGATGAAGCCGCCCCAGGCCGCCACCGAGGAGACCGTCACCACGCGGGGATCTTCGGACCGGAGCAGGGTGGGGAGCAGCAGACCCGTCAGCGCGAAGTGGCCCAGATGATTGGTGCCGAATTGGGCGTCGAAGCCGTCCGCGGTGCGAATGTTCCTGGGGAGGGCCATCACTCCGGCATTGTTGATCAGGATGTCGATGGCGGCGCCACGCACTTCGAGGTGGTCGGCGGCGCGGCGGACCGAGGACAGGTCGGCCAGATCCAGCGGCAGCACTTCGGGTTTCGGGCCGGTGGCGGCTGCGGAGACCGATTCCAGCGCGGCGGCGGCCTTGAGTTCGTTGCGGCAGGCCATGATCACGTGCGCGCCCTTGGCGGCCAGGGCTTCGGCGGTGCGCAGACCCAGGCCGCTGTTGGCGCCGGTGACCACGGCGGTCCGGCCCTTCTGGTCGGGGATGTCGGCCGCGGTCCAGCGCCGCGGGAGGAAGGGGGGCGTTGCGGTATCGGTCGGGGCCGACTGCACCTCGGTCATCCGGTCACACTCCTGTTCGGTTGCCGTCTGAGACAATCTAGTTGATCCTATGAGGATCCGACAGGTCCCGCTGCGTGGCCGAAGCCACCGGGGACGATCGACAGAGGGGATCGCTCATGGCGAGCTACGAATCCGGCTACCGCACGGCCGTCGAAGTCCGTCCCGGCCAGTTCGAACAACTGCTGCGGCTGCTCCTGGAGACCGCGCTCGAATGGCTGCGGCCGCGGCTCGAACGGGCGGCGCGCTTCCTGTTCGCCGAAGTCCTGCGCGGCGTGATCGTGCTCGCCGCACTGGGATTCGCGCTCGCCGCGGCGGCCTACGGGACGATCTACTTCTTCGCCTTCCTGGTCGAACTGCTCAGCCAGTGGATGCCGCACTGGGCCGCGCTGCTCACCACCTCGGCGACCATGCTGGTGCCCGCCGGCTGCGCCGCCCTGCTCGGACTGTGGCAGCTGGCCAAGCTGCGCACCGTCCGCACCGCCGTGGCGGGCGCCGCCTACCTGAGCGCCGCCACGCAAACCTGGCTGCGCCGCACCCGCACCGCCGCCGACGACAGCCTCTGATCGCGAAGGACATCGAGTCATGCTCACCACCATCATCATTGTCGTGGCCGCACTGCTCGTCGTGGGTGCGATCGGCGCGGGCATCGGCGCCCTGCTACTGCGGAATTGGACCGAGGCCGTGCTGCGCGGCGGCGGATTCAAGGTGCAGCAGGTTCCCGCCGCGGACCTCGACGAATTCCTGCGGACCCAAGCCACTTTCGCGGTCACCGCACAACGCGAATTCCCTTACCCGCCGCACAAGGTATGGGATGCGCTGCAACTCGACGGAACCTTCTCCTGGATTCCGTTCGTCAACGGCATTCGCTATCGCGACGACTACCGCCGCGAGGGCGCGCTGCGCACCTTCGACGGACTCCTGTTCGGCGCGGAGGAGAAGGTCATCGTGCAGGCCCCCGACCGGCGACTCGCCGTGAGCGGAACCAGAATTTCACTGCCGGTGCTCATCCGTTCCTTCGCCGAGGACTACCAGCTGACCGAGACCGCGGACGGCACCCTGCTGACCTGGACCATAGCCTTCCGACCACGGTATTTCACCTTCCTGCCGCTACGCTGGGGCGCACCGTTCGTCCGCCCCTTCGCACGCTTCGGAATTCGCGGCCTGACCACCCGTATTTGATCTCGGCGCTGCCGCGCGCGACCAACCCCGCTAGTCTCGGAACGACCGCAATTTCACTGCACTCCCAGCCAATTGGTCGTTAAGGATTAAAAGATAGTGAATACGCTGGACAAATTCTCCACTCGCAGCGGCGGGTTCCGCAGTGTCGTGATCACCGCCGTGGAGATGACCACATCGATTGCCCCCGATACCGAGGGCACCTGGGCGGGATTGCTCTCCGGGACAAGCGGCATCAAGACCCTCACCGACCCGGAAGTCGCGCGACTGCAACTGCCGGTCGATATCGGCGGACAACTCGTCCACGACCCCACCAGCGACCTGGACCGCATCAAGAAGCGGCGCATGTCCTATGTGCAGCAGATGGCCTACGCCATGGGCAAGCGACTGTGGGCGACCGCCGGCACCCCCGAGGTCGACAAGGACCGCCTCGGTGTCTGCATCGGCACCGGGCTCGGCGGCGCCGACGCCATCGTGGACGCCAATGACGCCATGCGCGATCACGGTTACCGCAAGGTCTCCCCCTTCGCGGTGCCCATGAGCATGCCGAACGGCGTCTCCGGCGTGGTCGGGCTGGAGATCGGCGCCCGCGCCGGCATCGTCACACCGGTGTCCGCCTGCGCCTCCGGCTGCGAGGCGCTCGTACACGCCTGGCGCTCCATCATTCTCGGCGAGGCCGACATGATCGTGGCCGGCGGCGTCGAGGGGTACATCAATCCCGTTGCCATCGCCGGATTCTCGATGGCCCGCGCCCTCAGCACCCGGCTCGACGAACCCGAACGCGCCTCCCGGCCCTTCGACCGCGATCGCGACGGCTTCGTCTTCGGCGAAGCGGCCGCACTGCTCTTGCTCGAATCCGAGGAGCACGCCCTGGCCCGCGGCGCCAAACCCCTCGCCCGGCTGCTCGGCGCCGGACTCACCGCCGACGGATATCACATGGTCGCACCCGATCCCGAGGGACTGGGCTGCGCGCGAGCCATGCGCCGCGCCATCGAGACCGCCGGCGTGAGCCGCTCGGAAATCGACCATGTGAACGCGCACGCCACCGGCACCAGCATCGGCGACCTGTCCGAGGCCAAGGGCATCGCCGCCGCCATCGGCACCCACCCGGCGGTCTACGCACCCAAATCGGCCCTGGGCCATTCGGTCGGCGCGGTCGGCGCCCTAGAGGCGATCATCTCCGTACTCACCCTGCGCGACCAGGTAATCCCACCCACCCTGAACCTGGAGAACCAGGACCCGGAAATCGACCTCGACGTGGTCCACACCAAACCACGCCACACCGAAATCTCGTACGCCCTCAACAACTCGTTCGGCTTCGGCGGCCACAACGCCGCCGTCCTGTTCGGCCGCTACTAGTTTCGCAAAGCGCCGAGTGGCACATGGAGGTCGCAAACGCCGAGTAGCGCCGACCCCCATGTGCCACTCGGCGCTACGGGCGGTGGAGGTGGTCCAGTTTTCTGGCCAGGTAGTCGTCTATTCGGGAGAGGGCGCCGGGGCGGGTGAGGCGGGCTCGGAGAGCGGTCAGGCGGTCGGGGTGGAGGACGCGGGCGGCGAGGCGGGCGCCGCTAGGCGAGACCCGGGTGGCGAGGTACAGGGCGCGGGCCTCGATCGGGGTGGGTACCACCGCCGGGTTGCGGGATGCGACGCGAACTATGGTGCGGGCGATATTGTCCGGGCTGTGCGCGACGTAGCGCTGGGCCAGGGCCGAGACGCTCAGGGTGCGGGCCGCGGCGGCGGTCTGCTCGCCGTCGGCGTCGTCGTTGTCGTAGATGCCGGTGTGCACCAATGCGGGACAGACCGCCGTGACGCCGACGCCGGTGCCCGCGAATTCCAATCGCAGGCCCTCCGTGAGCATTTGGGCGGCCGCCTTGGTGGTGCAGTACGGGGTACTCAGCGGGATAGGGGCGAAGGCGGCGACCGAGGTGACATTGATGATGCGGCCGCCGCGGCCGGAATCGGCCATCTGCCTGCCGAAGTAGGTGGAACCGTGCACCAGGCCCCAGACGTTCACGCCCATGAGCCGCTCCCAGTCCGCCATGGTGTGCTCGAGGAAGGGGCCGGCGGTGGTGTAGCACGCATTGTTGACCAGCACCCGGGGCGTGCCGAATTCGGCGTGCACGTCCTCGGCGAAGTTCTCCATGGCGGCGGCGTCGGCGACGTCGACGGCGTAGGGGGTGGCGTCGCCGCCGAAAGCGGTGATGGTCTCGGCGGTTTCGACCGCGCGTTGCTTGTCCAGGTCGGCGGCGATGACGATCGCATGCCTGCGTGCGAAGCGCTGGGCCACCGCGCGGCCGATGCCGCCGCCCGCGCCGGTGATGACGACAACCTCGTTGTCGAAGCCTGACATGAAGTCCCCTGATTCCGCGGCTGCGGCGCTGCCGGACAATTCTTTCGATTGCTGTCCCAGACAGTGTACACTCTGTTCTCCAGCTAGGAGCAGACCAGCGATGAAACCCTTCCACCCGCGAATCGCCGTGGTAACCGGCGCGGGCAGCGGCATCGGACGCGGCACCGCCAAGGCGCTCGCCGCGCGCGGCGCCACCGTCATCGTCGCCGATATCAACTTCGCCACCGCCGAAGACACTGTGACGCTTATCCGTTCACAGGGCGGCAGAGCCTATTCGTACGCACTGGATGTCGGCGATATCGCGTCCATGGAAGCCTTCGCCGACTATGTGCGGACCGTGCACGGGGTACCCGATGTGGTCGTCAACAATGCCGGAATCGTGGTCGGCGGGCCGTTTTTCGATATCCGGCGGGCCGACCTGCAGCGCATCGTCGATGTGAACCTGCTGGCAGTCGTGCACGGGTGCAAACTGTTCGGCGCGCAGATGGCCGAGCGCGGGCGGGGCGGGCACCTGGTCAATGTGTCGTCCATCGCCGCGTTCACGCCGGTGCGGCTCGGGACACCGTACGCGTTCACCTCGGCGGCCGTGAAGCATTTCAGCGACGCGCTACGAGTCGAACTGGCCGGACAGGGAATTCGGGTGACCGCCATCTGCCCCGGACTGATCGCCACCAACCTGGCCGCCACCGCCACCCTCGCCACGCTCAGCGCCGAACAGGTCGCCATCACCCGGCAGATCGTGGTCAAGGGCATGACCCTGCTCGGCATGCACCCGGACAAGGCCGGTCGGCGCATTGTCGAAGCCATTGCGCGAAACCGCGCCATGGTGCCGCTGCGCCTGGAATCCTGGCTGACCTATGTCCTCACGCGCGCCTTCCCCCGCACCGCCCGCGCCCTCGCGCGCGTGGCCACCGGGCCGGAGGTCGAACGGGTCGTGCGCTATGTCATCGACCATCCCACCGTCATCGGCGTCGCGCGTGAGGCGGCCGAACTCATGCCGCAGCGGCCCGGTCTGCAAACCTATTGGGAACCACCGGAGTACGACGACCCGCCGCCACCCCCCATACCGATCAGGAGATGAACCCGATGGCCCAGCCCGTGGACCAGCAACCGCCCGCCGAACCCCCCACCCCGCGCAACCGGATGATCCTGGTCATGCTGGCGCTGGCCATCATCGGCGCACTCCTCGCCGCCGCTATGCTGGCGGGCGGCTGAGCGGCGCGCCCGGGCTGTCGAATTCCGCCCCGGGCCACTCCGGCGCCGGCCCAGGCCGTTTCGCTCCCGGCCTGGGCTGAATCGGCGCCGGCTCAGGCTGCTTCGCCCTCCACCGCGTAGCCCGGGAGCCATTCTTCGACGAGCCGCAGGAACGGGCCCTCGGTGTCCAATTGGGCACAGACGCCGATGATTCCGCCCAGGACACGGCCGAGCATCACCAGGTCGGGCAGTTCCGGCGGGGTGCGGACGGCCATGGTGTTGTGCACGGACATGTTCTTCACGTCCACCGCGCGAGTCATGTGCTCCTGCAACAGCCTTCGGTCGATGCGCAGGTTCTCGCCGTCCAGTTCGGCGATGATCGGGGCGACCAGGTTGATGATGGGCTCGGTGTCCAGGTGCCGGCCCGGGCGGACGAAACCGTTGTCGCGCAGGGTGTCGAAGAGGCGGTCGTAGTCCTCGGCGACGGCGTAGCGGGCCAGTTCGCCCACCACCGGCGGCAGGCCGTCGGGGAGGGCGATGGTCGCGCCGAAGTCGATGATGCCGAGCCGGCCGTCTTCCAGGAGCTGGAAGTTGCCGGGGTGCGGATCGCAGTGCAGGTGGCCGACGCGTTTGGGACTGGACAGTCCGAACTCGGCCAGCAGGATGCCCGCCCGATTGCGTTGCGCCACCGTGCCTTCGGCGATGATCCGGTTCAGCGGGGTGGCGTCCATCCACTCGGTGACCATGACCTTGGGTGCGCTGGCGATCACCCGCGGCACGAAGAAATCCGGGTCGTCGGCGAGCGCGCGGGCGAAGGTGCGCTGATGGTCGGCCTCGATGCGGTAGTCCAGTTCGTCGGCGGTGCGGGCCACGAATTCGTCGATGAGCGCGCGCACGTCCACGCCGGGCATGAATGCGCCGAAGGTGCCGGAAAGCATTTGCAGCAGTTTGAGATCCGACATGAGCGCCACATCCGCGCCCGGGTACTGGATCTTCACCGCGACCGTGCGGCCGTCCCGCCACCGCGCCCGGTGCACCTGGCCGATACTGGCGGCCGCCACCGGTTTGTCCTCGAATTCGGCGAAGCGTTCCCGCCAGCGGGTACCCAGTTGCTCGTCGAGCACGCGATGCGCCTGCTGCACCGGCATGGGCGGGGCCTGATTCTGCAGGCGGGTCAGGGCATCCCGGTAGCGGTCCGCGAATTTGGCCGGCACCGCGGCCTCGGCGACGCTGAGCGCCTGGCCGAGTTTCATTGCCCCGCCCTTGAGTTCGCCGAGCACCCGGAAGACCTCGTCGGCGGCCTTGTCGATGAGCGCCTCGTCGACGGTCCCACGTTCGGCGCCCGTCATGATGGCCTTACCGGTGGCCGTCATGCGCCGGGCCATGATGCCCATGGGCAAGGCGGCGAGTTTCGCCGACCGTGCCAGACCCGTTCGTCGCTTGCCTGCCATGGGTGTGCCTCGATTCCGTCTCGCCGTTGCCGTGCCCGAGGGGCACATCTCGAAACTAGAGTGTCTGAGACACTAGGTCAATCAGCGATCCGCAATCCTCAAGCGGTGGCGGCGTGCGATTGCGTCCCGGAATCACTTGCCAGGGCGCCGGATTCGACCGCCAGACCGGTCAGTTCGGCGAAGCGCGCCTCCACCTTGTCGTGATACATGCCGAACAGATCCTCGAACAAGGACAACTGCGCCTCGCTCGGACCGGTCTCGGACTCCCACACCGCCAGCAGCGCACGCCAGACCAGCACATGCAGATCCGCGGACGCCGCGAAGAACGCGTCCACCGCCTCCGGCACCTCGAACAGCGTCTCCCCCACCGAATTCAGCACCGCGCGCTGCATGGAGTGACCGAGCTCCGAGAGCAGCGTGCGCACCAAGCCGATCTCCAGCTCCAGCAGGCGCACATGATCGGGTTCCGTTGCCCGCGCCAGGGTTTCGAGTTCGTCCACGGTCGCGTGCAACTCCTGCGACGGGATCGCGCGCTCGGACTCGGTGTAGTCGAGCAATGCCTCGAGCACGATGGCGCGTTCCACGATGAGGATATTGCGGAACATCTCCGCCGCCAGCTCGGGCGCAGGCATGGACAATCGGAACAGCCGCCGGTACACATCCACCCCGCCGGCCAGGCGCACATCACGCACGGTGAAACCACGACCGCGATGCGCGTCGACGAAACCGTAGGATTCCAGGCGACCCAGCACCAATTGCGCAGTAGCCCGGTTCATCCCGAATTCCTCGGCCACCTGACGCACCGACGGAATCAGGTCACCCGGTGCGTACTCCCCGGTCGCAACGCGTCGAGCGATTTCGTCGGCGACATCGGCGACGACCGTCTGGGCACCCATCCTGTCACCTTTCGACAACTTTCGAATACGTCCCAGACAGTTTAAGCTTTTGTGTGCCAAACTGCACGTGCGGCGCACACAGCGAAGTGAGCCGATGAGGTGACCTATGGCCATGCGGCGGATCGGAAGTCGTTCGGGGGATTCCGGGGGTCTACCGCCGGTGCGTTCAGCCGTCCGCAATGCCCGGCTCGCCGGGATTCCGGTCGCGTTCGCCGGGCGGCAGGCCGCCGGGGTCGGCAAACGCGCGCTGGGCAAATCCGCCGCCGAGGTCGACCTCGAGATCCAGATGCGCACGGCCCAGCACATATTCGAGGTACTCGGCGAACTGAAGGGCTGCGCCACCAAACTCGGGCAACTGCTCGCGCTCTACGAACTCGCCCTGCCGCAGGAGATCGCCCAGCCCTACCGCACCGCACTGACCCAGTTACAGGATTCGGTGCCCACCATGCTGCCCGCCACCGTGTGCGAGGCCATGAGCGCGAACCTGGGCGAGAACTGGCGGTGGCATTTCACCGAATTCGACGAACGCCGTGCGGCGGCCGCCTCCATCGGGCAAGTGCACCGGGCGATCTGGCGCGACGGACGGCAGGTCGCGGTGAAGGTCATGTATCCCGGAGCCCGCGCCGCGGTACTCGGCGATCTCCAGCAATTGCGGCGACTTTCGGTCCTGGCCACGGTATTCGCGCCCGGCGCGGACGTGCCCGCGGTCACCGAGGCCATCTGCACCGGCGTCGCGGAGGAACTCGACTATGCCGCCGAGGCGGAGTACCAGCGCCGCTTCGCCGAGGCCTACGCCGACGATCCGGACTTCGTGGTGCCCGCCGTGATCAGCCAGCGCGGTGATGTGATCGTCACCGAATGGCTCACCGGCACACCGGTTTCCAGGATCATCGAAGCGGGGGCGCCGGAAGAGCGCAGCCGCGTCGGCATGCTCATCATGCGATTCCTGCTCTCGTCCTGGTCCCGCACCGGGCTGCTCTACTGCGATCCGCATCCGGGCAACTTCCGCATCCTGCCCGACGGCCGCCTCGGCGTCGTCGACTTCGGCGCCTGCGCGCCTTGGCCGCCCACCGGCTTCGAGGAACTGGTCGGCGAGGTCATGGACGCCGCACTCAACGGCGGCACCGACGAGATCGACGCCGCCATCCGCCGCCACGGCTTCGTCCGCCCCGGCCGCAACTACGACGTCCAGGCCCTCGCCGCCGCCCTCGACCTGGTCAGCGACCCCCTCTGCCGGCCGACCTTCCGCCTCACCACCGACTGGCTCCGCCAACGCGTCCGCTTCGTCCTCGCACCCCGCCTCACCAATGTCCACCGCCAAATGGATATGCCCGCCTACGTCACCCCCTTCGCCCGCTCCTTCCTCACCGGCCTCGGCGTCCTCTGCCAACTCGAGACCGAGGGCCCCCTCCGCGCCGAATTCGCCCGCTGGTCCCCCGAACTCGCCGCCGTCTTCGAAAAATACGACACCCGCCGCTCCCACCCCACCGACCTGGACATAGCCCGCCACCGCCGCACTACCCCCACCCCCCACCGCTTCTCCATAGTCGGCTGAGCGGCGGGCGGGCCCCGGAGTATCTGCTGCGGAAGGTCGCACCCACCGGGTCATAGAACGGGTCTATGTATCCATCGGTTTGTGGGCGGTACCGGGGGGTTCGGTGCGAAACCATGCTTGATGCATGACCACATTGACCTTGCGCCCCAGCGAAGAGACCTCGGTTGTCGTGCCCGAGGCCGCACCGGCGAACAGTCTGCGGCAGTTCGCGCCGAACTGGTTCGCGGTGGTCATGGGTACCGGGATCGTCGCGAATGCCGCTGCCACCCTGCCTTTGCAGTTTGCCGGATTGCGGGGGGCGGCCACTCTCGTGTGGGCGCTGGCGGCTGCGCTGCTGGTCGTGATGGCGGTGGCCTGGGTGCTGCATTGGCGGCGGCACCCCGAGGCCGCACGGGCTCATGGTGCGAATCCCGTCATGATGCAGTTCTATGGCGCACCTCCCATGGCGCTGCTGACCGTCGGTGCGGGCACTCTCCTGCTCGGCAAGGACGTGATCGGGCTGAATGCGGCACTGACCATCGACTGGGTGTTGTGGTCGGCGGGCACCGTGCTGGGTCTGGTTTCGGCCGCCGCCATTCCTTTCCGGATGATCACCCGGCATACCTTCGAGGGCGATGCGGCCTTCGGCGGCTGGCTGATGCCCGTGGTGCCTCCTATGGTTTCGGCCGCTCTCGGCGCGCTGCTGGTTCCCTACGCTCCCGCCGGACAGCTGCGGCTGACCATGCTGGTGGCCTGCCTGGCCATGTTCGGTATCAGCCTGATCGCCGCCTTCGTGACCACCACCATCCTGTGGTCGCGGCTGCTGCACCACGGCCTGCCCCCGGCCGGCATGGTCGCCACCGTGTGGCTGGTGCTGGGTCCCCTGGGTCAGTCGGTCACCGCCGCCGGGCTGCTGGCCAATGTCGCACCCACCGCGCTGAACGAGCGCGAGGCCGCCGGACTGGACGTCTTCGCCATGCTGTTCGGTGTTCCCACTTGGGGATTCGCCATGCTGTGGCTGGCCCTGGCCATCGCGGTCACCTGGCACTGCCGGAAGTCGATGCCCTTCAATATGACCTGGTGGGGCTTCACCTTCCCCGTCGGCTGCTGCGTCACCGGCAGCACCGCGCTGTTCGTGCACACCGGTGCGGACATGTTCGCCATCGCCGCCGTCGCCCTGTACGGCCTGCTGGTCGCCGCCTGGGCCGTGGTCGCGGTCCGGACCGTCCACGGTGTGCTGCACGGCAACCTGCTGCGCCCCGCACACTGAGCCCGACCGAACAGTCTTACCGAACCGAATGGCCCGGACATTCCGGGCCATTTTCGACGCGATCTCCTGCGGTGTAACCCCGCGCCCTATCTACTGAAAGACGTGAACACGCGTCGTCGGCAGC
The DNA here is from genome assembly GCF_044750615.1 of Nocardia sp. NPDC088792. Classification (NCBI taxonomy): domain Bacteria; kingdom Bacillati; phylum Actinomycetota; class Actinomycetes; order Mycobacteriales; family Nocardiaceae; genus Nocardia; species Nocardia sp. NPDC088792. The sequence continues at coordinate 332,325 of NZ_JBIVKC010000001.1, forward strand.
GTCGGAAAGCAGCGGTTCATGGTTGGGCGGGCGGAATCGGGTCGCCGGGCGAGAACGGTCGAGGAGCCCGGCCAGGGTCGGGAGCTGTGGCTGGTGTCCGGTGACAGGTACTCCAGTTGGGAAGCGGTCTACCGCGACAATGTCACCTGGGTGTACGCGTTGATGGCAGGCAAGGTCGGCAACCGGCCCGATGCCGAGGACCTCACGGCCGAGGTCTTCACGGCGGCCCTCAAACCGCTGCGCATCTCGGCCACCGTGCCGGAGGTCCGCGCCTATCTGAAGGCCACCGCCCGCACCGTACTGGCGTCCTACTGGCGGACCCGCATGGGTCGCGAGATCACTACCATCGACGACAACGACCTACCCGAGGACCTCCCGGAGATCACCGACGGCGCGCGGGCGGAGAAACAGGTGCAGCAGGTGCTGGACCAGCTCCCCGACCGCTATCGGCGGATCCTGGAACTGCGCTTCCTGCAGAGCTTGTCGGTGCGGGAGGCGGCGGCCGATCTGGGTGTCAGCGTGGCGAATGCGAAGGTGTTGCAGCACAGGGCGATCCAGATGGCCGCCCAGCTGAGCGAGCGAGGTGTGCGGTGAGCGGGCGCGAAGTGCGGCGATATGTCGAAGAGTTACTGGCCGGGCGACGGCCCACCGCGTTCCGCCCGGACGACGCCGAGGCCGCCGAGCTGCGCGCGGCCATCGAGCTGCGCGCGGCGCGCATGGGCGGCGATACGCCGAGCGAAGAATTCCTGACCACCCTGCAGCGACGCCTGGCCGCGGAGCAGGAGGGCGACGAACCGGAGGCCCGCCCGGGCCTCCTCACGCGCCGGCGGAACCTGCTCATCGGCACTTCGGCCGCGGCGGCCGCCGCCACGGTGGGCGCGGTGGTGGATCACACGCTGGTCGCGCGCCCGGGTAGCACCCCGCCCGCCGCGCAGACCACCCTCGTGCCCAACAATGGCGCGTGGCATCCGGTCGCGGCGGCGCGGGATCTGCCCGAGGGCGCCACGGTCGCCTTCGACGTCGGGACGCTCAACGGCTTCGTGCGCCGCGAACGCGGTGTGCCCGTGGCCGTCTCGGGCATCTGCACCCATCAGGGCTGCAAGCTGTGGCTGGACGCGCCCGCCGAACTGTTGCGCTGCCCCTGCCACAGCACCTCCTTCACGGTGGACGGCATAGTGGCGACCCATCAGCTGCCGATATCTCCGGCGCCGCTGCCGCACCTGGAGGTGCGCGAGAACAACGGCACCATCGAGGTTTTCGCGCCCACCGAGCCCGCCTGAGCCGAAACGATTTCCGGCACAACAGGTTCCGGAATCGGCGGCCATCGGTCCGGTGTAACCCCTCCCCCTATCTATGGATGACCGAACCCGCAGCAGCGGGCGGACCCATCCCGGACGGAGGCCCCGGATCCATGACATCTACCCGAAGCCGACGACGCGCAGTCGTCGCCCTGACCGCCGCAGCGGCGGCATTGCTGACGGTGAGCGCATGCAGCAGCGGGGGCGGCGGTAGCGCCACCAACCCCGCATCACCGACCTTCGTCTTCGCTTCCGGCACCGATACACCCGGCGTGGTGCCGGATGGCGGCGGGCCGGCCATGCCCGGCATGCCCAGCATGTCGGCCCCGGCAACGACGCCGGCCTCGGCAACGTCGCCGGGGAATGTACCGGCCGGCCCCAATGCCGTCTCGATCACGAACTTCGCCTTCGCGCCCGCGAGCCTGACCGTCCATGTGGGCACCACGGTGACGTGGACCAACAAGGACGAGGAACCGCACACCGTCGCCGCCGACGACGGCAGCTTCCGCTCGCAAGGACTGGGCACGAACTCGACCTACACCTTCACCTTCACGAAGGCAGGCACGTTCGCCTATATCTGCACGATTCATCCCTTCATGCACGGAACGGTGGTGGTGACGCCGTGAACACCCAGCAGCCCGGCAATCGATTCCCCGGCGACGACGGGGATCCGCGCGATCCGCACACCATGACCCGCCGGCAGCTCATGCGGCACAGCGCCTGGTTCGGCGCGGCGGTCGGTCTGGCGGTGGTGGGCGGCGAGGTGGTGTCGCAGATCGCGGGCACCGCACCGCTCGCGCATGCCGACACCACGCGGCCCACACTGCGCTTCGCGCAGGTCAGCGACAGTCATATCGGCTTCACCGGGAGTGCGAACGGTGATGTCACCGGCACTTTCCGGGAGGCGATCGGTCAGGTGAACTCGCTGGGTTACACCCCGGACTTCGTGATCCACACCGGTGATCTGACCCATCTGTCCACGCCGGCTCAGTTCGATCAGGTGAAACAGATGATGAACGAGTTCAAGACGGGGCACGTGTTCACCGTTCCGGGAGAACATGATTCGACCGACGACGCCGGCCAGCGGTACCGGTCGGTATTCGGAAAGGGCACCCGCGGCGACGGCTGGTACAGCTTCGATATAGCCGGCGTCCACGTGATCGGTCTGGTCAATACCTTGAATCTGAAGAGTCTCGGCCATCTGGGAACAGACCAGCTGGAATTCGTCAAGAACGATGTGGCCGGATTGTCCAGCGACACACCGATAATCGTGTTCAGCCATATCCCGCTGTTCGCCATGTACCCCCAATGGGGCTGGGGCACAGACGATGCCACCGAGGCTCTCAGCAACTTCAAACGATTCTCATCGGTCACCTGCCTGAATGGCCATGTACACCAACTGTTCACGAAGACCGAGGGCAACATCACCTTCTACAGCGGCACCACCACCGCGTATCCGCTGCCGAAGCCGGGCGACGGTCCGGCGCCGGCACCGGTGACGCTGCCCGCCGGCAAGCTGCATTCGGCCCTCGGAATCCGTGAGGTTACGTATCAAAAAGGTCAACAGATGCTTGCAATCAAGGAACAGGCCCTCGCATAACCGCAGGAAACTGTGAATCCGTCGCGGCGCATCGGCGTGTCGCGGGTGTGTACGCCACCAGGGTGTGCGAGCACACCCGCGGTGACCAGGTAACCTACTAGGCTGGGCAGTAACAAGATGCTGTGCTGCAGTGCGGCGCACGGCGATTACAGGAGGGAGAGCCAATGCCACCCCGCCGTTTTCGGTCTTCCGTCGCCGCGAGTTGGTTAGTGGCGATGGTGGTGGTGCTGGCTGCGTGCTCGTCATCCTCCATACCGACCGGACCGATCGATACCACCGCGGCCGCGCCTCAGGTCATTTCGGTGAGCCCGGCGCAGGGCACCGACAAGGTGGATCCGGCCGCGGCCGTCAATGTGACGACCTCGAGTGGCGTGCTGACCTCGGTCACGCTGACCAATGAGGACGGCAAGGCCATCGACGGCATCTTCACGCCGGACAAGACGGCGTGGAAGCCCAACGAGCAGCTCGGCTACGGGCGCACCTACACCATCAAGGCCGAAGGTATGGCCGTGACCGGCCCGATCGGGCCGGTCACCTCCAGCTTCACCACCATCAAGCCCGGCAACCAGACCAAGGTGTATCTGAACACCACGGGTGGCGAGTCGATCGCCGACGGCGGCACCTACGGCGTCGGCATGGTCGTGGTCGCGCACTTCGACGAGGACATCACCGACCACGCCGCCGCCGAGAAGCGACTGGTCGTCACCGCCGATCCGCCGGTGGAGGGCGCCTGGTACTGGCTGGACAATCGCAATGCGCACTGGCGGCCCAAGGAGTATTGGAAGCCCGGCACCAAGGTGAGCGTGGCGGCCAACCTCTACGGCGCCGAGGTCAGCAACGGCCTCTTCGGCCAGGAGGACAGCAAGACCAATTTCGTGATCGGCCCGTCGCACGTGTCGATCGCCGATGACAACACCCATGTGGTGCAGGTCTTCGAGAACGGCAACCTGGTCCGCACCATGCCCACCTCCATGGGCCGGGGCGGCACCGAGGTCATCGCGGGCAAGACCTTCTCCTTCTACACCATGCCCGGCGTCTACACCGTGATGGACAAGGGCAATCCGGTGATCATGGACTCCTCCAGCTATGGCCTGCCGATCAATTCGCGGCTGGGCTACAAGGAGGCCATCCCGTACGCCACCCGGATCAGTACCGACGGCATCTACCTGCACGAGCTCGACACCACCGTGTGGGCGCAGGGCAATACCGACACCTCGCACGGCTGCCTGAACCTCAATCAGGACAATGCGTCGTGGTTCTACAACTGGTCACTGCCCGGCGATGTGGTGGAGGTCCGCAATACCGGCGGACCCGCGCTGGCGGTCTGGCAGAACGGCGACTGGACCCTGCCGTGGGATCAGTGGGTGGCGGGTAACTCGTAGCGCCGGGTCCGCTCACGCGCGGCCAGCTGGGCGGTGCGCGCGAGATACCAAGCGGCCACACAGAATTCGGCGGCCACCGTGCCCCACGCCAGCGTCCACACCGAGTGGGTGCGCAGGGTGAGGAGCAATGCGGTGGCCGCCACCGCTGTCCCGATCACCGCGCCGATCATGATGCCGGTGGTGTCCTGCCGCACCGGCAGGATGGCGGTGGTGATGAAAGAGCTGGTGGCCGTGGCGAACAGAATGAAAACCTCGAGTCGCAGCAGCGGGACCACGCCGCGGAAGTCATCGTCGTAGATCAGGTGCACGGCCAGTGGCGCGGTCACCCAGATCCCGAGCACGGCGATGGCCGCCACCCCGATACAGGCTGCCAGCGCACGCATTTCGTGCCTGCGGAAGCGGGGGTCGGTGCGCTCGCGGGCCATGCGCGGGAGCAGGGCCAGGCCGATCGGGTCGAGCAGGGACTGCACGGCACGGACCAGTTTGTCCGAGGACGAATACAGTCCGAGCGACGCCGCGTCCAGCACCGACGAGTACACGGTGGCGGTGCCCTGGCCGTAACTGGTCACCAGCAGCCGCGAGGCCAGCACCGGAATCCCCCGGCGCAGGATCAACCGGATCTTGCGCGGCCGCGCCGGGCGCCCGTACCTGGTCCAGGAATCCCGCCAGGTCAGCGCGACGGTCACCACCGACGAGACGAGCAGGCACACCAGTACGGTCTCCGGATGCGGCAGTCGCGGCAGCAGACCGACCAGTAGTCCGAGATAGGCGACCCGCCCGGCAATCTGATACGACGTGGATGCGCCGAATCTGGCCTGTCCCACCAGCAGCCAGTCCTCCGACATGGACAGGAATCCACCCACGAACGCGCCGAGCAGCATCATCCGCAGATGACTGCCGGCCCCGAAGGCCAGCCCCGCCAGCAGCAGCACCGCGATCACCCCGAGGATGCCCGCCCGCACCGCGAGGTAACTGCCCCGCAGTTCGTCCAGCCCCTCCTCGCCGATGAGCGCCGCCATGAAGGAATTGATCCCCAGATCCACCAGCAGCGACCCGAGGAAATAGGCCGACATCCCGATGGCCAGCAGCCCGACCCCGTTCACCCCCAGCATCCGCGCCGTCAGCGGCACGGTCACCGCGGTGACCAGGAACTGCCCATAGTTGCCGAGACTGACGAATCCGATATCGCGCAGCACGGACAGCAGTCCGTCGGACGCGACGCGCGCACGCAAGCGATCGAACAATGAACACCCCTACGAACGCTGCGGCCCAGACCCGAGAATTCTCCCGTCCGCGACCACACCCCCGCTACCCGAACGCAATCCCTGTCCGAAAACCCCCATCCCCCAGCATATTCAACCGTCCAGTCCATACGCCCCGCCCCGCGAGCGGGACATGGCGGTGACATTTCGCGAGAAGCCATCACCACCAGATCCCTCTCGCGGGGCGTCGCGGGTCCCTAGAGGGGATGTCAGGCGGCGAGGGCCTGGATGCGACGGGCGCTCGTGGCGAGGGCGTCGGGGCCGCTACCCGGCGGGCCATGGCGTCGCCGAAGGGGCGGAAGGTGAAGGCGCGCATGGCCGGTCGGGTGAGGCGTAGCAGGGTGTCCAGGACGGTTGTCGCCGGAGCCGGCGGGAATGGGGGCCGGACCGCGTCGCCAGATCCGGATGTCCTGTGTTGCCATGGCCGATCACCTCGTCGTGTTCGCTTTCGGCTGTGTGACAAGGGTATTGACCAGTCGGGCGACTTCACAAGTCGTGCGACTGGTCTGTTGCCGGAACGGTATCGTGGGCGGGTGCCGGTCACGACGGGAAACATCAAGCGCGGCAGGGCTATCGAGCCCGGCAAGGGGGAACGGGTGGCCCGCACCAGAGCCGAACAGCGCGAGGACACCCGCACCGCCGTACTCGATGCCACCATCGCCAGCCTCATCGAGAACGGCCACGCCGCCACCACCACGCGCGGCGTCGCCGAACGCGCCGGCCTGAGCCAGGGCGCGGTGCAGCACTACTACCCCACCCGCGCCGAACTGCTGGACGCGGCCCTGCGCCGGCTGGCCGATCAGACCGCGCAGGCGGTCGTCGAAACCTGTGCCACGGTCACGGGTTCGGATCGGGAACGGGTCGCCGTGCTGGTCGACGAGCTGTGGACCCTCGCCCAGGTGGCCCCGGTGAGCGTGGCCTTCGAATTCCTGGCCGCCGCCCGCACCGATCCCGAAATGGCCGCCACCGTCGCACATCTCGTCGAGCACATCGAGAACACCGTCTTCTCGGTGGCGCGGCAGGTGCTCGGCGAACTCGCCGAACGGCCCGGCGCGCGCGACTGGATGCGCATCACCATCATCACCATCGCGGGCGTGCTGCTCACCACCTCGGTGCCCTCCGCCGCGGGCCTGGTCCCGGATTGGCGCATTGTGCGCCGCCATATCATGACCAGCTTCGATACTTGGAGCGCCGATGTTCCAGAATGAGCTGTCGCCGAGCGAAAGGTCGTATCAACGATGAAGACCACCCGCATCGTCCTGGCATCCCGACCGACGGGCATGCCGGAACCGCAGAACTTCCGCACCGAAACCGCCGAACTGGATCCCCCGCAGCCCGGTCAGGCGCTGCTGCAGACCTTGTATCTGTCCCTCGACCCCTACATGCGCGGCCGCATGAGCGATGCGCCCTCCTACGCCCCGCCGGTGCAGATCGACGAGACCATGTGCGGCGCGACCGTGTCCCGGGTGCTCGAATCCACCGATCCCGCACTGCAACCCGGCGATATCGTGCTCGGTTACGGCGGGTGGCAGACGCATTCGGTCGAGTACGTGAACTACCTGCGCAAGCTGGATCCGGCCGCCGCGCCGCTCACCACCGCACTGGGCGTGCTGGGCATGCCCGGCTTCACGGCGTATTCGGGGCTGCTCACCATCGGGCAGCCGAAGCCGGGCGAGACGGTGGTCGTCGCGGCCGCCACCGGGCCGGTCGGCGCCACGGTCGGGCAGCTCGCGAAGATCAAGGGCGCGCGGGCCGTGGGCATCGCGGGCGGGCCGCAGAAGGTGGCGCTGCTGCGGGACAAGTTCGGGTTCGATGCGGCCATCGACCATCGCGCCCCGGATTTCGCCGAGCAGCTCGCGGCGGCCACGCCGGACGGTATCGACGTGTATTTCGAGAATGTCGGCGGCGCGGTGTTCGACGCGGTGCTGCCGCTGTTGAACAAGTTCGCCCGGGTTCCGGTGTGCGGGCTCATCGCCAACTACAACGCGACCGGTCTGCCCGAAGGCCCGGATCGCCTGCCGATGCTCATGGGAACCATCCTGCGCAAGAGCCTCAGCATCCGCGGCTTCATCCAGACCGAATTCCTCGGCCAGGCAGCCGAATTCCAGGCCGCCGCCACGCAGTGGATCGCGGACGGACAGCTGGTCTACCTCGAAGACGTCGTCGACGGGCTCGACAACACCGTCGCGGCCTTCCAGGGCCTGCTGACCGGTAAGAACCTGGGCAAGCTGGTCATCAAGGTCGCGGACTGAGGGCGCACCGCACGCCCGCCCGCGGGTTCATCGCATAGCCGCCACATACGGGCGCAAGCCGAGGGCGATGTCCACGCAGGCGCCGAGCAGGACATCGCACTCCACCCGGTCCAGCTGCCGGCTCATGAGCAGCCGGGTGCCGAGGATGGGGACGGGCAGCGGCTGCCCGTCCCGGTCCCACCAGATGTAGGTGTCGTTGAGCTCCTTGGCGATGCGGCCCAGGGCCCAGCCGCGGACCGTGCGCACCACGTCCAGGCGGCCGATCTCCGCGCCCATGCGGTCGAGCAGGCGCAGGTGGAACATTTCCGGAGTCGCGGGCTCCTCTGGATCGGGGACGAAATGGAAAAGGGTTCCGGCGGTGGACCCGACGGCGGTCGAGGTGTCGGCCAGGGCGATGGTGCCGATCGCGCTGCCGTCGCCGCGGCTGAGCACCGTGGCCGCGACATCACTGGATCGCACCCACACCACCGATCCGTCGGCGTAGGTGATCCGATGACGGTCCGTGCCCCGCACCGCCACCGCCAGCGGGTGCCCGGGCCCGCTGTGGAAGGTGAGCTGCAGGGCGCTGGACGTCTTTCGCACGACCCGGCCCTCGATCATCGTCGAGCCGTCTTGCGTGGCTGACATGCGTAGATGGTAGGCACGTAACGCCGATTTAATATTCACTTCGAAGAACCCACGGCGGCGCGGCGTGCCGCGAATCGCCGGGTCGGCCAATTCCGTCCGGCCGCTGCGGAATTCGCCGGGCGGCCCCTGCTGTACCGGATGGCCGACGGCTACGATGCAGCGATGGCAGCAGATCCGGCCCCGAACTCCACACCGCAGAGCGCCCGGCCGCGGGCTCTCGCCCTGTCCGCGCTCCTCTTGGGTATGGGCACAGTCCATTTCGTCGCACCCAAGTTCTTCGATGACATCATCCCGCCGGAACTTCCCGGCGAACCCCGCACCTACACCTACGCCTCGGGCGTGGTCGAGCTCGCCGCCGGCGCGCTGCTCCTGCCGCGCCGCACCCGCGGCCTCGGCGGCCGACTCGCCTTCCTGCTCTTCCTCGCCGTCTTCCCCGGCAATCTGCAGATGGCCCGGGACTACCTGGCCAGCGATCGCCCCGCTCCCGTCAAAGCCGTTGCGCTGCTGCGTCTCCCGCTGCAGATCCCGCTGCTCACCACCGCCCGCAAGGTGTACCGCACGAACTGAACGCCGCCCCGCACCCCCTTCGCCTCAGCTGGGGGTGATGCGGACCATGGTCGTGTATTCGGCGGCGGCGCGGATGTCATCGGCGATGGGTGTGCCGTCCGGGTTGCGGCGGACGCCGTAGTACTTCGCATCGCCGGGCGTGCTGTCCAGGAATTCGGCGAGGGCCGCGGTGACCGTCGTACGGTCCGTCACCGCGACGGCCGTACCGGGGACGGTGCGCCCGGCGATCAGCATCTCCACGGGAGCGCCGCCGCGCAGGTTCAGCCACCATTTGCTGTCGGTGAAGCAGACGATGTCGTCGAAGTCGCGCAGGTAGCGGACCACGACGGTGTACTGCTTGCCGGACTTGCGGCCGGTCAGGGTCATCTCCATGAGGGTCTTGCTGAAGATCGGATGCAGCGGCGAGTGCAGCATGCGCAGCACGATCCAGTTCACATAGGCGGGGACGGTGGGTGGCTTCGCAGTGGTGGGCATGCTGTCGAACCTATGCGGCACAGGTGTTCTCGCGCCTCCGGGTTCTCCCGGAGGCCGACCCGGATTCGGGCTCAGGCCAGGGCGAAGCTCAGCTGGTAGGCGTATCCGCCCGGTCCGCGCTGGTACGAGTAGCCGAACCAGACGCCGGGCGTGATCTCCCGGATCTCGTCGATCAGCTGCGGGGTCGGCGAGGGCGCGTAGTCCAGGATCCAGGCGGGCTGCCCGTCCAGGACCGACGGCCCGGAGTAGACATTGGCGGGCCACGCCTCGATGCCGGCCGGGGTGACGCGGTTCAGTAGGTAGCCGCCGCCGGGACCGGTGTAGAACGACTTGCCGATCCACACCGCGGGCGTCCACGACTGCATGTCGCGGGGGCTTATCACCCAGCCGTCCATGGTTCCGACGGGTACATCGCCGCGCGGGGCGTCGCGGAAGAGGGCGTCCTGCTGTCCGGGGTCACATCGGAAACGCAGCGAATCCACTGTTGCTGCAATGTTGTTCGTGTACAGGACGCAACCGCCGCCGTAGTCGGTATCGGCTTGGGCGATCGGTGCGATCACTGGCACAAGGGAGATGAGAGCGCCAATTCCCACGGGAGCTAGGCACTTTACGAGGGCTTTCCGGAGAGCTTCTCGACTTGTTTTCATCACTGTCTCCATCGGGATAAATCCCGACCCACCAGTGATGCTAGTTCGCTGAACGATAGCTCTTTCAGATCGAAGCTGAACCGAGATCAGAAAGGGCGATCATTTACAGAAAACTGACAGGTACGAAGCCTCCAGGTCTCGAGCTTGATGCCAATTAATTGGTTATGACCCGAATTAAGGCCCGTTTACCGCGACCGCGGTGGATGTGGGTCACAACCAGTTGCCTTGCCACCGCCACCACCGTGGCGCTGATCGCATCACCACAGGCATCCGCCGTCGTGCACAACCACGATCAAGGAGGCGTCAACTTGCCGAATACCGCCGTAGCGAACGTTCCGGAGATCGCGACACCGCCGATAAGCCCTGGGCAGGCACAGGTTTCGGCCGCCACCCTCGCGCAGCAGATGCAGGGCGCCATCCAGGCGATCTCGCCGGGCACCACCGCGGGCATCGACGTGGTCGATATGCGCACGGGAGACACTGTCGCCGACCTCAATTCGGGTCAGCAGTTCTACACCGCGTCCGTGGTCAAGCTGCTCATCGCCATCGACGCGCTGAAAAGCCAGAACTGGCAGCCGGATCCGGGCACCTCGGGTCAGATCCAGCAGATGCTGTCCACCAGCGATGACGATATCGCCGATGATCTGTGGGTACAGAACGGTTCCGATGACATCGTCAATCGCATGATCGGCCTGATCGGGCTGAGCGGCACCACCGCGCCCGGCGATGACGGGGAGTGGGGTGAAACGCTCACCACGCCACGGGATGTCGTGACGATCTACCAGTACATCGAGAATTCGGTGCCGGAGCCGTCGCGGGATCTGATCATGAACGCGCTGCGTGGCGCCACCGCGACCGCGGCAGACGGAACCAACCAGTATTTCGGTATTCCCGATGCCTTCCCCGGCTATACCTGGGCGGTCAAACAGGGCTGGATGGATATGGACGCCAGCACCACGCTCGATACGACCGGCCTGGTCGGTCCGTCCTTCGATCCGCTGCGGTACGCCGTGGTGGTACTCAGCACCCAGCCCGCCGGCACCAATTGGACCGTCGGCGGCGCGGCGCTCACCGCGGGCGTCGCCTTATTGCACGTCGTGATGTACTGACGCCATTGCGCTTCTCGAAGTAGTGACATTGGAGCATCGGGTCGCATACGACCCAGGCCCCCGTCCGGACGGAATTCCCGTCCGGACGGGGGCTTTTTTGAATGCTGCACGATTGCTTCTCGCGCGGTCGGGAACTCATCAACTGACATTTCATGCCATGCGGTCGAGTCGTACCCAGGTTGTAGTGAAGTCGTGGCAAACTTCCTGCCGCCGGTAGCCGTGTCGAGGGTTCACGGCTACCGGAGGCCGGTGACAAGAGGCGTCCCCAGCACCCCGAACCACCACTCCAGAAGAGGCCTAGACGTGGTCACCATCGCACAATTGCGTGCCGTACTGGCACTGCTGCACATCGAGACCGACCAGTTCCGCACCGACCAATTCCCCGCGCTCGACGCCGAGAACGCGGCGCTCACCCCCGAAGCCGAACATGCCGCCCTCCTCACCGCACTGCATCGCTGCATCAGCACCGAACTGCAGCGCGCCCGCACCGGCACCCCCGCCGACCCCAGCGAGCTCGATCCGCTGGACCAGGCCGCCAAATACGCCGCGGCCCTGCACACCCGCATCCGCGACCTGGCCGGCCACACCACCGCCGCCCCCATCCCCGCGCTGCTGGCGGTGGCGAACCACGCCACGGCCGCCACGCGCGCCCTGCTGTCCGTGGGCCGGCACCCCTACTCCGGGGAATCCGACTCCCGCTGGCGGCAGGCCATCGCCGAACTCGGGCACGCACACCAACTGCTCCGCACCGAATACATCGACCACTCCAACACCGCCACCATGCCGTTGGCCTAGCGAACATTCGGCATAGGCAGAACCCGGTGGGCCGCTGACTGTTCGCTCGGACAGTTAGCGGCCGGTGGGGGTGCGGCGGTCGAAAACCTGCGGGCGGGCCACGCGGAGGGCGGTGGCGATCGCGCCCAAGAGGACTGCGTCATCGCCCAATTCGCTGGGTGAGACGGCCGGGCGCAGCGGGGTGGTGCGTTGCAGGGCGGCGCGGACCTGGTCGAGCAGAAGGTCCGCGCTGCCGCCGAGGCCGCCGCCGACCACGATCACGTCGGGATCGAGTACGGCGGTGACCGCGGCGACGACCAGTGCGATGCGCTCGCCTTCCTCGCGCACCACCGTGGCGGCGATCGGGTCGCCGGCCCGGGCCGCGTCGAAAACGCGTTTGGCCGTGAGGCGTCCGCTCATGCCGCGCTCACGGGCCGCGCGGACGACCGCGTCGGCCGAGACGGCCTCTTCCAGTGCGCCGCGGCGGGAGGAGCCTGCCGCCGGGTCGCCGAAGGCGGCGGGGAGGAAGCCGACCTCGCCGGCCGCGCCGTGCGCTCCGGTGAAAAGTTCGCCGTGCGAGACGATTCCCACGCCGAGACCGGTGCCCACCAGGACGTAGACGAACAGGCGGCTCTCACGGCCCGCGCCGAACGCGTATTCGCCCAGGGCGGCGAGGTTCGCGTCATTGTGCATGGAAAGCTCCGGGCCGCCGAGTCTTTCGCGGATCTCGGTGAGCAGGCCGGCGCGGCCCCAGCCGGGGAGGTTGACGGCGTAGTGCACCCGCCCGTCCTCGGGGTCGAAGACGCCCGGACTGCCGAGCACCGCGTGCACGACTCGCTCGGCGGGGACGTCGACGGCCGCGAGGGTCTCGTTCACCGCGCCCGCGACCACCTCGGCGAGCGAAGTCGCGGTGCGGGCGCGGTTCGCGACATCCTTGCGGGACAGCACCTTTCCGGACATATCGGCCACGGCGATGCGCAGGCGGGCGCGGCCCACATCGATGCCGAGCACATACCCGGCGGTGGGGTCGGGCTCGTACAGAACGGCCGTGCGCCCGCGCCCGGGGGCGACGGTGCCGACCTCACGGACCAGGCCGTGTTGTTGTAGCTCGGCAAGGGCACTGGACACCGTCGGCTTGGACAGTCCGGTGTCGCGGGCCAGCTGCGCGCGCGAGCAGGGCCCTGCGGTGCGCAGTTGCTCGAGCAGCAGCCACTCGTTGTTGCTGCGCAAACGCTGCCGGTTCCAAGGGAGTTCGTCCATCGCCTGCCATCCTGCCGTGCCGACTGTAAACAATCGGCGCCACCCCTTGACTGAGATAGTAAAGGAATTTAACTTTACGAAATCCATACGCACCAGTGCTTTCCGGAGGACGCCATGTCCGGCCCGCTTCCCCGCCGCATCGGCCTGTTCCAGGCCACCAGCATCAATATGAGTCAGATGGTCGGCATCGGCCCGTTCGTCACCATCCCGCTCATGGTCGCCGCCTTCGGCGGACCACAGGCCGTCATCGGGTTTCTAGCGGGCGCCGTGCTCGCGTTGGCGGACGGGCTGGTGTGGGCCGAACTGGGCGCGGCCATGCCCGGCGCCGGCGGCACCTACATCTACCTGCGCGAGGCCTTCCAGTATCGCAGCGGACGGCTCATGCCGTTCCTGTTCGTCTGGACCGCAATACTTTTCATTCCGCTGATCATGTCGACCGGTGTGCAGGGGCTGGTGCAGTACCTGACCTATCTGTGGCCGTCCATGACCACCGGGCAGGGCGATATCGTCGGCCTGGCCGTGGTCGCGCTGGTGGTATTGCTGCTGTGGCGGCGCGTGGAGAGCATCGGCCGCATCACCGTGGTCATGTGGGCGGTCATGATCGTGTCGGTGGTCGCGGTGATCCTGGCCGCCTTCACCCACTTCCATCCGAGTATGGCCTTCACCTGGCCCGCCCACGCCGTCGACCTCGGTCACGGCTCCTTCTGGCTGGGCTTCGCCTCCGGCCTCACCATCGGCATCTACGACTACCTCGGTTACAACACCACCGCGTATCTCGGTGCGGAACTGAAGGATCCGGGCCGGGTCCTGCCCCGCTCGGTGGTGTACTCCATCCTCGCCGTCATGGTGATCTACCTGGGCATGCAGATCGGCGTCCTCGGCGTGATCCCCTGGCACGACATGCTCGACCCGAACAATGTCGCCTCCCAGTCGGTCGCCTCCGCGGTCCTCGAGAAGACGCTCGGCAAGGGCGCGGCCGACGTGGTCACGGTCCTGATCCTCATCACCGCCTTCGCCTCGGTCGTCACCGGTCTCCTCGGCGGCTCCCGAGTCCCCTTCGACGCCGCCCGCGACAAGGTCTTCTTCCGCTCCTTCGCCAAACTCCACCCCCGCCACGACTTCCCGGTCCTCGGCCTCCTGGTCATGGGCGCGATCACCGCGGCGGGTTTCGTCCTGGCCCGCCACGTCGGCACCTCCGCCACCCATCCCCCGCTGACCGTCCTCATCGCCCTCCTGACGACGGTCATGGTCATAGTCCAGTCTTTCGCCCAGATAGCGGCCCTCCTGATCCTCCGCCGCCGCCAGCCCACCCTCTCCCGCCCCTACCGCATGCTCCTCTTCCCCCTCCCCTTGGTGATCGCGGCGATCGGCTGGGCGGTCATCTACTGCTACGCCGACAAAGCCAACCCCGGCATCCACCCCATCGAATGGTCCCTCGCCTGGGTAGCCCTGGGCCTGATCTCCTTCGCCATCTGGTCCCGCCTCGAAAAGATCTGGCCTTTCGGCCCCAAGGAAATCCACGAGGAGTTCACCCTCCCCCAACCCGAAGAAACCCCTGCGCCCTGATCGACCTCAGCCGTCCAGCCAGGTGCGGACCCAGGTGCGGGCTATGCGGCGGGCGCGTTCGGGGGTTACGCGGGTGGGTTCGGTGAGGACGGAGATGGAGAGGCCGTCGAGGAGGGCGAGGAGTTCGGTTGCGGCGTCGGCGGATTCGGGTTCGCGGGCCGGGTTGGCGCCGGTGAGGATGCGGGACAGGAGGTCGGCGGTGGATTGCCATTGGGCGCGGTGCAGGGCGGCGATCTCGGGGTCGTGGGCGGCGCGGGAGACCAGGGCCAGCCAGACGTGGGAGAGGCGGTGTTCCGGCGTCGGCGAGATGAGGAGTTCGCTGAAGCTCAGCAGTTGTTCGGGAGCGGGGAGGTCGGCGATGCCGGATTGCCGGTAGCGCTCGCCGGCCTGGGCGCTGACGTGGTGCCAGGCGGCCAGCAGGAGTTCGGTTTTCGTGGAGAAGTAGTACTGGACGGTGCCGATGGAGACGCCGGCGCGGGCGGCCAGATCGCGGATGCTGACACCCTCGATACCGGATTCGGCGATGGCGTCGGCGAGACTCTCGAGCAGTTGGGTGCGACGCTCGGCTTTATCGGGTGTGGCTCTGCTAGCGGCCATTTCGCCTTCCCTGATTGCGGCTGTTGTAGTAGCGCCAGGCCTGCGTGAGCACCTGACGCGCCATGACCGCCGGTTCGGGGCGCCCGTCGGCGCGGGGTGCACGATCGACGACCGTCGCGAAGAACAGCAGCAGTATGCCGATCCCGCCGATCCCGAAATACACCGCCTCGCCCAGCATGCTGACGATCACCCGCAGCCCGCCGTGCCCTTCGCCCGCCAACCGCGGCATGATCGCGTCCGCCTGCAGCCAGTGCACGCCCTCGGCGACCAGCCAGACCAGCGCACCCGCCACCGTCGCCCACCCCGCGGCGGGATGCCGCCGGGCCAATCGCGCACCGAACAGAATCGTGCCCACGGCGAGCACCACCACCACGACCTC
The DNA here is from genome assembly GCF_044750615.1 of Nocardia sp. NPDC088792. NCBI lineage: Bacteria > Bacillati > Actinomycetota > Actinomycetes > Mycobacteriales > Nocardiaceae > Nocardia > Nocardia sp. NPDC088792. The sequence goes on from NZ_JBIVKC010000001.1 coordinate 348,119, forward strand.
ACTCACCGAGAACAGCGTGGTCCCGCTCATCGCCGCACCCCGGCTCCCGGCGCCGCGGTCCCCCGCGACCGCGCGATGGCGACCAGCAGCAGCACCCACGCCGCGATGAGGAACAGATTCCGCAGTCCCGCACCGATTTCCATCCGTTCGACGATCCCCTCGGCGCCACCGCCGAACCACCGAACCCGATCCGACACCATCGCGATCCCGGACGCGATGAGCGCGAATACCGAGGCCAGCAGCGCGAACGGAAACGCCCCGCCGAGCCGCCGCCGATAGAAGACCGCCAGCGCAGCACCCGCGACCGGCGCCAGCAAGCCCAGCAGATCCAGCAATCCGAACATCTTCCCACCCTCCATACGAACGTATTGAACATGCCGAACAAGGCCGTTCAATCTCTAATACGTTCGTATGATACCCAAGCGGGGTCGGTGGACAACCCCCAAATTCACATGGCGATCCCGAGGGCTCCGGCCACCGCCCGGGTGAGATGATCGGCCACCTGAGGGGCGGTCCAGGAGCGGTGTTCGGTGAGGTCGTAGATGACGCGTTCGTCGAAGATGGTGATCCAGAGTAGGACCGCGTAGGTGAGGTCGTACTCGGTGGTTTTGCCTGCGCGGGACAGGGATTCGAGGATGGCGGCGAGGGTGTCGTGCATGGCGACGATGGATTCGTCACCGGCGGAGAGGCGTTCGATGAAGCCCTTGCTGCTGCGGACGTAGCGGACGGCGGGGCCCCATTGCATGGCCTGCTCGATCCAGGTGGTGCAGCAGTCGTGGAAGCGGCGGACGGGGTCGGGGTCCGGATCCAGGGCGGTCAGGGCTTCGAGGAGCTGCTCTATGGCTCGGCGATGGAAGGCCTGCATGGCGTCTTGCGGTGTGGCGAAATGACGGTAGGCCGTGGCCACGCCCACGCCCGCCTCGGCGGCCAGTTCGGGGATGGAGAAGCCGACGCGGCCGGCGTGCAGGAGGCTCTGGACCGCGTCGACCAGCAGCACTCGGCTGCGCTGGGCGTCGCTGCGGGTGTTCACGGGCACATCCTCCATCCTGCGGGAACCCGACTCCGCGCCGACCGGCAGTGCTCGAGTAGAGAAGTTCTTCTCATTTAACTATGCTCTAACAGAGAAGATCTCCTCAGTTAGGGGGCGGGATGCGAGCCGCGGCACCGGGCGCACTGTTGGTTCTGATCATGGCGCAACCCAATCTGGCCACCGGGATGATGCCGTACTACCGGCATGCCTGGGGGCTCGCGCCACTGCTCATCACGGTGATCTTCGCGGCCTACCTGTTCGCGCTGACACCTACCCTGTCGCTGCTGGGAACACCACGCGCGCGGCAGGGATGGTGGTGGCGGATCGGCGTCGGGAGTGCGTTCGGCATCGCGGCGGATGCCGGAATGGCCGCGGCGCATTCGGCTTGGCCGGTGACCATCGCGCGCGTGTGCGCGGGGCTGTCGGTGGGATTGGTGACCGGCTCGCTCGCAGGGCTGATCCTGGAGCGGCGCGGGGAGAGCGGGCGGACCGCGCTGGCCGCGGCGACCGTCCTCGGTTCCGCGCTCGGCACGGTTGCCGCCGCGGCGGTCGCACAGTATCTGCCCGCGCCCGGCGTCACGGTGTACCTTGCGCACGCGGCGCTCCTCGGTCTGATCGCGCTCGCCGTGCTGGCGGATCGCACGGTCCGGCCGAGCACCGCGGGACGCCATCCGGTCGCGCGGCAGACTGCCGACGAACCGCGAATTGCCGGGTACCTCAGTGGAATTGCCGCATGGGTTTCGGCGGGGCTGGTGGTCGCGCTGCTGCCCAGCTACGGGGCGGAACTGTTGAAGACCACCAATCTCACCCTGCTGGCGCTGCCGGTGACGCTCTACCTGGTGTGCGCTTGGCTGGCGCAACAGCTGCTCCCACCGAATGCCCTGCCGGCCGAACCTGTTTCGGCGCAGGCGATCATCATCGCGGGAGTTCTCATCGCGGCGGCCGTGTCCTGGCTGCCGAGCCTGCCGCTGCTGCTTTCCGGCGGCGTGGTGGCCGGGTTCGGGCAGGGCATCGCGTATCGCTCGGGACTCCGGATCGTCAGTGCCGCAACGCCTCCCGATCAGCATGCCCGGGCCTCCTCACGATTCGCGACGGTGGCGTACCTGTGCGCCGCCGTCACCACCGTCGGCCTGGGCGTCATCGCCAACCTCGGATCGATGCGCGATGCGGTACTGGCCGCCGCGGTCGTGCTGCTCGCGGTGGCGGTGGCCACCACCCTCGTCCGTCGGCGCGCAATGACGCGCGCCGCGGACGCCAACCCCGATCGGATCTCCACAATCGCATAATTCGCCGTACACATTTCGCGCGAGGATCCCTCGCGCGGAATTCGCGTGCGCCGATATTGCCACCATCCCAGGTTAATTCGGAAATCGACGAAACCGACTCGTTACGTGAGTTCACCGGAACACAAACTGCGGCCGCTTCACTGGAATGCATACAACCGAAATTCCTTCCCCGTGAATGGATTCCAGAAATGGCAGCACCCACCCGAATCGGTTCCTCCGCGGCCACGCCGCCCGTGGCCGACGGCTCCCTCAAACGCAGTCTGACCCGGCTCGACCTCATCGCCATGGGCGTGGGATCCATTGTCGGCGCGGGCATTTTCGTCACCACCGGCGTGGCCGCGGCCACCAAGGCCGGGCCTGCCATCATGCTGTCGTTCGTGCTGGCCGGAGCCATCTGCGTGCTGGTGGCGCTGTGCTACAGCGAACTCGCGTCGATGACGCCGGTATCCGGCAGCGCCTACACCTACACGCGCACCACCATGGGTGAGATCCCGGCTTTCCTGGTGGGCTGGAATCTACTGCTCGAATACGCGGTGGCGGCCTCCGCCATTGCCATCGGGTGGTCCGGATTATTCGGTGCGGCACTGAATTCACTGTTCGGGGTGACGTTACCGAAGGCCATTACGGCGGGTCCGGGCAGCGGCGGGGTGGTGAATCTGCCGGCGGTGCTGATTGTCGCCGCATTGGTCGTCGTGCTGGTTTTCGAGGTGAAAATCGCGGCGGTCGTGGTGAAAACACTGGTGGCATTGACGATCGGCGTGCTGGCGCTGGTGGTGGTGATCGGAGCGCCGCATCTGCACGCGGGGCACTGGTCGCCGTTCCTGCCGTTCGGTGTGCACGGGATCGCGGCCGGGGCGGCGCTGGCGTTCTTCGCCTACCTCGGGTTCGATATCGTCGCCACCTCCGCCGAGGAGACGCGCAATCCGCGGCGGGATCTGCCGTGGGGCATGATCGGCTCGGTCGTCATCGCCACCGCGCTGTATGTCGCGGTGAGTGCCGTATTGACCGGTGTCGCACCGTATTCCAGCCTGAACAATGCCGCGCCGGTCGCGACCGCGCTGGCCGCCATCGGGGCGGGCTGGATCGGCAAGGTGATCCTGGTGGCCTCGGTGATCGCGCTGACCAAGGGACTGCTGATGGTGTGTTACGGGCAGACCCGGCTGGTGTTCGCCATGAGCCGGGACGGCATGGTGCCGAAGTCGCTGTGCCGCACCAACTCCCGCGGCGCCCCCGTGCGATTGAGCCTGGTGATCGGTGCGGTGGTCGCGGTGGTGGCCGGGCTGCTGAACATCGACACCGTCGCCGAGCTGGTGAATATCGGGGCGCTGTTCGCCTTCCTCATCGTGGCGCTGGGCGTGCTCATTCTGCGCCGCACCGATCCGGATCGGGCGCGGCCGTTCCGGACGCCGCTGATGCCGTTCGTGCCGCTGCTCGCCATCGGCGGATGCATCTGGCTGGCAACCACGTTCGAGGCGCTCACCTGGGTGCGGTTCGTGGTCTGGAGTGCCGCGGGGATCGCGCTCTACCTCGGATACGGCAGGCGTCATTCGATAACCAGGACCGCTCCCGCGGTCGCCATCGCGGGAGAACCCATTGCCGGAGGTGCTGCGTGACCGCCCAGCTGGACAGCTTCTACCCCACTCGCGTCGCCTTCGGCACGCTCGACGAAATCCACCGTGCGGCGGCGGGCGCGCTGTCCGCGGACGTCTTCGACTTCGTGGAAGGTGGTGCGGGCAAGGAGATCACATTGCGGGAGAACCGGACCGCCTTCGACCGCTGGCGGATCCTGCCCGAACCCATGAGCGGCGTCGGAACACCGTCCACGCGCACCGAACTGCTCGGCCTGTCACTCGAGACGCCGATCCTGACCGCCCCGTTCGGCGGTGACGCCCTGTATCACCCGGACGGGCATCTCGCGGTGGCCCGCGCCGCACAGGCCCGGGGCGCCCTGTCCATCGCCCCGGAGGCGGGAAGCTACTCCTATCAACAGGTCCGGGCCGCCGCCCCCGGCGCGGCCCGCATCGCGCAGATACATCCCTTCGCCCACGCCGCGCTGGTGGCGCAACGCGTGACGCGGCTCGGCTTCGAGGCCCTCTGCGTCACCGTGGACTGCCCGGTCGGCGGCTTTCGCACCCGGAACATGGGCAACCGCTTCGACCCCGATCAACGCCACTTCGCGGGCAATCTCACCGGCGAAGACGGTGCACCCGGTGTGGCGGAGGTCTTCGGCCAACTCCTCAAACGCGGCGGCGTGGTGTGGGATTGGGCCGAGCTCGCCACTGCCGCGAGCCAGTTCGAACTGCCCTGGATCGCGAAGGGCATTCTGACGCCCGCCGCGGCCGAACGAGCTCTCGACATCGGCGCATCCGCCCTGGTCGTCTCCAATCACGGCGGCCGCCAAGTGGATCCCGCCCCGGCCAGCCTCGACATGCTCCCCGCCATCCGCGCCGCGGCCGGCCCGCGCGTCCCGATCCTGCTGGACAGCGGAATTCGGACCGGCAGCGATATCTACCTCGCGCTCGCCCTCGGCGCGGATGCCGTGATCATCGGCCGCGCCGCCATCTACGGCCTGGCCGCCGCCGGTCAGCCCGGCGTGGACCGAGTGCTGGAACTCCTGACCGAGGAACTCCGCACCCTCATGATCCTGTCCGGCGCAGCCACAATCGCGGACATCGACCGCGACCGTATTCTGCGGGCGGCCGCATGAGTACTCCATTCCCTTCGGCGCGCAGTGGTTCCGGGTTGATCTTCACGTCCGGTCTCGCGGCCGTCGACCCGGTTACCCTAGCCCCCACTACGGATTCCTTCGACGAGCAGGCCGCGGAAGTGTTCCGGCAGCTCGACAGTGCTCTGGCCGCCGCGGGCAGTTCCCGCGGCCTGATTCTGAAACTCGATTGCTATCTCGCGGATCGGTGCTGGTTTCCAGCTTGGAACAGCGTGTTCCGCAGCAGTTTTCCGACGGCCGCACCGGCGCGGACGACCACCGTCACCACATTGCCCATCGACGGGCTGCTCATCGAAATCCAGGCGATCGCCGTCGCCGCACCCCAGGAAGATCGATCATGACCGCAGTGTCCCCGCTCGTGCAGCATTCCGCCATTGGCGATTTCACCATCAGAGACGTTATCGAAGGGCAGACCGCCGGTCAGCTCATTGTCGCCGCCGACGATTGGGGGTGGTGGGTCACCCTTCTGGGCGGCGACAGTATCGCACCCACCACCGGTATCCAGGACACCGTCGCCGACGGGCTGGTGCGGGCCGGATTCCTGATCCGGCGCGGACGCCGGTACCACCTCACCCACACCGGGCACGATGTCGGCAAGAATCGCGGCTTCGTGCGGGTCGCGGTGCGCGGATGGGAACCCACCTTCCGGCAGTTGTCGGCCAATCCGCATCGCGAATACATTCCCGCCGCAACCGAACCCGACGAGGTGGCGCGCGGCTGCACCGATATCGCGCGCCGCCGGCCGGAGATCTTCGAGGCCATCGGGCGATCGATCGCGGCCGATATCCCGGGCTGCACCATCGATCTCGGCTGCGCCGACGCCGGCCGGGTCACCGCATTGGCCGGGCTGGCGCCGGAGGAGAGCTTCCTCGGCGTGGACATCGAGGACGGTGTGATCGACACCGCGACGAGCGAACTCGCGGACCGTGGCCTGTCCGACCGCATCACCCTGCTCGCCGGTTCCGTGCAGCCCGACGCGGAACCGCCCGCCTGGCTGGCGGCCGTCGACCGCGGCGCGGTCACCACCGCCATGTCGTTCTTCCTGCTGCATCAGCTCGCCAGCGACGGTGATGGCATAGCCGCGGTACTGCGCGGCTGGATGGACTGGTTTCCCAACCTGCGCCGCTTCGTCATCGGCGACGGTTACCTGCTGGAAGCCCCGAACTGGACGCAGCAGCCGTGGTTCTCGCCGACCTACGAGATCTACCACGCGGTGACCGGCGTCCGGCTGTGGACGCGGCACGAGTACGAGCAGGCGTTCGCGGATCTGGGCTGGTCGGTCGAGCGCCGGCTGGAGGATCACACCATGCTGGTCACGACCATCCTGGAACGCGCCTGACTCACGGCCCGATCCGCCTGCGGCGCGCGATCATTCGCAATCCGTGCCGCGGGCGCAGGGTCAGCGTGGCCTCGGGTTCCACGGGATGTCCGGGAACCAGGTCGAAGACGTAGCGCTGACTGCACATGGCGGTGATCAGCACCGCTTCCATGAGCGCGAAACTCGAGCCGATGCACATGCGCTTGCCGCCGCCGAACGGCAGATACGCCGAGCGTGGCCGGTCGCGGCCGGCCCCGGGGAGGAAGCGGGCGGGATCGAATTCCTCGGGGTCCGGCCACCACCGTGCATCGTGATGGATGTGGTGGGTCGGCATGATGACCGTGGTGCCGCGGCGAATGTGGTGACCGCCCACCACATCGTCCTCGACGGCGACGCGCGGAATCACCCAGGCCGGTGAGTAGTAGCGCATGGCTTCCTGGAAACAGGCTGCGGTCCAAGGCAATCGAGGCAGATCGGCCACCGTGGGCGGCCTGCCCGCCAGTACCGTGTCCACCTCCGCGAGCAGTCGTTCGCGCGCTCCGGGATTGAGCGCCAGCAGGTACCACATCCAGGACATCGCATTGGCGGTCGTCTCGTGCCCCGCCAGCATGAAGGTCAATGCTTCGTCACGCACCCGCCGCAGTGGCAGCGGGCCGTGTTCGTCGGCGGTTTCGAGCATCAGGTTCAGCAGGTCCGGGCTGTCGGTGCGGTGGGCCGCGCGGTCGTGCACCAGCGCCCACACCTCACTGTCCAGGATGCGGACGATGCGCTGGATCTTGCGGAACGGCGGGGGCAGCGGTATCGGCGTGAACGCGACGGCGGCGGTCGCCCGCCACAGTTGCCGCGGCGGGGCGGCGATGACGAAGACACGCTCGAGCCGCTCGGCGAATCGCAGTCCGCCGGTGACCATGTCGGACATGCGTACGGCAATGCGGCCGAACTGCGTGCCGAACAAGGCGTTTCCGACCACGTTGAGGGTGAGTTGGACCATCTCTGAGACCATGTCGATCTCGACGCGGCCGGGTTCGGTGTCCAGGGCATCGAGGCGGACGCGGATCGGTTCGATCATGAGGTCGATGAGCCCGTTGAGGTGCCTGCGGGCGAACATGGGACCGAGCAGGGTGCGGTGCCGCTGCCAGGATTCGCCTTCGTCGGTGAAGAGGCTGACGCCGAGAATCGCGCGCAGCATCTCGTATTCGAACGATTTCTCGTAGTGCAGGCGCCCGGCGTGCAGGACGTGATCCACGTAGTCGGGGTGATTCAGCACGGCATAGCGACGGGTGCCGGCGCGGAATCGCATGATGTCGGCGTTCTTGACGCGGCCGATGATTCCGGCTCGATGGTCGAGCCCGATCACCAGCGTCTCGTACGTCGCCAGTGGGGTACTGGTGCGTCGGCTGGGCGCCACGGGCGGCGGTGACGCCGTGTCGGCTGTGTGGGCATGCGCTGGAATCGCCATGCCGGCCCTCCTCGGGGCGATACGACTCTGTACCGGAAGCCATGACAAACTGGTGACATGCGTCCCAATTGTCTGCGGCTGTCACCAGTTTGTGGTCGCCGTTCGCGCTTGTCAAGATGGGAACCGTGACCACAGCACGAACCTGGGGCGGGCGCAGTGCCGTCGAACGGCGTACCGAGCGCCGGCAACGCCTCATCGACGCGGCGCTGGAACTCTGGCGTGAGAACGGCTGGACCGCGGTCACCATTCGCGCGGTGTGCGCCCGCACCTCGCTCAACGACCGGTACTTCTACGAGGCCTTCGCCGACCGGGACGAACTGCTGGTCGCCGCCTGGGAATCCGTGCGCGACGATATGCTCGCGGCCCTCACCTCGATCTTCACCGAGAACACCGACCGGCCCTTGGCGGACATCATCCGGCTCGCGGCTTCGGCTGTGCTGGAACGTATTTCGGCCGATCCGGCCTACGGCGGCATTCTGCTCATGCACCACGCGGGCAGTCCGGCCCTGGAGTCCTCCCGCCGGGCCGCACTGAAACTCACCGCCGATCTGGTGGTGACCGCCGCCCGCACCTACGTCCGGCCCGACGCCGATGAGACGGCCCTGCACATCGACGCGATCGCCAGCGTCGGCGGCTTCGTCGAACTCATCGACGCCTGGCAGTCGGGCATCCTCGACTGCACCGCCGACGATATCGTCGCCCGCCTCGTCGACCTGGTCTCGACCCTCGGCCGCACCTACCTCGACAGCCTCTGATCACGGCACCGCGTAACGTGGGTCGATGTGGCGGCACCCAGGAGAAGCGGGCCCGCGGCGAGCTCACCGGAACTGGCCGCGGCCCTCCGGAAGGAAATCCCCGAACTGACCCGGCGGTTGATGGCTGCCGTCTTCACCGACAACCCGGAGTGGACGGACTATTCGGCGGTCACGCGCGGAGATCTGCGCGATGGGTGCCAGCGGTTCCTGACCCGGATCCTGGATCTGCTCGGTGGGCAAGCCGCCGATGCCGAGCATGACGATGTCGCCGCGGCCATCGGTAAACAGCGCGCCGAGCAGGGCGTACCCCTGGAAGCCATGCAGCGCACCTTCCGGCTCGGCGGGCGGATCGTGTGGGAGGCGCTGCTGGACAAGGCCGGCGAGGTGGCGCCCGGTGAGTTCCGGGAGACCGGTACGGCCATGTGGGCGGTCATCGACGGGATGTCGTCGGCGCTGGTGACCTCGTATCGCAATACCGAGCTGGATCGGGTGCGGCGGGACGAACGCCGGCGCCATGGATTGATCGAGGATGTGCTGGCCGGGCGGGCGCACGATGGGCTGTTCGCCGCGCGTGCGAGCCGCGAGCTGAACCTGCCGGTGCACGGCGATTATGTCGTGGTGGTGGCGCGCGGGGAGGCGCATCCGCTGCGCACCGGATCGGAAACGGCGTTGGCTGCCATGGGAATTCGTTCCGCGTGGCATGATCGCGCGGATTCCACGGTGGGGCTGATCGCACTCGAGCATCGCACCATCGACACTGTGCTGCAACAGCTTCGGCCGCAGGTGCGGGGACGGGCGGCGGTCTCCCCCGCCGTGCCGGGGCTGGCCGGCATCGATGCCGCGCACGCCCTGGCCCTGCTCGCGCTCGACACCGTGCCCGATAAGGCCGCGGGCGTACTGGTTTCGCTGGACGAGCGCTATCCGGAAGCGTTGCTGCTCCGCTCCCCCGACCTGACCGAACTACTGGTGACCCGCACGCTGGGCCCGGTGCTCGAATTGCCGGTGAAGGAACGCGACATTCTGCTGCGCACGCTCGCGATCTGGCTGGCCGAGAACTGCTCGGCCGCCAATGCCGCCCCGCGGCTGCACTGCCACCGGAACACGGTCATCAACCGCCTGCAGCGCATCACCACTCTGCTGGGCCGTCCACTGGAGGGGCAGCGCTCCTACCTGGAGCTTTCCCTCGCATTGGCCGCGCTGGAACTCGGCGATCCGCTGCGCGAGCGAGGCGCCGGCAACCAGTAGTCCCGCTCACCGGATTGGGCACTGCGCCCAGTCTCGACCCTGGATTTCTGGACTTCGAGGGCATTGTTTGTGCAATTGGTGACCGCGAAACTCGTGGAGGATGACCCACGCCACAACCCGGCGTGGGTCGTAATCATCGAGGATGAGGAGCACCACGAGTGCCGGATTTCGATCTACTGGTGGTCGGCGGCGGGCCGGGCGGCTACGTTGCGGCCATCCGTGCGGCACAGCGCGGCTTGAAAGTCGGCCTGGTCGAGAAGGAGCGTCCGGGCGGGGTCTGCCTGAACTGGGGCTGCATTCCGACCAAGGCCATGCTGCGGTCCGCCGAGATCTTCCAAACCGTCAAGGACGCAGCCGATTTCGGTATTCACGCCGATAATGTGCGCTTCGATTTCGCCGCCGTGCGCCAGCGCAAGGACGGCATCGTCAAGGAGCTCACCGATGGTGTTGCCGGCCTGTTGAAGGCCAATGGCGTGACTGTCGTCGAGGGTCATGCGCGATTCACTTCAAAGGTTTCCAGCACCGGGCCTACCACCGTGCAGGTGTTCGAGGCCGGTCAGTCGCCGATCTTCCCGGGCGGACCGCGCTACGCGGCCGCGCCGACGGCCACCGCCACCCGCACGATCAGCGCGAAAGACGTGATCATTGCGACCGGTTCGGTGCCGGCGCTGCTGCCCGTGCCGGGCGCGGACCTGCCGGGCGTCATCACCTCCGACGGAGCGTTCGGACTGACCGAGGTCCCGAAGCGGCTGGTCGTCATCGGCGGCAGCGCGGTGGGCGCGGAATGGGCGAGCCTGTTCCACACCTTCGGCTCCGAAGTGACCGTGGTGGAGATGCAGGATCGCCTGGTTCCCCTGGAGGACAAGGAGATCGGCGTCGCCCTGGGCCGTTCGTTCGGCAAGCGCGGCATCACCGTGCTGACCGGTTCGACCGTCACCGGCATCGCCCAGGCGGGTGACGCCCTGCGCGTGAACGTCGGCGGCCCGAAGGCGCGCGAGATCGACGCCGATGTGGTGCTGGTCGGCGTGGGACGCCGCCCCAACACCGCCGAGCTCGGCCTCGACACCGCCGGAATCGTCACGGACGCACGGGGTTTCATCCCCGTGAACGAGCAGCTGCGCACCGAGGTCGAGCACGTCTACGCCATCGGCGACGTCACCGGTAAGGCGCTGCTCGCGCACGTGGCCTCGCATCAGGGCCTGACCGCCTCCGATGTGATCGCCGGCCACGACGCCCATATCGACTACACGGTGATCCCGGCCGCGACCTTCACGCACCCGGAGATCGCGAGCGTCGGCCTCACCGAGGACGCCGCCCGCGCCGCCGGGCACGAGGTGATCACCGCCAAGTTCCCGTTCGCGGCCCTGGGCCGGGCCAAGACCTTCGGTGAGACCGAGGGCTTCGTGAAGATCGTGGCGGGCGCCGCGCATCAGGAAGTGCTCGGCGTGCACATCATCGGCCCGTCGGCCAGTGATCTGGTCACCGAAGGCGCACTGGCGATTTCGCTGGAGGCGACCCTCGAGGAACTGGCCGACACCATTCACGCCCACCCCACTCTCGGCGAGATCGGCATGGAGGCGGCCCTGACCGGGCTCGGCCTGCCGGTACACGTCGCACCGCCCCGGAAGCGTTGAGGAGCACCATCGTGACCACCGCAACCCCGCGCAAGCCCGCCCGCAAGGGCAGCCGGCCCACCGACGGCCGCCCGGCCAATAACGCGAAGGCTGTACCCGCAGAAGGCGTCTCGGCGGAATCCGCCGAGGCCGTCCGGTCCGAGATCGCCGACGGCGTGCCGGCCGGGGCCCTCGCGAACGGCCTGCCCTCGCCCACCGATCTCCTGGTGGATCGGACCGCCGAGGAGCACGACTCGTTCGAGAACCGGATCGCCGCGGCCGATCCCGAGAACCTGCGCACCCTGTACCGCGACATGCTGTTCGTGCGCCGCTTCGAGGAGCGCACCGCGCAGTCCTACCAGCAGGCCAAGATCGGCGGCTACTGCCACCTGAACCTGGGTGAGGAAGCCACCGTGGTGGGCGTCGGCGCGGCCATGCGGCCCACCGACTACCTGTTCACCAACTACCGCGAGCACGGTTACGCGCTGGCCAAGGGCATCGCGCCCGGCCGCGTCATGGCCGAGCTGTACGGCCGCTCCACCGGCACCTCCAAGGGCTGGGGCGGCTCCATGCACATGTACGACACCGAGACCCGGCTGCTCGGCGGTTACGCCATTGTGGGCGGCCAGGTTCCGCTGGCCGTGGGCGCGGCGCTGGCCATCGACTACCGCGGCGGCGACGATGTCGTGGTGTGCCAGATGGGTGAGGGCACCACGAATATCGGCGCCTTCCACGAGTCGCTGAACATCGCGGCGCTGTGGAATCTGCCGATCGTGTTCCTGGTGATCAACAACCAGACCGGCATGGGCACGACGGTCGAGAAGTCCTCCGCCGAACCGGATCTGTGGAAGCGCGCGTCCTCCTACCGCATGCGCGGTGAGCGCGTGGACGGCACCGATGTGCTGGCCGTGCGCGAGGTGGCGAGCGATCTCATCGAATCCGCCCGGCGCGAGGGCAAGCCCGCGCTACTGGAGGCGGTCAGCTACCGGCTCAAGGGTCACTCCGTGGTCGACCCGGCGAAATACCGCACCAGCGAGGCCGTTTCGGTGGCCCGCGAGAACGATCCGATCGTGATCTGGCACGAAGCGCTGCTGGAAGCCGGTGTGCTGACCGAGGATTCGGCCGCCGCCATCGAGGCCGAGGTCACCGCCGGGGTCGTGGCGGCCGTCGAATTCGCCGATGCCAGCCCGCATCCGGATCCGGCCAGCCTGTTCGATTACAACTATGCGACGCCGGTCGCGGGCGATTCCCGTCGCCTGCCCGCCGATCCGCTCTTCACCTTCTAAGGACATCACCGTGGCTGTCATGACCTATCGTGAAGCGCTGCGCGAAACCCTCCGCGAGGAGATGCGGCGCGATGACGACGTCTTCCTCATCGGGGAAGAGATCGGCGTCTTCGAAGGCTCCTACAAGATCACCGCCGGCCTGCTGACCGAATTCGGCGAGAAGCGGGTGCGCGACACCCCCATCGCCGAAGAGGGTTTCGTGGGCGCGGCCATCGGCGCGGCCATGCTCGGCCTGCGCCCGGTCGTCGAACTCATGACGATCAACTTCTCGCTGCTGGCACTGGACCAGATCGTCAATCACGCCGCCAAGATCTACGGCATGTTCGGCGGGCAGACCAATGTGCCCATGGTCATCCGCACCCCGGGTGGCGGCGGACAGCAGCTGGGCGCGACGCATTCGCAGAACATCGAGCTGTACTACGCGTTCGTGCCCGGCCTGAAGGTCGTCGCGCCCAGCACGCCGGCCGATGCCAAGGCGCTGCTCAAGGCCGCCATCGACGATGACGATCCGGTGCTGTTCCTGGAGAACCTGTCGCTCTACAACACCAAGGGCGAAGTGCCGGACGACCTGCCGGCCGCCGAGATCGGCAAGGCCGCGATCACCCGCGCGGGCACCGACATCACGCTCATCGGGTACTCCCGCATGGCGACGGTGTGCACCCAGGTCGCCGAAAAGCTGGCCGCCGAAGGGATTTCGGCGGAGGTCATCGACCTGCGCAGCCTGCGGCCGCTGGACCGCGACACCCTGGTGGCCTCGGTCAAGAAGACCGGCTGCGCCGTCATCGGCGAGGACGACTGGCTGACCTACGGCATCGGCGCGGAGGTCGCGGCCTCCATCTCCGACGGCGCCTTCGACTACCTGGACGCGCCGGTACGCCGCGTGGCCATGGCCGAAGTGCCGCTGCCCTACGCCAAGCCGCTGGAACGACTCGCCCTGCCGTCCGCCGACTCGCTGTACACCGCCGCCGTGGAAACACTGGCGGCCGTGGGCAAGCGGCGCTGAGACCGAGGACAAGAACCTTGCCTGAAATCACCATGCCCCGGCTCTCCGACACCATGGAGGACGGCGTCATCTCGGCCTGGCTCAAGCAGGTCGGCGAGAAGGTCACGCGCGGCGAGGTGCTCGCCGAGATCGAGACCGATAAAGCGCTGATGGAACTCGAGGCCTACGACGACGGCGTCCTCGAGCAGATCATCGCCGAGGCCGGCGCACGCGTGCCCATCGGCGAGCCCATCGCCATCGTCGGCGACGGCAGCGGCGCTGCGGCTGCTCCCGCGGCCCAGCCTGCCGCCCCGGCGGCACAGACTTCGGCCCCGGCCTCTCACCCGGCAGCCGAAACCGCCGCGGCTGCGCAACCGACACCCCCGGCTGCGCAGCCCGGCAACCCTGTCACCACGAACGGCGATGCGGTCCCGGGTGGAGCCGCCGGCGCGCCCGCGGGCTCATCGGGTGGCGCGAACGCCGGTGCCACCCCGGCCGGAACCGCCGGTGCGCCCGCCGCTTCCACGCCCGGCGACGGTGGGCGGACGAAATCGTCGCCGCTGGCCCGCAAGGTCGCCCGCGAGCTGGGTGTGGACATCGCGACGGTCGCAGGCACCGGCCCCGGTGGCCGGGTGCGGAAGCAGGATGTCGAATCCGCCTACAGCACAGGCGGATCCGGTGCGTCAGCTGCCGACCATGCGACGTTGCCCGGAACCGTGTCGGCCGACGCCGGATCCGGTGTGGCCGGTGGCGCAAGCGGCGTGAACGGTGCCGGTGTGGCGCCGACTCCCACCGCCCCGACGGCCGGAACCGCTTACCCCGCACCGGCTTCGGGCACCTACGACGAGATTCCGCTCACCACGATCCAGCGGGTGTCGGCCACGCGGCTCACCGAGAGCAAGCAGCAGGCGCCACACATCTATCTGACCAGCGCGATCGATGTGACCGAGCTGTTCGCCTTCCGCGCTCAGGTCAACAAGACCCTGGCGGAGACCGGCGGCAAGGTCAGCGTGAACGATCTGCTGGTGAAGGCCGTGGCCGTGACGCTGCGGGCGAATCCGACGGTGAATGTGTCCTTCGCGGGCGATAAGTTGTTCCAGCACCACGGAATTCACCTCGGCATCGCCGTGGCGACGCCCGCCGGTCTGCTGGTGCCCGTCGTGCGCGACGCCGACCGCAAGAGCGTGTCCGAGATCGCCGCCGAGAGCCGCGACAAGGCCGAGCGCGCCCGCGACCGTAAGCTGCGCGCCGACGAAATGGGCGGCGGCACCTTCACCATCTCCAACCTGGGCATGTTCGGCATCGAACACTTCACCGCCGTCATCAACCCGCCGGAAGCCGCCATCCTCGCGGTCGGCGGCGCCACCGACGAACTGCGGCTGGAGGACGGTCAGGTGGTGAGCCGGAAGATCCTGCGCGTCACCATGTCCGCCGACCACCGCGCCATCGACGGCGCGGTCGCCGCACAGTTCCTGGCGCAGCTCGAGGATCTCATCGAGCACCCCTTGCGCATCGTCACCTGATACCTCTCCGACGCGGTCCAACCGCCCGCGTCGCCACGGCCGAGACCCGATTTCCCACCCGGGAACCGGATCTCGGCGTCCGCCGCACGACCGCCCGACCGACAGCCGGGCGGCCCTGCGGCGGGCCGGCCGTTGCCGGGTGCCGGGATCGAACCACCAGCCGATCCCGTCACCCGGCTTCGCTGCGTTTCGGGGACCACCCCACTCCCGGACGCACCGCGAGCAGGTCCACCCCACTCCCGAACGCACCACGAGCAGGTCCACTCCGATCGCGGACGCACCCGTGCCGAGGCGCCACGCCGAACGCGGACGCACCCGCGCCGAGGCGCCACGCCGAACGCGGACGCACCCGCGCCGAGGCGCCACACCGATCGCAAACGCATCCCGGGCGAGAGCTACTCCTGTCTCGCGGCGTCCGGGGTGATCCGCTCGGCCGCGAGCGGATCCCGGGACGCTGCCTCGCGGTTCCGGCCGTGTCGCGGTGGGGCGGACAGTACGGTGGGAGTGCTCACCGAGTGAGGTTCGCGGTCCGCGCCTCTCGTTCGGCGGGAGGAGATCGGCTCATGACGGTGGCTCGGGTGCTCGGCGAGGCGCGGCGCATTGTTGTTCTGTCGCCGCATTTCGACGATGCGGTACTGGCGATCGGGGCGCTCGTCGCCGGTTGCGTCGAGAGTGGCCGGACGGTGCGAGTGGTCACGGTCTTCTCCGCCGGCGGGACCGGGATATCCGCCGGGGGGCGCGGAAAAGCGTTCGCGGACTATGACTCCCGCCGCCGGGAGGACGATCGAGCACTCGCGTTGCTGGGCGTCGAGGCGCGACGACTCGGGCTGCACGAGCGGATATTTCGCGCACCCGCGCCGCACGGGCCGCTGAGCCTGTTCCATACCTCCCGCGCGATCGCATACAGCCCCGACACCGCGGCAGTGCACCGGGCGATAGTCGCCGAGCAGCGCGAAGACGGCACGATCGTGCTGGCCCCCTTGGGAATCGGCAATCACATCGACCACGTCATCACCGCCACCGCGGCCCTGCGCGCGGCCCGCGATCCGGCGCGAGCGGCGCGCATGCTGTTCTACGAGGACTTCAACGCACTCGCGGAATGCTGCAGGCGGCGGCATCCGGTGGCCCGATTGCGCCCCTTCGCATTCCGGTCGGCGCCGGGCTGGGCGAGCCCGCGCGCCGGGCTCGAGCTGGAGACGATGTCGTTGCTCATCCGCGGGCCGGATGCGGCGGAGCTGGCCGGTCTGCCGGTCGGGCCCGGACGGTGGACCGCGACCGCGCTGCCGGTGAGCCGGCGGCACGCCGAGGCCAAGTTCGCGGCCATGGCCGAATATCGCACGCAGACAGCGGCTCTGGGTGGTGCGCGGCAGCTGCGGGCGCTCATGGAACGCGCGCACGCGCGGCGCGGGGGCGAGCTGGTCTGGCAGTTTCACGGAACGGATTCCGCATGAAGTGGTTCGTGCTGATCGCGGTCCTGCTCGCGGCGTCGGTCACCGCGCCCCGGGCCGGCGCCGAGCAGACGGCGCGCGTCGATCACATCGTGACCGTCACCGATCGCCGGCTGCAGGTGTTCGTCGACTCTCCGGCGATGGGCCGCATCGTGCAGGTGGATGTGCTGCTGCCACAGCAACGCCGGACCGCGCGCCCCACCGTGTACCTCCTGGAGGGCATCGATTCGGCGCGGCCGGATCAGAACGATTGGACCGCGCAGGGCGGTGCCGTCGACTTCTTCGCCGACAAGGACGTGAATGTGGTGCTGCCCGTCGGCGGCGCGGGCAGCTACTACACCGATTGGCAGCGTGACGATCCCGTACACGGCCGGCAGCGGTGGGAAACCCTGCTCACCCGCGAGCTGCCGCCGCTGCTGGACGCGCGCTTCCGGGGCGACGGCCGCAATGCCGTCGTGGGCGTCTCGATGGGCGCGCAGGCCGCCGTCATGCTCGCGGAGCGTTCCGGCGGCTTGTTCCGGGCCGTCGCCGCGCTGAGCGGCTGCTACGCGACCAGCGACGCGGTCGGGCAGGCGGAATTGCGGTACATCATCTCCACCGACGGATCCGATCCCGACGATATGTGGGGCACGGTCACGGATCCGGACTGGGCCGCCCACGATGTCCCCGCGCACGCCGCTGGATTGGCCGGGAAGTCGCTGTACTTCTATGCCGCCACGGGTTTCCCGGGCATTCACGAGAATCTCGGCACACCGGATCTTCCGGACGTCATCATCGAGGGCGGAGCGATCGAATCCGGCGCCCGGCTGTGCACCGAAGCCTTGCGGCAGCGGCTCCAGGATCTCGGTATCGCGGCCACCTACGATTTCGCGCCCGCGGGCACGCACAGCTGGCCGTACTGGCAGGATCAACTGGCCGCCGGCTGGCCGGTCATCGCCGGGGCGCTCGGGCGCTGACGGCAGGCGTGGCAGCGCGCCGAAGACGTTCGGGCGGAAAGGAAGTGACCGACGTGCGAGTGCTGTTCGTCGCCACCCCGCTGATCGGTCACGCCTTCCCGATCGTGCCGCTGGCGCTGTCCATGCGCGGCGCCGGGCACGAGGTGCTGCTGGCCTCCGGCGACGAGGTGGTGACCGTGCTGCGCGACCTGCTGCCGGTGCACACCGTCGCCGATCCGATGAGCGTGCGAGTCCCGCTCCGCGCCTTGGCCTTCCATCCGCTGGCCGCCCGCAACGCGCTCCTCGGCAGCGCCGACCCGGAGGTAGCGGCGCGGATCTTCGCCCCGGTCAACGAGCGGATGGCGGCCCGGGTCACGGCGCTGGCCGAGCATTTCGCCCCCGGCCTGATCGTCCACGAACCCTTCGCGGCCGTCGCCGCGGCGGCCGCCGCACGGCTGCGGATCCCCGCCGTACTGCACAATATCGGCCTCGACCACGGCGACCGGATAACCGCTCGGCTACTCGAGCGACTGCGGATGCCACCCGGGTCCGACGCCGCCGTCCTCAGCATCGCCCCGCCCAGCCTGGTGCAGGTCACCGGTTGGCCGATGCGCTACACGCCCTTCTCGACCGCGGGGCGGCCCATGCCGGAATGGCTGTCGGCGCCGGCGGATCGCCCGCGCATTCTCGTCACGCGCAGCACCATGCTCGGTGACGGGCCGGCACCGTTCCTCACCGCGGTCGTGCGCGCTGCCCCCGAGGTGGACGCCGAATTCGTTGTCGTCCGGCCGGATCGCGGCGTCCAACGTCACCGCGATCTGCCGCGGAATATCCGCACGGTGGGCTGGACGGTGCTCGGTGACGCCCTGCGCACCTGCACGGCCATGATCAACCACGGCGGTGCGGGATCGGTCTACGCCGCACTGAATGCCGGTGTGCCGCAACTGCTCACACCGGATACCGGCGACCGCGGCTGGAACGCCACCCTGGTGGCCCGCCGCGGCGCGGGCCTCGCGGTGCCGCCCCGCCGCATCACCGCGAGCCACATCACCCGCCTGATCACCGACCCGAGCCTGGCCGCGGCCGCGCGCGAAGTCGCCGCCGAGATGGCGGCCATGCCCGGCCCCGAGGCGATTACGCGGCGTTTGACCGAACTCCGTTGAGCTGCACCGGCCTCGCGGCCGGGTATGCCGGGTCAGTGTTCGGCGAGTTCGGCGAGCTTGTCCAGGGACGCCCGCAGGCGCTTCTCGGTGGTGTCGCGGGCGCGGACCATGCGCTTCTCGTCGGTGAGGGTGGTCCAGTCATAGGTGTGGGTGACCCGGGTGTGCGTGGGGTCGATCGGGTCGATCTCCCAGCGCCACAGATGGCCCGGCGGCACCTTGCCGGGTTCGGCGGGCTGCCAGGCGATGCGGCGCGCCTCCTCGAACTCCACCACGTGGTTCTCGCGGACGAAACCGTTGGTGAGGGTGGTGGCGAAGACGTCGCCGACGGCGTGGACCCGCTGTCCCGCAGCGGCTTCGGCCAGGTTTTCGTTGCCGTCCCAGCTCGGCTGTTGCGCGGGGTCGGCGATCAGTTCGAAGATGTCGGGCGCGGCGGCGGCGATGTCGCGGGACGCGCTGACGATGCGGGGAACCTCGATGTCATCGGTCATGGGGTCATCCAACCACTCGGGAGGGCTCAGCCGCCCGGCCGCATGGTGTCGACGATCATCTCGTAGGTCCGATAGTGCCCGACCAGCACGCAGAGCTCCATGACCTCGCGAACCGTGTAGTGCCGCAGCAGGTCTGCCCAGGTTTCGTCGGAGAGGAAGAACTCGCGGTCCAGCTCGGTCACCGCCCGGCCGACCACCGTCGCCCGCGCACCCTCGGCGATCGAACCATCCAGTGCCGCACCGATTTCCGCGGCATCGAGGGTGCTGATGCGTGCCATGCGACGCCCGTACCAGCCGAGCAGCGTGTGCAGTGGACGATGCAGGGCCAGGATCTCGTCACCGCCGGGCGTCCAGGGTGTGCGCGCATCGAGGATCGGATGCGGGGCGCGCTTGCCGGTGCGGGGCCGCCGTGGGCCGTCTTGCACCGGTGGGCGTCCCAGCAGGGGTTCCGGTGGCATGCCCGCGCTCTCCTCCAGCATGCCGATGAGTTCGTAATGGGCTGTTATGAAACAGATTTCGATCAGCTCGCGGTCGCTGTAGCCGAGCCGGCGCAGGCGTTGCAGGGTGAGATCGCCGATGACCAGGTTGTCGTGCAACTCGTCGGTCGCGCGCAGCAGCTCCGCCTGCCGCGGGCTCCAGCGCGGATGCCGCGGCCCGGCCTGCACGGCCGCCAGGAATTCGCCCCGTTCGCGAATTCGAGCCCACAGGGCATGCACCGAGTAGTGGTAGTAATGCCCGGCATTCCACGTGGTACGCAGTACCACCAATTCGATATCGCGATGCCCCAGCGTGGCCACCAGCGCCTGCCCGAACTCCGCGGGGCCTTCCAGTGCGAACAGGGTCGAGAGCAGCCGGGGATGCGCGGCGCCGATCCAGACCACTTGCACCACACCGGGAAAAACGAAACGCAGCCACGACAATCTCGGCCGCAGCCGGGGAACGCCCGGGCGGGGCCAGCCGAGCCCTCCGCCGTGCTGTCGCTCGATCATTTCCGGCCTCCCGCCGCGACTGCCCGCCGATGTCGCCGGGCCGTGACATTCCCCTTCATTGCAGGTCGGCAGCGGGTGGAGCGCCATACCCGTGGCGGTCGGTCGATTGACAATCGCGGACAGGCTCGCCCGCCGACTTGCCCCGCGCCATTCCTTCGGGGACGGGGCTCGTCAGGGCCGCGGCGAACCGTTAGGCTCGCCGAGTTCGTTCCGATCTCGATGAGGAGTCCTCAGTGGGCAAAACCCGCCGTCTCGCCGCGACTTTCGGCATTGTGGCCGCAGCCTTCGTGGCGTCATCCGGCATCCTGCCGGCCATTGCGAGCGCTGCCGATCACAGCACGCTCACGGCGCAGGAAAAGGTGTTCGTGGATTATCTCCAAGCCCACGGCGACCAGCTGACCGACGAGAATCTGCGCTCGGCCGCAATCGATGTCGGCTACGCCGACTGCAAGGCCTTCGAAAACGGCGTCACCAAGGCGGATCTGGTCGACCAGCTCCCCGGCGGCCAGAACGAGAAGGACGAGGCCTCCCTGGTGGCCGACGCCGCGGTCGCCGCCGGCAGCCTCTGCGGCTGAACACTCGCTCCACCCTTGCGGGCGCTACCCATCGGGTGGCGCCCGCAGTGCGTTCAGCCGTTCGGCCGCAGGCGCAGCACATCACCGGATTCGGTGCCCGCCAGCAGATCCGAGGGCGCGGCGGGATCGACCGCCACCGAGGTCACCGGTTCCCCCGAGTAGACCGTGCACACGCCGTGCGAGACCGGATCGACCCGGACCACCTGCCCGAGCGTGGTCGTCACGTACAACCCGTCGCCGGCGGCCACCAGATCGTCGGGCATCAAGGTGCCCGCGGACGACATATCGGCGGTCACCTCGAAACTGTGCGGGGCGTCGATCGGCACCCGCAGCACCCGGCCGGTGACACTCGAACTCAGTGTGGTGTAGAGCGAATTCCCCACCACCGCAAGGCCATTGAACTCCATACCGTCCACACCGCCGGCGACGTCGAGATTCTGCGGCGCCCGCGCGGTCCAGTCGGCGTCCAGCCCGCCGTCCGGGTGGAAGCGGCGCAGACCCAGCCGGCTGTCGGCGACATAGACATTGCCCGCCGCATCCAGGCCGAGACCGTTGGGCATGCCCAGACCGGTCACGAAGACCTGCGCTACCGGATTGTCCGAGGCCGGGTCGAAGCGCAGCACCGTGCCCGTGGCGGGACCGGGCAGCAGATTGAGGGGCGAATCCCCTGAGACCACATACATCAGCCCGTCCGGTCCGAGGCGCACCGCACCGGGGGAATGGACTTCGACGCTGCCGAGCAAATGCCCTTGCGGGTCGAATCGTTCGACCTTGTCACGCAGGATTCGGGAGACCCAGAGGTCGCCCCGGGCGTCGTAGCCGATGTTCTCCGACCAGTCGAGGAGCGGCGTCCGCATCGGCAGCGCGGTCGTCACGGTGGCGGGACCGCAGGTCGCATCGGCGTGCGCGGTCCCGGACAGGATCCCGGTGCCGCCCACGAGCAGGGGTCCGATCAGCGCGAACCCGCCGATCCGAGACCGCCACAGCTGGTTCGAGGCTTTCATCTTTCCCCATTCGATTTACGATACGACTCGTAAATTAAGTACGATGGCGGCGTGCCGAGTCAACCCCCGCCCGATCACACTCCCGGCCGCGGCCGCCCGCGCCGCGACGACATCGATCAGCGCATCACCGCGGCCACCATCGCACTGCTCGCCGAACACGGCTATGCCGCACTCACCCTCGAAGCCGTGGCCACCGCCGCGGGCGTGACCCGGCCGACCATCTACCGGCGCTGGTCCGGCAAGGCCGCACTCGCGGCCGGCGCACTCGCCGCCACCGTGCCGCCCTTCGACATCGACGACACCGGCGACGCACTCGCCGACCTGTGCGCACTGGCCGTCATATTCGCCACCACCATCACCGGGACCGGTTACGCGGCAACATTTTTCGCACTACAGGCCGAGGCCCGGCACGATCCGGAACTGGCCGAGCAGGTCTGCCTCACCCATCTCGGCCCGCCCGCGGTCGCCGTCACCGAACTCATCCAGCGCGGCCAGCGAGCCGGGCGCATCCAGCCCGGCCTCAACCCGGAAGTGGTGCGGGATCTCATCTTCGGGCCGTTGATCTACCGGTGGATGGTCGCGGGACAACCCATCGACCACGCCACCGCACGAGAACTCGTCGACACCGCCAGCCGCGCATTCCGCATCGGCTGAAAGGAATTCAGG
This sequence comes from Nocardia sp. NPDC088792, assembly GCF_044750615.1. NCBI lineage: Bacteria > Bacillati > Actinomycetota > Actinomycetes > Mycobacteriales > Nocardiaceae > Nocardia > Nocardia sp. NPDC088792. The sequence goes on from NZ_JBIVKC010000001.1 coordinate 370,609, forward strand.
ACGCGGCGGCGATCCGGTCACGCAGTCCCTCGGCGAACCCGCGCGCCGAATCCAGATCGACGGCGTTCGGACGGCCCTTCCTGATCCCGCCGACCGGTTTGAACGGCAGATACGTGTCGAAGGCCCGGCACGAGAAGGTATCCGCCACCTCGAATCCCTTCTGCTCCAGCAGCGTGACCATCGGACGCGAGAACCGCTGGAACCCGGCATCGGCGAAACCACTGGTGGCGAACACGAATGCACCACGCCGCCGCGCCGACGGCAGCGATCGCACGAAATCCCGCAGCCGCGAATGGAACTGACCCAGGAAGATCCCCGAACCGAACCCCACCAGATCGTACGAATCGAGCTCCGCCGGATCGATCTGTTCGGGCTCGGCAATGCGAGCCCCCAGCACCGGCGCCATGACCTCGGCGACCTTGCGTGTATTGCCATGAGACACCGAGGTGCACACGATGATTGCCCGCACGACAATTCCCCTTTCGCTTCCTGTATCGGATCCGGACAACCCTCGGACACCGCGCGGGCCAGGAGCGTGACAAGCGAGTGATGTGGCGGCCATCACATAGGCTGCGGCGTGCCGGTTATGCGTTCCGACAAGGCGAGCAGGCCGTCGGCGATGTCGTGTTCCGACGGTGCGTGATCCGGGTCGAGCGTCCACTGCATCAGTACGCCGGACATCAGGGCCAGTTGCACGGCGCCGATCGTACGCACATCCCGGTCGTCGAGGGAGTCCTCGGGGACGCCGAGTAGTCCTGCGGCGAGCCCGCTTCGGCCCTCCTGCATCGCGCGGGTCATGAGTTCGGCGATGCGCGGCGAGCGTTGCGCTTCGATACCGGCTTCGATGGAAACCAGCCACAGCTTCCGATTCCGGGTGAACGAGGCGATGGTCTGACGCCAGATCGCTTCATAGCGTTCACGAGGGCCGGCGGCCGGGTCGACGGCGGCCTCGGCCTCGGCTTCGATTCCGAGGCCCCAGTCCTCCATGGCGCGCATGAACGCCTCGGTCAGCAGCGCGTCGCGGGAGCCGAAGTGGTAGCCGATGGCGGCGTGATTGACGCCCGCCGCGGCGGCGATATCGCGGACCGTGGTGCGCGCCCAGCCCTTCTCCTTCAAGCACTCCATCGCCCCGGCCAGCAGGTCCTCCCGGTTTCCCATGGCGCCGATGCTAGCCAATCGGTTAGCCAAGCGGTTTATCCAAATGGATTGACCAAAAGGATAAGACATTTGTACAGTCTAAGGACCAAGCCCGGATCGAACCTCGAGGAGCGCACATGACCAGGTCCATCCTGATTTCCGGAGCCGGTATCGGCGGGCCGTCACTGGCCTACTGGCTGGGGCAGCTCGGATATCACGTCACCGTGGTGGAGCAGGCGGCCGGACTCCGCACCGGAGGCGCGGCGGCGGTCGACTTCCGGGGCGAGCAGGTGGCGCTCCTGGAACGCATGGGTGTGCTCGCCGATATTCGGGCACAGCAGACCGGTATGGGAGACCAGCTGGTGGTCGATGCCGACGGGCGCACCCTGACCCGCTTCCCGTCCGCATTGTTCAGCGGTGAGGTCGAGATCGACCGCGGTGATCTCTCGCGAATCCTCTACGAGCACAGCGGAAACCACGCCGAATACCTGTTCGGCGACCGGATCACCGCACTCGACCAGCACGACAACGGGGTCGATGTGACCTTCGCCCGCGGGGCCGCCCGCACTTTCGATCTCGTCATCGGCGCGGACGGACTGCACTCCGCGGTGCGGCGGCTCGCCTTCGGCGATGAGAGTCGTTTCCGGAGCGACCTCGGCTACTACGTGGCCGCATTCAGCATGCCGAATACCTTCGGGCTCGACCACGCCGGCCTGATTCACAACGAGCCGAGCCGCTATCTCTCGATCAGCAGCGGCCGGGACAGCAGCCGCGCCATGATCGGCTTCGTATTCGCCGCGCCGCCACAGGAATACGACCGGCGTGACGTCGACGCTCAGAAACGCATCGTGACAGCACATTTCGCGAGCGTCGGCTGGAAGGCGCCGGCACTGCTCGCCGCCATGCGGGACGCGGAGGACCTCTACTTCGACTCGCTCAGCCAGATCCGGCTCGACCACTGGTCCACCGGACGCGTCGCGCTACTCGGCGACGCCGCCTGGTGTGCGGGACCGGGCGGCAATGGCACCGGGCACGCCATGCTCGGGGCTTACACGCTGGCCGGTGAGCTCGCGAAAGCCGATGGCGACCATCGTCTCGCCTACACCCGCTACGAGCAGATCATGCGCCCGACGGTCGAGAAGTCACAGAAGTTCGCCGCCAATGCGGGACGCTTCCTCGCACCCGCGACCCAATGGCAGATTCGGCGACGCAACTTCACCTACCGAATCCTGTCCTCCCCCATCATGTCCGGCATTTTCACTCGCATGAGCGCGAAAACCGCCAATACCGGCGCACTCGAGAGCTATCCCCTGCCGGCGACGGCGGCACACTGACACCCTGCGCTCACGCCTGGACGAGCCGGCGAATCGCGGCGGCGATTTGCTCCGGCCGTTCGGCGGGGACGATGTGCTCGGAATCGACATCCTCGAACTCCCCGCCGACCTGTTCGGCATATCGGCGCTGATATTCACGCAGGACGTCGAGACTGCCCGCCTGGTAGCGCGCGGCGCGGGTCGCCGCCATGACGATGACGCCGGATTTCGGTGGTTCCGGTGGCCTACGGCGGAATTCGTCGATCGCCGCCGCGAAAGCCCTTATCTCCTGCCGGGTCTGGGCAATGTCGCGCGGGGTGAAATCCTCGGCCAGCATGGTGGCGAATGTGTCGGCGGGAAACTTACGGCCGTAGGAGCGGGTCAGGGGGTGTAGATGCCGGTGGGGGTGGGGTGGTAGCCCTTGGCGCCGACTGCGGTGGCGAGGGGGCTGCGGGGGATCCGGCCGGCGCGAACCAGGTCGACGACGGCGGGGAAGTCGTATTTCGGGGTCCAGCACAGGGCTTTTCGGGCGCGGGTGTTGACGTAGACGCGGTCCAGGGTGGGGAACATGCGCCAGCCCCAGCGTTGGTAGTCCTCGGCGATCTCGGGGAAGTGGCGGGCCAGGACCGCGGGGGCGTCGGTGGCCAGTTCGGCGAGGTCGGCGGGTGTGAAGGGGGTGGTGGCGCTGATTATGTGGCGATCGAAGCCTATTGCCGGGGCTCGGCGGGCGGCCCGTAGGTGGGCGTCCACGACGTCGGCGAGATCGACTCGGCGGTAGAGGAATTCGTTGACCTTCAGGTTGGTGTCGTCGTACGCGGTGCGGACATCGTCGCGGTCGTCGGGTTCGGGGAAGAACCGCGAGGTGCGCAGGACGATCACGGGCAGGCCGAGATCGCGGGCGGCCAGCTCGCAGAGGTCCTCGGCCGCGGTCTTGGTGCTGCCGTAGATGTTTCGGACCACCGGGTGGACATCCTCGGTGATCCAGGCGGCGGGCTCACCCGGGGCCGGAGTCAGGGCACGACCGAAAGCGCTGGTGCTGCTGGTGAACACCATGCTCTCGACACCCGCCGCCGCGGCCTCCTCGAGTACGGTGAGCGTGCCGGTCACGTTCACGTCGACGAAGTCCTGACGGCGGTGGGAATCGACGTGCGGTTTGTGGAGGGTGGCGGTGTGCAGGACGTGGGTGATCCCGTCGACCGCTCGGCGCACCACCTCGCGGTCCGCGATGGAACCGACGAGCGTCGTGCACGGCGACTCCAGGATATCGAGGCCGACCACCTCGTATTCCTGTGCGCGCAAGGTGCGCACGAGCGCTTCGCCGAGATGGCCCGCACTGCCGGTGACCAGAAACCGCTCCATCCTTGTTGATCTACCAGTCGCGCCGGCCGGCCGGCAACGTATTTAGCCGCGACGCCGGTCAGCCCCGCAGGCGCGGCTCGGCCGGCTCGCGGGCGACCCGGCCCGCCCGCACATCGGCGACGAAACGCGCGATAGCGGCGCCGACCAGGTCGGGGGAATCCTCCTGCACGAAATGAGAGCCGGGGACGGTGACGGTCCGCTGATTCGGCCAGGCCCGGCAGAACTCGCGTTGCGCGCCGATCAGGAAACCCGCGGGATCGGCATCGATGAACAGTTTCGGAATGTCGCTGGTGGACAACCATTGCGCATAATCGTCGACGACGGCGACCACATCCGCGGGCTCGCCCGCGATCGGCAGATCACGGGTCCAAGCAAGCATCGGCATACGTGTGGGGCCAGGATTGCGATAGTGCCGGCGATACACCTCCATGGCATCCGGATCGATATCGCGCAATGGCAGCAGATATTCGATGAACAGGTTCTGCCGCAGGATCAGATCCTCCCCCTCCGGACCACGCTGCCCCTGGAAGAACGCACGGGTCGCGGCGGGCCACTCCTCCCAGGAGAGGAACGGGCGCACGATCGACTCCATGTACACGATGGCCTTGACGCGCTCAGGATGCCTTCGCGCCCAGGCGAATCCGAGCGCCGAACCCCAATCGTGCACGACCAGGATCACATTCCGGCCGATACCGAGCCCGTCGAACCAGGCATCGAGATAGCGCTGCTGATCGAAGAACCGATACTTCCCATCGGACGCCGCACCAGAGTTCCCCATGCCGACATAATCCGGCGCCAGGCATCGACCGAACGGCAGCAGAAACGGAATAATATTGCGCCACAAGAACGACGGCGTCGGATTACCGTGCAAGAACACGATCGGATCACCCGTCCCGGCATCCACGTATGCCATATAGGTATCGAGGACTGACACATACTTGCGATACGAAATGTCTTCGGTGGAGATCGCCGGCCTGCTCATGGTCGCTCCTGTCTCGTTGACTGACATCCAGTCAACGCGCCTCCGCCGGCAGAACGATCCGCCACGGATGGACAGGGCGAAAACCCGCGCGGCACCAGCAGGCGGAGGTCCGGTCCGATCTTCTGTTTGCCGACCGCACGTTGCGCAATTTCGCTCTGTGCCAGATAGGAATACACGTCATTGGAGAACATCGGGGGCGCCACCGCCAGCGGCAACAACCACACCAGCAAGGTGCCCTCTAGCTGACCCCGGCTGATTCGACCCGCCGAACCGGAGCCGCCGATAACGAACCGCCCCAGCAGCAACCATGCCAGCGCCATCGCGACCACACCGATCATGCACATCGCCAACATTGCCGTCGGCATTCGCGCGAACAACCCCGCCACCGGAACCCCCGACAACGGATTCTGATAGACCGGCTGCGCCCCGACCCCCAGCGCACTGTCGGCCATCACGACCGTGCCGGTAGCGCCCAGCATCCGAATCCGCCTGAATTCCACCGCTTCCCGACGATCGAGGCCCCGCAACGCAGCCTCCGGATCCCTTGGAACCACCGCCCGCTCCCCGGGACCACGCAGACCGATCGCCGAGCACCCCAGCTCGAAACCTCTACGCTGTAGCTCTATCCACCCCACACCACCCAAGCCTAGCCACGGAGGTCGCGGGTTATCCAGCTCGAACTCGGCGGCGCACTGACCGTCCACCCACTGGTCTTCCGAGGTCATCGGCCCGTAAGCTCCCCCACTGGGCTCGGGTATTCCGCAGTGCCGCAAGAGATATCGGGATGAGGGGCGCAATGTCACCGGGAGACCGCCGGCCGGACGATCTATGGACGCAGGACACCGATGTGTTCCCCGCCGTAACCGGGTACGGACCGGCGCCCACCCGGCCACCGAGCGCGCGGAGCAGTTCGCGGAGCGGGCGCTACGTGATCGTCGGACTGGTGGCGGCGCTTGCCGTGGCCGTGCTCGCGCTCGGCGGGGTGCTCGTCGCCGGGCATTTCGGCAAGCACACCGCACCGGCCACGAACGCCGCGCCGAGCGTCAAGCCGACGGCCGCGCCCACTACCTCGGCCTCGGCCGCGCCGTCGGGGCCGCCGGCCGCTGGTGCGCCGCTTTCCGCGGTAGTCGCGTGGGTCAAGGCGGGGACCTCGGTCGATGCTTCGACCTTTCACACCGCGACCGCGACGGACGGGACGGTCAATGATCTCGGCTCGGCTATCGCATTCCTCAGTCCTTCCAAGAAGATCCGGTGCATGACGCCCAAGGTGGTCACCGGGTATTGGCAGGGGCTGACCTGTATGGCGACGCTCGACAATCCGCCTGCCCGGCCGAAATCACGCGCGGAAGGCGAATGGGTGGGCGGCTGGGTCGACTACCCCGGCACCACCCTCGGCATCGGGCATCTCGAAGGCGATCCCGGGCAGTTCACCCTCGGCGACGGCAACATCCTGAACTACGGCAGCAGACTCACCTTCGACAACTACGACTGCCGCATGGACCAGACCGGACTGCTCTGCGTCGACCAGACCGCGGGCTCGGCCATGCAACTCAGCTCCTCGGGCGCGGTGCCGTTCGGCTGCCTCGGCAAGGCGACCACCTCGAATTACGGAATCGCGTACTCCTGCACCGCCTCCGACTCGACCAGCACGACCAAGCACGCCCCGCCGGGCGAATCGCGGGCCCTCGCCGGGCAACCGTGCGACACCCCGGGGCAGAAGAGCAAGAGCGCGGGCGGTGTCGTATTGACCTGCGATGTCGCCGGCGACTCCGGCTATAAATGGCTGGCGGAATAGCCTTTCGACGAATGTCCGATTCCTTCGAGACCGAGAACGATCCAGCGGTGCCGACTCCTGTCCCCACGAGTCGACTCGGATCGTGGTGAGCCTAATGGTGTCGATCCCACCAGCCCGGGCCCATGATCTGCGCCATGAGGATCGTGACGATTGGTATCGGCGTCGCATTAACGGTGGTCGGCGCAGGCGCCGCCCACGCTGACACGTTCGGCCCCGACTACGGCCAGGTGGCCAACGGTGCCGGTGTCAGCCAGAATCAGGTTCTCACCCCGGCCTACTCCCCCATCCAGCTCCCCGATGTGACCGTGCGCGACCAGCCGGACGCGACCACGATCGTGGCCCATCCGTTCATCGCCCCCTGGGTGCACCAGCTGATTCCGGTGGCGCCGGGCTCGGCGGTCGAACTGCGCGGGGCGGCCCGGGTGCGAATCCCGGACGCCGCAGCGCTCGCCGGGGTCTACGATTCGAATCCCGCCGACCCGAATCGCGCCCTGGTCATCAACCCCAACGGGCACTGCGTCTTCGCCGGTCCGGATACCGACCCGGCCACGCTGACACCGACTGCACTGACACCGGTCCGCGTGAACACCCCTTTCTTCGATCTGGTTATAGAACCCACGCTGTATCACTGAAACCGCCGGGCGGTCAGCCCGGAAAACGCGCATGCTCGGTGGCGATGGTGACCCAGCGGGTGTTGCAGAACGCCTCGACTCCCCACCGGCCACCGAAACGGCCGTAGCCGGAATTCCGGAAGCCGCCGAACGGGGCCTGGGGTTCGTCTGCCACCGACTGATCGTTGATGTGCACGATGCCGGTTCGCAGCCGCCGCGCCACACGCAGGCCATGCGCCGCGTTCTCCGTGATCAGACCGGCGGACAGGCCATTGCCGGTGTCGTTCGCCTTGGTGATCGCTTCCTCGTCGGTAGCGAAAGTGGCGAGGGCGCATACGGGGCCGAACGATTCGGCGTAATACAGCTCCGCATCCGAAGGCACATCGGCCAGCAGCGTCGGCGGATACCAGGCTCCGTGCGGATCACCACCGCCCGCAAGCACTTTCGCACCCTTGGCGACGGCATCGGTGACCAGGCCGGCAATGCGCGCAGCGGCGGCGGCACTCACCAGTGGACCCACCACCGTCGCCCGGTCCTCCGGGTTGCCGGTGGGCAGGGCGGCCAACGCGGCGGCGAATTTCGCGGTGAACTCCGCGGCGACGGATTCGTGCACCAGCAGACGTTCGGCGGACATGCAGATCTGGCCGGCATTGGCGCAGACCGCGAAAACCGCGGCGGCGACTGCGTAATCGATGTCCGCGTCGTCCAGCACTAGCACCGAGTTCTTGCCGCCGAGCTCCAGCACGGCGGGCTTGAGGTGTTGTGCGGCAAGGGTTCCGATGATCCGGCCGACCGCCGTCGAGCCGGTGAAATCGACCGCGCGCACCCTGTCGTCGGCGATCAACGTCTCGGCGATCCGCGGCGCGTCGACGGGATCGTTGGTGATCACTCCGAGCACGCCGGGCGGCAATCCGGCCTTGTGCAACAGGTCCGCGAGGAACAGTCCACTCGACAACGGCGCGGACTCACTCGCCTTGAGCACCACGGTATTCCCGGCCGCCAGCGGCGCCGCGATCGCACGCACGCCCAGGATCGTCGGCGCATTCCATGGCGCGAAAGCCGCGACCACGCCGACCGGTTCACGCACCGCCAAGCCGAGTACACCCTCCTGCTGTGCGGTCAGCACCTCGCCGCGGGGCGCCGTGACCGCTGCGGCGGCCTCCCGGAAGATATCTGCGGCGAGCGTGACATTGAAGACCGCCCAGCCGAACGTGGCGCCGGTTTCGCCCGCCATCAGCTGCGCGGCTCGTTCGGTGCCGGCCTCCAGCAGTTCGGCGGCTTTCGTGAAGATCGCCCGGCGGGCCGCCGGACCGATCGAAGACCAGTCGGCGAAGGCGGCTTCCGCCGCATCGACGGCGGCGGTCACATCGGAGGTATCCGCCGCGGCGACGGTGGCGAACACCGCTCCGGTGTGGGGGCTGATCACGTCGGTGGTGCGGCCCATCCGGGCGGGTACATCCTTGCCACCGATCGACAGTTGGCGCGCAATGGTCATGGAGTTCCTCGATTCTGAGTTCCAGTACCGAGAATGCTCGGACGACGGCCGGGAAAACATCTCCGATCCATTGAAAGGATGAGAATTCGAAACAACCGGACCGCGACTTCTATTGCGCAGCGGGCAATATCGTCACGGTTTCGGTGAAGAACGCGATCATGGTGTCCCACGGTAGGACCTGCTCGGGCTCCGGGACCGCTGCGACATGCTCGTCCAAGCGGCGGGCGAGTTCGGGACCGGCGAAACCGAGGTAGCGGCGAGGATCGGTGCCCAGGCGGGCGGCATGGGCACGGACGGCGGCGTAGAGCGGTTCGGCGATATCGCGGCGGCCGAGTTCGGCCAGTGCGAACACTCCGGCCAGGAGTGCGGCGAGCTGGTCGGAGTAGTTGGGTTGCTGCTCGAAGTAGCCGACCGCCCGGACCAGCAGGTCGAGAGCCTCTCGCACGGCGGGCAGCTCGCGTTCGGGGTCGGCCAGCAGGCACCAGGCCAGCATCAGGTCGGTGATGCCCGCGCCGGCGATGAATTCCCGCTCGACACTGAGATCATGTGCACGCGTGAGGATCTCGATCGCGGCCGCCATGTCGCCTTCCTGGAAGCGGACGATACCGAGACCCCACAGGGCGTATTCCGGGGCGTCGCGTCCGGTGCAGGCGTCAGCGAAGGCGGTGGCCGCCACCCTCAGCGCCGCCACGTCATTCAGGTCGGCCAAGGCATTGCAGCGCCGCAGATGCGCTTCCAGGAGCAGGCCGTCGTGCGCCGGATCCGTGTCGTCGAGGAGGGCGAGCGCCGCTTCGGCGTGCTCGAGCGCCTCGGCGGCCGCACCCATATGCGTCGAGGTGAGCGCCAGCGCGACCCGGCCCCGGGCGCGATCCACCGCCGGCGCCTCCGGGCAGGCGGCCAGCGCTTGCCGCAGGAGCCGGATGCCCTCGGGCACCACGCCTACCGTCGCCCACATGTAGCGCAACGCGCCGAGACTACGGAGTGCATGCAGCGGAGCGTGTTCGAGGTCGTAGCCGATGCCCGCGCGGATATTGCCGATCTCGACTGTCAGCGTGCGCACCGCCTCCGAGTATCGCGGCCCCATGAACAGCGCGGTCTGGCCCGCGATGAACTCGCGTACCCACTGCGCATGGGCGGCAAGGGTTTCCGCCGGTGCGGGATCGGCTCGCTGACAGTAGCGGCGAATCGTCTCCAGCATTCGATAGCGTGCGCGCCCGTCGGTCACCTCGGCGGCCAGCACCGATCGATCCACCAGCGAGGCCAGCCCGGCGAAGGTCGCACCGTCCGAGCCGGTCGCGCGCACGAAATCGGCTGCCTGCCAGTCGAATCCGCCATCGAAAGGCCACAGTCGCAACAGCAGGTCCCGGTCCAGCGGCGGGAGTTGATCGATACTCCACTCGATCGCGGCGTCGAGACTCGCATGCGGTGAGAGCGACCCGCGGGCCGTGTTCCCGAGTACGTCCGATCGCTCACGCAATCGTTCGGCGAGCTGTGCCAGCCCGAAGGTGTGTGCCCGCGCCGCAGCCAACTCCACCGCCAATGGCAAACCGTCGAGGGCCACGCAAACCTGCTGCGCCGCAAGCCGATCCGATGCGGTCGGCCGCCATCCCGCCCGATGCGCCCGCATCCGATCCAGCAGCAGCTCGACAGCAGAGTCCGGGACATCCTCGACCGGCAGTGGATCGAGCGGCAACACCCGCTCGCCCTCGATCCCGATGGGCCGCCGACTGGTCGCCAGCACTCGAATGCCGGGGCACCGGTTCAACAGGGGCAGAACGAAGTCCTCCAGCCCGTCGACCAGATGCTCACAGTTGTCGAGCACCAGCAGTCCGGTCCGGTCGGCCAGCGCGTGGGTCAATCCGGCCAGCGGATCGGTCGCAACGGCCGCGACTCCCAGCGCGGCCGCCGCCGCACCGGCCACCCCTCCGGGCGCCCGCACATCCGCCAGCCGGACGAACCATCCCTCCGATCGCGCAGCCGTGTATTCGATGCTGAGCCGCGTTTTCCCGACCCCCGCCGGACCGACGATGGTGACCAGGGGCACGGCGGCCGACAGCCGTTCCAGCAGCTCGAGTTCCGCACGGCGGCCGACGAATCCGGTGGCCGGCCGGACAATCGCCGACCCACCCCGCGCCGCGGGAGAACTCCCGGACCCGGGTGATGTGTCCGACCCGTTGCGGGCGGCGGAATCCCGCGGCGTCGCCGAACGACTGTGGCCGGAGAGCGAATTTCGTGACTGATCCGAGGCGCGGGCCGAATGCTGCCCGGCAGCCTCTCCCGTGGGCCGAGGCTCGACCAGCAGCAGGCTCGGGTCGTGGCCGAGGATGCGTTCTTCCAGCGTGCGCAGGGCCGGGCCCAGCTCGACGCCGAGCTCGGAGACCAGCAACTCGCGAACGCGACGGAGCTCGGCCAGCGCCTGGGCCTGACGGCCGCTGCGATAGAGGCCGAGCGCCAGCAGTTCCCAGCGTCTTTCACGAAACGGCGCTTCGACGACCGCACTGCTCAGCTCGGCGATCGCGCGGGCGGTATCGCCTTGGGCCAATCGTGCGGCTTGAAGTTCCTCGAGGGCGACTTCGCGCAACTCGATCAACCGTGTCCGGGCGGCCGATACCTCCAGGGACTCACCGAGTTCGGTCCAGGGCAGCCCGCGCCACAGCTCCAGCGCCGCGCCGAACCGCTCGGCCGCGATCTCCGGCCGCCCAGCCGTCAGCTCCTCACCACCCTGTTCGACGAATGCCGCGAACAGCCCGTGATCGGTCGACTCCGCCGGCAGTACCAGCCGATACCCGCCCCCGGCCGATTGCAGGTATTCCCGCCCCTGCGCACCCAAGCTTGCCCGGAGACGATGCACCGTCACCCGGATCGCATTGATCTCATCGCCGGGCGCGGTCTCCCACACTCGTTCCGCCAGTGCGGAATTCGTCACCGGCGCACCCCCGGCCGCGGACAGCACCGCGAGCAGCCGGCGCGGCACCGCACCCCCGAGGTCCACCGCGACGCCGTCGACCTCGACCCGGATGGGACCGAGGATCCTGCAGAGGATCACGTGCACACGATAACGCACACGCCGGGCCCGGCAACCCGCTCAACCGGGCCCGGCGTGACCCCTCGACCACCGTTCGCCGGTCACGAGCAGTGGCTGGTGTGCCAATCCAGCACGTCGCCCCACGCCTGGATGGCAGGGTCGGTCCGCAAAGCATCGGTGGACGCGCCATTGAGCACCGCGATCTCGGCCTGAGTGAGGTCGTGGCCATCCTTTGTCAGTTCGGCCGGCGCGTTGTCCGCATACGCCTGGGCCCGGCGGGCGGCGCCCCCGGTGTCCGCGGGCGGCTTCCCATTGAACAGATCCGTGTAGAGGCCGGTCACATACGCCGCCTCACCGCACTGGTCGTACGCCGGGTTCGTGTCGGCGACGGCCAGCGGCGCGCCCACCCCGCCCAGCGCGACCAGCACCACGGTCGCGACCGCGACTTTGAACATGAATCCTCCTCGCATCGGCCGACTCTCCGGCAGCTCGACGCTAGGAAACCGGGATTTCACTGCCATTACAGCGAATCCGAAGCAGAGGCCCCGCCTGTAAGCCGACAGAAACCGCCCCACCCCACCATCGATCCCGTGCCCGCCACCGACATCGTGAAGCGCTGGCTCCGCGCCCTCGCCGACCGCGACCTGGACCGACTGCGGACCCTCATGGTCACGGACTTCACGCTGGAGGAATCCACCGTATTACCCTGGGGCGGAGTCTATTACGGACCCGACGGATTCTTCGAATACTTCCTCCGCCGCCACAGCATGATCGACGCCATCCCCCACATCGACCAGATCTTCGACGCCGGCAACCGCATAATCGTCATCGCCGACTCTCAAGGCATCGTCCGAGGCACCGGCCACCCCATCCACTGCCGCGAAGTCACCTCCTACCAAGTCCGCGACACCCGAATAGCCCGCTGCACCCTCTACGAAGACACCCCCACCATGCTCGGCTTCCTGGCCGATTCATGAAAGGCCGTTGTAATCGGCGTGACCGACGATGGTCGATAGGGCCGTACGGACAGTCGGGAGGAACCCGTGCGAATATCACCACCGATGGCGTTGCGAGCAATACAGTTCATCGTTGCCGCCGTGCTCGCGACAGCCGCGGTCGCGGCACCGGCGGATCGCGGCGAATCAACGCTGGGAACGCGTGCCCGCACCGAACAGCAACGAATACTTTCAACTGGTCAGCGGGCTCGGCGATAGTCTGGAACTAGGGGATTGGACCTCCGCCAACTTCGGAGACCCATTGGCGGCCAGGCAACTCGGCGCCGGCACGATTCGAACCATCTGGAATTCCAACGCGCAGATGATCTGCCTGTATTCATACACACAGCAGTGCACGGCCGACGGGAATCCCATTCTGCTGGAGCCCTATCAGCACAGTCGGCCCATGCAGGTGACGGCCGACTACGCCGGCAATCTCGACTCCTACCAACAAACCATGATCGAGTGGAATCAAGGCGGATAGCGCTGTTCTGGTCACCGTCACTCAGATGAAACCCCTGAACCGCCGAGCGAAGCTGAAGGGATACTCCGGAGGAGTACCCCTTCGAAACGAAACCGCTTGGTTCAGGCCAACTTCAGGCTGCGGCCGATGATTTCCTTCATGATTTCGGTGGTGCCGCCGTAGATGGTTTGGACGCGAGCGTCCATGTAGGCCTTGGCGATGGGGTATTCGCGCATGTAGCCGTAGCCGCCGTGGAGTTGGAGGCACTTGGTGATGAGGTCGAGTTGTTCTTCGGTGCTCCACCATTTCGCCATGGCGGCCTCTTCGACGGTGAGCTTCTCCTGGTTGAGGAGTTCTATGCAGCGGTCGGTGAAGACGCGGACGGCTGTCGTCTTGGTGGCGAGTTCGGCGAGGACGAAGCGGGTGTTCTGTTGCGCGCCGATGGGTTTGCCGAAGGCCTTGCGGTCGCGGACGTACTGGCAGGTGAGGTCCAGGCAGGATTCCATGGCGGCGGCCGCCATCACCGCGATGGAGAGGCGCTCCTGGGGCAGGTTCTGCATGAGGTGGATGAAGCCCTGGCCCTGGGTGCCGAGCAGGTTCTTGCCGGGGACGCGGACATCGATGAAGGAGAGTTCGGCGGTGTCCTGCGCCTTCAGGCCGATCTTGTCCAGGTTGCGGCCGCGTTCGAAACCGGGCATGCCGCGCTCGACGACCAGCAGCGAAAAGCCCATGGCGCCCTTGTCCGGATCGGTCTGGGCGACCACGATGACGATGTCGGCATTGATGCCGTTGGTGATGAAGGTCTTGGCGCCGTTGAGGATCCAGTCGTCGCCGTCCTTGACCGCGCGGGTCTTGATGCCCTGCAGATCCGAACCCGTGCCGGGCTCGGTCATGGCGATGGCGGTGATGATCTCACCGGAACAGAAACCGGGCAGCCAGCGCTGCTTCTGCTCCTCATTGGCGAGCTCCAGCAGGTAGGGCGCGATCACATCATTGTGCAGACCGAAACCCAGGCCGGAGTACATGCCCTTGGTGACCTCCTCGGTCACGATGGCGTTGTAGCGGAAGTCCTTCACGCCACCGCCGCCGTACTGCTCCGGCACCGCCATACCGAGGAAGCCCTGCTTACCGGCCTCCAGCCAGACCGCGCGGTCGACGATGCCCTGCTGCTCCCACTCTTCGTGGCGCCCGGCTACATGCTGATCGAGAAACTTACGGAACGACTCCCGGAACAGATCATGTTCGGGTTCGAAAAGAGTGCGCTCCACGCCAACCTCCTGAGTGACCACAACGGCTTCGTCGCCTGTACCCGATACGGTACCCGGAACCCGAACCGTCGTTCACTTCGAGGGGCGGAAAAGTGGTCCGAACTGCGCTGGTCCACATTGACCACGCAGGACGGAGTCAAAGAACGCCGGTAAACCTACCCGGCGGTCAGAGCCGCCTCAGAGACCGACCGCCGACAAGGTGCGGCCCAGCAGACTGCGACCGCGGTCACGCGCGCGCTCGGCCAGCAGGAACTCGAGCTCACCCTCGAGGGACTTCTTCACCACGGCCTTCAACTCCTCGGCGGCCTCGTGCGGATCGGCCGCATCCCGCCACGGACTCGTGTCGATCGGCGTACCGAGCGCGTAGTAGAACCGCTCCGGCTTCGGCACCAAGGTGGGCCCGAGACCGCGAATCAACGGCGGAGTCAGCGAGGCCCGCAGGCCCAGACCCGTGACCGCCGCCCGCAACGGCCGCATCGCCGGATGATCCCCGTCGAAGACGATGTCGTAGATATCGTCGCCACCCACCATGGCGATCGGCACGATCGGCGCACCGGCCGCAATCGCCATGTGCGCGAAGCCCGTCCGGCCCTCCCACAGCAGCTTGTACTTCTGCCCCTTCCCGCGCATGGCCTCCCGGCCGCCGCCCGGGAACACCGCGACCGCCTCACCCTGCTCCAGCAGCGTGGTGCAGTTGTGGCGGTTGCCGCGCACGATTCCCCAGCGGTGCAGGACATCTCGCAGCCCGGGCACATCGATGAGCACATTCTCGGCCAGCCCCCGGACCAGCCGATCGTGCCGCACCAGAATCTCGTGCGCCAGCAGCGGCGCATCCGTGCCCCCGGCCAGGGAATGATTGCCGACCAGCAGCACCGGACCCTGCTCCGGGAAGTTCTCCATGCCGTAGAAGCGCGGACTGAACCACGCCCGCGACGGCGCGATCAGCAGATCGATGATCCGCCGATCCGTTTCGGTCAAATGAATATGCAGCGGCGCACCGTCAGTGAGCCCCTGCGATGTGTCTCTTCCATCCCGCGACACGACAAACCCTCCCTGCAAGACATGCGATCACGTCATCGTAACGAGGGTCACTCGGCAGCGCCGAACTGAGGAGCGGTTATAGCAGACGCTGCCTGCCGAAAGTGACGAATTCGGCTTCCAGGTCCGCCCTGCCGGCGACCGTCATCCGTTCGTACTCCGGCTTACCACGACCCTGCCACCGGTAAACAGGCTCACCGGTACGCCACGCCTGCTCCCGCAGCTCCCGCTTGAGCACCTTGTTCGAGCCCGTCACCGGGAGATTCGCCGACACCCGCAGCAGGCGCGGGGCGCCCTTGCTGCCGAGATCGTCCTGGGCACAGAGGAATTCGGCGAACTCGACGATATCCAGGGCGGCCGGGTCGGCGACCTCGATGGCCGCCATGACCTGATCACCCGAACGCGGATCGGGGACGCCGTACACCGCGGCCGCGATCACCCGCGGATGCCGGCGCAGCACATGTTCGATCATGAGCGCCGACGTGTTCTCGCCGTCGACGCGAATCCAGTCGCCCTTGCGGCCCGCGAAGTAGAGGAATCCGGCGGTATCGATGTAGCCGAGATCACCGGTCCAATACCAGCCGTTGCGAATGCGCTCGGCGTCGGCGACATCGTTCTTGTAGTAGCCCTCGAAGACGAGCGCTCCGGCCTTGTCGATCATTTCGCCGATGGCCTCGTCCGGATTGCGGACGCGGCCGTACTCGTCCAATTCCGCACGCGCACAGTCGATCAACGTATCCGGGTCGACCACCGCGACACCCGGATGCGCGGGCCGGCCGAGCGCCGCGGCCGGAGCCGCCGGGTCCAGGGCGACCAGACCCGAACCTTCGCTGGAACCGTAGCCTTCGAACAATTCGGCGCCGAAACGACGGCGGAACTCGGCCTGATCGGCCACCGATGCCTCGGTGCCGAAGCCGCGCGTCAGCGTATTTTCCGCATCCTGCGGCGTCCCGGGCGTGGCCATCAAGTAGCCCAGGGCCTTACCCACATAGGTGAAGAAGGTCGCGCCGAAGTATCTGACGTCCGGAAGGAATTGGGAGGCAGAGAATTTCGGCGTCAGGCACACCGTCGCGCCGACCGACAGCGCGGGCGCCCACAACGCCATGATGGCATTGCCGTGGAACAACGGCATACAGCAGTAGTCGACATCTCCGCGGTGATGACCGAACTTGTCCCGGGCCGCGTAGGCGATGACCGCCAGTCGACGCTGACTGCACTTGACCGCCTTCGACGAACCGGTGGTGCCGGACGTGAAAAGCAAGAGCAGCAACGCTTCCGGGCCCGCGGCGGCGGTGGGCTCCACACGATGCGCCGCGATCCGGGCCGCATAATCGGGATCGTCGACCAGCAGGAAACGATCCGGTTCGAGGCCCAGTTCCAGGTCCCGCAACCGCGCCATGCCCACCGCGTCGGTGACGATCAGCTGACAATCCACATAGCGAATATCGGCTTCCAGCTGGGCATTACCGCGCGTCGGATTGATGCCCGCAACGGTCGCACCCGTCAGGGCCGCGGCGCCCAGCCAGAAAACGAAATCGGGCACATTCTCGAGCAGCACCCCGATGTGGAACGGACCGTCCTGACGCAGCGTCCGGGCCAGCTCGGCGCGCGCGGCGGATTCCCGCACCACCTCGTCCCAGGTCCAGTCCGCCTCCCGGGTACGCAGCCCAAGGTGCTGATCACCGAGCCGGTCGAGCAGCATGGTCGCGATATCCGCGCGCCGCTCACCGGTCGATAGGTCCGTCATGTCCGATTCGCCTTCCATATGCCGAGTCTCGACCAGCACACTCGCCCGAGTGCACAAGTTCGACGTATTCCCAGGGCAACCCGTGCCTACGGGCCGGCTCCCTCAGCGTGACGAAAGATGATGCGGCAAGTGGCGACTTGCCGGAATCGTCCGGCTGAGTGGGACTCGGGGCGAAAGAGTCACGCCGCCGAGTGAATCGAAGGATTCACCGGCGGCGTGCGCGACTCATGATCGAAGTTCCCGGATGCGAATGCGGGGTCAGGACTCCGCAGGCTCGGACGCACCCGCACCCGCACCCGCGTGCGCGAACTCGGACAAGGGGCCCGCCAGTGCGCGCGGGACGCGCGCCCGGACGCGGGTGCCCGACTCCTCGTGCTCCTCGCTGAGGATGCGCCCGTCAGCGTGGATGCGCGACAGCAGGTCGCCGCGGCTGTAGGGCAGCAGGACGCTGATCTCGACGTCCAGGCCGCCGAGGATGACGCCCAGACGGTCCCGTAGCTCTTCGATGCCCTGACCGGTACTGGCCGAGACGAAGGCCGCGTCGGGCAGCCAGCCGCGCAGCTGGGTCAGCTGCATCGGATCGAGAGCGTCGATCTTGTTGACCACCAGCAGTTCCGGCGGAGCCTGCGTCTTGGTCTCGCGCAGGACATCGGTGATGACCTCGCGGACCGCCTTGATCTGCTGATCCGGCAACGGATCCGAACCGTCGACCACATGCAGCAGCAGGTCCGCGCCCGTCACTTCCTCCAGCGTGGAGCGGAAGGCCTCGACCAGCTGGGTCGGCAGATGGCGGACGAAACCGACGGTGTCGGTGAAGACGACCTCGCGGCCGTCCTCCAGGGCGGACCGGCGGGTCGTCGGATCCAGGGTGGCGAACAGGGCGTCCTGCACCAGGATTCCGGCGCCGGTCAGCGCGTTCATCAGGCTCGACTTGCCGGCATTGGTGTAGCCGACGATCGCCACCTGCGGCATACCGCTCTGCGTGCGGCGGGCGCGCTTGGTATCGCGGGCCGTCTTCATCTCGCGAATCTCACGGCGCAGCTTGGCCATTCGCTCACGAATACGGCGGCGATCGGTCTCGATCTTCGTCTCACCGGGACCACGCAGACCCACACCGCCATTGCTGCCCGCGCGACCACCGGCCTGCCGGGACATGGACTCACCCCAGCCGCGCAGCCGCGGCAGCATGTACTCCATCTGCGCCAGCGAAACCTGCGCCTTGCCCTCACGCGAGGTGGCGTGCTGGGCGAAGATGTCCAGAATGAGCGCCGTCCGGTCGATGACCTTGACCTTGACGACCTTCTCCAGCGCGGTCAGCTGCGCGGGACTCAATTCACCGTCGCAGATCACGGTGTCCGCGCCGGTCTCGAGCACGACGGCCCGCAGCTCCTCGGCCTTACCGGAACCCAGGTACGTGGACTTGTCCGGCTTGTCGCGCCGCTGCACCATCGCGTCCAGCACTTCCGAACCGGCCGTCTCGGCCAGCGCGGCCAGCTCGGCCATGCTCGCTTCGGCCTGTTCGGCACTGCCCTCGGTCCAGACGCCGACCAGCACCACGCGCTCCAGGCGCAGCTGCCGGTACTCGACCTCGGTGACGTCGGTGAGTTCGGTGGACAGCCCGGCCACGCGGCGCAATGCACTGCGTTCCTCGAGCTGCAACTCACCGACCGTTGGCGCGGCGGACCACCCGTTCTGACCGCTGTCGGCCTCGTCGGTGATCTCCTCGTCGAACTCGTCGGCGGGGGTGAACTCGTACGTTTCTGATTTACTCATACGCCTCCATGGTCCCACGAACCAACGAGAACCCGCATTCGGTTATTTCGCGGCGAAACGTTCCCCCGCTCGGCCGATCACTTCGTCGAGAACTTCGCGCGAGCGCAGCAGGTCGGCGATCGTGCCGTCGATGCGGTCGCGTTCGGCCCGCAACTCCGAGACCAGCTCGGGCGTGGCGCGCTCGTTCGCGCCGCCGTCGCTGTCGCGCATGCACGGGAGGATGTGGAAGATCTTCTTGCTGTTCAGGCCCGCCGCGAACAACTCCTGGATATGAATCACCCGATCCACGGCCAGGTCCGGATAGTCGCGCTGACCGCCCGGCGTGCGAGTGGGGACCAGCAGGCCCTGCTCCTCGTAATACCGCAGCGAGCGCTCGCTCACACCGGTCCTCCGGGACAGTTCACCGATTCGCATGCCGCACTCCGGGATTCGACGCTTGCACCTCACATTGATGTCAGGTTTTACCTTACCGGCATGACGAACAACGAACAGATCTTCACGCCGTTCCAGCTCGGTGACCTGGAGCTTTCCCACCGGCTGGTAATGGCGCCGCTGACCCGCAATCGCGCGGAAGCCGACGGGACGCCTTCGGATCTCATGGTCGAGTACTACACCCAGCGGGCCGGCGCGGGATTCATCATCGCCGAGGCCACCACACCGAACCGGACCGGGCAGACCTACCCGAACATTCCCGGGCTCTACAGCGCGGCGCAGATTGCCGGGTGGCGGCGGGTCACCGATTCGGTACGAGCGGCGGGCGGGCGGATGTTCGTGCAGATCCAGCACGGCGGGCGGGTCGGGCATCCGGACAACAGCGGGCTGACACCCGTTGCGCCGTCGCCGATTCGACTGCCCGAGGACATTCACACACCGAGCGGACGCCAGGAATCGGTGACCCCGCGGGAACTCGACCGGGACGGAATCGAGTCCACCATTGCCGATTTCGTCAGCGCTGCCCGCAATGCCCGGGCTGCCGGATTCGAAGGCGTCGAGATTCACAGTGCGAACGGGCATCTGCTGCACCAGTTCCTGTCCAACAACACCAATCACCGCACGGATGAATACGGCGGCAGCATCGAGAACCGCATCCGCTTCACACTGGCAGTGGTCGATGCCGTGGCCGCGGCCATCGGGCCCGAGCATGTCGGCGTGCGGCTGTCCCCCGACGGCCACGCGAACGGCATCGAAGAGGACGACACCGATGCCCTCTATCCGGTATTGGTCGCGGCCCTGGCCGAACGCGGGCTCGCCTATCTGCATCTGGTCTTCGCCGAGCCGGAAAGCGCACTGTTCCAGCAGATCCGGGCGCTGTGGCCGGGTGTACTCATGGCCAATCCGCGTCTCGGATGGGGCGTGCCGCTGCCGGATGACGGCGGGAAGGCCGCCGCGGAAGCGCTGCTCGCCGCGGGAGCGGACCTGATCTCGCTGGGGCGGGCCTTCATCGCCAATCCCGATCTGGTGCGGCGGCTGCGGCTCGGCGCACCGTTGAATCCGGTGCGCGACAGCCACTTCATGTATGTCGGCGGCGCGGAGGGATACACCGATTACCCGGCGCTCGACACCGAGCAGGTGGACGCGGCGTGATCAGTGCGCAGGACGCATGCGCTGCAACAGGGATTGCAGGCGGCGCTGCTCAGCGGGGGTGAGCTCGTCGATTCGCGGTGCGAGCTCGCGATCCACCTGCGCGCGGGCGCGGTCGATGAGGGCGGCGCCGGCTTCGGTGACGAAGACATCGACCGCGCGGCCGTCGTCGGGATTCGGGGCGCGTTGCAGGAGGCCGCGCTTCTCGGCGCGGCCGACCAGTCCCGTCATGGTCGATTTGTCGAGGCCGAGGAAGTCGGCCAGGACCGTGATGCGGACTCGGCGATCGCGCAGGATGCCGAGGACGCGGAGTTGAGTCAGGGACATGTCGTGCTCGGCGCCGATGCGGGTCAGCGCCGCCATGGTCATGAACGCGTTCTCCACCAGGGCGTCCACCAACTCATCCTGTCCGGGCTCCGGATCCGGTAGCACGTTTCTCGCATCGGCCATGGTTGAAGAGTACTTGACTTGGTTGGTATCGCAAACTATTTTAGTTTGCATTACCAACCAAAATTGATCAGGAAGAGGTGCGCACATGAAAGCCGCCGTAGTCTCCTCGTTCGACAGCGCCCCGCAATACGCGGACTTCGCCGAACCGGTCGCCCAAAACGACAATGAGCAGGTCGTGGACATGATCGCGGCCGGGCTGCACCCTCGGGTCCGGTCCCAGGCCAACGGCTCGCACTACACCAGCACCGGCGCACTCCCCCTCGTACCGGGCATCGACGGCGTCGGCCGGACCGCCGACGGCACGCTGCACTACTTCATCCTGCCGGACACCACCTTCGGCACCATGGCCGAACGCACGGTCGTGGATGTCCGCCGCAGCATCGCCCTCCCCGCGGACAGTGATCCCCTCGCGGTGGCCGCGGCGCTCAACCCCGCCATGTCCTCCTGGGTGGCCCTGCGCCGGCGCGTCCGGTTCGAGGCCGGCGCGAATGTCCTGGTCCTCGGCGCCACCGGCAGCGCGGGCCGCATGGCGGTGCAGATCGCAAAACACCTGGGCGCCAACCGAATCGTCGCCGCCGCACGCGACACCGCCAAGTTGCCGGCGCTCACCCCGCTGGGAGCCACCGACCTCGTCGGACTGCACGACGCCGACGCGATCGGCAAGGCGGCCGCCGACGTCGATGTGGTCATCGACTACGTCTGGGGCGAACCGACCGCGACAGCCATGACCGCCATCATCACCGCCCGCCCGGATCGCGGTGCGCCCCTGAGCTGGATTCAGATCGGCTCGGTCGCCGGCGCGACCGCACCCATCCCCTCCGCCGCGCTGCGCGCCGCCCGCCTCCAGATCGTCGGCAGCGGACAAGGTTCCGTCAGCACCCGCGAAATCCTCGGCGAACTCCCCGAACTGGCCGCCGAAATCACCAAGGGCACCTTCGACATCGACGCCCGCCCGGTCCCCCTGTCACAGGTCGAACAGGCCTGGGCCGAAGCGCCGCGCACCGCACAGCGCCTCGTCATCACGCCCTAGCTCAGGCGTCCTGCCACCATTTCGCGGCGATACGGCCCGTGGCCACCAGGACCGAGGGGCCGCGCAGAGTGGCCGCGCCGTTGTCGATCGCGACGGTGACCGTGCCGCCGGGGATGCGGACCTGGATGTGGCCGGTGTCCGCGGATAGGTCGAAGCCGTCGCGGGCCAGGGCGGCGGCGGCCGCGGCGACGGTTCCGGTTCCGCAGGAACGGGTTTCGCCGACGCCGCGCTCGTAGACGCGCATGTCCACGCCGCGTTCGCCGTCGGAGCCGACACCGAGGGCGGTGAGGATCTCGACGTTCACGCCGTGGGGGAAGAAGGTGCGGTCGAAGCTGGGGGCGTGCTCCAGGTTCAGGGCGGCCAGCAGTTGCGGGGTCAGGTCCGGATCCACGCAGGCCAGATGCGGATTGCCGACATCGATACCGAGACCGGTGAATTCGTGACCGTCGAGGGTCGCGGTGGAGGCGCCGAGCACGGTGACCTTGCCCATGGCGACGGTGACCTCACCGTGCACGGGATCGGCGTGGTGCACGATCACCGGCCGGGCGCCGGCGCGGGAACCGACCACGAATTCCGCGCGCTGCTCCAGACCGTTCGCGACCAGGTAATGGGCGAACACCCGCACACCGTTACCGCACATCTCGGCGATCGAGCCGTCGGCATTGCGGTAGTCCATGAACCAGTCCGCGGCGCTCACGTCCGCGGGCAGTTCGGCCAGGGCGCCGTTCTCGATCAGCGCGCCCGCGCGGGCGACCCGCAGCACGCCGTCGGCACCGATGCCGCGCTGCCGGTCGCACAGGGCCGCGACACGGGACTCGCTCAGTGTCAGCCACGCATCCGGGTCGGGCAGCACCACGAAATCGTTCTGGGTGCCGTGCCCCTTGCTGAATTCGATGTCAGCCGCGCCGTTCTCGCTCATAACCCTTCCCACCACTCCTGAACCTGCTCACCGCAATGACCTTCTCACCGCAACAACCGGCGCTGTCGCGAGATTTCGTACAGCGCCACCGCGGCCGCCGACGGCGCGCCCAGCGTGCCGTCGGTCGGCACGCACACCAGCTCATCGCACACCTGCTGCCAGGGGACGGCGAGCCGCTCGCTCTCGTCACCGAGAACCAGGACGGTGGCGTCGCCGAACCGGAGTTCGTCGACGGCGATCCCGCCGTGATCATCACTGCCGACGATACGGGTCGCGATCCCGCGGTCCCGCTGCCGGTCCCGGAACGCGGCCACCTGCGCGGGACCGGACGCGCGCAGTACCGGAATCGCGAACAACGCGCCGTCCGAGGCCCGCACGCTCTGCGGGTCGTAATGGTCTGCGGCCGTACCGGTCACGATCACGCCGCCCGCACCGTACGCGACCGCCGATCGGATGAGCGCGCCCAGCCGCACGGCCGAGGTGGGCCGGTCGTAGACCACCACCATGGGCGGATCCCACGGCGTGCCCGGCGCGAAATCCTCCAGCTCCGGGCGCTGCGAGACGGCCACCGCGACCAGTTCGGGCACCGGGCCCGACGGTTCGGCCAGCCCGGCCATGACCTCCGGCACCAGGCCGACGCTGGGCACCCCGCTGGTATCGAGCACCTGCCGGGCCCAGTCCGAGGGTTCCGGCGTGCCGAGCCGATAGACGAGAGTCTCCAGCGGCCAACGACATTCGAGCGCCCGGGTGATAGCGCGCCTGCCGTGCACCAGGAATCGGCCGTCCCGCAAGCGTTTGGCCTTGTTGCTCAGGTATTCGTGCCATACCTCGACGGCGGCACTGCGAGTATTCGCCCGGCGCGTCATCACAGCAAGGTAGCGCGCAGGCCCGACATCCCGGGCCGTGATCTGGCGTGTCCCTTGCCCGTGGAGTGTCAGGGCCGGGTCACTCGGGCAACCGGGTGCCGGTGAGTCGCTCGGATTCCGCCCAGAGCCGCCGGGCCTTCTCCGGATTGTCGGCCCAGCGCGGCATCCGAGCCCGACCGGTCGGTCCGACCAGTCCGAATCGCCCACTGGGACCGTAGTATTCGCCCGATTGCGCGGCCGGATCGGCGGCGGCGAACAGCAGCGGCTCGGTACCGGTGTCCACCTGCTGACTGGGCAGGATCGACAAACTGTTCAGGAACGACCGCTGCGGGGTCTCGCGGCCCAGGCTCGCACCGGCGGTCTGCAGATTGGTATGGGTGTAGCCGGGATGCGCGGCGGTGCTGGACAGGTTCCAGCCCCGTTCCCGCGCCTGCCGGGCCAGGCCGCGGGCCAGCATCAGATCGGCGAGCTTGGATTGCGCATAGGACGCGAACGAGCTGTAGCGGCGCTCCCACTGCAGATCCTCGAAGCGGATGCGGCCCTGCCAGGCGGTACCGCTGCTCATGGTGGCGACCCGCGGCTGCTCGGCGCGCAACAAGGTCGGCAGGAGCAGCATGGTCAGCGCGAACGGGCCGAGGTAGTTGCTGCCGAATTGGAGTTCGAAGCCGTCGGCGGTGGTGTGCCGGGTGGGCGGGGCCATGACGCCGGCATTGTTCACCAGCACATCGACGGGCTGCCCGGAGGCGATCAGCTCGTCCGCGAAGCCGCGGACCGAGGCGAGGTCGGCCAGATCGATGCGGCGGATCTCGAGCTTCGCCTGCGGATGCTTCGCGAGGATCTCGGCCTTGGCCCGCTCGCCTTCTCCGGGGTGCGCACGGCCATGATCACCTGCGCGCCGGCCGCCGCGAGGCGCGCGGCGGCTTCCTTGCCGGTGCCACTGTTGGCGCCGGTGATGACGAAGGTTTTGCCGGTCTGATCAGGAACGTCGTACATGTCGAAACCTCCAGGCACCGACGTGGTGCGCACGCTCGCCGCGAATCCCGTGCTGTGCGACCTGTTCAGCGCCCAGGCAGCCGTGCTGGAACGCAATATCTCCCCCGAGGTGGCCGCCCGGTTCAAACGCACCGCCTACGCCAACGCACTCGAACTCGTCGCGGCGATCGATAAGCTCATTCCGGAGCTCACCCCCGAAAAGGCACTGAAATTCGTTGCGGCGGAACAGATGTCGGCAGGCGCACTGTGGAGCCACACCCACCCGTCGGCCGCCGTGCTCGCCGCCTACGAGCAGTACCCCGACCTGGCCGCGCTGCGGCTCGACTTCGAGGAGAATCTCACCGAGCTACTGCGGATCGTGCTGAAGGGACTACTCGCCGACGACTGAATGCGCGGCCGCGTCCACGATCGCCCATGCCTGCCCGGCCAGCTCCGGATCGGCGCCGTTCACCCAGTGCACGCGACTGTCCCGGCGGAACCAGGAACGCTGGCGGCGCACATAACGCCGGGTGCCGATGAAGGTGCGCTCCTGTGCTTCCGCGAGATCGTATTCGCCATCGATGAAATCCAGAACCTGCGCGTATCCGATGGCGCGCCGGGCAGTCTGACCGTCGCGCAGACCCTGGCCGAGGAGCGTGTGCACCTCCTCGAGCAGGCCGGATTCGAACATCTTCGCGGTGCGTAGTTCGATGCGGGCATCGAGTTCGGCGGTCTCGCGGTCCACGCCGAGAATGATCGTGCCCCAGCGGGGTTCACCGATCTGCGGAGCCGAGGCCGCGAAGGGCCGGCCGGTCAGTTCGACCACCTCGAGGGCGCGGACCATGCGGCGGCCGTCGGTCGGCAGGATGGTGGCCGCGGCCACCGGATCCGCCTGCTTCAGCGCCTCGTGGACGATGACGACGCCCTGCTCCTCCAGCACCGCTTCCCATTTGGCGCGGATCTCCGGATCGGTCGCCGGGAAATCCCAATCGTCCAGCAGCGCTTGCACATACATCATCGAACCGCCCACGATGACCGGCGTGCGCCCGCGCGCCAGGATCGCCTCGACATCCGCGCGCGCCGCCGTCTGATACGCGGCGACCGTGGCGGTCTCGGTGACATCCAGGACATCCAGCTGATGATGCGGGATACCGCGGCGCTCGGCGAGCGGCAGCTTGGCGGTGCCGATATCCATGCCGCGGTACAGCTGCATGGCATCGATGTTCACGATCTCGCCGTGCAGGCGTTCCGCCAGATCCAGTGCCAGATCGGACTTTCCGGTGGCGGTCGGGCCCACCACCGCGACGGGGCGGATCACGCGGACCCGCCCGGCCGCCACACGCTCACCTGGTAGGCCACCCCGAACGGGGCCGCGGCATACAGGGTTTCGACCTCGGGGTTTTCGGCGAACAGGCCCGCGAGCACCTGGAACACCGGCCGCCCGGCAACCGCGAGTTCGGCGCACAACCGCTGATCCAATGCGGCCAGCGCATCCCGATCCCCCGCGGCGAGCGCTCGATCGATCTCTGCCTGCACCTTTTCGGCGCGTTCGTCGAAATAGCGCGGTGACTTGGTGGACAACGTCGCGGCGCCATCGCCGACGGCGAGCACACCGTACGATTCCGGCGCGGCCTCCAGCTCCGCCCGCAGCGCCCGGCCGAAAGCCACGCACTCCTCGGACGACAGATCCGCCGCAACCAGCCGCGCCTCGGCCACCACAGGGGTGGCGGCGTCCTGGCGAGACTCGGTGGCCGAGTGCGATGGGCCGGCCGCGCGCAATGCGTCGCCGGCGCGCGTTTCGGCGGGCGCGACTTGCTCGCGCAACCAACCGGCGATCAGCGCAGGCAGCGGCAGGGCCGGGTCAGCGTTCTCGTCGTCGAAATGGCTGCCGCCGGTCAAACCGACACGCAGGTCCGCGCCGTATCCCCGGAATGTGCCCACCGCGTCCGATCCGATAACGCGCGTCACCTCGTCCGCGCCGACCACGATCCAGCGCGTGGCCTGCCCGGCCAGTTCGCGCCCGGCCCGCAGGACGGCCGTGCGCAATGCCGCTACCTCGGTATCCGCCGCGGTGCCGGCCGCGCCCCCGAGTTCGGGCACCAGCACGGGCGGCGAGGGGACCAGCGACGCAACACAGAACACGCCGTCAACCGTAGCGCTAACGCACCTCACCAGCCCCATCCGCCCGCATCGCCGCGCCACCGAGGTGGGCTCAAAGACAGCATTTCGCATCTCAGCCTGGTTGAATGGGATGAGCTAGACGGATGAGCTAGGGCGTAACCAGGCAGCCGTGACGCGCGGCAGGGACGAGGAGCAATGACCGAGAACAACGGAACCGAGAAGGCTACCCACCCGGAGTCGACCCCGACGCCGCTGCCCGGCGCCGCTGCCGCACCCCTTCCAGGTCAGGGCGGGCGACCGTCCCCGGCGACTGCCGCCGGACCCCGTCCCGGAGCCGGTGGACGCAAACCGGAGTCCCCCAAACCACACGCCGTCAAGCCCACGCCCGGCCCGGCGACCCCCCATCCGCATCCGGTGGTCGTGCCGACCGTGAGCGACCCCAGCCAGTGGGGACGCGTCGACGAGGACGGCACCGCATGGGTCAAGACCGCCGACGGCGAACGCGTCATCGGCTCGTGGCAGGCCGGTGATGCGGCCGAAGGGCTGGCGCATTTCGGCCGGCGCTTCGACGACCTGGCGACCGAGGTGGCGCTGCTGGAGGCCCGCCTGGCCGCCGGCACCGACGCCCGCAAGACCAAGACAGCAGCCCAGGCGCTTGCCGAAACGTTGCCCGAAGCGTCCGTCATCGGTGATATCGACGGGTTGACCGGCCGCCTGAAAGCCATTATCGAGCACTCCGACGAGGCGGCCGCGCACGCCAAGGAGGAGAAGGAACGCACCCGGCACGAGCAAACCGAGCGCAAAGAAGCGCTCGCCGCCGAGGCCGAGCAGATCGCCGCCGACTCCACCCAGTGGAAGGTCGCCGGCGACCGGCTGCGCGAGATCCTCGACGAGTGGAAGACCATTCGCGGCGTGGACCGCAAGGTCGACGACGCGCTGTGGCGGCGCTTCTCCAAGGCGCGGGAGGCGTTCAACCGCCGCCGCGGCGCCCACTTCGCCGAACTGGATCGCGAACGCGCATCGGCCAAGACCCGCAAGGAAGAACTCTGCGTGCGCGCCGAGGAACTGTCGGATTCCACCGACTGGTCCGGCACCGCCGCCGTCTTCCGGGATCTGCTCGCCGAATGGAAGGCCGCCGGCCGCGCCCCGCGCGAGGCCGACGAACAGCTGTGGCGCCGCTTCAAGACCGCGCAGGACATTTTCTTCGCGGCCCGGAACTCCGCCGCCAACGAGCGCGACGCCGAATTCGAGCACAATGCCACCGCCAAGGAGGAACTGCTCGCGCACTTCGGCAATATCGATCCCGAAGCCGGCCTCGATGCCGCCCGCGCCGCCCTGCGCGACCTGCAGGAGAAGTGGGACGCCATCGGCAAGGTGCCGCGCGAGCGCATGCATGATCTGGAATCGCGGCTGCGCACCATCGAGAAGAAGGTCCGCGAGGCCGTGGACGCCCAGTGGCGCCGCAGCGATCCGGAGGCCATGGCGCGCGCCGCCCAGTTCCGGGAGCGGGTCGCGCAGTTCGAGGAACAGGCCGCCAAGGCGCAGGCCGCCGGTAAGACCCGCGATGCGGAAAAGGCCCTGGAACAGGCCAAGCAGTGGCGGGAATGGGCGGACGCCGCGGAGGGCGCGGTCAGCCAGCGCTGAGCGAAGGTCCGGCGGTCGACGAGTTTCGTTGACCGCCGGACCTTTTCGTTTGTCGCTAATCTCGATGGCATGGCGCCGAACCGGGAACAACTCATCGCGCATCTGCTGGCGACCGGAATGGCCGGACGCGTCGCCACCTCGCGCGAGAACAACCTCGAGCATTATCGCCGGCTGGCCGAACGCGAACCGGACTTTCTTTTCGGCCTGAACCCGGGCCCGCAGTGGACTGAGGACGCGATCCTGGATCTGATGGTCCGCAAGGTCGGCGTCGACCCCCGGCTGAATTACCGGCGCGGCAAGGACACCATCGACCCGGAACGCACTGCGGCGGCACTGGATCGGTATGCGGCCCGATTCGACAAGGCGTTGCGCGAACAACAGCGAGTCCTCTTCGCCACCGGTCATCCGGCGCGCCTCGCGCGCCTGTATCAACAGTTGGCCGCCGCGCTCAAAGTGGCAGGCGGCACCGTGGTGGAAGCGGGCGCGGGCCTGGGCTTCGACACCGACACCAATTGGGGCTGGCGCCATCTGGAGATCCGCTACGACCGCGGCGTAGCCATGGTGGTCGACATCGGCCGTCGCGCGCACACCCATTCCGCCCAGCCCATCCGCACGGTCCTCACCGAACTGGCCCAATCCGGCGAGCCCATGCCCGATCTGGTGGTCGCCGACCACGGCTGGTGCGGCGGCGCGGCCTACGCGGGCATCGACGCCATCGGCTTCGCGGACTGCAATGACCCGGCCCTCTTCGTCGGCGAGGAAGAAGGCACGGTCGCGGTGGCGGTCCCCCTCGACGACGGTATCGCCGCCGAGGAATACGACCTGCTCGGCGAATACATCCTGTCGCGTTGACGATTCGCGACGCCGGCCGCCCGCTACGGCGGGTCACCCGGACGCGCGAAGCCGAGTCGGGCCGGACGGGCGCGCCGAGTGGGCTCGATGAGCGTGCCGAGTTCGCCTGACACAGCTGGGTCGCCGGGCAAGCACGGCCGGATTGGGTTGCGCGAGTGGGCTTTACGGCGCCGCGGGGGTGGTGATGACCTCATGGCGGGTGGCGCGGTGGGTGCGACGGTATTCGCTCGGGGAGATGCCTACTTCGCGGCCGAAGTGGGCGCGCAGGTTGGCGGGGCTGCCGAGGCCGCAGCGGTCGGCGACCACGTCGACCGGGAGGTCGGTGGTTTCGAGGAGTTCGCGGGCTCGGATTATGCGCTGAGTGAGCAGCCATTGCAGTGGGGTGCCGCCGATTTCGGCGTGGAAGCGGCGGGCCAGGGTGCGTCCGCTGGTGTTGGCGTGGCGGGCCAGGTCGGTGACGGTGAGCGGCTTGTCGAGGCGGCGGATCGCCCATTGCAGGGTGGCGGAGAGGCCGGAATCGGTGGCGACCGCGGGTACCGGGGATTGCAGGAATTGGGCTTGGCCGCCGGCGCGATGCGGCGGGACGACCAGGTGGCGGGCGGCGGCATTGGCCGCGGCCGAGCCGAGGTCATTGCGAATCAGGTGGATGCACAGGTCCATTCCGGCCATGGTGCCCGCGCTGGTGAGGATGCGGCCGTCGTCGATGTACAGGACCGTCGGGTCGACGTCCAGGTGCGGATGGCGTTCGGCGAGCGCGTCCAGGTGCCGCCAGTGCGTGGTCATGCGGCGGCCTTCGAGCAGGCCCGCCGCGCCGAGAATGAACGCGCCCGAGCACAGTGAGGCGATGCGGGCGCCGCGGTCGTAGGCGGCGCGGACGGCGTCGACCAGGTCGGCGGGCGGGTCCTCGCGCACGTTCGGGGTGGACGGGATGATGACGGTGTCGGCGCGGACCAGATCGTCGTAGTCGTGATCGGTGAGGACCACGAAGGGGTCGCGCATCTCCGCGGAGCGATGCTCGCGCGGGCCGCACAGCTGGAAGTCGTACCACGTGGCCGGGTCCACGCCGACCGGCGGCTCGTGGAAGACCTGGTACGGAATGGCCACTTCGAAGACCGGCATGCCCGGTGCGACGGCGACGGCGATCGTTCCAGCGCTGGCAGACTCCATGTCCGGAATCTAGCGCGCCGCGTGTCAGAAATCTAGCGCATCATGGCATTTCTGCCACTGTTGGCGGGAATCCTTCGCTCGCATAGTCGAATTCATGACGACAACGACCACCCGAGCAGTCCCTGGGCCGGACACCGAAACCCCGCTCGACGCCCGGCGCCGGCGGGTCCTCGCCATCGCCGGCGTGGCCCAATACCTCGCCATTCTCGATCTTTTCGCGGTCATCGTCGCCTTCCCGGCCCTGCAGCATTCCTTCGGGAACGCCTCCACCGGCGCGGTGTCGTGGACGCTCAACGCCTACACCATCGTGATGGCCGCCCTGCTGGTCCCGGCCGGACGCTTCGCCGACGACACCGGCCGCAAGCGCGGATTCCTCATCGGCATAGCCCTGTTCGGGCTGGCCTCCATCGCCTGCGGGCTGGCGCCGAACCTGGCGGCGCTCATCATCGCCCGCATCGTGCAGGCGGCCGCGGGCGCGCTGCTCATCCCGACCGGGCTCGGACTGGTGCTGCCGGTGTTCCCGAAGTCGGAGCACACCAAGGTCATGGGCATCTGGACCGCCATCGCGGCGGCCGGCGGCGCCAGCGGACCGGTCATCGGCGGACTGCTGCTGCAAGCCGGGTGGCGGTGGATCTTCCTGCTGAACGTGCCGTTCGCGGTGGTGGCCTTCGTCTTCGGGCTGCGGCTGCTGCCGGATATCCAGGTGCGGGCGAACCGGCGGCTGGATCTGCTGGGCGCGGCGCTGATCCTCGGCGCGACCGCGGCGTTCACCACCGTGTTCGTGCAGGCCCCGGACTGGGGGTACGCGGCGCCGGGCACGCTGGGCTGCCTGGTCGCGGCCGTACTGCTGTCGGCGTGGTTCGTGTGGCACGTGCGGCATCATCCGGATCCGGTGGTGAGCCCGGCGGTGCTGGGGCACAAACCGTTCCGCATCGCGACCCTCGGCGTCTTCTGCTACTACCTGGCCTTCGCGGCCATGGTCCTGGAAGCCACGCTGTTCATGACCGAGGAATGGCATTACTCCACCCTGCGGGCGAGCCTCGGCGTGGCCATCATGCCGATCAGCTGCCTACTGCTGTCGCCGTTCTCGGGACGTTTCATCGCGCTGGTCGGGGCGCGGACCTCGGCGGCGCTGGGCGGGGCGACCATCGCGGCCGGTTGCGCGTGGTGGGTGGCGGCCAGCGGGTTCTCGGATTCGTATGCGGTGGTGATGATTCCGGGCGCCCTCTGCGGCGGGATCAGCACCGCACTGCTGCAGCCGCCGCTGTTCGGGGCATCGACCCTGCTGCCCGCCGATCAGATCTCACTGGGCTCGGGCACGCTGATGATGGCGCGGCAGACCAGTTCCGCACTGGGGGTGGCCATTCTGACCGCGATCCTCGGTGATCAGGCCCAGCGCACCCTGACCGAATTCCGGGCGGGCTGGATCTACATGCTGATCGCGGGAGTCGCCGCCACCGCGGCCGGACTCGCCTACCGCCCCGAGCGCGGCTGAGTCACCCGAAGATGGCTTGCGCGGCGCTGTAACCCAGCAGCGCCGCGCCGAGCCCCGCGATCACACTGGTGACGACATTGAGCGCCGCATAGAAGTAGGCGTTCTCCTCGGCCAGCCGGACCGTCTCGAAACTGAAGGTGCTGTACGTGGTGAGCGCACCGCAGAACCCGGTGCCCAGCAACGCCACCCACGGTGACGAGACCGCCGCCCCGGTGATCCCGCCCAGAATCATGCAGCCGATCAGGTTCACGGTGAAGGTGCCCCACGGGAATACGCTGTCGTGCCGGGTCTGGATCGCCCGGTCGGTGAGGTAGCGCAGCGGCGCCCCCACCATGGCCCCGAGGATGACGAGTACCACGGTCATGCCGCGACCTCCTGCCGACTGCGCTGCCGCGCAACCTCGTACACCGCACGCGTGAGCCGCAACGCGACCAGCGTCGCCAGCAACGCGCAGACGAGGGTGAGCGCCAGATAGCCGAAGGCCGTGCCCACGGTGTCGGGCCGCAGCAGCCCGCGAATGTCATTGGCGTAGGTCGAGAAGGTGGTGAATCCGCCCAGAATGCCGACGCCCAGGAACGGCCGCACCACCGGATGCGCCACGCGGACCTCGGTCACCAGCACCACGAGCACGCCGATCAGGAAACAGCCGGCCACATTGATGACGAAGGTGGCCCACGGAAAGGTGTGCGGCGGAGTCGGCCACGCCTGCGCCAGCCCGTAGCGACCCAGCGCGCCGATGGCGCCGCCGATCGAGATGGCGGACAGGATCGCGCCCTGTGACCGCAACAGTTCCCGTTGCTGCCCGGGAACGTGCAGATCGATATCCGGGTCGATCGGCTCTACCCCGCCGGGCGTGCTGGTCTCGCTGCTCACAGACTTCTCCCTACTCCAATCCCGAATTCGGGTGCATGGCGTAGGGACTGTTGGCGGCGAACGCCGCGGTTATCCGGCTGCACGCCGGAGCGGCGAGCCCCACCGCCGCATAACACCGTAGAGGTTAGTCACTCGTCCATCAGCTCCGGGGCCGATGTGCGCGAGATCACCGCTGGTCCGGGAGCCGAACGAAGCCCTAATGAAATACCAGAGAACCCTCAGGCTCTCACCAGGTACGGCGGGCACTGTGGAACTCGTTGACGAAGTCGGGACGAAACGAGGTGCGGGATGGTCGAGTTGGAGGTCACCGGAACGACTGTGACCGTGCATGTGACCGGAACCCATCGGGTGCTGGCACTGCGCGAGCATGTGACTTTCGATCTGCGCAATGTCGCCTGCGTGACGTCCGCACCGGTGGACCTGCGTCCACCGTGGGTGCGGGCGCCGGGCACATTCTTCCCCGGTGTGATCGCGGCGGGCATCTTCCGCGGCAAGGGCCGTAAGGAGTTCTGGGACACCCGGTTCGGCGGGCAGGGCGTGCTCATCGAACTGCAGGGCGCGGATTTCACCCGTCTCGTCGTCGACGTGGCGGATCCCGGCACTGTCATGCGGCAGCTGCGGCACGCGGCGGCCGCCTGAACCATCGCGACGGCGGCCCGTTGCGCGGCGGGCCGCCGGAGCATCGGGGCTGCGGCCCGATCATGAAGAAAGGCCCGGGGCAATCGGATTCGATTGCCCCGGGCTCTTTGTCATGAAGACTGTGGCTCGGTCCTCGATGGCCCAGCTCTCGGTGGCTCAGTCCTCGCCGAACAGGCGACGGCGGCGGACTTCCTCGGCCTTGGCCTCGACGATGCGGCGCTGCTCCTCGGCGGCCAGGTGCACGGAGGTGCGGTTCCACACCACGCGCACCCAGTGGAAGGTGAGCACGATGCTGGCCAGGGTCGCGATGATCAGGCCGATGCCCGGGCCCGCACCGTGATAGTTGCCGGGCTCGGGGGTGTTGCGGTGCCAGATGGACAGCACGCCGAAGACGCTGCCGATCGCGGAACCGGCGGCGGCGATCCAGGAGAACGCCCAGCGGCGGGTGATGAGGGCCAGCAGCGAGAAGCCGATGCCGAAAACGGTGGTGAACCAGACGAAGACGCGCGACGGCAGGCCGATGTGCTCGGCGGCCGCCGCAGCATCCGACAGCAGCACATCGAAGCCGCGGGCATGACCGGCGTGCGGCAGCACCAGCGAGATCAGCAGCACGAACACCGCGACGGCGACCACCATGGCCCGGATGCCCGGATCGATCTCCCCGGCGATCTTGCGTTCGACGGCCTCGAGCTCGGCGCGGAACTGCTCGAAATCCGGGGTGGGCTCGGCTGCCTTCATGGTCTCCTCGTTCGCTTCGGCCTGTTCGGGCGTCGAGTCGGTTTGTGCTGCTTCGTTTTCCGGTGTCGCTGGGGCATCCGGCCGGTCACGGGCCTCATCGGGCTGCTCGGTCATGCGGTGCGATCCTCGCTCCTGCGGCATCCGCCACACGCGAGCGACGGATAACTGGTCGTGCCGTGCGCGGCGGAAGTTCCCGCGGGCCGAAATCCCGCTGCGCATCCCCCAGCGATCCTGCCCTATGACGCTGCGTAGTTGGCGCTGGGGTCGAGACAACTCCCGGAACTCTCAGGGGCAAGCCCCTGAAACCCCGAGCCGACAGGTCACTCGCCGCAGCTGGAACCGCAGCCGGTTGCTACCGGTTCCGGGGCCGGGGCGCCGATTCGGGGGAGGCCGAGGCCGACGCCGATGGGGGCGGTTTTGGGGGTGATGCCGCGTTCGTGGGCGTCGCCGGCTGGGGTGCGGCGGTGGGTGTGGAGGGCGCCGTCGGCGATGAGGTGGTGGGGTGCGGCGCCGGTGATGTCGGTGGTGACGATGTCGCCGGGGCGGATTTCGGTGCCGGGGGCCGGGTTTGCCGGGGGGCGGAAGTGGACGAGGCGGCCGTCGCGGGCGCGGCCGGACATGCGGGCGGTGGCGGCGTTCTTCTTGCCGGCGCCCTCGGCGACCAGCAACTCCACCTCGGTGCCGATGAGGGCCTGGTTGCCTTCGAGGGAGATCTGTTCCTGGAGGGCGATCAGGCGCTCGTAGCGTTCCTGGACTACGGCCTTGGGGAGCTGGTCGGGCATGGTGGCCGCCGGAGTGCCGGGGCGGATCGAGTACTGGAAGGTGTAGGCGCTGGTGAAGCGGGCCTGGCGGACCACGTCCAGGGTCTGCTGGAAGTCCTCTTCGGTCTCGCCGGGGAAGCCGACGATGATGTCGGTGGTGATGGCGGCGTGCGGCATGGCCGCGCGGACCTTCTCGATGATGCCGAGGAACTTGGCGCTGCGGTACGAGCGGCGCATGGCCTTGAGCACGCGGTCCGAGCCGGACTGCAGCGGCATGTGCAGCTGCGGGCAGACATTCGGGGTGGCGGCCATGGCTTCGATGACGTCATCGGTGAATTCGGCCGGATGCGGTGAGGTGAAGCGGACGCGCTCGAGACCCTCGATATTGCCGCAGGCGCTCAGCAGTTTCGCGAAGGCGCCACGGTCGCGCTCCTCGGTCGGGTCGGCGAAGGAGACGCCGTAGGCGTTCACGTTCTGCCCGAGCAGCGTCACCTCCATGACGCCCTGATCGACCAGCGCCTGCACCTCGGCGAGCACGTCACCGGGCCGGCGGTCGACCTCCTTGCCGCGCAGCGCGGGCACGATGCAGAAGGTGCAGGTGTTGTTGCAGCCCACCGAGATCGACACCCAGCCGGCGTACGCGGATTCGCGCTTGGCGGGCAGCGTGGAGGGGAAGGCCTCCAGCGATTCGATGATCTCGACCTGGGCTTCCTCATTGTGGCGGGCCCGTTCCAGCAGCACCGGCAGCGAGCCGATGTTGTGGGTGCCGAACACCACGTCCACCCAGGGCGCCTTCTTGACCACGGTGTCGCGGTCCTTCTGGGCGAGGCAGCCGCCGACGGCGATCTGCATGCCGGGCCGGTCGGCCTTGATGGGCGCGAGGTGGCCCAGGGTCCCGTACAGCTTGTTGTCGGCGTTCTCGCGCACCGCGCAGGTATTGAAGACGACCAGGTCAGCGGTCGCACCGGCGTCGGCCTTGATGTAGCCGGCGTCTTCGAGCAGGCCGGAGAGGCGTTCGGAGTCGTGCACGTTCATCTGGCAGCCGTAGGTGCGGACCTCATAGGTCCGCGCATCGTCCCGGACTGCTTCGCCACGTGCTGAAACCTGCGCCAACGAATTCACCCAACCAGGGTAATGGCTGACCTAGGACGACCATAAACGCGCTCGGTCCCCGGTGACCCAGGTCTCGCAGGGTGCTCACGGTCCATTCACAGGCATGACACGACAAAGGCGAGCATTTCGGCCACATCCCAGCTAAGTTCACCGGTTATGACCGACGCTGCCGAATCCATCAGCACGTCCGCGCCGATGATCTCGATGCGGAATGTGGACAAGCACTTCGGCTCGCTGCACGTATTGCGTGACATCAATCTCGAGGTGCCCAAGGGGCAGGTCGTGATCGTGGTGGGACCCTCGGGCTCCGGCAAGTCGACCCTGTGCCGAACCATCAATCGGCTGGAAACCATCGACTCCGGCGCCATTGCCATCGACGGGGTGCAACTCCCCGCCGAAGGCAAGGCGCTGGCCAATCTGCGCGCGGATGTGGGCATGGTGTTCCAGTCCTTCAACCTGTTCGCGCACAAGACCATCCTGGAGAACGTGACCCTGGCGCCGGTGAAGGTGCGCCGAATCGACAAGGCCCAGGCCCGGACTCGCGGCCTGGAGCTGCTGGAGCGAGTGGGCATCGCCAATCAGGCCGACAAGTATCCGGCGCAGCTGTCCGGCGGGCAGCAGCAGCGCGTGGCGATCGCCCGCGCGCTGGCCATGGACCCGAAGGTCATGCTGTTCGACGAGCCGACCTCCGCCCTGGACCCGGAAATGGTGTCCGAGGTTCTGGACGTCATGGTGCAGCTGGCCAAGGACGGCATGACCATGGTCGTGGTCACCCATGAAATGGGTTTCGCGCGCCGCGCCGGCGATCGCGTGCTGTTCATGGCCGACGGCCAGATCGTCGAGGACACCGAACCGGACGCCTTCTTCACCGCCCCCAAGTCGGATCGCGCCAAGGATTTCCTGGGCAAGATCCTCAGCCACTGATCGACCAGACTTTCCCTGGACCTTTCCTAGACAAGGACTCCCGATGAGGATCAATCACGCGCTCCGGATCGCCGCCGGAGTGGCCGCGCTCGCGCTGGCCGTCACGGCCTGTGGCGGCGGCAGCAACAAGACCGCCACCCAGAATGCCGCCAATGGCAAGCTCACCATCGGCATCAAGTTCGACCAGCCGGGCCTGGGACTGCTCAACAAGGACGGCAGCCACAGCGGTTTCGATGTGGACGTCGCCACCTATGTGGCCGGCAAGCTGGGTGTGAAGCCGGAGAACATCACCTGGAAGGAAGCACCGTCCGCGCAGCGTGAAACGCTGATCCAGAACGGGCAGGTGGACTTCATCGCCGCCACCTACTCCATCACCGATTCGCGCAAGCAGAAGGTCGACTTCGCGGGGCCGTATTACATTGCGGGACAATCGCTGCTGGTGCGCTCCGACAACACCGATATCACCGGACCGGACTCGCTCAACGGCAACAAGAAACTGTGCTCGGTCAAGGGATCCACGCCGGCGCAGTACGTGAAGGACCACTACGCCAAGGAAGTTCAGCTCCAGGAATACGACACCTACTCGCTGTGCGTGGAGGCGTTGAAGTCCGGTTCCGTGGACGCCGTCACCACCGATGACATCATTCTGCGCGGCTACGCGGCGCAATCGCCGGGCGCGCTGAAGCTGGTCGGACAGCCCTTCACCACCGAGAAGTACGGGATCGGCCTGAAGAAGGGCGATACCGATTCCCGCGGCAAGATCAACGACGCCATCCAGGCCATGATCGACGACGGGTCGTGGAAGGCCGCGCTGGAGAAGGAATTCGGCGCCACCGGCCTCCAGATCCCGGCCCCGCCCCAGGTCGACCGGTACTGAACCGCGGCGGCCGATAATGTTCGACCTGATTTCCCGATATCATTCCCAGTTGCTCGATGCGTTCTGGGTGACCATCAAACTGACGCTGTCCTCGGCCTTGTTCGCGTTGATTATCGGCACCCTGGTGGCGGCGGCGCGCGTCTCGCCCATTCCCATTGCGCGGTGGGCGGGTTCGGCGTACGTGAATATCATCCGGAATACGCCGTTGACGCTGATCATCGTGTTCTGTTCGCTGGGCCTGTACACCACATTGGGATTGCGGCTGGCCGCCAAGGGGCCGAATGACCTGGCGCAGAACAATTTCCGTTTCGCGGTGCTCGGATTGAGCGTGTACACGGCGGCTTTCGTCTGTGAGTCGCTGCGGTCGGGCATCAATACCGTGCCGCTGGGGCAGGCGGAGGCCGGGCGCTCGCTCGGCCTGACCTTCGCGCAGAACATGCGACTGGTGGTGTTGCCGCAGGCTTTCCGGGCCGTTATCGCGCCGCTGGGCAGTGTGTTCATCGCGCTGACGAAGAACTCGACCATCGCCTCGGCGATCGGTGTGGGTGAGGCCGCGCTGCTCATGGCGGAGATGAACGAGAACGAGGCGGCGGCCTTGCAGGTCGGCGCCATCTTCGCGCTCGGCTTCGTGATCCTGACTCTGCCGACCGGTCTGTTCTTCGGCTGGCTGGCCAAGCGATTCGAGGTGCGCCGATGAGCACGGTCCTCTACGACGCGCCCGGTCCCCGGGCGCGGCTGCGGTACCGCCTCTACTCGGTGGTGGTGGCCGCGGTGCTGATCGCGGCGGTGTGGTTCCTCTATCGCGGGCTCTCCGACAAGGGGCAGTTCACGGCGGCGAAGTGGAAGCCGTTCGTGGAAGGCGACATCTGGAGCACGTACCTGCTGCCGGGTCTGCGCGGCACCATCGAGGCGGCGCTGCTGTCCATCGTGCTCGCGATGGTGCTGGGCATGATCTTCGGCATTCTGCGGCTCTCGGATCACCGGATCGTGCGGATCATCGCGGGTGTCGTGGTGGAGGTCTCGCGGGCCATTCCCGTACTGATCCTGATGATCTTCCTGTTCTCGCTGTACGCGCAGAACAATCTGTTCCAGTCGGATCAACTGGCCTTGGCGGCGGTGGTGACGGCGCTGACGATCTACAACGGCTCGGTCATCGCGGAGATCGTGCGGTCCGGGATCAAGGCGCTACCCAAGGGACAGACCGAGGCGGCCGTCGCGCTGGGGCTGCGCAAGACCCAGGTGATGGTCACCATCCTGCTGCCGCAGGCGATCACCGCCATGCTGCCGGCGCTGGTCTCGCAAATGGTGGTGGCGCTGAAGGATACGGCGCTGGGCTATCAGATCACCTACCGCGAGATCGTGCGGTCCGGACAGCAACTTGGTGCGTCGGAACAGAACACCATTCCGTCACTGCTGGTGATCGCGGCCGTCATGATCATCCTCAACTATGCGCTGACGGTGGCGGCCACCCGGCTGGAGAAGTTCCTGCGCACCCGTAAACGCGGCTCGCGCACGGTGCTCGCGGCCACCGGCGGCACGCCGCCGCCCGGTATGGACATGGTCATGTCCGGCCGGGGCGCCGATACCGCGCCGAAGTAGGCACCGCACCGCAGTAGGCGCCGCACTACTGAATACGGCCCGGGTGAACACGGTTCACCCGGGCCGTATCGCATTCGGAATCGAAACCTGTACGCCCGACCAGGAATCCGATTGCCAACAAGTCTCCCGACCTGCGGACAATCCGCCGACAGACTCGCATACTGCTGTTCATGGGCGAGTACGACCGGGGCCGAAAACAATACGCGCTGGGCCTCACGCTGGTCACCATCATCACGCCGCTCGCGGCGGTCTGCGCGGCCATTGCCGCCGCCGTCGGCGCACTGCTGACCGTGAAAGGCCGCAAGCGCATGGAAAACTCACGCGCCCCCGACCCCGCGGCAGCAACCCCCGCCCTGCGGGCCGCCGCCACCCGCCGCCCCGAACGCGGCGCCACTCGCGGCCCCCAACGCCGCCACGGCACCACTCACCCTCGCGGCATCACGCACTAGCTGCCGGGTCTCAGCCGAGTTCGGCTTTGACCACCTTGTAGGCGACGGATTGGTTGTACCCGCGGCGGGCCAGCATTCCGACCAGTCGGCGTATCGCCTTCTCCCGATCCAGATTCGGCGGCAAGGTACGGATCTTCTTGCGCACGAACTCGGCGGCGCTGTCCTCGTCCGAGCCTTGATCCTCTTGTTCGCCGTCGCCGTCCTCATCGTTCTTCTCCGCTACGGAGGGCTTCTTGGGCTGCGCAGTCCGAGAAGTCTCACGCGGCAGGTCGAGACCCGAAGCCGAGAGTTCCGCGGTCACCACCGAATACGCGGTGGCGGGCGCATACCCACGCCGGGCCAGCATGGAAACCAGCCGACTGACAGCCTTGTCCCGGCTGAGCTCCGGAGACAATGTCTGCAACTTGCGGCGAACCAGTTCGGCGGCGCGGGCGTTCTCATCATCGGCGGTGATCGCCTCGAGCGCCGGCTCCGCATCCTCCGGCGCAATCCCCTTCCGGCGCAACTCCTGCGCCAGCACCTTCTTCCCTTTACCGGAATAGGTATGCCGCGAATGCACCCACTGCTGCGCGAAAGCCGCATCATCGATCAACCCGACCTCGGCCAGGCGATCCAGCACCCGAGTCGCCACCTCGGCCGCAAACCCCTTGTCCGCCAGCCGATCCGCCAGTTCCGAACGACTCCGCGCCCGATCGGTCAGCAGCCGCAGACACACATCCTTCGCCTGCGACTCGGTGCCCCCTCCAGCCGGAGCCGAAGGCGCTGCCGCCCCGTCACCCGAGTCCGATCGACGTCCCCGTCCACGCCCGCGACCGGCCCGCCCGCCACGTTCATCCCGGCCGTCCGATCGCCCGAAGGCCTCCCCCGGCTCCGACGCGCCCGCCGGCCTGCCGCGCAGCTCGGCCGAGGTGATCGTGTCCCCATCAGCCGGGCCCCGCCCGCGATGCCCGCCGACCATATCCGGATCGGACTGCGGTGCAGCACCTTTCGCAAGGCGTGCCAGGAACTCCTCGGCTTGTTTGTATGCGGCACTATCGGGGCCTGACGATGCGTCGGCGGCACTACGATCGGTCCGCGTCTCCGCCTGCGCGCGCCTGCCTGCGCGGCCGGATCCCGTTCGGGGGGTCGTGCTGTGTTCGGCGTCGCCGTGATCAATGCGAGAAGCCGCAAGAAGGTCGGGATACGCCGGGTTACGGGGCGCGCGTGGAGAATTCGCGGCGGCGGTGGATGAGCTCGGGCGCGACCCGGATTCCGGGGTGGGGGTGGCCCCGCCGTCGCCGGGGGCAGTGGACGCTTCCTCTCGCCACTGCCCCGGCGACCGGCGTCGCCCGGTGGGCGAACGTCGGTGAGACCCGGGGGGCTCGGGGGGTGGGGCCCAGGGGTCTTCGGGGGTGTCGTCGGGTGGTTCGGGGTCGGTCAGGTTGTGACCGGCCTCGGCGAAACCTGTTGCATCGTAGGCCGTGTGGGCAGAGTGTGCAGCAGGGGGTGGATACGGCTCGGCCGGTTCGGAATAGGTCCAGCCCGAGTTGGTGGAATACGGGTCCACCGAGTTTCGGCCGTACAGGTCGTTCGAAGAGTTGCGGCTGTACGGGTCCGCCGAATCTCGGCCGAAGAGGTCAGGGCCGAGATCGGGGGTGGCGGATTTGCGGGAGGAACGGGCGCCGCGTTTGGCGGCGCGGGACTCCACTGCTTCGAGTTGGCGGCGGAGGCGTTCTACCGCGTCCAGGCGGGGGGTGGTGGGCCCCGGCGAATCGGGCCGGGGCTCAGCGGTTTCCCGATCGGTCATCGTCAGAAGTCGGCGGGTGCTCCGGCTTCGGCGTCGGTGGTGACGTCGGCGCCGATACCGAGCTTCTCCTTGATCTTCTTCTCGATCTCGTCGCGGACGTCGGTGTTCTCCAGGAGGAACTTGCGGGCGTTCTCCTTGCCCTGGCCGAGCTGGTCGCCCTCGTACGTGTACCAGGAGCCGGACTTGCGAATGAAGCCCTGGTCGACACCCATATCGATGATCGAGCCCTCCTTGGAGATGCCCACACCGTAGAGAATGTCGAACTCGGCCTGCTTGAACGGCGGAGCGACCTTGTTCTTCACGACCTTGACGCGGGTACGGTTACCGACCGCGTCGGAGCCGTCCTTCAGGGTCTCGATGCGGCGTACGTCCAAGCGGATCGAGGCGTAGAACTTGAGCGCCTTACCACCGGTGGTGGTCTCGGGCGAGCCGAACATGACGCCGATCTTCTCGCGCAGCTGGTTGATGAAGATGGCGGTGGTGCCGGAGTTGTTGAGCGCGCTGGTCATCTTGCGCAGCGCCTGGCTCATGAGGCGGGCCTGCAGACCGACGTGGCTGTCACCCATCTCGCCCTCGATCTCGGCGCGCGGCACCAGGGCGGCGACGGAGTCGATGACGATGATGTCGATGGCGCCGGAACGCACCAGCATATCGGCGATTTCGAGCGCCTGCTCACCGGTGTCGGGCTGCGAGACCAGCAGTGCGTCGGTGTCGACACCGAGCTTCTGGGCGTAGTCGGGGTCCAGCGCGTGCTCGGCGTCGATGAAGGCCGCGACACCGCCGAGGGCCTGCGCATTGGCGACCGCGTGCAGGGCGACGGTGGTCTTACCCGAGGATTCCGGGCCGTAGACCTCGACGATGCGGCCGCGGGGCAGACCGCCCAGGCCGAGCGCCACATCCAGCGCGATGGAACCGGTCGGGATGACCGAAATGGGCTGGCGTGCCTCTTCGCCCAGGCGCATGACGGCGCCCTTGCCGAAGCTCTTCTCGACCTGCGCCAACGCCAGTTCGAGCGCCTTGTCGCGGTCAAAAGCCTGTGGTGCCATCGTCTGGTCCCCTTCTGGACGGATTGTCTCGTGCTGTGGTTGGCGCTCACGTTAGAGGGAGGCACCGACAAGTTCCGACGCCGAGCTTAGGCGAACAAGTGTTCGAGGCAAACAACGCGCCCCGCGACACGCTGGCGAAGATTCGGCGGTCAGGGCAGCACGGTGACCCGATCCACCTCCACCAGCGCCTGCGACTGCTTGAACAGCCGCAGCACCGGCGTCACCTCGACATTGTTGATCCCCTCCAGCGGCCCCAGCCGTTCGGTCACATAGCGATACAGAT
The DNA here is from genome assembly GCF_044750615.1 of Nocardia sp. NPDC088792. NCBI lineage: Bacteria > Bacillati > Actinomycetota > Actinomycetes > Mycobacteriales > Nocardiaceae > Nocardia > Nocardia sp. NPDC088792. Next base: position 413,795 of record NZ_JBIVKC010000001.1, read on the forward strand.
GCGAGGCGTCACGGCAGGCGATCGAGGCCATCAGATTGCTGGGCCCGGCGGTGGCGGCCACATAGGCGACCTCCGGATGGGTGGCCATCGCCTTCCCTACGCCGTCCAGATGACCCGGCCGCACCTGCAGCCACAGCGAGGCGCGGGCGGTGTAACCCATTCTCTCCAAAGCGAAGTCGAGGTCGAAGTAGAGCACCCCGGCCTCGAGGAGTTCGCTCATCCGCCGCGCCACCCGGGTGGCGCTCCAGCCGGTGGCGGCGGCGAGCTGCGCGTAGGGCGCGCGGCCGTCGCGGCCGAGGACGGTCATCATGATCTCGTCCTCGCGGGACAGTACGACCGACGACTTCGGACCGGTCGGTTCCCACAGCACCGGCCGCGGCCCCAGCTCCCGCAACTGCTCCGCGCTGAGCAGATGGCCGTAGCGCGGCCACTCCTCCTCGAACGGAAACGCCCGCAGCACCTCGTGCGCGACCATCCCCTTCAACTGACTGACCCGCGGCAACTGCCGCAGCAGCAGTTCGTCCCGCCGTTCCAGGCTGCGCGGCCGGCACACGCACATCACCTCGGACCCGGTGGACAGCAGCGACACCCAGTTCAGATCCGGTACGCGCGCAAGGGATTCGGCCAGCGCCACCGCCCGGCTGGGTGCGGATTCGAGGCGCAGTATCCAGCGCGCATGCCCCAGCGGCACCACATTGACCTGCCCCGACACATGCAGGATCCCCAGTTTCCGCAGGGATCGATAGCGCCGCGCCACCGTCTGCTCCGAGACGCCGAGAATGGCCCCGAGCCGCGCGAACGGGATGCGCGCATCGCACACCAGGCCGTGCACGATCTGCTTGTCGAGCACATCCATTACGGAGGAATCGTCTTCCCATTCCGGATCCATAGGAGGAATCTAGCGCAAACACCGCCACAGCTATGGGGATAACCGCGTGCACGCGAACCTTTATGACGAAATCGTTCGTTCTCTGGAGGTAATCATGCGGAAGTGGCTCCCACTGTTCGCGGCATGCCTGGGCACCTTCATGCTGCTCATCGACGTCACCATCGTGAACGTCGCACTCCCCGACATCGCCGCCGATCTGCATACCGGCCTGTCCGGACTGCAGTGGGTGGTCGACGGTTACGCGCTCGCGCTGGCGGCGCTGCTGCTGGTGCTGGGTTCGCTGGCCGATCGGGTCGGCGCCAAGCCCACCTATCTCACCGGTCTCGTCCTGTTCGCGGCCGCCTCGCTGGCCTGCGGTCTGGCGCACTCGTCCGAGTTCCTGGTGGCGGCGCGGACCGCGCAGGGCATCGGCGGCGCGGCCATGTTCGCGACCACCCTGTCACTGCTGCACGCCACCTACACCGGGAAGGATCGCGGAATCGCGTTCGGCGCCTGGGGCGCGGTGGCCGGTGCGGCCGCCGGGATCGGGGTGGTACTGGGCGGTGTGCTCACCGATCTGCTGTCGTGGCGGTGGATCTTCTTCGTCAATCTGCCCATCGCCGCGGTCACCATCACCCTGTCCGCCTTGGTGTTCGGGCCCTCGCAACGCCGCACTGACCGGAAGGTGGATCTGCCCGGCATGATCTCCTTCGCGGTGGCGGCGACCGCGGTCACCTACGGCATCATCCGCGCCGGTGAACACGGCTGGGGCGATACCCAGGCGGCCGCGACGATCCTCGCCGGTGTTATCGCCGGCATCGCATTCGTGGTGATCGAATCCCGTAGTGCCGCACCGATGCTGCCGCTGTCGCTGCTGCGCAGCCCGGGTTTCGCGGCCACCCTGATCGCGGCGGCCGGGTTGAACTTCGCCGCCTTCGCCGCGAACCCGCTGATCTCGCTGTGGCTGCAGCAGCAACTGCACCTGTCCCCGCTGCGGGCCGGGTTGTCCATGCTGCCCATGGCGCTCACCGCGTTCCTGGTTTCGGGCATGTTCGGCCGCCTGCTGCACGATCTGGCGCCGCAATGGTCGATCGGCGCGGGCCTGATCGTGCTCGGCGCCGGTAGCGGCCTGCTGACCATCATCGGCAGTGGATCCGACTGGGCCGCACTGGTTCCCGGCTTCGTGGTGATCGGTGTCGGCGTGGGTATCGTGGCCCCGGCGGTGGTCGGAGTGGGCATGGCGGCCGTGCCGCCGCGGCAGAGCGGCACCGCTGCGGGCGCGGTGAACACCGCCCGTCAGCTCGGACTCGCCCTCGGTGTCGCCTTGCTCGGCACGGTGTTCCGCAATGGGGCCGGTGGCGGGCAGCCGATGTCGCTGCCGCACTTCGTGACCGGACTCGATACCGCAGTGGGCGTGGCCGGTGTGGTGGGCGTGGCAGCCGGTGCCGTCGCCTTCGTCCTGTTCCGGGTCCAGCAGCGCGTACCTGATGTGATCGAGGAGCCGGTCCTGGTCGGCTGATGCGAGATACCGCGCGCAATGGGCGCGCACACGATGTGGCGAGGTCCCGCCCCCGATACGGGGACGGGACCTCGCTCCGGTATTCGCCCGATTCTCCTGCCTTGCAGGTTTATTCGATCGGCAGCGGCGTGTCGTCGCCTTCGGGGCGGGGGCCGAAGATGCGGCGTTCGGATTCGGCGATGGGGATGTCGTTGATGCTCGCCTCGCGACGGGACATCAGCCCCTCCGGGGTGAACTCCCACAGTTCGTTGCCATAGCTGCGGTGCCACTGGCCGGATTCGTCGTGCCATTCGTATTGGAAGCGCACGGCCATGCGATTCTCCCGGAAGCCCCAGAGTTCCTTGCGCAGGGCGTAGCCGTTCTCCCTGGCCCACTTGCGTTTCAGGAAGTCGACGATCTCGGCGCGGCCCGTGACGAACTCGTCGCGATTGCGCCACACCGAATCCTCCGTATACGCCTGGGCGACGGTTTCGGGATCGCGTGAGTTCCAGGCGCTTTCGGCGGCCCGGACCTTGATTCGCGCGGAGTCCAGATCGAAGGGTGGCAGCGGCGGTCGCATGTCGATGGTCCTTTCAGGGGTTGACGGGTGAGAGTTCGGGTTCGCTCCAGCGCAGGGGTGTGGCGCCGGAGATCTCCACCACCTCGTGCACGGTGAAGTCGATGGCGCATTGCGCGCCGGTGGTTTGCCCAGGGTCATGAACATCGAGTTGCCGCGGTAATCCGGCCAGCGCAGGTGGGTGGTTGAAAGTACTTGCAGGAAGCCCGGATTGCCGCCGCGATGGGAGGCGTCCGCATTGCCTTCGGCGTCGGCGGCGGCCACCACGATCATCGGCTGCTGCGCCAGGAATTCGGCGAGCGGATCCGGAATGCCGGGCCGGATCATCCGTCCCACGTGCTGGGCGATATGAGCCTGGCCCATGCGTTCCTGAACGGCCCGTTCCCCCGGGTGGTAGGCGATGGTCATGATGCCCTCCGGACTGTCTAACCTGCATAAGTAGTTTTACTAGTTAGAATCTAGGGACAGCAGGATTCGCCTGTCAACCCTTGTGACTACTTCGACCGGTTCGACGGAGGTGTGCGGCCGATGACCATGCCCCGGCGGTTACGATCGGATGTGCCCGATCCCCGCCCTCACCTCGGTGAACCCCTCGCCCTGGACCTGCTCAATACGCGCTGGATGACGGCCGACGGGCTGGAGGATCTACTCACCGACGTGGCCGGAGTGCGGCAATGGCTGGCGGACAACGACCTCGCGCTCCCCGCCGGCGAGCCCATGCGGCAGGCCCTGCTCACGGCCCGCGAAGCCATCCTGCACACCGTGCGCGGTGCATCCGGCGCCGATCTGAACGCCGTACTCGACCACGGCCGCATCCGGCGGTCGCTATCCGCCGCCGGGCCGGCGACCGAACCCGAAGTGCCGCAGCCGGAGTGGTTACCCGCCTGGCTCGCCGCCGACAACCTGCTGGAATTACTCTCGGCCGCACCCGACCGGATCAAACAGTGCGCGCATCCGCACTGCGTGCTGTGGTTCCTCGACACCTCGAAGAACGGGACCAGGCGCTGGCATTCCATGGCCATCTGCGGCAATCGCGCCAAGGCCACGCGCTACTACGCCAGAAAGCTCAATGGCGAGGACTGACCCGGCGGTTCACCAACGAGTCCGCGGCACATCGAATTCCACGCACAACGCACGCCACACATCCCGCGGATCCACCCCCGACTCGATGGCCTGCGCGCCCGTGCGCCCCATGGCGGGCAGCACGTGGTCGGTCAGCAGCGCGTCGCCGCGCGCAGTACCGAATTCGGTATGCAACAGTTCCTGGAACTCCGTCAACCGCACGGCCGCGAGCCTACCAACCACCCCGGCACGCTCCCGACCCGCACACCAGCGGGCCCGTTCGATCACCCCGGCGCGCACTCGCACCGCCGCGCAATGATCCGACCGACCCTCAGCAGTCCGGGCCGACACGGCAACAGTCCGGGCCGACACGGCTAACAGTCCGGCGGACGTGACGATCTCTCACCTGCCGGGCAAACAGTCTCAGGCGGTTTGCGCGGATTCGAGGACGTCGTGGCAGACGCCGACGGGGTCGGAGACCACCGCGATGCCGGAGGCGGCGGAGCGGGCGGCGGCGGCGTAGGCGGGTTCGGCGAGGATGCGGTCCACGGCGTCACGGACGGCTTCCGTGGTGAAGGGGCGGACGAGGATCGAACTGCCTTGGCGGGCAGCGCGATTCGCCAGTTCCCATTGGTCGCCACCGCCGGGGACGGTGACGAGGGGAACGCCGGCCAGCAGGGATTTGGCGAGCAGGCCGTGCCCGCCGCCGCCGATGGTGACCGCGGCATGGCGCAGGATTTCGTCCTGGCGGCCCAAACCGGCTGTGGCCCAGGAAGGTAGCTCGGCAGGCGGAGTGTCGAGGGTGGACACGGCCACTCGCACACCCGCGCCGTCGAGGGCCTCGAGCACGGTGGAAACCATGCCGCTCACACCGGTTTCGGCGGTGGAGGGCGCGACCATGATCAGCGGCTCGTCACCCTTCGGCAGGTCCAGTAAGTGCTCGGTCGGCTCCCATAGCAGCGGGCCGACCAGGTGCGCATTATCGGGCCAGTCGGGGCGCGGGACCTCGAGCGCGGGCAGGGTGGCGACCAGGCGTGCGGTCGGGCCCGGATCCTCCGGCGGCAGGCCGACACTCTCGCGGGCCTGTTCACGCTGCTGCTCGCCACGCCGGATGGCGCGCGAGGTCAGCCCGCGCAGCACCGAATCCCGCGCCCGGCCACTCAGTCCTTCGCCGATGGCGAGCCCACTCCCGATGGGCGGCAGGCCCTTCGACGGCAGGTACAGCGGATGCGGCGAGAGTTCCACCCAGGGCAGGCGCAGTCGTTCGGCCGCCATACCGCCGCCGACGGTGAGCACATCCGATACCACCAGGTCGGGCAGCATGGCGCTCATCTCGGGCAGGATCTCGGTCGAAATGAACGCCGCCCGTTGATGGATGCGCGCACCCGCATCGCCGTCATCATCCTCCGCGCGCGGCGCGAGCCCCTTCAACCGGCGCACGCCGATCCCGGCCGCGAGCGCCGCATCGAACCAGCGTGGACTGGTGAACAACACCGGTTCATCCCCGGCCTCGAGGAACCGCAGGCACAACGCAATCGCCGGAAACGCATGCCCCGGATCCGGCCCGGCCACAACAGCTACTCGCACGCGGACAGACTGCCACACCCCACCGACGCCAACCACACCCATCCACCCCGATAGAGCCGCCGAGTGGCACATGGCGGTCGCGGACAACGGCGTGTCCCGGCCCTCATGTGCCACTCGGCCCTCAGTCGTAGTGGTAGAGCTCGAAAGCTATGGCGTGGGCGGCGGGGAAGGCTTCTTTCGGGCCGGCGCTCATTTCGAGGACGGCTCGGGCCTGGACGGGGGCCGGTTCGGGGCCGAGGGCTTCCAGGTAACGGCGGTGTGCGGTCAGGGATTCGACGGCGACCTCGAAGGTTTCGGTGACGTCCACGCCGTGGCTGCCGTCGGGGACGCCGTAGATGGCGGCCCAGCGGGGTGACCATGTCGGGAGGTCGGCGAGTTCGGGGTGGATCCACTCGTTGCCCGCGTCGGAGACGGCGTCGAGGCCGGCGCGGCCGACGGCGCGGTGGTCGGCGCTGTTGGCATAACCGCGGGCCCAGACGTCGGCGGAGTTGAAGAGCACCACGATGTCCGGGCGGTGCCGGCGGATGGCCGCCGCGAGATCGCGGCGCAGGGCGAGGGATTCCTCGATGCGGCCGTCCGGATAGCCGAGGAACTCCACCTCGCTGACGCCGACGATCTTGGCCGAGGCCCGTTCCTCGTCCTCGCGCAGTGGACCGGATTCGGCGGGCGGCAGTCCGGCGATGCCCGCCTCGCCGCTGCTGACCAGTACGTAGCGAATGTCCTTGCCCTGCCTGGTCCAGCGTGCCACCGCGGCGGCGGCACCGTATTCGATGTCGTCCGGATGCGCGACGATCACGATGCCGCGCTGCCAATCCTCGGGAAGCTGCTCCATGCCGTCATTCAACACGGTCGGTCCGTGTTCGCACGATTCATGCTCCGGCGAGTACGTCCTCGAAGGCGGCCTCGGCCGCGCCGAGCAGTTTGAGATCCGTTCCCAGCGTCGACTTCTCGACCCGTACCCCGCCCAGCGCGCGGCTGACCATGCTGCGGCCGCGGATCCGGTCCTCCACGCGCGCCACCATATCGTCGGGCAGGGCGGTGAACAGGTCGCCGAGCACGACGCGCTCGGGACCGAGGATATTGACCGCGTTCACCAGGCCGAGCACCAGCCAGTCCAGATACTCCGTCAGCCCGGGTGGTTCCGGATCCCGTTGCAGCGCACGCAGTTCCGCGACGATGGTGCCGCGCGGGCTGTGCTCGGGCAGTCCGAGCGCCCGGCACAGTGCGGCCTCCCCCACCTCGGTTTCCCAGCAGCCTTCATTGCCGCAGTAGCAGGCGCGGCCGCCGGGCCGCACCGTCATATGGCCGATCTCGCCGAGGTATCCGGCCGATCCGCGCAGGGACGCGCCCTGCACGATGAGCCCGCCGCCGACCCCGATATCCGCGGAGACGAACAGGGTGTCCGCGGCGCCCCGGCAGACGCCGCGGACATATTCGGCGAGCGCACCGAGTTCCGCGTCATTGCCGATCACCACCGGCAGACCCAGAACGGCTTGCATCCGCTCGCCGAAAGCCACCTCCGTCCAGCCCAGATTGGGGGCGGTGTGCACATGCCCGTCGGTGCGGCGCACCACGCCCGGCACCGAAATGCCCGCGGCACTGGGGCGCAGGCTCAGATCCGCCGCCAGCAGCGCCGCCGATTCGGCCACGTGCGTGACGACCTCTTCCGGTTCCCGTTGCCGCCCATGCAGATTCCAGCTGTTGCGGCCCAGTATCTGCCCACCGAAACCGATCATGGCCATGCCGACGTGCTCGGCCTGCACGTCGACGGCGAGCACCACGGCCGCCTCCGGCTGCGGCAGCACCAGGAGCGAGGGCCGCCCCGCGCCCCGGGCCAGGCGCGGCACCCGCTCCTCCACCAGTCCGGATTCGGCGAGCGCGTCCACCAGCATCTTGATGGTGGAGCGGTTCAATCCGAGTTCGGCGGCCAGCGCCGCCCGGGTGGCCGGTCCGCCGACGTGCAGCAGCCGCAACAGGCTGGACCGGTTGAAGCGGCGCACCTCGTCCGGTCGTGCGACGGTCATGAGCTCAGGCGGGCGGTCATGAACTCAGGAATACCATTGCGGCGCTCAGCGTTGCGCCACCGCCGCGCGTCGTCTCGAGATCGCGTCCACGGTGGCCGCCAGCAGCAGCACCAGGCCGGTCACGATGGAGACGACGGCGGCCGGCTGCCGCAACAGTCCGAGCCCATTGGACACCACCGCGAGCACCGCGCCGCCGATCACCGCGTCCGCGACCCGCCCGCGCCCGCCGAACAGCGAGGTCCCGCCGATGACGGCCGCGCCGACCGCGAACAGCAGCGTATTCAGCCCGCCCGCTTGCGGATCCACCGAACCGACCTTCGACGAGTACACGATCGCGCCGACCGCCGCACACGACGAGCAGATGACGAAAACGCTTGCCCGCAACTGCGTCACATTTATGCCGGCCCGCCGCGCCGCCTCCGCATTGCCGCCGACCGCGTAGATGTGCCGGCCGTAGGTGGTACGCGTCAGCACATAGGTGCCCACCACCAGCAGCACCAGCACGATCGGCACCACATACGGCACGCCGGAGATCACGATCAGCTTGCTCGGCGACCGGTTCACGGTCAGCAAGGCCGTCACCACTACGGCGAACACGGTGAGCGCCAGCACCTTTGCCGCGATCAAGGGTGTCGGCGAGGTGACCAGGCCGCGTCTGCGCCGCAGTATGTGCCCGCCCACCGTGACCGCCGCATAGCCGCCCGCGGCGACCACGCACAGCACCCAGCTGCCGATCGTGGACAGGTTTCCGTTCGCCACTTGATCGAGCACGTGCGAGGAGCTGATGCCCAGCACGCCACCCTGGCCGATGAGTTGCAGGATCACGCCCTGCCAGGCCAGGAACAGGGCCAGCGTCACCACGAACGACGGCATGCCGATCTTCGCGATGAGGAATCCGGTGATGCAGCCGATGGCCGCACCCACGCATACCGCCAGCAGCATCTCTATCCACGGATTCGCATGGAAGCCGACCAGTGTCAGCACCACGCCCAGCAGTGACAGCGCCACGCCGGGCCAGATACGCAGTAACCCGGCCAGCACCGCGCCCAGCACCATCAGCGCATTGAAGATCCAGAAGACCGTGGATCCCATGCCCTGCAGCAGGTTTCCGTTCTCGACGTAATGCAGGGCCAGCACCGCGCCCGCGACACCCGAGGCCGTGCCCGCCGACAGGTCGATCTCGCCGATCAGCAGCACGTACACGATGCCGATGGCGATGATGGTCTGGCCCGCGCCCTGCGCCAGCAGATTCGCGATGTTGTTCAGCGAGAAGAACACATCCGACAGCAGCGAGAACAGCACGACCAGCGCGATCAAGCCGAGAATCGCGGGCAGCGAACCGATATCGCCCGAACGGAGCCGGACCAGATAGTCGCGGAGCGCCTCGGTCGTCGACTGATTCGTGGTGTCGATACCGAAATCGGTGATCACCGTGCCGCTCTCGGCGGCACGCGCCGTCCCCGACTCCGGAATGCCTTTTGTCCCAGTGGTTTCCTCGTGCACTGTTTCCTCACTCACAGCGCCACCTCCTCATTCCCAGCACCGCGATTCACAGCACCGCCGCCTCGGGCCGGGCCAAGCCCAGATCGCCGGAGCGCCCGGCGGTGATGAGCTCGACCACCTGCGCGGTGGTGACATCGGCCGTGCGCACCTGCGCGGCCATCCGACCCAGGTACAGCACCGCGATCCGGTCCGCGACCTCGAAGACGTCGGCCAGATTGTGGCTGATCAGCACCACGCCCAGGCCCTGTTCGGCCAGGCGGCGCACCAGATCCAGCACCTGCCGGGTCTGCGCCACGCCGAGCGCGGCGGTCGGTTCGTCCAGCAACACCAGATTGCTGTTCCACAGCACGGCTTTCGCGATGGCGACCGTCTGCCGCTGCCCGCCGGACAGCGAAGCCACCGGTGTGCGCACCGATTTCACGGTGCGCACCCCCAATGACGCCAGAGTGCGCCGCGCCGCTTCCTCCATGCTCGCCTCGTCCAGCAGCCACGGTTTCCCGCGTTCCCGGCCGAGGAACATGTTCGCCACGATGTCGAGATTGTCGGCCAGCGCGAGATCCTGATAGACGACCTCGATGCCGAGCGCCCCCGCATCCTTGGGCCCGTGCAGGTGCACCAATTCGCCCCGGAACCGCACCTCACCGGAGTCGGCGGCGTGAATGCCGGCCACACATTTCACCAAGGTGGTCTTGCCCGCACCGTTGTCGCCGACGAGGGCGGTGACCTCGCCGGCGGGCACGGTGAAATCCACATCGTGCAGTACGTGCACCGGGCCGAAACTCTTGTTCAGGCCGGTGATCTGCAGCAGCGGCTCACTCATGGCGTGACCTCAGCCGATGCCGAGCTGGGTGCAGGCGGCCTTCACATCACCGGTGCAGACATCGCTCGCCTTCACGTAGCCGGTGTCGATGACGGTCTTGACCTCGTTGCGGGTGATGGTCTGCGGCGGCAGCAGCACCGATTTCACGGTGCGGTTGCCCTTGGGATCCTGACTCACGCCCTGCGCCAGCGCATTCGCGGCAGCGGTATCGCCCTTGGCCAGGGCCGCGGCGAGTTTCGCGGTGTTCTCGGCCTCGTCCTTGATCGGCTTGAACACCGTCATGTACTGGTCGCCGCGCAGGATCGCCTGCAGGCCGTCGACGGTGGCGTCCTGGCCGGTGACGGGCACCTTGCCATTGAGGCCGTTCTTCTTCAGCACGGTGATGATCGCACCCGCCAGGCCGTCATTGGCGGCGACCACGCCGTCGACCTTGCCGCCGTTGCCGGTGAGGATCTGCTCGAAGGTGTTGCCGCCCTGCTGGTTGTCCCAGTTGTCGATGGGCTGGCTGCGCACCAGTTTCAGGGTGCCCGCGTCGTAGAGCGGCTTGAGCACGTTCTCCTGGCCCTGGTGGAACAGGGTGGCGTTGTTGTCGGTGGGTGCGCCCTCGATCTCGATGACCTGCGCGCCCTGCTTGCCCTGCAGGGCGGTGGCGATCGACTTGCCTTGCAGCTCACCGACCTTCACATTGTCGAAGGACACGTAGTAGTCGGAGGAGCCGCCCAGGTTGAGGCGGTCGTAGTCGATGGTGGGGATGCCGGCCTTCTTGGCCTTGGCGGCCACCGCGCTGCCGACCTCGCTGTTGATCGAGGCGATGACCAGTACCTTCACGCCCTTGGCGATCATGCCGTCGGCGAGGGTGGAGAACTTCTGGACGTCGCCCTGCGCGTTCTGCACGTCGGAGTCGAAACCCTGTGCGCTCAAGGCCTGTTGCAGCATGGGCTTGTCGAAGGCTTCCCAGCGGGCGGAGGTGGCGGTCTCGGGGAGGATGACGCCGACGGTGCCGTTCGCGCCCCCGCCCGAAGGGGCCGAACTGCCACTACTGCTGCTGCTTCCGCTGCTGGTCGAATTCGAACCGCACGCGCTCAATACCAGTGTGCTCGCCAGTCCGACCGCGACCAGAGCCAGTCCGGCCCCCTTCCGGCGGCCGGAATTCTTGGACCGGACTGGGTTGTTCGTCCTCATCACGCTTGACCTTCCCGAGACCGCGACCGCTCCCATGGAGATGGTGGGAGGGCCGCGCAGCCATATGTTGTGGGCAACAACATATGCGAGAAGAGACGGTCAGAACGGACGTTTCGCCAAATCCTTTGCTACGGCAGCAGGATGACCTTGCCGCCCGCATGCCCGTCCCGGACGAACTCGTGCGCGAGACGCACCTCATCCAGCGGGAACGTCTTGCTGATCACCACGTCCAGCTTGCCCGCGGCCACCAGATCCAGCAGCTCACGCCAGGCATCGGCACGGATCTCGGTGCCCGGATCCGCACCGGGACCACCACCCAGACCCTTGATCCCGGTCTCCGCCGTCCGGCCGAACGCCACGATCGTGGCGATCCGATCGCGATCGGGCACCAGCTCCAGGGACACATCGACCGCCTCATCGGTGCCGACCGTATCGAGCGCCACGTCGATTCCGTTGGGCGCCAAGGCGCGAACGCGATCGGCCAGACCGGGACCGTACTCGACCGGTTCGACTCCATAGGCGCGCAACCGCTCGTGCCGGTCCGGGCCGGCGGTACCGATCACCCGGGCGCCGCGGGCCACCGCCAACTGCGCGGCGATCGAGCCGACGCTGCCGGCCGCGCCGTGCACGAGGACCGTGTCACCGGGGGCGACACCGGTCGCGGCCAGCATGTGCACCGCGGTGCCGCCCACGGTGAGGATGCCCGAGGCCACCTCCCAGCTCACGTCCGCGGGCTTGGGCAGGACCTTCGCGGCGGGCAGGGTCAGCTCGGTGGCATAGGCGCCCTCGGCGCGGATGATCACTTCGTCGCCCACCCGGAGCGGGCCCGCCGGGCCCTCGGCGTCCGGGGCCGCGGCGATGACCTCACCGGCCGCCTCCAGGCCGAGACGCAGCGGCAGGGCGGCCGGGTTGGTGCCGAAGGCGCCGCTGTAGCGCTTGTAGTCGATGGGATTCACGGCCGTGGCGTGAATTCGGACCGTGACCTCACCCGGACCGGGCGCGGGCACATCGATCTCTACGGGCGAAAGAACTTCCGGTCCACCGTACGTGGTGGCAACGATTGCAGTAGCCATAGCGCCCTCAACGTACCGATCACCGAGCGGATTCCCATCCGGACACGACCGATTACCGCCCCGGACGCGAAAAGGACCGGTCGTCGTCGACGACCGGTCCTTCGCACGGGCCTGCTACAACTTGCCGGCCGGCGACTTGTTCGACCCCGACACGGCCTTGTACAGCGCGTACAGGCCGAAAACCGCGAGGCTGATCACCAGAATGGGGAACAAGCTCTTGATGATCGCGCTGATGATGGCGACCGCGATCCAGACCAGCACCACGACGCCGATGATCTTCCAAAGCATCTCTATCCTCCGAAGCTCTGCGAACCGGCGAGGCGCTCGATCCGACACCCTCCATACTGGCCCGCGTACCTGAGAAAATCACCAGGTCAGCAGTGAAATCCGGGAGAGTTCAGGGTTCACCCTGAGGGCCGCGCGGCAGGCAACCGGGGCGGTACCGCCCGGAACAGCGCTTATGGCCGGAACCGATTGTCGGCAAGATCGGTCAGGGCCTGCGCCCAGCCGTCCAGCCGATCCGCGGCATCCCGGAGATGCACCATCGCCATGCCCAAATCGTCGGCAATGGCGGCGCTTTCCGGCACGGCCAGCACCCGCGCCGCGGCGGCCACCATGCCCTCGAACTCCACCACGCCCCCGTCCAGCCGCACCGAAATCAGCTGAACATGGTCCACCAGCGGCGAATTCGCGCCCATGGCCCCCGAAGCCCGTTCCATCGCAACGACATCGGCGGCCAGCGCATGCAATGCCGCCGCACCGGAGGTCGCGGTCTCCAAGGTGTCGGCGAGATCCTCCGCCGGTAGCCTGCCGGTTCGCGAGATCTGCTCCCCGAGCTCGTGCAACGCCCGCTCTGCGCGCACCAGCCGCGCAATGGACGCCCGCGCCATCGACCGAATCGGCGGCAACTTCCGCGGCACGAACGCCGCCTGCGGCAACGGTTCCTTCCGCAGCTCCAGATACCGCTTGGTGGTCACGGCGGCCCCGGTAACCAGCGCCACCGCCCCGCCACCGACCACGATCACCGCCCAGGCCGGCGCCGAAATCAATACCAGCCCAACGGTTCCCGCAGTAGTCAGCCCGGAAGCGGTACCCAGTCGAAGAGTTCGCCGCCGGGCGCGCCGCCGCTTCCGCAACTCCCGCTCCCGCGGATCCGCCCACTTCCGCACGGCCACCAACGCCTGCTCCCCCACCCCGCGCAGGGTGTCCGGCAGCCGCTGCGCCAACTCCTCCGGCCCGACCCCGGTAGGCGCCAGCACCTCCCGCACCGCCTCGGTAGCCCGCTCCCGCTTGGACCGCTTGATCTTCTGCTTCTTCCCCTGCGCTTCGCCGCCGCCCACCGGCGACGCACCGCGGCCCGACCCTCGCCGCTTCCGATCGGAACCGGCAGCGCCCGAACCCGGCGCGGGAGCGGAATATCCAGCACCCGGCGCTGTCCAGGCCGCGTCCCCGCCCGGATAACCAGGCGCGCGGCCAAAACCGGTCGGCCCTCCGGATTCGACCGGCGCCGCAGACGAACCGGCAGCGGCAGCGCGGTAACCGTTCGAGGAGCTTGCGGCAGGGCTCGTGAAGCGGCCCGCCGCGCGTGAGGTCGACTCCGGCCGCACCGACCGATCGGTGGCACCCGGCGGCGGCGTGAATGCCTCGCGCGCAGTGGAAGATTCGGCGTCCGGAGTGCGCTTGCGGCGGCGAGTACGCGTTGTGGGTCGATCGGACCCGGGCCGCACCTGTGCCGCGGCCTCGGCCTGATCACGGCGGATAGCGGCCGTTATCGCGTCCGGGTCACCGATCGGTGTGGGCGCCGGCCGACCGGCAGCGGTTCCGAAGTCGTTGCTGCCGCGCTGTTCCGGCGAGGTGGCCGTGCTGCCGCGCCATTCCGGTGGGGTCCAGGCCGCCGCAGGCTCGCTGCGCGGGGGCGCGAGGGGCGGGGTGGAAGTTACCGGGGGCGGGGTGGAAGTTACCGGGGGCGGCGGGGATTGGGGGGCGGCGGAAGGGCCCGGGTGCGGCTGAGCTTCGGGGACGGCCGCGGCGCTCGGGGGTGGAGACGGGGGGAAGGGGGACGGGAGGCCCGGGATGGGGTCCGGGGTTTTTGTCCGGGTACGGCGGAGGAAACGGGCAGGGGAGGTCGCGGACGCGTTGTTGTCAGCCCGCGAACTCCCCATCGTCCAATGCCTTTCGCGCCGGGCCGCTACTGCTGAGCGGCCTGGCCCTTGTTGAAGTTGGGCTGGGCGGCCGGCTGCGCAGGCTGCTGGGCGGGCTGGCCCTGCGGGATCTGCTGGGTCTGGCCGCCGGCGGGCAGGGCGTCGCCGCGCATGGAGGCGCGGATCTGCTCGAGGCGGGAGTGGCCGGCCATCTGGATGGATGCCTGCTGGACATCCAGCATGCGGCCCTGCACCGAGTTCTGGGCCAGCTCGGCGGCGCCGAGGGCGTTGGCGTAGCGGCGTTCGATCTTCTCGCGCACCGCATCCAGGCTCGGGGTGGTGCCGGGGGCGGACAGGGTGGAGTCCATCTGCTGCAGCGAGGCGGACACCTGCTCCTGCATCTTCGCCTGCTCCAGCTGCGAGAGCAGCTTGGTGCGCTCGGCGACCTTCTGCTGCAGCAGCATAGCGTTCTGCTCGACCGCCTTCTTGGCCTGCGAGGCCGCCTGCAGCGACTGGTCGTGCAGCACCTTCAGGTCCTCCACCGCCTGCTCGGCGGTCACCAGCTGCGCGGCGAAAGCCTCAGCCGCATTGGTGTACTGGATCGCCTTCTCGGTGTCGCCGGCCGAGGTCGCCTGATCGGCGAGCATGACCGCCTGGCGCGCATTGGCATTGAGCTTCTCGACCTCGTCGAGCTGCCGGTTCAGCTTCATCTCCAGCTGACGCTGGTTACCGATCACCGACGCCGCCTGCTGCGACAGGGCCTGATGCTGACGCTGGGCTTCCTCGATGGCCTGCTGGATCTGAACCTTCGGATCCGCATGCTCTTCGATCTTCGAGTCGAAGAGGGCCATCATGTACTTCCAGGCCTTCACGAACGGATTAGCCATCGATTGATCCCGCCTCCATATGACGTGCCGAGCTTCTCCAGCGCGGCAGTAGTGCGCGACCGTCACGCACCCCTGTTGTCCCTATCCTCCACTGTGCAGCGGCGTGCCGGAGACTCGTGGTAGTTCAGCAGGGCTACACGACGTCCCCGGCACGAAGCCTACAGAGAATTTATCCCTTTCGGCTCCACAGCACAGTGATCACTTGGCAGCCACCAGCACCAGACGATCCGACTTGGGCGCCGGAATGACGATGCGGGGGCCGAAAGCCGCGTCCCCACTCTGCGGCAGATCGCCGTCCCCACCCCTGGGGGTGACGCCCGTACCGGCCTTGGCCAGGGCCGGAGCGGCGGCGACCCGGACCGCATCCGCCGGGGCCGCAGGCACATTCGGCGCACCCGCCCCCACCGGCGCGGCGGCCTTGTCGGTATCGGCCATGGCCATGCTCACATCGAAGAGCACCTGCGCCAGGGACACGTCCAGGGCTTGGCAGATGGCGGCCAGCAATTCGCTGGAGGCCTCCTTGCGCCCGCGCTCCACCTCCGACAGGTACCCCAGGCTGACTCGTGCCGAGGTCGAGACCTCACGCAGCGTCCGGCTCTGGGCGACCCGAGCGCGCCGCAGGCTTTCCCCGATGGCTTCTCGCAGCAGCGTCATCTCGTTCTCCTCACACTCGTCTCGCCGGACCCAGCGTTTGACTGGACAACGTCCGGCGTCGGCCGCGCGTTCCCGGTCCCCTTCACCCGCCCCGGAGACTCCGGGTGAGCTCGGTGACCGCGGCGCGAACCGCGCCCACCCTGATCGTCCACCGGTCCCCCGACAAGTTCAACCGAACCACCTCGGTGTTGTCCGAACCCGCTACCCCCAGGAATACCGTGCCGACCGGGCGTCCGTCCTGTGGTTCGGGTCCGGCGACGCCGGTCAGCCCGATCCCCCAGTCCGCTCCGCACCGGGTCCGAGCGCCGACGGCCAGCTGCTCGGCGGTGGTTGCGGCGACGGGTCCGTCTGCGGCGAGAGTGTCCGCACTCACACCCGCGAGGGCTTGTTTCAAGTCGGTGGCGTAGACGATCAGTCCACCTCGCAACACGGCACTCGCACCGGGAATTCCCGCGATCGTCGCGGCCAGCAGTCCGGCGGTGAGCGATTCGGCGGTCGCCACCGTCTGCCCGGCCGTCTTCAGCGCGGCCACCAGTGCGGCGGCCGGGACGGCGGCGGTCAGCGGATCGATCGAATCGAGCGTGGCGTGTTCCGGTGATTCAGGCGGCACGACCGCCGCCCGGCGACCCGAACCACAGCCGAGCCGCCTGCACCACGTAGTCGAGGCCGGTGACCACCGTCAGCACCAGCGCCACATACATCAAATCCATTCCGGCCGAAGCGAATCCACCGGACAGCGGCAGCAGCAGCACCGCGATCGCCACCGACTGCACCAGCGTCTTGAGCTTGCCGCCGCGGCCCGCGGGAATCACCCCGCGCCGCACCACGGCCAGCCGCAGCAGGGTCACCCCCAGCTCGCGCGCCACGATCACGATGGTGATCCACCACGGCAGGTCGTGCAGCGCGGACAGCCCGATGAGCGCCGCGCCGATCAGCGCCTTGTCCGCGATCGGGTCGGCCAGCTTGCCGAAGTCGGTGACCAGCCCGTACTTGCGGGCCAATTGCCCGTCGATGCGATCGGTGATGGCGGCGACGCCGAACAGTGCGGCCGCACCCCAGCGCCAGCCCGTCTGGTGCCCGCCACCCGCGAACAGGGCCAGCAGGAACAGCGGCACAATCACGATGCGCAGCACGGTCAGCACATTGGCGATGTTCAGCAACGGCACCGGAGTCGGTTCACTCATCGACGGCACCGCCACCGCTTCCACCGGCTCGGGACGTGCGACGGGTACGAAACCCGGTCCGGGCGCGGGACCCGCATCGGTCCAGCGACCCTCCACTTCATCGCGCTGCACGGTCACCAGCGCCCCCACCGGCCGCGGAAACGGCCACGGTCACCGGACGATGCCGGGAGGTGAGGGGACTGGATGTACGACACACCACCAAGCCTATCGGTACACGGGCCGACTACTGTGCACCCCATGACAACACGGGTACCTCACAGCGGTTCGGTCGGCGGCGAAACGGCTCAAAAGCCGCTCGTTCGCCGCGCCCGAACCTCTGATGTGCCCGAGATCAAGCACCTGATCGACATCTACGCCGGCCGGATCCTGCTGGAGAAGAATCTCGTCACCCTGTACGAGGCCGTCCAGGAATTCTGGGTCGCGGAACAGGACGGGCAACTCGTCGGCTGCGGCGCCCTGCACGTGCTGTGGGCGGACCTCGGCGAGGTACGCACGGTCGCGGTGCATCCGGACATCAAGGGCACGGGCGCGGGGCATCTGCTGGTGCAGCAGCTCATCGACGTGGCGCGGGAACTGAGCCTGCAGCGCGTCTTCGTGCTGACCTTCGAGGTGGACTTCTTCACCCGGCACGGGTTCGTGGAGATCGAAGGCACCCCGGTGACCGCCGAGGTGTACGCCGAGATGTGCCGGTCCTACGACACCGGTGTCGCCGAGTTCCTCGATCTCAGCTACGTCAAGCCGAACACGCTCGGGAATACCCGCATGCTGCTGACGCTGTAACCCTTCCGAACCCCGTTCACCCGATCAGAAAGCGATGGCCCATGGCTGTTTTCGCCGTCCACTACGTCTATGCCGAGGACAAGATCCCGGGCCGCGACGAGTTCCGCCCCGAGCATCGGGCCTGGCTCAACAGCCAGGTGGAGGCGGGCGTGGTGCTCACCAGCGGGCCGTACCCGGATGGCTCCGGCGCGCTCATCCTGGTGCAGGGCGACGACGCCGACGCGGTGGCGACGCTGTTCGCCGACGACCCGTTCAAGCGTGAGGATCTGCTGGCCGACCGGCGGATCGTCGAGTGGGTGCCGACCATGGGCGCCTTCAGCTCGTAACCCACTGCTCACCCGGAACCGGAACGTTTGTGCGCGTTCCGGTTTCGGCCGAAGTCAGCGGGTGCCCGATTCCTGGGTGGCCGGGGCGCCGTTCGGCGGCGTCTGCGGCAGTGCGGCGGCATACGATGCCGCGGAAGCGTTCTCACGGGACAGGAAGGCGCTGATCTCGCCGATCGCGCTCATCAGCGGCGCCGGGAAGACGACCGTGGTGTTCTTGTCGACCCCGAGTTCGATCAGGGTCTGCAAGTTGCGCAATTGCAGGGCGAGCGGGTGCGCCATCATCGTGTCCGACGCGTCGCCGAGCGCCGCGGCGGCGAGCGATTCGCCCTCGGCGGCAATGATTTTCGCGCGCTTCTCGCGTTCCGCCTCGGCCTGGCGGGCCATCGCCCGCTTCATGCTGTCGGGCAGCTGAATGTCCTTGAGCTCGACCAGGGTGACCTCGACACCCCATTCCAGGGTGGTGACGTCGAGAATCTCGCGGATACCCGCGTTGATGACATCGGTCTCGGACAGCGCCTGATCGAGCGTGTGCTGACCGACGACCTTGCGCAGCGTGGTCTGGGCGATCTGATCGATTGCCGAATACACGTTTTCGATCGCGACCACCGACTTCTCGGCATCCATCACCCGGAAGTAGGCGACGGCGGAGATATCGACGCTCACATTGTCGCGCGTGATGATGCCCTGCGACTGGATCGGCATGGTGATGATGCGCAAGGACACGCGCCGCAGCCGGTCGATGCCCGGAATGATGAAGTTCAGCCCCGGTTCCCGGATCGCCATCACCCGCCCGAGCCGGAACAGCACACCCTTCTCGTACTGCGTGACCACCCGGATCGAGAGCGCCAGCACGATCAGCAGCACCACGATCACCGCGATCACCACACCGATTACGTTCACAGCTCCTCCTCACGATCGAGAGCTGGCCGCGCCCGGCCATCATTGCTTAACCCCAGCGTAGGCCGCTTCTACGGAGCATGTCTACAACGTAGAGCCACACCGCTCACGGACACCGGCCAGCTACGCTCCACCTCGTGCGATTGGATGAAGGGACCGCGCTCGAACGCTTCCGCTCCGCGCGAGTGGCCCGGCTGGCCACGGTGAGTGCGGACGGGGCGCCGCATATCGTGCCGGTGACCTTCGCGCTATCGGTGGAATCCGGCGAGATCGTGATCGCGGTCGATCACAAACCCAAGTCGACCACCGACCTGCGCCGGCTGCGCAATATCGAAGCCACGGGCCGGGTTTCGATCCTCGCGGACGAATACGACGAGGACTGGACCCGGCTGTGGTGGGTCCGCATCGACGGCGCCGCCCGCGTGCTGGCCCCGGGACCGGCATGCGCCCGGCCGATCGCCCTGCTCGCCGCCAAATACCCGCAGTACCGGGGCAATGCACCGGAAGGACCGGTGATCCGGATCGAAGTCGACTCGGTGCGGGGCTGGTCCTATTCCTGACTCGGCGCGGGCGCGCGCAGACTGAAGGTATGGATCCTGTCGTCGCCCTGCGTCAGATCGCGTTCTACAAGGACCGCGCCCGCGAGGATTCCCGGCGGGTGATGGCCTACCGCAATGCCGCCGACATTCTCGAACGGCTCGACGAGGCGCAACTGGAACAGCTCGGGCGGTCGAACGGGTGGCAGTCGCTGCCCGGGATCGGCCCGAAGACGGCGGCCGTGATCACGCAGGCATGGGCCGGGCGCGAGCCCGATACCCTGGTCGAATTGCGTTCCGCGGCAAAGGATCTGGGTGGCGGCGAGTTGCGGGCGGCGCTGCGCGGTGACCTGCACGTGCATTCGAACTGGTCGGACGGCTCGGCGCCCATCGCGGAAATGATGGCCGCCGCACAGGCGCTCGGCCACGAATACTGCGCCCTCACCGACCACTCACCCCGTTTGACGGTCGCCAACGGCCTGTCCCCGGATCGGCTGCGCCGGCAACTCGACGTCATCGACGAACTGCGCGAACAGTTCTCCCCGATGCGCATCCTCACCGGCATCGAGGTCGACATCCTCGACGACGGCGCACTGGACCAGGAACCGGAACTGCTCGAACGCCTCGACATCGTGGTGGCCAGCGTGCATTCCAAACTGAGGATGGACGCCGCCGCCATGACCAGGCGGATGGTCCGCGCGGTCTCGAACGGCCGGGCCGATATCCTCGGCCATTGCACCGGCCGGCTCGTCGAAGGCAATCGCGGCACCCGCCCGCAATCGCAGTTCGACGCCGAGCAGGTCTTCACCGCGTGCCGGGAGCACGGCACCGCGGTCGAGATCAACTCCCGGCCGGAACGCCGCGATCCACCGACCGAGCTATTGCGGCTGGCACTCGATATCGGCTGCGACTTCGCCATCGACACCGACGCCCACGCTCCCGGCCAGCTCGATTTCCTGGGCTACGGCGCACAGCGCGCACTGGACAACAACGTGCCCGCGGACCGGATCATCAACACCTGGCCGGCGGACAAGCTGCTGGCGTGGGCAGCGCCCTGAGGGCTACTTGCGCTTCTTGTCCCTGCTCTCGAGGGCTTCGACGCCGGTTTGAGCGGCAGCCGACTTGGCCTTCTTCTCCGCTCGTTTCTCCTTCAGGGATTTCCCCTGTTTCTTGGACATCGTGCTGCGCGGAGATTTATCGGACAACTGGGCCGTCCTTAAGTTGCGAGACCTCGGCGGTCTCGTTGCCTCGACCGTACGCCGGTCGGCGACCGCCCGGGCGTGCGAAACGCGATTGCCGACGAATAAGTCAGGGATGGGTCCGCGGTATGGCTAGGCTTGCGCGGCCCGGTGACTGCCGATGAGGGCCAGGGCGCCGTCGAGGGCCTGGCGCAGCGCCCGGGGATTCCGGCGCGCCTGCGTGAGTACCAGTCCGCCTTGGAGACTGGCCAGCGTGGAGGCGGCGAGCAGGTCGACGTCCGTGTCCGGGCGCAACTCTCCCGACTCGGCCATGGCCGCGAGACCGCCTCGGATGGACGCCTCCCAGCGATCGAAGCCGGTCGCCAGCACGGCGCGCATATCGTCGTCACGCTCGCCGACCTGCCCGAGCAGGTTGGCGATGGGGCAACCGCCCTTGCCGCCGCGTTCCTCCTGGAGCGCGACCAAGGCATCGGCCCAGCGTGTCAGCCCCGCCATGGTGCCGAGACCGTCGAAAAGCTCTTGTTGCGGGTCGAGCACGGCATCGTTGGTGGCCTCGGCGACCGCGCGCAGCAGATCGTTCTTGTCCTCGAAGTAGTGGTAGAGCTGGCTGCGCGAGGCGGGTGCGCGCGCACCGACCTCGTCCAGACTCGTTGCCGGAGCGCCGTTCTCGCCCACCACCTCGAGTGCGGCGGCGACGATTCGGCGGCGAGTGCGTCGTCCTCGCTCCGTGGTCGGCATGGTTCCCATTCGCCCAGTATTCACAGATTGGACTTGACAGTCCAGTTCAATCGTGGTGCTCTTTTATTGGACTACACAGTCCACTCGATCCGGCCAGACCCACCGTGGAGGTCCGATGTCCCCCAGCATTCGCGAACAGTCCGATCAGCTGAAAGCGGCTGCCGCCGAACAGCTTCCCGCCGATGTGCTCGCCACGTTCGACCGCAGCATTCAGGGATTCCTGCACGATGGCGTGCCGGCCGACGCCATCCGCGCCGGACAGCGGCTGGAGCCCTTCACCCTCGACGACGCCACCGGCAAACCGGTCAGCCTCGATGAACTCGTCGCATCCGGCCCGGCCGTCATCGTCTTCTATCGCGGCGGCTGGTGCCCGTACTGCAATATCGCCCTGCGCACCTACCAGCAGGAACTCCTCCCGCAATTGGATGCGTTCGGCGCCCGCTTGGTGGCCATCAGCCCGCAATCCCCCGACGAATCCCTGTCCACCGCAGAGAAAGCCGCCCTCGAGTTCACGGTGCTGTCCGATCCCGGCAGCCGGGTAGCCGAACGCCTCGGTATCACCTTCCAACAGGCCGATGACGTGCTCGCGGCCCAGCGCGCACTCGGCCTGGACTTGTCACAGGTCAACGCCGAAGGCTCGACCCGCTTACCGCGGCCGACCGTCCTCATCGTCGACGCGGATCGCACCGTCCGTTTCGTCGACATCCAACCCGACTACACCGCACGTACCGAAGTCGCCGATATCGTCGCCGCCCTCACCGGCCGATAATCCGGTGCCGCGCTGCCGCATCCCACATAGCTACTTATCGGCGAACTAATATCTCTCGATGTTCCGGATCATGCGTCGTTTTCCTTTCATCGACGAGAGGTATTCCGTTGTACGTTCAGCGATTCACCCTGGCAGGCGCACTGTGCGGGATAGCCGCGTCGATGACGCTGGCAATACCGGGCAGTGCCCAGCCACCGGGTGATGGTGGCTGCTATCAAGGCAGTCAGGTGAGCAGCCGGCTGGTCCCCGGCACCGGCAGCGCAGGCCAGAACGTACATTCCGAGGGCAGCCTCTGGATCTGCGAAAGTCCGCTGCTCCCCGATATCGACGCCGCGAAAGTCAGCTACGAGATCCCTTGGGGCGGCGGACCCGGCTCGGCTCGATTCACCTGGTCGGACGGCAGTGTCAGCACGGCGACCGGCGGTGGCGGCAATCTGTGGGGCATTACCGACGGCCCGGCGAGCGGTCACTCGATCCAATTGAACGTCCTCGAGAACTCGACCACCGACGCCGCGGGAAATACCGACAGCACCTACATCCTCATATCCGCGATCTTCATGCCCTGACGAATCCCGTTGCCGCTAAAGCTCACCCGCCCACAGGTGGGGAATTCGGGCGAGCAAATCCGAGGCACTGCGGCGAGGGCCATCACTGCCGAGCCGCTGCCGGAGGGCCTGGAGTGCGAGGGAGCGATCGGGTTCCTCGACGGGGTTCACCGCGCTGAAGAGCACGTATCGGCTGATCCGTTCATGGTCGAACGGATAGCGGGGGGCGGCGGGATTCATTTCGCCGGCGGAGTTGGCCACGTACTTGTCGATCGACCCGGCAGGGTCTCCGAGATAGGCGCGCTCGTTTTCGTGCTCGGCGTCGGTGAAGCGAGGATTGGCCAGCCACACTCGCCCGATCAGCGCGTCGAAGGGGCGGTCCGCGTAGGGGACGAGGGGGTAGGTCGGCTTTTCGGGTACCGCGATGGTGACGGTGATGTCTGCGGTCGAGCCGGCGGGGAAGACGGCCCGGGTGACCGAGTCGTACTGCCCGTTTCGTTCCAGGCTCAACGCGGTGAACGCGCACGGGGTGCCGGCATCGACGTTGTCGTCGAGTTCGAATACGGAGTTGTTGCCTGTCCAATCCTCGGCCGGGCCGATATCGGCGATCACATCCACCGCGACGGCACCCTCTGTGGGGTCACCGGGCTCGAAGGTGGTGTAGGAGCGCCAATCCCGCGGGGATACCCGGGCGGCGCCCCCGCGGACTTCCCGCACCGAGTAACTGGACCCGCCCGGCATGTCGACCAGGTGGAGGGTGATGCGCCTGAGGGTCACGTCGATGCTGGTGGCGCCCGTCGGAACCAGCAGCGTGGTGGTGTCGGGGAGGTAGACAGTGCTGAAAGCGGGCATACCGGCTCTCCTGCGATCTTCGCGGATCGGCGGCGCCGGCAGGGCCGAGTTCCGGCATGCCGGCCCTGCCGTCGATCCTTTCCGATGGTGCTGTGCGCGCGAGCCGACCGGGTTGACCTGCGACGCAGACGTCCGAGACGCTGCCTATGACGGTCCCCTCATTGCCGACCGCCAGCGGCCGCTCCCGGCGGCCGAGGTGCGCTACCCGGTCGGCTCGCGCGGTGGATCGGTCCTACTTGAAGAGCAATTCGATGCCATCGACCGCGAAGTAGGCGACGAACACCGCGCTCACGACCCAGACCAGCCAGTGAATTTCCTTGAACTTGCCGAGGGCGACCTTGATGATCGTGTAGGCCATCAGGCCCGCGCCGACACCGTTGGTGATCGAGTAGGTGAACGGCATCATCGCGATCGTCACGAATGCCGGGATGGCGATCTCGAGATCACTCCAGTCGATCTTGCGGGCCTGCGTCATCATCAGCGCACCGACGAGAACCAGAGCGGGCGCCGCGGCCTGGATCGGCACCACACCGGCAATCGGGGTAAGGAAGATGGCGAGGGCGAACAAGCCGCCCGTCACCACGCTGGACAGACCGGTACGGGAGCCCTCACCGACACCCGTAGCGGACTCGACGTACACCGTCGCACCGGAACCACCGGTCAGACCACCGATGACCTGCGCGGCGCCTTCCATGGTCAGCACCTTGCCCATGCCGGGCATCTGGCCGTCCTTGTCGACCAGTCCGGCCTCGTCACACACTCCGAAAACCGTGCCGACGGCGTCGAAGAACCCGGTGAGCACGAGCGTGAACAGCACCACGATCGCGGTGACGGCACTGCCGTGGCTGAATCCACCGAACAGGTTGAAGTGACCCACCGCACCGAAATGCGGCGCCGAGACCCAGCTCGACGGGACCTTGGGAACCGCCATACCCCAGGCGCTCGCGGGGACCGTGAACACCTTGTTGATGATGATCGCGAAGATCGTCGACACGATGATGCTGATCAGGATCGCGCCGGGCACCTTGCGGATGAACAGCACCAGCATGAGCAACAGGCTGAACGCGAAGACCACGACCGGCCAGCCCGAGAGATGACCCTCGACGCCGAGGGTGACCGGCGGGCCACTCGCCCCGCCGTGGCCGACGACGCCGGCCGACACCAGGCCGACAATGGCGATGAACATGCCGATACCGACACCGATGGCGTTCTTCATCACCAGCGGAATGGCATTGATGATCAACGTCCGCAGGCCGGTCGCCGAAATGACGCAGATGATGATGCCCATCAGGACCACCAGGCCCATGGCCTCCGGCCAGGTCATATGCGGTGCGGCCTGGTAGGCCACCACGGGCACCACCGCCAGGCCGGCGGCGAGCGCCAGCGGCACGTTACCGATCAGGCCCATGAGAACGGTGGTCAGGCCGGCCGCCAGGGCCGTCGCGGTGGTCATTTCCGCGAGGTTCAGATGAGTCCCGTTGATATCGGTCGCCTGGCTCAACATCAGCGGAATCAATAGAACGGTGTAGGCCATCGCGAAGAACGTGGTGAAACCGCCACGAATTTCACGAGAGATCGACGATCCGCGCTCACGAATCTTGAAGAAACGCTCGACCGGACCGTTCCCGGCTTCGGGAACGGTCGAAGTACGGTCTTGTACCTGGGTCACTGGGTGCCCTCCTCAGGGCAAACCCGACCTTGCGGTCCATGCAATGCTGACGGACTCGAGGTTGGGTAGTGCAGTTGTGGGGTTCTCACTCCGCGGGAGCGCGATCGAACCGCCTGTTGATCAACAGCTTTCAAACTTGTCGTTCGGCCGGACGGGCACACGGTCGTGGTGCCCGGATCCACCGATCGCCCGGGTGACGTCACGGATCGCGGAGACGACGGGCCGGGGTGGTCGTGGTACTGAGTTGTCGAGACGAGTACATCTGCTGGACGCCTGCTGTTGCCATGAACAGAACTCCGAAGTGTGAGCTGGCACACAACGTGCGATTTGTAGTTACCTCCAAACGGCTTCGGACGAACTACGGACCTCGCCGCCACAACGGGCGGCGTGGAGTTCGTGCCGGCTGTGGATGCCGAGTTTCGTGTAGCTGCGTTGCAGATGGTTCTCGACCGTCCGTATGGAGAGGAACAATCTCTCCGCGATCTCGCGATTCAGCATGCCCTGTGCCGCGAAGGCCACGATTATCTGCTCACGGCGAGTGAGTGGTGCGGACATAGGCTAGAGCCGCTGCGCTGCGATTGCGGTAGCGGTGGCTACCTCGTTATCCGGTCCGGCTTGGCGGAGATCCACGACCCGGGCGGCCTTCCAGCTCACCACCGCCCCGGTTTCGGTGATATTCCCGATCGGGCCGTATTCGATGGTCAGGGGTACCGCCAATTCGTTGCGGACCAGCTCGGCTATTCGCTCCTCCGGAACGTAAACGCCTGTGCTGTCGTCGGGCAGATGCAGCCGGAGGGTCAGGTGATCATCTCCCGCGACCGCGTCGATGACTATCTGGTAGTCCAAATAACCGCGCGGGCAGATGAGCAGCAGTTCTTCCAGGTCGTAGCCACTGATGTGCTCGGCTCCGATGCGGAGAATATCGCGGGTTCGCCCCAGCACTTCGAGAGTTTGCCCCGGCAAGGCGGAACCGGCGGTCGCCTCCCGCAGGCGGACAAGGTCCCCGGTGCGGTAGCGGACAAGAGGTTTGCTGCCCTGATAAAGGGAAGTCACGACGAGTTCGCCCCGCAGCACCCCGTCCACTCCGGGAGCGACCGGATTCCCGCTTTCCGGATCGATGACTTCGTAAAGGTTGAGAAGCGGGGCGGTGTAGAGTTCGCCGTCGGCCCCGGACGCGGCCATGACCGACGTTTCCTGGGAAGCGTAAAGGCAGTTGTAGACTTTCGCTCCCCAGATCTCCCCGATGTTTTCCAGCAGACTCGGCGATGCGAGTTCACCCGAGCACATGATCACCTGGAGCCGGAAATCGCGCTTGGGATCGAGGCCGGCCGCCTGGGCCTTCTTCGCGAGCGTGAGAGCCATCCCCGGAGTGGCGAAAAGCCCGG
The DNA here is from genome assembly GCF_044750615.1 of Nocardia sp. NPDC088792. Taxonomy (NCBI): domain Bacteria; kingdom Bacillati; phylum Actinomycetota; class Actinomycetes; order Mycobacteriales; family Nocardiaceae; genus Nocardia; species Nocardia sp. NPDC088792. Next base: position 440,551 of record NZ_JBIVKC010000001.1, read on the forward strand.
TGAGCGGCACCGTACGCAATACCTCCAGCGCCTTGTCGTATCCGACCATCGGCGAGTGCGGCCACATTTTCACGCCGGTAATTCCGAGATTGCGGCATACCTCACCGAAGGTGTCACCGAAGGCGTGCAGTTCGGAGGGCCCGCAGATCCCGATGACCTGCTCATCGCCGAATTGCCGGAAGATGGTGTCGTAGTAGACAGTCAGCGCCGTGGTGTTGTTCAGGGAATCGATATTGTTCCGCGGGCAGAGCGTGCTCCGGCCGGTCGTCCCCGATGTCTTGTACAGGACCCACGCCCGGTGCAGGGGCAGCGAGGAGATCGCATAATGCTCGTTGCGCAGATGCTCCTTGGTGGTGAACGGCAAACGGCGAAGTTCCTGCGGTTCCAGCGAAGTTATCGCACCGGGCTCCACGTCCGCCAGATGCCGCTGGTAGAACGGGGAATGAGTCTTGGCATATGCGACGACATTCCGGAAGGCTTCGAGGCGCAGCGCCGTCAGTTCTTCGTCTGCTATTGCGCCTGCCGTATAGGCGCGGTGCCGATCCCGTATCGTTCGAGCCGCGCGATCGAGTTCCTCGTCGAAAATCGTGTACATGGTTACTCGGTCACCTTTCGAAACGTTCACGGGCGCGGTGCGCGAATTCGCTGATCGCTGCCAGCTGCTGCTCGCCCAGTGCATAGTCAATCGTCTTGTAGTACTCGCGGAGAGTCTGTTCGGATATTTTGCCGATCGGGTTCAGGGCCGACTCGGCGCAGGCCTCGTCGAGGACCGACTCCGGATGCGCCGCCGCTTGCTCGAAAGCATCTCGCAATATTTCCGTTGCGGCCGAGACCTGTCCGGAGTTATCGGACCTGACCTCTCGGCGAACCACCCAGACCGCGAAAACCGTAGGCAGACCGGTCCATCGATGCCAGGCCTCGCCGATATCCAGTATCTGCAGATCATCCGGGCGGGCGTCGTACAGCTGCAATGCCTCGTCACCGATGATCACCGCGGCGTCGGCCGCTGCCAGCATCCGGCTCAGATGCTGGGGCGCCGAGCGGTATATCGGTTCGACTCCCATGAGGTCTTCCAAGAGCAGCTGAGCCATCAAGGTAGTCGTTCGGCTCCCGTTCGATAATGCAACGATTGCACCATCGAGACCGGCCGATTCGGTTTTGGAGACGAGGTGACACGAGAGTATCGGACCATGGCTGCTGATCGAAAAACCACCGGGCAGCAGTTCCAGACTATCCGTATTCTGCAAATATTCGACGAGGCTTACCGGGCCGATATCGATTCTTCCGGCGAGGAGATCCGCGGCCAGGGAGGTCGGCGTGCCGGAGGTCAGTTCGAGTTTTTCATGAGCATTGTTGTACGCCAGCCCCCAGCGCACGGGAACACAGTTGAGGAAAGAGAAGTTGCCCAGCCGCATACGTGCTTCATTTCTATCTTGGTTCGTACCACCGGACCGGTGGCATTTTGGCTCGCAGGTTGTGCACGAAGGTGTCCGCTTCCCTGTCGTGAACGTCGTAGGGCCGGCCGCTCAATGCGGCCGATTCGCGGATCAAATTTCTCGGATGCTGCCATCGATCTCGATCTACGGCACGATGGAAAGCCGCCTCTGAAATGAATTGAATGAACACCTTGTCCGACCCGAAGGTGAAACGGGTGTTATTGCCGTCATAGCATGGCGCGAACACCTGGATGAAATACGTCATGCCGGAGATTCGGAATCTCCAGTTCCGTTCCTGGACCTTATCGAGACGCCCCTCGTTGCCGGGGTCGTTATTCAATATCCCGCCCAAGAACAGCCGTGCCGTCTCGGAGAGTATCTGGAGTGTCTCCCCTATATTTCCGGGAAACATGCACAGCAGTGCGTCCACGGATTCGAACTGAGTGACCCTGGACAGATAATCCAGCGCCCGGGTCGTGCGGTCCACCCATTCATCCAGATCATTTTCGACAGTGCCCGAGAAGGTGATGCCCCACGCGGTGGAGGCTTTCGCGAAGACACATACCGATTGATTCTTTATTTGATGGAACAGCCGCAAGGACTGATCGGTGGTCAACGATGAGATGCGTGCAGGACCACGCCTGTGGGTGTTATCCGATTCGGTGGAGATGAATTCGATCAACGACGTACTGAAATCGAACTCGAGGACTTCACCCAGCTCTATCAGAACGCTTTGTATCGACACAGCCGAGCGGGCAATGGAATGGCTCGGCTCTTCTCCGGATCCATGTAGATACCAACCCAGAGCCGCGAGCAGCTCTTCGGTATGGGCAACCAGGCCCGCGGAAATCGAGAGTAGTCTTTCGTCCTTTCCCGCCGAGTCCGTTCGGCTGCTGACCGCAGCCTTGTAATGCGGACCGAACGAGATGTGATATTCCTGTGCGATACGCACGGTATTGACGAAACACTGGCACGCGAGATTCCGAATCTCATCCAGTCGAGCACCCTTGATCAGGTGACTGAGCCGCTGGACATCCTCTCTCCAGTATTCAACGAGATCTACAATATCAACGTAACCCTGCTCAACCCCGATTTTACGGTAAACGAGATTTGCCACGCCGTTGATAGTCTTCTGCATGTTTGTGGCCGGCTTCCGCATTAGCGATGGAGATTTCCGTCACCTGACGTTATCGATCACGTCTCGTACCGGTCAATATCATTCGCGGAAAGTTGGAGGAACCTCTACACCGAAGGCCGAATACAACCCGGCGCCTGTTGTCATCCTACAACCCGATCAATAACCGACATTGTAGATTCAACCAGCGGCCTTCGGGGCCGATTTCCAAGAATATAATTGGCGCATATATGACACCGATGCGTCGCCGAAAAACAAAAAACCGCGCACGCGAGCACAATCCAATTGCGGATCATGCTCGCATGCGCGGATGGTCGATCGCACAGCGAGGCCGAACGTGGCGGGATCAGACGGAGAGCACGATTTTGCCCTTCGGGACGCGTTGGAGGATCTCGTGGGCCTTGACCACATCCTCGAATGGAAAGTCCTGCTCCACATGAACTTTCAGCCGGCCCGACTCGGCGAGTGCGGCCAGTTGCTCCAGCGCGTAGCGGTCGGGCTCGACCACGATGCCGACGAAACGGCGGCCGCTTTCGGTCACAGTATTCGCCAGGGCCGTGTCATAGCTGGCGACAACGGTGGCCAGGGTGCCTTCCGGCCGCAAAACCTCGAGCGAGGCCCGTGCGGTCTCGGCGCCGACGCAATCGAGCACGACGTCGATGTCGGCGACCGCTCGCGTGAAATCCTCTGTGCGATAGTCGATCACCTCGTCGGCCCCTAGATCGCGGAGCCAGTCGTGCTTGGCCGCGCTCGCGGTGCCCACCACGTACGCGCCGAAGTGCTTGGCGATCTGGACGGCCAGATGTCCGACGCCGCCGCCGGCGCCGTGAATCAATACCCGCTGCCCAGCCTCGATCCCCGCTCCGTCGACGAGGCTCTGCCAGGCCGTGAGTCCGGCCAGGGGCAGGGCGGCGGCTTCCTGGAAGGTCAGGTTGGCCGGCTTCCGAGCCAGTTGCCGCGCCGGGGTTGCCACCAGTTCGGCGTAGCCGTTGGCGGCGCGGGGGAAGAACGGCATGCCGAATACTTCGTCTCCGACCCGGAACCGGGAAACCCCGGGAGACACCGCTTCGACGATGCCCGCGATATCCCAGCCCAGCGTGAACGGTGGCTCGCCGAGCATCTTGAAGTCACCGCTGCGGATATAGAACTCGACGGGGTTCAACCCTATGGACCGGACGCGGACCAGCACCTCGGTCGGAATCAGGTGCGGATCACCGACTTCCACGACTCGCAGCACAGCGGGGTCACCGAACTCGCTCTGGACGATTGCTTTCATCGAAAAGGGACCTCGTTCACGATCCTGCGCAGCTTTCTGCTGTGCATCCGGTTCTTGTTCTCCGCCATCTTCTGGCACGCGACGATGGCGGCGCGCAGATGGTCGAATTTCGATTTCAGGTAGAACTCTCGCGCGGAGCTCGGCAGTTTGGGCTGGTTGTGCAGCGGCATATCCGAGATGGACAACAGGGAGCCGTAAGGCACCCGGTACCGGTAGCCATTGGCGGCGATGGTGGCCGATTCCATATCCACGCCGAGTACCGCGACGGCGGCGAACAGTTTGTCGATGTCGCCGGCCGGCTGCCATTCCCAGTTCCGGTCGGCGGTGGTCATGACGGTGCCGGTGCGTGCCGGAGATTCGATGCCGAACTCGAGAGCGGCCTGTACCTCGGCGATGGCGGGGATCGGGGTATCGGTGGCCACGTATCGATCGAGGACGTGGTCCCTGCGCAGGTACGAGTTCGGCAGGATGAGATCGCCGATCCGCATCCGATGGTCCAGGCCCGCGCAGTGCCCGATCATGAGCCAGCAGTGCGGGCGCAGTACGGCCAGGCAGTCGGTGATGGTCTTGGCATTGCTGGGGCCGACGCCGATATCGATGATGGTGATTCCGGCGCGATCGGACTTCAAATGCCATGCGGGCATCTGCTGACGCCCACTGCTGTCCCGGAATTCACGCAGGAGCTCCGCCAGTGCGACCGGGCCTTTGTCCAGCCTGGCGGACCACCCGCCGGGACCGGTTATCGACTCATAGTGTGCGAGACCGGAGGTGTCATTGCCACCGTTCTCGCTGAGCGATGCGGCGTATTCCAGGAAACACTCGAGGTGGAACCTGTAGTTGGTGAAGACGACGAAGTCTTGAAAGTCCTCCGGCTCCGAGCCCGTGTAGTGCTGCAGGCGGCGCAGTGCGAGCTCCACGCGGAGCGGCTCGAAGAGGAAGAGGGGACGATTACGATGCGATGCCGATACTCCGGAATCCGCAATCGAATCATCGATCTTCATGATGTCGACGCGCGGAAACCGCTCGAGGATCGCGAGGTCCGACAGCCTTTCGCCGGGAAGATACTGCACCGGAATCGGAATGCTGCCCGATGTCACCTCGGCTTCGACGCGATACCTCGACGCGAGGATGTTCAGCTGCTCCCGCAAGTATCCGTCGAACAGGCCCGAGCCGACGAAAGATCCCTCGTAGACACCCGGCTCGTCGATCACCCCGAAGCTTTCCGGCCCCACGAAGCGATCGAGCGCGGGGACGTGCAGTTTCAGTGTGGGATAGGTGAACCGATGCGGATCCCCGGACAGTTCTTCCCCGCGGACGGCCCGGTCCAATGAATCGGCCAGACCGCTGATCGAGGTCCGGTAGCGGCGGCCCAGCTCACTGATCACTTCCTCGACCTGCTCCGGTCCCGTCATCGCGATCATCGGTCCTGCTCCAGTTCCGCGAAGAAGGCCAGCCAGGATCCCAGCGTCGGAGTCGTCGTCAGCGCCTCGACGTCCGCGCGCACTCCGGACTTGTTCCAGAGACCCACCATTCGCATCACCTGCAGCGAACTCAGGCCCAGCAGCACGAGATTCGCGTCCGGGTCGAGGTCGGCGGGGTCACTCAGTTTCAGGGTTTCCGCGAGCAGTGCCCGCAGTTCGGGCTCGCCCGGCACCGCCGAAAAGGCCCGAGCGGCAGTGTTCGTCATGACGGCACCACTTCCCCGGTGCGGGCCAGGGCCTTCTTGTCGATCTTGCCCAGTGGGGTCAGCGGCAGCTCGGTGACGATTCGGATCTCGTCCGGCAGCTTGTAGTCGGCCACGCCGCGCGCATGCAGTGACGATCGCAGGTGCGCGAGCGTGGGGACGACCTCCGCCGGCACGATGAAGGCGCAACTTCGTTCGCCGAACAGCTCATCCGGCATTCCCACCACCGCGGCGGCGGTGACGGCGTCATCGGCGAGCAGATACTCCTCGATCTCCGCGGCATTGATCTTGTCTCCCCCGCGGATGATCACGTCCTTGATCCGGCCTTCGATCACCAGTTCGCCGCCCGGCGTCAGTCGGGCGAGATCACCGGAACGGTAGAAGCCGTCGGCCGTGAATGCGCGCGCATTGTGTTCGGGCGCTTGGTAATAGCCGCGAATGGTATAGGGGCCACGGGTGACGAGTTCGCCGATCATCCCCTCCGGCACCAGCTCGTCACCGTCCATGATGCGAATCTCGTCCGCCGGCGAGATCGCCAGGCCCTGGGTGGACAGCTTCACTTCTTGCGGCGCGTCGGCGCGCACCAGGCACAGCAGTCCTTCCGCCATCCCGAAGACCTGCTGCAGGTCGCAGCCCAGCGTCGGAGTGACCCGGGCTGCCATGGCGGGACTCAATTTCGCGCTGCCGACTTGCAAAAGTCGCAGGCTGCTCAGATCCGCGGGAGTCCACTCGGCGGCTTCCAGCCACAGGGTGAGGGCCGAGGGCACCAGCGATGTGATGGTGACGCGTTCGCGTTCGACGAGTGGCATGCCCAGCGTCGGGCTCGGATTGTCGACCATGACGACCGTGCCGCCGGCGGCCAGGATGCCGATGACACCGGGACAGCCCCAGGTGAAATTGAATTCGACCGGCAAGGCCGTCAGATAGACATCGGTTTTCCCGAGTTCGCACACCGCGGAGGTCTGTCGTACCTGGTAGACGTAGTCATCGTGGGTACGGGGAATCAGTTTCGGCAGCGCCGTCGTACCGCCCGAAAGCAGGAAGAAGGCCACATCCGAGGGGTCCACCGGCGGCGGGGTCCAATCGTCCACACCGGCGAGAGCATCCACCGCCACCATGTCGCCCGTGGGCTCGCCGACTACGAACAACGTTCTGAGCAGGTCGTTCTCGGCGCCGATGCGGGCGGCAAGCGCGCGGTGGTCGTAGCCGCGGTGCGCTTCCGGGAAGATGTAGTGCGTCGCTCCCGACAATCGCACCAGATGGTCGACTTCGGTGTCCCGGTGCGCGATCAGTGAGAACACGGGCTTCGCGTCCACCCGCATCAACGCGAAGATGATCGCGACGAACTCGGGAGTATTGGGCAGCTGCACCACCACTCGTTCGCCGGCGGCGATGCCGTGGTGCGCGAAACCGGCGGCCAGCCGGTTCACCCAGTCGTCCAGTTCACCGTAAGTGATCCGGCGATCGTCGTGTACGAGGGCGATGGCGTCGCGATCTCGTTCGACAGCCTGGGTGAGCAGCAGGCCGAGTGGCTCGCCGCGCCAAATGCCCTGCTGCCGATAGTGTTCGGCGGTCTCGTCGGGCCAAGGGGTGCATCCTGTCAACATCGGTCTTCTCCTAAGCCGTCGGTGCCGGGGCGAGTATTTCCACCACTGCCGCGCCGACTTCCATTCCGGGGGCGGCGGCAATGATCAGCACGTGGTCGCCGGGCCCGACCTGCCCGGTGGTCCACACATGTTCGAGCGCGAGGAATGGATCGGCCGCGCCGGTGTGCCCGATGGTGCGCAGGTAGTCCCAGACCTCCTGGTGCTCTTCGAGTTCCAGTGGCAGTACGACCGTGGCCTCCACCGAGTCGCGGCCGAAGCCGATATGGCAGACCTTGGTGATCTTGTTCATGCTCACGCCCGCCTCGTCGAGGACCTGCCGGGCGGTCGCGGCCACCAGGGTTCCGAGGTTGTGGATCGGCGGCGCCTGACCGGTGGCCCACAGTTCGACGACCTTCGTCTCACGGTCGTCGAAGTTCAGGCCGATGCCGCGGGTGATGCCCGGTGGGAAGATCTCTTCTCCGGCGCGGTGCAGCACCTCCATCGAGGAATCGGAGCGTGAGCCGACCGCGAGCACCTTCGCGAATCCGGCACGCCGTGAAACCACCACCGCCGCACCGGCGTCGGCCATGAGGAAGAGTCTCGAACCACGCCACCGATCGACCGTGGGGGTCGAGTAGTTGTCACCCGTGGTGATCAACACCGCATCGTGCGCGGGATCCGCGGCCAGCCGATGCGCGGCGATCTCGAGGCTGGAAAGCATACCGAGACAACCCTGTTTGAGCTCCACGGCGGAGACCGGTCGATCGACGGTGTGGCGCAGAATGTAGTGCGACGCCGACCAGCCGTCCGGTCCTTGATGGTGGGTGTACGCGTGCAGCAGCGCGCCGATGTCGTCGGCCTGATGTCCGCTGGCCGCCAGGGCCTTGCGGCCCGCCTCGATCGCCAGATCCGGGGCCGAGGTGCCCGCGCTCACGGCGATCGACCGGTAGCCCAGGGAGTCTCGCGCCGCCTCGTCGAACCGGCCCGCGGCCACCGCCGACTCCGTCGCGATCAGTTCCGGTACCTGGCTTCCGATGCCCGCCAGGAAGAGGTCGTGCGTCCGCATGAGCTCGATGAGATCATCTTCGCGGCCCGATCTCATGAGTAGTAGCTACTCAATTTCCTTGCGTTCGAGAACTTTCCGCGGATTTGAGTAGCCGGGACCCGAACTTGAGTAGTCGGGCGTCTGGCCGGAGCCGCACGCCGCCGCAATCATGAACACGAAGCGCTGAAGGAGTGGGGTCTCGGATGAATCAGACGTCTATGGTGCGCACGGAGAAGTACGCGGTGGCGTTTCCCCGCCGGGGATCGATACTCGACGCGAACGAGCTGAACGCCGTCTGCGATCTGCTCGCCGACAACGCGCCTTTGTCCGCGGGCGAGTGGCGGGACAGATTCGAGGAGAAGTTCCGGCAGCATATCGGCAGCCGGTATGCACTTTCGGTGACGAGCGGAACCACCGCGCTGGAGATAGGGATTCGGCTGCTCGATCTTCGACCCGGCGACGAGGTGATCGCCACCTGCCAGACGTTTCAAGCTTCGATACAGCCGTTGCTCGACCTCGGAGTCCGGGTCCGGTTCTGCGATATCGACGCCGAGACGGCGAATATCGACCCCGATGCCATTGCCGGTCTGATCACCCCCGACACCAAGGCCCTGATTCTCGTTCATTACGGCGGCAATCCCGCTGATATGGACCAGATCTGCACTATTGCCCATCAGCACGGACTGCTGGTGCTGGAGGACTGCGCACATGCGATAGGAGCCTCCTATCGGGGCCGGAAACCGGGCTCGCTCGGGGATATCGGCTGTTTCAGCTTCCATACCTCGAAGAACATCACCACGCTCGGGGAAGGCGGCATGATCACCTTCGACCGGGACGAGTGGGCGGAACGCGCCGACCGCATCCGCTCGAACGAGGTGGATGCCGTACTCGGCCCGCCGGGAACCGCACTGGGCCTGCCGCCGTCCGCACTGCCCTGGATGAAGTTCGCCGATGCGGCGTACCGGCATTCCTACACCCAGATTCTCGGCTCGGGCACCAATGCGGTGCTCTGTGAGCCGGCCTGCGTCGCGGGCATCGTCCAATTGGACAAGCTCGATGGCTTTCTCGCACGGCGTCGCATGATCGCGGCCCGCCTCGACGAGGTGCTCACCGCGCATCCCGGGCTGGTCCGGCTGCCGGCCGTCGACCCCCGTGACGAGCACGCCTACCACCTGTACACCTTCTTCGTGCGGGCCGGCGAGGAAGCTCGCTATCGGCTGATTCGAGCGTTGGACGAGCAGGGTGTCGAGGTCCAGTTGCGGTATTTCCCCTTGCATCTGACCCCGGAGTGGCAATCGCGTGGCCACCGCCCGGGTGAATGTCCTATGGCGGAACGATTGTGGTTCTCCGAGCATATGAATCTCCCCTGCCATCCGTCGCTTTCGGACGATCAGGTGGAGCTGATGTGTGCTGCGCTGGAGCATTCTTTGAGTCAACTTCGATAACGAGGAAGTTCAATGCCTTTCATCAATGTCAAGATCCTGGAAAAGCGAATCGACCCGCAGCACAAGGATCTGCTCATAGCAAAGCTGACCGATGCCGTGGTGGAGACCTACGGCGAAGAGATTCGCGATCACGTGTGGATCGTGCTGGAGCCAATTCCCGCGGAGCGGTGGGGCATCGGCGGAAAACCCGTGTCCTGATCACGCCGCGAAATTCTGTACCAGGAGAGAACTATGAAATTCGGTCTGAACTTCTTCCCCGTCTTCGCGCCGGACCGAAAAACGGGAGCTCAGTACTTTCGAGAGGTGCTGGAGCTGTCGAAGTCGGCGGATGCCTTCGGATTCGAGCATGTGCAGACCGTCGAGCACTACGGCACACCGTACGGCGGCTACAGCCCGGACCCGGTGACCCTGCTGGCCGCCATCGCCGCGGTCACCGAGCGGATCCGGATCACCACCGGTGCCGTGATCCCCGCTTTCACGCACCCGCTGAAGCTGGCGGGAAAGCTCGCGATGCTCGACAACCTGTCGGATGGGCGGCTCGACGTCGGTTTCGGCCGGGGTTTCCTGCCCGAGGAGTTCGAATGGTTCGGCATCCCGATGGACGAGAGCCGCCGCCGGTTCGCCGAGGGCGTCGAAGCCTGCCGTCGATTGTGGAGTGAGACCGACGTGGTGTTCGACGGGGAGTTCTCCTCGTTCGGGCCGGTTACCCTGCTGCCCAGGCCGATTCAGCAACCTGCCCCGCCGATCTTTCTGGCGTCGGCATCGAGCGCGGAATCCTGCGCCGCGGCGGGGGCGGCGGGCTATCACCTGCAGGTGGTTCCCTCCATCGTCAGCCACGATGAACTGCTGGAAATGCTCGCCGCCTACCGTGGCGCGCGGCCCGAAAACTCCAGCGGCCGAATCCAGATCAAGTACACCTGTTACTTGTCCGAGGATCGGGACGAGGCGCTGCTGCGGGGCGAGGAGCTCGAGAACAACTACGTCGCGCTGATGTCGCAGGCGGTGGCGTCCTGGGCGCAGACGCGCTCGGATCAGTACGCCGGCTACGAGAAGCTGATCGACAAGGTGCGCCGCTACGACTTCGGCAAGTCGCTCACCGACTGCAAGGTGCTCGCGGGCACGCCGGGAGATGTTGCCCAGCAACTGGCCTCGATTCGCGACTGGTACGGCGAGGATCTCTCGGTCAGTATTCAGATCAACCCCGGCTATCTCGACTACGAGACCTCCGAGCGCACGCTGCGACTGTTCGCCGATGAGGTAATGCCGCTGTTCGACAGTGGAAACCAGGCGTGACCGAATCGGCTCTCGACGCCGAGGTCGCGGTGATCGGGCTGGGCGCCTGGGGCGCCTGCACCCTCTGGCAACTGGCCCGCCGCGGGGTGCGCGCGGTGGGCCTCGACAGATTCGGCAGAGCCCACCGGTTCGGGGCCTCCCACGGGGGCAGCCGGATGTTCCGGATCACCTGCCTGGAGCACCCGGGCCTGGTGCCACTGGCGCGCCGCTCGCTGGACCTGTGGCGCGAGCTGGAACACGACAGTGGGCGGGAGTTGCTCTTCGGATCCGGTGGGCTGCTCATCGGATCGCCTGACAGTCAGGTTGTCTCGGGCACGCTGGCCGCGGCCGCACAGCACGACATCCACATCGAAAAACTGGATCGCGCAGCACTGCTCGCCCGGTATCCACAGCACAGCGATACCGGAGTGGACGACATCGGGGTCTGGGAACCCTCGGCACAACTGATCCGGCCGGAGGAGGCGGTGGCGGCCGCATTGACTTGTGCGGAGAAGGCCGGCGCGCAGATCCATTCGGGGGTTCAGGTTCTCGGTGTCGAACAGTCCGGGGACTCGGTACGAATCCACACCCCGATGAGCTCCCTGCGGGTGCGTCGAGCGGTGGTCACCGCAGGCTCCTGGCTACCCTCGCTGGTCGACCTGCCCGGAACCAGGGTGCTGCGGATGCCGGTCACCTGGTTTCGCCCGGCCGGGACAGCCCCCTCCTACCGGCTCGCCGATTTCCCGGTCTTCATGCGGCAGCTCGACGCCGAAACCGTGCTGTGGGGGTGCGGGGCGGAAGGCGACCACGACGTGAAACTCGGTCTGGAGCAGTTCGGCGCGCACGGAGTGGGATTGGACCTGGAGACCATGGATCGGTCCATCGGCGCGACCGACTGGGCGGAGCTTTCCGCGCTGCTGCCCAGGTATCTGCCTGGCCTGCAACCGAATCCGGAGCGCATCGATCTCGGCATGCTGACTATCACCCCGGATGGTCAGTTCTTGCTGGGACCGCTGCCCACGGCCGCCCAGGTGCTGGTGGGCGGTGGCGACAATGCCCACGGCTTCAAACATGCCGCGGGCATCGGCGAATACCTTGCCGATCTCGCCTGCGATGAGCGGCCACGAATCGATCTGTCCTTCGCCGATGTGCGGCGTCTGTGGTGAGGCGGGAAGAAATGGTGGAATCCACGAGCGCTGAGACACCGCTCAGCCAGGGGTTGAAGGGAGTGTTCGAGCGCCTGGCCGGACTGGTGGAAGCCGATTCGGAACTCGCTGCCGCCCAGTCCGATCCGGCTGTCGATGCGGCTGCGGCACGGCCCGGCCTCTCCTTCGCGGAACAAGTCGACATCCTGATGCGTGGTTACGGCGACCGCCGGGCGGTCGGGTATCGCACTCACTCACACGAACCAGAGATGACGACGCTCAGCTACCGCGAATTATGGTCCCGGGCAGGAGCTTTGGCCGCGCGCTGGAGTGATCACTATCATTTCGGCGCCCAGGATTTCCTTGTCACACTCGGAATTACCGGGGTGGACTATCTGACCGTGGAACTCGCCGGAATATGGCTCGGCATGGTCTCGGTGCCGATGCAGTCCATTGCCACGGGCGACGCCGTGCGGACGGTGCTCGCCGACACCAAGCCCCGGGTGCTGGCCACCAGTGCCGCAAATCTCGACAAGGCGGTCAACGGCGCTCTGACGAGCGAAACCATCGCTCAAATAGTGGTTTTCGACTACCGCGAGGAACTACCCGAACATCGCACCGCGGTAGCTCGGGCGAAGCAGCGGCTGGACAATATCGCCGTGGAGACTCTCGATTCGGCTGTTGCCGCCGGAAACTCCTGTCCGGTACCAGCATTGGCCGACTCGCAAGATGATGACCTGAGTTTCGTCATCTACACCTCCGGGAGTACCGGGACTCCCAAGGGCGCCCTGCAGCCGATCTCGAACCAGCGGATCATCTGGAATCTCGATCCCCAGCTCCGGATGGCCACGGGGGCGGGCATGGTGACCGTCAACTTCTACCCGATGAGTCACATGGTGGGCCGCGTGTCGGTCTTCTTGACGCTGGCGTGCGGAGGCACAGCCTATTTCACCGGATTCGAGAACGACACCTCGTTCTTCGCCGACCTGGCGCGAATCCGGCCCACGGAAATCTTCTTCGTACCCAGAATCTGCGAAATGCTGTGGCAGATCTACCTTTCGGAGTGCGGTGCGCCACCGGCCGGGGAAGAGTTCGATGTGCCGACGCTCGAGCGTATGCGCGCCGAACTGCTGGGCGGGCGGGTGGTCTCGGCCATGGTGGGGAGCGCCCTCACCACACCGCTGCTGGAGAAGTTCATGAAAGCCCTCTTGGGCTTCGAGATGATGAACGGATACGGCTCCACGGAAGCCGGCAGCGGCCTCCTCATCAATGGCTATGTCATGCACCACAAGATCAAGGCCTACCGGCTGGTCGACGTTCCGGAGCTGGGGTATTACACGACCGATCGGCCGTATCCGCGGGGTGAGTTGCAGATCAAATGCCGCACTGTCATCTCCGGCTATCTGGGCCGCCCCGAACTCGATGACGAGATTTTCACCTCGGACGGGTTCTACCGCACGGGAGATATTTTCGCGAAGATCGAGACCGACCGCCTGAGCTATCTGGATCGGCGCAACAATGTGGTGAAACTGGCGCAGGGTGAGTTCCTGCCACTGTCCAAGCTGGAGGCAATTTATCTGACCTCGGCGCGGGTGCACCAGATTGTTTTGTACGCCAACTCGAGTCGCTCCTATCCCCTGGCGGTGGTGGTTCCCACGGCCGCGGCCCAGCACGAGATCCCCGACGCCCGAGAGCTGGCCGATCGCATCGCTGCCGACCTCGCTCGCCATGCGAAACAGGAGAACCTGCAACCTTACGAGGCGCCCCGCGCGGTACTCATCGCCGACGAACCCTTCACCCAAGCCGATGGCATGGTGTCGGATGCACACAAAGTGCTGCGCCCCAAGGTCATCGAGCTCTACCGCGATCGACTGGAGCACAAGTATCGGGAGCTGGAGGACACCGGCGCCGAACTCATGCGGGCGTTGCGGGGTTCCGGGTCGGCCATCCCGCCCGAGCAGGGGGTGCGCATGGCTGTCGCCGCCATGCTGGATTCCGAGCTCGAGACGGTCTCCGGGGCCATGAGATTCTCTGATCTGGGCGGCGATTCGATCTCCGCGGTCACCTTGGCTGGTTTGCTCAACGATATGTACGGCGTGCGGATCACTGTCGCTACGGTCACCAACCCGGCCATGGATATCGATCGAATCGTGCAATCCATTGTGACGCAGCAGGACAATGAGACTGCCGGACTATCCGCAACGGCCGTGCATCCGGCATATCCACGACTCGAGGCCGGTGATCTGGTACTCGACAAGTTCATCGATACCGCATCCCTGAGTCCCGATGCCCGGCAAGGAACGTGGCCGCCGCGACGCGTCCTGCTGACCGGCGCTACCGGATATCTGGGCCGGTTCCTGGCCCTGAAGTGGTTGCACCGGCTCGAGCAAGTGGACGGCACTCTCCATTGCCTGGTGCGCGGGCAGGATGACGCCGCCGCACAAGCCCGGCTGGACGCGGTATTCGACGCCGGGGATCCGGATTTCCGGGCGGAGTACCGATCCCTCAGGTCTCGGCTCACGGTGATCGCCGGTGACTTCGACACCCGCAATCTTGGACTGAATACACAGGATTTCCGCGGTCTCTCGGAATCCGTGGATCTGATCATCCATGCCGGCGCCTTGGTGAACCATGTGCTTCCCTATGCGGAACTCTTCGGGCCCAATGTATTCGGTACCGCAGAGGTAATCCGTCTGGCGTTGACGACGCGGCGTATCCCCGTGGCCTTCCTCTCCTCGGTGGGGGTGATCCACGGTGGCGGAGTACCGATCTCGGACTACCTGGAGAACAGCGATCTCCGGCAGATCGATCCGGTGCGCGAAAGCGGGCAGGGCTATGCGAGCGGGTACGGGGATACCAAATGGGCCGGTGAGGTGCTGCTACGTGAAGCGCACGATCGATATGGATTGCCGGTCACGGTTTTCCGCGCCGGCATGATCCTGGCGCACCGAAGGTACTCGGGACAGTTCAATGCTGCCGACAGTTTCAGTCGCCTGCTGTCGAGCGTCCTTCGCACCGGACTGGCCCCACGGAGCTTCTACGTGAGCACCGACGCCGGGGCTCGGCCGCATTACGACGGTTTGCCGGCAGATTTCGTGGCCGAAGCGGTTTCAGAGCTCATCACGGACTCGGGTTACACGACTTTCCACGTGGCCAATTCCCATGATGACGGTGTGAATCTCGATTCCTTCGTGAACTGGCTCAGCGCCGCAGGCCATCCCATCACGAGAATCCCGGATTACCGGGAATGGCTCTCCCGCTTCGAACAATCCCTGCGGGCATTGCCGGAGAGGCAGAGACAACAATCCATGTTGCCGCTGCTGCACTCCTTGACGGCAACCACCGCAGCCGAGCCCGGGACATCGGTCTCCACCAAGCACTTCGAACAGGCCTTGGCGGAGCGCTCGGGAACAACGATTCCCCATCTGGATCGGGATCTGATCCTGAAGTACGCCAACGACTTCCGGGTGCAGAAGCTGTTGTTCAGGACAGAATGAGCGAGGCTGCGTGTTCGCCGATCATCATGGTGGCGGCATTCGTATTGCCGCCGACGATGTTCGGCATGATGGAGGCGTCGGCGACGCGGAGTCCCTGCACTCCGCGGACCCGTAGCGTCGGGTCCACCACCGCCCGCTCGTCCACACCCATGCGGCAGGTGCCTACGGGGTGATAGACGGTGGTCGCGCGGTTCGGGACCTCGCTCACCAGCTCCGCGTGCCCGGGATACCCAGGGCCGGGGGCGATTTCGGTGTCCACCAGCGGCCCGATCGACTTCGCGGCCATGATCTCCCGGGTCAGTTCCATGCCGTACACCAGGGTGTCCAGATCGCGCTGTTCGGCGAGATAGTTGGGGTCGATGGCGGGTGCGGCGGTGGGGTCGGCCGAGGTCAGTCGTAGCGTGCCCCGGCTCTGCGGGTAGATCATCGTCACCAGGATGCTCAGTGACCGCCGCGGATCGGGGGTGTGGCGGATGGGAGCGTCCTGGTTGGGGCCGGGATAGCCCCACGGCAGCACGTGCAGTTGCAGGTCGGGGATGCCCTCCGTGTACGGGGTGCGGAGGAACGCGACCGCTTCGAGGACGCTGCGCGCGAGCCAGGTGCTGTTGTTCCGCAACGACTCCCGCACGATCGCGCGGGCGAAGTAGCCCGGCGACGAACGGTGCACGGCGGTCGGCATGGCGAAGCTCATCGGCACGAACAGGTGATCGTGCAGGTTGTCGCCCACCGGGAGGTCGGCGACCACGTCGATGCCGAAGGCGCGGAGATGGTCGGCCGGTCCGATGCCGGAGAGCATGAGCAGCTGCGCGGAGCCGAAGGTGCCGGCGCTGACGATCACCTCGCGTTCGGCGCGCAGGATTTCGCTGCCGCGCGCGGTCCGGAATTCCACGCCGGCGGCCCGGCCGTTTTCGACGAGTATGCGCACGACCTGTGTATTCGGCAGCACCGTAAGGTTTTCCGGGCGATCGTCGAGATAGCCGACCGAGGTGCTGAAGCGCAGTCCGTCGCTGTTGCTCTGCTGGAAGACCGAGACGCCTTCCTGCTCGGCGCCGTTGTAGTCGGGATTGCGTGCGACGCCGGTGGTTTCGGTCAGCGCCCGCATGAACGATTCGGAGGCGGGCGTCAGATCGCGGGCGCGGATCACCTTGATCGGTCCCGAGTCGCCGCGGAACTGATTCGCGCCGTCCTCGAAGGACTCGAGCTTCTTGAATGTCGGCAGTACCTCGTCGTACGACCAGCCGGTGTTGCCCGCGGCGGCCCAATCGTCGAAGTTGCGCCGGTTGCCACGCACGAACACCATGCCGTTGACGGAGCTCGATCCGCCGATGACCTTGCCGTGTGTCTGCGGGATGGTGCGGCCCAGCGCATGTTTCTGCTCGACGGTGTAGTGCCCCCAGTCGATCATCTTCTTCAATTGCGGCACGGCGTGCAGCGGCCCGATCATGCCGGGCTTGCGCACCAGCCTGGTGTTGTCCCGGCGCCCCGCCTCGATCAGCGTGACGGCGGCGCCGGAATCGGCCAGCCGGCGCGCGATGATTGCCCCGGCACTCCCGGAACCGATGATGATGTAGTCCGTCACCGCCACGATCGGCCTTCCTGCCCCGCTGGTTTCGCCGCGATCCGCCGACGAAATACGGACGATTCTCCTCCCGGAAGTGTCCTGGGCGGTACGGTTTCAGCGCCCGAATCGGCCGAAAACCGTTTTACCGCTTCGATCCTCCGCTGCTACGGTGATTACCGGCATGCCGGGCGATGACAGGAAAGGCGGCACCGTGACGAAGCTCATCCAGCGTTCGACCAGGAACGGCTCCGGCCGTCTCATTCGCGTATCCGGCGGCGTACCGAGGTACACCTGAAAGTCTGACCACCCAGACCTCTCAGGGCCGCTCCCGGACGATCGCCAGGAGCGGCCTTTTCGCATTCCCCGTAGAACAAACCCGCGCACCTCAGTGCCGAGTAGGTGTCAATGGCGACATCCGCGCGGGGCACGTGTCCGTAGCTCAGCCGGACAGAGCGCCTGCCTACGAAGCAGGAGGCCGGAGGTTCGAATCCTTCCGGGCACACCATCAGGGCCGCTCCCGACATTACCGGGGGCGGCCCTGTTCGTTCCGTCCGAATGCAAACCCCGGTCGCCCGGGGGGACTGCGGTTCAGTGGTCGTGGTCGTCGTCTTCGCCGTGCGGGTGACCGTGGGTGAGTTCTTCCTCTGTGGCGTCGCGGACGTCGACGACCTTGACGGCGAAGTGCAGGCGCTGGCCGGCGAGGGGGTGGTTGCCGTCGATGGTGACGTCATCGCCGTCGACGTCGACGATGGTGACGATCTGGGTGTCGCCGTCCGGGGCCTCGGCCTCGAACTGCATGCCCGCCTCGAGCTCGTCGAGGTCGAACATGCTGCGGTCGACGACGCTGACCAGTTCGGCCTCGAATTCGCCGTAGGCGTCCTCGGGCTCGACGACGACGTTCACCTCGTCGCCGACGGTTTTGCCGTGCAGGGCGCGCTCCAGGCCGGGGACGATATTGTCCGCGCCGTGCAGGTAGACGAGCGGGGTGTCGCCGACCGAAGTGTCCAGCACTTCGTCGGCGTCGTCGGTCAAGGTGTACTCGATGGAGACAACCTTGTCGGAGTCGATCACCATGGTGCGGGGCCCTTTCGCAAAAGGAAGTATCGGACGCGCAAATGTATCCGACGGCGGCGGACTACCTGGCGAGCAGGCCCTTCGCGATGTGGGTGACCTGGATTTCATTGCTGCCCGCGTAGATCATCAGCGACTTGGCGTCGCGGGCGAGCTGTTCCACCTTGTATTCGGCCATGTAGCCGTTGCCGCCGAAGAGCTGCACCGCCTCCATGGCGACCTCGGTGGCGGCGCGCGAGGAGTACAGCTTCATCGCCGACGCCTCCGCCAGGGACACCTTCTCGCCCGCGGCCGTGCGCTCGATGGCATTGAACACCATGTTCTGCACATTGATCCGCGCGATCTCCATCTCGGCGAGCTTGAGCTGGATGAGCTGGAACTGCGCGATCTCCTTGCCCCACAGCTTGCGCGACTTCGCGTAATCCACACAGAGCCGGTGACATTCGTTGATGATGCCCAGCGCCAGTGAGGCGATGCCGATGCGTTCGGCGGCGAAAGACTCCTTGGCGCTGTCCTTTCCGTCGCCCTTCGCCGGATTCTCGGTCTCGCCGAGCAGCCGGTCCGGGGTGATGCGGACATTGTCGAAGAAGAGTTCGCCGGTCGGCGAGGAGTTCATGCCCATCTTCTTGAACGGCGGGCTCTGCACGAAGCCCGGCATGTCCTTGTCCAGCACGAAGGTCAGCACCTTGCGATCGCGCCGGTCGGTGCCGTCCTCCTCGTCCAGCTTGGCGTAGACGATGGTGACATCCGCGTACGGGCCATTGGTGATGAAGGTCTTGCGGCCGTTGAGGAGGTAGTCCGCGCCGTCGCGGCGGACATAGGACTTCATGCCGCCGAAAGCGTCCGAGCCCGAGTCGGGTTCGGTGATCGCCCACGCGCCGACCTTCTCCATGGTGACCAGTTCGGGCAGCCAGCGCTTCTTCTGCGCGAGCGTGCCGCGGCTCCGGATGGTGCCGGCGGTGAGCCCGAGACTTACACCCATCGAGGCCACCAGACCCAGACTGACCCCGGCGAGCTCGCTGTTCAGAATGACGCCCATGCTGCCCGCGCCACTGAACCCGCCGCCCGACTTACCCGCGGTCCCGGCCTCTTCGCGGGCAATGGCCTTCTCCACGCCCTCCCGGGCCATCTCGTCGAGGCCGAAGGTCGCGTACAGCTTGCGAATGATGCCGAACGGCGGCAGCGCACCACTTTCCAGCTGGTCGACGTGAGGCTTGATCTCCTTGTCGATGAAGCCGCGCACCGCGTCGCGGAACATCAGGTCTTCGTCGGACCACTGGTACATGTCGTGAACTCCCGAGGGATAGCCGGAACTGTCCCCCGAATATAGAACACGTTCTACTCAGGAAGCCTCTTCGTCGTCCCCGTCGGCGGCGGGGGGTTCGCCGTCGCCGCCTCGGATGGTCCAGAGGAGGCCGTCGAGTTCGTCCGGCTTGATGAGAACGTCGCGGGCCTTGGAACCCTCCGAGGGCCCGACGACGCCTCGGGTTTCCATGAGGTCCATGAGGCGGCCGGCCTTGGCGAAGCCGACGCGGAGTTTGCGCTGCAGCATGGAGGTGGAACCGAACTGGGAGGTGACGACCAATTCGATGGCCTGCAGCAGCAGGTCGAGGTCGTCGCCGATATCGGCGTCGACGTCCTTCTTCTCACCGGCCTTGGCGGCGGTGACGCCGTCCTGGTAGTCGGGTTCGGCCTGATTCTTGGCGAAATCGACTACGGCGGAGATTTCCTCGTCGGAGATGAAGGCGCCCTGGAGACGGGTCGGTTTGCTCGCACCCATGGGGAGGAACAGGCCGTCACCCATACCGATGAGCTTCTCCGCGCCCGGCTGGTCCAGGATGACTCGGGAGTCGGTCAAAGACGAAGTCGCGAAGGCCAATCGGGACGGGACATTGGTCTTGATCAGACCGGTGACGACGTCCACCGAAGGGCGCTGGGTGGCCAGAACCAGGTGAATGCCTGCGGCACGGGCCTTCTGGGTGATCCGGACGATCGCGTCTTCCACGTCCCGGGGCGCCGTCATCATGAGGTCGGCGAGCTCGTCGACAATGGCGAGGATGTACGGGTAAGGGCGGTACACCCGTTCACTGCCCAGCGGCGCGGTGATCTGCCCCGACTTGACCTTGCGGTTGAAGTCGTCGATATGCCGGACCTTGTTGGCCTGCATGTCCTGATAACGCTGTTCCATCTCCTCCACCAGCCAGGCCAGCGCGGCGGCGGCCTTCTTGGGCTGGGTGATGATGGGCGTGATCAGGTGTGGAATGCCTTCGTAGGGCGTGAGTTCCACCATTTTCGGGTCGATGAGGATCATGCGCACCTCATCGGGAGTGGCCCGGTGCAGCAGTGAGATCAGCATCGAGTTCACGAAACTCGACTTACCGGAACCGGTGGAACCGGCCACCAGTAAGTGCGGCATCTTGGCCAGGTTCGCGGACAGGAACTCGCCCTCGATGTTCTTGCCCAGGCCGATCACCAGCGGGTGATGGTCATTGCGGGTCGAGGGGGCCTTGAGCACGTCCGCCAGGCGCACCAATTCGCGGTCGGCATTGGGGACTTCGATGCCGACGGCCGACTTGCCGGGGATGGGCGCGAGTAGTCGCACGTTCTCGGTGGCCACCGCGTAGGCGAGGTTGCGGGCCAGGGCGGTGATCTTCTCGACCTTCACGCCCGGGCCCAGCTCCACCTCGTAGCGGGTGACGGTCGGGCCGCGCACGAAACCGGTGACGGCGGCGTCGATCTTGAACTGCACCAGGACTTCGGTGATCGCCTCGATCATGGATTCATTGGCGGCCGAACGCTTCTTGGGCGGATCACCGTCGGTGAGCAGGGTCAGCGGCGGCAACTGGTAGTCGCCCTCGACCTCGCGCTCGGTGACGAACTCCAGCTGCTGCGGTTCGGGCGGCGGCGGGGTCTGGTCGACGACCTTCGGGGCCTTGCGCGGCTTGGGTTTCGGCTTCTCGGGCGCGATCTCCTTGGCGTCCTGCAGCGGGGGTTCGCCGATGACCTCGGTGGCCGCGTCGGAGCCGCCGAACTCGTCGGGCGGGTAGTTCTCCGAGGGCGTCTTGCCGCGCCGGCGGCGTACCTCGGGGCGATGCAGCGGGAACCCGTCGGCGTCATAGCCGTCCGGGTCGTAGAGGCCGGGTTCGTCGGAGTAGCCCTCGTATTCGTCACCGTGACTGCCGGTGCCGAAGATCTCGCGCAACGCCTCGGGTACCTCGCGCACGGTGGTGCCGGTGAGCAGCAGCAGGCCGAATCCGACCGCCAGCAACAACAACGGCACGGCCAGCCAGGCGCTGAGCCCGTCCGCCAGCGGACCGCCGACCACATATCCGACGAATCCGGCAGCATGCTCACGCCCGTGCGCATCGGCCGGCGCACCCGCCGCGAGATGCCAGATACCCAGCAGCGGCAACCCGACCAGCAGCCCACCCAGCACCAGCCGCGGCCGGATCTCCGGATGCGGTTCGGTGCGCATGAGAATCACCGCGATACCGATGGTCACGAACGGCAATGCGGCCGAAGCGGATCCGGCCACCATCCGCACCGCGGTATCCACCCAATGCCCGACCGGACCACCCGCCGTGAACCATACGGCCGCCGCGATCACGAACGCGAAAGCCACCAGCCCCAGCGCGATCCCGTCACGCCGATGCCCGTGCTCGATCTCCCCCGCCCGGCTGACGGCCCGCGTGGTCGCCCCCAGCCCGCGCGCCATCACGTTCCACCCGCTGGTGACACCCCGCTGCACCACGGCCAGAGGCGCGGTATTCGACCTCCGCCGCGGCGCCGCCTTCCGCGCCGGCGCTCGCCGCGGCGCCGCCCCCCGGGCCCGCGTACCGGTACGCGGAGTACGTGCCTGGGACCGCGCAGGAGACTGTCCCCGCGTCGATCCCGCGCGCGAACGTGAGGATGCGGTGCCGCGGGCCTTACCTGCCATGCACCCCAGGCTAGCCGCAACGGCCCCACCCGGACCATCCGCAACACTCGACCCACCCATTTCAGACATGTGGCGCTCACTACGTCGACGCACGTTTTTCACCCCGCCGACCCGGCGCCGAGTGGCACATGAGGGTCGCGGTTACTCGGCCGTTGCGGCCCTCGAGTGCCACTCGGCGATCGGGCCCGGGGTGGTGGAGTCCAGCATTTTGAAGGTCGGGGTCGGGGGGTAGGCGGTCCAGTGGTTCAGGGCGGCGTCGAAGTCGGGGAGCTGGGTGCAGGCGGTGCGGTAGTACTCGGCGGCGTCGATGGTGCGGCCCAGGCGGCGGAGGGCCGTGTAGCGGACGAGCATCGTGTTGACGTGGACCATGCCGATGCGGGGTGAGTCGCGGGTGGCTTCGGCGCGTTCGGCCTGTTCGACGGCTTGGGTGAGGCGACCGCCCGCCAGGTGCGCGAGGGCGGCGCGGGCGTGGATGGTGGATTCGAAGCGGGGGCAGCCGGCGCGGCGGGCGACACGCAGGGCGGCGTCGAAGAGGCGGGTGCCCAATTCGGCGTCCCCTTCGCTGCTGAGCACCCAGGCCGCTTCGGTCAGCGCCCACATGACATTGCGGCGGGGGCCGAGCTGGCTGTCACCGATGACGGCCCGGGCGGCGGCGGCCAAGGCGTCACGGTTCCGGCCGGCGGCCGAATAGGCTTGTGCCAGCAGGGAATAGGCGACGCGGACGCATTCGGGACTGCCGCCCGCCCGGTAGTGGAGCAACGCTTCGGCGAAATACCTTGCGGCGCGCGCGGGATCCGCGCTGTAGAGGGCGAGCGCGCCGGCATACACATTGCTGGTACCGGCGACCCAGGGATCGGCGTCGGCGTCGACCTCGGCCAGCAGCCACCGGATGTGACCCGCGGCCCGTTGCGGTTCCGCGAATTCGGAGAACTGGACGAAGACCAGTGCGAGGCGGGCACGGGCGGCCGCCACCGGATTGCCGTCCGCCTCGGTGGCGCGGATGAGTTCGTCGAGCGCCTTCTCGATATCCACCGTCGCGTCACCGGCCAGCATGGTTTCGGCCACCGCCAGGGCGAGATCCGCGGCCAGCGTGCGGTGCGCGGCGGTCCCCGCGACGGCGAGGCGGTAGAGCTGCACCAGGTTCCGGCGTTCCACCTGCAGGAAGACGCGGGTGGCGTCCAGCTCCGCCACGCGGGTGCCGGGATGGCCGGTCGGCGCGAGCCGCAGCCGCAGGCCCGGATGCCGGACGCGCAGCACAGTTTTCATGGTGGCCAGGTAGTAGTCGAGCAGCCGGGCGACCACATCCGCATCCGGGTCACGGCCGTGCCCGAGGGCGAACAGGCGCATGAGGTCGTGATAGTGGTAGCGGCCGCGGCCCGCGGTTTCGAGCATGCCGCGATCCACCAGCTCCTCGCAGATGTCCTCGGCGAGCGGTTCGATGGTGTCGAGCACCGCGGCGGTGGCGGCCAGCGGCAGATCGGGCAGCTGGGCGGCGGCCAGCAATCGGAAGGCGCGGGCGGCGGCGGGCGGAAGTTGTTCGTAGCCGGCCCGGAACGCGGCCGTCAGCGCGAGCTCCCCCGCTCGGAAACGGTCCAGGTCATGGCGTTCCGCGGCGAGCCGGTCGGCCTCGGAGACAATGGTCCACTGCGGCCGGGCCGCGACGCGCGCGGCGACGATGCGCACCGCGATCGGCAGCAGACCGCACAGTTCCACGATGCGCCGGGCGGCGTCCGGTTCGGCGGCGGCCCGCCGCGCACCGACGATACGGGTGAAAAGCCGCACGGCTTCGGCCGTTTCGAAGACCCGGAGCGCGGCCGAGTGCACGCCGGGCAGGGCGGTGAGGGGACGGCGCGCGGTGGTCAGCACCGCGCAGCCGGGTTCGCCGGGCAGCAGCGGCACGACTTGCGCCGCGTCGCAGGCATTGTCGAGCACGAGCAGCATGCGGCGACCGCTGAGCGCGGACCGGAACAGCGCGGCCCGCTCGTCCACGCCGGCCGGGATCGCGCGCTGCGGTACACCCAGCGCGCGCAGGAACGCGCCCAGCACATGCTCGGGATCGGCGGGTGCGGCGCCCGCGCCGTGCAGATCGGCGTAGAGCTGACCGTCCGGGTAGCAGTCCCGGATGCGGTGCGCCACATGCAAGGCCAGTGCCGTCTTGCCCACGCCGCCCATGCCGGAGACGGCGACGATGGGCCGGATGCTGTCGGCGAGCACGCCGCACAGTTCCCGCGCCAGGTCTTCGCGGCCGGTGAAATCGGCGGTGTCGGGCGGTAGTTGCGCCGGTTCGGGGGTGCGTACTGTGACGGCCGCGGGCGCCGTGTCCGGGCCGGGCAGTTCGTCGGCGAGGATCTGCCGGTGCAGTTCCAGCAGCGCGGGCCCGGGTTCGATGCCCTGCTCGGCGACCAGCAGCTTGCGGATCCGCTGATATTCGTCGAGGGCCTCGGTGCGCCGGCCCGCCCGGTACAGGGCGGTGATCATCAGCCCGCGCAGTCGCTCACTGTGCGGATCACCGGTGATGAGCGCCTCCAGATCGGCGATGGCGCGCGGATAGTCGCCGCGCTGCACCGTCAGGTCGGCCAGGTCCTCCTCGAGCGCGCGCTGCAGCCGGCGCAGCCGCGCCCGCTCGATCTCCGCCCAGGGACCGGACACCCCGCTGAGCGGATCGCCCCGCCATTCCCGCAGCGCCGCACGCACGATGGTGTCCGCTTTATCGAATTCCCCGGCGGCCCGGGCCGTATCGGCCGCGACACGATGCGCTTCGACGCGGTCCACATCCATGGCCAGCGGTCCGGACAGCCGATATCCACGCGATTCCGAGGACAGGCTCACCGGTTCGAAGGCGGTCACAGCACCTCGCGCTGTTACCGGCGCAACCGAGGCTGCTGCGCCGGGCGACGCGGCCGCACCCGGCATGATCGCGGTGTCCTGCGGAATCACTGTGCCGTTCGCGGTCACAACCTGCTGCGCGGGCGCGGTGACTGTTACCGGGGTAGCGAGGAGCTTGCGCAGGGCCCAGGCATAGTTGCGCAGGGCGCCCACCGCGGAGGGCGGGCGGGTCACGCCCCAGATGCCGCCCGCCAGTTCTTCGACCGAGAGCGCACGTCCGCGCGCGCAGGCCAGCATGACGAGGGCGGCCTGCTGCTTGGGCGGCATGGTCGGGGTGGGCATGCCATCCGACCTCAGCTCGACCGGTCCCAGCACTGCGAGCTCCCAGGTCATTGCGAACTACCTCCCCACGAACCACTGACTGTCACGGACGCTATAGAGCACCGCGTGATCGTTTCATGACCGGGGCGGACGACCGGAGGCTGTGGTTCCCTCGGACGCTGTGGTCCCTCAGACGCTGCGGTCGAGTGCGTGCACCGCGGCCACATCGTCCGGCGCGCCGGTGACCTCGAGCCGGACCTCATTGCGGCCGAAGGCGTGCAGCAGCAGTTCGGACGGCGGGCCTGCCAATACGACGCTGCGGTCGCCCGCCTGATGCGCGACGACGCGGCGGCCGTCCGGCGTCGCCAGCGCGACGGTGAGCGTCGCCTTGCGATAGGCCATGCGGCCCAGGCGGGTCAGCACTTTCCACAGCGCGTCCTCGTCGGCGGCGGAGAGCAGGCGGGGTTCCCAGCCGGGTGCGCCGCGGCGGACATCCTCGTGGTGTACGAACATCTCGGTGAGGTTCATGAGCGAATCCACCGGGCGCAGGTAGAACGGCGGGCCGGTGCGTACCTCGTCGAGCAGTTGCGGGAAAGGACGCTGAACAACCTTTTCCTGCACGCGTTCCAGGTAGGGCGCGAAGGGCTTCAGCATGATGCCGGGGGCGGCGTCCGGGCGGCGTTCCCGGACGATCAGGTGTGCGGCCAGATCACGAACGGTCCACTCCCCGCACAGGGTCGGTGCGTCCGGGCCCTTTTCGGCCATCGTCCGCACCAGGGCCTGTCGTTCCCTCTGGGCCATACTCATGGCTGAACCCTATCCCGGTCGCAGGCTGCCGCGCACGGCCGCGTTTTCCGGGGGTTCGCCCTGCTCGGTTCGGATTCCGGCCTTCTCAGCGGGGCCTTAAGCGGATCACCCGGCCTTCGATAAGCGGCGCAGTCGATCATGAATCCGGTCGCGGACATCGGGACGATGTCGGTGAACATTGCAGATTCGAGCCGCTGCCGGGTTGGCGTCCGCCAATTCGGGTCGGTAGCTTGACTCCTCGGTCCATAGGGTCGTGGATCCCAGTACAAGAAGGGCAACATTTTGAAGAAGATCGTCACCGGCACCGCCGTGATGGTCGCGGCCGTCGGTTCCCTGCTCGTCGGCACCGCGGCTCCGGCCTCTGCCCAGTCGCTGAACTTCGGCGCGATCGCCCTGTCGGTGTCGACCGGCAAGATCGGTTACTCGTACGACTACACCGACAGCGCGTCGGCACAGAGCGCTGCGGTGGATCAGTGCACCTACAACGATTGCAAGGTCGTGGCGCGGTTCGCGAACGGCTGTGGCGCGGTCGCCTACTCGAACAACGAGGGCTACTACACCTTCGGCGCCGCGTCCTCGCGCTCGGCGGCGAAGAGTCAGGCGCTGGGCCGCAACTACAGCGACGCCACCATCATCCACTGGAACTGCACCACCGGCTACCAGCTCTAGCCACAATACCGATACAGGGGAGCAACTTCGTTGAAGCACACCATCTTCCGCGCCACTGCCGCGGTCTTGCTGGCCACCTCGGCCTTCGGGCTGGTCGCCTGCGGCAAGTCCGATGACTCGGCCAAATCGTCCACCACCACCTCCGCCGCCGCGCCCGCCGGAAACTTCCAGGGCGACACCAACGGTGACGCCAAGATCACCGGCGCCGCCCCGTCGACCACCGCGGTGCCGAACCTGCCGAAGCCGACCGTGGACGAACTGAACGACAAGGTCACCAAGGCGTTCGACCCGTCCATCGACTCCAAGACGAAGACCAGCTGGATCGAGGACGCCGGTCAGGATCCGGAGCTGGCCGCCAAGCTGGTCGACGCCGCGAAGAAGAACAACGTCCAGATCAAGATCACCAACGTGCAGGATCCGGTCGACGGCAAGGTCAAGGCCGACGCCGACGTCACCATCGACGGCTCCCCGGTGAACAACGCCACGGTCTCCTTCGTCGCCGACGGCACCGAATGGAAGATCGACCACAACTACGCCTGCAGCATCGTGAAGGCCGCCAAGCTGGACTCCGCCGCCTGCCAGGACAAGTAAGGCAGCACCCCGTCTCGCACGCCGCCCCGGTAGTCGAAACTACCGGGGCGGCAGTGTATTCGGCGGAAGGCCGCGAACAGTCCGCCGACCGGAAACGAACCTTTCCGGTGGCCGAAACCGCGGCTGCGGCGCACCGGCCGATCGGACAAGGCACCTCGACCGTCGATACCGCAGCGCCTCGATGTCGCAGTGGAGCCCGCTGGCCCTTATACGCCGAAATGGCCCCCGCAGCAATAGCTGCGGGGGCCATTTCCGTTGTGCCCGTGGAGTTTTCCGTCAGACGCCGATGACCGTGGGGACGATCATGGGACGGCGGCGGTACTTCTCGGCCACCCAGCGGCCGACCACGCGGCGGACGCTCTGGGCGATGCGGTGGGTGTCCGTGACGCCCTCGTTGGTGAGGCGGCGGAGTTCGGCCTCGACGAGTTCCTGGGC
This sequence comes from Nocardia sp. NPDC088792, assembly GCF_044750615.1. Taxonomy (NCBI): domain Bacteria; kingdom Bacillati; phylum Actinomycetota; class Actinomycetes; order Mycobacteriales; family Nocardiaceae; genus Nocardia; species Nocardia sp. NPDC088792. Next base: position 468,290 of record NZ_JBIVKC010000001.1, read on the forward strand.
GTCGTCGAGGGCGTCCGGGTCGTCGGAGAAGCCGCGGCCGTGGACTTCCGGTGCGCTGACCGGCTTTCCGGTGGTGGAGTCGACGGCGACCGTGATGGAGATGAAGCCGCCCTCGCCGAGGACCAGGCGGTCCGAGAGGGTGGATTCGCCGACATCGCCGACCGAGAGGCCGTCGACGTACACCTGGCCGACCGGGACGCGGCCGGTGATGGAGGCGATACCGTCGACCAGGTCGACCACTACGCCGTTCTCCGCCAGCACGACTCGCTCCTCGGGCACGCCCGTCGCGACCGCCAGGGCGCCGTTGGCGCGCAGGTGCCGCCATTCGCCGTGCACCGGCATGGCATTGGTGGGGCGGACCGCGTTGTAGAGGTACAGCAGCTCGCCCGCCGAAGCATGGCCGGAGACATGGACTTTCGCGTTCTGCTGGGTCACCACGGTCGCGCCGAGGCGAGCCAGGCCGTTCACGACGGCGAACACGGCGTTCTCATTGCCGGGGATCAGTGAGGAGGCCAGCACCACGAGATCGTCGGCGCGGATATTGATCTGGCGGTGATCGCCGCGCGCCATGCGCGACAGCGCCGACAGCGGCTCGCCCTGCGAACCGGTCGAGATCAGCACCAGCTTGTGCACCGGCAGATTCGCGGCCTGATCGAGATCCACCACCAGGCCGTCCGGCACATCGAGGTAGCCGAGGTCCTGCGCGATCTGCATATTGCGCACCATGGACCGGCCCACGAAGCAGATGCGGCGGTCGTAGCGCTGCGCCACATCGATCACCTGCTGGATGCGGTGCACATGCGAGGCGAAGGACGCCACGATGACCCGGCCCTTGGCCTTACCGATCACATTGTCGAGCACCGGGCCGATCTCGCGCTCGGGCGTCACGAAGCCCGGCACCTCGGCATTGGTGGAGTCGACCAGGAACAGGTCCACGCCCTCGTCGCCGAGGCGGGAGAACCCGGCCAGGTCGGTGAGGCGGCCGTCCAGCGGCAGCTGGTCGAGCTTGATGTCACCGGTGTGCAGGGCGATACCCGCGGGGGTGCGGATCGCGACCGCGATGGCATCCGGAATGGAGTGATTGACCGCGAAGTACTCGCAATCGAACGGGCCGTGCTGGGTGCGCTGGCCCTCGGTGACCTCGGTCAGGTTGGGCTGCAAGCGATGTTCCCGGCACTTGGCCGCGACCAGGGCGAGGGTGAACTTCGCACCGATGACCGGGATGTCGCGCCGCAGGCGCAGCAGGAACGGCACCGCACCGATGTGATCCTCGTGCCCGTGGGTGAGGATGACCGCGGCGATATCGTCCATGCGGTCCTCGATGGGACCGAAGTCCGGCAGGATCAGATCCACGCCCGGCTGCTGATCCTCGGGGAACAGCACGCCGCAGTCGACGATGAGCAGCTTGCCGTCGTACTCGAAAACGGTCATGTTGCGGCCGATTTCACCGATACCGCCGAGCGCGAACACCCGCAGGCCGCCCTTCGGCGCCTTGGGCGGGGTGCCCATCGCGTGCGGATCCCGCTGCGGCGGCGCGGTGTTCTCGGCCCGATCGCCGCGGCCCGACTGGCGGGAACGGCTGCCCCCACGACGCGAGCGGTCCTGACGGCCACGAGCGGAATCGTCCTGACGGCCGGCGGCCGGCGCATCCTGCGTCTCCGCCGACGCGCCGTTGCGGCCCCGACCCCGGGCCGGGCGGCCGTTGGAATCGCTTGCGGCAGCGGCGGATTCGCCGGTCCCGGCGCCTGCGGCGGCGCCGGATTTCGCGGTGGCCCGGCCCGTGCCGGCCGCTGCGGTCGAATCAGCACCGGCGGATGTGGTCGAATCAGCCCCGGCCGCAGCGGACGTCGCAGCGGCTTGCGCGCTCGCGTCCTCGGAAGCCGCTGCCTTCGGCTGGTATTCCGGCGCATCGGGTATCGGCGCGGGAGCTCCCGCGGCGCGGCTCGCGGTACGGCGCGGCCGGCGTCCCACCGGGCCCGTCATGCAAGCACCCCGGCGGCGCGGAGGTCGACGGCCAGCGCGTCGAGCTGGTCCGCGGTGGGCATGAGTTGTGGCAAACGTGGCTCCCCTGTTTCGACGCCGAGCAAACGCAGCGCTCCCTTGGTCATGGCGACGCCGCCCAGGCGGGCCATGGCCCGATTGAGCGGCAGTAGGCCGACATTGATCTCACGGGCGCGCTGCACATCTCCGGCGAGGTAGGCCTCACGCAGGGCGCGCAGGCGGTCCGGCACGAGATGGCCGATAACACTGATGAATCCGGTCGCGCCGAGCGACAGCCACGGCAGGTTCAGCGCGTCGTCGCCGGAGTAGAAGGCCAGTCCGGTCTCGGCGATCAGTTCGGCGCCGGCGTTCAGATCGCCCTTGGCGTCCTTCACCGCGACGATGCGCGGGTGCTCGGCGAGCCGGCGGATGGTGTCGGTGGCGATGGGTACGACGGAGCGCGGTGGAATGTCGTAGAGCGTCACCGGCAGGTCGGTCGCGTCGGCGACGGCGGTGAAGTGGGCGAACAGGCCGTCCTGGGTGGGACGCGAGTAGTACGGGGTGACGACCAGCAAACCGTGGGCGCCCGCGCGCTGGGCATTGCGGGCGAGTTCGATGCTGTGCGCGGTGTCGTAGGTGCCGGCGCCGGCGATGATGGTGGCCCGGTCGCCCACGGCGTCGACGACGGCCCGCAGCAGGTCGAACTTCTCGGATTCGGTGGTGGTCGGCGACTCGCCGGTGGTTCCGGAGATGGCGAGCAGATCGACGCCGCCATCGATCAAACGGGCGGCCAGGGCGACACCGGCATCGACGTCGAGCTTGCCTTCGACGGTAAAGGGGGTCACCATCGCGACACCTACTGTGCCGGACGCGTGCAGCTCGATTCGCGTCGATTCACCGTTCGTCATAGTCAGAAGCGTAACGCGTCAACGAAACGGTGTTTGCACCGTTATACCCGAACGGTCTCGTACGGGGCGGGGATTTCGAGGCACCCGGCCGGATGTGGCGTCACAGGTCTCCTTGAATGATGCCACTGGTGACGTCACACTGGTGTCATGGATCTCGACAAGTACACCGCGCAACTGCGCGAGAACCTCATTGCCGCCGCCGCACTCGGCGATGAGAAGACGCAGGCCACTGCCGCCGCACTGGCCGCCGCGACCGAGAACTCGGCCCGCCTGGTGCTGCTCGCGGCGCTGTCCGAACTCGCCACCGAAGTCAGCAATACGCTCGGCGACCGCACCGTGCACGTCTCCGTCGACGGTACGGACGCGCACGTGGATGTGCGCAAGACCGCATCCGACGAGCCCCACCAGCCCACCTTCGAGGAAATGACCGGCGACATCAGCCGCGTCACCCTGCGCCTGGTGGAACAGATGAAGGCCCGCGCCGAGGAGGCCGCCGCGCAGAGCGGGCAATCCCTGAACTCGTGGCTGTCCACCGCCGTGCAGGGCGCACTGCGCGACCAGATGAAGAAGGGTGGCCCAGGCCGCTGCGATACGCCGTAACGCCCAGACCCCGGCGGCGGGTACTCCCCCCACGCCCCGGCCGGTGGCGCGGTCGCTCCCTCGAGCGGCGGCATACCCGGCGGCGAACCCGTGACTCCGGCCGGCAAAAGCCCTGCGGCTCAGTCGGTTACGCTGACCCGCCCGTCGGTGTCGATCTCCGTGCGGCGGTCGTGGTCGGGGGCGTGGGCCAGGACCGTGCCCAGCACGTGGCGGCCCAGCGGGAGGACGCGCACGGTGACCGAACCGTGGTTCGCCGCATCCAATTCTTTTGTGGCGGCGTCGATCACGCGTTTGCGCACCCATTCGGGGACGCCCGCGAAACCGCCGTCGTCGAGCAGCACCACTTCGACGCCGCGGCCGCGGGCGCCGCGCGCCGCGCCGCTGAGTTCCTCGGTCACCAGCTGCGGGGCCCGAAGACCGTCGCGCAGTTCGGCTTCCAGCAGGCGGCATTCCTCTTGTTCGGCGGCGGTCAGTTCCGCGCCGTCGGCTATGCGTTCCAGGATGGGCCGGGCCACCAGGTCCAAGCGCGCCAGCTGGCGGTTGCGTTCGCTGTCGGCGGCGGCCATGGTCGCCTCGGCGGCGGCCCGCATCATGGCGTCCTCACGCAGCATGCGCAGCGAACGTTGCATAGGCCGCATGATCGCGGTGAAGAACGAGATGGCCGTGAGGGTTCCGATCGGCACCAGCGAGCCGACCAGTGTCGGCGCGGGCAGATGCTCGCCGACCCCCGCCAGCAGGACCGCGCTCGCCACCGCCAGCGCACCCGCCCACGCGGTACGGATCCGCCCGCGCAGCACCAGCACACTGAACACATACGACGAGGCGAAAGCCGACCACACCGACTGATGCGACATGGACGGCGCGGGGTTCATCACCGAGAGCCCGGTGGCCGCGGTCGCCGCGACCACCGCGAAGAACGCCACCGGCAGCGGCAGCGGATCCACCGGGATGGCCGTCACCAGCCCGCCCGCGATCAGCATGAGCAACGCACTCACTATCGCCGCCCACAACGGGGTGTCCGCGAAGGCCGGCATCATGTAGAGCGCGATGACCGCTTCCAGCATGAGCAGGAACAGCCAGGCGGCGCGGCCGCGCAGGCCGAGTAGATCCCGCAGGCCGAACCGCGAATCCAGTTCCACCACACGGGTTTCAATGGGAGCCATCGCCACCCCACACCAGGGTGACCGTGGTGCCCTCCCCCGGCGCCGATTCCACGAACGCCGAACCGCCGGCCAGTTGCCGCATGCGGCCCAGAATGCTCATGGAGATGCCCAGCCGATCGGCGGGCACCACCGCGAGGTCGAAACCCGCTCCGTCATCGGTGAACACGATGCGGATACTGCCCGCGCTGATGGTGGCCGTGACGGTGCGCCGCACCTCGCGGCCGGGAATCGAGGCGTGCCGCAGGCTGTTCCGCGCCGCCTCGGTGAGGGCGGCGGCGATGGTGCCGGCGGCCTGCACCGGCATGCGTAGATCGTCGTAGCCCGGCCAGGTGCGGGTGGCGAAGCGGATGCCCGAATTCACGTCCTGCACCGCGGATCTCAGGAACAGCACCGCCGAGCGGGCGTCCAGCAGATCCGGATCGCGGTCGTCGCCGCGGCATTCGTCGAGTTGTTCCAGGGTGCGTTCGGCCTGCCGGCGCAGCACATCCGAATGCGTGCCGGCGCGTGCGGCTTCCAGCAGGGTCGACAGCACGGCGTCGTGGATCAGCGCGGCGAACCGTGCCCGCTCCCGATCCCGCGCCTGCGCGGCGGCCTGTGCGGCGGCGCGGCGGCTGGCGATGGAGGACTCCCGGTCCACGCGGGCGGCGGCGCCGGTGGCGGCGGTGCCGCACCACACGAACAGCGCCGACAAACCCGCTGAGCGCAGGAAGTTCTCGGTGAGATTCTGCGGTGTGACGGCACTGACCGTGTAGATGGTGGCCAGCGCCGCCGAGGTCGAGGCCGCCAGCAGATAGGTGACGGTCACCCGGGTGGGAAAGGACAGCACGGCCGCGCACACCGCGAGCGCGGTCACCCGGAAGGGCCACACCGAGTTGGCGTCTATCGAGTGCAGCCGCACCGCCAGCGGAATGGTGGCCAGCGCGACCAGGAAACTCACGGCGGCACAACCGCACACGATGCGGATGGCCCGCGGCCCGGAGACCGCCGACACCACCACCAGCACCGGATACCAGCCGAAGCAGAGCACCACGGCCACCACCGACCACCACACCGGCTGCGGCCGGCCCTGCTGCGCGATCTCGGGCAGTTCGGCGCAGCCGACGATGATGCCCGCGATACCCGCCGAGAGGCCGAGCCGCCGCATGATGCGGTCGTAGGCCGCCGTCGAGGGATCCTCGGCGACGGTCAAACCGACGCGCAGCCACTGGACGAGCTGGGTGACGGCGGGTGTCGACCGCTCGGGCCGAGCGGCGTCCAGCGTGCCGGACGTTGCGGTCATGTGCGCGGATCCCGTTCGGGGACAGGCAACCACCCGTCCTCGACGGCCCGCTTGTAGAGGTCGGTCTTGGTGGGCGCGGGACGGCCGGCGTCCGAGTACTTCTGCCGGATGCGGCCCAGATAGTCATTGACGGTCTGCTCGGACAGGCCGGTCATGCGGGCGACCCGCGACGCCTTCTCGCCCGAGGCGTACAGCTGCAGCACCTGCTGCTGCCGCGGGCTCAACCCGACGTTCGACAGTTGCGGGTCGCCGTCGATGGCGGCCGCCCAGTCGGTGGTCACCACCTGTTCGCCCTGTGCGGCGCGGCGGACCGCCGCCACCACGGTCGGCACATCCTCCGATTTGCGCACCACACCCAGTACGCCGGCCCGCGCGGCCGACCGCACCATGTACGGATTGTCGGCGCCGGTGAACACCAGCACCTCGATGCCGCGCTCGCGCAGCGCGCGCACATTGTCTTCCGGTTGTGATCCGTCGGCGAGCCGCAGATCCAGTACCACCAGATCCAATTGCGGTCCCGCCACCAGTAATTCGGCCACGGTGCCCGCGGTGATCACCAACTCCAGGTCGGCCTCCGGCGCCAGCATTGCTGCCAGCCCGATCGCTACCGACTCATGATCCTCGACCAGCCCGATCCGGCGTATCCCCGACTCTTGCGCCTCCACGGCGGCCTTCACCTCTCTCCACACTCCTGAAATGTCTTCTCGAGTATGACGGGCTCGGGGTCCGATGTGTCAGCCACCAGAATTCGGGGGCGTATCGCTGCCCCGTCATAGCCGGCCGGTATTAAGCCATGAGCTGGGCGGCCACGGTCGCGCCGAGCTCCCAGCAGCGTTCGATATCCGTCTTGGCCGGTGGGCCGGAAACGATCACCGAGGCGGCGGCCTGCTCCCAGCCGAGGCCGGTCGTCACGCTCGCCACACTGCGTTCCGCGCCCTCGGTGCCCTGATTGCCGTGGATGTAGAGGCCGTACGGGCGGCCCGTGGTGGAATCCAGGCACGGGTAGTAGAAAGTGTCGAACGCGTGCTTGAGCGCGCCGCTCATGTAGCCGAGATTCGCGGGCGTCCCGAGCAGATAACCGTCCGCTTCGAGCACATCGGTGGCACTGACCGCCAGCGCCGCGCGGCGCACCACCTGCACGCCCTCGATCTCCGGATCGGTCGCACCCGCGACGACCGCCTCGAACATCTCCTGCATGAACGGTGAGGGCGTGTGATGAATGATCAGCAACGTCGGCACGAATTCGAGCGTAACGCCCGGCCGTTCCGGCGCGCGCCGGCCATCGCATCCGGCCTGTCGGCGGGCCCGGGATTGCCCGCTGCGCACGCGGCATAAAGATCGAATTCATGACAATCCGTGCCAGACCTGACGAAAAGTCCTCGACCGCATGACCATTGGGCTCCGACCTGGCACTCTCAGTGATCGACCGAACTGATCGGCGCCGCAGCGGCCGTCGAGCAACGCCGCGGGCGTTCGTCAGTCGGTTCAGGAAGATTCAGGAGAAGCACCATGGTTCGCAAGATCGCTGCCACCACCATCATCGCCGCCGCCCTGGCCGGCGCCGGCACCGGAATCGCCTCGGCGGCCGCACCTGCGCCCGCTCCCGCCCCCGTCGTACAACCCGTTTCCGCCGGACCCGAAGCCTTCGGGGGCGGCACCATCGGCGCCACCGTCGACGCGGTCACCGGGGGCGTCCTCGGCGGCCTGGCCGGCGGCGCGCTGCTCTGCGCGGTCACCGTACCCATCTGCCCGGGCACCGCGGTGCTCGGCGTCGTCCTCGGCGGGGCCGCCGGGGCCGTCGTCGGCGCCAGTGTCGGCGCGGGCGTGGGCGACGCCATCGGCACCGCGCTGCCCTGAGCGGTCCCTATCCGGCCGCTCCGATACGAGCGGCATCCCACCACTCGAGTACACGAATTCCGTAGAGGGTAAGCCATTTCGACGGCTCACCCTCGGGTACGTCCACCTCGAACCAGACTCGACCGGGATGCCGGCGGCCCTGTGGCCACGTACCGTCCGGACGGCGCGTGGCCCGCAGGCGCTCGATCGCCGCGGCCAGGCGCGGGTCGGGCGGGATGCCATCGAATTGTGCTGCGCGGCGGAAGTATTCGGCCGCATTGAGGATATTGAAGGACCAGCGGAAGGGGTAGGCGACCTCGGACACCCACGAGCCCACCGGTTCGCCGGTCGACAAACGGTGCAGCAGACCGCGTTCCAGGAGATACTCCTCGCCGGCCCGGCGGGCGGCGCGGGTTTCGCCGGTGCCGCCGGTCGCGGTGTCGTAGGCCAGTAAGCCCTTGAGCGCGTTGAGGGTCGAATGGAAGGACGAACGGGTGGAACCGTCCACCCATTCACAGTTCCAGCCGCCGTCCTCCTGCCGATGTTGCAGGAACCAGTCGACGATTCCGTCGATATCCGCTCCGAGCCAGAGACCATTGGCGAGGGTCCAGGCATTGATGCAGCAGTCGACTTCGCCGCCCCAGTAAGGAAGATTCTCGTACTCCCAGCGACTGTTCTCCGCGAGCAGTTCCGCGGTGCGGCGCTCGCGCAGGACGGTGGCATTCAGACCCCATTCCCGCAGCGAGTTCAGCGTCCAGGTGGTCGCCGTCCACGGCTGGCCCGCGCCCTCCGCGGCCTCGGGGCCGTGAAAGTCGAAGTCCGCCGGGAAGAATGCGCCGCCGGCCCATTGACCGTCCGCGTCCTGGCAGGCGAGCAGGCGCGCGCCGAAACCTTCGGTCGCGATCTTCGCCCGGGTCGGCTCCCACACCTCGGGTGATTCGCGCAGCAGGTCGCGTTCGACCTGCCAGCGCAGTGCCGGATCCGAATCCAGCAGCCATGCGGTGAGGGGCTCGGCCACCATGAGGTGACTCTAACCGGAATCGGCCGGGCGGTCAGGAGGAACAGGCGGCCGGGCGATCGGGGCCGGGTACGAAGGATTCGCAGACCCAGAAGGTCGGCAACTGCCATCCGCCGTCACCGGGCACGAAGGGGATCGAGAGCGGCATGGCCGGCACCGTGGAAGTCATGGTGCCGGTGGCCATCAACAGTCCTTGACGCAGCAGGCGCACCTGCTGGACCTGCACCCGGACCGATTGCGCGGCATTGGTCGCGGACCAGGCCGTCATGAGGTCGCCGGTGGTGTCGCCGGTGATGCGCAACGCTTTCCGGGCCGAGGGGATATCGGTGCGTAGCGCCTCGGTGAGCGTGTTGTTCAGATCGGCCGCGGTGGGGATCGGTGGATCCGCGGGGGTTCCGGGGGTGGTCTCGACGAGGCCGGTGCCCGGGTACAGGGCGTCCACGAGGTCGTTCCACAGCAGACCGGCGTTCACCGGGAGAGCGCCCGTGGTCGCGGGTCCGAACTGGTTGATCGCGACCGCGACGGTCACGCCCCGATCCGGGAGATAACCGAGCTGACTGTTGTAGCCGAGCACCGCGCCGTCGTGGCCGAGCCATTTGTTCATCCGGCTCAGGCCGAGCCCGTACCCGACGGTGCCATCGCCCAGATCCGTGAAATGCGTTCGGGCCTGGAAAGTCTCGGGCTTCAGCAGTTCCCCGGTACCCAGGGCCTTGCCATAGCGGGCCAGGTCCGAGACCGAGGAGATCATGGAACCGGCCGCACCGAACAACACCGGGGTGACGCGCTGCGTGACATCGGTCAATGTGTCTGCGTCATAGGCGTATCCGTGCACGCTCAGGTCCGGAACGGCGCCGTCGGACGGATAGGTGGTCTCGTCCAGTCCGTACTGCCGCGCGAGATCCTGCAGCACCTCGCCGACGGGCTTACCGGTAACCTTCTCCAGCACGAGGCCGAGCAGGTAGTACTCCGAATTCGAGTACACGGTGTGCTGATCCGGCTGGCTCGCCTTCTCCGGATGGGCGATGATCGCGCGCAACCGATCACCGTCGTGCCACTGCGCGCCGGGCGTCTGCGCCAGCGACTGGGTGAGGAAATCGTTCTCGCCCGCCAGATCGTAGACACCGCCGCGCATTCCGAGCAGGTTCCCGATGGTGATGACGGTGCCGTTCGGCACGCCGGGCACATACCGCTCGAGTGGGTCGTCGAGCCGCAGCTTGCCGTCGTCCACCAGCCGTAGCACGGCGGTCGCGGTGAAGGTCTTGGTAATGCTGCCGATGCGGAACCGGTCGTGCACCCCGGCCGGCCGCCCGGTCGCGGTATCGGCCTTGCCGTAAGCGTGGATATAGGTGCCCGCCACTGGATCGACCACGGCCACAACAGCTCCCGGAATCAACCCGGCGGCCAGGTGATCGGCGACGATCCCATCGATGCGCTGCACCAGCGCGGCGTCGAGCGCCTTCTCACCAGCGTGCTGGCCGGAACCACACGCTGTCGTCCCGACCAGCAGGGACACCGCCACAACACCGAACAAGGCCCGCAGGCGCAGTTTCCACACAGCAAACCTAAGCACGGAATCAGGCATGACGGAAAGCCGATCGACGGCGACCGGCTACCTCACGGCAGCGGACCGTTGAGGTTGATCCGGTGCAGCGCGAGCGCGAGATGCAGGCGCTGACGTCCCGCGGGCGTATCCGGCCGATAGCCGAGCACCGCCGTCAATCGCGGCAGCCGGGACTGCAAGGTCGAATGATGCACGAACAAGGCGGCGGCAGCCCGCCGCAAGCTGTCGGTATCGGCCAGCGCGGCAAGTGTTTCGAGAGCATCGGGCATTTGATCCCGCGCGGCCCGCACCGCGCGGACATCGTCGATCAACGCCTCCTCGGCCGAAACCCGCTCTGCGAGAAGCGCCAAACCACCGAGGTCGTCGTGCCGTAGCAGGCGCGGGCCGGCGGCGGCGGTCAGCCGCAGTGCGTCCAGCGCTCCCGCCCAGGACACCGGCAACTCGGCGGCAGTCACCGCGGGGCCGATGCCGGCGCGCAATTCCGGTGGCAGCCCGGCAGACCCGGGCGCGTGGCTTGCGGGCGTGCCCGTCAGTACGGAACCAGTGGGCGAGAACCCGGCATCGGCGGGCCAGGAGTCTGCGGACGCGAACCCAGTAGGTGTGGAACCGATATGCGCCATGGAATCAGTGGGCGCGACGTCGGCCGGCATGGCATCGGCCGGGATGATCGCTGCGTGAACGCGGCCTATGCGAGTGAGCCAGCGGCCGAAAATGTTCGGGGACGTGGTGGCCGTCTCGGGTAGTGCGGCGACAGCGCGTATCCGGAGGTCCGGCGGCAAGGAGAGGCGGCGCATCGCCTGCTGCCGGGCGGCGACACCGGTTTCCGGGGAGAGCAGGGCCTCGACGCTGGCGGGGTCGTGGCCGGGGGTATTGCCGCGGGTGCGGTCGAGGACCACGCCGACGCCGACTGCCAAGCGCTCCAGGATGATTCGGTCTGTCGGCAGGGTGGCGGCGTCGCGTTCCAGCCAGACCCGGCTGCTGCCGCCGAGTGCGGCCGCGGGCCAGGGATCCGAGTAGGGCGCCGCGTTCAATCGGTGGCCGTCCGGGTGGATGCGGACCGTGATGTGGCGGTCCGGATCATGGAGTCCGGCCGGGCAGCCCGAGAGGATGGCGGCGGCGCGTACGAAGGAATCGAGGCCCGCGCGCCGCTCCATGAGGCGGTCGAAGTACACGATGGCGCGGGCGGCGTCCTCGGCGGCGGGATCCAGCGCGGCGAGGCGTTGCAACAGCTCTTCCATGCGGATCCCCAAGCAGTCGAGAAGTGGAACGGGCGCGATCAGTACAGCAACGCGGAGGCTCGGGCAAAATTCCGCGCTGGTGTACTGGTCGTGCCTTCTTTCGATGCCGGCGCTCAGCCGGACCGTGTCCGCCAATTGGCGGAATTCCTGCCGGAATGCCCGCCGGACGGCACGTCGACCGGACGGGGGCAGGCTGCGAATCTGGATGACGTCGACCCATTCGAGGAGAAGAGCCTGATGAGCACTCGTCCGCCGTTCGATGCCGAACTGGAAGCGATCCTGCTGTCGTATCCGCTGGATCAGCAGGAATTGGGCTGGCTCGGGCCGCACGAATTGGCGGCCTACCGGAAGATGAACACCTCCGCACCGGATCTGGCCGCCCTCGAACGCGAGGGGGCGGTGGCCATTTCACAGCGGCTGATCCCCGGCCCCGAGGCGGGAGTGGAGCTGCCTGTCGTCATCATGCATCCGACTCGGGGCGCAGGGCCGTGGCCCTGCGTATTCCACACACACGGCGGGGGCATGGTGTCGGGGGACGAATGGGAGCTCGCGGATACGCTTGCGCGCTGGGTGGATACGGTCGGGCTCGTCGTGGTGGCGGTGGGTTACCGGCTCGCTCCGGAGCATCCGTACCCCGTGCCGGTCGAGGATTCGTATGCGGGGCTGACCTGGGTGGCCGAGCATGCCCACGACCTCGAGGTAGACCCCGAGCGGCTGATCGTCTTCGGCAGTAGCGCCGGTGCCGGCCTGGCGGCGGCGCTCGCCTTGCTGGCCAGGGACCGGGGCGGGCCGCGGATCGCGCATCAGATCCTGCAGGCTCCCATGCTCGATGACCGCAGCCGGACGCCGTCCAGTACGGCCCTGCACCGCGAGGGGTTCTGGGATGCGGGCGCCAATATCGCCTCGTGGACCAGTTATCTGGGGTATGCCCCGGGTGGGCCGGAGGTGTCGCCGTATGCGGCTCCGGCTCGCGCGGAGGATCTTTCGGGTCTGCCGGCCGCGTTCATCGATGTCGGGCAGGTGGAGACCTTCCGCGATGAGGCGCTCGAGTACGCGATGCGGCTGTCCGCGGCCGGGGTGCCCGTCGAGCTGCATATGTGGCCGGGTGCGTGGCACGGGTTCTCCACCGCGGCCCCGCAGGCCGCCCTCTCCCAGCTCGCGGCGGCTGCCCGCATTGCCTATCTACAGCGGGTCCTCGGCTGACCTGCGCTCGAGGGCTCGCGGAGTGCTATCGGATACCTAACAGTATCGGATTCTGATCGGTATCGGTTATGCTGTGGCCGTGCCCAAAGGTGTGACCAAACGAAGGCCGATCACGGTGACCGCCCTCCTGGATGCGGCGCTCGAACTGTTTGCCGAGCAGGGGTTCGGCGCCACGTCCATCCCGGAGATCTGCGCGCGAGCCGGACTGACCAAAGGCGCTTTCTACTCCAACTACGGCGACAAGGACGAGCTCTTCCTGGCCTTGTTCGATCGTGAGTGGACGACCCGGCTGGAACGGCTCCGGGAGACCTTCCCGCCCGGTCGCGATGTGGCCGCCGCGCTGCTGCCGGTGGTGGTGACCGACACCGATCGGCGCTGGCTGCTGGTGTCGGCGGAGTTCGCGCTGCACGCGATTCGGCGTCCGGCGCTGGCGGTACGACTGCTCGAACACGAGGCGCGGGGGCGGTCGGCCATGGCCGCGCTGCTCACCGAATCGCTGGATGCGGCGGGACGAGTTCCCTTGCTGCCCATCGAGGAGCTGACGCGACTGGTGGTCACCGTCGTCGAAGGCGAGAACCTGCGCGTACTGACCGAACAGGCCGCCGGCCGGGCCACCGAATCCACGCCGCGCTGGGAGACGGTCGCCGCCTTGCTGCACCGGCTGACCGCACCGCGCGAAACCGCAGGAGACGATCATGACCATTGAACCGCAATACCGTTCGGCCACCGGCGATCTCGACCCGGTCGCGGCCTTGGACGCGCTGCTGGCGAATCTGGACCTGTCGGCCGCTGACGCCGGGGGCGGGGTGAGTTTCGCCGGGCAGGATCCGATCGTGGCGGCCAAACATCGGCTCGGGGCCTGCATCGGGATTCCGATCATGGGCGCGGCGGTCGGGGCGGTCGCATTCCATCGGCGGCGTGGCGGGCCGGATCAGGAGCTGCGGCTGGATCTGCGGCAGGCCGTGCACGGGATTACGCCGCATGCGTTCTGGCATCCGACCCTGGCCGGTGAACTGCCGCCGTTCCCGCTGGTCGCGGACAATCCTTTCCTGCTCGCGCCCTATCGCACCGGCGATGGGCGGACCGTCATGGCGTCGGGGGTTTATCCGCATCTGGCGGCGAAGTGGTGCCGATTCCTGGATGTGCCACCGGATTACGCGAAGGTGGCGGCCGCGTTCGCGAAGCGGGAGGCGTTCGAGCTGGAGGAGGCCGCGAACGAGGCCGGGCTGCCGCTGTGTGTCGCGCGCACGCCCGAGGAATGGCTCGCGCATCCGCAGGGCGCCTTGCTGGCAGGGCAGCCGGTGATCGGGCTGCGCCGGATCGGCGATGCTCCCGTGCACGAATTCGGTACGGCCGCACGGCCTTTGGACGGTGTACGGGTGCTGTCGTTCACGCATGCCATTGCCGGGCCGACCGTCGGTCGGACGCTCGCCGAGCAGGGCGCGGATGTGCTGTGCGCGACCCGTCCCAATGATTACGAGCACGACTTCATCTATGCCGAGGCGAATGTCGGTTCGCGCAGCGCCTATTTGGATCTCACCACCGAGGCCGGTCGGGCACGCGCCGAACAACTGCTGGCCGATACGCATATCGTGGTCAACAACCATCGCAGTGACAAGCTCGAGCAGTTGGGTCTCGACCCGGATGAGCTCGCGGCCCGGTTCCCGGGCATCATCGTCGTTTCGGTGACTTGCTATGGCTCCGAAGGGCCTTGGCGCACCCGCGGCGGTTTCGACATGAACGGTTCGGCCGCCTCCGGGCTGATGACCCTCGAAGGCAGCCCGGAAGATCCGAAACTGCCTGTCACGGGCATGATCAACGACTTCATCACCGGTTATATGGGTGCGGTCGGCGCGGTCGCCGCGCTCGGCAAGCGCGCCACCGAGGGCGGATCCTGGCACGTCACAGTGAATCTCACGCGCACCGCCATGTGGTACCAGACGCTGGGCCTGGTCGACCCGGCCGGCGCGGGCACGGATGACGAGCATTCACTGCGAGACCCGGACGCCTACGACGCCCCCAGCCCGCTCGGCGATATCCACATGCTCGCCCCGCCGGTCCGGTTCTCGCACACGCCGCCGGCCTGGCCCGACCCGCCGCTGGTGCCGCGGGGTTCGAGCCATCCGGTGTGGCGCTGAGTTATTGCTGCGGCGCGCCGGGATTGAAGACGCCGAAGCGGTTGCCGGAGGTGTCGAGCAGGTGCGCGAAGACCAGGCCCGAAGGCGTGGTGACGACGGGGACGTCGATCTTCGCGCCGAGGCGTTCGGCTTCGGCCACCGTGGCGGCGACATCGGCGACCAGGACGAAGAAGATGGCGTGGTTGGCGGCCGCGTCATCGGTGTGCGTGATACCGCCGACGGCATGGTCACCGCCGGCGTAGGTGGCGAGGTCGTAGGTGCCGCCGAGGTCCGGATCCGAGGCGAAGGTCCAGCCGAAGAGGTTGTTGTAGAAGCTCTTCGCCTCCTCCGGGGTGTCACTGCCGATCTGGAACCAGGCGACGGTATTGATGGCGGGTGCGGTCATGAGGGTCCTCCCGAGATTTCGTCGGTGCGTGTTCGCTCCTTCACGATCTCCCGCGCCGGCGACAACCCCCTGTCGGTGTTTCCGGAGCTTCCCGGCCGGTTCAAGCGAACGCGACGATCCGCAACTTCCGATCCGGAATATCCAGATCACAACTCTCGAGCCGCCGCGGCAGGGTCGGCTCATCGGTGAGGATGACATCCACCATCCGGTCCAGCCGGAAACACCGTGCGGCATCCCGCAATCGGCACCAGCTCACCAGGTACCACCCGTTCGGCCCGTTCAACAACAGCATCGGCTCGACCCGCCGCCGCGTCCCCGCCCCGAACCGATCCCGATACTCGAATTCCAGCACCCGATGCGCCTGCACGGCCTGCTCCACGAGCGGCGGAATCCCGTGCGACACCGCGGTTTCAGCAGACTCGATCAACCCCACCCGATTGGCCAGCTCCCGAGCCGCCACCGCATCCGCCTCCGACATGGCGGCAAGTATCTTCCGCAGAGCACTGCGCCCCGCATGCGCGAACGGCTGATCCAAACTCCGCTCCAACGCGACAGCCAGAGCCACCGACTCCGCCGCCGTGAAATTCAACGGCGGCAACGACATGCTCTTATCCAGCGCATACCCCCCACGCCGCCCCACATCCGCATAAATCGGCACCCCGGACTGCTGCAACGCACTGATATCCCGCTCGATAGTGCGCACACTGACCTCATACCGCCCAGCCAGCTCCCGCGCCGACCGCACCCGCGGCGCCACCGCCCGCAACTCCTCGACGATGGCATAAAGCCGATCAGTCCGATTCACGGCCCCACCTTAGGCGCGGGTACCGACAGAATCGCCCGCCGAACAGGGTGTCAGCCAGACATCCGAGGTAGTGTGGATGTCATGAGCGCCGCCTATGACGTGGTCCCTTTCAGCGATTTACTACACAAACCGGCCGTCACCGCGGGCCGCCTCGACCAGGTGCGTGCTCTGCGGCTGCGCCGCCGGGATGCCGGGGACCTGGCTCTGATGCGGGTTGAGCAACTCGACGCCGAGGGCGCGGTCGTGGACTTCACGGCCCGGCTGCTCGCGAGCGTGGTCCGCCGTTTCGGCACAACCGCATTGAGCGAAGTGCTGCCGGACGCAGTCCCCTGGGTCACATTTCTTCCGGACGATGATGTCGAACTGTTCATCGGCGAACTCGTGGACGTCGCCCAAGGCGCAGCTGCCCTGGAAAACCTCGCCCCACTCGCCACACTGCTCACCCAATGGCGGCACACCGCGGAGATCCACGCAGACCCCGCACTGCTCAATCTGGTCGCCCGCGAACCGGAAGGAGACCTAGGTCCGGTCCCCGAACCATCAGGGGGCGAGGAGTGAGCCCCAAGCGCGGCGACCGAGCAGCGCCGCCCGCCACCGATACCGAGTTCGAACTCCGTTTCGCCACAACGGAAGCCGCCACCGGAATGGAGCAGCTTGCCGAACAGGCACCAGCCAACCTCCGACGCGCCTTCGAACGACCCGCTGGGCTGGGTACCCGGCGGGTCGTTGCTGGTTGGGTCAGCGGCGTTGGTGGCGGCGGAGGATGGTGGCGGTGGCTGCCGCCATGAGGGAGAGGGTGGTGATGGCGGCGAAGGCGAGGTGGTAGCCGGCGGCGGGGTGGCCGGAGGAAGTTGTTGCGCGGGAGAGGATTACGGCGATTATGGCTACGCCTATGGCGCCGCCTATGCGTTGGACGATGTTGACGAAGGCGGTGGCGTCGGGGAGTTGGTCGCGGCGGACCGACGCGTAGGCCGCTGAGACGAGGGGCATGGAGGCTACCGCGGTGGCGGAACCTGCTGCGAAGAGCAGGAATTCGGTGAGGACGGCGTTCGTCTGGGTTGGGAGGAAGGCGAAGGGGAGGAAGGCGGCGGCTACCAGGAGGTTGCCGATTACCGCGACCGCGCCGCCGCCGAAGCGGTCGGTGAGGCGGCCGCCGAGGGGGAGCATGAGGATGCCACCGGCGCCGTAGGCGATGAGGAGGAGGCCGGTGCGGATGAGGCCGTCGTGGTGCAGGACCTGGAAGTACAGGGGTAGCAGGACCATGACGCCGAACATGGCGGCGCCGGAGCACCAGAGGGCGGCGTTCGCGGCGGCGAAGGTGCGGTTGGCGTAGAGGCGGATGTCCATGAGGGGACGAGCGCTGCGCAGGGTGCGGGCGAGGAAACCGGTAAGGGCGAGGACGCCTGCGACGAACGGCAGCCAGACGGAAACCGCTGTGAGAGAACCGTTCGCGCCGATTTCGGACAGGCCGTAGACGACGGCCGAGACGCCGCCGCCGGCGAGTACCAGGCCGATCACATCGAGGCCGTGCACCGGCGTTCCGGCGGTGCGCGGGAGGTAGCGCAGGCCCAGGGCCAGGCCGATGAGGCCGAGTGGAATGTTGATGAGGAACAACCACTCCCAGCTCCAGTGCGCGAGCATGAGACCGCCGATGGTCGGGCCGATGGCGGGTGCGCCGACCACGGCGATGCCGACCACGCCCATGACGCGGCCCATGCGCTCGGGTCCGGCCGCCTGGCCGAGGATGGTCTGCCCGGCGGGGATCATGACGCCCGCGGCCAGGCCTTGCAGGACGCGCGCCGCGATGAGCCAGCCCGCGGTGGGCGCGAACGCGCACAGGGCCGAGGTGAGGGTGAAGGCGACGAGCGCGCCCAGCCAGAGCCGGCCGACGCCGACGCGGCGGGCCAGCCAGCCGCAGACGGTGAGCGAGACGCCCAGGGCCAGCAGGTATGCGCTGGCGACCCATTGAATCGTGGACAGTGACGCGCCCAGGTCGGCGCCGATGGTGTGCAGGCCGATATTGACCAGCGAGGTGTCGAGCATGCCCATGACCGCGCCGAAGACGACGACGCCGGCAGTGCGCCAGACATGGGCGGGGATCTTGTCGGGACGTTCGGCGGCAGCGCCGGCGGGCCCGGCGGTCGTGGCCCCGGAATCCGGGGCGGCGAGGCCGGCGCCCGCGGCGGGCGTGCCGCGGAGTCGACCGGCGGGGGCGTCCGTGCGCGTCGGCGTCATCGGACCTCTCCTTCAGTTGTAGATGAGCTTCTCAATAGTGGAGATTATCAATGATTGAGTTACTCAACAATAGGTAGAATCAGCGAGTGCCCGAAGACCGCGAGTACCACCCCCGAGGCCTGCTGCGCTATCCGACCTACGTGTTCGGCAAGCTGCACAAAGCCGTGCACACCGAGCTGCGCACCCCGCTGCGTGAGCACTGGGTGCTGACCTACCTCGCCGAGGGCGGCGACATCTCCCAGCAGGAAATGGCGCACGCGCTGGCCATCGACCGCAGCGAGGTGGTCCGGCTCATCGACACCATGGAGAAGGCGGGCCTGGTCACCCGGACCCGCAGCGCCGAGGACCGGCGCAAGAACTCCGTCACCATCACCGACGCCGGCCGCCGCCGGTGGGCGGAGACCGACGCCCTCATCCACGAGGCGACCGCGTACCAGCTGTCCCGGCTCACTCCGGCGGAACGCACTGAGCTGCATCGGCTTTCACTCAAGGCGATCGGCTGGGACCTGGGCGAACTCTGATCCCCGTTGTGGCCTGCGTCTCGAGGCCGGTGGCGGAACATATACGGTGGTCCCGTGCCTTCTCGACCGCGGCTACCCCGTTTACCCCAGCTCACGCCGCCGCTGGACGCCCGGCGCGGCTACGCGCAACACGAGATCCTGGCGGAATTACGCCGGCTCGTGCTGGAGGGAAACCTGCCGCCGGGCACCGGTCTCCCGCTCGGGGATCTGGCCCGGCAGTTCACCGTGAGCGCCATCCCGGTGCGCGAATCGCTGCAGACGCTGATCGGTGAGGGGCTGGTCGAGCACCGGCCCAACTTCGGCTATCAGGTGACCATGCTGACCTCGGCCGAGCTGCGCGAACTGTATGTCGTGCGGGAGCGGCTGGAGTCGGCGGCGCTGGCCGCGGCCGCCGCCCGCGCCACCCGCGCCGACCACGAACTGGCCAAGGAGATCCACGCCCGGCTGGAGCACGCGGTGCTCACCGAGAACGCGGTGGCCTATCACCGGGAAACCAGGAACTTCCATCTGGCCCTGGTCCGCCCCTCGGGCATGCCGCGCGTGGTACACATGCTGGAGTACGCCTGGAACATCACCGAGCCGGTGCAGCCCATGGTGCACGTGAGCACCATGGACCGGGTGGTCCTGCACGCGGACCACAGCAAGCAGCTCGCGGCGTTCCTGGCCCGCGATGCGGACGCGTTGCTGGCAGCCACCGACCTGCACCATCAGCGCCTGAACGGGGTGCTGGAGAATTTGCCTACGGACATCGGACTTTTCGCCGAACCCGCTGGTCAGGAAGATATATAGTTTCAGCAACAACCGGGAAATAGCCGCCCGGTAGCGTCTCGCACACCTCTGCTCCCCAATGGCGGGGACCCTGAGAGATCGGATGTGCGACATGACTGAAACCGTCGATGACGACGACCGCGCCCCCCTGCACCGGCAGACGAGGGGCACCTCCCGCTTCGAGAAGCGGTGAGCGTCATGCGCATTCGAGTCATCAATCCGAACACCACGGCGGCCATGACGGCCGTCATCGAGGAATCCGCGAAGGCCGTCGCCGCACCGGGGACGATCGTAGAGGGCATCACCCCGGCCATGGGCCCGGTTTCCATCGAAAGCCACTATGACGAGGCGCTTTCCGTGCCGGGGCTACTGGCCGAGATCGCACAGGGCGAGGCCGAGGGCGTCGACGGTTACGTGATCGCCTGCTTCGGCGATCCGGGCCTGGACGCGGCGCGGGAGCTGGCGCGCGGGCCGGTCATCGGCATCGCCGAGGCGGCCATGCAGTTCGCGAGTCATCTGGGCCGCGGATTCAGTGTGGTGACCACGCTTTCGCGCACCGCGGGACGCGCCGCGGATCTCGCCGAACGCTATGGCATGCAGCGCTTCTGCCTCGGCATTCACGGCTGCGAGATCCCGGTGCTGGAACTGGAGGACCCCAAGGCGCGCCGGGTCATCGCCGACGCCTGCCGCGATGCCGTGCACAGCGACAACTCCGATGCCATCGTGCTCGGCTGCGCCGGCATGGCGGACCTGTGCGAGTACCTGACCGCCGAGGTCGGCGTGCCGGTGATCGACGGTGTCGCCGCCGCCACCCTGCAGGTGCAGTCGCTGATCACCATGGGCCTCCGCAAGTCCGGCCGCGGCGAGTTCGCCCGCCCCCTGCCCAAGCAATACACCGGATTGTTGTCTGATTTCTCGATCACCGAGGAGGTCCGTTCGTGAGCCTGCCGCGCGAAGTGCTGGCTGGTATCGAATCGCGTTTGCACACAGTCGATGCGGAGTTGGCGCGGCTGTATCCGGGTGACCGCCCGGGGCAGCCGATCCACACCGCGTATGTCTCGGGGGCGGATGCCTCGGAGACACTGCCCGCCGAATGGGGCGCGGTGGCGATCGACCTCGCGGAGCGGCAGCGGGAGCTGCTGATCGACCTCGCGGGCGAAGACGTGGTCAACCAGGTCCTGATCACCTTGCGGCGGCGGCCGATCCAGGATCTGCGCCTGGATTTCGAGGACGGCTACGGCACCCGGCCGGATGCGGTCGAGGACGCGGACGCGGTGCGAGCGGGCCAGGTGCTGGCCAAGCTGCCGCCGGAGATCAGCTCGCGCGGCATCCGGATGAAGGGTCTGACCTCGCTGGAGTGGGCGCGTGCCGTGCGCACCCTGGAGAAGGTCCTGGACGGCGCGGGCGGCGTACCGGACGGGTTCGTGTTCACCGTGCCGAAGATCCGTTCGCTGCGGCAGGTCGATATCACCGTGGAACTGTGTGAGTCGCTCGAGTCGTCGAACGGATTGCCTTCCGGCGCACTGAAGTTCGAGCTGCAGATCGAGTCACCGCAGGCCGTGATCGCCGCCGACGGCACCGCGCCCGTGGCGGAGGCGATCCATCGTTCCGCCGGTCGCTGTACCGGATTGCATTACGGCACTTACGATTACAGTGCGGCCTGCGGTATCGCACCGCAGTTCCAGTCGCTGGAGCATCCGGTGGCCGACCATGCCAAGGCGGTCATGCAGGCCGCCGCCGCCCAGACCGGCGTGTGGGTGTGCGACGGTTCCACCCAGGTACTGCCGCTCGGCTCCCCCGACGAGATCGCCGCGGCCGTGGCCCGGCACTACCGCCTGGTCACGCGTTCGCTGGAGCGCGGCTACTACCAGGGCTGGGACATGGGTCCGGGCCATCTGGTGACGCGCTGGGCGGCCACTTTCGCCTTCTATCGCCACGCCTTGAGCGTGGCCGCGCCCCGTATCGGCCGCTACCTGGATCGCCAGGGCGGCTCGGTCGTCGACGAGCCCGCCACCGCGCAGGCGCTGGCGACCGTGGTACTGCGCGGATTGTCTTGCGGCGCTTTTGGTCCCGGTGATGTGACCGCGCTGGTTCCGGCTGCCACCGTCGAGGTGCTGCAGCAATTGCGAGAAAGGAAGATCCCGGCTCTATGAGCGACAACGATTTCACGCGACTTCCGGATCTGGCCGTCCGTACCCTGGGCGGCGCTGTCCTGTGGGCGAACGACGAATCCTTCGCGGAGAAGGAGAATTTGATCCGCCCGGAAGCGGCTACCTACTCCCCCGCGACCTTCGGCCACAAGGGCCAGGTCTACGACGGCTGGGAAACCCGCCGCCGGCGCGGTGACGTGGGCGCGCATCCCGCGGGCGATGATGCCGATACCGCCATCGTGCGGCTCGGCGTGCCCGGTGTGATCAAGGGCGTGGTGGTGGACACCGCCTGGTTCAAGGGCAACTACCCGCCGGAGGTATCGGTGGAAGCCATTGCGCTGGAAGGCTATCCGTCCGTCGACGAACTGGTCGCGGCCGAGGGCTGGACCACCATCGTCGAGCGCGCCAAGGTGCAGGGCGATTCGCCCAACCCGTTCGCGGTCGACTCCGCCAAGCGCTGGACCCACGTGCGCCTGCGCATGTTCCCGGACGGCGGCATCGCCCGGCTGCGCGTGCACGGTCTGGCCAAGCCGGATCTGCGCTGGCTGGAGGCGGGCCCGTTCGATCTGGCGGCGCTGGAGAACGGCGGCCGGATCGCCGACTGCTCCAATGTCTTCTTCTCGCACCCGCTGAACATCCTGATGCCGGGCCGCGCCCGCCTCATGGGTGACGGCTGGGAGACCGCGCGCGGCCGCGACCGCAATGCCAATGACTGGGTGCAGGTGCAGCTGGTCGAGGAGGGCGTGCTGAACGCCGTCGAGATCGACACCTCGTACTTCCTGTTCAACAGCCCGGGTGCGGTGTCGCTCACCGGAATTCGCGCCGACGGCACCGAGGTCGAGCTGCTCGGCCGCACGGTGCTGCAGCCCGATACCCGGCACCGGTTCTTCATCGACTCGGACGAGCCGGTGGTGCAGGCCCGGCTGGACGCCTACCCGGACGGAGGTATGGCCCGGCTGCGGCTCTTCGGCACGCTGACCGAGGCGGCGCGCGATCGGCTGCGCAAGGAGCAGGAGGAACTCGCGTGAGCGACTTCGATCTGGATTACCCCCGCGATATGGTCGGCTACGGGCCGAACCCGCCGCACCCGCACTGGCCGGGTGAGGCGAATATCGCGGTCAGCTTCGTGCTCAATTACGAAGAGGGCGGCGAGAAGAGCGTCCTCGACGGTGACGGGGAATCGGAGGTGCTGCTCTCGGAGATCACTCCGGCGACGGCCTTCCCGAACCGGCACCTGAGCATGGAGACCATGTACGAGTACGGCTCGCGGGCCGGTGTCTGGCGCATCCTGCGGCTGTTCGAGGAGCGCGCGATTCCGCTCACCATCTTCGGTGTGGCGCGGGCGCTGGAACGCAATCCCGAAGTCGTGGCGGCCTTCCAGCGCCTCGGCTACGAGATCGCCTGCCACGGTCTGCGCTGGATCTCCTACCAGGAGATCGATGTCGAGACCGAGCGCGCGCACATGGCCGAGGCCGTGCAGATCCTCACCAAGCTCTTCGGTGCGGCCCCGAAGGGCTGGTACACGGGCAAGGATTCGCCGCTGACCCGCCAATTGGTGGTCGAGCACGGCGGTTTCGTCTACGACTCCGATTCGTACGCGGATGATCTGCCGTTCTACGTGAAGGTGGGCGAGCATGACCAGCTGGTGCTGCCGTACACCCTCGAGACCAATGACATGCGCTTCTCCTCCCCCGCCGGCTTCGCCAATGGCGACGAGTTCTTCGCGCACCTGAAGGACGCCTTCGACGTGCTCTACGCCGAGGGCGCGGCCGGTGCGCCGAAGATGATGTCGATCGGCCTGCACAACCGCCTGGTCGGCCGCCCCTCGCGAGCCAAGTCGCTGGAGCGCTTCCTCGACTACGTGCAGTCCCACGACAAGGTCTGGCTCACCCGCCGCATCGATATCGCCGAGCACTGGTTGAAGGTGCACCCGGCGTCCTGAAACCGATTGCCGCCGGGACTGTTCCGTCATCCGGTCCCGGCGGATCGGATGCGCCCGCCCACGCCCGCGCCCCGAGCTCTCACCGGCTTCCCCTGCGTGAGGGCCGATTACCCGTCGAGGTGCGCGGGATCCGCCTCGGCCGGACGCACCAGAATGCGGCCCGAAACCTCCCGGTTCCGGGCCGCATTCGCCGTTTCAGAGGGTGCCGTTCTCGATGTCGCGTTTGAGGGCTGCTTGGTATTCGCGGTGGGAGGAGGAGCCGTTGTCGACGGTGAAGGCGATCAGGAGGGGGTTGGCTACGAAGGTGATGTGTTCGTTGACCGTGGTGGTGCCGTCGCCGTTGTCGGTGAAGGTGATCTTCTGGTGGGTGGTGACGCCGGGTTGGTCCCAGCTGTCGGAGAGGTAGTAGTGCTCGGCGGGGTAGATGCGCTGTTCGGCCTGGGTGAGGGCCGGGTAGCTGAAGGGGCCTACCGGGATGTTGTCGAGCGCCGTGAAATCGATTGTCTCGGAGTCGGCGTCGGTGCAGGTGCGGTGGGTGATCATATCCTTCATGAAGGGGTGCCGGCCCAGGTCGTTGCGCAGGTTCGAGTAGACCGTCCACACCTTGTCGAAGGGGGCGGCGATGGTGATCGGGAGATCCACGGTCTGCCGGGATCGCGTGTCCGACGGGTTCTGTTCGGCGGCTTCGTATGCGGCCCAGTCGGACTGCCAGCCTGCCGTGTACGAGTTGCCGGTTTCGGTACAGACCGGCGCGGTATCCGCATGCGACACCGGCGCACCCATCGCGGCCAGGGCCAGGGCCGATAAGCAGCCCCCCACTACAAATTTCACGGGCGAACTGTAACCCGTTCTCGCACGGCCCGCTCGGGGAATGCGAGCGCTTACTTACTGGCGCGCTCCGCCTTCTCCAGATCGACTGCGCGGCGCATGATTTCGCGGGCGCGGCTGCGGTCACCCGCGTAATCGTAGGCGCGGGCGACGCGGTAACTGGTGCGCCAGTTGTCCGGGTCGGCTTCCCATTCGGTCTTCACCTGCTCGAAGAGCTGGTCGGCGGCCGCGCGTTCGATGCGGCCGGAGGCGCGGCGCGGGAGGTCCGAGACGTCGAGTTCGCAGTCCTCGTCATGGGCGCGGCGGGCCAGGTGCTGATGCGCGAAAGCCGCACGGACACTGGAGTACACGACCCACACGCCGACCAGCGGGAGGATCAGCACGCCGACGCCGATGATCACGCCCGGCACCGAATGCGAGGTCATCAGGCTGATCGCGATGCGGCCAAGCAGGATGAAGTAGAAGGCCAGGATCAGCACCAGGACGGCGAGGAACGCCATCCGCTTGAGGACCTCGCGATTATTGTTCTCGGCCGCCGCGTTCACAGTTCGAGCAGCGGGTCGATGCCCACGGTCAGACCCGGGCGCAGCGGGGTCTTGCGGACACCGAGCAGGACGCCGGGGACGAAGGAGGTGCGGTCCATGGAGTCGTGGCGGATGGTGAGGGTCTCGCCCTGGGTGCCGAACAGCACTTCCTGATGCGCGACCAGACCGGCCAGGCGCACCGAGTGCACGCGCACGCCCTCCACATCCGCGCCGCGCGCGCCCTCCAGCTCCTGGCTGGTGGCGTCGGGGCTGCGGCCGACCCCGGCCTTCTCCCGGGCCGCGGCGATGATGCCCGCGGTGCGGAAGGCGGTGCCGGAGGGGGCGTCGGCCTTGTTCGGGTGGTGCAGTTCGATGACCTCGACCGAGTCGAACCAGCGGGCGGCCTGCTCGGCGAAGCGCATGGACAGCACGGCGCCGATGGCGAAGTTGGGGGCGATGAGCACGCCGACCTCGGGCTTCGCGGCCAGCCAGCCGCGCACCTGGTCGAGGCGGTCCGCGTCGAAGCCGGTGGTGCCGACGACGGCGTGAATGCCGTTCTCCACCAGCCACTTCAGGTTCGGCATCACCACATCGGGGTGAGTGAAGTCGACGACCACCTCGGTGCCGGCCGCGGTGAAGGCCTCGAGCGCGTCATCCTTGTCGACCTGGGCGACCAGCTCGAGATCCGGTGCGGCCTCGACGCCCGCACAGATCGCCTGCCCGACCTTGCCGCGCGCCCCGAGCACACCCACACGGATCCGGTTCGTGGTCACCTGGTCACCCTCTTCACTCTCGTCGACACCCAACCGACAGCCCTACTCCCGGAACTCTCAGGGGCAGGCCCCTGAAACCCCGATGGGACGGGTTGTCTGTCGTCGAGCCTATCGGGTGGCCGAATCGACCCGCGAAACCCCCTCTGACCTCAGTCGAAAACGATCACCTGACGCAGCGCGTGGCCCGCGGCCAGCTCGTCCATGCCCTTGTTGATGTCCTCCAAGCGGATTCGCGAGGAGATCAGGCGCTCCACCGGGAGGGTGCCCTCGCGCCACATGCGGACGTACTCCGGAATATCGCGGGCGGGGACGGCCGAGCCGAGGTAACTGCCGATGATGGAACGCCCCTGGGCGACCAGGCCGAGCGGGGAAATGCTGGCGCGGGCGTCGGGGGCGGGCAGGCCGACGGTAACGGTGGTACCACCGGGCGCGGTGGCGCCGACGGCGGTTTCGAAGGCGCGGACATTGCCCGCGGCCTCGATCACGACCTCGGCCTGAATGTTCTGCTCGGCGATCTCGGCGGGCGTATAGGAGGAGGTGGCGCCCAGCTCCATGGCGCTCTTGAGCTTCTCCGCGACGGTGTCGACGGCGATGATCTCGCGCCCGGTGCCCGCGCGCAGGGCGGCGGCGACCAGCACCGCGGCCATGCCGACCCCGCCGAGACCGACCACCATGATCCGGTCGGCCGGGGCCGGTTTCGCCGAATTCAGCAGGGCCCCACCGCCGGTCAGCACCGCGCAGCCGAGCACGGCCGCCACGTCGGCGGGGACATCGTCGTCGACCGGCACCACCGAGCGGCGGTCCACCACGGCATGCGTGGCGAAGGCCGAGACGCCCAGGTGGTGATGCACTTCCGCGCCGTCGCGCAGCAGTCGCCGCCCGCCGCTGAGCAGTTCGCCCGCATTGTTGGCCATGCTGCCGGGCAGGCAGGGGGTGCGGCCGTCGGTGGCGCAGCCCGCGCATTCGCCGCACCGCGGCAGGAAGGTCATGACCACGCGCTGTCCGACCCGCAGATCGCTCTCCCCCGGTCCGACGGCTTCGATGCGGCCCGCGGCCTCGTGGCCGAGCAGCATGGGGACCGGGCGCACCCGATTGCCGTCCACCACGGACAGATCCGAATGGCAGAGTCCGGCCGCCTCGATGCGGACCAGCAGTTCACCGGTACCGGGTTCGCCCAGGTCCAGTTCGCTGACGGTGATCGGTTCGGACTTGGCGAACGGGGCGTCGGCTCCGATTCGTTCCAGGACAGCACCACGAATCCTCATGGGCCCGACGCTACTCCATCGCAAGTACGGCATCGGTTCGGTTCGGAACCTTCCCAGACAGTCGGTTCTCTGCTTCGATGGACAGCGGATAGGAGCACGCATGAGCACACCTCTCGCCACGGGCAACCGGGCCCTCAATCACGTGGTGACACAGTTCTTCGGCAATGTCGCCCGTGCCTACGACACCGCCGCCCTGCAACACGTCGTCTATCGCCCGCCGCAGGATCAGGTCATCGCCGAACTGCGCGCGGCCGGTTCCCGCCGCATCGCCGATATCGGCTGCGGCACCGGCATTCTCACCTCGCGCATCCAGCGCGAACTGCACCCCGACATCGTGTACGGCATCGACGCCTCCACCGGCATGCTGGCGCAGGCGCGCACCCGCTCCGCACAGGTGGAGTGGCGGCACGCGGCGGCCGAGCATCTGCCGCTGGGCGACGGTGAGATCGATGCGGTGGTGTCCACCAGCGCTTTCCATTTCTTCGACCATCCGGCGGCGCTGCGCGAATTCCAGCGCGTGCTGGTGCCCGGCGGCTTGGCGGCCATTGCCACCATGCATCCGTCGGCGCCTACGGCCCGGCCCATCCAGCGGCTCACCCGCAATCCGATCTGGCCGGCGCACGCGCCGTCGCCGCGGGAAACCCGGAAGCTGTTGCAGGACGCCGGTTTCGAAGTGGTGGATCAGCGCAAGATCAGCCGGCCGCTCCCGTCCTGGCTGATCCCGGATGTGATCACGGTGGGACGCCGCAAGTAGCGGACTGTGCACCGGTGCGAAGCGCACCTCGCACCGGTGCAGGGTGCTCAGCGGCCCGGTGTGTCCGCGCCGCGGAAGCAGACCGTCAGCCGCATCTTGTCCCACACGACCCAGACCGCGCCGCGGCCGTCCCGGGGGCAACCATTGCCGTCGGTAGTGTTCTCCAATACGGCGGTGGCCTGGACTATGTGGTCGCCGCGGGTGCCGCAGTCGACCTTGCTGGGTTCGTCCAGGTGGGTGGTGTCGTAGCAGACGCCGGTCCGCCAATCGAAGGCCAGGCACAGGTGGTAGGCGAGCTTGCCGGCGCGATCGTGGTGGCTGGTCTCCAGCCGGTACAGCGGGTCGGTGCAGGGACCCGGGTCCGTTTGCACCACACGGTAATTCGCGTCGAGAGTGGTGCAGTCGGCGGGAGCGGGAGCACCGGGCTGCCAGGTCGGTGCGCCGGACTTGTCGGTGGAAGGTTCCATGGGAACCTCGACGCAGTCGCCGACCTTCAGCTGGGCTATCGGATCGGGCATGGGAGGCACGTCCGATGTAGGGAAGGTCGCGGGTATGCCGGCCTGCACCAGCTCCGGCGGTGCGGGAATCGCAGTGCCCGCGAGGGTATCCGCGGTGACGGGGGCGTAGCCCGACACCAAAGCGGACACCAGCACCACCCACCCGAAGACCGCCAGTACCGTGGTCGCCCTGAGCATCCCGCCGACGACCAAGGGCGTACCCCCGCGTGCGGCGCGAGAGGTGCGCCGCTGCTGCACGATCGCCGACCCGCCCAGCATGGCGGCCGGAATCAGTAGTGCCATCGCGATCCCGACCGCCACCCACACCCCGTGCGTCCCCACCACAGACCCTTACCTCGACGAAGCTTGCAAGCTATCGCACCGCACGATAAGCGGGCAATCCGACAATCACGCCGCCCAGCAGGGCGAGAACCATCAGCGCCACACCGAACAGGGTTGTGCCGGTCGGCAGTCCGACCGCATCGCTGAGGTACCCGGCGGTGACGGGCAGCACACCGGCGAGCAGGTAACCGCCGACATTCAGTGCCGCATTGGCCTCGGCCAGGCGAGCGGCCGGGATATGCGCGTTCAACAGCGACAAGCCACCCAGCTGACCCAGCCCCTGACCCGCGCCCGCCAGCAGGGCCGAGGCGATCAGCAGCGAAATCGACGCCAGGTGCACCGCACTCACCAGCGCGATCATGCTGAGCACCGTGCCCGCCGCGGACATGAGCATGATCGTGCGCCGGTTCATCGAACGCACCGCGAACTGCACCGCGGTGGCGGTGAGGAACATCCCGAATGCCATGGCGCCCGCGATGATTCGGCTACTGGAGCCGAGCAGGCCGGACAGCAGGGCCGGGCCCAGTGACAGCACGAAGGAGGTCGCGGTGATCCCGGGCGCGAACACGGCGATCCCGAGCATCGGGTGGCGGCCGTAGCCCTTCGGAACGCCCGGAATCCGCACCCACGACCCGCTGCCCCGGGTGGCCGGGCGGGCGATCGGCATGCGCAGCACCGTGACGATCGCCGTCACCAGCAGCAATGCCTCCACGACGAACACCGTGACCGTCGGGCCTGGCAGGGTTTCCGACAGTACGCCCGAGGCGAGCGGGCCCAGGCCGGCGCCGAAAACCATTGCGCACGAGGCGAGCAGCGCGGCCAGTGGCTTGCGGTGCGCACCCGCGACATCGGTCACCGCCGCCATTCCGGCGGAGACGGCCGCGCCCACCGCGATCCCGGTGAGCAGCCGCGCGATCATCAGCGCCGCGACACTGGTCGCGGTCGCGAAGACCACGCAGGCCACGACGGCGAGCAGCAGCGCGGGCAGCAGTACCGCCTTGCGTCCCAGCCGATCCGAGGCGAGGCCCGAGACCAGCAGCGACCCGAGCAGACCGGCGATGTAGCAGGCGAAGATCACCGTCAGCGTGCCCTTGGAGAAGCCGATGGCATGCTGCCACACCGTGTACAGCGGGGTCGCGGCGTTCGACAGTACGAAGACCGCGGTCACCGGCCAGGCCGCCAGCCACACCCACCGGTTCGGCGCATGGTGGTGTGCCGCCGTTTCCTGTTCCGCCCGAACGACAGTCGCGGGCCTTGCCTCGGTCACCGTCATGACCCTGCCTCCAACTCCGTAGTACGATTCGAGTCGAACTAGTTCGACTGGATTCGAACTTAGCACCAGTACGAGAAAAGTCGTACAAGAAGTTTCGACCGAAGGAAACAGGCATGTCAGCGACCGCCACCCACCGGTTCAAGGCGCACCCCGAACCCGCCAACCTTCCGAATGCCCTGCCGGAACCCGAGATTCAGGAACTCCGCCTGGAAGCCGTCCTCGGCGTGCTCGGCGACCCCCTGCGCTTGTTCATCGTCCAGCGACTGCTGCTCGACCGGGAGGCCTTCGACCACACCTGCGGCTGGTTCGGCATCGACCGCCCGAAGTCCTCGCTCACCCACCACTTCAAGGCGCTGCGCGAGGCCGGCCTGATCCGTCAGCGGCAATACGGCCTGGAACGCCGCAGTCACGTCCGCGTCGAGGATCTCGAGGAACGTTTTCCCGGCCTGCTGAACCTCATCGCCGACTGGTCGCCGCACGGTGTCCCACTCGTTGATCAGTGAATATTCCTTGACAGTAATATAACCTTTGGGGAATATTAAGCGCATGCCCGATGCCGCATTCTGGGCCGCACTGGCCGACCCGCAGCGCCGCGCGATACTCGCGCTGCTGCTGGAGAGCCCGCGACCCGTCACCGAGATCGCCGAGGCATGCGGGCTGAGCCAACCCGGCACTTCCAAACATCTGCGGGTGCTGCGCGAGGCGGGACTGGTGGTGGTGCGCGTGGACGCGCAGCGCCGCGTCTACGCCCTCGACCCGGCCCCGATGGCAGCCCTCGATGCCTGGCTGGCGCCCTACCGGCAGCTCTGGAGCGAACGCCTGGACGCGCTGGGCCGCCGTCTCGATGCCACCGCAGCACGCGAAGCCACACCCCGAAAGGACTGATCGCCATGACCGCCACCCCGACCGGCGCCTACCTCATCCTCGACGACGGCCGCCCCGCCGTCCGTCTCAGCCGCGAGTACGACCATCCGATCGACCGTGTCTGGCACCTCGTCACCGATGCCGACGAACTGGCGCACTGGTTCCCGTCCCGCGCGGAGATCGACCTCCGCCCCGGCGGCAGCATCCGCTTCAGCGGCGACCCCAACCTGGAGGATACGAAAGGTCAGGTGCTGTCGGTGAATCCACCGCACCATCTCGCCTTCAGCTGGAGCACCGACGAACTCCGGTTCGACCTGGAGTCATTGGGGGACAATCGAACCCGGTTCACCCTCACCAATATCCTGTCCGCTCCCGATACCGCCGCCCGTAACGGCGCGGGCTGGGACGTCTGCCTCGGCGCCCTCGACGCGTATGTCGCGGACCGGGATTTCGGCGGTCCGCACGCCGGTCACACGCCTGCCTGGGAGGACCTCTATGCCGCCTATATCGCGGCCGGCACGCCATCGGGCGCGGTCATTCCCGGCAGGTGAATTCTTGCCCGACACGCGATCGTCGTACCGAGCACGGTGACATTCTTGAAACCACCGGGAATCCCGGCGATTTCATACCTTGACGATTGGATAGTTCACAGTGCTTACAACAGAATTCGTAACCGGATCTCCGAATTGGCTCGACCTCGGCAGCAATGACACGCAGGCGTCGGCCGCCTTCTACGCGGCGGTGTTCGGATGGAGTTTCATGGCGGGTCCGCCGGAAGCCGGCGGGTACGGGTTCCTGCAGAAGGACGGCAAGACCGTCGCCGGCCTCGGACCGGTGATGAACCCCGAGGCGAGCCCCGCGTGGAAGGTGTACTTCTCGACCCCGGACGCGGACGCCACCGCCAAGGCGGTCGAGCAGGGCGGGGGCGCGATCGCGAGCCAGCCGATGGACGTCATGACCGCCGGGCGGATGGCCGATCTCGCCGATCCGCAGGGCGCCGAGTTCGCGATCTGGCAGCCGGGCGATATCAAGGGCGTCGACCTGGCCAATGAGGCGGACACGCTGGTGTGGGTGGAACTGCACGTCGCCGAC
The DNA here is from genome assembly GCF_044750615.1 of Nocardia sp. NPDC088792. Lineage (NCBI taxonomy): Bacteria > Bacillati > Actinomycetota > Actinomycetes > Mycobacteriales > Nocardiaceae > Nocardia > Nocardia sp. NPDC088792. Next base: position 500,232 of record NZ_JBIVKC010000001.1, read on the forward strand.
ACCGCCGCGGCGGCGACCTTCTACGGCACGCTCTTCAACTGGCGCACGGCCACGGACGATATGCCGGGGATGCCGTACACCATTCTGTCCACCGGCGAGGGCGAGCAGGAGGCGTCCTCGTTCGGTGGTATCGCGCCGTTCATGGAGGAGAGCGAAACCCCGCGCTGGCTGGTGTATTTCGGCGCCGAAGACGTCGACGGCCGGGTCGCGGCCGCCACCGAGGCGGGCGGCTCGGTGCTGGTGCCGCCCATGGATATTCCGGGCGTCGGCCGGTTCGCCATTCTCGCCGATCCGGCGGCCGCGCAGTTCGCCCTGCTGAAGGGGACCCCGTCGGCCTGATCGCCATCGTGCCGGGTACCCACGCGGTTCCCGGCACGCCGGTCACGGCAGCCCGTCGATGCGCACGTTGTAGGTGATGTTGTTGCCTTGCAGCGAGACGACCGAGATCGTCGCGGGGTACTGGTTGCCGCGGTCGGTGATCGTGCACACGACGATCGCGCCGTTCTGCGCGGGAAGGTCGCTCGGGCAGGTGATCCGATCCGCGTTGTGCCCCTCGTCGTTCCGGAAGTCCGAGCCGATGGCGTTGACCAGCTCGTTCCGCGTCACCACATCGCCCTGGTCCGACACGCTGGTCGTCGGCGCGGACGAGGCCGTCGGCGCGGGCACCGAAGTCCGGCCGCCGGGCTTGCCGGTACTGCTCGAAGCCCAGGCGAGGACAGCGCCGAGCACGATCAGCGCGATCGCGCCGGCGCCGAGGAGGATCCAGAGCCGGGTCCGATTCGGTGCCGGGACAGGGGTCGCCGCGGCGGGCGGTGGCCCGAAATCGAGTGGCGGGCCTTGCAGATCGGCGGTGAGCGCCGACAATTCGCCGCGGGTCTTGGCCGACATTGCCGCGTGCGTCCGTTCGTCGTGTTCGGCGAAGTCGAGTTCACCGTCCGCGTAGGCGGTGTCCAGCCGTGCGCACACCGTCGAGCGATCGATATCGCTCGCGCGCTTGGCCCTCTCGTCTGGATTGGTCACCGTTCGCTCCGATCTCACGCCGCAGTGCTGTATCACATAGTGGATCAGTGCACGTCCGAATGCTTGCCGGTCGCGGTAAGTCGCGCGGGTGACCGGCGGCGTAGGCGGCTGCCGGCAGGGTTCAGGCGGTGAGTTCCGGATTCTCGGCCGGGGTGGGCGGCCACGGCTCGGGGCTGACGTTCGCGGGTTTGGTGGAGGGTGTGCCGTCCCAGTCGAAATGAACGCCGACCCAGGCCTTCGGACGTTCGAAGAGGACTTCGCGCGCGTCGAAGGACACGCGGCGGAAGGAGATCGCGCCGAAGAAATCCGCGCCGGTGAAGGACACGCTGCGTCCCGCGAACACCGCATCGGCGAAGGACACCTTGCCGTGCAGTTCGGCGCGCAGGAAGGAGATTTCCTGGCTGCGCCGCCAGCGATTGCCCGCACCCAGGTGCGCGCAGTCGAAGGCGCACGACTCGGCGTAGAAGCGGACGCCGGTGAAAAGCGCTCGGGCGCCGGTGAATTCGCTGCCGGTGAAGGTGACGCGGTCGCCGTCGAAGATGGCGCGCTCGAAGGTGACCAGATCACCGGTGAAGGTGGCGTTGGCGAAGCTGGTGCGATCACCGGCGAAGGTGGACCGGGTGAAGTCGGTCTGCGCGCCCGCGAATTCCGTGCCCTCGAAGGTCACCGTGCCGCCGAAGGTGGTGTCGACGAAGGTGGTTCCGCTGCCGTCCCGATCCGGTTTGGTGACCTCGGTGGGCGCGAACACCGCGTGATCGAAGGTGGTGGTATTGCGGAACATGGCGCCGCGGAAGGTGATCCGCTTCCCCAGGAACCGGGCCTTCTCGAAGCTGGTGCCGTGCGAGCCGATGAACATGGCGTCGGTGAAGCGGGTATTGCGCCCGGCGAAGATGGCGTAGCGGAAGTCGGCGTCCTCGAAGACCGCGTCGGTGAAGTCGAAATCATAGGCGGACCAGGAGACTTCGGCGGAGTCGCGGAGGTGCTCACCGATCACCCGGACGATGGTGTCGCGGACCTGGCGGTCGTTCTGGCGGAAGTTGTAGATGCGCTCGACCGCGGTGCCGGTGTCCTCGATGCGCTGGGATTTGGACACCAGGTGACTGTTGCCCTCATCCGGCATGTAGGGCAGCCGCAGGTAGCCGCACAGCACGTCCACGCACTGCTGGCGGCGGCCGCGCGCCGAGAATTCGTCGGCCACGCCCGCCATGGCGTAGACGCCGGCGATACGCACCGCCACATCGGCGTCACCGAGCTGGCGGGCGGCGGCGCCGAACACTTCGGAGAAGCGGCCGCGTTCCAGGTCCCGCTGCCGCCGGTACGCCACCACCAGCGCCACCGCGCCACCCACGCCGGCGGTGACCGATAGCGCAATCTTGGTGAGGTCCAGTTGATTCGGGGTCTCGGTCTTGGCGCCCAGCAGGTACCAGAGCAGCCACCAGGTGAGGGCCGCGACGGCCAGCCCACCCACGACCGCCGCCAGTACCGACAACAAGAGCGCCGACCGATGTATCGTCCGGTTCAGCGTGCCCCCGAACCTCCACCGTCGCATAGCAGAAGATTAGCGACAGCGGCCGCACGGCGCACCGGATGTGAGGATTCCGGTCCACGCCACGCGTTTTCGATGCCGACCGGCCGTCACGGGACAGCCCCAGGCCATACCGTGCGGACGGATTTCATTCGCGATGCGGCGCCGGATACCCAGTGGCACAAGGCATTTGTCCGGAATATCGCGGCCCGCCCGAAATACGGCATCCGCCCGGCGGGAGATCTCCCACCGGGCGGATGCCGACTTGCGATTCCTACACCGTCAGACCGAGGCCCCGCCGCGTCAGGCCGCTTCGGCGTTGCGGCGCAAGCCGATGCCCGCCGCACCGAGGCAGGCCAGCGCCACCACGATGACGAACCACGGGAACACGGTGCTCAGGCTCCAGGTGGTGGCGGCCCAGCCGGCGATCACGGTCGGCACCGCCATGGCCGAGTAGGCCAGCAGGTAGTAGGCCGACATGGTCTCGCCCCGCTTGTGCTGCGGCACAACATTGGACAGGTGCCGCAGCGACCCACCGAAGCCGAGACCGAAGGTGCCGCCGAGCGCGACCCCGGCGAGCAGCACCAGCACCCAGTTGTGGGTGTTCAGCGCCGGAATGGTCACCAGCAGCGCCACCGCCATACCGATATCGCCGATGATGGCCGCACGCCGGGCGGTCACGCCACCCGCCATGGCCTGCGCCAGCGCGCCCGCCGTCGCGGTCGAGGCCACCACCGCGCCGCCGAAGACCAGATTGTGGATACCGGTCTTGGACTGCGCCAGCGACGGATACAGCGAGAGCAGCACGCCCAGCACCGACCAGGCCGCCATCACGCCCAGCGCCGAGAACCAGAAGTCGGCGCGAATCTCCTGCGGTACAGCGGGCTTGGCAATGGTGATGCGCCCGGCCTTGCGCGCCGTGTGCGGCTCCTCCAGCACCAGCATGCCGACCGCGATCAGCACGCACAGCACCGTGATCACCAGGTACGGGGTGCGCAGCGGGTGCGGTGCGTACTGCGCGAGCACGGCCGAACCCAGAATGGCCACCGCCATACCGACATTGAAGGCCACCCCGGACAGCTGACCCGTGCGGGCGCCGTCCTTGGGCCGCAGATCCAGCAGCGCCGCCGAGCCGGCCACCACGGTCGCGCCGACCGCGGCGCCGTGCAGCGCCCGCGCGAGCAGCAGCATCGCGACATTGTCGGCGAACAGGAAGACCACCAGTCCGACGATCATGAGCCCGAAGGCCCCCAGCAGCACCGGCTTCCGCCCGACCACATCCGAGATGCGGCCCGAGACCAGCACCGCGCCCAGCGCGGCCACCGCGTAGGTGGCGAAGACGAAGGTGGTGGTCAAGGACGAGAAGTGCCAGCTCTGCTGATAGAGCCCGTACAGCGGCGCCGGGGCTCCCGACACGCCGAGGGCCACGCCACTCGCGATCAGGATCAGCGCGTACGCCCAGGTCTGACTACCCTGCTCGGCCCGAGTCGCAGCTTGTGTTGTCGCTACCATCACAGACTCCATCAGGTAAGTTCGATTAACATCGAACCTGACGGTACACCCGGTTTGACAATCATCAAACCAGTACAGGAAGTGAGGTGGATCATGTCCGACGCCACCACGCCCCCCGGAGTGGCAGAACTCCCCGCGATCCTGGGCGCCCTACAGGACCCGGTCCGCCTCGAGATGGTCCGCCGGCTCGGCAATGCCGGCACCGCCGTGCGCTGTACCGACCTCTATGAAACCGTCGGCAAATCGACCGCATCGCACCACTTCAAGATCCTGCGCGAGGCCGGCGTGACCGAGCGGGTCATGGTCGACGGCAATATCTGGCAGCGACTGCGCACCGAAGCGATGGACGAGGCATTCCCCGGCCTGCTCACCGCCGTCATCGACGCCGCCAATCAGGACCTCGATCCAACCCGGAAATGACCGACACGCCCAGCCGGACGTGCGATACCGTCGCAAAATGCGTATTCGCTCTGTCCGGCCGGAAGAACTGACAATCCTGCAGGGGATCGAAGTAGCCACCGGAGAACCGTTCCGCACCATCGGAATGATCGAAATCGCCGATGATCCGCCGCCGGCCCTCGAAATGCTCGAAGAGTATCGGCGGTCGGGACGGGCCTGGGTGGCCGCCGACGAACACGATGACCCGGTGGCGTATCTGATCAGCCGTCCCGTGGACGGCACCGAATACATCGCGCAGGTATCGGTGCATCCGCGGATGGCGCGCCGCGGTATCGGACGGGAACTCATCGAGCATGCGGCCGGACACGCGCGGGCCGCCGGGCTTTCCGCCCTCACCCTGACCACATTCGTCGAAGTGCCTTGGAACGCACCGTATTACGAGCAACTCGGCTTCCGGCAGCTCGACGCCGCCGAACTGCCGCCGGAATTACGCAAGATCCGGGAGCAGGAGGCGGATGTGGGGCTGGACCGGTGGCCGCGCACCGCCATGTGGCGGGAACTGTAAGCGCCGCCATGTGGCGGGAACCGTAAGCACGAAGTGCGCGTCAGACCCTGGCGCGCACTTCGTTCAATTGCGTACGGAGCGAATCGTTCTCGCGGCGCAGCTCGGCGATCTCGGCCTCCAGGCGCTGACGATCCGCCGCGGCGTCCCGGCGCTCCAGGGCAATGGCCTCATCGAGACGTTCCTTGGTGAACCGCGGGCGGATGTACTTCACGCAGTTCCAGTTGTAGGCCTCGACACTGATCACGATGGCGCGTTCGGTGATCTTCTGAATGGCCCCGTTGTAGGCGGAAGCCACCCGATCGACCAGGTCGGGATCGTCGGCGCGCTCCACCATGCGGGCGGTGCCGTAGACCTTCAGGCGCTGCCGCAGCGGATAGTCGATGAAGAACAGCGCCACCCGGTTGTTCTCGGTCAGATTGCCGACCGTCACATACTGCCGGTTGCCGGACAGATCGGCGAACGCGACAGTGTGCTTGTCCAGCACCTGCACGAAACCCTGTGGGCCGCCCCGATGCTGGATGTAGGGCCAGCCGTCCGGAGTGACGGTGCCGAGGAAGAACGAATCCGAGTTCCGGATGAAACCGCTCTCGTGCAATTCGAGTTCCTGCGGGCCGTCCGGGCGTTCCGTCAGCTGGGCGCCGTAATCCGGGAAGCTGCCGGCCTGCCGCTGCTTCTCCACCGCGGCCGGTGAGAAGACGATCTGCGCATAGCGATTCGACACGGCGACTCCCTTCGAAACATCCCAGGAATCGAATCTACCAGTGGGTAGCGGTCACCCGGCCGGGGGCGGCGCTGCGGGGGCGGCCGGCTTGTTGTTCAGGTAGCGGTCGATCTTCCAGCCGATATCGGTCTTCTTCAGGATGAAGAACTCGCGATAACGATCCGTCGACTCGGTATCGTCCGTGAGCGACGTGGTCGCGACCTCACTGCTGGTGCGCACGAAGGCCTGATCGCCGTAGATGCGGACCTCGTCGTAATTGTGGGTCGCCTGGCCGAAACGGATCGCCTGGAACGTATCCGCGTAGGCGGTGCGCAGGGCCGCCGTGCCCTGCACGGTCTCGGCGCCGGCCAGCTCCAGCACCCCGTCCGGGGTGTAGGCGTCCACCGCGGCGTTCAGATTGTTCTGGCCCAGCGAATCGAAATACGCCTGCACCGCATGCTTGACCGCCGACTCCTGCGGCGCGGTGGTGTCCGCGGCTTCCGAATTTCCGCCACACCCGCCGAGCAGCGCCATCGCCGCTATCGCGCCCGCCAATCGCGCCACCAGCGCCATTCCACTCCTCAATCCGATGGATCCGAGTCCGCCCCCGCGGGAAGAGAATAGGGGGCAACCCGGCGGATGCGGAAAACGGCACGCAGATCGGGGCAGCGGGGGCGCTCAGGAGAGCGGGAGAGACTTCCACCAATTCACGACACCACTCGGCGTCGCGGACTCACCGTGGGTGTACAGCAGCACCGTCTCCCGCCGCGGATCATCGAAGAACGACGTCGCGAAGATCATGGACGGTTTATCCGGCGGACCGTCGAATCGGTAGTTGGAGTAGGACTTTCCGCCGCACGTCTCGGTGAACCCGGGGTCCTCCGCAGACGAGGCGAACGGCCGCACCTGACTCGCCGCCCACCTGGCGCTGGCAGCGGAACGGAAGGCCAGCAGCTGGAACTCCTGCACGTCGTGACCACGCGAATACGTGCAGTACCAGGCCGCCACCCAACCGGAGAACGCCTCCCGCGGCTTGAAATCCGCCGTCTCATGCTCCGCCGACTGACAGTTCGAGCCCTGGAAGCCGGTGCCTGCCGAGCCGGTTGCGGGCACCAAACCCGGGAAAGCACTGCTCATTTCGGTGATTTCCGGCAATACCGGCTTGGGCTTCGCCGACCGGCCCGACGGCGTCGTGAGAAACAGCGCCAGTGCCAGCGCCGCCGCCAGGCAGACGCCGATGAACACCGCGGCCCGGGCCCGGCCATTCCACCACACTCGCCGCCGTGGTTCGGGCTCGGGCGCAGGCACTTTCGCATGACGGCCGGTGTTCGGGCCGAGCAGATCGGAGATACCGACCGCACCGGAACGCGCGGCGACCGGCGCGGCCCGCGGCTTCGGCATTGGCATTGGCATTGGCATTGGCGCGACCGCCTCGGCTTGCGGTGGCGCGGCCGTACGCATCCGCGGCGGGGGCAGGGCTGCCGCGACATCGAGGACCCGCAGGGCGGCCGCGGCGAAATCGCTGCACGAGGGATACCGGTCCGCGGAACGCTTGGCCAGGGCACGCGCCAGCACCGCATCGAGCTCGCTGGGCAGGTCCGGACGGACGCTGGCGAGGGGGCGCGGACTGTCGTACAGGTGCGCCTTCACGAGTGCGCCGATATCGGTGCCGGGATACGGGCCGGCGCCGGTCAGCAGCCGAAACAGGGTGCAGGCCAAGGAGTATTGATCCGACCGGTGATCCACCGGCATGTCCTGCAACTGCTCCGGCGAGGCGTAGGCGATGGTCGCCATGACCGAACCGGAACCGGTGAGCCGGCCGGTGTCCTCCTGTAATCGGGCAATCCCGAAATCGGTGAGCACCACGCCCGCCTGCTGGTCGCGGGTCTCGCGGGCGAGCAGGATATTGGCGGGCTTCACATCTCGATGCAGGACGCCGACCCGATGCGCGTAATCCAGTGCGTCGGCGGTGGCCATGACGATCTCCACGGCGCGTTCCGGCGACATGTCCGGCACGGCTTCGGCCTCGACGCCGTCGACGTACTGCATGGCGATCCACAGCCGGCCGTGCTCGGCGCCGCGGTCATAGACGGTCACGATGCCGGGGTGATTCAACCGCGCCGCCAGATCGGCCTCGCGTTCGAAGCGCGCGTGGATCTGGCTGTGCCCGTGATATTCCGGGTTCAGCAACTTGAGCGCGATCCACCGCGGCAGGCGTGGATGCCGGGCCAGATAGACGGACCCCATCCCGCCGCGCCCCAGCTCACGTTCTATGACATAACCGGCGAAACTCTCACCCGGCTCGAGCACATCCCCTCCCACGGCCGACCAGGGAAATCATAGCCACGCAGGAGCGGAAATGACGTGTCCGATTTCCGCCGGTATCGGCCGGGTGAGGCGGGCAGATTGGAGTGCGGAACATCGAAACAGACGAAAGGATTCGCGATGAGCGTGTACACCACGATCGACAGCCCGCTCGGCGAGCTACTGCTGGTCGGGGAATCCCTCGGCAACACCACCACCCTCACCCGCGTCGCCATGCCCGGGCAGAAGAGCTTCGCGGTACAGCCGGAGTGGGTGCGCGACGACGCCGCGTTCGACGGGATCATCGCCCAGCTCCGCGCGTACTTCGCCGGTGAACTCACCCGCTTCGATATCGAATTCGCCAGTGCGGGCAGCGAATTCCAGCAGCAGGTGTGGCAGGCGCTGGACGAGATCCCCTACGGCGAGACCGTCACCTACGGCCGCATCGCGGCGGATATCGGCGCGCCCCGCTCGGCCGTGCGCGCGGTCGGCGCGGCCATCGGAGCCAATCCCCTGCTGATCATCCGCCCCTGCCACCGCGTACTCGGCGCGAACGGCTCCCTCACCGGCTACGCGGGCGGCATCGAGCGCAAGCAGCAACTGCTGGAGCTCGAACATGCCGCGTGACCCGGTGGCGGAACAGGATTGGGCCGCCTTGGCGAGCGATCTCGGCGAGCAGGGGTACGCGCTGACCGGTCCGTTGCTCAGCGGTGCCGAATGCGGCGGTCTCGCGGACCTTTTCGACGAGACCGACCGCTTCCGCTCCACCGTCGACATGGCCCGGCACCGCTTCGGCTCGGGCCGGTACCGGTACTTCACCCACGATCTACCGGAACCGGTTCGCGCCCTGCGGGAAGCGTTCTACCCGCGCCTGCTGCCCATCGCCCGGGACTGGGCCGACCGTCTCGGGCGGCCCGGTTCCTGGCCCGACCGGTTCGACGACTGGCTCGACCGCTGCCATCGCGCCGGTCAAACCCAATCCAGCCAGATCCTGCTCCGCTACGGTCCCGGCGACTGGAACGCCCTGCACCGAGACCTGTTCGGCGACATGATCTTCCCGCTGCAAGTGGTCGTCGGCCTGGACACGCCCGGCGCCGACTACACCGGCGGCGAATTCCTCATGCTCGAACAACGCCCCCGCGCCCAATCCCGCGGCACCGCAATCCCTCTCCCCCAGGGCCACGGACTCATCTTCACCACCCGCGACCGACCGGTCCGCTCTACCCGCGGCTGGTCCGCCGCCCCCATGCGGCACGGCGTCAGCACCATCCGCTCCGGCCACCGCCGCACCCTCGGCCTCGTCTTCCACGAAGCATGACCTTCACCCTGCTCGGCCCCGACGAAAAGCCCTACCCCAGCACCGTTCCCGGCACCCTGGGCGGCAACCGCCGCCTCCGCATCTACGGGCGCCTCGATTGCCCCTCGGCCTTACGCGCTCTGGCTCGTGGTCACTACAGCAGCCACCGCGTCTTCTTCGCCGACGAGGCCACCGCCCGCGCCGCGGGTTACCGTCCCTGTTCGGTCTGCATGCATGCGGCCTACCTCGACTGGAAGGCCGGCGCCTAGCGCTCGATCACTTCAACATGGCGTCGAGCATTCCGGGTTCATAAGATCCGCCCACCTGATGCGTAATCACATTGAGCCGATTGGCCGCATTGATCATCGCGACCACCCCGACAAGAGCCACGGTCTGATTATCGTCGTAATGCTTCCGCACCTCCGCCCAGGTCTCATCCGACACTCCTCGCCCACCGTCCGCCAGCCGAGTCCCTTCCTCGGCCAGCGCCAGCGCAGCCCGCTCCCCCGCACTGAACACATTCGAATCCCGCCAAGCCGCAACCATATTGACTCGCACCGCACTCACCCCCGCCGCCCCCAACTCCTTCGTATGCATATCAACACAAACCCCACACCCATTGATCTGACTGGCCCGCAACGAAACCAACTCCTGCGTAACCCGCGGCAACGCCGACTGCATAATCACCATGCTCGTATTAGCAAACCGCTTCCCGAACTTGGCCGCCAACTCATTCCCCATCAAATCAATCCGAGCGTCCATCACAACATCCGATCTCTCGCCATTCCGTACGAACACCAGACGCCGCCCACCCCACACCCATAACAGCCCTCATCTATGACATAGGTCACAGGTCCGATTCATCGCCCGGTCGCACCGTCGATCAACTCGCGCAGAATGTCCGCATGCCCGGCATGCCGACCGGTCTCCTCGATCAGGTGAGTGAGCGCCCACCGAACACTGGGAGCAGCACGACCCGAATGCGGCCGAGGGACCGGCGCACCAAGATCGGTGCACCCGTCCAGAACCTTGTTCGCCCGCTCCACCGCTTCCCGATAACGTTCGACAACATCGGCCACACTGTCCGCTGGCGCCGCGCGGAACGTCGCCGGCCAATCGGTCACGTTGTCCCCCAGAAACATCGACCGCTCGACGAATGTCAGATGATTCAACAACCCGAGCAGATTGGTCCCCGACGGCACCCCGGCCGTCCGCACCTGCGGCTCCGGCGCATCCTCGACCTTCGCAGCGATCGACATCCGGAGGTAGTCGAGAAATCCACGCAGGGTCTCCACCTCACTGCCCCCGGTCCGGGGCGGCGGGGTGTCACGGCGGGTACGGCGGGCAGCAGGCACGACAGTCTCCTTGATGGGGCAACCCAGCCAGTCTGCCCACGCGCACCACAACCCAGCACGAAAACTTGCCATTCCGGCAAGAACCACAACCGCAGCCCGCGGACAGAAGCGAGCTAGGAGCCCGCGTTCAGATAGTCGAGCTTGCCATCCAGATAGTCCGCGGCGGTCTGCTTCCGCGGACACGGCGGCTCGCACGGCGCGTGGATCTTCAAGATGCCTTCCGCACGTTGCCGATCCATCGGGAACACATACCCGCTCCCGCAGTCGTCCTGCACCCAACCGGATTCACCGCTCTGCTCTCTCATGGCTCAATGCTGAGAACCTGGAACCGGGTCGGTCGATGAACTTGCGGTTACTTGCGCAGATTCGTCTACCTGCTATCGGAATGCACCGAGCTGGAGGACTATTGAGGGCGGGGATCCAAGTAGGCGCAAGCAGTTGGATGGGAGCAAGATCATGCGGTTGCGGTTTCTCGGTAAGAGCGGGTCCGACAAGAAGAACTGTCCGAGCCTCTACTCCACCGACCAGGGCAGTTTCCTGGTTCAAGGGTGGAGGACCGGCAGTTCCGAGACTGTCGAGATTCCACATGTTCTGCTCGGGTTCGCCGGGCAGGAGGGCTACCTCGGCGCGGCCATGACCGATACGGGGAGAGGGACGTTCATGCTGTCGGGGCGGCCGGTCACCGATAGTGAGACGCTAGGGCAGCTGACCATGGAAGACTTCGAATCGGCGATCGAGGTTCCGAGGGCTGAGAGGATCTACTTCGGTGGAATTTCGCGGCATTGACGACTGGGATGACCTGTTTCACGAGTGCCGGGAATCGGCCTATCACATGGAGATTCGCGACGCCTACGCCGTGGCGAGCGAGTCCGAGCCGTTGCGGCGATTCCTCGCGGGCGAGCCGCCGCCGGCCTACGACAAGTCCGATTGGACCGGCCTCATCCGGGAGATGACCGGACGCGGGGTCACCGTGAGCCGAATCCGGGTGGTCACGGTGCCGCACAGCGACTATCAGCGCTGGCTGCTCTCGGTGACCGGCAAGAACGTCGATGCCGGTGAAGATATCCGTTATCTGCCAAGGCATCTCGCCGAACCAGCCGACCTGCCCACCGATGACTGGTGGTTGTTCGACGGGCGACGGGTTGCGTTCAACCTCGTCGATCGAGCGGGACGGCCGGCGGGTGTCGCGGTCACAACGGATCCGAAGGTCGCCGCGTACTGCCGTGGCGTGCGGGAACGACTGTGGCCCTCGGCTACGCCATACCGGGAGTACATCAGCGGATCCGCGGTGACCAGCGGGAAGTGACCGATTCGGTTCAAGAGGCACGGGAAGCTCTGGGCAAGCGACTCCGGGAGATTCGACGCGACGCCGGAATCACGGGCCGAGAGCTTGCCGCGCGCGAAGGCTGGCACGAGTCGAAAATCTCCCGCATAGAACACGGCAAAGCCAGGCCATCCGGTACCGACCTGCGCGCCTATTGCCACCACTGCGATGCGAACGACCAATTGCCGGACCTGCTCGCCAACCTGCACAATATCGACTCGGCCTGGCTCGAATGGCGGCGGCTGCTCGGAACCGGCGTAAAACGCGGCCAGCAACTGGCTCTGAAGCTGGCGTCCGAGACGACACTCATCCGGAACTATGAGCCACAGATCATTCCGGGCCTGCTGCAAACCGCTGAATACGCCGAAGCGAAACTCGGGCGGGTAATCGAGTTCTACCGCTTGCCCGACGACTTGGACGCAGGCGTATCCAAACGCATGGAACGACAACAGATCCTGTATCGCAGAGGCCGTCGCTTCCACTTCCTCGTCGGCGAAACAGCCCTCTACACAACGGTCGGCGACGACCACGTAATGCTCGGACAGCTCGACCGACTACAAGCAATCATCGGAATGCCCCGCGTCACGCTGGGGATCGTTCCACTCACCACCGAGGCAATCGTGGTCGTCGAAGGCTTCATGATGTTCGACAACCGCATGGTGAAGGTCGAGGCACACACCGCGGAATTGACGATCACGCAGCCACGCGAGATCGTCCTCTACGGCCGCGCCTTCGACATTCTCGCAGGTCAATCCCTGACCGGTGACGGTGCACGGGCGCTGATCCGGAAAGCGATCAATGCTCGGCAGGACACTTGAAACTGACGTTGCGTCAGGTTCCGGCCGGGTGAGCGCGAGCGGCTGCGGGCCGCTCGCGCACGGATGATTCCACCCGGTGCCGGGATCCCCGGCGCGGAAGGCTGACCGGGGGTCTCGGCTAGTCCGCCAGGCGGCGGACGGCGGCGGGGAGGTCGCGGGTGCGGCGGTACGGGCCCGCGACTGCCACGCCGAAGGGGCGGGACAACAGGGTTGCGGCGATCTTCGAGACCTCGTCGGTGGTGACTTCGTCTATGCGAGCGAGGGTTTCGGAGACGCTGCGGTGATTGCCGTAGCTGAGTTCGCTGCGGCCGATGCGGTTCATGCGGGAGCCGGAATCCTCCAGGCCGAGGACCAGGCCGCCGCGGAGTGAGCCCTTGGCTCGGGCGCATTCGGCGTCGGTGATGCCGTCGGCGGCCACCTCTTCCAGTACGCCGCGCGCCAGATCCGCTACCCGCCCGAGGTTTTCGGGCTGGCAGCCGATGTAGAGCGAGAAGGCGCCGGTGTCGGCGAAGGTGTCGACGCTGGAGTACACCGAGTAGGCCAGGCCGCGCTCCTCCCGGATGCGCTGGAACAGGCGGGAACTCAGGCCGCCGCCCAGCACGGTATTGAGTACCGACAGCGGCCAGCGCTTCTGACCTTCGTGCCGGCCGAAGGCGCGGGTGCCGAAGACCAGGTGGGCCTGTTCGCTGTCGCGGTGGATGCGCAGCAGTTCGGGATTGCTGCGCGGCCGGAACTTGCCCTCCCGCCGCGGGGCGGGATCCAGGCCGGGTTGCAGGCGATCCTTGAAGGCCCGGTAGACGAGTTCGACCGTGTGATCGTGCTCGATATTGCCGGCCACCGCGACCACCATGCGGTCGGGCCGGTAGCGGCGTTGATGGAACGAGCGCAGCTGCGCGGTCTGCATGCCTTCGATGGATTCGATGCTGCCGATCACCGGCCGGCCGATCGGATGATCGCCGAACAGCGCGGTGAGGAAGGCGTCACCGACCATGTCCTCGGGATCGTCGTCGCGCATGGAGATCTCCTCCAGCACCACTTGACGTTCCACCGACACGTCCTCCATGCGGCACAGCCCATTGAGCACCACATCCGAGACCAGGTCCACCGCCAGCGGCAGATCCTCGTCCAAAACGTGTGCGTAGTAGCAGGTCTGCTCCTTGGCCGTGAACGCGTTCAGCTCACCGCCGACCGCGTCCATGGCCTGCGCGATATCCAGGGCCGAGCGCGAGGGCGTCGCCTTGAACAGCAGATGTTCGAGGAAATGCGCGGCGCCGGCCACGCTCGGGCCTTCGTCGCGCGACCCGACCCCGACCCATACGCCGATGGAGGCCGAACGCACACCGGGCACATGCTCGGTCACGACCCGTAGACCGCCGGGCAGCACGGTCTTTCGCACGCCGGTATCGGAAACCGTCGAATCGGCTTGGGCCAGGGTCAGAGCAGAGCCCCCCTGCTCCAGATTCCGGAGCAAGGGGGCGCTGTCGGTCGCAGCGCGCGGGGTGCTCGAGGCACCCTTGCGCGCCGCGGACTTCTTCGTCGTCACAGACAAATAATTACTCGGCCACAGCCTCGACCGCAGCAGAGGACTCGGAGTTGTCCGAATCCTCGTCGATCGGGACGAGGGAGATCTTGCCGCGGTTGTCGATATCGGCGATCTCGACGCGGATCTTGTCGCCCACATTGACGACATCCTCGACCTTGGCGACGCGCTTGCCGTTGCCCAGCTTCGAGATGTGCACCAGACCGTCGCGACCCGGCAGCAGCGAGACGAACGCACCGAAGGCGGTGGTCTTCACGACCGTGCCCAGGAAGCGCTCGCCGACCTTCGGCAGCTGCGGGTTCGCAATGGCGTTGATCAAATCGATCGCCGCCTGCGCCGACGGGCCGTCGGTCGCGCCGACGAACACGGTGCCGTCATCCTCGATGGAGATGTTGGCGCCGGTGTCCTCGGTGATCTGGTTGATGACCTTGCCCTTGGGTCCGATCACCTCGCCGATCTTGTCGACCGGGATCTTGATGGCCGTGACGCGCGGGGCGTACGGGCTCATCTCGTCCGGGGTGTTGATGGCCTCGGCCATGACATCCAGGATGGTGTCGCGGGCATCCTTGGCCTGGTTCAGCGCACCGGCGAGAACCTGCGACGGGATGCCGTCCAGCTTGGTGTCGAGCTGCAGCGCGGTCACGAACTCGCGGGTACCGGCCACCTTGAAGTCCATGTCGCCGAAGGCATCCTCGGCGCCCAGGATGTCGGTGAGGGCCACGTAGCGGACCTCGTCCTCACCCTTGTCGTTCTTGATGGTGTCGGACACCAGGCCCATGGCGATACCGGCGACCGGAGCCTTCAGCGGCACACCGGCGTTCAGCAGCGACAGGGTCGAGGCGCAGACCGAACCCATCGAGGTGGAACCGTTGGAGCTCAACGCCTCCGACACCTGACGGATGGCGTAAGGGAACTCCTCCTGCGACGGCAGCACCGGCATCAGGGCCCGCTCGGCGAGCGCGCCGTGGCCGATCTCGCGGCGCTTGGGCGAACCCACGCGACCGGTCTCACCGGTGGAGAACGGCGGGAAGTTGTAGTGGTGCATGTAGCGCTTGGACTTCTCCGGGCCGAGCGAGTCGACCTGCTGCGCCATCTTCACCATGTCCAGGGTGGTGACACCCAGGATCTGGGTCTCGCCACGCTCGAAGAGCGCGGAACCGTGGGCGCGCGGGACCACGGCGACCTCGGCCGACAGCGCACGGATGTCCGCCAGGCCACGGCCGTCGATGCGGAAGCCGTCGGTCAGGATGCGCTGGCGCACAAGCTTCTTGGTGACCGAGCGGAACGCCGCGCCGATCTCCTTCTCGCGGCCCGCGAAGGTCTCGGCCAGCTCGGACAGCACGTCGAGCTTGATCTCGTCGATCTTCTCTTCGCGCTCGTGCTTGCCGGCGATGGACAGCGCCTCGTTCAGCTCACGCTTCGAGGTGCCCTCGACGGCCTGGTAGACGTCCTGCTCGTAGGGCAGGAAGACCGGGAACTCGGCGGTCTCCTTGGCGGCCTTCTCGGCCAGGTCCGCCTGCGCCTTGCACAGCCGGGCGATGAACGGCTTGGCGGCCTCGAGGCCTTGCGCCACAACGATTTCCGTCGGCGCGGCCGCACCGTCGGCGATCAGGGCGAGCACATTGTCGGTGGCCTCGGCCTCGACCATCATGATGGCGACGTCACCCTCGACCACGCGACCGGCGACGACCATGTCGAACACGGCCTTCTCCAGCTGCTCCACGGTCGGGAACGCGACCCACTGACCCTCGATCAGCGCGACGCGCACACCGCCGACCGGGCCGGAGAACGGCAGACCGGCGAGCTGGGTGGACGCCGACGCGGCATTGATGGCGACCACGTCGTACAGATCCTTCGGATCCAGCGACATGACGGTGACGACGACCTGGATCTCATTGCGCAGACCGTCGACGAAGGACGGGCGCAGCGGCCGGTCGATCAGGCGGCAGGTCAGGATCGCGTCGGTGGAGGGGCGGCCCTCACGACGGAAGAACGAACCCGGGATACGGCCCGCGGCGTACATGCGCTCTTCGACGTCGACCGTCAGCGGGAAGAAATCGAACTGGTCCTTGGGCGACTTGCCGGCGGTGGTGGCCGACAGCAGCATGGTCTCGTCGTCCAGGTAGGCGACCACGGAACCCGCGGCCTGCTTGGCCAGGCGGCCGGTCTCGAAGCGGACGGTGCGGGTGCCGTAGCTGCCGTTGTCGATCAGCGCGACGGACTCGAAGATTCCGGGCTCTACCTCGGTGGCGGAACTGGTCACAGTGTCTGACATTGTTGTTATCTCAACCTCTCGTCTTTGCCGGATCCAGCGCTCGTTCTGCGCGATCCAGCGGTGCCGTACCCGGCATGGGCATGCGGCGGCCCTCGTGGCCACTACACGGGCACCCGGCCCGACCCCCTTGGATCAGGCGACGCGGAGGCGGTCATCGATCGAAGCCTCCGGGACCGGTTCCTCTTTACGCCCCGAAAAGCCACTACCGAAGACCGACGCCACGCGACGGGTACATACGGCTTGCGTTGGCATGCACACGGCGGCTTCTCGCGGATTTCGCCACATGCACGAAAGGCCAACGAGGAGATTCTATGCCTCCCCGCTGGCCGGTTCGTCAACTACCTCGGGTAGCTGTGTTGTGTCGCAAAGGCGGCGACACGCGTGTCGCACCTCGGCTGGCCGAGGATACGTACAGGATCAGCGACGCAGGCCGAGCCGCTCGATCAGCGAACGGTAACGCTCGATGTCGTTGCTGGCCAGGTACTTCGAGAGGCGCTTGCGGCGACCGATCAGCGCCATCAGACCGTGGCGCGTGTGGTGGTCGTGCTTGTGCTTCTTGAGGTGCTCGGTGATGTCGGCGATCCGCTTCGACAGCATCGCGATCTGGGCCTCCGGGGAACCGGTGTCCGTCTCGTGCAGGCCGTACTCGGCGAGGATCGTCTTCTTCTGCTCGGTGGTCAGAGCCACTTATTTCACTCCTGTGTTTCAGTCCGCGCTCTAGGTCGGAATCCCGGGGGATTTCGTGGGCGCCACCGCGGACCGCAGCAAACCCAGCGGGCCAGTTTACACGTCGGCCGAGGTCAGAACTTTTCGGGCCTGATCCACGTCGCGGCCGATGGCCTCCACGAGATCTTCGATCGAGTCGAATCTGCGCATGCCGCGCAACTGTTCGACGAAATCGACCGCCACGTGCTTGTCGTAGAGGTCGCCGTCGAAATCGAGAATGTGCGGCTCGACCGTGCGATTACGGCCGTCGAAGGTCGGATTCGTGCCGACCGAGATCGCCGCCATGCGGGGCTCGGCGGCCGGATCGTCAAGGTCGGTGAACCAGCCCGCGTAGACGCCGTCGGCGGGGACGGCCGCGTACATGGTCGGGGCCACATTCGCGGTCGGGAAGCCGAGCCCCTTGCCGCGGCCGTCACCGTGCACGACCACGCCCTCGATGCGATGCGGGCGGCCCAGCGCCTCCGCGGCGGCCGCCACATCACCGGCGGCCAGGCAGGAACGGATGTAAGTAGAGGAGAAGGTGACCGCGTGCTCGCCGAGCAGTTGCACGCCGTCCACGTCGAAGCCGTAGCGGCGGCCCAGCTCCCGCATGGTGTCGACGGTGCCGGCGGCCTGCTTGCCGAAGGTGAAGTTGTCACCCACCACCACCTCGGCCACATGCAGGCGGTTCACCAGCAGTTCCTCGACGTACTCGTCGGGGGTGAGCTTCATGAAATCCTTGGTGAACGGCATCACCAGGAACACGTCGATACCGAGTTCCGCGACCAGTTCCGCGCGCCGATCCAGGGTGGACAGCTGCGCGGGATGCGCACCGGGCCGGACCACGTCCAGCGGGTGCGGGTCGAAAGTCATGAGCACCGACGGAACGCCCCGCACCGCAGCGGATTTCACCGCACGACTGATGAGCTGCGCATGTCCGCGATGCACGCCGTCGAACACACCGATCGTGAGCACGCACCGGCCCCACTCCGCGGGCATCTCATCGAGACTTCGCCATCTCTGCACACCGGAAGCCTACGCAAAGCGCGTCACAGACAATATTCGGCGGTGCGGATCTTGCCGCTCCGAAGCACGCTCTTCATCACCTGTTCGCCCATCCGTATCCCGCCGCCACCCGCGAGCGAAGGCCCTCCGTGCTCGGGGTTTCCCCGCGGGCGGGAGCGTGCGCGCCGATGTGGGAAACGGGCGCAGGTGTGCCTAAGCTCGGGTACGTGCCCGGAAAACGAGACATCGCCACGCGCCGCGAGCTGGCCGATACCTCCGCACCTGTCGAACCGGACCGGCAGGCCGCCGCCACCTCCGCGGCCCGCGTGACCACCGCCGCTCCCGTGCTGTCGTCGGTGGCCCAGGACTACCTGAAAGTGATCTGGACCGCTCAGGAATGGTCGCCGGAGAAGGTGTCGACCAAGCTGTTGGCCGAGAAGATCGGCGTCTCCGCGTCCACCGTGTCCGAGGCCGTCCGCAAGCTCGCCGACCAGGGACTGGTCGAGCACGCCCGCTACGGGGCCATCACCCTCACCGAGGACGGGCGCCGCGCCGCCATCGCCATGGTGCGGCGGCATCGGCTCATCGAGACCTTCCTCGTCAGCGAGCTCGGCTACGGCTGGGACGAGGTGCACGACGAGGCGGAGATCCTCGAGCACGCCGTCTCCGAAACACTCATGGATCGCATCGACGCCAAACTCGGCCACCCGGACCGGGATCCGCACGGCGACCCCATCCCGTCCGTGGACGGCGCGGTGCCCACTCCCCCGGCACGGCAGCTCAGTGATTTCAAGGACGGCGAATCCGGGCGGGTGGCACGGATTTCCGACTCCGATCCGGCCATGCTGCGCTACTTCGATTCGCTCGGAATCAATTTGGATACGCCGATCGCCATCGTGGAGCGGCGCGACTTCGCGGGCAGCATCGCGGTGCTCGTCGACGAACGCACCATCGACCTCGGCAGCATTGCCGCCGAGGCCATCTGGCTCAGCGACCCGCAATAGCGGCGATCTCGTCGGCGAAGGCGGAGTACAGCTCGCGCGGCAGGTGGTGGCCCATGCCCGCCACGATCAGCAGCTTCGCCTCCGGAATCGCGTCGGCCGTGGCCCGGCCGCCGCTGCTGTCGATCATGAGGTCATCGGCGCCGTGGATCACCAGGGTCGGAACATCCAGCTTCCGCAGCGACTGCGTGCGATCGGCCGGATTCGAGGCCAGCACCGCCACGAACTGGCGCATCATGCCGTCCGGGTCGTAGCCGCGGTCATAGGACAGCCCGGCCCGGGCGATCACCGCGGCCTCGTCGAATTCGTAACCGGGCGAGCGCAATCGGCGCGTGTTTTGCAACTGCCAGGCGATATAGCCGTCTCGATCGTCCGGCACGGCGCCGCCGCCACCCAATGCGCCCGGGGCGGGCCGTCCCACCGCGGGATCGCCCGTGGTGCTCGAAATCGAGGTGAGCGACAGCACGCGCTCGGGATATTCGATGGCGATGGTCTGCGCGATCATCCCGCCCATCGACATGCCCACCAGATGCGCGCCATCGATACCGAGCGCGTCCAGCAGGCCGATGGTGTCGGCCGCCAGATCGGAGAGGTTGTAGGTGGCCTGGGAAAGATCCCCGCCCAGGGCCGCCCTGATATCCGGCGCCGGCGCCTCCGACATATGCGTCGAACGCCCCGCGTCCCGATTGTCGAAGCGGATCACCTGCAACCCGCGCGCCGCCAATTCCGTGCAGAACTCCGCCGGCCAATTGATCAGCTGTGCACCCGCACCCATGATCAGCACCACCGCCGGATTCCCAGGGTCACCGAATCGCTCGTAGGCGATATCGATTCCGGACGGCCCGACCTGCCCGGCCAGCTGCTCGGTCATCATTCCCCTTCCCTATGCCCAGTTCAGCGATTATGAACGCGCACCGGGGCCTTGCGGCAAGACCCCCCGCGCGATATACGTTGAAATGGGAGAGGGAATTCAGACCAGCCGATGCCCACCGTCCACATGCACGACGGTGCCGGTGATGAAGCGGTTCCGCAGTAGCGAAAGCACCGCCTGCGCAATATCTTCCGGCATTCCGAGGCGACCGGCGGGCAGCCGCTCGGCCATCGTCCGCAACCGCTCCTCCTTGTCGTCCCAGCCCAGCTTGTCCCAGATTCCAGTGCACACCCAGCCCGGTGACACCGCATTCACCCGGGTCGGCGCCAGTTCGATCGCCAGCGCCCGCGCCAGCCCTTCCAGGGCCGCATTCACGGTCGCCACCATTGCCCCGCCGGCGGCCGGCCGATAGGCGGCGATGCCGGACGTGAAGACGAGCGATCCGCCCGCGACGATCTGCGCATGCTTGGCCAGCAGCATGGAGCCGATGAGCTTCGTCTCGACGAAACCGCTGCCGGCCTCGAAGTCGAATTCCTTTATGGGCCCGTAGGTCCCGGTGGTATCGCCCGCCGTGGTGATCACGTGATCGACCTCGCCTACGCTCTCGAAGACTCGTGCCACCTGCGCCTCATCCCCGATATCCGCGGCGAGGGCGTTCACCTTGCCCGCGCCCAGCTCTCGCACCGCATCCGCCAGTCGCTGCTCCGACCGGCCGACAATGGTCACTTCGCTGCCCGCGGCGAGCAGCGCGTCGGCAATCGCCTGCCCCATTCCGGAGCCGCCGCCCACCACCACGGCGCGTCCGGTCTTCACCTGAATTTCGTTCTGCGTCATTCCATTCAGCAAACCCGCGGCCGCTGACCCCGTCCACGACGCGCTGCCGAACGCGCATGAGGCGGCGGCTAACGATCCAGCTCAGTCCGGTGCGAGCCGTAATCCTCCGGACAGCGCATCGGTCACCGTGTGCAGCACCGGGTTCCGGGCGGTGGCTCGCCAAGCGGCGATGTAGGTGATGATCACCGGTCGCGGCAGCAGGGGGCGCCAGACCAGGCCGGGCACCTCGCCGGTGCGAATGGAGCCGAGACCCACGGCATCCGGCCGCAGCGGGAGCAGGGTGAGCATCTGGGCGTGGCTCAGGGCGGTGGCGCTGAGGCTGACCGTCGCGCCGCGCTCGCGGAGTTGCGACAGCATCGAATCGTGCACCTCCGGGGCGGAACCGCGCGGGAACATGATCAGTTCGCGGCCGGCGAGATTCGCGGGAGCGATGGCCTCCTGAGCCGCCAGGTCACTGTCGCGGGACATGACTATCCCGAGTTCCTCATCGGCAATCGGCGCATAGGACAGGTTTTCGGGCAGGCGGACCGGTTTGCGGAGGATCGCCAGGTCCACATCCTCGCGATCGAGGAGGCGCACCTGATCGGCGGAGGGACCGCCGGTGAGGATGATCCGCGCCGCCGGCTGACGTGACTTCAGCAGGGCCTCGATGCGACTCGGGAGCCAAGGGGGCGCGCCGTTCACGACACCCAGCCGGAAAACGGCACTGTCCGGCTGCGCCACCGCCCGGGTGTCACGAAGGGCATTGTCGGCGGCATCGAGAATGTCGCGGGACGCCTTCAGCAGTACCTCACCGGCCGCGGTCAATTCGACGCCCTGCGCCCCGCGGATCAGGAGCGGCCCGCCGACCTCACGCTCGATGGACCGGATCTGCTGGCTCAGCGTCGGCGTCGAAATGAACAACCGCTCCGCCGCGCGCCGGAAATGCAGCTCCTCCGCTACCGCCACGAAGTACCGCAACTGCCGCAATTCCACCCTCGCACTCTAGGCCGCGGGACCGGCCTCTACAGCCGCCCCGGCCATGGGGACGTTCAGGGGAGTGGCAGCGCTGGGCCGCGCCTACAGATTCGCGGGCCGGACCACCATGACCGAGGCGGCGCGCTTGCCACTCTCCTTCAGGAGCGCGACGGCATGCCCCTGCGGATCGATCGCGGCGTAGACGCCCGGGATGCCGACCGGGTCCAGCCAGCGGCCGTTGCGGAGATCACCGGCTTGCGCGTCGGTGATGTCTCGCACCGGGAAGGCGGTGCGGACCGCCGCGTCGATGTCCAGGCTGAGCAGATCCTCGTCGGCCTCGGCGGCTGCGGCGAGCTGCTCCAGGGTACGGGCATGTTCGAGGGTGAAAGGGCCGACGCGGGTGCGGCGCAGCGCGGTGAGATGGCCGCCGACGCCGAGCTTTTCACCGAGGTCGCGGGCCAGGGCGCGAATGTAGGTGCCGGAGGAGCACTCCACGTCGACATCCAGATCCACGAATTGCGTTCCGTCCGAGTCGATATCGCGGCGAGCGAGAATATCGAAGCGGCTCACCGTGACGGGCCGGGCGGCCAGTTCCACCTCCTCGCCGGCGCGAGCGCGAGCGTAGGCGCGTTCACCGTTGACCTTGATGGCGCTCACCGTGGCCGGCACCTGCTGAATGTCGCCGGTCAATTCGGCTACGGCAGCGGCGATCTCGGCATCGGTGAGGTGTCCGGCCGCCGTGGTGGCGGTCACCTCGCCCTCGGCATCATCGGTGATGGTGGACTGCCCCAGCCGAATGGTCGCGGTGTACGCCTTGGTGGTCAGGATGAGCTGACCGAGCAGCTTGGTGGCGCGTTCCACGCCCAGCACCAGCACACCGGTGGCCATCGGGTCGAGCGTGCCCGCATGCCCGACCTTCTTGGTACGCAACAGCCCTCGCCCCTTGGCAACCACATCATGACTGGTCCACCCACCGTCCTTGTCGACGATGACCAGCCCCCCGAACGCATCCACCCGCGGCGGCAACTTCTCCCGCACCGGCTTCCGCCCGCGCCCCGGCTGCTGTTCGCGAGCCGGCTTGGGTTCGCGGGCCGGCTTGGGTTCGCGGGCCGGCTGTTGTTCACTCGCCGCCTGTTGTTCGCGGGCGGGCTGCTGCTCGCGCGCCTCGTGCTGTTCACGGGCGGCCTCCTGTTCACGGGCGGCCTCCTGCTCGCGGACGGCCTCCTGTTCGCGCACCTGGTTGCCGCTCATCAGCTCGTCACGATCGCGGTGAGGATGAGGCCGTCGGTGATGCGCCAGCGGCCGTCGAAGGAGGTGAGGGGGGTGCCGCCGTCGGTGGTGTTGCCGGGGATGAGGAGGTCGCTGTGGAAGGTGCCCGCGCCGCCGGCCGACTGCTCGTCGACGGTGAAGGTGATATGGGCGTCCTCGAAGCCGAGCCAGCGGCCGGTCAGGGGCCGCCACGCCTTGTAGGTGGCTTCCTTCGCGCAGAAGAGCAGGCGGTCCAGGTGCAGTCCGGTGCCGGGCAGCGCGGCCGCCAGCCAGTCGCGTTCGGACGGCAGGCTCACCGACTCCAGGACGCCGTCGGGGAGCTGGGCGTGCGGTTCGGCGTCGATGCCGATGGAACGGAAGCGGAGCTTGTGTGCGAGTACGGCCGCCTTGTAGCCGTCGCAGTGGGTGAGGCTGCCCACGATGCCGCGCGGCCACACCGGGCCGCCGTCCTCGGCCTTGCCGATAGGAACCTCGGGTTCGCCGAGTTGCGCGAGCGCCTGCCGGGCGCAGTAGCGCGCGCCGATGAAATCGCGCCGCCGCTTCTCGACCGCGCGGGAGATCAGATGTTCTTCGGCCGGATGTGCTTGTAAGCCCTCCGGATACACCGTCAGTTCGGCGGCGGCGACACCGCCGGGAAGGATGCTGCCGATCAAATGCGCTGACCCCGTAGCCGATCGTGCCGACTCCGTGGCCGCGACTGCCCGCTCCTCGATGACCGCCTCCTCCTCGCGCGAATCCTGCCGGTTCGAGCCTACCGGCCGGTGAGAGCGGTCCGGACCGCGCCGCTACCCGGCCCTTGACTTCAGGTCGGCCTGAAGTCGGACGCTGGCCGCAGGAACCAGAAAGGACCCGCCATGACCACCTTCGGAGCCAAGCGCAGCAGGCATTTCGACGCGACGCAGAGCCGCCGGTACGAGAGCATCGCCACCCGCCTGAACCAGGGCCTCTACCGGCGCATCGCCGCCGATATCGACGACCTGGCCGCAACGGGTGCGACCGTGCTCGATGCCGGCGCCGGACCGGGCCTGCTGCTCGAGCACATCGCGCGCCGGCGGCCGGACCTGTGCCTGCACGGAATCGACCTGTCCCCGCACATGATCGAACTCGCCGAACACCGGATGCTCGCCCATCCGGTGGAGCTGACGGTCGGGGATGTGACCGCACTCCCCTACCCGGACAACGCCTTCGACATCGTGCTGTCCAGTCTCAGCCTGCACGAATGGACCGATGTGCCCGCAGCACTGGACGAACTACAGCGAGTACTGCGCCCGGGCGGGCGGCTGGCCGTCTACGACTTCCGCTTCGTGCGCACCGGTCACGCCCTGGCCGTCCTGCGCATATCCTCCGACGACGCGCATCGCGAAAGCATCCGTCTCCCAGGGCATCCGATCGGATTGTTCGTCCGGCTGGTGAACTGGGCGGCATGAACCGCCGAGCGGCCTAGAGTTCGACTATGCCGGGCACAGACATGGGCACCGGACGGGTCACCGAGCTGACCATCGGGGAAGTGGCGGGCCGGTTCGGGCTCGCCACCCACGTGCTGCGGCACTGGGAGGATGTCGGGTTGCTGCAGCCGCGGCGCGATTCGGCGGGGCGGCGGCGTTTCCGCGAGGCCGATGTGGAGGCGGTGGCCATCATCCTGGCGGGCCGCGGTGTCGGCCTGTCACTGCAGGACCTGCGGGAGCTGTTCGCTCGCGCGTCGGATCGCGCGACCCGGCAGCGGCTGCTGCAGGGGCACTGCGCCCGGTTGCGTGAGCGTATCGCTCGCGCACAAGCGGCATTGGCGACCGTCGAGCACGCCATGGAATGTCAGGCGGAGGACTTCCGGACCTGCCCGCACTTCCGCACGAAGGTCGCGGAGACGGTCCGGCTGACGGCGGAGTCGCACTGACGGCAGGCTGCCGCGCACCGGCCGCAGCCCGTATCCCACTGCCGGGGCGGGCCGCGAAAGTGGGCTGACGCGGGGCTTTCTCGTTCACGCTGCGGACGAACCGGTCAGTTGCTAGGATTTTGCCCAGTTCATCACCACACGCAGTCCGGCGAGGCTCGCGGTGTCCCCGGGACCCGCGCGGCAAGGAGGCGAAGGTATGACAGTCGAACCGTCGACCGGGCGCGCGGGCGCGAAACCGGCCGAATTCATCGGCCCCGGCCGCATCATGGCCACCCTGCGCGTCAACGGCCACGACCACTACGCGGTCCTCGAACCCCGCACCAGCCTGCTCGACGCCCTGCGCGAACACCTCCACCTCACCGGCACCAAGAAGGGCTGCGACCAAGGCGGCTGCGGCGCCTGCACCGTCTGGGTCGACAATCGGCGCGTCCTCGCCTGCCTCACCCTCGCCCTGGCCTGCGAAGGCCGCGACATCACCACCATCGAAGGCGTCGCCGACGGCGACACCCTGCACCCGGTCCAGCAGGCCTTCCTCGACGCCGACGGATTCCAGTGCGGCTACTGCACTCCCGGCCAGATCATGTCGGCCGTCAAATGCATCGAAGAGGGCCACGCCGAAACCGAAACCGAGATCGCCGAATGGATGAGCGGCAATATCTGCCGCTGCGCCGCCTACCAGAACATTCGCGAGGCGGTACTGCAGGCCCGCGACGCCATGCGCGCGGCGGACGGGAGCCGGCCGTGAAACCCATCGCCTACGCCCGCCCCACCACCCTCGAACAGGCCGTCCACACCGTAACCGCAAGGCCCCGAACCGTTTTCCTGGCCGGCGGCACCACCCTCGTCGACATGCTGCGCATCGGCGCCATGGAACCCGACAATGTCGTCGACATCACCTGGCTGCCCCTCGGCGGACTCGAACACACACCCGGTGGCGGACTGCGCATCGGCGCGCTCGCCAAGATGAGCGAGGTCGCCGCCGAACCCGGTGTGCGGGAACGCTATCCGTTCCTCTCCGTAGCACTGTGGAAAGGCGCGTCCGCGCAACTGCGGAACATGGCGACCATGGGCGGCAATCTCATGCAGAAAGTGCGCTGCGCCTACTTCCGCGAACCCGGAACCGCCTGCAACAAACGCGAACCCGGCTCCGGCTGCGCGGCCCTGGACGGCATCCACCGCGGGCACGCGATACTCGGCACCAGCCCGCAATGCTTCGCCACCCACCCCTCGGACGTGGCGATCCCCCTGGTGGCCCTCGACGCCACCGTCACCGTGTGGGGGCCGCGCGGGGAACGCACCATCGGCTTCGACGACTTCTTCCTACTGCCCGGCGAGACACCACACCTCGAACATCCGATCGCCGACGACGAACTGATCACGCGCATCGACGTACCGCCGCTGCCGTTCGCCAGGAATTCGCACTATCTGAAGGTGCGGGACCGGGAATCCTACGAATTCGCCCTCACCTCCGCCGCGGTGGCCATGAACGTCGCCGACGGCACCGTGGTCGACGTGCGCATCGGGCTCGGCGGCGTGGCCACCAAACCATGGCGGGCGCGCACCGCCGAAAGCCTGCTCATCGGCAAGTCCGCGACCCCCGCCGGCTTCGCGAAGGCCGCGGCCGCCGAATTGGAAGCCGCCGACACCTCGCACCCGATGAACGCCTTCAAGGCCCGACTGGCCCAGCGCACCCTGGTGCGCGCCTTGGAAGCCGTACGGCCACAGGTGAATCCGCTGGACGGCACGCGATGACCGCCACCGCCGCGGGCCCGCTGATCGGACGCGGGTTCGACCGCGTCGACGGGCGCGCGAAGGTGACCGGAAAAGCGCACTACACCGCGGAGATCCCGCTGCCCGGCATCGCGCACGCGGTTCTGGTCGGCGCCCGGATCGGCAGCGGCACAGTGCGTTCCATCGACACCTCCCTGGCCATGGCGGCCGGTGCGGTCGCGGTGTACACCCACGAGAACCTGCCCAAGGTCGCCACCGTGCCGCCGGTGTTCCCGTCCGGATTCGGCGGCATCGCGCCCGGGCAGACGTTCTTTCCCATGCAGGACAATGTCATTCACTATCACGGTCAGCCCATCGCCGTGGTGCTGGCGGACACCTTCGAAACCGCCCAGCACGCCGCGGAATTGGTGACCGCGGAATATGACCGGGTGGACGCATTGGTCCGCCTCGACGACGGCCGGGACGTGCAATATCAGCCCGAGAAGGTGTTCTGCGGGCTGGTGCCCGCGATCCAATCACGCGGTGACTTCGAGGCGGCGGCACGGGTCGCGACCCATTCCGTCGACGCCACTTACCATTTCGCCGCCAACCACCACAATCCCATCGAATGCTCGGCCACCGCCGCGGTATGGGACGGCGACCAGGTCACCGTCTACGACGCCACCCAGGGCGTCAGCGCCACCCAGGCCACCGTCGCCGCCTACCTCGGCATCTCGCCCGGAAACGTGCGGGTGGTGGCGCATTTCGTGGGCGGCGGCTTCGGTGGCAAGGCCATGATCTGGCCGCATGTCACGCTCGCGCCCATGATCGCGCGGGAGCTGGGGCGGCCGGTGAAGGTGGTGCTCACCCGCGAGCAGATGTTCCACGGCACCGGACTGCGTGAAGAACAGGAACAACGCATCACGCTGGTCTGCGACGACCAGGGCATCTTCACCGGGCTCCGGCACCACAAGCTCTCCGTCACTTCACCTTTCGACGACTTCGCGGAGGTATCGCTGGGTGTCGCGGGGCAGGCGTATGCCATCCCCAACTGGGACGGGCAGTATCGGCTGATCCACGGCAACACCATGACGCCGACCTTCATGCGCGGGCCCGGCGAAGCCTCCGGCATGCTCGCCATGGAATGCGCCGTCGACGAACTCGCCACCGACATCGGTGTGGACCCGGTGGAATTGCGGCTGCGCAATCACGCCGCCATCGATCCGGAGAGCGGACATCCGTGGAGTTCGGACGGTTACGCCGAATGCGTCCGGGTGGCCGCCGAACGCTTCGGCTGGTCGGCCGCCGACCACCGGGCCGGGCCGCGCACGGACGGGAATTGGCTGATCGGCCAGGGCATGAGCACCGCCGGGTACCCGGTGTACCTGCCCGGCCAGCCGCAGCGCGCGCACGCGCGGCTGCTGGCCGACGGCTCCCTGACCGTGCAGGCCGGCACCCAGGACTTCGGCACCGGCGTCGCCACCACCATGGCGCAGGTTGCCGGTGATGCGCTCGGCATCGAATTCGACCGCATCCGAGTCGATATCGGCGACAGCGACTACCCGAACATCGCCGCCGCGGTCGGCTCGATGGGCGCGGGCAATGTCAGCGCCGCCGTCCACACCGCCTGCACCGACCTGCGCACCCAGCTGATCGCATTGGCGACCGGAGACCCGGAATCGCCGCTGCACGATCGCATCGTGCAGGAGATCGAATGCCGTGCCGGGCGCATGCGGGTGCGCTCCAATCCCGCTGTCGGAGAAACCTATTCGGCCCTCCTCGCCCGGCACCATCTCACCGACCTCGAAACCATCGGCACCTGGTTCCCGCCGAGCGGCGACGCCCCCTACGGCAGGATCAGCTTCGGCGCCCAATTCGCCGAGGTGGCAGTCGATCCCGAACTCGGACTGGTGCGCGTGCGCCGCATGGTCGGCGCCTACGCCCCCGGCCGCGTCCTGAACGCCAAACTCGCGCGCAGCCAGATCCTCGGCGGCATGAACTGGGGCCTCTCCCAAGCCCTCATGGAGGCCACCCTCCCCGATGTCCGCAACGGCGCCTGGGCCAACTCCTCCCTGCTCGAATACCTCCTCCCGGTCAACGCCGACGCCCCCGCCGTGGACATCACCTTCGTAGCGGTAACCGACGCGGTAGTGAATCCCCTCGGCGTCAAGGGCCTCGGCGAAATCGGCATGGTCGGCGCCTCCGCCGCAATCATCAACGCCATCCGCCACGCCACCGGCAAACCCATCCGCGAAATCCCGGTGCGGATAGAACACCTGATCTGAGCCCCGAAGCTGTTGTCCGCCACCCTCAGTGGTGGATCGGGCCGTCCGTTTCCGCGAGGGGGCGGGCGGAGGCGCCGCCGGCCTCCGCGATGATCTGTGCCGCGATGGATACCGCGGTCTGGTCCGGGGTGTGGGCGTTGAGGTCCAGGCCGATCGGGCTGCGCAGGCGGCTGATTCGGCCGGGCGGCACACCGGCGTCGAGGAGGCGCTGCCTGCGGTCGGTGTCGGTGCGGCGGGAGCCCAGGGCGCCGATGAAGGCGAGCGGTTCGATAGCCAAGGCGGCGGCCAGCATCGGGACATCGAACTTGGTGTCGTGGGTGAGCGCGCACACCACGGTGCGGGCGTCGATGCGGCCGCGCTCGTGCTCGCGGCGCAGATAGCGGTGCGGCCACTCCACCACCACCTCGTGCGCCGCCGGGAAACGCGCCGGGGTGGTGAAGGTTTCGCGCGCGTCCACCACGGTGACCCGATACCCGAGCTGCACCCCGAGCCGGCTGAGGGCGCGCACGAAATCATTCGCTCCGGCCAGGATCATGCGCGCGGGCGGACCGAAGCTGTGCACGAACGCCCGGCGCGGGGAGCCGGCGCCCAGGCATTCGTGGAGGCCGACGACCCCGGAACCGCCGGCACGCGCCAACTGCAGCGCGTCCCGGCCGATAACCGGTGCGGCGGTATCCGTGGCCACCGCGGCAGCCCCTGTCGCCGACGCAGTAGGCCCTGTCGCACGCGCGGCAGTACCGATCACCGGCGGGATTGCCGCGGCGGGATCGATGAGCTGCCATTCGGGGCTCTCGTCGAGGGTCGTGACGAGCGCGACGGGCCGGCCCGAGAGAATGTCGCGTTCCAGCGTCTCCAACTGCGGTACTCGCTCCGGTTCGATCCGCTCGATGAAGATCTCCATCTCACCGCCGCAGCTGAGTCCGACGGTGAAGCCCTCGTCGTCCGTGAGCCCGAACTGCTCGAGCACCGCCACCCCGCCGAGCAGTACGCAGTCCGCCGAATCGAGCACCGCGGCCTCGACGCATCCGCCCGACAGCGATCCGATGACCTCGCCGTCCGCGGTGACGAGCATGGCCGCCCCGACGGCGCGCGGTCCGGCGCCGGTCACGCCGACCACGCGGGCCAGCACTACCGGGCCCGTTCGTCCCCGCTCGATGACCTGACGCAAGACGTCACGCATGCCCCCATCATCACAGTGAACCGACCGGTCTGCACGTATCACGCGGCCGACCACGCCGGACCCGATCTCAAAGTTGGACCAATGAACAATTAAGGCCGCCATTCACAGCTTGGACAAAACACCCAAGTAGCTGCTCAGTGAATGGTTAGAACTTCCAGTGAGCCCACCCGGCAGCACGATTCGCTGATCTAGTGTTGGCCCCGCAAGTCGAGGCGTGCGAAAGCACCGAATGGAAAGGCCCCAAGTGAAATCTAGGATTGCCGGAACGATGTTCATCGCCGCGGCGGCGGGCGCACTCATCGTCGGCCCCATGGTCGGGACCGCGAGCGCCACCGACATCACGCCGGCGCTTCAGGACACCGGCTCGGCAGGCGGCCCCGGCCCCGGCCAGGACCAAGGCCAGGGCGGTGACTGGGGCGGATACAACCGTCCGGGCTGGACCGACCCGGGCGACCCGTACCACAGCGACTGGCACTGCGACCGCCACGGCAACTGGCACAACGACGAGCACGACCAGTGGGGTCACCACGACGATCGCTGCCGCAACTGGTAATTCACCCCGAGCCGAATACGATTCCGGCACAAGCTGAATCAATGGCTCGATAAACGGTGAATATCGGCCGCCGGGAATTCGATGCACGCATTCGAATATCCCGGCGGTTCCGTGCGATCAGGCGAGACCGCGGCGCTTTTCGATCTGCTCGCGCATCTTCTCGGCGGCAGCACGCATTTCGGGCGTGACCTTGAAATGGCCGCCCCACTCGTTGAGAGTGTCGCCGTAGTCGGGCGTCGGCAGGATCTGGCGCAGCAGCTTGTCCGGGAGCCCGCGCCGCTGCCATTCCCGCGGATAACCGAGGGAGACCTCTTCGAAGCGCACCTCGTCGTGCCAGCTGGTCCGCGGAATGTGCAGGTGGCCGTAGACGACACACACCGTGTTGTAGAGCAGATGCCAGTCGGCGGTCAGCTCGGTGCCACACCACAACGCGAATTCCGGGTACCACATCATGTCGACCGGCGCGCGCAACAGCGGCCAATGGTTGATCAGCACCACCGGAGTACCGGACTCCAGCGCATCCAGCCGCCGCATCGAGTACTTCACCCGGGCATGACACCAGGCGTCACGGGTGAGATACGGCTCGGCGGACAGCAGGAATTCGTCCGTGGCCACCACATTGCGCTCACGCGCGATGGCCAGGCCCTCGGCCTTGGTGGTCGCGCCCGCCGGCAGCCACGAATAGTCGTAGAGCATGAACAGGGGCGCGAGCGTGACCGCGCCGCCGTACTCCTGCGCGCCGTCACCCGTCCACACCGGGAACGGATCCTCGGGCGTGAGTACATCCAGGTCACGGCAGATCGACACCAGGTAGTCGTAACGCGACGCACCGTGCATCTGCACGGGATCCTTTGCGGTGGTCCACAATTCGTGATTTCCCGGCACCCAGATCACCTTGGCGAAACGGCCCCGCAAGGTCTCCAGCGCCCACCGGATGTCATCGGTCTTCTCACCGACATCACCGGCCAGGATCAGCCAGTCCTCCGGTGAGTCCGGCCGAATGGCTTCCACCACCGGCTTGTTGCCCTGATGACCGACATGAATGTCGCTCACCGCCATCAACTTCGGAATCACCCAGCTCCGCCTCTCTGCTCACAACCGGTCCACGCCAGCAACGACCGCGGCCCCCACCAGATTCCCACGCCCGCCCCGAACCGTGCGTTCCGGGCTCGATCGGTGCCTCGCCGGCCCGGTCCGACCGGCACCGCGAACTCAGCCGATCCAGCGAATCCGCGCGTCGGGAGCGAAACCGGCGGCCACGATGAGAATGCCCGTCGGATCCCGCCGGCACGAGGCGATGGCCAGGTGACAGGGCCGCGGGATCTCCACGGGAATCCGCACGCCACCGTCGATCTGATAGCGGGTATTGGTGATCTTCCAGCGCCGCGCCCGCGGATCGTCCGGATCGGTGGGCGGCGCATCCACCCGCGCCACCACCATCACCTCGGTGATCCCGGTGGGCCACTGGAAGATCAGCAGCCCGGACCGCACGGCCAGCCCACGCACCGTCGGCAACCCGCGCAATGCCGCATCCGGCGCGACCGCCACCTCCCGGCGCGTCTCCCCATCCGAACGACGCATCTCCGACGCGAGCCCCGACAGCGAAGCGACCACCCCGTACACCGGCGTGGGCCCGCCACCCGCGCCCCCGTCCTCCAGCGCCGTCCCGCGCGTACGCCCGACCACCCGCCACGACCCGTCCGGCTGCAACCGCGTGACCCGGTACTCCACCTCGTCCACCGCGGACGGCGACCACGTGATCACCACCGTCCCATCGGGTTTCCGCGCGGCGGTCACCTGCGCCGGCGCCTCCACCCGCATCCCCGCCAAGGCCGTCACCGCCGCCGGATGATCCGCACACACCTCGAGCACCGCCCGCAGCGCCCGCGTCCGCGCGGCAGGCGGCCCCGCGGGCACCGTCGCGAACTCCCGATCCGCCGCGTGCACCGCCGCCCGCCCCTGCCCCGCCAACTGCTCCAGCCCCCACCCGCTCCCGTCCGGATCCGGCACATCCGAGGCGTGCTGCCGCAAATGATCCAAATGCTCCAGCCCCGCCACGAACCGCTTCCCCACGAACGCCGCATGCACCGCCCGCCACCGCGACCCCGCCTCCGCCAGCACCCGATCCACCTCATCCCCCACCGACCGCACCGCCGCCGCCCCCGCTCCGTCCTCCCCCAACCGCCGCCGCGCCTCCGCCACCCGCTGCGCCGCCTCCCGCGGATGCCCACCCCGCAACGCCGCCCGCGCCGCCCGCAACGGCGCCTCCCAGGTCCGAGGGGGCGCCCCGCCCCCACCCACAAACCCCGGCGGCACCACAAACCCTTGCGGCACACCGGCCCCCGACAGCGCCTCACCTCCCGGTGGCACCCCAAACCCCTGCGGCGCACCGGCCCCAGGCGGCACCTCGCCTCCCGGCACCCCAAACCCCTGCGGCGCTCCACCTCCCGTCTGCGCCGCACCACCCGGCGGCACGGGAAGTCCCGGCGGCGGCTGAGACGGCCGCCGACGCCGCGACGAATCCACCTCGGGCACAGCAGCATCCGCAGCCCTGCCGGCCGACTCACGCCCCGGCAACACGGCTCCGGCGTCCATCGGCCAGGCGTCCGCCGAGCGTGTCGCTGCGTCGTCGCGGAGATCGCGGTCCTGCGCATCGCCAGGACCGGAGCCCGCCGTGCCGGTAGGAGCCGTCGAGGCCGCCGGTGGAAGCGGCACCGAGTCACCCGTGGCGGGGCCGACTTCGCCCGGCGAATCGTCTCCTCGTGCAGTGGAATCTGCGGTAGTGGCCGGGGGTTTGCGCCTGTTTTCGCGGCCTTCGATGGTGGTGCCGAGTTCGTCGGTGAGGGTGTGGAGGACTTGTTCGGCGGTGGGGCGGTCCAGGCCGGCGGTGACGGCCAGACGTAGGAGGTAGTCGAAATCGGGGGCTACCAGGCGGTCTTCGACCAGGACGGCGGCGCGGACCTGGGGGCGGAGGAGGGTGGTTACATCTTCGGTTACCGCTCGGAGGTAGGCGTCGACTGTCGGGGGGCCGGGCTCCAGGAGGTCGCTGATGTGGATGAGGAGTTCGTCCAGGACTACTCGGATGCGGCCGGGTGCGAGTTCGCGGGCGCGGGCGCGAAGGGCGTTGGCGCGGAGGCGGATTTCGGGGGTGCGATGGGCTTTGGCGTAGTCCAGGCCGAGCAGCGCGAGCAGGGTGGGGTACGGCTCACCGGCGTGCAGGCGCTCGTATTCGGCCAGGAGGGTACGGATCTGGTGCCGGCGCTGGTCGCTCACGGCGGGGGCGGGCGGGGCGTCGTCGAGGAGGGGGTGGCGGTTCAGGCGGGTGTGGACTTCGGCGGGGGTGAGGCCGCCGAGTTTGCCGATGTCCTCCAGGCCGGGGAGTTTGGCGGCGGGGATGCCGCCGTGCCGCTGCACGAGTCGTTCGATTGCGGTATCGAGCATTTCGTAGCGCTCGGCGTCGCGGCGGGCGCGCAGGCGACGCACGCGATCGGCTTCGACTCGGCGCGCGGCCGCGCCGTGCAGGGGTGCGGACAAGGTGCGGTGGGCGTCGACGAGCAGTCCCACCAGCACCCGGTATTTCGGGTGATCACGCTGCTTCTGCCAGAACGCCCACACCGCATCGATGCGCGCGGCGACCTCGGCGTCGGTGAGCTGCTCGGCCGCATCGAGGGGAATGTCGTACAGCTCGAAGGCATCCGACTGGTCGAGGCCGCCCCGCCGCTCCACTGCGGCCAGCACTCGTTTGCGGTAATCGTTGGGATCGAAGGCGTGCATGGGTTCTCGCTCGGCCGGACCTCGGTCACGCCGGACGGCGGCGGGTGCGCTGCAGCTGATCCAGCTCGCGCGCCACATCCGATTGCGACAGCGTCGCGCCGGTCTGCACGGACAGGGTCAGCGGCATATCCGCGTCCACGTGATAGGCCGTCACGTGCAGCACCCCGTCGAACCCCATCTCGAAACTCACCCGCACCTCACTGCCGGCCGGATAGCCGGGCGGAATATCGCGAATACTGCCCTCCACCAGCACCTTCGAATCCTCCGGGCGCGTCGAGGCCGCCTGCCCCTGCTGTTCCACGATGGTCAACTCGATCTGATCCTGATCCGCGCGCACCGTCCCGTAGGAGCGCCGCACCCGGATGGGCAGGGTCTGATTGCGATGCACCAGCCAGCTCGCCGCCAGCCCATTGAACGGATCCAGCGCGAGCACCCCGAATCCGCGCGACACCACCGTGTCCACCTGGATCTCGATCATGCGCCGCACCAGCCCGACCGGCTGCCCGAACGATTCGGCGACCCGCACCAGCGACGCCTCCAGCTCACGCGGATCGGCGTCCGCCAGTTCGGCGCCGGCGGATAGTCGCCCGCGGGTCACCAGATCGGCGGCCACCAGCCGCTCCATCTCCAGCTTCTCGCCGTACAGGGCGGCGCCGCGCGCCACCGACAGATCCGGATCGTGTAGTTCGCCGATCAGCCCGAATTCCTTCAGTAACTGCTCGGCCACCATGGGCATACGGGACGAACCACCGACCAGCAGCAGGCGATCCACGTGCCGCACCCCGCGCTGCCCGGCCGCGGCGATCACCGCCTTGGTCAGGTCGACGGTCCGGCGTAGCAGTGAAGAGGTGAGCAACTCCAGTTCGGCGCGGGTCAGCGTGATCACCGATCGCACCCCGTCGTGCGCGACCACCACCTCCGTGCTCGCGGCCGTGGTCAGATCTCGTTTGGCCTGTTCGGCGGCCAGCACCACCAACTGTGAGCCCACCGAATCATCCAGTGGGTCTTCGGCATCCGGATGATCGGCGCAGAACCGCTGGGACAGGTGCAGGGCGATGCGTTCGTCCCAATCCGCGCCGCCGAGCTGATGATCGCCCTCCACGGCCAGCACCGAGATGCGGCGATCCGCCAGTTCGATCACGGTGGCGTCGAAGGTGCCGCCGCCCAGGTCGTAGACGAGTACGGTCTCGCGGGCGGCGATCTCACCGGTGTCGATGCTGCCGTCCAGCCGCCCGAAACCGTAGGCCAGGGCCGCGGCGATCGGCTCCGAAAGCACGCCTGCCACATCGAATCCCGCATACATACCGGCCTGTATGGTGGCGCGCCGCTCCTCGTCACCGAAATAGGCGGGCACGGTGATCACCACCCGCTCCACGGGTTCACCGCCACCGAATTCGGCATCCCCGGCCAGACTGCCCAGGATGAGCGCCGACACCGCGGGCGCCGACCACTGCTGCCCGTGCGCGGCGAACCGCCATTCCGCATCCCCCATGCGGCGTTTCACCAGGGTGCACACGTGCTCCGGGTCGAGCCGGGCCTGCCGGCGCGCGCCCTCGCCGACGACGTGGTCCTGCGCGGAGGCGAACAGCACCACCGAGGGCACGGTCGGCGCACCGTTCATACCGATCAGTACTTCAGGGCGTCCATTTGCGTCGATTCGTGCAATTGCCGAATTCGTTGTGCCCAGGTCGATTCCGTAGACCCCCATGGCCGCGATGTTAGCAGTCGGCACCGACCACCGGGTTTATCGTTCACCCATGACCGAACCATCCGCAGTGGACCAGCCTGCCGATACGCCGCTCCGCGACGGAGTAGATACGCCGCTCCGCGACGGTGTAGACCGGATCACCGAGCGCATCGACGATCTGGCTCGGGTGGTCGCCCGGCAAGCGGCAACCATCGAACGACTAGCGGACGAGTCCAGGGCCCGCGCCCGCATCGAACAGGCCGAGGCCGACGCGCCCCTGATCCGGGACCTGTTCGCCCTGCACGGCCTGGCGCAGACCTTCTCCTCCACCACCGAATCCGATCCGGATCGGCAGGGTTTCGAGGCCCTGGCCCGGCGCGTGGAGCGCATGCTGGCCGAACGCGGAGGGCAGCTGGTCACCCCCTTCCGCGGCGCGGCCTTCGACGCCCTCACCATGGAGGCCGCCGAGCTGACCGATACCGATGATCCGGCGGCGGACCGGACCGTGGAGTCGGTGATCCAGCCGGGCCTGACCATCGGTGAGCGGTCCATCAGACCCGCCAAAGTCGTTGTCCGCCGGTACCGCAGACCATTGGGCAAGAACTCGGTCTTGTCGGATTAAGCGTTTGTGCTTAACCTCTGTGATGGTGCGCTGATTTTCGACTCCGGAGGACGGCAGTGACAGCAACGAATTCGACCCCGAAATATCGCACGATCGATGTCGGCGAACCCATTACCCGGTTCGCCCGCGGCTGGCACTGCCTCGGCCTCGCCGAGACCTTCCGGGACGGGCAACCACACTCCGTCAACGCCTTCGGCACCAAACTGGTGATCTGGGCCGACAGCAACGGCGAACTCCAGGCCCTGGACGGCTACTGCCGGCACATGGGCGCCGACCTCGGCTACGGCACCGTCAAGGGCGACGAGATCGCCTGCCCCTTCCATGATTGGCGCTGGAACGGTAACGGTCGTTGCGCCGCAATCCCGTACGCGCGCCGGGTACCGCCGCTGGCCCGCACCCGCTCCTGGATCACCTGTGAGGAGAACGGGCAGTTCTTCGTCTACAACGACCCCGAGGGCAATCCGCCGCCGCCCGAGGTCGCCATCCCGCACATCGACGGCATCGATACCGACCGGTGGAGCGACTGGGACTGGAATTCACTGCTCATCGAGGGCGCGCACTGCCGCGAAATCATCGACAACAACGTCGATATGGCGCACTTCTTCTATATCCACTTCGCGTACCCGGTGTACTTCAAGAACGTTTTCGAAGGGCACGTCGCCACCCAGTATCTGCACTCCAAGGGCCGGCCGGACGTGCACGCCAAATCCAACTATTCGACCGAAATGTCGCTGCTGCGTTCGGAGGCCAGCTATTTCGGGCCCTCCTACATGATCAACTACCTGCACAACGACTTCGGTGAGCACACCGTGGAAGTGGCGCTCATCAACTGCCACTACCCGGTCACGCAGAACTCGTTCATGCTGCAGTGGGGCGTCAGCGTGCAGCGCATCGACGGGCTGCCGCCGGAGAAGTCCGGCAAACTGGCCAAGGCGTTCGGCAAGAGCTTCGGCGTCGGTTTTCTGCAGGACGTCGAGATCTGGAAACACAAGACGCGCATCGACAATCCGCTGCTCACCAAGGAGGACGGGCCCGTCTACCAGCACCGCCGCTGGTACGAGCAGTTCTATGTGGACGTCGCCGACATCACCCCGGAGATGACCGCCCGCTTCGAATACGAGGTGGACACCACCCACGCCAATGAGAACTGGCAGGCCGAAGTCGCGGAGAACCTGGAGCGGATCGCCACGGAAAAGGCGGTGGCGGAAAGCAATTAGACCGCCTACCGGTCACCCTCGAGCGCCGGGCCGGGTCGTCACGCGGCTCGGCGCGGCACCTCCGCGCCGACCCGCGCCCACCGCCCCGACAGTGCCCGCCATGACACCGCCGCCAGCCGCAGCACCATGAAACCCACCAGCCCCGACCAGATTCCGGCGATCCCCCAGTCGTAGGCCAGGGATAGCCAGATGGCGGGCAGGAAGCCCAGCAGCGCCGCGCCCAGCGTGGCATTGCGCAGGAACGCGGCATCGCCCGCACCGAGCAACACCCCGTCGAGCGCGAACACCACGCCCGCGATCGGAATGATCCCGACGAAGAACCACCACACCACATGCGCCCGGTCCAGCACGGCGGGATCGTTCGTGAACAACTGCGGCACAATCGAATACCCGGTTGCGAACAGCACCGCCAGCAGCACCGCGAACACCGTCGACCAGCCCGTAATGCGCCGCGCCAAACCCTCCGCGCCGCGGGCATTCCCGGCCCCCAGTGCCGCACCCACCAGGGTCTGCGCCGCAATGGCCAGCGAATCCAGGGTGAGCGCCAGGAAATTCCACAACTGCAGCACCAGCTGATGCGCCGCCACCGAAGCCGCCCCGAACCGCGCGGCCACCGCCGCCGCCGACACGAAGCAGGCCTGGAATCCCAGACTCCGCACGATCAGATCCCGCCCCAGCACCAGCTGCGCCTTCATGATCGCGATATGCGGCGCCAGCGAGACCTGCGACCGCAGCAGCGCGCGCACGAACAATCCACCGGTCACCAGCTGCCCGGCGAGATTCGCAATGGCCGACCCCTCCAGCCCCAGCCGCGGCGCCCCTAGTAACCCGTGCACCAGCAGTGGGCACAACATCGCCGAAAGCCCCAGCCCCGCAATCACATACAGCAACGGCCGCCGCGTCTGCTGCACTCCCCGCAGCCACCCGTTCCCCGCCATCGACAACAGAATCAACGGCACCCCGAACAAGGCGATCCGCAACCACGGCAACGCCTCCCCCGCAATCTCCGCCCCACCGGAAATGGCCCGCGAAATCGGCCCCGCACCAGCCTCGATCACCACCAGAATCACCACCCCGACCCCGACCGCGATCCAACTGGCCTGCACCCCCTCGACCACCGCCCCGCGCTCATCCCCCGCCCCGTGCCGCCGCGCCGCCCGCGCAGTCGTCCCATAACTCAAAAACGTCAACTGCGAACTGACCTGCGCCAAAATCAACCCACCCACCGCCAGCCCCGCCAGCGCCAAAGCCCCCAACCGCCCCACCACAGCCATATCCCAAAGCAAATAAACCGGCTCCGCCACCAACACCCCCAATGTCGGCACCGCAATCCCCAGAATCCGCCGCGGCCCCGCCTCCACCGCCGCCACCCCGCGCGCTCGCGCTGCCACCGAAGATCCCGGGTCCTCGCCACCCAAGGCCGTCTCGCCGCTCATCCCGCCACCATCGCACACGACCACGACACAACCTGCCGACCGCACCCCGCCACCATCCCGAAACCCTGCGGCCGCCCGTCGAAACGCACCGGTCGCCGACTGGCCGTTGCGGTGGCAGACACCGGCAGCGCCGCAAGCGACCCTTATGCCCCGCTTCAGGCGGACAGGCAGGTACGGCCCCGACTCGGCGGGTACGCAGGGCCGCTCACGCCATCCCGCGAGTGCTGCACCAGCAGCACCGGGCAGCTCGCAGCCCAGCGGACAACCAGTGCGCGGCATCAGCCGCCACGCCGAATGGAGGACGGCGCGCTGACGCGGGGCGCGGATTCCGGTCGGGCGCGGCCAATTCCGGGACAATTGCGGCAGGCTGGGAGCATGACGACTCTCGACACTGCCATCACCGCGGTCACGGTCTATCCGGATCGGGCGCGGGTCACCCGGTCCGGGAAGGCGAGTCTGGCCGCGGGCGAGCATCGGATCCGGGTCAGCCCGCTACCGGTGAGCCTGCTGCGGGATTCGATCCGGGTGGCCGGGCAGGGCGAGGTCACGGTGCTCGGGGTGGATGTCGTGACCGAACGGCAGGCGGAACCCTCCGATGAACAGGTTTCGGCACTGCTCGCCCGCATGCGCGAACTCGATGCCGCGATGAATCAGCTCGCCGACGCGGACCGCGCGTCCGAGGCGCGGATCAAGTTCCTCGAACGCCTCGCGCGGGAATCGGCCGAACAGCTGGCGAAGACCGATGAGGCGCGCGTCATCGCCTTCGGCGACAGCCTCGAATCCCAGTACAGCGCCGTGCATACCGCCCGGCGCGACCGGGAACGGTTGCGGCAGGAGCACATTCGCGAACACCAGGCCCTCGAACGGCGGCTGGCCGACCTGCGTGGCAAGACCAAGCCCGACGCCCAGGCCGCGATCATCACCGTCGAGGCCGCCGACCCGGTGACCGTGGATCTCGAACTCTCCTACGTGGTGCGCGGCGCGAGCTGGCACAGCAGCTACGACCTGCGCCTCGGCGACGCCGGCCTGTCCCTGCGCTGGTTCGGCCTGATCCAGCAGAGCACCGGCGAGGACTGGCCGGAATGCCGCTTGCAACTGTCCACCGCCCGCCCCGCCCAGGCCGTCGACATCCCGGAACTGAGCCCCTGGTTCATCAGCCCCGCGGTCCCGGCCACCCCGGTCCCCCGTCGGCGAGCCATGTCCTACGGCGCCAGCATGGACGACACCGTCGGCTCCTATCCGCTGGCAGGGTCCGCTCCGATGATGGCCGCTCCGGGCAGCCCCCAGCCGGCACCGCCCCCTGTTCGCGAATCGGTCGCCACCGTCGAACAGGGCATCACCGCCGCGACTTACACCCCGCAGCGGACCATCGCCGTCCCCGCCGACGGCACCGCCCACCGCACCCAGATCACCGCCCTCGACCTCGAGGCCGACCTCGATTACGTGACCGCCCCCGCCCGCTCCCTGGAAGCGATCCTCCGCGCCACGGCCCGCAACACCTCCGAGCACACCCTCCCGGAGGGCCGCGCTTCGCTCTTCCACGACGCCGAATACGTCGGCGCAACCGACCTCGACCCCTGGGCTCCCGGTGAAGAACGCGAACTCGCCCTGGGCGTCGACGCCCGCATCCGCGTCGAGCGAGAACTGGTGCGCCGCAACGCAACCAAGGCGACACTCGGTTCCAGCCGCCGCATAGAGGTCGAATACTCCATCACCATCGCGAATCACACGCCGCGCCCCGCCCGGGTCACGGTCCTCGACCGTCTCCCGGTCTCCCGCGACGCCGTGATCACCGTCCGCGACACCGTCCTGAAACCCCAGCCCACGGAACGCGACGAACTCGGAATCCTCACCTGGAAAACAGAACTGAACGCTCGAGCCGAAACGACCATCGCCTTCGGCTACCGAGTCGAGGCCGCCAAGGGCGTCACCGTCAGCGGCCTGCCCGACTGACCGGCGTCAGATCTGACCGATTGCTTCCAGCCCGTCGAACACGGTCTCGGCGGTGTTGTACAGCGCGTGCATGCTCGCCTCGGCGGGCATGCACGCGGCCGGCTCCTGCATGGCGATCCCGGACACCAACGCGATTCCGCCAACAACGGAATACCGGCGAGACCGAAGGGCCATCAATCGTCGTAGTGATATCGACAGGCGATGATAGTTACGGTCTCGTCGTCCGCCAGATAGACGATGCGATGTTCCTGAGTGATGCGTCTCGACCACCATCCGGACAGGTTCTGCCGCAGCGGTTCCGGCTTGCCGATCCCCTCTGCGTTGCCATTGCGGCGAATATCCTCGATGAGCCGGTCTACCTTCTTCAGCGTGGCTCGGTCCTCTGTCTGCCACCAGAGATAGTCTTCCCAGCCATTGGTATCGAACAGAACCTTCCGGCTCACTCGTCAACGTCCTCCACGTCGGAGTCGAGAAGCTCGCGCGGCTCGACACGTCCAGCACGGACATTTTCGACGGACTCGAGTAGTCGGCGTGCGTTTGCCCGGCTGCCGAGCAAATACGCCGTTTCCTTCAACGCCTCGTACTCGCGCAGGCTGATCACCACGGCAGGTTCCTTATCGCCGCTGCGGGTGATGATGACTTCCTCGTTGTCCTCGGTAGCCGCATCCAGGACAGCAGCGAAGTTGGCACGGGCTTCGGTTGCGTGCATGGCGCGCATGGCGGCTCTCCGTTCAAAGCGGGGCAATATTCACGAACGTACTCCATCCTGTACGTAATTACGTACGGGATTAGGTAAGCGATCGTGAGAATCTTCGATCAGGCGAGAGCTGCGATCAATGCCGCGACCAGATCCTCGGCCACGCCAGTCGTGGAATAGCCTGCGGCATAACGATGTCCGCCGCCGCCCAGCGCGGTGGCCACGCGCGCCACATCCACGCCGAGGGTGCCGTCAGCATTGTCGTGGGAGCGGAGGGAGACCGTCCAGAGTCCGGGCGCGGTACGCGACTCCTTGAAGACCGCCGCCACCTGCGCCTCGGACGTGGTGCGAAGGAGGTCGATGATGCTCTCGACCTCCTCGGAACGGACGCCGGTCAGGTCGGCTTGCCGGACCACGGCGTAGACCAGGCCGGCGCCGCGCGCGGCCGCCGGGTTCAGCTGGGCGGAGGCCAGCACTCGCGACAGCATCGGCAACCACGCGAAAGGGTGGGTGTCCATGAGGGTTCGGGTGATGGCCGCGCCGTCGATGCCGGTGGCAAGCAGGCGTTCGGCGAGCGCATGCGAACCCGGCCGCGCCCACTTGAAAGAGCCTGTGTCGGTGACCAATCCGGCGAACAGGCAATGCGCGATGGATCGGTCGATGGGCTCGCCCCAGGCATCCAGGACCCGGGCGATCAGGCCCGCCGTGGACTCCGCGGTCTCGTCGACCACGTTCACACTGCCGAACCGGGTATTGGAGCGGTGATGGTCGAGCACCAGACTCACTCGCGCGCCGTCCAGCCGGTCGCGCAGCGAGCCGAGGCGGCCCACACTGCCGCAGTCGACCGCGATCAGCACGTCGACTTCGGCCGGAACCCGCGCGGGCGGCACCAGGAATTCGGTGCCGGGGAGGGAACGCATGGAGACCGGTAGCGCGGCGGGCTCGGCGAAGGACACCCGCACCGGCACACCGCGCCGATGCAGCACCTGCGCAAGTGCCAGCCCGCTGCCGACGGTGTCGGCGTCGGGTTGCACATGGCAGAGCACGGTTGCCGAGCGAGCGGTGTCGAGCACCGACACCGCCGCGGCCAGGTCGACCGGTTCGTTCACCGGCGTCTCCTCCCCGGACTTACGACCGAAGATCAGTCTTCTTCGTCGTCTTCTTCGGTCTTGTAGGGGTCGGCTTCGCCGGCGTAGCTCGCGTTCACCGCGACCTGCGCCACTCGCTCGTCGACGGCGCGGGCCTTGGCCAGCAGTTCTTCCATCTCACGCGCGGCATCCGGCACCTTGTCCAGCACGAACGCCAGGGTGGGCGTGAACTTCACACCCGTGCCGGCGCCCACCTTGGAGCGCAGGATGCCGGTGGCCTTCTTCAGGCCGGCCTCCGCCTCGGTGTAATCGGGTGTGGCGTCGATGGTTTCACCCATGACGGTGTAGTAGACGGTCGCCTCGCGCAGATCGCCGGTCACCTTGGTGTCGGTGATCGTGACGAACCGCAGCCGCGGATCCTTGATCTCGTATTCGATCGCGGTAGCCACGATCGAGGAAATCCGCTTGGCGAGTCGGCGTGCCCGGGCCTGGTCGACCATGGCAGTTACCTCCTCATTCTGTTCAGTCTTCGGGTCCGAAGACGCGGCGGCGTACCGCCAGCAACTCTAACTCCGGACGGTTCGCGACGTGCCGTTCGCACTTGTCCAGCACCTCGGTCAGGTGATTCATGCCGTAGCTGACCATTGCCACACCGAGCAACGTCCGCCGGTACCGGTCATGGTCGCCGCCCTCGGTCACACTCACCTCGAACCTCTTAAGGTCGGCGAGTATGGGGCGGATGACGGAGCGCTTCTCCTTCAGTGAATGCACATCACCGAGCAAGATATCGAACTCGAGCGCTCCGAAGAACATCTTTTCAGTCATATGAACGCGCCCCGGGAAATGCGCGCACCGTTACCCGGAAAGGGAAGGGGCACAACCCCGCCGGGCCCGAAGACCCGGCGGGATCGCGTACTGCCTAGTCGCGCGGCTTCTCCCGCAGCTCGTAGGCCTCGATG
Source organism: Nocardia sp. NPDC088792 (assembly GCF_044750615.1). Taxonomy (NCBI): domain Bacteria; kingdom Bacillati; phylum Actinomycetota; class Actinomycetes; order Mycobacteriales; family Nocardiaceae; genus Nocardia; species Nocardia sp. NPDC088792. The sequence continues at coordinate 544,560 of NZ_JBIVKC010000001.1, forward strand.
ATGTCACCTTCGCGAATATCGTTGAAGGTCAGCGTGATACCGCATTCGTAGCCTTCACGAACCTCGGTCACGTCATCCTTCTCACGACGGAGCGACGCGATGGTCACCGTCTCCGCGACCACTACGTTGTCACGCAGCAGACGCGCCTTGGCATTGCGCTTGACCGAGCCGGAGGTGATCCAGCAACCCGCGATGTTGCCGAACTTGGAGGAGCGGAAGATCTGGCGGATCTCCGCCCGGCCCAGCTCGTGCTCCTCGTAGATCGGCTTGAGCAGACCCTTGAGGGCCTTCTCGATCTCGTCGATCGCCTGGTAGATGACCGAGTAGTAGCGGATGTCCACGCCTTCGCGGTTCGCCAGCTCGGTCGCCTTGCCCTCGGCACGGACGTTGAAGCCGATGATGATCGCGTTGGAGGCCGACGCCAGGTTGACGTTGGTCTCGGTGACGCCACCGACACCGCGGTCGATGACGCGCAGTCGCACCTCGTCGCCGACATCGATACCGAGCAGCGCCTCTTCGAGGGCCTCGACGGTACCGGAGTTGTCGCCCTTGAGGATCAGGTTCAGCTCCGAAGTCTCCTTCAGAGCGGCATCCAGATCTTCCAGGGAGATCCGCTTGCGGCTGCGCGCGGCCAGGGCGTTGCGCTTGCGAGCGTTGCGGCGATCGGCGATCTGACGCGCGATCCGGTCTTCCTCGACCACGAGCAGGTTGTCGCCTGCGCCCGGCACCGAGGTGAAACCGATGACCTGGACGGGCCGCGACGGCAGGGCCGCCTCGACGTCGTCGCCGTGCTCGTCGACCATGCGGCGGACGCGGCCGTAGGCGTCACCCGCCACGATCGAGTCGCCGACCCGCAGGGTGCCGCGCTGGACCAGCACGGTGGCCACGGGACCACGGCCGCGGTCGAGGTGCGCCTCGATGGCCACACCCTGCGCGTCCATGTCCGGGTTCGCCCGCAGATCCAGGGAGGCGTCCGCGGTCAGGACGACCGCCTCGAGCAGCTGCTCGATATTGGTGCCCTGCTTCGCCGAGATGTCCACGAACATGGTGTCGCCGCCGTATTCCTCGGCGACCAGACCGTATTCGGTCAGCTGCTGGCGAATCTTCTGCGGATTCGCGCCTTCCTTGTCGATCTTGTTGACCGCCACCACGATCGGCACGTCAGCGGCCTGCGCGTGGTTGATGGCCTCCACCGTCTGCGGCATGACGCCGTCGTCGGCGGCGACCACGAGGATCGCGATATCGGTCGCCTTCGCACCACGGGCACGCATGGCGGTGAACGCCTCGTGACCCGGGGTATCGATGAAGGTGATGAGCCGGTCTTCGGCGTTGACGTGGGTCAGCACCTGGTAGGCGCCGATGTGCTGGGTGATACCGCCGGCCTCGCCCTCACGGACATTGGCCTTACGGATGGTGTCCAGCAGTCGGGTCTTACCGTGGTCGACGTGACCCATGACGGTCACGACCGGCGGACGGATCTGCAGGTCGTCCTCGTCGCCGGCGTCCTCGCCGTAGGTGAGGTCGAAGTTGGCGAGCAGCTCGCGGTCCTCGTCCTCCGGGGAGACCACGTTCACGACGTAGTTCATCTCCGAACCCAGCAGCTCGAGGGTCTCCTCGCTCACCGACTGGGTAGCGGTGACCATCTCACCGAGGTTGAACAACGCCTGTACCAGCGAGGCCGGGTTGGCGCCGATCTTCTCGGCGAAATCGGACAGCGACGCGCCACGGGCGAGACGGATGATCTCGCCGTTGCCGCGCGGCAGCCGCACGCCACCGACGGCGGGAGCCTGCATCGACTCGTACTCGGCGCGCTTCGCCCGCTTCGACTTGCGGCCCTTGCGGGGCGCGCCACCCGGACGTCCGAAGGCACCCGCGGCACCGCCGCGACCGCCACCCGAACCGGGACGACCACCGCCGCCACCGCCACCGGGACGTCCGCGGAAACCACCCGCGGCACCGCCACCGGTGTTACCCGCGCCCGCACCGGCGCCACCGGCACCCGGAGCGCCGCCACCGCCACCGCGGTAGCCGCCACCGCCGCCGCCACCGGGACGACCGGCACCGGCGCCGCCGGGACCACCCGGACGCGCGGGACGACCGGCACCGCCACCCGGGCCTCCGCCCGGACGGTTGGTGCGAGCGGGCATGGCACCCGGGTTCGGCCGCGGGGGCATCGAACCGGGGCTGGGACGCGGACCGCCGGGACGCGGGCCACCCTGGCCCTGCGCGGCGGCCGGACGCTGACCACCCTGACCCGGACCCGGGCGCGGACCGCCCTGGCCGGGAGCCGGACGCGGGCCACCCTGGCCGGGACCCGGGCGGGCACCGCCCTGCGGACCCGGACGCGGGCCGCCCTGACCCTGCTGCCCACCCGGGCGCGGGGCCGGACGCGGCGCGGGGCGCTCCGGTGCGGAAGAGAAGGGGTTGTTGCCGACCCGCGGCGCCTTCGGACCCGGCTTCGGGCCACCCGGACGCGGTGCGGCGGACGGGTTACCGCCCTGCTGCTGCGGCTGGGCCGGACGCTGACCGGACTCCGGACGCGAGCCGCCCTGCTGGGCCGGACGCTGACCACCCGGAGCCGGGCGCGAGCCCGACTGCGGAGCCGGAGTGCTCGGCGCCGGCGCGGTGGCGGGAGCCGCCGACTCTGCCGGAGCCGCGGAAGCCGCTGCGGGAGCGGCGGTTTCGGGCGTACGCGGAACCGGCTTGGGGGCCGGACCCGGACGCGGGCCACCCTGCTGGGCCGGACGCGCGGCCGGAGCCTCGGCGCGGACCGCGGGGGCGGACTGCTCGGCGACGGCCGGAGCCGGCTTCACAGCGGGAGCCGGCGCGGGAGCGGCCGGACGGGGGGCGCCGGGACGAGGTCCCGAAGCGTTGGGGTTGGGCTTGGCGGCCGCCGAATCGCCCGGACGGGCGGGTCGTGCCGCATTGGGACCGGGCCGTGCGCCGCCGGTCTTCGACGCGCCGTTCGACGAGGCGTCCTTCGACGCGAACGACTCACGCAGACGGCGTGCGACGGGTGCTTCCACCGTCGAGGACGCCGACTTCACGAACTCGCCCTGCTCCTTGAGCCTTGCGAGTAGTTCCTTGCTCGTGACACCGAGTTCTTTTGCCAACTCGTGCACGCGGGCCTTGCCTGCCACTGCTCTCCTCACTCAGAGGTCGAGCGTGACTCCCCGTCTCAGGACGGGTGACCCGCACGACCTCGATTAATTCCGATGGCCGATCATCGCTTGGACTTCACGGTGTGCTCATGAGTGCTCGTGCCTGTTCTCTACGTAATGCTCCAGGGCTGAGATATCCAGATTTCCGGACACTCGTAGTGCTCTGCCGAATGCTCGGCGCCGAACTGCTTGACTCAGACAAGCCGAAGAGGGGTGCAACCACGCACCCCTTCCGGGAAGTCTGCGCCGCGGATCCGGAACGATCGCAATGCTCTCGCCGCCAAAGTTCTCACCCTCGACTGCAATGCCCTGCGCCACGACCCGCACCAACTCGGCAGCCAGCTCGCGTTTCCGGCATCCTATGCAGGTCCGGACGGGTGCTGATCTTGATTGCATCCGCTCGGCGCGCAGAGAAGCCGGAGACTCGTGCTGAGCCTGCGTCCACTCTACCGCTGTCACGTCCCGATCTCCGCATCCGTACCCCTTGGAAGTTACCAACCTGTCACCCGCGGGGTCCGTTTCACAAATCTCGGGAGCGATCGGGCCATGTTTTCCATGGTCACCGCCGCGCGGCAAGATCAACCCCGATGCGCCTCCGTGCGCATCGATCCGGTCACATCGGGCGCCGCGTCGCTGCGGATATCGATGCGCCAGCCCGTGAGGCGGGCGGCGAGGCGGGCGTTCTGCCCCTCCTTGCCGATCGCCAGCGAGAGCTGGAAGTCCGGAACCACGACCCGTGCGGCACGGGCCTCGGGATCCACGATGGTGACGGATACAACTTTCGACGGGGACAGAGCATTCCCGACGAAAGCGGCGGGATCCTCGGCGTAGTCGATGATGTCGATCTTCTCGCCGGCGAGCTCGCTCATCACATTGCGCACGCGCTGACCCATCGGGCCGATGCACGCGCCCTTGGCGTTCACACCGGGCACGGTGGAGCGTACCGCGATCTTGGAGCGATGCCCGGCCTCCCGCGCCACGGCCACGATTTCGACTGAACCGTCGGCGATTTCGGGGACCTCGAGCGCGAACAGGCGGCGCACCAGGTTGGGGTGCGTGCGCGAGAGGGTGATCTGTGGGCCGCGCGGACCGCGCGAGACGCCGACCACGTAGCACTTGATGCGGTCGCCGTGCTCGTAGGTTTCGCCCGGCACCTGCTCGGCGGGCGGGATGACGCCTTCGGCGCCATGGGCTTCCGAGCCGATGCGGACCACGATGGTGCCGCGGGCGTTCATGCGGGCATCGCGTTGCACGACGCCGCCGACGATATCGCCCTCGTGCGTGGAGAATTCGCCGAAGGACTTCTCGTTCTCGGCGTCACGCAGGCGCTGCAGCACGACCTGGCGGGCGGTGGTGGCGGCGATGCGGCCGAAACCTTCGGGGGTGTCGTCCCATTCGGAGATGACATTGCCGTCGGCGTCGACCTCGCGGGCCATCACGCGCACCACACCGGTCTTCTGGTTGATGTCGATGCGGGCGTTGGGCTGGTGGCCCTCGGTGTGCCGGTAGGCGGTGAGCAGTGCCGACTCGATCGCGGAGATCACGGTCTCCATCGAGATCCCCTTGTCGGCGACTATCGCGCGCAGGGCTTCGATTTCGATGTTCATTCCACGATCCCTTCGGTCAGTGATACGGCCGCTGCTGTGGCTGTGGCTGTTTCGGATTCCTGCGATGTTTCGGATTCCTCCTGGGCGCCGGGCTGGGGACGGCCCTGCGCTACTCCCCCCGCGAGTTCCAGCTCGGCCGCGCCGGGTGGGCTGAACTCGACCTGGACCACGGCGGACTCGATATCGGCCAGCGGCACCGTCACCCGGTGTGGCTTCCGCTTGCCACCCAGCACCAACGCCACCGAATCATCAGTGAGAACGCCGACGCGGGCTTCGAAGTGTGGCTTGCCCTTTTCTTCGGGTGATTCCACACCCGGGCGCAACGCGAGCTTGACCTTGCGGCCCTGCGCGCGGCGCCAGTGCCGGGGGGCGGTGAGCGGGCGGTCCACGCCGGGGGTGGTGACCTCCAGCAGGTAGGGCGTCTCTCCGAAGTCGCCCGCGTCGTCGAGGGCCTGCGAGATCTCCGAACTCAGGTCGGCGACGGCGTCCAGATCGGAGGCTGTGTCGCTGTCGACGGTCACCTTCACCTTGGTCTGCGCACCCGCGGCCGAAATCGCGACGCCTTCGAGGTCGAACCCTCGGCGTTCGACGAGCCCAGCAACTAGCTGGCTCACCCTTTCCTCGGTCGGCATCGGCATGTTGGGCGGCTCCTGGTTCAGTTGTGACGGTTTGAGTTGTCGGTATAGATCCTGATGGGGCATGGTGCGCGCGCCGCTCGCGGCGGCGTCGGCGAAATACCCGACCAAAGCTCTAGCGTAACGCGCGGAAAGAGTGTAAAGGACCAGCCAACCTGCTCGAGTTCGGCATGGTGGGGTCCGCCGGGCCGGCGGCGTGTCCAGGAGTGACGCGCCCGTGGCGACGACAAATCGTGCGAGATCACAGCCTATCCGACGGCCCTGAGTCGGCAAGCCGGCCGCAACGACTGGCACCATGTATGCCGTGTCCAGCAGTCAGAGCGGCCGCCCGGCCGGTGCAGTGGTCCGACCGGACCGAACAGGCCCGTCCCCGCTGCCGCCCGAACCCCCGTCCGCCGAGCTCAGCAACCCTCGCGGGGTGACCGTCGATCGCCGGTCGGCGCTGCGGTTGGCGGGTGGCGGCGCTGTGGCAGTTATCACGGTCGGGGCGCTGGCCGCATGTTCGAAGGACGAGTCGCCGTCGGCGCCGGATCCGCTGCTGGTGCAGGAGGCTGCGGCCCGCACCGATGCGGCCGCCGCGACCGCCGCCATAGCCACCACGCCGGATCGCGCCGGGGCCCTGCAGACCATCGCCACCCAGCGCACCGCGCACGCCGATGCGCTGCGCACCGAAATCGACCGTGCCATCGGCGTTTACGGTGACGGCACCACGCCGAGCAAGCGCACGCCGCCGATCACGCCGACGGTGGCGTCGCCGCCGTCGATCGGCCAGTTGCGCACCGACTTGGGCCAGTCGCAACGTTCCGCCGCCGATCTGTCGGCCCAATCGACCGGATACCGCGCCGGGCTGCTCGCTTCGATCAGTGCCGCCTGCGCGACTCACGTGGGGGTTCTGCTCGCATGACAACCGCCGACCAGCAGGCGCTCACCGATGCCCTGAGCGCCGAGTACGCCGCTGTCTACGCGTACGGGGTCATCGCCGCCTACGCGAATACCGATCGGGCCAAGGTGGTGGCGGAGTACACCGCCGCGCATCGGGCCCGGCGCGATGCCACCATCGATGCGCTGAAGGCCGGTGGTGCGCCGGTGCCGGATTCGGCCGCGGCCTATACCGCGCCGTTCCCGGTGGACGATCCCATTCCGGCCGCGAAGCTGGCCGTCACCGTCGAATCCGATTGTGCGGTCGCGTGGCGGTCGGTGGTGGAGCAGTCGGATCTGCCGGCGACTCGCCGCACCGGGATCGAGGCGCTCACCGATTCCGCTGTGCGGTTGGCCAATTGGCAGGCGATCCTCGGCACCAACCCCGCGACGATCGCATTTCCCGGCAAGCCCTGAATTCGATTTCCACGGTAGGGTATCGGCTTGCGCGGTGGCGTATTTCTTTGCCGCGCAATTCGATTCCGGTGTGAGGTCGAGGGAGATACTGTGGCGGTCGATGCTGCCCGGGAAGAAAAAGCACTGCGCGAGGTGACGAATCGCCTGGTCGACGACTATGGCGAGGCGCATACGCAGGAGCGGGTCGAGGCCGTGGTGGGTGCGGTGCGGAGCCGGTTCACCGGGCACAAGGTGCGCGAGTTCGTACCGATTCTGGTGGAGCGAATAGCGCGAAGAGAATTGGCGCATCCCGGTTCGAAAACCGAAGCGATGACAGTTGTTCCGGATAAATCACCATCAATTACCTTGGGCGACAATTCGAATTCGGATAGTCGTAATCTCCAGGACATCTTGGGGAAGGTGACCGCCAACAAGAAGCTCGTCGGCGCCGTCGCGGCGGGCGTGGTGGTGGTGCTCGGCGTGACCGTGGCCCTGTCGGTGCGGCAACCGGATTCGGCGCCCGCCTCGGGTGCGCCGGCGGCGCTGACCGTCGTGCACGGCGTGGTGGGGTCGGAGAAGTCCGACTTCTTCGCGGACCCGAAGGTGGCGGATGTCTTCAAGAAGCACGGTCTCCAGGTGGATATCGATCCGGCCGGGTCGCGGCAGATCGCGACCTCGGTTGATCTGAGCCACTACGACTTCGCGTTCCCCTCCAGCTCGTCGGCGGCCGAGCGGATCCAGCGGCAGCGCGGGGTCAGCGGCAAGTACACGCCGTTCTCCTCCCCCATGGCCGTGGCAACCTTCAAGCCCATCGCCGATCTGCTGACGGCGGCCGGGATCGTGACGCCCGGTCCGGCACCGGCTTTCGATGTGCAGAAGTATCTGGAGCTGGCGGAGCAGGGCACGCAGTGGGATCAGCTGGCGGGTAACACCAGCTATCCGGTGAGCAAGAACGTGCTGGTGTCCACCACCGACCCGCGGACGTCGAATTCGGCGGCCATGTATGTGGCGGTGACGGCGTACGTCGCCAATGACAACACCATCGTGCGCGGCGCGAAGGCGGAGGACTATGCGGTGTCCCGCATTTCGCGCCTGTTCACCCGGCAGGGTTACACCGAGAGCAGTTCGGACGCGCCGTTCAAGGAGTATCTGGCCGGCGGCATGGGCCCGATCCCGATGGCGTGGATCTACGAGGCGCAGTACGTGGACGCCGCGGTGCACGATCAGTTGAAGCCGGACATGGTGCTCATGTATCCGAAGCCGACGGTGCTGTCGCAGCACACGGTGGTGCCGCTGGACGACAAGGGCGACAGCGTGGGCAAGCTGCTGGCCACGGATCCGGACCTGCAGCGGCTGGCCGCCGAGCACGGTTTCCGGCCGCAGGATCCGAGCCTGTTCACGAAGGTGACCGCCGAGCATCACGCGCCGGTGATCCCGGATCTGGTGAATGTGGTGGATCCGCCCGACTACGACACCCTCGAGCATCTGCTGGACGATGTGGCCAAGGCCTACGGCAACTGAGCTTCGAGCGACTTCGGCACAGCGGGGTGCCGGATCCGGGCCGCGCAGCACGTACGTGCTGCGCGGCCCTTCCATTCCCCTTGTGACCTTGCACCGGCGGGGATACTCTGACCAGAGTAAGGAAATACTTTGGTCAGAGTACTCGGAGGCGAGCATGGCGGGGAAGCGGCCTTTCCGGCGGGTGAACCCGCTGGCGCTCGCGGTGCTCACCCTGCTGTCCGAGCGTCCGATGCATCCGTACCAGCTCTCGCAGACCCTGAAGCAGCGTGGCAAAGAAGGCAGTGTCCGAATCAACTTCGGGGCGCTCTACGCCGTGGTGGAGTCGCTACTGCAACAGGGATTCATCGAGGTCGTCGGCGCGGAACAGGACGGTAATCGGCCGGCCCGCACCATCTATCGGGTGACCGACGCCGGATATACGGAGACGCGGGACTGGATGCGGGCCTGGCTGTCCGAGCCGGAGAAGGAGTACCCGCGGTTCATGGCCGCGTTGTCCTTCCTGCCGGTGCTGGGACCCGAGGAGGTCACCGAGCTGCTGCGCCGCCGGGTTGCCCTGCTGGACGGGCAGATCGGCGCGGCCCGCGCCCAAGCCGCCGAGGTCGAGGACTGGCTGCCCGAACTGCTCATGGTCGAGGGCAATTACGAGGTCCGCATGCTCGAAGCCGAACGGGAGTTCACGGCCGAGCTCGCCGACCGCATCGAATCGGGCGTATTCGGTGGCCTCGACGGCTGGCACGCGATGCGGGAGCTGGTCGACAAGTACCCCGGTGGCCGCGTGCCACCGGAAGAGACCGACAAGTTCATGGAAGAACGGGGGATGCCGAAACCACCGAGCTGATGCCCATCTCATCGACGCTCGCTCGAAACCCAGTAACGAGTCTCCTATCCCAGTAACGACAACGGCCCGGGTGCGCCAACACCCGAGCCGGAGCCGGATCCGAACGACCGGCAGCGAACCGCCGATGCTCGAACAGCACTCACAGCATATCTGCGGTCCCACGGTCGTTCGCATCCCCGAACACGAGGACCCACTCATGTCTCACACATCCATGCCCTCGGCCGCGGTCGAGGTCTCCGATCTCGTCAAGATCTATCCGGGCGGGCGGCGCAAGCCCGATGTCCGGGCGCTGGACGGCCTGACCTTCGGCATTGCCGCCGGCACCGTCTACGGCATGCTCGGCCCCAATGGGGCGGGCAAATCCACCACCACCAAGATCTGCACCACCCTGTCCGCCGCCACCTCCGGTACGGCGCGGGTGGCCGGATTCGATGTCACCACCGATGCGGCGGCCATCCGGCAGCGGATCGGTTATGTCTCACAGGGTTCGGGCGCGGACCCGCGGCAGAACCCCTTCGAGAATCTCGTCATGGCGGGCCGGCTGCACGGCATGACGCGGCACGACGCCGCGGACCGCGCGGAGCGGCTGCTCGACCAGTTCCAGCTGACCGAGGCCCGGAATCGCAAGGTGGCCAAGCTGTCCGGCGGTATGCGGCGCAAGCTGGATGTCGCGGTCGGGCTGGTGCACCGCCCGCAGGTGCTGTTCCTGGACGAGCCGACCACCGGTCTGGATCCGCAGGCGCGGGCCGAAATGTGGTCGGAGATCCGGCGGCTGGCCACCGAGGCGGCGCTCACCGTGGTACTGACCACGCATTATCTGGAGGAGGCCGATGAGCTGGCCGACCGGCTGGTCATCATCGATCACGGCCGGGCCGTTATCGAAGGCACTCCGTCGCAACTGAAGTCGACCCTCGACGGCGATACCTTGACGGTGGAGCTCATCGAACCGGATATCGCCGCGGTGCGCGCGGTGGGGGAAGCCATTCCGGCGCTGCACGATGTGATCGTCGAGCAGGACGGCCCGAACGGGAAGCTGATCGCCCGCACCGACGACCTGTCCGGCGTGGTCGGCCGGGTCATCAGTGAATTCGATGCCGCGGCAATCGCTTTCGGCGCGGTATCGGTGTCCCGGCCGAGTCTGGACGATGTGTATCTGCATTACGCGGGCCGCTCGTACCGGGCCGACAACGGCCGGACGGGGGTGGCGGCATGACCGCGCTCGCGACCTACGAGAGCACCGCCACCTACGAAGTGCCCACGGCCGGTTGGCCGGTGGCGGCCGGGCAGGTCTTCCGGCGGTGGATGGTCAATACCCTGCGGGAGTCCTGGGGCGTGTTCGCAGCGCTGTTGCAGCCGATCGTGTGGATCCTGCTGTTCGGGCAGGTCTTCAAGTCGGTGGGTGACATCCCGGGCTTCGGGGCCGCCAACTACATCACGTTCCTGGCGCCGGGCGTGCTCATGATGACGGTGCTCTACTCCGGCGTGTGGGCGGGCACCGGCTATATCGAGGACATCGACAACGGTGTCATGAATCAGATTCTGACCGCGCCGATTTCGCGTAGCGCGGTGATCGCCGGTCAGCTCACGGTGCAGTTGATCATCGGGCTGGTGCAGTCGGCGCTGGTGCTGGTGATCGGATTCGCCGGGGGCGCACGGTATCCGGGCGGGGCGGTCGGCATGGTGCTCGCGCTGGCGGCGGCGACGCTGCTGGCGGCCATCTTCTGTGCGGGTTCAGTGGCGCTGGCGCTGATCTCGCGGAGTCAGATCGCGCTGATCGGCATGTCGCAGTTGATCATCCTGCCGTTGACGTTCCTGTCCTCGGGCATGATGTCGCCCGCGCTCATGCCGCGGTGGGTGCAGGACATCTCGAAGTTCAATCCGGTGTCGTGGGCGGTCGATATCGGCCGCAGCGGCCTGGCGGGCACAGCGGACGCCGGGTTCGTGGCCGCTCACCTCGGCTACCTGACGGCCTTGGCGGCACTCGCCTTCGTCTGGGCCCTGTCCGCCTTCCACAGCTACCAGCGCACGCAGTAACCGCGGCTCTCGCGAAGAATCCGGCCCGCGCGGCGAATGTCGTCCGCGGGCCGGATGATTCTGTGTCTACTATCGGGCCGTGGCCGATATCCGATCCGGTGAGATGGTTTGCGCTGTTTACCTCGATGGCCGGCGATTCTCGGATCAGCTCACTTATCGTGACGCGCTGACGGATGTGCGGGCGCGAAAGGACGGTTTCGTCTGGCTGGGGCTGCTGGAGCCGGACAAAGCCACGATGGACGATGTGGCGCAGGCTTTCGGGTTACACGAGCTCGCTGCTGAGGACGTCATACACGCGCATCAGCGACCGAAGCTGGAACGCTACGGCGACACCTTGTTTCTCGTCATGCGCACGGTGCGCTATCTCGAGCACGAATTGACCAGTGCGAGCGCGCAAATCGTCGATACGGGCGAGATCATGATCTTCCTCGGCCCGGATTTCGTCATTATCGTGCGGCACGGGGACTTCGGCGGGTTGCTGCGGGCGCGGGATGAGCTGGAGGCCAACCCGTCTCGGCTGCGGCTCGGCCCGAGCGCGGTCATGCATGCGGCGGCCGACCATGTCGTGGACTCCTACCTGGGCGTCATCGAATCCATCGACAAGGATATCGACGAGATGGAGGAGGCCGTCTTCCGGCCGGGGAGCCGGATCGCGGTGGAGGCCATCTATCAGCTCAAGAGCGAGGTCGTCGAATTGCGTGGCGCGGTCCGGCCTTTGGGCCTGGCGCTGCGGACCCTCGTACAGGACGCCACACTGCCGCTGCCGGAACAGATCCGGAGCTATCTGCGGGATGTCGCCGACCACCACACTCAGGTCACCGAGCAGATCATGAATTTCAACGAATCCCTCAGCGCCCTGATCAATGCCGCGTTGGCGAAGGTCGGTGTACAGCAGAACACCGATATGCGCAAGATTTCGGCGTGGGCGGCCCTGGCCGCGGTGCCGACCATGATCGCCGGAATCTACGGTATGAACTTCGAGCACATGCCCGAATTGACCTGGCATTTCGGGTATCCCGCTGTCATCGCGGTCATGCTCGTCATCTGCGGTGGGCTCTACGCGAATTTCCACCGCAATGACTGGCTGTGAGCCTTCTGGCTGCGACTACTTGGTGAACAGCTTCAAATACTTGGTCTGCCCGAACATTTCGGCGGCGTCGCGCGCGGAGGGGCTGCCCGCGTCCGGGTCCGCGCCGGCGGTCAGCAGGGCATTGACGATCGCGTCCTCGCCCTTGAAAACCGCGCCGGACAAGGGGGTCTGACCCTTGTCATTGCCGAAGTTGGGGTCGGCCTTGTGGTCCAGCAGCACGCTCACCGCTTCCGGGTGGGCGTGATAGGCGGCCAGCATGAGCAGCGTGTCGCCGTTCTCGTTGGTGAGGTTCACCGGTACGCCGGCGTCGAGGTAGGCGCCGAGGGTGGCGGCGTCACCGCTGCGGGCCAGATCGAAGATCTTGCTCGCCAGCTCCAGCACTTCGGGGTCCAGATCTTTGGGTTCCACCAGGCCACTCTATCGAGCCGGAGCGATGCTGCCGGGGAAAGAGCCGTATATGAAAGCCGGTCGATCAGTGGGCCCGGTCGGCGATGCGGTCCAGCCATTCGCGCAGCAATCCGAGTTCGGCCGCGGTCAGGGCCTCGGTGCGGGGCAGCAGTGCACGCAGGGTGACCGCCGCCGTCGCCGGTGCTACGCCATCGGTGGATGATGCTTTACCGACGGTGGCCGATCTCTTGCCGGCGGTGGCTGATTCACCGGTCGTGATGGCGGCGATGACCGCTTCGCGTGCGGTGCTGGACAGTTCCGGATCGCGGCGATCTTCGGGTGTGGCGATCAGGGCGAGTGTCGTGCCGCTGCCCGCCGCGTGGACCAGTGCGGCGGCCCGCTCTTCGGGGATGCCGCAGCCGGCCGGCCTCGGCGATGCGGCGAATGAGTGCGGCGAGCATGCCGAAGGCGGTGACGGCGGCCGGGGTGCCCGCGCCCGCGCCGGGGCGGGTGTACATGAGGGTGTACAACGCCGGATCGGCGAGACCGAGGCCGACGTGGAGGTCCCAGCCCGCGCGCAGGTCCGCGATCGGGTCAGCGGTGGGTTCCCGCGTCGTTTTGGTGGCGAGGTAGGCGGCGAAGCCGTGCGCGGCGACCGCATCGAGCAAGCCCTGTTTGTCGCCGAACAGGCGGTAGATGGTCGGCGGTTGCACGCCTGCCGCCGTGCTGACCGCGCGGGTCGATACCCGAGAGATTGCTGGAACGGGTGCCCGCCGGGGAGCTGGGCGTCAGCGTGCGTGACCCGCGGCAGTCGAGTGTTCTCGAAGCGCGTGGCGTGCGAGTACGCCGGGGAGATTTCACCGATCCGCCGAGCCTTGCCGCCGCCTTCGAGGGCGCGGATACGGTGCTGATCGTGTCGAGCAACTCCAGCGGGTCGGCGGCCGTCGCTCAGCATCGCGCCGCCATCGACGCCGCCGCGGCGGCCGGGGCCGGGCGGATCGTCTACACCAGTCATATGGGCGCGAACCCGGACTCGCCTTTCCCGCCGATGCCCGACCATGCGGCCACCGAGGCCGCGTTGCGCGCGAGCGGTGTCCCGTTCACGGTGCTGCGCAACGGTTTCTACGCGCAGTCCGCCGTGATGCTGCTCGGCGATGCGGTGGAGACCGGCGAACTCGTTGCGCCCGAGGACGGTCCGGTGGCCTGGACCGCCCACGCCGACCTGGCCGACGCCGCCGCAATCCTCCTGACCACCGCGGCCCCCGCCGCCGTCACCTCGCCCCTCACGGGTCCCGAAGCCCTGACCATGGCCGAGGTGGCAGACCGGGCGGCCGAACTCAGTGGTCGCCCCATCCGCCGGATCATCGTGTCCGACAACGACTATCGCGAGGCTCTGATCGGCCGCGGTGTCCCGGAATCGGCCGCCGGCCTGCTGGTGGGCCTGTTCCAGGCGAGCCGGAACGGCGAATTCTCCTCCGCCACAGCGGACCTCACCACCCTGCTCGGCCGCCCCGCCACCACCATGGCCGACTATCTGAAGGCAGAACTCCCCCTGCCCTAGCCGATCACGGCCCGGCTTTCCTTGCCAGGTCGCCCGCGGCCCGACCGCTCATATCCCAGTGGGTCGCAGCTCGGCTCGCCCACCCTGGTCGATCGCAGCCCAGGCACAGGCGGCGCCGCGCGGGGTTGACCTGCGCGGACGGCCATTACCAGGGCCGGCGCCGCACCGGTGAACAGCAGTGCCGGGCGGCGTCAGGAAGTCAGGACGAGAAGTTCGGTCGGCGAGGCGATTTCGATGCGCAGGCCGGATTTCTCGGCGATCGCGGCCAGGCCCTTGATGTCCGAGGGCTCGGTGCGGGACAGCACGAGGGCGCGGGCGAGCAGGCCCTTGTGGTGCTTGTTGAAGTGGCTGACCACGGTGCGGCTGCCGTCGGGGCGTTCGGTGAGGACGGTGGCGGTGACCGCGCCGGGGACGCGGCCCAGGTTCTGGTAGGTGCCCGAGCGCAGGTCGACGGTGAGCTGCCCCTGGGTCTCCGCGCGCAGGGCGGCGGGCAGGGCCTGCTTCCAGACTGCTTGCAGCGTGGGCAGTCCCGGCAGTTTGGAGCCGCCGGAGAGGCGGTAGGCGGGGATGGGGTCGCCGGCGCGGATGACGCCGAAGAGGGCGGAGCCGATGCCGAGGCGGGCTTCGGCCTTGGCGCGCTGGGCCTTGGTGAAGGAGGCGGCGTCGAGGGCGTCGTAGAGGACGCCGGTGTACCGGTCCAGGGCCGGGCGGGTCGGCGAGGTGCGGAGGGCGGCATTGCGCGCGATCTCCGCGTCAGCCCCCTTGCCCAGGGCGAGGGCGGCGCGCGCGGCGCCGGGGTCGGCGGCGAGGCCGATGAGTTCGGTGACGAGTTTGTCGCGTACCGCTGTGAGCTGCGGCATCGCAAGGGAATCAAGGTCGAGGGGGTCGCCCGACCCGCCGTCGGACTTGGTTTCTGAGGGAGGCAGCAGCACCAGCACGAGGCAACACGGTAATGCCTTGTGAGCATTGCGTACGCAGCGGCTAGTCTGTGGAGCCGTGATCACCCGCCTCTCGCATCTGTTCCTGCGCACGCTGCGCGACGATCCCGCCGACGCCGAGGTGCCCAGCCACAAGCTGCTGGTGCGCGCCGGTTATGTGCGGCGTGTCGCGCCCGGTGTCTATTCGTGGCTGCCGCTCGGTCTGCGCACTCTGCGCAAGATCGAGAATGTCGTCCGGGAGGAAATGGACGCCTTCGGCGCCCAGGAGATCTCGCTGCCGGCGCTGCTGCCGCGCGAGCCGTACGAGACCACCAACCGGTGGGTCGAATACGGTGACGCGCTGTTCCGGCTCAAGGACCGCAAGGGACAGGATTACCTGCTCGGCCCGACGCACGAGGAGATGTTCGCGCTCACCGTGAAGGGTGAGTACAACTCGTACAAGGATCTGCCGGTCACGCTGTACCAGATTCAGACCAAGTACCGCGATGAAGGCCGGCCGCGGGCGGGCATTCTGCGTGGGCGCGAGTTCATCATGAAGGACTCGTACTCGTTCGACCTGGACGAGGACGGGCTGAAGAAGAGCTACAACGCGCACCGCGAGGCGTATCAGCGCATCTTCGCGCGGCTGGGCGTGAAGTACGTGATCGTGGCGGCCACGTCGGGCGCGATGGGCGGTTCGGCGTCGGAGGAGTTCCTGGCGGACAGCCCGGTCGGCGAGGACACCTACGTCATCTGCCGCGAAAGCGGTTATGCCGCAAACGTGGAGGCCGTGGTGACCGCCGCGCCGCCGGAGATCGCGATCGAGGGTCAGGCCGACGCTGTCGCGCACGAGACCCCGAACACTCCGACCATTGCCACGCTCGTCGAGTGGGCGAACGGCGCGGGTATCGATCAGGTGCTGGGCCGTCCGGTCACCGCGGCGGACACGTTGAAGAACGTGATGGTCAAGCTGCGTTACCCCGACGGCAAGACCGAGATCCTCGGTGTCGGCATTCCGGGTGACCGTGAGGTCGACGACAAGCGGCTCGGCGCGGCAGTCGAGCCCGCCGAGGTCGAACTACTGGACGAGGCCGATTTCAAGGCCAACCCGTTCCTGGTGAAGGGTTATATCGGCCCGAAGGCGCTGCTGGCCAATGGCGTTCGCTACCTGGTCGACCCGCGCGTGGTGTCCGGCTCGGCCTGGATCACCGGCGCCGACGAGCCCGGCAAGCACTATGTCGGTCTGGTCGCCGGTCGTGACTTCACCCCCGACGGCACCATCGAGGCCGCGGAGGTCCGGGACGGCGATCCGTCGCCCGACGGTCGCGGCGTGCTGGAGGCCGCGCGCGGCATCGAGATCGGCCACATCTTCCAGCTGGGCCAGAAGTACACCGACGCTTTCGAGGTCGATGTGCTGGGCGAGAACGGCAAGCCGGTCCGGCTCACCATGGGCTCCTACGGTGTCGGCGTCTCCCGCATGATGGCCGTGCTCGCCGAGCAGATGCACGATGAGAAGGGCCTGCGCTGGCCGTCCGTCGTCGCCCCGTTCGATGTGCACGTGGTCATCGCCAACAAGGACGAGGGCGCCCGCTCCGGCGCCGAACAGGTTGCGGCCGAACTGGATTCGCTCGGTTTCGAGGTCCTCCTCGACGATCGCACCGCCTCCCCCGGCGTCAAGTTCAAGGACGCCGAACTCCTCGGCATGCCCTACGTCGTCGTGGTCGGCCGCGGCTGGGCCGAGGGCAAGATCGAACTCCGCGACCGCTTCGCCGGCACCAGCGAGGAACTCCCCGTCGACACCGCGGTGGCCTCGGTAGCCGCCGAACTCCGCGGCTGACACGCGCGGCTCTTTCGCATGGCTCATGGGCGCGGTGATTCACGCGAATCACCGCACTCATGAGCCATTCGCTTTTTCCGGGGCTCGGTTTTCCGGCCGCTGTCAGCGGGCGGGGTGGCTGGGCAGGACGCAGATGGTGTCGAGGCCGAGGACTCGGTTGAGGCGGCCGAAGGCCAGCCAGGAGCCGAGGCACATGGAGAGTTCGACGATCTCCGGTTGGGTGTAGTGGGTTTTCATCCGGTCGAAGAAGTCGGGGGTGAGGGTGTGGTGGTCGAGGGCGTAGCGCTCGGCGTATTCGGCGGCTAGGCGGGTGCGCGGAGTGAAAGAGGGGGTGGTGCGCCAGTTGGTCACGTCGTCGATGAAGGTGGCGGGGACCTTTTCGCCGTTGCGGTCGGTGCGCCAGTCGAGGCAGAAGAGGCAGCCGTTGATCTGGGCGATGCGGAGGCGGGCGGCTTCGAATTCGGGGAGGGCGAGGGTGCTGTGGGAGTAGACGGCGAGGGAGAGGTTGGCGGCGGCGATGCCGATACCGGGGACCATTTCGCCCCAGACGTAGGTGATGGGGTCTTTGCCCTCGGGGATGTCGATGATCATGACGGGTCGCGGGCGGTGTCGCGGTCAGTGGGAATCATCTCGGAAGGCTAGCAATTGCTTGCTCGGCCTGTGGTCCAATTCATCCCGTTCGTCGATTGGAACATGTCGGTGCCGTGCTCTACGTTGAGCGCGTCTACCGGCAAAAGCAGTACGGGAGGTAAGTCGGTATGAGCAGCACGGACTTCGAGGCCTCGGAGCAGATCCGACAGCTCAAGCACCGGTATCTGCGGACGCTCGACCTGAAGTTGTGGGACGAGTTCGCGGATACCTTGAGCACGGACATCGTCGCGTCGTACGGTTCGCCGTCCGGCGGGCAGCCGCTGGAGTTCACCTCCCGCGACCAGGTGGTGGACTACATGCGTAATGCGTTGAGCGGCAATGTGATCACCGTGCACGTCGCCAACCATCCGGAGATCACGGTGGACGGTGACACCGCCACCGGCAGCTGGTGCCTGGAGGACACGGTGATCGTCCCGGACTTCGGGATGCTGATCCGCGGCGCCGCCTACTACGAGGACACCTACCGCCGCGAGAGCGACGGCAAGTGGCGCATCACCGGCACCGGCTACCAGCGCATCTTCGAGGCCAAGATGGCCACCGAGGCGCTACCGGGATTCGCCATCACGGCGAATCGCTGGGCGCCGAGCCAAGTCTCCGATTCGAGCCACGACTGATCGGTTCGAATCGGATCAGCCACTGCGGCCCGAACATCCACCCCGGTTAACGCTGTAGCGCCGGAGTTCGATCTTTGGGGTGTAGTGGTTCGCGGGGGGCCGGACCGGGTCTTGTCTCCTGCGCGTATCAGTTCGATTCAACGCAAGGAAATCTCATGCGCAAGACCCTGCTGGCCCTGACCGGGCTGACCGCCGTGACCGCTGCGGCGGTGCTGCCCGTCGCCTCGGCGCAGGCCGACGCGAGCTCGTGGGGCGCCATTGCCGTCTCCGGCAACGGCGACCTGGGCTGGGCCTACAACTACGACACCGAAACGTCCGCGAGCCAAGCGGCCGAGGACAAGTGCGGCAAGTCCGACTGCTCCACCATCACCACGTTCCAGGGCTGTGGCGCGGCGGCCTTCTCGCAGAGCATGAACAAGTACACCGGCGGTTACGGCGCCACCCCGATCGACGCCGAGAACAATGCCAAGTGGTACCCGGACTCGAATATCGTCCGCGCGGCCATCTGCAACGACTGACCGGACGGCGCGGCGGCCCTGACACCGCCGCGCAGTACCGGAAGCTCAGCGCAGTGCCGGAATCTCAGCGTTCCGCGGCCTCGACGGCCTTGCGGACGGCTTCCACTCCGGCGGGTGCGGCCTCGTTCTCCCAGAACGGTTTTCCGGCCGCGTAGGGGGCGCCGTAGGCGGGCGTATCCGGCTGGATGCGCCAGCTCTGGCTCAGGTCGCCGATATCGAAGGTGTCGTAGCCGAGCGCACTGATCAGCTGCGCCGCAGCGGTTTTGGCCTCGGTATCGTCGCCCGCGATGGGCAGTGCGGTGCGGTCGGCGGCGCCGGCCGGGCGGGCCAGCACGGCCAGGTGCTGGAAGTAGATATTGTTGAACGCCTTGACGACGCGGGAGCGCGGCAGATGCCGTTGCAGCAGTTCGGAACTGGTGGTTCCGCCCGCGTCCAGATCGGCGATGTGGCCGTCGCGGGCCGAGCTGTAGTTGCCGGTGTCGATGACCACCTTGCCCACCAGCTGGTCGGCGGGCAGTTGCTGGTAGACGCGGAACGGTACCGTCGCCACCACGATGTCCGCGGCCGCCGCCTCTTCGGGAGTGGCGGCGCGAGCCTTGTCCCCCAGTTCCGCGACCAGTGCCGCGAGTGTCTCCGGTCCGCGCGAGTTGCTCAGCACCACATCGATTCCCGCGGCTATGGCGAGCTTCGCGAGGGTACTGCCGATCCGCCCGCTGCCGATCAATCCAAGCGTCGTCATGACCGCTGCCAACACGGCGCCGGGCGGTAATGTTCCCGGGCGGCTACCGGGCCTCCACCTGCTGCAGCGGGCGATTGGCCTCGGCGAGCGCGGTATTGACCAGGGCGATGACCGCGAAGACGATGGCCCACACCGCATGCCCCACCACGGCGAAACCGATGGCGCCCGCGCCGAATACGACGGCCTTGACGACCATGATGGCGGCGAACGGAATCTTGTATTTGGCGCGCGGCGAGGCGAACGCGCCCCACAGCACGGCCGCGATCAGCGGGAAGAGGATGGCGAGCACGACTCCGCCGAAACCCCCGCCGGCCAGGTGGTATCCCCACCACCCCAGGCCGTACAGGGCGACGAGCTCCAGCACGAAGGCCAGGGTTTCATTGGCCCAGAACAGGGATTTGGGGAGCTTCATGTCAAACCTCGGCAGTCATGCTCCCGGCAGTCAGGGCTGCGTCCAGGACCCCGGGGAAGCGGTTGTTCAGATCGGCACGACGAAGCCGGACGAAACGGGATCGTCCTTCCTGCCGTGTGCTGATCAAACCAGCTTCGCGCAGTACGCGGAAGTGGTGTGTGGCCGTTGACTTGTGGACGTCGACGCCTTCGGCCGCGGCGGCACAGGAGTGTTCCTCGTCGTCAGCGAGGGTGACGAGGATGCCGAGCCGCACCTGATCGGAGAGTGCGTGCATGACCGCGACGAATCGGATGTCGCCGGTGGCCGGTTGGGGCAGGTACCGCATGCGGTCAGCGTAGCAATTGTTGGATAGTTTGACAGTTATCAAACTAGCTACTTAGTATGACGATCGTCAAACTAATTGCGGGCTCTCCGCTCCCACTCCATGAGGGGTCTCGGGTGAATTCACGTTTGCTCACATTGGCTTCGGGCACCTTCGCCATCGGCATCGACGCCTTCGTCACCGCCGGCCTGGTCGCGCCACTGTCCAAGGATCTGCACGTATCCACTTCCGCGGCCGGGCAGCTGGTCACCGTGTTCGCGCTGTCCTACGCGGTGTTGTCCCCGCTGCTGGGCACCGCGACTGCCACGCTCTCCCGCAAACATGTGCTGCTCATCGCCTTGTCGGTGTTCGTGCTCGGCAATATCGTTACGGCGCTTGCGAGTTCGTTCACCTTGGTGCTGGCCTCACGGGTGATCGCGGCAGCGGGCGCGTCCATGTACACACCCAATGCCTCGGCGGTGGCGGCGGCCTTGTCGCCGCCGGAACGGCGTGGGCGGGCCATCGCGGTGGTGGTCGGCGGGCTCACGGTGGCGACCGCGCTGGGGGTGCCGCTCGGGTCGTGGATCGGTGGCGCGTTCAGCTGGCGCGCCACGCTGTGGATGGTGGCGGGACTGGGTCTGGTGGCCCTGGCCGGCGTCGCGTTGATCGTGCCCGCCGTGCACCTGCCCACCCCGGCCCGGCTGCGGGAACGCCTGCGACCGTTGCGGGACAGGGTCGTTGCCACCACCCTGCTGCACACGGTGTTGCTCTTCGGCGGCATGTTCACCGCCTACACCTACCTGGGGCCGATCCTGCATCATGCGACCGGCGGCAGTGCGGGCACCTTCTCGCTGCTGCTGTGGGTCTACGGCATCATGGCTTTCACGGGCAGCACGCTGAGCGGGCGACTGGTCGACCGGATCGGGCCACAGCGCGTCCTGCCGCTGACCCTGGTGGCGAATATCGTCATTCTCGCGGCGGCGCCACTGGCCGGGCACGCGTTCGTGACGGCACTGATCTGGATCATGTGCTTCGGACTGCCCGGCTGGATCTGGGCGGTGGCGCAACAGCATCGGCTGGTCGAGCTGGCGCCGCGGGATACCCCGCTACTGCTCGGGCTGAATGCCTCGGCCCAGTATTTCGGCACCGCGCTCGGCGGTGCGGTGGGCGGTCTCGGCCTGCAGTGGTGGGGCGCCGGATCATTGGGCTGGATCGGCGCGGTGCTGGTGCTCGGCGCGCTGGGCCTGCTCACGGTGAGCCTGCGCACGGCACGGCACCGGAAGGCCGCTGCGGCAACGATTCCCGGGACGACCGCCACGCCCGCGACGCAGCCTGCCGCCTGAGACGAACCTGCCGCGTGAGTTCGCCCCCACGGCCGCCGCATCCTCCGACGGCCGTGGGAACTCGCCCGATGGTCCCTGGCGTCACTCCGGGACGCCGATGTCCTCGTTCCACAGCTCGGGCCGTTCGGCGATGAAACGGGTCATCATGTCGATGCACGCGGCATCGTCGAGGACGGTCACGGAAACCCCGTGCGCGGCAAGCCAATCGTGACCGCCGTGGAAGGTGCGGGCCTCCCCGACCACGACCGCGCCGATGCCGAACTGCCGCACCAGACCGCTGCAGTACCAGCACGGCGACAGGGTGGTCACCATGATGGTGTCGCGATAGTCGCGGCGGCGCCCCGCATTACGGAAGGCGTCGGTTTCGGCGTGCACGCTGGGGTCGTCGTACTGGACGCGGCGATTGTGCCCGCGGCCCAGTAGTTTTCCGTCCCGGTCGAAGAGTGCGGCGCCGATGGGAATGCCGCCCTCATCGAGCCCCAGTTGCGCCTCTTCGTAGGCGGTGACCAGCAGATCCGCTGCGGAATTCATGCCGATCATGCTGCCATGCAGCGGCGGCGATCCTTGCGTTCGAGGTAGGTGGCGTAACCGAGACCGGCCAGCACCAGGGCCAGTACCAGGCCCGGCAGGTAGCCGATCAACAGCAGGGCCGTTACCGCCAGCGCGACAGTCAGACCGATTTTCATGGTGGAGCTCCTTCACAGGCCGTACGACCTGAGAAGAATTGTGAGGTCGGCACATTGCGGCGATATGAAAAGGAGTTTCGGACTCGTATCGTCGAGCCGTGAACGAATCTTTCGCCCGGGATATATGGCGAGTTCTCGAACCGCTGCACGCGGTCACCTACTTCGCACCCGAATGCCTCGGCGCCTTCAAGGCCGCCGGTCTGCGCGGTTTCTGGATGGGTTACTTCGCCGGGCGCAGCGCGCCGTTCGGGGCGGCCGGACCGAACCTGGTGGAGGCCGCCTTCTTCAATTTCCATCCGCGCATGGTCCGGCGGGCGATCCCCGATGCCTGGGGTTTCGCGACGCCGGAGGCGGTGCTGGCGGCGCGCAGCCGGGCGGCGGCGGAGGCCTTGCGGGGTATGGCTCCCGGGATCGATGCGGCGGCCGAACAGGCGCTGCCGAGTTTGCGGGCCGCGGTCGCGGCGGCGCCGGCGGTGGGGCGGCCGCTGTTCGCCGCCAATCGGGATCTGCCCGCACTCGAGGATCCGGTCGAATCACTGTGGCAGGCCGTGACGGCGCTGCGGGAACACCGCGGGGACGGGCATATCGGGTGCCTGCTGGCGGCGGGGCTGGACGGTGGGGAGGCGCTGGCCCTGTTCGCGGCCGACACCGGCACACCGCCGGAACTCTGGCGGGAGTTGCGCGGCTGGAGCGAAGACGAGTGGGCCGCAGCGGAATCCCGGCTCGCCGAGCGCGGACTGCTGGACGGGTCCGGCATCACCGAGGCGGGGCGGGCCTTGCGGTCGCATATCGAATCACGGACGGACGCACTGGCACTCACCGCTTATACGGACGTACCCGATATCGAGGCGACGCTGGCGGCGCTGACTCCGGCGGCCCGCGCGGTCGCGGGCACCGGTGTGGTCCGCTCCCCCGATCTGCTCCACACCGGCGCGCCCTGAGGGTTCACCACACGCCGGGCACGAGCCGCTTGGTGCCGATCCGGTATTCCTCGTACGGGCGGCCCAGCGTCTCGACCAGGACTTCTTCTTCGAGGCCGATGCGGCGCAGCAGTGCCGCGGCCGGGAGCACGATGGTGACCAGCAGCGAAATCCAGTTGTCCGAGGCGATTCCGTAACCGATCGTCAGCAGCAGCATCCCGCTGTAGGAGGGATGCCGGACCCAGCGGTACGGTCCACTGTTCACCACCGTCTGGTCC
Organism: Nocardia sp. NPDC088792; assembly: GCF_044750615.1. NCBI lineage: Bacteria > Bacillati > Actinomycetota > Actinomycetes > Mycobacteriales > Nocardiaceae > Nocardia > Nocardia sp. NPDC088792. The sequence goes on from NZ_JBIVKC010000001.1 coordinate 567,924, forward strand.
GCGTCGACCTCGACGGTGGTGCGGAAGGACTTGCCCAGCACCGCGATGGACCAGATCCGCAGGGACAGCCCGCTCACCATGAGCAGGATGCCGAGCACCGCCCAGGGCACCGACGAGCCGGGGAAGCGCAGCGGGCTGTCGGCGGGCAGCACGATCGCGACGACGATGGCCACGATCATCGAGGCGGCGATGAGCAGCGTGATGGTGAGTCGCGTCCTGCCGTCGCCCGCGGTGGACCCGGCCCCGCGCCGGCGATCCCGCACCCGCAAACCGATCTCCAAAGCCATCCACACCCAGGTGATCACCACCGCGGCAGCCACAGCTGCTCCTTTCATCCAAGCAACCCGAGCACCCAACCGACTCGAGCGCCCAGCCAATTCGAGCGTCGAACCAACTCGAGCGGCCGACCAACTCGAGCATTCGACTGTCTCAAACCAACCATCTGCGGGTCGGGGCGTATACCCGGAATGCCCCGGAGAAGACCCCTGGATGACCGCATTCGATACCTGTGGATGACTCGGGCCAGCCGCGGGGATGACACCGGTTGCCCGCGGGATGCCGATCAGTAGTCCTCGAGGTGGATTGCCTTGGCGGCCTGCTCGATCGGCTCGATGATCGAGCGCAGCGCCATGCCCTTCCAGGGCAGGCGGCTGACCATGCGCAGCATGAAGGTCTGCATGCGCAGCGCGCCCTTGCCGCCGGCGACCATCTGGGTGGCGTTCTTCCAGCCGAGCGCGAGGTTCTCGTCGATGTAGTGCTGCATCTTCTCCTGGTAGCGGTCGAAGGCGCGCTGATCACCGGCAGCGGCGAACAGTTCACCGGCCAGTACGTAGGCGCCCACCAGCGCCATGCTGGTGCCCTGCCCGGACAGCGGTGAGGGGCAGTAGGCGGCATCGCCGACCAGGGCGACGCGGCCCGCCGACCAGGTGTCGAGGTGGATCTGGCTGACCGAATCGAAGTAGAAGTCCGGGGATTCGGGCATGAGGCGCAACAGGTTCGCCGTCTCCCAGCCGCCGTCGGCGAACGTGTCGGCGACCAGCCGCTGCTGGGCGGGCACATCACCGCGATCGGGCAGCTGCGCCGGCGCGGGGAAGATGAACTGCGCTTTGGCGGCGGCCCGGGTGGTGCTGTACATCTGCACGATGCGGCCCGGGGTGGGGTGCACCAGCTCCCAGCGGTCCAGGTCCAGGTAGTTGGGTACCGAGATGACGCAGGCCGCCATGCCGGTGTGCCGGGCGAACCGCTCTTCGGGGCCGAAGACCTGGCGGCGCACGGTGGAATGCATACCGTCCGCGCCGATCACGAGGTCGAACATGCGCGGGGCGGCATTGCGGAAGTGCACCTCGACGCCGTCGGCATGCTGCACCAGGTCGGTGATCGAATCGCCGAAGACATATTCGACGCCGGACTTGGTGGCGTCGAACAGGATTCGTGCCAGATCGCCGCGCAGCACCTCGTCGTCGCCCGGGGAGCGCAGGCCGATCAGGTCGGGGCCGAGGGTGGCGAGCGGCTTGCCGTTCGCGTCCACCCAGGCGCCGCCCGCCATATCGGTGGAAGCCTTGCGGAGTTCGTCCAGCAGGCCCATGCGTTCGATGACTTCCATTGCCGCGCCGCGGATATCGACCTTGTAGCCGCCCTCCCGCAGGCTCGGGGCCTGCTCGACGATGGTGACGGTGAAGCCGTACCGGTCGAGCCAGAAAGCGAGCGCCGGGCCGGCGATGCTGGCGCCGGAGATGAGGACGGTCTTGTTGGTGAACTGCTGTGCGTTTGTCATGGGCAAAGCTTCGGGGGCGGGGCTCACCGAATCCTCACCATCGGCGCACCGCGGCTCACCGGCCGGATCAGGGCTGGTCGGGCGGTATTTCAGCGGATCGAGCGGTCACGGCGGCGAGGCCTCGACGGGCCTCGTCGGCGAGCAGCCGCAGGCCGCCGCCCTGCGCGATCTCCAGCGCGGCCTCGAATCGGGAGGCTGCGCTTTCCGAATTGCCATTGCCTGCCGCGAGTTCCAGGAGGCCGAGCCCGATCAGGGCGCGGGCGCGAGCCTCGATCGCGCCGATGGTGCCGGCGTCGGCCATGGCCAGCGCTGCCGCGTAATGCGTTCCGGCCTGCTCGTCTCCGAGTTCCCGGGCGACATCGCCGAGCCCGCGTAAGGCATTGGCGCGCATATCCGTCAGGCCGATGGAGCGGGACAGTCCGGCGGCGCGCTCGTAGTCGTCGCGGGCGGCGCGCAGATCACGCTGCCCCTCCGCACCGCCGAACAGGATGTCGCCGCGGCGGTTCAGCAGATCGGCGGTGTCGGGAACGGACCCCATCTCGGTATTCAGCTCGATCGCCTCTTCTATCAGGGCGAGCGCCGCGGCGCGATCGCCCTGCCGTTCGGCGACGGCCGCCAGCTTCTCCAGCACCGACGCGATGGCCCACCGATCGCCGACGGACCGGAATTCGCCCAGCGCACACCGGAATTCGGGTTCGGCGGCCGCCGGTTCCCCGGTCATGTACAACCGCAGCCCCTCCCCCAGCCGCACGAACCCGCGAGACCAGGCGTCATTGCCGAACAACCGCTCCCGAGCCTCCTGCCCGCCCTCCAGCAACCCACCCGCGAGCGCGAGCAGAAACACCAGATGCGGTCGCCGCAGCGGCGTCCCGGACGCACTCACCCGCGCCGCCGCAACCCGCACCCGCTCCCGGACATCACCACCGCCCCAGGCCGCCACCGCCGCGCACAGGGCGAACTCCTCGACCTCGGTCACTGAATCCACCTCGGCCGCAGCAGAATTCGCTGATGCAAGACGAACCTTGTCCGGCATCGCGGCAGACGGCACCGCGGCGGACGGGGCGAAAGTAGATGGCTCCGCAGTGGACAGCACCGCGGGGGGCTGCGCTGCCGAGCACGGCATCGGCCCGGACGGCGTTGCCGCTTCGCCGCCCAGTGGCGCGATCACGCGGCTGATCTTTTCGTGTGTCCCGAGATCTGCGATCGCTCGGTCCGGAAGGTGGGCGGCTAGGTCTGCGGCGTCGCCGGGGCGGCCGCTGAGCCACCAGTACCAGGACTGGGCGGCGATGAGGCGGCGGGCGAGGGCGGGGTCGGTGCGGGCGGACCAGTGCAGGGCGGCCTGGAGGTTGTCGTGGCGGGCGGTGAAGGCGGCCAGGGCCTCGAGTTGGCCGGCGGTGCGCAGCAGGGGGTCGATGGTCTCGGCCAAGGTGGTGAAGTGTCGGGCGTGGGCGCGGTGCAGTCGCTCCCGGTCTCCGGAGCCGGCCAGTTTCGCGGCGCTGAATTCGCGGATGGTCTCGAGCATGCGGTAGCGGCCGGCGGTGACCTCGACGAGGGATTTCTCGGCCAGGCCGGGCAGCAGTTCGTCGGCGTCGTCCAGCTCGCAGACGCGGATCACGTCATCGACGGTGGCGCCGCCGGTGAAGACCGAGAAGCGCTGCGCCAGTAGCTGTTCGGCGGGGTCGAGCAGATCCCAGCTCCAGGCCACCACGGCTTGCAGGGTCCGGTGCCGGGGCTCGGCGGTGCGATCGCCGCGGCCGAGCAGCCGGAAGCGATCGGTGAGACGGGCGTCGAGTTCGCCCAGGCCGAGGACACGCAGGCGGGCCGCGGCCAATTCGATGGCCAGTGGGAGGCCGTCGAGCCGGGCGCAGAGACGGCCCACCATGCCCACGGTGCCGGCGTCCACCGTGAAGCCGGGGCTCGCCGCCGCGGCCCGCTCGGCGAACAGCCGCACCGCCGGGCTCGACAGCTGCTCGGCGAGTGCGGAATCGGGCGACGCGACCGGCAATTGGCCCAGCGGGAAGACTGTTTCGCCGGTGATGCGCAGGGCTTCGCGGCTGGTCGCCAGCACTCGGAGACCCGGGTGCGCCAGCAGCATGCGGTGGGCCAGGCGGGCGGCATCGAGGATCACATGCTCGCAGTTGTCGAGGATCAACAGCATCGGGCGGTCGGCCAGCAGGCTCAGTACCTGAGTTTCGGCGTCGCGATGCGCGGCGATCGAATGGGTGGCGAGGTCGTGGCCGCCGAGCGCGGCGGCCACCGCCTGCGCGACCTGTGCGCCGTCGACCAGCGTCGCCAGGTCGGCGAAGCAGACCTCGCCGCGGGCCCGCGCACCGGCCTCGACCGCCAGCCGGGTCTTGCCGGTGCCGCCCGGCCCGATCAGGGTGACCAGCCGGGCCTGGGCCAGCAGTGGAAGCAGTTGGGCGAGTTCGGTTTCGCGGCCGACGAAGCTGGTGATCGGGGTGGGCAGGCGCCGGATCGCCGGTCCCGCGGCCTCTTCCGCGCGCAGGATGGCCAGGTGCGCCGCGGTGAGTTCGGCGGCCGGGTCGGCGCCCAGTTCGTCGGCGAGCACCTGCCTGCCCTGCTCGAACAGTTCGAGGGCCTCGGCTTGCCGGCCGGCCGCGTACAGGGCGCGCATGAGCAGGGCGCGCGCCCGCTCCCGCAGCGGATGGTCGGCGACCAGTGCGATCAAGGCAGCCGGGACCGCACGATGCTCGCCCACGGCCAGTGCGGCCTCGGCCCGGTCCTCCTCGGCGGCCCAGCGCTGCTCGTCCAGCCGCGCGGCCTGCGCCGCCGCGAAGGGGGCGTCACGCACGTCGGCGAGGGCGGGTCCGCGCCACAGTCCGAGCGCCTCATCGAGGAGGGTGGCGGCCGTGGCGGGATCCTTGTCGCGCAGAGCTTTACGACCGCGCTCGGCGAGTTCGGCGAAGCGGTGCACATCGGTGTCCCGCGGGTCGATCACCAACCGGTAACCGGCCGCCGTGGATTCGACGAGTTCGCCGCCGCCGGAACCGTTCCGCAGTGCCCGCCGCAACCGCGACACCTGGGATTGCAGCGCATGCCCGGCATCTCCCGGCGGCTCTTCCCCGTACAGCCCGTCGATCAGCCGTTCCCGCCCGACCCCACGTCCGGCCTCCAGCACCAGCAGGGCCAGCAGCGACCGCATCTGCGGCCCGCCGACGGAAACCGGACCGCCGTCGTCTCGCCGCACCTCGACCGGCCCAAGAATCCCGAACTGCACGCCCGACAGTATGCCTGCCGTCAGCGCACTGTCGGCGTGCTGTCAGCGCCGCCGCGCATCGTCTTCCCTGTCAGCCGGAAACAGTCCGGCACCAGCACAGGAGAGTCACCATGTCGCACAACCCGATCGCCAACCTCATCACCGGCCCCGCCTCGGCCCCGGCCACCGAGCCCGTCGCGAACCTGATCGCCGACCGGATGCAGCGCGCCCGCACCGAAGCCGGCCAGCGCATGGCCGCCGCCGCCGCAACCGTCGACCTCGCGCTCGCTGCCGATGGCGCCGAAGACCCCACCCGCCCCACCCGTCGGCAGCTGAAGCAGCTCCGCGCCGACGCACGAGCAGAGGGTAAGCAGCTGAAGGCCGACCTCCTCGCCCAGGGCAAGGAGCTGAAGTCCCGCCGGAAGGGTCGGTGATCACCCGTACGAAATATCGGCCGCCGCAGGGCTGTTGGCGTGACTTATGGTCAGCGAGCTTGCGGAGCAGCGGCGGGGACAGCTGCGGGAATTCCTGCGGGATCGGCGGGCGCGGCTCGCACCCGAGCAGGTGGGCCTGCCGCTCGCCGGGCGGCGGCGCACTCCCGGGCTGCGGCGCGAGGAAGTCGCGCTGCTGGCCGGGGTGGGGGTGTCCTGGTACACGTGGCTCGAGCAGGGACGCGATATCACCGTGTCGGCCGAGGTGCTCGACGCCATTGCCCGGGCACTGCAATTGAGCCGGGCCGAGCGGTCCTATCTGTATCTGCTGGCCGGGCTGAACCCGCCGCCGGCCGGGGGCGCGTCCGGCGGGGAGGTCACCGCGGAGATCCGGCAGCTGCTGGACGCCTGGTCGCCACGACCCGTGGTGCTGCGCGACCGGTACTGGAATGTGCTGGCGTACAACGATATCGCGCGCCTGATGTTCGGTTTCGACGGAACCGCGCAGAACTGCCTGGTCACCTTCTTCACGAATCCGCGCTACCTCGCCGCGCGGGAACCGTGGGAGTCGGCGGCGCCGGCAGTCGCGGCGGCCTATCGCGCGGATGCGGCGCACGCGCCGGGCGATCCCGGATTCGAGCGCGTGGTCACCGAGTTGAGCACGCTGAGCCCGGAATTCGCGGCCCTGTGGGAGCGGCACGATGTCGGCGAACCGGAGCAGGCGGTGAACGTCCTGCAGCATCCCGAGGCCGGGGAGCTGTACTTCGATGCCACCACCCTCATCCTCGCCCACCGCCCGGACTGGAATCTGGTGCTGTACAACCCGCGACCGGATACCGGCACGCTGGACCGGCTCGCACAGCTCGACGCCAGACTGGTGGCGCCACACCTACGATAAACGCGCACTGTTCGCGGGCGGCGCCGCTCGGCAGGCTGAAGCCATGACGAACAACGGTTTTCGATTCGACGGCAAGATCGCACTCGTGACCGGGGGCACCAGCGGCATCGGCCTGGCCACCGCGCACCGGCTGGCCGCGGAGGGCGCGCGGGTGATCATCACCGGCCGCGACAAGACCCGACTGGACAATGCGGTAGCCGAGCTGGGCGAGCGCGCCACCGGAATCGCCGGTGACGCAGCGGATCTCACGGATCTGGACAGCCTGGCCGAGCGGCTCCGCACCGAATTCGGCCAGGTGGACGCGGTCTTCGCCAATGCCGGTATCGGCGCGTTCCAGCCGGTCGAGGCGGTCACCGAGGCCGAGTTCGTGCGCGTGGTCGACGCCAACTTCAAGAGCGTCTACTTCACCATCCAGAAGACGCTGCCGCTACTGCCGGATCATGCGGCGGTGGTGATCAATGCGTCCTGGTCGCTGCATCGCGGCGTCCCCGGCGGCGCCCTCTACTCGGCGACCAAGGCGGCCGTGCACAATCTGGCGCGCAGCCTCGCGGCCGAATTGGCGCCCAGGGGAATTCGCGTCAATTCGGTGAGCCCCGGCTACATCAGCACCCCGGCCTTCCGCGCCGAACTGTCGGACGCGGCGCAGGCCGCGGCAGCCGGCACGGTCGCCGCCGGCCGAGTGGGCACGCCCGACGAGGTGGCCGCCGCGGTCGCCTTCCTCGCCTCCGATGAGGCGTCCTACATCAACGGCCAGGACCTGCTGGTGGACGGCGGCCTGATCGCCGCCCTGCCCGCCCAACTCCTCTGATATTCGAATAGTCGAACAGTGCTACCAGCTCGCCCAACCGCGGGCCACCGCCACCGCCGTGTCGATCGGAATGGCGAAGGCGGATACGCCGCCCGGCGCGGGTTCGCCGGTATCGATGCTGGTGATCATGCCGATCACCCGGCCCTCCGCATCGAAGAGGCCGCCACCCGAATCACCGGGCGCGACACGGTTATCGATGGCCAGCATGCCGGTGAGACGCGAAATCGGGCGGTCGCCACCGCCGTCCGATCGCGTCGACTGGTTCTGCGCCACCAGCGTGCCGGTGGCGGTGACGGGCAGCTCACTGCCACCCGCATAGCCGACGGCCAGGACCGCACTACCCGTTTCCGGGCGCGCGACGGAATCGATACGGGCGACCGGTAATCCGGGCGGACTATCCAGTTTCAACAGGGCGACATCACGCAATGCGTCGGTGCCCACGCGCGTGGCCCGATAACTCCGGGTGCCGGTGGAATCCGCGACCGTGATCCGTGACGAACGATCCACGACATGACTGTTGGTCAGCACCAGCCCCGACCCGTCGAGCAGTATCCCCGACCCGGACCCATTGCCGTCGGCGTGCACCGCGACCACCGACCGCGCCAGCTGCACGGCCATATCGCCCAGGTGAGACAGCTGCGACCGAACCCGCACATCCCGATCCGCGCGCAGATGTTCGCCGGCGAAGACGGTGACCGCCACGACCAGGAGCCCGACGCACAGCCCGCCGACCCGCTCCGGTTTACCGATCCACCGCCGCACGATTGCCCATCGATCGCCGCTCACCCCTCCAAGCTATAGGAGAGGCCGGTATACCCTCGGCCCATGAGTTCCCCGGGGGAGATCCATCGTTCGGCTTCGACCTGGCAGCAACCCGTTCCCGCATCGGCGTCGGCCGAGCGCACCGCACTGGTCGGACAGGTGGCCGACCGCATCCTGGCGCTGGGGCCGGGACGGCTGCGGGTGGGCATCGACGGGTTGACGGCCGCCGGGAAAACGAGTTTCGGCCATGAGGTCGCCGAATGGATCAGCCGAGCGGGACGGCCGGTATTGCGAGCGAGCCTGGACGACTTCAAACGGCCGTGGCGTGAGGCGCATCTGTACGACCGCTTGTCCGGTGCGGGCTACTACCGCAATGCCTTCGACTATCCCGCGATCCGGACCCTGCTGCTGGAACCCTGCGGTCCGGACGGTTCCGGCCGGTGCGCATTGTGCGCCACCGATCCACTGACGCAGATCGACCATTCATCGGAGCTGATCCAGGTCGCCGAGAATGCGGTGCTGATCGTGGACGGCGTCTTCGCGTTTCGCCCGGAGATCAACGCGCACTGGGATTTCCGCATCTGGCTGGAGGTGTCGCCGGAGGTTTCGGTGCGACGCGGCGCGGCCCGCGACAATGATGAAGCGCTGCACCGGGATCGGTATCTTCCGGCCGAGCGGATCTACCTCGCCGAGGTCGACCCGCTGTCTTTCATGGACGTCGTCATCGACAATTCGATCTTCGAACGGCCCCGGCTGACGTAGCGCGGAGTCCCGCCCGGCTGCTCGGCGTCGCAGTAGTGCCCGCCCTCGAGTTCAATCCTGTTGCGGGAGGCTGAATCCCACTTCCGCGCCGCCCTCGGCACGGTTCGTGGCGAAGACCGCACCCTGATGCGCGGTGACGATATCGTGCACGATGGCCAGGCCGAGTCCGGAACCGGGCGTGGCGCGCGTGCGGTCGGCGCGGTAGAAGCGGTCGAAAACCGCCCGGTAATCCTGCGGGTCGATGCCGGGGCCGTGATCGCGCACCACCAGCCGGGTGTGGTGGATGTGCACGGCGACGGAAGTTTCGTCCGGGCTGTATTTGGTGGCGTTGTCCAGCAGATTGTCGATGGCGCGGGCCAGGGCGCGTGGCCGCGCGGTCACGGCGAGCGGGGCGTCGGCGGTCACGGTGACCACGCGGCCGGTGCGCCGGCGGACCCGCTCGGCGCGGTCCTCCGCCAGTTGCGGAAGGTCCACCGGCACCGGCGTTTCCGTCGCGTATCGGTCGGCGGAGAGGTCGACCAGCTCGCCCACCAGGTCGTCGAGCGCCTTGGCTTCCTGTACCAGCGTGGTCAGCACCTGGGTCTCGTCCTCGGGAGCCAGCCGGCCGCGGGCGCGCTTCAGCAGTTCGGCGCTGCCCCGGATCGAGGTCAGCGGGGTGCGGAGTTCGTGGCTGGCATCCTGCACCAGCCGCTGTTGCTGGGCGCGTGAAACCCGCAGGGCCGCAAGCATGCTGTTGAAGTTGCGGGTCAGTTCGGCGACTTCACCGCTGCCCGGATCCGGCAGCACCGCGGACAACTCCTGGGTGCTGGTGATGTGCGCCGTCGCCGCGGCCAACCGGCGGATGGGCCGCAGGATGCGACCGATCAGCAGCCAGCTCAGCAGCGACACCACCGCCACCGCGGCAATGGTGAGCGATACTGTGCGCCACAGGAATTCGCTGTCGATGCGTTCCACCTCGGCGATGTTCTGACTGACCATCACCGCGCCGCCGCCGTGCGGGCGGGCCTTGGTGAGCACGTCGTAGCTCACGCCGTCGACGACGATGCTGTTCGAATTGCTGCCCTGCCCCGAGGCGGCCACGGCCCGGTCGGCATCGGTGACCGGCAAGGGTTTCCGGCCCCGGGTCAGCAGTTGCACGCCGCCGTCGGGCAGCAGGAGTTGCTCGGTCATATCCGGTCGCACCGGCAGCGGGGCGGCCGTATCGAGGATGGCCAGCACGGTGTCGGCGCGGTCGGACAGGCCGCGTTCGATCTGGGTGGCCACCAGCGGCGCGACACTGCGGTAGGCGCTGGTGACGGTGATGAGAATGGCCGCCACCGCGGCGATCACCGCCACCAAGGTCAAGCGAGCCCGCAACATCACGGCACCCGGACGGAGTAGCCGACCGTGCGGACGGTGTGGATCAGCCGGGGCGCGCCGCCCATTTCGGTCTTGCGCCGCAGGTAGCCGATGTACACGTCGAGCGAGCGCGATTCGGTGTCGAAATCGAAGCCCCAGATGTGTTCGTAGATCTGGGTTCTCGACAGCACCACGCGTTCGTTGCGCATGAGCAGTTCGAGGACGTCGAATTCGGTGCGGGTCAGATCGAGCAACACGCCGCCGCGGCGTACCTCGCGGGTGGCCGGGTCCAGCACCAGATCGGCGACGGTCAGCAGGCCGGCGTCCTCGGGGACGTCGAAGGTGCTGCGGCGCAACAGGGCCCGCAGGCGCGCCAGCAGTTCCTCGGTGTCGAAGGGTTTGGGCAGGTAGTCGTCGGCGCCCGCGTCCAGTCCGGCGATGCGGTCGCCGACCTGGTGGCGCGCGGTGAGGACCAGGATGGGCAGCCGGTCGCCGCGCCGGCGCAGCAGCCGGCACAGCGACAGGCCGTCCAGTTGCGGCATCACCACATCCACCACCGCCAGGTCCGGGCGCTCCCGCTCGAGCAGTTCGAGCGCTTCGCGCCCGTCGGCGGCGAGCAGGACCCGGTAGCCCTCGAAGCGCAGCAGCTGGTCGAGGGTGGAGCGCACGTTCGGGTCATCCTCGGCGACCAGGACGGTCGCGACGGTCTGGCTCGAGCCCATGGCCTGCCTCATGGTGGTCATGCGTCCAGTCTGGACGGTGGTGGATTTGCCGGTGTGTCGCGGGCGCTCAGTTCGTGACCGGTCTCACCACGATCGGCGGGACGGTGGCCACGCACTCGGTCGAGGCCACGGCGCCGGTGCGGACGAATCCGGCGATCATGCTCACCACGCAACCGCTCGGCTCCAGGTCCGGCACGTGACCGGTATTGGGCACCGAGACGAAGGTGGACCGGGCGAACTTCGCGGCCACCAGCTTGCCGTTGGCATCCGGGGTGATGGCATCCAGATCACCGGAGAGCACCAGCACCGGAACATCGGGCATCGCCGTCCGGACCTGGTCGGGGCGTTCATGATTCGCGATGCCCGGCCAGCGCACGCAGATATCGCCGCCGTCACGCTGACCGTCCTCCCAGCCCCGCGCACTGAACGCGCCCAGCGTCGCCGGCACCTTGGCCAGCGCGGCGTCGAACTGCTGCTGCCGCTGCGGCACCGGGGCGTTCATCGACCACAAGGTCGCATAGTCGTTGCAGGCCACGGTGATATAGGCGTTCATGTTCTCGTAGCCGGTACCGCCCATGGCGGACTGCACGAATTCCTTCAGCCCGCTGTCGTCACCGCGGGCCCCGGCGTGCAGGGCCGACGGCAACAGGCCGAGCGCGGTCAGCTCCTTGGGCTGCGCGCCGACATTGGTACTGGCCGCCTCGAAGACCAGGTTCGCCAGCTTGCCCTCGTCCAGCAGCATCGGATGCGGTTGCTGAATCTCGACCGGATGTTCACGCAGCCGCGCGGCCACCGTGGTCAGGTCCGCCACCGCGGTCGGGCCGTCGCAGGCCCGGCTGCGCTCGCAGATGCGTTGCAGCGTCAGCGAAACCGCCTCCGCATTGGGCCGCTGCAGCCGATCGAACTCGGCCGGATAGGCGCCGGTGAGCACCATGGACTGCACGTGGTCGGGATGCCGTTGCGCGTAGACCGGCATCAGATAGGTGCCGTAGGAGATGCCGTACGGCACCACCTTGTCGATGCCGAGCTGCTCGCGTACGGCGTCGAAATCGTCGGCGGTGGCGGCGGTGGTGTAGCCTGCGGCGCGCGCACCCAGCTGCTTACCGCAGCTCTCGACGGACGCGAGTTGTTCTTCCCGGGTGCCGTATTCGAAGCGTTCATTGTCGACGCCGCAGTTCATCGGGCCGGAGACCCCGGTGCCGCGCGCGTCGATCAGCAGCAGGTCGTGATCGGAGATCAGCTCCTGCGCCACCGACACCGCTTCGGCGGCATGCGAAATCAACGGCACGCCCGGCCCGCCCGGATTGGGGAGCACGGTGCCCGCGGCGGGCGTACCGGTCTCGGTGCGCCGCACCATCGCGTAACCCACATCCACCGTGCCGAGATCGGGCTGTCCCGCCACCAGCGGACGCTGCACCACACCGCAGTCGACGGTGTGCCCGGCCACCGTCGGGCACCAGTCCGGAGTCTTGGCGGCAGTGCCCGAATCCGCGCTGTCGCACCCCGTGATCATCCCGCCGACGACAGCGGCGGCCAGCGCCACACTCACCGCCGAACGCACGAATACGCGCATACCGCAGCCCCTTTCGATCCTCGCGTCCCGGTTCTTCCCGGAACGTCGAGGACGATCCTGGGTGCGCGACGTCAAAGCCCTCGCAAGCCGATGACAAAAGCGTGTAAGAATCCGCGAACCGGGGTGCGGCAGCGTTATCGGACGGCGTCCCGCTCCTGCTCGGCGAGGCGGGCCAGCTCGAGTACCTTCGGGTCGGCATTGTCCGCGCGCCACACCAGCAGCGTTCGCGCCGCGGGCAATCCGGTGAACGGCACGAACACCACCTCCGGATGCGTGAAGCGGGTCGGCATGGCGGCGGTGGTCACGAAGACGGCCTCGCCGTGCGCCACCGCGCTCAGCATCTCCGGCTCGGTGCGCGCCGGGGGCGCGGTCGCGATCGGGCGGCCCGTGGGAGTGGATGACCCGGGCCAGAAGCTGCGCGCGAACTCGAACACCACATCCGGGTGCGGCTGGATCACCCGCACCTCGGCCAGCTCCTCGATATCCACCTCGGCGCGACCCGCCCAGCGATGGCTGCGGCCGACCGCCAGCAGCCGCGGGAACACCGCCAGTTCGGGACCGACCGTCAGATCCGGCTGGGTGACCGGGGCCAGTGAGATCTGGCAGTCGATCTCGCCGCGCCGCAGCGGGCCGTAGATATCGGTCCACTGCACCTGGATGAACGACACCGGATAGTCCGGATACTGCCGGCGGAATCGCCCGATGGGCCCGTCCAGCGTGCTGCCGTAGGGTCCGAGGAAACCGATGCGCAGGCGCCGCGCGCTCTCCCGGACCTCCACGAAGGCCTGCCACAGATCGGCGAAGGCGGGCGCCACCCCCGCCAGTAGCTGCTCGCCGAGCGGATTGATCCGGACCCGGCGGCTGGTGCGATCCACCAGCCTGCGCCCGATCCGGTTCTCCAAGGACCGGATCAATTGACTCACCCTCGGCTGGGACAACCCCAGCCGCTGCGCCGTCCGGCCGAAATGGAGCTCCTCCGAGAGCACGAGAAAGGCTTCCAATTCCGCTGGATCGACCCGGAAATTACCTGCTGATTCACTCATTAGCATTGCTGATCGATACTGCCGGAACTCGCCATTGATAGCCAACTCGAACCGGGGAACGCTGACTCGGTGGCTACCTCACATCTGAAGAGCTTGCGGGCGTTCATCGAAGCGCTCGAGGAGATCGGCGAGATCCAGCGGATCGACAAGACCGTCGACTGGAATCTGGAGATCGGCGCCGTCATTCGCCGCTCGTACGATCTGCGCGCACCCGCACCCCTGTTCACCAGCATCAAGGACTACGAGGACACCGGATTCCGGGTGCTCGGCGCACCCGGCGGACTGTCCGCGCCGGAACACCGGCTCGCGCGCATCGCACTGTCCCTCGGCCTGCCGGCCGGCGCCTCCGGGCAGGAGATCATCGAAGCCATTGTCGCGGCGCGCAGTAAGCCGGGCATTCCGCCGCAGGTCGTGGCGGCGGATACCGCGCCGTGCAAGGAGCACATCGTGCTCGGCAACGAGGTCGATCTGAATGTGTTCCCGACACCGCTGATTCACGGCAATGACGGTGGCCGGTACATCCAGACCTGGGGCATGAACATCGTCAAGACGCCCGACGGGTCCTGGACGAACTGGTCGGTCAACCGCATGATGGTCGCCGGCAAGAACACCCTCGCGTGCCTCATTCCCGGGCCGCAGCACCTGGGCATCATCCGCGCGCAATGGGCCGCCGAAGGCAAACCGACGCCCATCGCCCTGGCCCTTGGCGTCGAACCCGGCCTGCCGTTCGTCGGCGCCATGCCGCTGCCCGAGGGCGCGGACGAATCCCATTTCCTGGGCGCGCTTTTCGGTGAGGGCATCGAGGTGGTGCCCGCCGAGACCGTCGACCTCATGGTGCCCGCCACCGCGGAAATCGTTATCGAGGGCCATATTTCGTTCGACGAGACCGTCGAAGAGGGGCCGATGAACGAATACCCCGGCTACAACGCCCGGGAGCATTCGCTCAAGCCGCTGTTCCGCGTCTCCGCCGTCACCTACCGCGACGGGGCCATCCTGCCGGTGGTCGCGGCCGGGCCGCCGGTCGAGGAGGACCACACCGGCATCGGCACCATGCACGCCGCCGAAATCCTCTTCGAACTGCGCAAAGCCGAACTGCCCGTGGCCTCGACCTGGTTCAGCTACGAATCCGCCGTGCACTGGCTGATCGTCGCCGTGCGCTCGGATTGGCACGCGACGACGGGGCTGTCCTCGGCCGAACTCGCGCAGCAGGTCGGCGATATCGTCTTCGCGGGCAAGGCCGGATTCGGCGTCCCGAAGGTACTGCTGGTCGAGGACGATATCGACATCACCAATGTGGACGAGGTGGTGTGGGCCTTCGCGACCCGCGCGCATCCGGAACACGGCGAGGTGCATTTCCCCGCGGAACTCACCGCGGCGCTGTCGGTTTACCTGTCCGAGGTGGAACAGCACAGCTACAAGGCAGGCAAGGTCGTCTACAACTGCCTGCTGGCTGACCTTTTCGACGAGAACGATCGACCGATCAAGGGCAGCTTCCAGAACGGCTGGCCCGCCGAAGTGCAGCAGCTGGTGCTCGACAACTGGGAGAAGTACGGCTACCGCTGATACGCAGCGTCACTGCTATCGCCGGCGCTCAGCGTATTTCGAGATCCGCGGCCGCGAGGTCGCGGATCAGCAGGGCGGCGTGCAACGAGGTCCTGGTCTCGCCGTCGTCCAGGTCCACGTCCAGGATGCGCTCGATCCGGGACAATCGGTCGTAGAGCGTGGGGCGGCTGATATTGAGGCGCTTGGCGAGTTCGGTCTTGTTGCCGGCCAGGTCGAGGAAGGCCCGCAGGGTGCTGGTCAGATCCGCGGCCTGGCGGATGTCGTGGCGCAGCAGGGCGCTCAATTCGGTTTCGGCGAAACGCTGTACGCCGGGCTCGTCGCGAATCAGCGACAGCAGCCCGCGCAATCGCACATCACCGCTGCGGTAGAACGGCCGCGACGCCGAGGACACCAGCGACAGCGCAACTTCCGCCACATGCGCGGCCTGCGCCAGCTCGCGCGCGGTATCGAGCAGCGACTCGGATTCGGTGCCGACGCCGATGACGGCCCGGTCCACGCCCGCCACCCGCCGCACCTCGGCCAGCACCGTCAGGCAGACCCGGGTGAGGATCTCGTCGAGCTCCCCGGTGCGGGATACGGCCAGCAGCAGGTTGATCCGGCTGCCGTGGTCGGGTGCGCACAGCGCGGTGGCCTTGGCCAGGCCGATGCCGTGGGTGGCCGCGTCCAGCAGGGCGGCCGTACGCCGCTGCTGCGCCACCGGATCGGATTCGACCGGCGCCGCGACATCCACCGCGAGGGGCACATAGCGGGCGCGACGAGCCAGGCCGAGGGCGGCGGCCAGGGCCAGCGCATCCCGCTCATCGGTGAGGCGCCCGGTCTGCATGTCGTCGATGAGCCCGGTCTGGGCCTGCCGGTGCAGGCCGAAGCGATCCCGTTCGATCATGCGATGCAGGGTCAGGGTCTGCGCGGCGCGCTCCAGCACCATGCGCGCCCGGGTGCCCGGAACCCGGCTGGAGCGCACGATCAACCGGCCCCAGCGTTGCGTGTGCGGGCCCACCGGAACGACATTCGCGTCCTCGTCGGGCAGCAGCCGCGACGTGGTCTCCCAGCGCTCGAGCAGCACCGATGTGGACATGTGCCGTGCGGCGGAGGCCAATACGCGATGGGTCAGGTCCTCCAGCACCACCGACGCGTCCAGCATCCCCGCAGCGGTTTTCACGATTTCGGCGAGTGCGGCGCGGCGCACACTCAGCGCGGTGAAGGTCTCGTGCACCGTGCGCGCGAACTCCAGCTCCGCGTACTGATCGGCCACGATGACGCGGTGCACCGCCTCGGTCACCTCCACGAACCGGACCACCCGGTGCAGGACCACGATCGGCAGACCCAGCCGATCCGCCGTCTGCGCGAGCACGGGCGGCAGCTCCCGCAGATAGGTGCCCAACTCCACGACCAGACCCGAAACCCCCGCCGCGGCAAGCGCTTCCAGATAGGCCACCGCCGGCCCCTCGCCACCGGACAATGCCTGCCCGGTGGTCAGGATCAGTTCCCGGCCGACCAGTAGCTTCGCCACGTCCGGCAGTTCGCTCACGTGCACCCAGCGCACCGGTCGATCCAGCGACCCACCGCCCGCGACCTCCGGCTCCCCGGCACGCACCACCGGTATGGCAAGGATGTCCGCGACGGTAAGGAGCACCGACGAATCGTAATACGACAGCCGAAAACATGTACATATCGTCGGCCGCCGAACCGGCCGATCGGATGCAGAGTGGTAGCCATGCAGACCATCGCCCACTGGCTCGACGGCAAGCCCTTCGCCGGCACCAGCAGCGCCACCGCGCCCGTCACCAACCCGGCCACCGGCGCGGTGACCGCACAGGTCGCCCTCGCCGACGCCGCCGATGTGCGGGCGGTCGTGGACGCCGCCGCCGCGGCCTTCCCGGCCTGGCGCGACGCCTCCCTCACCAAGCGCACCCAGGTGCTGTTCCGCTTCCGCGAACTGCTCAACGAGCGCAAGGAAGAGCTCGCGGCCCTCATCACCGCCGAACACGGCAAGGTGCTCGCCGATGCGCTGGGCGAAGTCACCCGCGGACTCGAGGTGGTCGAATTCGCCTGCGGCATACCGCACCTCTTGAAGGGCGGATACACCGAGAACGCCTCCACCAAGGTCGACATCTTCTCCGTGCGCCAGCCGCTCGGGCCGGTCGCCGTCATCTCGCCGTTCAACTTCCCCGCCATGGTGCCCATGTGGTTCTTCCCCGTCGCCATCGCGGCCGGAAACACCGTGGTGCTCAAGCCGAGCGAGAAGGATCCGTCGGCGTCACTGTGGATCGCGGCGCTGTGGCAGGAGGCCGGGCTGCCGGACGGCGTGTTCAATGTCGTCCAGGGCGATAAGGTCGCGGTGGACGAACTGCTGGAAAACCCTGCCATCAAGGCGGTTTCGTTCGTCGGGTCCACACCCATCGCCAAGTACGTGTACGAGAACGGCACCAAGCACGGCAAACGGGTGCAGGCGCTCGGCGGGGCCAAGAACCACATGGTGGTACTGCCCGACGCGGATCTGGACCTGGCCGCCGACGCCGCCGTGAACGCGGGCTTCGGCTCCGCGGGCGAACGCTGCATGGCCATCAGCGCACTGGTTGCCGTCGGCGATATCGCCGACGATCTGGTGGCGCGAATCACGCAGCGGGCCGAGACCATTCGCACCGGCGACGGCACCCGGGGCACCGATATGGGACCGCTGGTCACCCAGGTGCACCGCGACAAGGTGGCCTC
The DNA here is from genome assembly GCF_044750615.1 of Nocardia sp. NPDC088792. NCBI lineage: Bacteria > Bacillati > Actinomycetota > Actinomycetes > Mycobacteriales > Nocardiaceae > Nocardia > Nocardia sp. NPDC088792. Next base: position 585,527 of record NZ_JBIVKC010000001.1, read on the forward strand.
CTACATCGCGGCGGGCGAATCGGCCGGAGCCACCGTCGTGCTCGACGGCCGCACGGTCGAGGCCGACGGCGCGGCGGACGGATTCTGGCTCGGCCCCACCGTTCTCGACCATGTCACCACCGAGATGACCGTCTACACCGACGAGATCTTCGGCCCGGTGCTCTCGGTGGTCCGCGTGGAGTCCTACGACGAGGCCCTCGCCCTCATCAACGGCAACCCCTACGGCAACGGCACCGCCCTGTTCACCAATGACGGCGGCGCGGCCCGGCGCTTCCACAACGAGGTCGAGGTGGGCATGGTCGGCATCAACGTCCCCATCCCGGTGCCCATGGCCTACTACAGTTTCGGTGGCTGGAAGAACTCGCTGTTCGGCGACTCGCACGCGCACGGCGTCGACGGCGTGCACTTCTTCACCCGCACCAAGGCCGTCACCACCCGCTGGCTCGACCCCAGCCACGGCGGGCTGAACCTCGGCTTCCCGCAGAACCACTGAGCCCGGAAGGACCGCCACCATGAGCCTCCCCAATGGCCTCACCCCGGACACCGCCCGGGCACAGGCCGCCCGCGCCTACGAACTCGACCGCAAGCACGTCTTCCACTCCTGGTCCGCGCAGGCGGCGCTGAAACCCATGGTGATCAGCGCCGCTCAGGGCTCGTACGTGTGGGACGGCGACGGCAACCGGCTGCTGGACTTCTCCTCGCAGATGGTGAACACCAATATCGGGCATCAGCATCCGAAGGTGGTCGCGGCCATCCAGGAGCAGGCCGCCAAGCTGTGCACCATCGCGCCCGGCTACGTCAATGACGCCCGCTCGGAAGCGGCCCGGCTGATCGCCGAGCACACCCCCGGCGAGCTGAACCGGATCTTCTTCACCAATGCCGGCGCGGACGCCGTCGAGCACGCGGTGCGCATGGCTCGCCTGCACACCGGACGGCCGAAAGTCCTTGCGCGGTACCGGTCGTACCACGGCGGCACCGAGACGGCGGTCAACCTCACCGGCGACCCCCGCCGCTGGCCCAACGACCACGGCAACAGTGGCGTCGTGCACTTCTTCGGGCCGTTCCTCTACCGCTCGCAGTTCTACGCGGGCACCGAGGCCGAGGAATCGCAGCGGGCACTGGAGCATCTCGAGCAGACCATCGCGCTCGAGGGCCCCGACACCATCGCGGCCATCATCCTGGAATCCGTGCCCGGCACCGCCGGAATCATGGTTCCCCCACCGGGATACCTGGCCGGCGTCCGCGAACTCTGTGACCGCCACGGCATCGTCTTCATCGCCGATGAAGTGATGGCGGGCTTCGGCCGCACCGGGAAATGGTTCGCCATCGACAATTTCGACGTCGTGCCCGACCTCATCACCTTCGCCAAGGGCGTCAACTCCGGTTATGTGCCGCTCGGCGGCGTGGCCATCGCCCCGCACATCGCCGCGACCTTCGACAATCGCGTCTACCCGGGCGGCCTCACCTACTCCGGCCACCCCCTCGCGACCGCGGCGGCCGTGGCGACCGTCAATGCCATGCGGGAGGAGGGCATAGTCGAGAACGCCGCCGATATCGGCGCCCGCGTAATCGGCCCCGGCCTGCGGGAACTCGCCGAACGCCACCCCAGCATCGGCGAGGTGCGCGGTCTCGGCGTCTTCTGGGCGGTGGAACTCGTGCGCGACCGCGAAACCCGCGAACCCCTCGCCCCTTACGGCGGCACCAGCCCGGCCATGACCGAAACCGTCGCCGCCGCCAAGGCCGCCGGTCTGCTGCTGTTCGTGAACTTCAACCGCCTGCACGTGGTGCCGCCCTGCACCATCACCGAAGGCGAGACGAAGGAGGGCCTGGCCATCCTGGACCAGGCCCTCACCATCGCAGATGGGTACACGACCTGAGCTACGACAGACCATGCCCGGCCCGGCGCGCCCGAGTACCCTCGCTCGCGCCGGGCCATACCTCGTCGTACGGGTGCCGCGGGCACTTGCGGCACAGCCTGGGCGGCAGCGAATCTGGAGTCCCGCATCGTGTATTCGACCAGTGAGGAGCGCGCAGTGGGCGCACAAGAACTGCAGTTCATCGACGGCGCACGACGTACGGGTTCGGGGGCGGCGCTGTCCGTCCTCGCGCCCGCCGACGGCGACGTCATCGTATCGGGGGCGGGCGCGGACGCCTCGGACGTGAATACCGCCGTGGCCGCGGCTCGTGCGGCCTTTCCGCAGTGGGCGGGGGCGACCCCGGGCGCGCGGTCGGACATCATGCACGAGTGGGCGCGGGTATTGCGCGGGCGCGCAGCCGAATTCGCGGCGATGGAGAGCCGCAACGCGGGTAAGCCGATTCGGCTGGCGAGCGAGTTCGATGTGCCGGGGACCATCGACAACACGGCGTTCTTCGCCGGTGCGGCAAGGAATCTGGAGGGAAAGGCGGCGGCCGAGTACTCCGGCGATCACACCTCGTCGATCCGGCGGGAGCCGCTCGGCGTGATCGGCTCCATCGCACCGTGGAACTATCCATTGCAGATGGCCGCGTGGAAGATCCTGCCCGCGGTGGCGGCGGGAAACACCGTGGTACTCAAGCCTTCCGAGCTCACGCCGCTCACCTCGCTGCTGTTCGCGGAGACCGCGATCGCGGCGGGTGTGCCCGCTGGCGTGATCAATATCGTCACCGGGACGGGTGCGGCGGCCGGGCAGGCGCTGGTCGAACATCCGGAGGTGGCCATGGTGTCGTTCACCGGATCCACCGGGGTGGGCCGCCGGGTGGCAGCCGCCGCGGCGGGCTCGGTCAAGCGGGTGCACCTGGAGCTCGGCGGTAAGGCGCCTTTCGTGGTGTTCGACGATGCCGATATCGAGGCGGCGGCGCGTGGCGCGGTGGCCGGGTCGCTCATCAATACCGGGCAGGACTGCACCGCTGCCACCCGCGCCTATGTCCAGCGTCCGTTGTTCGACGAATTCGTGAGCCGGGTGGCCGATCTCATGGATCAGGTGCGGCTCGGACCGGTGGAGGACCCGGAAACCGATCTGGGCCCGCTCATCTCGCTGCCGCACCGGGACAAGGTGAGCGACCTGGTCGACCGGGCGCGCGAGGCGGGCGCGAAAATCGTTCGGGGCGGCCGGATTCCGGACCACACCCCGGCCGGCGGCGCGTACTACGAGCCGACGCTCATCATCGGCGCGGCACAGGATTCCGAGATCGTGCAGCAGGAGGTCTTCGGCCCGGTCCTGGTGGTGCTGCCCTTCGACACCGACGACGAAGCCATCGCCCTCGCCAATGACACGCCCTACGGACTCGCCGCCTCGGCATGGTCCTCGAATGTGTTCCGCACCCAGCGGGCGAGCCGGGAAATCCAGGCCGGTTGCGTGTGGATCAACGACCACATTCCGATCATCAGCGAAATGCCGCACGGCGGGTACCGGGCCTCCGGTTTCGGCAAGGACATGTCCACGTACGCGTTCGACGAATACACCAATATCAAGCACGTCATGTCGGATATCACCGGGCTCGCGCACAAACCGTGGCATGACGTGATTTTCCGGCCGCGATAGGCGCATTTGGGCGACGGTTCCAGCCGGCGGGCCGTTTTTGGGTTATTCTCGGGCGCACACACACGTTGTGCCAACCGCAGGAGCCCCGAAATGGACCCCCTTCCGACGCCCCGAAAGGCGTTCCGGTCCATCATGCAGCCCCTTGCCGCGTCGCGAATCATCGCCATGGCACTGCTGGTCTTCGTCATCGCCGGGCAACTGCGCATGCGCCGCCGCTCCGATGACCGCGCCGCCACCAGCTGATTTCCGCGAAAGCCGCCGGTAGATCCCCCGCTTCGGGCGATCTCCGGCGGCTTTCGCGCATCCCGAGACCAACGCACCTCGTTGTTGGGCCGGACGGCCGGACCGTACGGCAAGAGAGAAGGAGTTGATCGGCCATGCAGGCCAAAGGAAGCAAACTGTGGGCGTCGGCACTGTCCGCAGCAGCGCCGACGCCGTACTGGACCGACCGGCCCGACCGGCCCGTCCCCACCGAGCCCCTCACCACCGCGACCGACGCCGACCTGGCCGTCATCGGCGGCGGATACAGCGGATTGTGGACAGCCCTGCTGGCCAAGGAACGGAACCCCGGCTCCGATGTGGTGCTGGTGGAATCCGGAATGTGCGGCCACGCCGCCTCGGGCCGCAACGGCGGCTTCTGCTCCGCCAGCCTCACTCACGGGCTCGGCAACGGGATGGAACGCTTCCCCGACGAGATAGACGATCTGGAACGCTTCGGCCGCGCGAATCTCGATGCCATCGAGGACGCCGTGCTGCGCTACCGCATCGACTGCGATTTCGAGCGCACCGGCGAAATGGAGGTCGCCACCGCGCCCCACGAGCTGGAATGGCTGCGGGAGAACTACGACGCCGCCACCTCCCTCGGCTACCGCAGCGAACTGCTGGACGCCGCCGCCGTGCAACGGCACGTGCACTCCCCCACCTACCTCGGCGGCTGGTGGGACCGCGACGGCGTGGCCATGCTGGACCCGGCGCGACTGGCCTGGGGATTGCGGCGCGCCTGCCTGGAATCGGGTGTGCGCATCTACGAAGGCACTCCCGTGCAACGCATTTCACGTTCACACGGCGGCGCGCTGGCGCTGCACACTCCGCACGGCGAAGTGCGCGCACCCCGGGTTGCACTGTGCACCAGCGCATTCCAGGGACCCCTGGCGCGAATTTCGCGGCATGTGGTGCCGGTCTACGATTACGCGCTCATGACCGAGCCGCTCACCCGCGAACAGCTCGACGCCATCGGCTGGAGTTCGCGCATGGGACTCGGCGATGCCTCGTATCGATTCCACTATTACCGGCTCACCCGTGACAATCGCATTCTGTTCGGCGGCTACGACGCCATCTACCACTACGGCAATCGCATAGCGCCGCAACTGGAATACAACGAGGAGACCTTCGAAACACTGGCGCGGCATTTCTTCCAGACCTTCCCGCAGTTGGACGGTTTACATTTCACCCACCGCTGGGGCGGGGTCATCGATACCTGCTCGCGGTTCTGTGCCTTCTTCGGCTCGGCCTACAAGGGCCGGCTCGCCTACGCTGCCGGATACACCGGGCTCGGGGTGGGCGCGACCAGGTTCGGCGCGGAGGTCATGCTGGACCGGTTGTGGGGGCTCGACACCGAACGCACCCGGCTGCGGCTGGTCCGCACCCGGCCGCTGCCGCTGCCGCCGGAACCCTTGCGCTCCGCCGGAATCAACCTCACCCGCTGGTCGCTGGCCCGCGCCGACGCCCACCACGGCCGCCGTAACCTGTGGTTGAAGACCCTCGACTACACCGGCCTGGGATTCGACAGCTGAATTGACTACGACAAGGATGACCCCTGTGCCCGACGCTAATTCCGGCCGGGGCGGCCCGGTACTCGACGACATCTCCAAACGCATCATCGCCGAACTCCAGGAGGACGGGCGGCGAGCGTACGCGTCGATCGGAAAAGCGGTAGGACTATCGGAAGCGGCGGTCCGGCAACGCGTGCAGAAGCTGTCGGACGCGGGGGTCATCCAGATCGTCGCGGTCACCGATCCGCTGCAGGTCGGGCTGTTCCGGCAGGCCATGATCGCGATCACCGTCGACGGGCCGGTGCAGCCGGTGGCGGACGCACTGGCCCTCATCGACGAGATCAACTACGTGGTGGTCTGCGCCGGGCGCTACGACCTGCTGTGCGAGGCCGTCTGCCCGGATGACGCGGCGCTGTTGGAACTCGTGTCGACGCGGATCCGGACCCTGGCCGGGGTCCGGCACGCGGAGATCATGGTCTACCTCAAGCTGCGCAAGCAGACCTACAAATACGGAACCCGCTGATTTGCAGCCGAATTCGCTGATCCCCCCGGCTCACTCCACGGGAGCAGTGAGGGCAGCGAGTTCGGCCGCGAGATTGGCACGGGCAGCCGCGGCGTAGCGGGCCTGGGCGGTCGGGGTGCGGAAGAGCCGCTCCTGATCGACCAGGCCCTGCAGCACCGCCGCCCGGCCCGCGCGGAACAGCTCGTCCGGGACGTGGGCGTATTCGGCGCGCACGGCGGAAGTGTATGCGGCATAAGTGGATTCGTCGGCCGCCAGAATGGCCAGATCCGCATCGCAGAGCACCGCGCCGTTGCGATCGGACGGAGCGGGATGATGCCCGCCGGTGAGCCGCACCAGGCGCGCCACCTCCGCCACCGTGTCCGGCGGGACGCCCAGCCCCGGAAGCGTGTCCTCGGCCAGCCGCGCGCTGGCCTCTTCATTGTCGGTGCCGTCCACCTCGTAGACCGCGTCATGAAAGAACGCCCCATACCGCACCGCATCGATATCCGTTGCGTCCGCGGCCAGATCGTCGATCACCGCGAGCATCGCCGCCAGATGCTCGACGGTGTGATACCGCCGATGCGGCTCGCTGTAGCGGCGCACCAGGTCCACCCCCACCGCACGGGCAGCGTCGCCGGCCAGTTTCGTCCAGCGGTTCAGCAACTCCGTGTCCAGACTCGTGTCCATCCAGGCAGTCTGCCGAATATGCCGACCGGGCGACACCCTCTCGAGGTTACTGTGAGCCATGTCTATGCAACCGCGCCGCTGGACCCCGCCCAAGGCCACGGCCCGCGCCCGTGAAACCCGCAGCGTCCCACCATTACCGCCGGTCCGGCTGTTGGAACTCCCCGGACGTGGACCCGAGGATGTGGTGCTCGCCCCGGACGGCCGGGTACTCACCGGACTGGAGAACGGCGCGATCCTGGCGGTCGATCCCGAGACCGGGGCCGTCGAGCAGATCGCGCACACCAAGGGCCGGCCGCTGGGCCTGCACGCCGAACCCGATGGGGCCGTGCTCATCTGCGATTTCGGGGGCGGACTGCTGCGCCTCGACAAGCCGGGCGGGCAGCTCGAGGTGCTTGTCTCCGAGGTCGAGGGCAAGCCGCTGAACTTCCCCAGCAATGTGGTCGCCGATACCGACGGCACCATCTACTTCTCGGAGTCCACCCGGAACTGGCCGCTGCAGCAATACATGGGCGACATGCTGGAGCACTCCGGCACCGGCCGGCTCATGCGGCGCAATCCCGGCGGCAGCGTCGAAATCCTCATCGACGGACTGGATTTCGGCAACGGCATCGTGCTCGCCCCGGACCGCTCGTGCGTGCTGGTCGCCGAGACCGGCGGCTACAGCATCCGGCGGCACTGGCTGACCGGGCCGCAGGCCGGGACCACCGATTACTTCGCCGAGAACCTGGCTGCCTTCCCCGACAATATGGGCCTGGGTAGTGACGGACTGGTGTGGGTGGCGATGGTCGCGCCGCGAAATCCATTGCTGGACACACTGCTTCCGCTGCCCGGCATCCTGCGGCAGCTGGTGTGGGCGATTCCCGAAGCGCTGCAACCGAAACCGGCCCGCACTGTCTGGATCATGGCCTACGGCTTCGACGGCCGGCTGGTCCATGACCTGCAGCACGAAGGCACCGACTACGGCATGGTGACCGGCGTGGCCGAACAGAACGGCACGCTGTACCTGGGCAGCCTGAGCGAAACGGCTATCGCCGTAGTACAGGTGCCCTAGTTCGGCCCGGCCGTCAGTTCTTCTGGGCCTCGTCCTGGGCGTGCTGGGCCTGGGCCAGCTGGGCGGGTGTGTAGCGCAGGGTCAGGGCGAGCACGCCCATGATCGCGGTGCCGATGGCGCACACTCCCAGCACCAGCATGTAGCCGCTACCCAGCGCACCGATCTGGGTCGATGTCATCTCGGTGACCTTGCCGGACTTGCCGCCCAGCGACAGTGTCCGAGAGAGGGCCACCGGGCTCAGCAGGCCGACCGCGAACGGGGTGCCCATGTTCATGAACATCTGCCCGACCGCGGACAGCGGGCCGATATTCGCCATGTCCACGCCGACCAGTACACACAGCGGCAGGATCACGATGGTCATGCCCACACACGCGCCCACCACGCCGAGCAGGATCAGCAGCGTCGGGAAGTAGTGCACGGAACGATCCAGCGTGGAACCGAAGGCCAGGCCCGCCGCCAGCACCAGCGCCGCCCCGAACAACAGCCAGCGCGGCTGCACGAACTGCACGGCCTTGGACGCGATACCGGTGCCCACGCCCGCGCCGAGCGTGAACGGGATGCTGGCCAGACCCGCCATGAGCGGGCTGTAACCGAGCACATTCTGCAGGAACTGGGCCACGAAGAAGGTGGTCGCGCCGAGCACGCCGGAGGCCAGGAAGATGGCGACGAAGGAGATCACGCGGTCGCGGCTGTCGAACAGCGACCACGGCAGCAGCGGATTCAGCACATTACGCTCGGCGAAGACGAAGGCCAGCAGCAGCACCAGACCGCCGATGAGCGCCCCGAGGATTATCGGACTGCCCCAGCCCATTTCGGGTCCCTCGGTCGCGCCGAAGACGATGGCCGCACAGGCCAGGGTGCCGAGCACCGCGCCACGCACATCCAAGGAGGTGCGGTGGTGCTCGGTGTCACGTAGCTCGTAGAGGGCGCCGATCACGATCAGGATGCCGATCGGCACATTGATCCAGAAGATCCAGCGCCAATCCACCTGCGTCAGCGCACCACCGATCACCAGACCGCCGACCGAACCGATACCGACCATGGATCCGAAGATCGCGACCGCCTGATTACGGGCCGGGCCGGGCGCGAAAGTGCTGGCCACCAAGGCGAATGCGGTCGGCGCGGCAATCGCCGCACCGGTGCCCTGCAGGGCGCGGGCCGCGATCAGCCAGGCCTCGTTCTGCGCGGTACCGCACAGCGCCGAAGCCAGCGTGAACAAGGCGACGCCCATGATCAGCATCCGTTTACGACCGAACGAGTCGCCGAGCCGCCCGCCCAGCAGCATGAGACCCGCGAACGGCAGGCCGTACGCCGTCACCGTCCACGCACTGCCCGCATTGGACAGTCCCAACTGCTCCTGCACCCGCGGGAGCGCCAGGATCATGACGGTGCCGTCGAGCACCACCATCAACTGCAGCCCGCTCAACACGAGAATGGCGAGCCCGAACGCCCGCTTGGTCACCGGATACTGCATCGTCGCAGCGGGGTTATCGAGCACCCCGCCACTGTAGTGGATGCCCCGGTCAGTGAGTGCTCTCATCCCGGCGCACGTCATCGGGGGCGCCCGCGGTGAAACCCGCGGTCGGGCCGATGACGATGATGGCGGGCGGGCGGATCGCCTCGGCACGCACGCGTTCGGCGACCGTAGCGAGGTCGGCGCGCAGGATCCGCTGGGTACGGAGGCTGCCCTCCTGGACGACGGTGACGGGAGTCTCCGCAGCGCGGCCGCCTTCGAGGAGGGCTGCGGCGAACTTCTCGATGCGTTCGACGGCCATCAGCAGCACGATCGTGCCACGCAACCGGGCCAGGGCGGGCCAGTCGACCAGGGAATCCGGGTGGTCGGGGGCCACATGGCCGGAGACGACCACGAATTCGTGCGTGACACCGCGATGCGTCACCGGAATACCGGCCAGCGCCGGAACCGAGATGGCGGAGGTCACGCCCGGGACCACCGTCACCGGCACACCCGCCTCGACGCACGCCTCGAGTTCCTCGTAGCCGCGACCGAACACATAGGAGTCGCCGCCCTTGAGACGAACCACGAGCTTGCCCGCCCGCGCACCCTCGATGAGCGCCTTGTTGATGGCCTCCTGGGCCATGGCGCGACCGTACGGAATCTTGGCGGCATCGATCACCTCGACCTCGGGACCGAGCTCGGCGAGCAGCTCCGGCGGCGCGAGCCGGTCCGCCACAACCAGATTCGCCCGCGCCAGCAGCCGACGGCCACGCACAGTGATGAGGTCCGGATCGCCGGGACCGCCACCGATGAGCGCCACCCCGGGCGCCACCGGAGCCGAATCATCGGTCACCACACCGGATTGCAGCGCCTCCAGCAGTGCGTTGCGCACCGCGGCCGAACGACGGTGCTGACCGCCCGCGAGCACGCCCAGGGTCATGCCGTCGTGGCGCGCGGTCGCGGGAGTGACCGCGGTGCCCAGGCGGGCGGTGTCGGCGCGCACGCAGAAGATGCGCCGCCGGGTGGCCTCCGCGACCACGGCCGCATTGGTATCGGGTTCGTTCGTGCAGGCCATGGCGTACCAGGCGCCGTCCAGATCGCCGTCGGCGTAATCGCGCAGTTCCAGTTTCAGCAGGCCGGAGCTCGCCATTCCCTCGACGGCCGGGGTGGCCTCACGGCTGATCACGTGCACCTCCGCGCCCGAGGCGATGAGCAGGCCGAGGCGACGCTGGGCGACCGTCCCGCCGCCCACCACGACGACACGGCGACCGCTCAGATCGAGACCCACCAAGTAATTGGGGTCTCCTCCGGCATTCGATCCTGCCTGGTCCTCGGGGGTGGCTGACGCATTCTGCACAAGGACTGAGATTACGGCCTGCGCGCACACGCATCACACGCACCCGGCTTACTTCTATGCTCTTCTGCTATGAAGCGCCGTGGGGTTATGAGAAGCCGTGTGGTGTTCGGAATGCTTGCCATGGGAATTGCTCTGCTGCTGCCGCTCACCGTGCCGGTCACGGCGAACGCCCAGACCTATGTCCCCTCCCCGGGAGTCGAAACGAAGTACTCCGGGCCGGGGCCGTGGGCGGTGACCGCCCAGCAAGGTTTCGGCTGCTGCGATTCCACCGGCGCCGCCTACGACATCTGGTATCCGGCCGATCTCGGCGCGGGCGGCTTCCGGCACCCCATCATTACCTGGGGCGACGGCACCGCCGCGCATCCGAACCAATACGCCTATCTGCTTTCGCATCTGGCGTCGTGGGGGTTCGTGGTGATCGCCACCGAGAACGCGCAGACCGGTTCCGGGGCCGATATCGCCGGGGCGGTGGATTACCTGCTGGGGCGTGCCGCCGATCCGGGCAGTGTCTTTCATGATCGGCTCGATGCGGATGCCGTTGCGGCGGTGGGGCATTCGCAGGGTGCTACCGGGGCGCTCAATGCCATGATCCGATCCGGCGGGCGGATCCGGACGGCGGTGCCGATCGAGCTGCCGGCGCAGATCTGGTGCAGCACCGGGTCGTGGTGTCCCGATACTCGAAGTCTGACCGGGGGTTCGGTGTTTCTGGTGAACGGCTCGTCGGATGGCATCATCGCGCCGTCGGAGCAAGGGCTGCCGGCACAGCTGGTCGGCCTGCAATCGATGCGCGCGTATTACGACGCCGTTCCGGCGGGCGTGCCCAAGGTGTGGGGCACGCTGATCGGGCCGAATCACAATGATGTTCAGGGACAACCGGATTGCGCCACTGCCTCCTGGCCATGTGTGGAGGGCGTGTACGGGTATCTCGGGTATCCCACGGCCTGGCTGGCGGCCCGCCTGCTGGGCAATGCGGATGCCCGGCAGGCGTTCGTCCCGGGGACCGGCGCGTTCTATGCGCCGAATCCGAACTGGATCAACCAGATCGGGGATCTCGGTCCCCGGTGACGTCTCACTCCCCGACCACCGCGCCGAAGTCGGCGTTCTCCTGGATCAAGTGCAGACCGCCGCTGCGCCGGATGGGTAGCTTGCCCAGGTCGGTGCGGTCGAGGGCGATGACCACCGGATGGCCGTTCAGTTCACCGGTCAGCACCATGTGGTCCGGCGTGGGGCGGTCATAGGTCAGGGTGCCCTGCGCCGCGCCGGTCTTGTCGCTCAATACCAATCGGTGTGCGCCGCTGTCGATCTGCACATCCGCCACGGCCAGCGAATCGTCCATCTTCTGATAGAACGCGAACTGCGGGTAGTCGAAAACCACTCGCCGCCAGCGTGTCTCATCGGTGAGCAACGGCGGCACCGGCCGACCGTCCCGGCTGAAGTCGGTGACGACCCAGATGCCGTACAGCTCGGACTTCGGCCGGCCCAGCCCGTACTGGTGGTAACTGTCCATCCCCTCCCAGATGCAGGGGATCGCGAACCACACAGCGAGGACCACCTGCAGCGCGGCCGCGATGCGCCACGACCGGCGGGTACGGAACGGTTGCGGCGTGGTCGAGGGACCGGTGGCCCCGCCGGTGAGAAAGGCGGCCAGCCGTGGCGCCTCGGGCGCCAGCAATACCAGTCCGAGCAGCAGCAGGTGGAACGACAGCAGCTTGACCGGCACGTCGAAGGTCATGTTCAGCACAAACACCTGCGCCATGCTCACGATGCTCAGCAGCACGCCGGCCAGCTGCGTGCGCGGCAGCAGGAGCAGGAGTCCGCCGGTGATCTCGGCGATGCCGAGCAGGCTCTCGTAGACCGGTGAGACGCCGACCTGCGACCACAGCACCGACATGTGCGAGAACTCGCCGTACGGCATCAGCAGATCGACCAGACCCGGATCCGGCATCTGGTTCGGAATCGCCTTGGCGAAACCGTAGAAGAACATCTGGCCCGCCACGCAGAGCCGGATGAAAAGCAGGAACCACCCGGCCAGCCAACGGTATTCGCGACGCCTGCGGTCGAGCACGCTCCACACCGCGGTTCCCGCCACCGCGACGACCAGGATGCAGAACACCAGCACCCAGAGGATGGCCTGGTCGCCGCTGCCGCCGTCGTGCAGGACCAGCCGGGTGTCGAACACGGTCCGGCCGGCCCAGCGCACCACGGGCGCGCTGAGGTCGACCCACCAGCGGAACCAGTTGTCGGGCACCCAGTGCTGGATCGGGCCGAGGAAGGCGAATATCGGCTGCGGATAGAAGAGGCAGAACAGCCCGGAGTACAGGAAGGTGAAGCGGAAAACCAAGCGGGTGAACGGATTCCAGCTCTTCGGCACATCCGGTTCGCTCACCTCCGGCGCGGCGCCGGTATCGACTGTCAGCAGACTCATCCCGCATCCCCTCCTGTCAGCATGTGAACTTCTCGACGGTAGGACGCGGGCAGGCTGCCGCGCATCCAGGTTTCCTCGATCCCACCCGGGTTTCGCCCACCCTGTCGATACACCTGGAGTATGTTCCGTTTGTCCTCCTCGGGTATTACGTGGCAGCACGAGTAGAGGAATGCGGCCAAGCCGCCATCCCGGTGACCGGTACTCGTGAAATTGGCCTCACGTTTTCCCTACCGGAGCTAATTGGAACGCGTTACATTTCAGCCAACGCGGAATCGCGGCTTACACCACCGGGCCACTAGTGTCCAGATGTACGTAATCCGTTGACACGTCTCGCTATCCCCTGTGCAGGAGGACCCATGACATCGGCCGACGCCGATCCCAACCAGCGGCAGCACCTCACCGTCTCGGGCCAGGACATCGATCTGCTCGCCACCGAGCTGGCGCAGTGGCTCGGCACCAAGGTCGAGGCCGACGAGGAGCCGAAGGTCACCTCGATCACGCGGCCGGAAACGGGCGGCATGTCCAGCACCACGCTGCTGTTCGACGCCGAATGGTCCGAGCACGGGCAACCCGCCGGCGGCTCCTTCGTGGCCCGGCTCGCGCCGGACGCCGACGCCTTCCCCGTCTTCGAGAAGTACGACCTGGCTACGCAATTCGCGGTCATCGCCGGCGTCGCCGAGGCCACCGATCTGCCGGTGCCGACCCTCTGCTGGCTGGAGACCGGATCCGACAATGCGCTCGGCGCACCGTTCTTCGTCATGCGCCGCGTGAGTGGCCGTGTACCCGAGGACAATCCGCCCTACGTGTTCACCGGCTGGCTCTTCGACGCCACCCCCGAACAGCGGTACGCCATCACCCGGCACACCGTCGCGGCCATCGCCAAGGTGCACTCGATCGACAATCCGGCCGAACGCTTCCCCATGTTCGCGGGCGAAGGCTCCTCGCTGCGGCGGCATTTCGACGCCCAGAAGGCCTGGTACGACTGGGCGCTCGCGAACGACGGCTACCGCATTCCGATCCTGGAACGCGCCTTCGAGTGGCTCGAAGCGAACTGGCCCGCCGAACCCAGCGACGACGTGCTCAGCTGGGGCGACGCCCGGCCCGGCAACATCATGTTCGACGAATTCGATCCGGTCGCGGTCCTGGACTGGGAGATGGCCGCCATCGGGCCGCGCGAACTCGACGTCGCCTGGACCATCCTCATCCACCGGTTCTTCCAGGACATCGCCACCCGCTTCGACCAGGCCGGACTCGCGGACTACATGCGGCGCGGCGATGTCGAGAAACTGTACGAGGAATTCAGCGGCCACGCCGTCCGCGACCTCGACTGGTACCTCATGTACTCCGCCCTGCGACACGGCATCGTCATGGCCCGCATCCGCCGCCGCATGATCCACTTCGGCGAGGCCGCCGACAATGACGACCGCGACGACTACGTGATGCACCGGCCCCTGCTGGAAGCCCTGCTCGACGGCACCTACTCCTGGGATTGAGAGAACTGATGATCATCGGACCGCTCGATGAATTCCCCATCCACCAGACGCCGCTACCCATGGCGCGGGTGGCCACCAGCGATCGGAACTTCTACGACCGCAGCTACTTCAACGCCATCGACACCACCGGTGAGACCATGCTCATCACCGGCTTCGGCGTGTACCCCAACCTCGGCGTGACCGATGCCTTCGTCACCGTGCGACGCGGCGACACCCAGCGCGCGGTGCGGTTCTCCGACGCACTCGTCCAGCGCAGCACCGATCTCGCCGTCGGCGGCTACCGCATCGAGGTGCTGGAACCGCTGCAGAAGCTGCGCGTGGTGTGCGAGCACGAGGATCTGTCCGCGGACCTCACCTGGGAGGGCTCCTTCCCGGTGGTGCGCGAGGAACCGCACACCATCATCACCGGGCTCAACCGGCCGATCATCGACGCCCAGCGGTTCGCGCAGGTCGGCACCTGGTCCGGCACGCTGAACGTGGACGGCACCGATATCCCGGTGGATCCGTCCACCTGGGTCGGCACCCGCGACCGCTCCTGGGGCATCCGCCCCGTCGGCGAATCCGACCCGCCGGGCCGCGTGGCCGACGAGCCGTCCGAAGGCTTCTGGTGGCTGTACGTGCCGCTGCGCTTCGACGACTACTCGATCATCGTAATCGTGCAGGAGGAGCCCAACGGCTTCCGCACCCTCAACGATGCCACCCGCATCTGGAAAGACGGCCGCATCGAGCAATTGGGCTGGCCGCGAGTGCATCTCACCTACAAGTCCGGCACCCGCATCCCCACCGCCGTCCGCCTCGACCTCACCACCCCCGACGGCAAACCCCTCGAAGTAGAAGTCGAAGCCGGCACCTTCATCGCCCTCAACGCCGGTTGCGGCTACGGCGGCGACCCCGACTGGCAACACGGCCAATGGAAGGGCCGCAACTGGTCCGAGTCCCGCCTCTACGACATCACCGACCCCGCCATCGCCGGCCGCATCCCCTTCGGCGTCATCGACCACGCCGGCAAGGCCCGCTGCGGCACCGACGAGGGCTACGGCCTCTTCGAACACGGCACCATGGGCCGCCACGACCCCACCGGCTTCGCCAACTGGGGCGCAGTAGCGCCCTAACCTCGAGGAGCCGAACCCCGAGCCGCCCAACCAAAGACGGCGGCCACCCCAGCGCGTGCGGGTGGCTCGCCCGCCTCCGCACCCCCCGCTCTCCCAACCAGCCGTGGGTGCGGCGGCCCCAAACCTCTTTTCCCCCTGCGCCGAGTGGCACCTGACCGAGACGACACGCCGTCGAATCTCCCGATCAGGTGCCACTCGGCGTTCAGCCCATCGGCCCGAGGCGGTGAGCGGGAACTGGTGGAAGTAAACGTCGAGAGCGAACCACCATGAGGTCCCTCTCGCGGAAACTAGCGGCGAATTGCGGCAGCTGCCACGGTGATTCCGTGGAGGACTCGCTTGTGGACGGCGAGTTCGGTGCTGCCGGCGGCCAGCAGGGCGGCGGCTTCCGCCACGCTGGCGGTCCCCACGGCCGTCGCTGTACGCGGCGAGGGGGTCGGAACCGGCACAGCCGCCAGCTCGTCGGCCGAGAAGACCAGCAACGGCACGCCCAGCATCGCGGCGGCGGCGGCCGGGCCGGGCTCGGCGGCTCGCCGATCCACTGTCGCCAAACAATGAATCACGGCCTCGCCCATACCTTCCCGCACAGCGGCGACAATAGCGTCGGCCGGGACGCCGGGGCGGGCACCGACGCCTACCGCCAGGCGCGGGACCTGGGGCGCCACGGCGGGCGGGCTTGCCCACGAGGCTGCGGCCAGGGCAGCGTCTTTCGCGGCACCCGCTCCGACGCGTGCGCCGGTGGCGGTGTCTCGGGGCGCGACGTCGCGCAGACAGCCGGCGGAGGGGCCGTGGTGGCAGCCTGTTGCGACCGGTGCGGCCGCGTCAGGTGTGGGCGGCATGGGTTTGGGCGAAGTGTGTGGCGGTGGTGACGAATCTGCTTATCGCGGTGGGATTTCCGGCGGGGTGGGTGTGGAGGTAGGAGGCGTGGACGTGCTGGGTTACCACGCCCTCACGGACGGTTTCGCCGGTTGGGGAGCGCCAGGCCCAGGCGGGCGGGAAGTCACCGGTTTCGGTGAGGCGGGTGCGGTGGAATTCGTGGCCTCGGACGCGTTCACCGGCGCGCCAGAGCGGGGAGTCGGTGAGGGCTACCGCGTCTCGGTAGCCGAGGGTGAGGCGGGGGCCGAATTCGGCTTCGGCGTCGACCACCGCGGCCATGTCGTAGCCGTCGAGGGAGCGGGTCAGGTAGAGGAGGCCCGCGCATTCGGCGTGAATGGGGAGGCCGAGATGTGCTTGGCCGAGAATGCTCTCCAGCAGGGGCGTATTGGCCGCGAGATCGGGGGCATGCTCTTCCGGGAAGCCGCCGGGCAGGACCAATCCGGCTGTGCCGTGCGGCAATTCGTCGTGAATGGGGTCGAAGACCGCTACCCGCGCGCCGGCGGCCTCCAGCATTTCGCGATGCTCGGCATAACCGAAGGTGAAGGCGGGGCCACCCGCCATCGCGAGGATCGGCGCGGCCTGCGGACCACCGTTCGCGGCCGGGGCCGGGGACGAATCCGGCTGGGCGGCTGCCAGTTCCGCGACCGGATCCCAGGGGTCGCCCTGGGTATTCGACGCCGCCAGCGCCGCCACCGCCGCCAGATCGATATGTGCCGCAACGAGATCGGTCATGGCGTCCACCGCGGCCCGGGCGGCAGCACCGTGCTCGACCGCGGGGATGAGGCCGAGATGCCTCGACGGCACATTGAGTTCGGCCAGTCGCGGCAGCGCACCGAGGACCGGCAGCCCGACGCGGGCGCAGGCGGCACGCAGCACCTGCTCATGGCGTTCGCTGCCGACGCGGTTGAGAATGACTCCGCCCAAACGGATTCCGGACTCGAAGGTGGCGAAACCGTGCAGCAGGGCCGCCAGGCTCTGGCTGTGGCCGCGCGCATCCACGACCAGAATCACGGGCGCGCCGAGCATGGCCGCGATCTGCGCGGTCGAGCCCTCGGCGATCGGTTCCGTCCGCTGCTCGTCGATGCGCCCGTCGAACAACCCCATGACGCCCTCGACAACCGCCAGATCGCAATCCCGGGAGCCGTTGCGGTACAGGGGAACAACACGCTCGGGCCCGACCAGTACCGGATCCAGATTCCGCCCCGGCCGCCCGGCCGCCAGCCCGTGATACCCGGGATCGATGTAATCCGGCCCCACCTTGAACGGCGCGACCCGGTGGCCCGCCCGGCGCAGCGCGCCGATCAGCCCGGTGGCGACGGTGGTCTTGCCGCTGCCCGAGGCGGGTGCGGCGATCACGACCGCCGGCACACTCACCATTCGATGCCCCGCTGGCCCTTGCGGCCCGCATCCATGGGGTGCTTCACCTTGGTCATCTCGGTGACCAGATCCGCGATCTCGATCAACGCCTGCGGCGCATCCCGCCCGGTGATCACGACATGCTGATTACCCGGCCGATTCCGCAGCGTCTCGACCACTTCGTCCACATCCACCCACCCCCACTTCAGCGGGTAGGTGAACTCGTCCAGCACATAGAACCGATGCTGCTCTGCGCCGATCCGCCGCGCGATCTCCTGCCATCCGGCGAGCGCCGCGGCCGCATGATCCTCATCCGACCCTTGCTTCCGGGTCCAGGACCAGCCTTCCCCCATCTTGTGCCACTCGACGGCGCCACCCGCCCCGGTCTCCTCGTGCAGCTTCCCCAGCGTCCGGAACGCGGCCTCCTCCCCTACCTTCCACTTCGCGCTCTTCACGAACTGGAACACCGCTACGTCGAACCCCTGATTCCAGGCCCGCAAAGCCATACCGAACGCGGCGGTGGACTTCCCCTTGCCCGGCCCCGTATGCACGGCCAGCACGGCCTGATTCCGCCGCTGCCGCGTCGTCAGCCCGTCCTCCGGAATGCTTTCCGGCAGCGGCACACCCTTGGGCATCGTCTGAGCTCCTTCCACCCGACCGTTCGCAGGACAACGGTGCCACACAGGCCGGGCCGCTCCCCCGCTACCCCTCGGCCCGGCGCCCGGCGGCCGCAACGGGTGGCGGTGACAGGCAATGCGGTTTCGATGTCAGGTCAGGCCGTGCAGGAGCGCTTTGACGGCGGCGAACAGGCCCCGGAGGCCCACCTCGACAATGCCTTCGGCCACGAACTCCTCGACGGATTCGCGAGCCGTGGATTCCTGCCGGGTGCGACGCCGGAAGAGACGCATGGTCAGGCGACCCGGGTGGCGCGGACCAGGCCGGCCACGGAATCGCCTGTGAGTTCGGCCAATTGGAGGTAGCCGGCGCGCATTTCGACGGCGAGGTCGTGGGCCAGGCCGAGGCGGATCATGCCGCGTTCGCAGTCGATGACCATGGCGGTGGTGTGGTCTCGGGCCAGGAGGCGGGCGGCGGTGCGGGCCCGCGGGACGGGGTCGGTGCCGCCGGTGGCCCGGCCGTCGGTGAGGAGGACGAGCAGGGGGCGGCGGTGGGGGTCGCGGACTCGTTCGCGATGGATTACCTCGCGGGCCTTCAGGAGGCCTTGGGCGAGTGGGGTTTTGCCGCCGGTGCGGATGGCGGCCAGGCGGCGGACCGCGATGTCCACCGAGGAGGTCGGGGGGAGGACCAGTTCGGCATGCTGGCCGCGGACCGTGATCACCGCGACCTTGTCCCGACTCTGATAGGCGTCGCGGAGCAGGCCGACCACCGCGCCGGTGACGGCCGAGAGGCGGTCGCGGGCGGCCATGGAGCCGGAGGCGTCGACTACGAAGACGACCAGATTGCCTTCGCGGCCTTCGCGATACGCGCCACGCAGGTCGGGGGCCTCGAATTCGAGGGGGCCGGTCAGGCGGCCGCGGGAGTGCTGGTGGGGGGCCGCGGCGAAGATGGTGCCGAGTAGGTGCAGGCCGGTGGAGGTGTCGTCGCTGGCACGGACCACGCGACCGTGGCGGGTGCGGGCCCGCGAGCGGCGGCCGGGGGCGCCCTCGCCTACGCCGGGAACCTCCCAGCGAGGCGGTTTGGGGAGCAGGCCGGTGGGGGCCGCTACACGGCCTTCCCGGGCGGGGCGGCCATGCTGATCGCGGCCATCTTCGGCGAACTCTGCGGCAGGGCCCTGCGAATTCCGGCCGGTTCCATTCGAATCCGGGCCATTCATCGAATCCGGGCTGCCACACGGGCAAGCCGGGTTGTCGCACGCGCGGTCCCAGCGTGCGCACGGGCAGTCCGGGCGGTCGCAGGTGCAGTCGGGCGCGCCGTGGTTGTCAGCGGAGTCGGGGCCGTCGAGCGGCTGCGAGTCCGCGTCCCGGTCGTCGAGCCGCTGTGCGTCGGCGCCGCGGTCATCGAGTCCGCCGGCGCTGGCATCGGCTCCACCGGGACCCTGCGGCGCGGCGCCCGGCTCACCATCTGCCTCACCGTCACCGGCGAGCGAATCGTCCTGTGCTACAGCCTGATCCTGCGGTCCCTGGCCGTCGGCCGGGACCGCCTCATCTTTTCCCAGGCTGTCGCCACCCTCGCGAGCAGCTTCCTCGGCGGCCTTGCGCATCGCCTCGTCCAATTGCTGTTCGCTGATGCCCGGTTCGTCGAAGGGATCGCGCCGACGGCGGTGGGGCAGTGCGAGTTCCGCGGCGATGCGGACATCGGCCTCGGTGACGGTGTCTCGGCCGCGCCAGGCGGCGTGGGCGGTGGCGGTGCGGGCCACCACGAGATCGGCGCGCATACCGTCCACGTCGAAGGTGGCGCAGAGGGCTGCGATGCGGCGCAACTCGACGGTATCGAGGCCGACGGCGGGGAGGCGGTCGCGGGCGGTCAGAATGCGTTCGGCCACTTCACGATCCGCGGGAGCGTACTGCTCGGCGAAGGCCGCGGGGTCGGCCTCGTAGTCGAGGCGGCGGCGGACGACGGCCATGCGGACGTCCACCTCGCGGGAGGCGACCACGTCCACGGTGAGGCCGAACCGGTCCAGCAGCTGCGGCCGCAGCTCGCCCTCCTCCGGGTTCATGGTGCCGACGAGTACGAATCGTGCGGGATGCGAATGGGATACGCCATCGCGTTCGATGTGCACCCGGCCCATGGCGGCGGCGTCGAGCAGCACATCGACAAGATGGTCGTGCAGCAGGTTCACCTCGTCGACGTACAGCACGCCGTGGTGGGCGGCGGCCAGCAGGCCGGGCTTGAACGCCTGTTCCCCGTCCCGCAGCACCCGCTCCAGATCCAGCGATCCGACCACTCGGTCCTCGGTCGCGCCGACCGGCAGCTCCACCAGCTTCGCCGGCCGCGCCCCGGTCTCGTCCACTACCGGCGGCAGCAGCTGAGCCAGCGCCCGCACCACGGTCGATTTCGCGGTCCCCTTCTCCCCGCGCACCAGCACCCCGCCGATTCCCGGATGCACAGCGCACAGAATCAACGCCAGCTGCAACCGTTCCTGCCCCACCACCGCGGAGAACGGGAACCCGGCATCGTCACGGGATGTCGCACCGACACTTTCGGAGTAAGCCACAGGAGATACCGACACGCCCCAACTCTAGGCGCGCCGCCCGCAGCCCCCGGTCGCGGGGCATTCGCATCGGCGCATCCGAGCCGACACGCCGCCGACGGGCGGATGATGGCGACATGGCTTGCGAAATCTGTGTACCCGAATGGCAGCCACCGATGATCGAGCGTGCCGGGAGGATCCGATGACCGCGCCCCTCGACGAAAAGCCCGAACCGCACGCCGGAACACCCGAGGCGGTGCTGTCGCTGCGCGGGGCGGCAATCGCCGATGGCCGGCCCGATGACGCGGCGGCACTGTACGAGCCCGATGCCGTGTATTACTTTGCGCCGGGCGGTGATCCGCTGATCGGGCGGGAAGACATCCGGGGCGCCCTGGCCGAGCTGGCGGGACTGCATCCGCAGTTGCAGAACGACGTCCGCCGCGTGGTGATCGCGGGCGATGTGGCCTTCGTGGTCACCGCCTGGCGGCTCACCGGGATCCGCCCCGACGGCCGACCCGTCATGATGGCGGCCACGAGCACCGACATCCTCCGCCGGCGCGGCGACGACTCCTGGGGCATCGCGATCGACGATCCGTGGGGCGTGGAGCCCTGACAAGCGGGACAGCACCGACCGGACTACTACATACACCGCGCCGGGCCTACCACGTGGCCAGAGATGCAGCACGGCCGCTGCGCGGGCCCGGAGGCAGGCGTAGCGGCCGTGTGGACGAACAACCGGACGGCGGGTGGAGAAGAGGCTAGCCCCGGCGCATGGGGATGTGCGGGATGCCGTCCTCGATGTACTCCGGGCCGTCGGTCTTGAAACCGTGCTTGGTGTACATGTCGACCAGGTAGGTCTGGGCGTTGAGACGCACGGTGGCCGAGCCGGCCTCGGCCAATGCGGCCTGCAGCAGGCGGGTGGTGTAGCCGTGGCCGCGCGCCGCGGGGGTGGTGCAGAGGCGGCCGATGCGGAAGGACTTCACCCCATCCTCGTGCTCTTCCATGAGGCGCAGGGTGCAGATGGCCTCGTCCTCGTCATCGAGCCAGAAGTGACGGGTTTCCGGCAGCAGGTCGAATCCGTCCAACTCCGGGTAAGCGCACTTCTGCTCGACCACGAAAACCTCGACGCGAAGTTTCAACAGCTTGTACAGCGTCGCGGTATCCAGGTCTTGGGACCACGACCGTTTGAGAGCAACCGTTGACATCATCGCCCGTTGCTATCACACCTAGGCGTGAGAGTCGACCCCTGCATGCTTGGGCGTGTTGGCATCGTCCAGGTGAAGGGCCTTGTTCGACCAGTCCCACACCTCGCGGAACAGGGCCTGATTCTCCGACAGCTTGAGCCCGAGAGACGGCACCATTTCCTTGAGTTTCGGCTCCCACGAGGCGTATTCGCGCGGGAAGCACTTCTGCAGGACGTCCAGCATGGCGCTGACACCGGTCGACGCACCCGGGGAGGCGCCCAGCAGACCGGCGATCGACCCGTCCTCGGCGGTGATGACGGCGGTGCCGAACTCCAGCACGCCGCCCGCGCCCTTACGACGGATGACCTGCACGCGCTGCCCGGCCATGATGAGCTCCCAGTCGTGCCCTTCGGCGCGCGGAATGAACTCCTCCATGGCGTGCACGCGACCGGCCGGCGACTTGAGCAGCTCGGAAACCAGGTACTTGACCAGGCCCAGTTCGGTCACGCCGACGCCGAGCATGGAGAACAGGTTGTTCGGCTTGACCGACCCGAACAGGTCGGTGAGCTTGCCGTCCTTGAGGAACTTGGGGGTCCAGCCGGCGTAGGGGCCGAACAGCAGGCCGCGGTCACCGTTGATGACGCGAGTGTCCAAGTGCGGCACCGACATCGGCGGCGCGCCGACGGCGGCCTTGCCGTACACCTTGGCCTCGTGCTGCGAGATCAGTGCCGGGTTGTTGCAGCGCAGGAACAGACCCGACACCGGGAAACCGCCGATGCCGCTCATCTCCTTGATGCCCGACTTCTGCAGCAGCGGCAGCGCGTAGCCGCCCGCGCCGACGAAGACGAACTTGGAGCTGAGGACGCGGTCCTTGCCGCTGCGCAGGTTGCGGACCTTCACCAGCCAGGAGCCGTCGGACTGCTTGGACAGGTTGCGCACCTCGTGCCCGAACCCGATGTCCGCACCGGTGCGGCCCAGGTAGGCGAGCAGTTCCTTGGTGAGCGCGCCGAAGTCGATATCGGTGCCGTAATCGGTCCAGTTCAGGGCGACCGGGTCGGAGAAGTCCCGGCCCTTGGCCATGAGCGGCAGCCGCTTGCTGAACTCGTCCGCGCTGTCGATGAACTGCATGCCCTCGAACAGCGGGTGCCGCGACAGCGCTTCGTAGCGCTTGCGCAGGTAGTCCACGCCGTCCGCGCCGTGCGTGAAGCTCACGTGCGGGATCGGGTTGATGAAGTTCGTGGTCGCGAGCACGCCGTTCTCGGCGGCGTAGGACCAGAACTGGCGCGACACCTGGAAGCGCTCGTTGATGTCGATGGCCTTGGAGACGTCGACGGATCCGTCGGCGTTCTGCGGCGTGTAGTTGAGCTCGCACAGCGCGGAGTGGCCGGTACCCGCGTTGTTCCACGGGTCGCTGCTCTCGGGCGCGGCGGCCTCGAGGCGCTCGAACATGGTGATCGACCAGTCCGGCTGGACCTGCCGGAGCAAGGCGCCCAGAGTGGCGCTCATAATGCCGGCCCCGATGAGTACTACATCGGTCTTCTGAATCGTGGCAGCGTTCGACACGGCGTTAGTCGACTTCCTTGTCCATAGTTCGGGCAACCCAGCGGCAGTTAGGTTACCCGTCGTTCACCTACGCTCGATTGTGCCCCTGGACACGAGGAAATCCCGCAACGAAAAGGCCGAATGTGAGAGATACCTCGCGGGTTCACTTCCCTACGACGGAGTTTAGATTGGGCGTGTGACCTCCGATACGTCATCCGCCCCTTCATCCGCATCGATTCCGGCCACCGGAGCCTGGCAGCCCGACGTGCTCGGCGCCGACTACCGGCAGCTCACCATCCCGCTCGGGCCGGATCCGGACGGGCAGGGCGATGTGGTCGCCACGCTGGTCCGCTACACGCCCGCCCAGGCCCCGGCCGCCACGAAAGCCGTGCTGTACGTACACGGATTCACCGATTACTTCTTCCAGGAGCACCTGGCCGAGCATCTGGCCGCGCAGGGGTATGCCTTCTACGCGCTGGACCTGCGCAAGTGCGGGCGGTCGACCCGTAAGGGGCAGACGCCGCATTTCGTGAGCGATCTGGCGCTCTACGACGCGGAGCTGAACCGGTCGCTGAAGATCATCCGCGAGGAGACGGGACTGCCGCTGCTGATCATGGCGCACTCCACGGGCGGCCTGGTCACCTCGTTGTGGCTGAACCGGTTGAACGCCGCGGGCGGCGCACGCGCGCAGGGCATCACGGGACTCATGCTCAACAGCCCGTGGTTCGACCTGCAGGGGCCGTCGTACTACCGGTCGGTGG
Organism: Nocardia sp. NPDC088792; assembly: GCF_044750615.1. Lineage (NCBI taxonomy): Bacteria > Bacillati > Actinomycetota > Actinomycetes > Mycobacteriales > Nocardiaceae > Nocardia > Nocardia sp. NPDC088792. The sequence continues at coordinate 609,767 of NZ_JBIVKC010000001.1, forward strand.
GCACCGCCGTATTGGAGGGGCTGGGCCGGTTGCGGGCATTCGCGCGGCTACCGCTCGGCGAGGCCAGCACCTACGGAGACAGCCTGCACCGCAGCGTGTCCGGCGAATGGGATTACAACCTGGATTGGAAGCCGTTGACGGGCTTCCCCGTTCACGCGGGCTGGCTGCGCGCCATCCGCCGCGGGCATCTGCGACTGCACCAGGGCCTGGATATCGGTGTGCCGTCGCTGATCCTGCGCTCGAAGGTGACCAAGTTCATGCGCAAGTACGGGCCGGCCGCCGACGTGTCGGATGTGGTGCTGGATGTGCAGCAGATCCAGCGCTGGTCCGGTTGCCTCGGCGAGCGAACCAATATCGTGCCGATCGAGGGCGCCCGCCACGACGTGTTCCTCTCCTCGGAGCAGCCGCGCACGGCCGCGTTCAAGGAACTGGATTCCTGGCTGGAGTGGCTGGCCACCGCGCCGGAGGCCGGCGCTTAGCGGTTGCCGGGCGGCTGCGCCTGGGGTGCCGGGGCTGCACAACGGGTCCGTTCGGCCCGTTGTGCAGCGACTCATCGAAGCCAGGGCACGGACCGACACTCCACGGCTCGGCGGTGCCGCCGCCCGTACGCCGCGGAGCTCGGTCAGCAGAACCGACGCCCGGTCAGTCCCTGACACATTGCGGCCGGCATCACGACCGCGCAGCGCGCTGTCACCAGAGGCTGGTGCGGAGGACGATCTCGGTGGCCAGTTCGTGGCTCGCCTCGCCGGCCACGTCGGTGACATCCATTGGGACGAGTCGGAATTCGCCGTAGACGAAGCGGCTGGAGGCCTCGGCCACCTTGCGCGGCAGGCGCTTGGTGGCCAGCACGGTGGTGGGGATCTCGACCGGGGGGCAGCTGGCGTCGGCGATCACGCCGTCGCCGTCCGCGGCGGCCGGATGGCCGTTGTCGGCGACTATGAGACTCATGAAGCGGCGGAATCCGCCGCGGGCCGCGAGTTGCCAGGCCAGTTGCGCGCCACTGCCGCGGCCGACGAGGTTGGCGTAGGACACCTTCAACTCGTCGAGGATGGCCAGCGCGGTATCGGCGTCGAGGCCTTCGGCCGATTCGAGCGCGATGGTCTGCAGGTCCGAGGTCTGCAGCCGGGCGCAGACCTGGTCGTAAACGTCGGCCGGGTCGCCCGCATCGGGCAGCAGGAGGACGTGGTGCCGGGTTTGGGGGCCGCCAATACGCACCGTCCACACGCGGTCACCGACCGTGATCCGCCGAGATTCCATGTTGATAAAAACTACACGGCATCCGGAGCGGCGGAGCCGGTGTCGCCCGGATTTCTGTGATCGGCGTCACTTATAGGTCGTAAGAACCGGGAGACCGGTCGGCGCCCCGCCCTCGATGAGCCGCTCCAGCGCCGCCGGATCGAGATGCTTCTCCAGCAGATCGGCCAGCAGATCCAACTGCCCGTTGCGCACTTCGGCCACCGAAACATCCTCGGCCACAACGAAACCCGTCCGACCCGCACGAGCGGCCACTTCCCGCAGCCAGGCACGACGGAACTCGTTGGACTCCAAGGCGCCGTGCAGATGGGTGCCCCAGATCGCCCCGCGCACACTGCCTTCCGGTGCGCCGTCGAGTTCGAGCCAGGGCTTGTCGCTATTACCGCGAACGCGGCCGTGGTGGATCTCATAGCCGTGGACAGGGAGATCATTATTACCGGCGGCGTCGAGATGATCCAGCACACGGCCCGACGACCTGCGCAGCACCTTGGGATCGTCGAACACAATCTCCAGGTCCAACAGCCCCAGGCCGGGCACCGTGCCCGCGGCGGATTCGACGCGGTCGTCGATCGCGCGGGCGAGCATCTGATAGCCGCCGCAGATGCCGAGAATCGGGCCGCCCGCCGCCGCGCGAGCGGTGAGGGCGTCGGCGATTCCGGTGCGGCGCAACCACTCCAGATCGCTCACGGTGGATTTGCTACCGGGCACGACAACCAGATCGGCGCCGGCGAGGCGCGAGGGATCACTCACCCAGCGGACGGCGACACCCGGCTCGCAGGCCAGCGCCTCGACATCGGTGGAGTTCGAGATGCGCGGCAGCCGGACCGCGGCGACAGTAAGCCACTCGGACCCCACCGGCGGGCGCGGACGGCCGACGGGGGCGTCGGACACGGTGCTCAGCGAGTCCTCGGCGTCGATCCAAAGCTCATCGGTGAACGGAATGACACCCAAGGTGGGACGGCCGGTGAGCGCGGTCAACTGGTCCAGGCCGGGCTGCAGCAGATCCACATCTCCCCGGAACTTGTTGATGACGAATCCGGCGATCAACCGCTGATCCTCGGGTTCCAGAATCGCGACGGTGCCGAAGAGATGCGCCAGCACTCCCCCACGATCGATATCGCCTACGACAATGACCGGCAGATCAGCAGCGCGAGCCAGCCCCATATTCGCCAGATCCGTTGCCCGCAAATTGATTTCAGCGGGCGAACCGGCCCCTTCACAGATGACGACATCGAATTCGGCCCGCAGCGAAGCCAATTCCTCGGCAACGATCGCGCGCAACTCCTGCCGATGCCGGAAATAGTCCTTGGCCCCGACGGTATCGATCGCCTTACCCCGCACGACCAGCTGCGACCGCCGATCACTACCGGGCTTCAGCAACACCGGATTGAACCGCACACTCGGCTCCAGCCCACAAGCCCGCGCCTGCAAAGCCTGTGCCCGGCCTATCTCCCCACCATCGAGCGTGACCACCGAGTTGTTGGACATGTTCTGCGCCTTGAACGGCGCCACAGACACACCCCGCCGAGCCAGCAGCCGGCAAAGCCCAGCCACCACAACACTTTTCCCCGCGTCGGAAGTCGTGCCGGCAACCAGCAGCGCGCCCTTCACAGGCACACCGCGCCGGCCACATGGAGTACACGGACGACAAGTTCCCGCCCGCCACGGCGGTGTTCCCAGCCGTCGAACGAGGGTGCGGGGGCGTGGAACCCCATTCCCGCCGCTACCTCGCGCGCCCGGGGTTCGGGGGTTGTACCCGCACCCACTCGACTGCCCGAGGGTTCGGGGGCCCGGCCTCTTTCCCCCACGCCCGCCCCGCCATCCGGGGGCTCGGGGACGCGGAACCCCATTCCCGCCGCCACCCCGTTCGCCCGGGGTTCGAGGGTTGTGCCCGCGCCCACTCGGCTGCCCGAGGGTTCGGGGGCCTGGCCTCTCTTCTCCACGCCCGCCCCGCTGTCCGGGGGTGCGGGGGCACGGCCACCGTTTCTCACGCCTACCCCGCTATTCGGGGGTTCGGGGGTCTGGCCCCCGTTTCCCCTCTCCCTCACGGCAGCGTGAGGATCTCTGCGCCTTCGTCGGTCACCACGAGGGTGTGCTCGAACTGGGCGGTCCACTTGCGGTCCTTGGTGACGACGGTCCAGCCGTCGTTCCAGATCTCGTAGTCGATGCCGCCGAGGTTGATCATGGGTTCGATGGTGAAGGTCATGCCGGGCTCGATGACGGCTTCGACGGCGGGGTTGTCGTAGTGCAGGATGACGAGTCCGCTGTGGAAGGTCGGGCCGACGCCGTGGCCGGTGAAGTCGCGGACCACGCCGTAGCCGAAACGGTTGGCGTAGGCCTCGATGACGCGGCCGATCACATTGAGCGCACGCCCGGGCTTGACCGCCTTGATGGCGCGCATGGTGGCCTCTTCGGTGCGCTCGACCAGCAGCCGCACCTCCTCGTCCACATTGCCCGAGAGGTAGGTCTTGTTGGTGTCGCCGTGCACGCCATCGATATAGGCGGTGACATCGATGTTCACGATGTCGCCGTCCTCGATGACAGTCGAGTCCGGGATGCCGTGGCAGATGACCTCATTGAGCGAGGTGCAGCAGGACTTGGGAAATCCCTTGTAGCCCAGCGTCGACGGGTACGCACCGTGATCGCACAGGTACTCGTGCACGATCTCGTCGAGGCGATCGGTGGTGACGCCCGGCGCGACGGCCTTACCGGCTTCTTCCAGGGCCTGCGCCGCGATCTTGCTCGCGAGGCGCATTTTCTCGATGGTCTCCGGCGTCTGCACCCAGGGCTCGTGGCCCTCGTTGACGGTCTTCTTCCAGACGTACTCGGGCCGCTCGATGGATTTCGGCACCTCGCGAATGGGCGACTGGGTCCCGGGAACGAGGGGCTGGCGGGTGCGCACTGACATGGATCAAGACTAGCGTTCGGCGCCGCCCACACCGGCGCGCGCCCGTACGAGCAGGATCGGAACCGGCGGGAATCTTTCCGGACCGTGGTCCGTTTATGCTTTCGGTTGACTTGGAAACTTCTGAGACAGAGAGCGGGGCGGAAGCCGTGGAACTGGGATTGACGACATTCGCCGAGACCCATCCGGTCGGCGGGGATGGGCCGGTGCCGACGGCGGGCGAGCGGTTGCGCCAGGTCGTCGAGGAGGCTGTGGCCACCGAGAACGCCGGCCTCGACGTCTATGGCGTCGGCGAGCATCATCGGAAGGACTTCGCGGCGTCCGCGCCCGCGGTCGTACTGGCCGCTATCGCCGCACGGACCGAACGCATTCAGTTGACGAGTGCGGTAACGGTTCTCAGCTCGGATGACCCGGTACGCGTGTACCAGGACTTCTCCACTCTCGACGGAATCTCCGGCGGCCGAGCCGAACTCATGGCGGGGCGTGGTTCGTTCATCGAGAGCTTCCCGCTGTTCGGCTACGACCTCTCGGACTACGACGACCTGTTCGAGGAGAAGCTGGCCCTGTTGCTGAAGATCCGCGAGGACGAGCCGGTCACCTGGTCCGGCAAGTTCCGGGCACCGCTGCAGGATGCCGTGGTGTATCCGCGGACCGACAATCGGCCGCTGCCGGTGTGGATCGCGGTGGGCGGCAGTCCTGAATCCGTGGTTCGGGCGGGGCTGCTCGGTCTGCCGCTGGCTATCGCGATCATCGGCGGGCAGCCTGCGCGGTTCAAGCCGCTGGTGGATCTGTACCACCGCGCGCTGGACGAGGGTGGGCATGAGCCGCAGCCGGTTGCGGTGCACGCACACGGGTACGTCGCCGAGACCGAGAAGGACGCTGTCGCCGACTTCTACAAGTCGTATGCCCGGGCCATGTCCGGGATCGGCCGTGAACGCGGCTGGGGCCCAATGACTCCCGCTCAGTTCGATGCGCTCCGCTCCCCTGAGGGTTCGCTGTTTCTCGGCACACCGGACTATGTCGCGGAGAAGATCGCGGACGTCCGTGACACTCTCGGACTGGATCGGTTCATGCTGCATACCAGTGTCGGCACGTTGCCTCATGAGAAGGTGCTGCACAATATTGCCCTCCTCGGGGAAAAGGTTGCGCCGCAGGTGCGTTGAGCACGTGGGCTGGCTTCATCTGGAAGAGACAAAGACAAAAGATTAAAAGCCGGAAGTGTGGCTGGGTCGTCTGCCCTGCCGGACTGGGGCTGACGCCCAGTTGGGAGCCGTGATCCTCGGTTCCGGCCCACGGACTGCACGCATCACCTTCTCGAGACAAGAACCAAACCCACACAGGGAACGCGGCTTTTGTCTTGTGGTTGTTGGTCTTTGAAAGGTGATGCGTGCGGTCCGTGGGCTGGGATCGCCGGGTTACGGCTCCCGGCCCGGCGTCAGCCCAGGTCCGGTAGGGCAGGCGACGCCACCACACTTCCGGCTTTTCATCTTTGTCTCTTGTCTCTTGTCTTTTGGTTTGGTCCTTCACGCCGCTGAATTGTCGAGCATTTCTTTGGCGTGGTGACGGTGGTTGACTCGCGGGGTGCCACTGGGGTCGATATGGGCAGGCGCAATCCACCCGGTACGCCCGGGCCACGGCGAATTCTGGCCCAATTTCACGGTTTTCCAGCCACCCGGCCCGTCATGAACACGAGCGTGGCAGGTATCGCAAGCCAGCGTTAGATTCTCGATATCGGTAGGACCACCCGCGGCCCATTCGGTGACGTGGTGGACCTGACACAGGGTGGCGGGAGCGTCACAACCGGGGCGGGTGCAGCCACGTTCGGAGGCGATCAGCGCCAGCCGTTGGGCAGCATTGGCCAGCCGAGTACCCCGGCCCAGATGCAAGGGCATGCCCTTCTGGTTGAACACCGCCAGCCAGGGGATCGATTGTTCGGCCAGTTTCAATGCTTGCGGTACCGAGATCCGCCCGCCCGAGGCAGTGGTGACCACACCGGCGGCGGCTTCGAGCTCGGCAACAGTCATGGTGACGATCGTGCTCACCGGCAGGCCGCGATGCTGCCCGAGGTTGGCCGGGCCCATTTCCGGACGCAGCAACGCCACGAGCGCATCGTGATTACGCTGCCCGGCACTACGAGTGTCGCGCTTGGCGCACGCCTCGAGCACCTCGGACGAGACGGAATCCTCACCGGCCCAGGGGCTTTCAGCGTCTTCGGGGTTGCAGACGCCGGGGCGGGCCAGCTTCGCCAGTACCGGATCCAGCAGGGCACGCAGCTCGGGAGTGAGTTCACCACGGATCGGGGACATGCCGTCCACTCGCTGCTTGCCGATGGTGAGTTCGCGCATGCGCTGGCGGTCCTTGTCGTCGACGAGCACACCATCGGGGTCGAGGAAGCCGAGGATGCGGTCGCCGAGTTTCGGCAGATCATCGGGCCAGCCGGTACGTGCGTACTCGGCAAGCTGGGCTTCGGCCGATTCCTTCTGCGCGACAGGGACACTGGCCGGGATGCGATGCACGATCTTCGCGATCCGGCTCGCATGATCGGCCGAGATCTGCCCGGCCGCTTGCCCGGCGGCAGTGCACGGCAACAGTGGTTCGAGGACTTCACCGGAGACCTGGCGCGGGCTCAGTACTTTGGCGGCGTTCACGCGAGCGCAGGCGTCGGCATTGGACAGGCGCAGAACTTCCCCGAGGTAGCGGGCAGTAGTTTTCGCGCCGACCTTTTCGGGGATGTTGCGCTGTTCGATCTCGATGATCAAGCGATGCTCGACGGTCGCCAAACGGCGCTTGTCGCTTTCGATCTCACGCAGAGCCTGAGTGAGTTGAGCGTCGGTCAACCGGACCGGGTTCAGCTCACCGAGGGCGTCGACCGCAGCGGTGAAAGCTGCGGTGGCGTCGTCGGTGGCGAGGATTCCCCCGGTGGTCATAGCACAATTCTACTATCGAACACACATTCGATCTATAGGAAATCCATTGTGATGCAAGTCTTTTCAGATAGCACCATAGGCCGACAGCACCATACTGGTCAGTTCGTCGAGATAGCCACCGTCGGTGGGATCGCCGCCCAGGAGGGCGCGCCAGAAGAGCGGGGCAAGCATGAAGTCCAGGGCCAGTTCGAGATTCAGGGTTTCAGGGAGCTCGCCACGCCCGATGGCGCGGGTGAGTATCTGGGCAGCTCGCGCTCGGCGTTGCTGACCTACGCCGGATTGGAGCGCGACGGCGAGGGCCGGAGAACGGACAGCCTGAGCCAGGAGGTCCGGAATGATCCGGGAGGCAAGGGGATTCGACATTCCGGTGGCGGCATTGGCGAGGAAGCTGCGTAGGTCGCCGCGGAGGGATCCGGTGTCGGGAGGCTCGGCGGAGTCGATGGCAACTTCCGTGACGAGAGCGATGACCAGTTCTTCCTTGGTGGACCAGCGGCGGTAGAGGGTCGGCTTACTGACGCCCGCACGGCGAGCCACGGCTTCCATGGAGAGTTTGCCGTAGCCGACTTCGGCCAGTTCCTCGAAGGCCGCCATGCGGATGGCGGCGGTCACCTGGGGTTGCATGACGGCGGCGCCTGCGGGTTTGCGGGTGCGCGGGCCGGATTCCTCGCTCATGCCGAGCACTCTACCAACGTCGATACGGTTGCGTTTCGACGTGGGCTCGGCTACCGTTCTTCTCGTACGACGAAACGGTGTCGTATCGACGTAAATCGAGAGGTCACGGTCATGAAGTTCCTGTTCGACGACGACTCTTTCTCCTACGAGGCCCTGCGCGCCGCGGGATTCGCCAGCTATGCGGGCGCGGATCTCGGCGAGGTGATCTCCACCGCGAACCGCATTCCCGAGGGCGACGAGGCCGCCTGGGTGCGCGAGTGGGAGGCGACCGCTCGCCGCGTGCACGCCATCGCCAATTCCAGCGCGAGCGCGGGCCGGCGGGTGAGTGCCCGGGAGGCGCTGCTGCGCGCCTCGAACTACTACCGGACCGCCGAGTTCTACCTGCGTGACGATCCGGCCCACGATCCGAAGGCTCAGGAACTGTCCCGCCTGTCCCGCGAAACCTTCGCGCAGGCAGCGGAACTCATGGATACCCCGGTCCGCTCGGTCGCGATCCCTTACGAGGACACCACGCTGCCGGGTTACCTGTTCCTGGCCGACGATTCGGGTGCGCCACGGCCGACCATCATCTTCAACAGCGGGTTCGACTCCACCTTGGAGGAGGCGTATTTCGCGCTCGCCGCAGGCGCATTGGCGCGCGGCTACCACGTGCTCGCCTTCGACGGTCCGGGTCAGGGCGCGGTGATCCGGGAACAGGGTCTGCCGTTCCGCCCGGATTGGGAGGCGGTGATCACGCCGGTCGTGGACTTCGCGCTCACGCTGCCGGAGGTGGATGCGGCGCGAATCTCGTTGTACGGCTACAGCCTCGGCGGTTACCTGACCTCCCGCGCGGCCGCGTTCGAACACCGCGTCCAGGCGTTGATCCTCAATGACGGGCTGTTCGACTACCACGCCGCGCACACCCGGATCATGCCGCCTTTCCTGGCGGAGTGGATCGCGGCCGGTCGCGACGAGGAGGCGAACAATGTGGCCGGGTTGATCATGGCGGTAAACACCACTACCCGCTGGGCGATGCGCAATGGCGTGTGGACCTTCGGCGCGGCCTCCCCTGCCGACTATATCCGTCGCACGGCCGCCTACACGCTCGCCGATGTGATCACCGGAATCCAGTGCCCCACACTGGTTCTCGATGCCGAGAACGACCTGTTCTTCAAGGGTGAGGCGCCCCGGGTGTACGAGGCCCTCACCTGCAAGAAGGATCTGATCACCGGCACCGAGGCGGAGGGCGCCGGCGAGCACTGCCACGCGGGCGCGATGCTGCTGACCCACCAGCGCATCTTCGATTGGCTGGACGCGCTCACCGCATGATCGGCACTGCCCGGCGCACGCGAAACAGCGCCGGGCACAAGGGAGACGCCGCCTAGTAGTCGCGCAGGGTGGCCTGGAACGCGATGCGGTCGCCGCGGTACAGCGACCGCACACGTTCGATGGGGATGCCCTCGGCGTCGATACTGCGGCGGTGCAGCAGCAGCATCGGCAGGGCCGTGGTGCATTCCAGCAGAGCCGCTTCCCGAGGCGAGGCCAACATGGTTTCGATGCGTTCGGTGGCCGAGACGTAGACGACGCCGCTGCCGCGGGTGGCGGTGTACAGCGAGGTCGAGGGGTCGTAGGTGTCGCGCAGGAAGGCGAAGCGCGGCAACGGCATCCAGGTGCTCTCCAGGCCGATGCGTTCGCCGTCCGCCAGCAGTACGCGTTCCAGGTGCATGACCAGGTCGCCGGGCGCGACGGCGAGGTCGCGGGCGAGGTCGGCGTCTGCGGGGATATCGGTCCAGCTGACGAGGAGGCGGCCGGGGGTGCGGCCGAATTTCAACGCTCCTTCGGTATAGGAGCGCAGGGACAGTGGCTGCACCATCTTGGGGCGGGAGACGACGGTGCCGCGGCCCTTGCGGCGGATCCGGCCTTCCACCAGTAGTTCTCGCAGGGCCTGGCGTACTGTCTCGCGGGCGACGCCGCAGCGGACGGCCAGGTCGCGTTCCGAGGGTAGTTGGTCGCCTTCGTGTAGTTCGGCGAGCAGGGATTCGAGTTCCGTGCGCACGCGGTACGACTTCGGCATGCGGCTGAATTCGGAAATATCGCCCACGCTGGACAATTCACTCAGCGCGGTGTCCGTACCGCGCCGAGTCCCCACCCCGGTGATCTCCGTTGTGTCCATGCCCTCAGCGTACCCGAGATTGGTCTATACCAAATTTTAACCTGGCGTTTCCATACGAAACACCCGTAGGTCTAGACCATTGCCCACGATGGTCGGCATGCGATTGGTCATCATCGGAGGCGGCATACTCGGCACAGCCCACGCCCTGGCCGCGATCGGACGCGGTCACGAAGTGATCCACCTGGAGCGGGAGGTCGAGGCGCGCGGCGCCACCGTCCGCAACTTCGGATTGGTGTGGGTATCCGGGCGCAGCGCGAACGAACTGGAGATCACGCTGCGCTCCCGGCAACTCTGGGAGGAGATCGGCGGCAAGGTACCGGGCGTCGGGTTCCGGCCCGCGGGCTCCATCACCCTGGTCCGCACCGAGAACGAACTCGCCGTCGCCGAGGCCGCCGTCGCACACGCGTCGGCCGCCGAACGCGGCTTCGAACTGCTCGATCCGGAGCGGGTCCGGGCCGTGAACCCCGCGCTGCGCGGCAAATTCATTGCCGGGCTGCACTGCTCGGCCGACGCCGCCGTGGAATCCCGGCAGGCGCTGCCCGCGCTGCGCCGGTACATGGAGGCCAGCGACCGCTACACCTTCTTCGGCGGCACCGAGGCGCGCGCCATCACCGGCACCACCGTCGTCGACGACCGCGGGCGTCGCCACGAGGGCGATCTCGTGCTGGTCTGCCCGGGCGCGGCCCACTCCGGCCTGACTCGTGAACTGGTGGGCAATATTCCGGTGCGGCGGGTGCGGTTGCAGATGATGCAGACCGCGCCGCTGGGCGAAGCCCTCACCACCGCCGTCGCCGACGGCGACAGCTTCCGCTACTACCCGGCCTTCGCCGGAGCCGAGCTGGACCGCCTCAATCGTGAAGAGGCGCAGCCGTTCACGGCCGCACAGCACAAGATGCAGCTGCTGTGCGTGCAGCGCCTGCACGGCGGCCTCACCATCGGCGACACCCACGAATACGAGGAGCCGTTCGCCTTCGACGTGGACGAGGCGCCCTACGAGCACCTCACCGCCGTCGCCGAGGAACTGCTCGGCCGCAAACTGCCGACCGTCGTACGGCGCTGGGCGGGCGTGTACAGCCAGTCCATCGATCCGGGCGTGATCGTCACGCGCGCACAGGCTTCCGACAATGTCTGGGTCATCACCGGACCGGGCGGTCGCGGCATGACCCTCGGCCCGGCGCTCGGCGAGGAAACCGCCGACCTCCTGAATCTCTGAGCTCGAATCTCCGAACCACACGCCTGCACTGCCGACAGATAGGAACAGACATCTTGTCCGACAAGCAGATCGACCTGGCCGTCCTCGATATGGCCGGCACCACCGTCGCGGATGACGGGCTCGTCGTCGCGGCCTTCGAGCAGGCGGCCACCGCGGCCGGGATCCCGCTCGAAGGACCCGAACGCGAAGCGGCCCGGCAGTACGTGATCGACACCATGGGCCAGTCCAAGATCGTCGTCTTCCGGGCCCTGCTCGGTGACGATGAGGACCGTGCCCAGGCCGCCAACCATGCCTTCGAGGCGGCTTACGCGCAGCTCGCCGACTCCGGCATCACCCCGATTCCCGGTGCCGCCGAGGCCATCTCCGCGCTGCGGGCCGCCGGTATCAAGGTGGCGCTGACCACCGGTTTCAGCCGGGAGACGCAGGACAAGCTGCTGAACGCGCTGGGCTGGAACGACATTGCCGACCTCACCCTGGCCCCTTCGGACGCCGGGCGTGGCCGCCCCTACCCGGACATGGTGCTCACCGCCCTGCTGCGGCTCGAGGTCGACGCCGTGGATCGAGTTGCGGTGCTCGGTGATACCGCAAGTGATATCGCCACCGGGCTGGCGGCGGGCGCGCGGATCGTCGCGGGCACGCTCACCGGGGCGCACGACGAAGAACAGCTGCGCGCCGCGGGCGCCACGCACGTCGTGCCGAGTGTCGCCGAATTCGCCCAGCTGCTGCTGGCCGAGCGCGGCTGATCCGCTCCAGCTTTCCGCCGGCCAGGCGGGATCTCCCCTGTCCCTTCGATCCCAGCTCCCACGAACTGAAAGTTGCAGTCACCGTGCGTAATACGAACAACCGCCTCGCACGCAGCATCGCTCGCACCGCGCTCGTCCTGACCTCGGCGGCCGCGGTCGCGTTCAGCCTCACCGCCTGTGGCGGCACGGGCACCGACTCCAGCGGCGGCAAGACCGTCACCGTTTACTCCGCGGACGGTCTCGGCGACTGGTACAAGCCGCTGTTCGCGAAGTTCAAGGACCAGACCGGTATTGCCGTCAACTATGTGGAGGCGGGCTCCGGCGAGGTCGTGAGCCGGGTCGAGAAGGAACAGTCCAACCCGCAGGCCGATATCGTCGTCACGCTGCCGCCGTTCATCCAGAAGGCCGACAAGTCGGGGCTGCTGCAGGCCAGCGGCGTCGATTTCAGTTCGGTCGCCGCCACCGACAAGGCCGCGGACGGCAATTGGGTCACCGTCGCGGGCAATTACCTGTGCTGGATCGCCAACCCGTCCGTGAATGTCAGCACCGCCAAGGTGACCTGGGACGACCTGCTGAAGCCCGATTACAAGGGCAAGCTGCAGTATTCGACTCCCGGCCAGGCCGGTGACGGCACCGCCGTGCTGGTGCTGCTGCAGCAGCTGTACGGCAAGCAGGGCGCGCTGGATTACCTGGGCAAGCTGCAGGCCAACAATGTCGGCCCGTCGGCCTCGACCGGCAAGCTGCAGCCGAAGGTGGACAAGGGTGAACTGCTCGTCGCCAATGGCGATGTGCAGATGAACCTCGCCTCGGTCAAGGACGGCTCCAAGTTCAACGTGTTCTTCCCGGCCGGCAATGACGGCAAGCAGTCGACCGTCGCGCTGCCGTACGCGATGGGCCTGGCCAAGGGTGCGCCGCACTCGGACGCCGGTAAGAAGCTGATGGACTTCATGCTGTCGGCCGATGCGCAGAAGACGCTGCCGGACGCCTTCGCGGTGCCGGCCCGCCAGGAGCTGGCCGATGCCCCCGCGACCGGTAACGGCCCGTCCCCGGCGCAGGTGATCAAGAACGTGACCGTGGTGCACCCCGACTGGAACAAGGTCGTCGACGACCTCGACACCGATGTCGCGGCGTACTCGAAGGCCACCGGCAGCTAATCCCACCGAGCCCAGGAGCAACCATGTCCTCCCCTGCGACGACCTCCACGGCGGCCGCGGCCACCGCCGCCGAACCCGCCATCGTGTTCGACCGGGTCGGTGTCACCTACGGTCGCGGCCGGAAAAGCACTGTCGCACTGGCCGATTTCAACCTGCGGGTCGCCGCGGGGGAGACGGTTGCACTGCTCGGGCCCAGTGGTTCCGGCAAGTCCACCGCGCTCAAGGCGCTGGCCGGATTCGTCCGGCCCACCTCGGGTGCGGTGCGGCTGGCCGGACGCGATGTCACCGACCTCTCCCCTGCCAAGCGTGGCATCGGGGTGGTGGTGCAGTCGTACGCGCTCTTCCCGCACATGCGGGTGCACAACAATGTCGCCTTCGGGCTCGAGGCGCATCGGGTGCCGCGCAATGAGATCGGGGCACGCGTCACCGAAGCGCTCGACATGGTCGGGATGAGCGCGTACGCCAAACGACTGCCGCGCGAACTGTCCGGCGGCCAGCAGCAGCGGGTCGCCATCGCGCGGGCGCTGGCCATCCGGCCCAAGGTGCTGCTGCTGGACGAACCGCTGGCGGCGCTGGACGCGCAGCTGCGGCAGAACATGCTCGGCGAACTCCAGCAGCTGCGAAAGGCCCTGCCGGACACGGCGATGCTGTATGTGACGCACGATCAGTCGGAGGCGCTGGCGCTGGCCGACCGGATCGCCGTCATGCGGGATGCGCGGCTGGTGGATATCGACACCGCGCAGAATCTGTGGCGGCAGCCGTCCACCGAATTCACCGCCTCCTTCCTCGGCGGCGCGAATCTGCTGCCCTGCACCGTGAATCACGTGACCGGCACCGCAGCGCTGGTCAGTGTCGGCGAGCACACGCTCCGCGCCGACGCGCCCCCGCCCAGCGTGGGTCGCCCGGACTGGGTGCCCAATGCCGATGCGGCGCTGGTGGTCCGGCCGCACACGGTGCGGATCGTGCCCCTCGCCGAGCGGGATGCGCTGCGCGGCACCGTGGTCACCAGCGTGTGGAAGGGCGCTTCGACCCGCCTGCACCTGGATATCGACGGCATCCCGGCCGAGGTCACCGCCGACGTGGCCGGGCACAGCCCGCTCGCCATCGGCGACAAGGTGGGTGTGCGGTTCGCGGATCCGGCGGGTGTCCTGGTGCCGCCCGCCATCGGAACCGCCTCTGCTGCAGACGGATCCGAGGTACGGGCATGAGCGCCACAACCCATACCGCCGCCGCGGTACCCGCTGCAACCCTCGTCGGCGCCAGCACAGCACGCGGTGACATCGCCGACGGCCACGGCGGCAACCTCGCTACCGCCCGCGGTGACATTGCGGACAGCCACGGCGGCAATCCCTGTTCCGCCCGCGGTAACCTTGCCATAGCCCACGCCCGCATCACCGCAGACCGGTTTCGGGGGCGAGCATGACCGCCTTACTCGAATCTTCCGCTGCCGCACCAGCTCCTGAGACTCGCGGCCCGCGCACGGTGTGGCGGCCGATCGTGTGGACACTGCCGCCGGTGCTGGTGGTGTTGTTCATCGCGGTGTATCCGATTGTGCGGGTGCTGCTGGAGTCCACCAAGACCGCCGACGGTCGCGGCGGAGCCACCTGGTCCAGGGTGCTGGCCGAGGAATCGTTCCGGAATGCGTTGTGGCGCACCGTATCCATTGCGGTGAGTTCGACCATCGGGTGTCTGGTGCTGGGCACTTTCCTGGCGATCGTGCTGGCGTTCGTGCCGTTTCCGGGGTCGCAGCTGGTGGGGCGGCTCATCGATTCGGTACTGACCTTGCCGTCGTTCCTGGTGACGCTGGCGTTCACCTTTCTGTACGGCACGGCCGGTGCGGTGAACGCGCTCATCATGAAGATCAGCGGGGACAAGACGCCCACCCTGAACTTCTTGTCCACGCCGTGGGGCGTAATCCTCGCGGAGACCACGTTTTTCACGCCGTTCGTGGTGCGGCCGCTGCTGGCGGCGTTCGCGCAACTGCCGCGGGAGCAGCTGGATGTGGCGTCGAGTCTGGGGGCTTCGCCGTGGCGGGTGCTGCGGCAGGTGGTCATGCCGGAGGCGTGGCCGGCGCTGGCGGCCGGTGGCAGTCTCACGCTGCTGTTGACGCTCAACGAGTTCGGCATCGTGTTGTTCACCGGCGCGAAGGGCGTGATCACGCTGCCGGCGCTGATCTATACGCGCGGCATCGTGACGTTCGATCTGCCGGGTGCGGCGGTGCTGGCCACGGTGCAGGTGCTGTTGTCGCTGACGCTGTACCTCGGCTATCGGCTGCTGTTCGGCCGCTTGACCAGTGCTCGAAAGGAGAGCTGAGCCATGCTGGTGTGGACCCGCCGCGGGCGGATCACCGTGCTGGCCGCGTTCGCCGCGGTCGTGACCATCGTGTTCGTGGCGCCCATTGCCACCGTGGTGGCGGCGGCACTGGCCGGGCGGTGGGACGGGCCGCTGCCGTCGCATCTCGGGTTCGCCAACTTCGACCGGGCGTTGTCCGGTGAGGAGTCGGCGAGTCTGTCCGTGAGTTTGCAGACCGCGCTGCTGGCCGGGCTTTTCGCGCTGGTGCTCGGCACCTGGGCGGCGCTGGCCGCGCGAGAGGCCCCACAGTGGTTACGGCGCATCACCGATGCGGTCTTCCACGTGCCGGTGGCGGTGCCGTCCGTGGCCATCGGCCTGGGCGTGCTCATCGCCTTCAATGAACGCCCGCTGCTGCTCGGCGGGACCAAATGGATTGTCATTCTTGCCCATACGGTGCTGGTGCTGGCCTACGCCTTCAGTGGCGTGTCCGCTGCCTTGGACCGACTCGACCCCGGCTATCGACAGGCCGCGGAATCACTGGGTGCCGGCCCGGTCCGTGTCCTGTTCCGGATCACTCTGCCGCTGCTGCTCCCTGCCCTGGGTGCGGCGGCGGGTCTGGCGATCGCCCTGTCCATGGGCGAACTCGGCGCGACCATCATGGTCTATCCGGCGACGTGGAAGACCCTCCCCGTCACCATCTTCGCCGAGACGGATCGCGGCGAGGTCTTCGACGCCGCGGCCAGTACCACGCTGCTGGTGCTGGTGACTCTCATCGCCCTGGTGGTCCTCGGCCGTCTCAAAGGCCGGGCAGCACTGCGCTGACGGCTGTCCGCACGGGGTTGGCCGCACGCGAGGGGTGCGGTCAGCCCCGTGCGGCGCATTTGACCCTCACGTAGCGTCAGCCCCGACGATCGGGACATGACCGAATACCTCAGCCCGGTGCCCTTTCCCGCGCTCGACGCGACCGCGCCCGATGTCTACCGCCAGTTCTACGGCATGCCGCAGTTCGTGACGATCCCGACCGCCGACCTCGCCGCTTCCCGCGACTTCTGGCTGGCGGGGCTCGGATTCATCGACCTCTTCACCATTCCCGGGCAGCTCACCCATCTGCGGCGGTGGGCATTCCAGGATGTGCTGCTGGTGCCCGGCGAGCCCGCGGCCGTGCCGGCTGCCATGGCGATCAGCTTCGCGAGCGTCCTGAATCAGCTCGACGAGGTGGCGGCGCGCTGCGAACGTCTCGTCCCCGGCTGCACCTCGGGCCCCGAGGAGAAGCCGTGGAATTCGGTGGAACTGACCATCGTCACGCCCGAGAACGCCCGTGTGGTCCTGACCGCGGCCCGGCCGCTGGATCCGGACAGCGCCGCCGCCGACCGGTTGCGCGCGGTGGGCTTCGAGGTGCCCCGCGCGTGAGTTCCGCGCTGCACGATACTGAGCCGATGACGCACTCCCCCGGCATCGGCGATCCCGCCCCGGCCGACGGCCTGACCGTCGGCCGGGCGGCGGCGCTGGTCGGCATCAGCGTCCGCACCCTGCATCATTGGGATCTCATCGGCCTGGTCCAGCCCAGCGACCGCACCCACGCCGGGTACCGCGTCTACTCCCCTGAGGACATCGCCCGTGTCCATCGTGTCCTCGTCTACAAGGAGCTCGGCTTCCCGCTCGCGGAGATCGCCCGCCTGCTCGACGATCCCGCCATCGATGCCCGCCGCCACCTGCGCACCCAGCGAGCCGAACTGGCGCAACGCATTTCGCATCTGGAGCAGATGGTGACCGCGGTCGACCGCATGCTGGAGGCCACCGCCACCGGCATCCGATTGACCGCCGAGCAGCAGGCCGAGATCTTCGGCGCCGACTGGCGGCCCGAATGGGTCGAGGAGGCCGAAACCCGTTGGGGCGGAACAGCCCAATGGGCACAGTACACCGACCGCGTCTCCGACCTCACCCCCGCCGACTGGCAGGCCGTCGCCACCGAAACCGAAACCCTCAACGCTGATCTCGCCACCGCCCTCCGCAACGGCGTGCCGCCCGGCTCGCCCGCCGCCGATACCCTGGCCGACCGGCACCGCGCCCTCATGTCCCGCTACTTCGACTGCACCCTCGCCATGCAGGTCTGCCTCGGCCGCAAGTTCACCGGCGAACCCGGCTACGCCGACTACTACAACTCCCTCGAACCCGGCCTCGCCGACTGGTTCCGCGCCATTATCGACGCGAATGCTCGAACTCACGGCATAGATCCCCAATCGGCAACCTGGGAGTAGTAGAAAGAGCGCATGGGAAGACAGGCGATCCTGGTGCTCTACATCGTCGCGATGGTGGCCCTCATCGTCGGCCTGGACATCGTGGTCTTCAGGCATCACTTCTGGGCGCGGCTATTGGTGAACGTCGGCATCGTCCTGGTGTTCGGCGGCTTCTACCTGCGGTTCCTGAAAGGCTCGTAGCCGCCCCGCCCTACCGCCGCTCGCGGTCCTTGAGCCGCTGCCGGTGCGCCGCCACCTTCGCGCGGTTCCCGCAGAGCGCCATGCTGCACCAGCGGCGCGCGTGTCCGCGGGTGTGATCGGCGAACATCAGCGTGCAGCGCAGGCCCTCGCAGGCCTTCACATACGTGAAGTCCTCTTCGCACGCCAGTTTCGCCATGGCTTCGGCGATCGGCAGCAGCAGCGATCGCGGTGACGACCACCGCCGATTCGAGCGCAACCGGAGCGCTCCACCGCCGGACACGATCTCCTCGAACCGATCGTCCTGGCGCAGCAGAACATTCAAACGATCCAGCTCTGCCGGATCCGCGCTGGTCAGCGGCCGCCCCTTCCGCGCCTGCACGAAACCTCTGAACCATTCACGCAACTCGCGCGCCTCGGCCGCGACAGCGTCGAGGGCGGCCGGCTCCGCGCTCGAGCGGAACGCATCCAGTGCAGCCTGCGGCACCATCGCGGCCTGTTCGAGCCAACGCAGTAAGCCCTCGCCATCGGCAATCCAGTCGACGGGTTCGTCCACCGGCGTCGCGATCGAGTTCAGGAAGTCGAGGCCCGACGCATCGGCCAGGAGCAACGCGGGTCCCTGATGGTGCCCCCCGGTCTGCGCTGGGTCCGGATCGATCATGACCGAACGGTAACCGCTGAAACTGCCGTTGACAAGTTACATCGATCGTTCGTAACCTTCTTGCATGCCGCAGAGCGGTTACATCAATATCGACTCCGAAAGCGTGATCATGACTGCTACGACCTACCGCCGTGCCGATGTCGACGGCTTCAAGGTTTTCTATCGCGAGGCAGGGCAGCCGGGGAGGCCGAAGCTGCTTCTGCTGCACGGGTTTCCGAGTGCAGGCCATATGTTCCGCGACCTGATTCCGAAGCTGGCGGACCGCTTTCACATCGTTGCGCCGGACCTGCCCGGATTCGGGCAGTCAGACTTGCCCGGCCGGGACGAATTCGGCTACACGTTCGACAATCTCGCAAGCGTCATCGACCGGTTCACCGAGGTGGTCGGGTTCGATCGGTACGCGGTCTACGTGTTCGACTACGGTGCGCCGACCGGATTCCGGCTCGCGCTCGCCCATCCGGAGCGGATCACGGGGATCATTTCGCAGAACGGCAACGCCTATGAAGAGGGGTTGAGCGACGGGTGGAATCCGATCCGCGCGTACTGGCAGGATCCGTCGGAGGCCAATCGCCTGGCGCTGCGGACGCTGCTCACCCTCGACAGCACTGTCTGGCAGTACACGCACGGCGTCCGCGATACGGATTCCGTGTCACCCGACGGCTATTCGCTCGACGTCTTCTACCTGCAACGACCGGGCGCGGACGAGATCCAGCTGGATCTGTTCGGCGACTATCAGAGCAATGTGGCGCTCTACCCGGCGTTCCAGGAGTACTTCCGGAAGCATCAGCCACCGTTCCTCGCCATCTGGGGGAAGCACGATCCGTACTTCCTGCCCGCCGGGGCCGAGGCCTTCCGGCGCGATCTGCCCAAGGCCGAAGTGCGGTTCCTCGATACCGGTCACTTCGCACTGGAAACACACGCCGGCGAGATCGCCGACGCAATCCGAAACTTCCTGGCGCTCTGAGCAATCAGCAGCCGAGAATCAGGTGACCTGCGCGTACGATTCGGGCGTGCAGAGTCGCGAGGTGAGCTGGACGCTCGGTGAGACCACCGTCTACGGGACGGTGGTGCGGCCGGAGAGTGCGGGGCCTTTCCCGGGGGTGGCGTTCGTGGCCGGGAGCGGACCCACCGATCGGGACTGGGATTCGCCGCTGTTGCCGGGGAACAATGGGAGTGCGAAGTTGCTGGCGGAGGCGCTGGCGCAGGCCGGGATCGCCTCGGTGCGATACGACAAGCGGGCATCGGGGCCGCATGTGCGGGAGACCATTCCGCTGTTGATCGGCAAGCTGAGCATGCAGAGTCACCTCGATGAGCTCGCGGGTGCGGTGCAGGTCCTGGCCGGTGAGGACTATGTGCGTGCGGATCGCATCTTCGGGCTGGGCAATAGTGAAGGCACGCTGCATGTCCTGAACTACGCGCTGAGCGATGACCGCCCGGCCTTCGCCGGGCTGGTGCTCACCGGTCCGCCGGGACGCAATGTCGGGGATGTGAGCCGGTCGCAGCTGGCCGCGCAGGCGGCGGCCGTGCCCGGCGGGACGGAGCTGCTCGGGCTGTACGACGCGTCGATCGCGCGGTTCCTGGCCGGTGAGCCGGTGGCGCCGGATCCCGCGCTGCCCGAGGGCGTGGTGAATCTGCTGCGGTCGCTGGAGAGTCCGGCCAATCTGCCGTTCGCCCGCGAGTTGTGGACGGCGGATGCGGCGGCGCCACTCGGGCGGGTGAGCGCGCCGGTGCTGGTCGTGATCGGTAAGAAGGATCTGCAGGTGGACTGGCAGGCCGACGGTGAGGTGCTGCAGCAGGCGGCGAAGGGCCGCGAGCATGTGTCGTTCCTGTTCCCGGAGAACGCGAATCACGTGCTGAAGTACGAGCCCCGGCCACGCGCGGAGCTGACTCAGGCCGAGGTCGTGGCCCGCTACAACGCCGCCGACGTCGAGCTGGATCCGGAGACCGTGGCCGCCATCGTGTCCTGGCTGGAGCGCAACTGACCGTCGGCTAGCTGCGCGAGGGCAGGTGTTCCGCGTAGAAGAGCATGAGCCCGATGGCGCCGGAAAGGGCTGCCAGCAGCCAGAATCGGATGACGATGGCGGTTTCGGCCCAGCCGGAGAATTCGAAATGGTGGTGAAACGGGGCCATCCGGAAGAGTCGCAGATGCGCGGTGCGGAAGACCGCCACCTGCAGGACGACCGAGGCCAGTTCGGCCACGAACAGCGCGCCGATGACCGCCATCAGCAGTTCGGTGCGGGTGGTGACGGACAGTCCCGCGAGTAGTCCGCCCATGGCGAGCGAGCCGGTCTCGCCCATGACGATCTTGGCGGGAGCCGCGTTCCACCAGAGGAATCCGATGCACGCGCCGGCCCCGGCCGCGCAGACCAGGGCCAGGTCGAGTGGGTCGCGCACGTCGTAGCAGCCGGGTACCGGCTTGATCGCGCAGGAGTGCGCGTACTGCCAGAACGTCACCAGCACATAGGCGCCCAGCGTCATGGCCATCGAACCGGCGGCCAGGCCGTCCAGTCCGTCGCTGATGGTCACCGCGCTGGACCAGGCCACCACCAGGAAGCACACCAGCACGACGAACGCCCCGACCCACAGGGACATGATCGGAATGTCACGCACGTACGAGAGCTTCCGGCTGCCCGGGGTGAAGCCGTTCCCGTCCGGAAAGTGCAGGACGAGCAGGGCGAACACGCCGGCTGCCACCACTTGACCGAAGAACTTCCCGCCGCCGGTGACCCCCGAGTTCCGGCCCTCGCGCAGTTTCACGAAGTCGTCCGCGAACCCCACCGCACCGCACGTCGTGCTCAAGCCGAGCACCAGCAGTCCGGAGGCGCTCAACCCCACACTGCCGCCGGGACTTCGGACGAGATGCGCCACCAGGTACCCCGCCCACATGCCCGCGATGACGGCCACTCCGCCCAGCGTGGGCGTCCCGCGTTCCGCCGCGTATCCCAGCGGCCCGGCGCCCCGGTTGTCCCGGGCCGGGGACCTCTCGCCGAATAGCTTGACCAGCAGTGGTGTCAGGATGATCGCCACCGCCACTCCCACGATCCCCGCCACCATGATCTGCCGCACGATCCCCCCAATGCTCACAGCGGTCACACACGCAACACACGTCACGTGATTTCGATGCTAACCAAACCCCCACGCCCACACCACGACTACGTGATCACGGCCGTCGGGAGGAGAAACCGGGGCGACAGCAGTCGGGCCGGCATCGAAACCGATGCCGGCCCAACTGTTTTCCCCGGGGAGGGATCAGCCCGGGGGCTCCAGGCCCGCGCTCGCCGCGAGCAGGGCGCGGGAATGGGAATCATCGGATTCCCGGATCAGGCCGGCGGCCAGCAGGTAGGCGGCCGCCATGCGCAGGGCCGAATCCTGTAGTCCGGTCAGGGCTTCGGTGAGTTGCCCGGCCTTGGATTCGAAGCCGTGTTGTAGCTGGCGGGCGGAGTCGAAGCCGCCGAAGCCGGTGAGTGCGTGGACGCGGTGGGAGGAGTCGATCTGTGCGTCCAGGGCATCGGCGAAGCGCAGGAAGTTCGCGGCACACTTGCGGGCGACCGGTTCGGCCAGCCGGAAGGTGCCGCCCAGCGCCTGCCGGTAGAGGTCGTTCGCCGTGATCTCCCCCGCGGACATGCCAAGGACTCCGTTCATTCGAAGTGCAGAAGTGGATAAGCGGATAAGTGAAACAGCAGTGAAACACTTTTGGATAAGCTAAATTTCACAAATGGGGCACCCCGGAAAAGAAAACCGAAGGGTTGTGTGGCGGGGCGTGCCGCGCCAGTCGACCACGCGGCACGCCGGGCGGGGGCCCCGTTGCGCCCGCCGTCTTTGAGGCGGGCAACGTCTCAGGGTTCGAGCGGGCTATTGGTCCGACAGCCGCACTCGATTGACGTCACCGCTGGCGACAAATGACTCTGTAGCAATGCATCAATTGTGTCAATGCATTTGGAATCATTGTTCTGGTAAACGGCGACGACCACCGGCCACGTCGATTACGAGATCAGTGTAGCCGTCAACCAGTTCGGCCAGATGGTACCAGTGTTTATGGGTGTTATCACTGGCCGCACCCTCGTGATCGATCACCTGATTGGCTTCCACCCAGCTCCGGGCCATACGATCCACTACGGCACCCAGACTTTCGGTGTGTAGCGCAGTCCCGTTGCGATGTTGCGGCAGTTCCTGCTCCACCCAATCATTGATATCGTCAACCAGTTCACCGCGGCGGCAATCGATCTCGGTGATCAGCATGGCATCCCGCACTTCGGCTCGCCGCTCGTGTAACTCCGCAAGGGCGTGCGCCGATCGCAACAGAACTCGATCTTGGAAACGGCGCCCCTGGAAGGCACAGAGCAATTGCGGAGCCGTCGGCAGCACGCCGGCTATGGACGTGGTCATCTGAACTCTCCCCATGCACCCGACAGCATCACTAATCGCACCAACATGATTGGTCTCCGGATTCAGCTATACCGGTCATCGGATCGGCTGTACACGAATAGGCTAGCTGGATCATGCTCTTACAAATGCAAGAACGCAATACTGCGTTCTAGGAAGTGCGCAAGGCGAAAGGGTTGTCATGGCAGGCAAGCGCACCGTGCTTACCGTCCGTTTGCGCAGGCTCGCGGCGATGCTCCACGAGATGCGCGAAACCGCGGGCCTCAGCAAAGAGGTGGTCAGCACGAAGACCGGCATCAACGTCACCACGCTGTACCGGATCGAGACGGCTCAGGCCAGGCCGCAGCGCCGCACCCTGACCGCCATGCTGGACCTCTACAACATCGGTGAGCCCCAGCGTTCAGATGCCTTGCAGTTGCTGGTGGATGCGCTCCGGCCCGGTATGGCCCGCTCCTTCGAGGATGCCGTCTCCGAGGTCTACGGCGCGTACATCAACTTCGAAGCCGAGGCGCTCTCGGCGCGGTTCTTCCAGTCCACCTACGTCCCGGGCCTCTTACAGACCGAGGTGTACGCGAACGCGGTGTACCAGACCACCATGCCCAAGGTCTCGGATCAGGTTATCGAGCAACGCATCCGGGCCCGCCAGGAACGCGCCAACGTCCTCACCAAGGACGACCCGCTCGAACTGTGGGTGGTCCTCGACGAGGCCGTCATCCGCCGCGTCATCGGCGGACCGGAGATCATGCGGGAACAGCTGCAGCGCTTGCTCGATCACACCGAGAAGCGGAATGTCATCCTGCAGATCCTGCCCTTCGACGCCGGCGCCCACCCCGGCATGCTCGGCTCCTTCACGCTGCTCGACTTCCCCGACCCGGCCGATCCGGAGCTCGTCTACGTCGAAGGCATCGCCAGTGACGAACTGATCGAAGGTCATCCGGAGGTCCGCCGCTACGGCGTCATGTTCGATCAGCTGCGCGCCATGGCGCTGAGCCCCCGCGACTCCATGAACATGATCTCCTCGGCCATGGAAGATCTCGACAGCTGACCGCAATACCCACCCTTGATGGGGAATTGATCACCCTCGGAGCAAAACCCGGCAGCACTGGGGTCGGTGTCCCACACCGCCTCGAACGGCGACAGTTGAAGACATCTTCAACACTCCCACGAAGCCGTTCCTCCGAGAGGATGATGTTCGATGTGCAAGCCGGTCGAATCGCCTGCAAACCGTGTCGTGGCGACCGCTGCCGACTGCGAGCTGACCGCCGCGGAGCTGGATCGCTGGAGCAATCGCCTGGCGCGCATGCTGTTGCAGCTCGGGGCCCGCCCCGGCACCCGGATCGTGATCGCGGATACACCTCGGCTCGAGTCCATCGTCTCCCGGCTGGCCATCACCAAGACCGGCGCCACCCCGGTACCCTTCGCCACTGAAACCAACTCCGCCCGCGCCGATTTCGGCATCACCACCAAGGCGGGTCTCGCCCGGCTCACGGATCCGAGCCGCTGGCTGGTGCTCGACGAGCGCTCCACTCTGCGGCAATACCTCACCGGTTCCGACGCGCCGCTCACCGACGCCGAACTGCACCGGGTGCGAAAGGCCTCCTGACCCGTCGAATCTCACCAGCTCGCAGGATGTTTCAGCATGGTTTTCAGCTCCACACCCGCCGGCTCCTTCGCACTCTCCGCCGCCCAGCGCGGAATCTGGTTCGCCCAGCAGCTGGCCGGTGACACCCCGATCTCCATCGCCCAGTACGTCGAATTCTCCGGCGCGGTCGACGTCGACCTACTCGCCGACGCCGCCCGCCGCGCCGGACGCGAATTCGGCACCGGCTACCTGCGGCTGCTCGAAATCGATGAACTGCCCTCGCAACTCGTCGACACCGGACTCGACGACCACATCGAAACCATCGACCTGACCGGCGCCCCCGACCCGGAGGCCGCCGCCCAGGCGTGGATGCGCGCGGAATACACCGCACCCCTGGACCTCACCCGCGACCGCCTGTGCATGGTCGCCATGCTGCGCGTGGCACCCGAACGCTGGTACTGGTATTCGCGGCTGCACCACATCCTGCTCGACGGCGTCGGCGCGCTGACCATGTTGCAGCGCACCGGCGAAATCTACAATGCCGCCATCAGCGGGGACGAAATCCCCGCGGGCAAGGCCGAACCGCTGCAGACCATCGCCGAAGCCGATGTGGCATACCGCAATTCGGACAAGCTGCAGGCCGACCGGGAATACTGGCGGCAGCACCTGGCGGGCATGGCCGAGCCGAAGCAGCTCGGCGCGCGCACCGGGGCGGTCGACGCCCACCCGCGACTGCGCAGCGGCGCCCTGAGCACCGAGACCGCCGCGCTGCTCGACGCGCTCACCACCGAAATGTCCACCAGCCCCGCACCCGTCGTGGTCGCCGCCTTCGCCGCCTTCGTCAGCGCCATGACCGGCGGCGGCGAGATCGTGCTGAGCCTGCCCGTCTCCGGGCGCACCACCGCCGCCCTGCGCCGCTCCGGCGGCATGGTCGCCAATGTCGTCCCCCTGCGCCTGCACCCGGCCGCCGACGCGACGGTCGGCGATCTCGTGCGCGGCACCCAAGGGGAACTCACCGCGGCGCTGCGCCGGCAGCGATACCGGCAAGAGGACATCATTCGCGACCTCGGGCGGTCCATGGACGATGTCGCGGGGTTCGGGCCGACCGTCAACCTCATGCTCGCCGACACCCGCATCCGGCTGGGCGGGGTGACCGGGCGGCTGCACGTACTCACCTCGGGGCTCATCGACGATCTGTTCGTCAATGTGTACCCGGGGATCGGCGGGGAACGCACCCATATCGACTTCCAGGCCAACCCGAACCGGTACGGGGACAAGGAGCTCGCGCAGCTGCACGCGCGGTTCCTCGAATTCCTGCACCGATTCCTGGCGGCGGGCGCGGGGGCCCGGCTGACCGGGCTCACCACGATCACGGCGGAGGAACGGACGGAACTCGCACCCGCGCGCGGGCGGCGCGGCGGGACGGCGCGCACGCTGCCCGACATCCTCCGGGCCGGTGCGGAGAAGATGCCGGCCGCCATCGCCATGCGGGCGGACGGGACCGTCTACACGTATCGGGAACTCACCGAGTACAGCAACAGGCTGGCCCGGATACTGATCGAGCTCGGCGCGGGACCCGAACGGGCGGTGGCCATCTCGATTCCGCGCTCGGCGGAATCGGTGCTGGCCATGTGTGCCGTGGCGCAGACCGGGGCCGCGTTCGTGCCCATCGATCCCGGGTATCCGGTCGACCGCATCCAGCACATGATCGCCGACAGCGGTGTGGTCGCGGGCGTCACCGTGGCCGCATCCCGGGCCGCGTTGCCGGATCGGGTGCAGTGGCTGGTCGTCGACGACCCGGAGACCGAAAACGCGCTTACCGCAGCCGATTCCGCGCCGATCACCGACGCCGATCGTCTGTCGCCGGTGCTGATCGATCAGCTCGCGTACCTCATCTACACCTCCGGCTCCACCGGTCTGCCCAAAGGCGTCGGCGTCACCCATCGTGGACTCGCCGATCTTGCCACCGGCTCCGGTGCTGCCTTCGGCGTCGGCGCGGATGCGATAGTGGCGCATGCGGTCTCGCCGAGTTTCGACATCTCGGTGGAGGAACTGCTGGTGGCCCTCGCCGTCGGCGCGACCGTCGCCGTGGTGCCGCCCGCCGCCTACGCCGGTGAGGACCTGGCGCGGGTGCTGCGTGCGCTCGAGGTCACCCATCTGAATGTCACTCCCGCCGTGGCCGGTTCGCTGGAGCCCGAGACGCTGCCGCGGCTGCGCACCGTGGTGGTCGGCGGCGACGCCTGCCCACCCGACCTTCCGGCCCGCTGGGCCGGGCGCTGCGTCATCAATGGGTACGGGCCCACCGAGGCGACCGTCACCGCGACCCTGAGCACACCCCTGTCCCCCGCCGATCCGATCACGATCGGCGCACCCGCCCGCGGCATGGCCGCGGTCGTGCTCGATCCCTGGCTGCGGCCGGTGCCGCCCGGCGTGACCGGCGAATTGTATTTGAGCGGGCCCGGTCTGGCGCGCGGCTACCATCAGCGCATCGGCTTCACCGCCGAGCGGTTCGTCGCCGATCCGTTCGCGGACGGCGACCGCATGTACCGCACCGGCGACCTGGTGCGGTGGCGGCGGCGCAATGGGCGCATGGAACTGGAGTACCTCGGCCGCGGCGACACCCAGGTGAAGGTGCGCGGCTTCCGCATCGAACTCGGCGAGGTGGACGCGGCCGTCGCGCGGCACCCCGGCGTGCAGATGGCCATCACGGTCGGTGCGACCACACCCGGCGGCGCGACCGCCCTCGTGTCCTATATATCCGCGGAGGATCCCGCACTCGATCCGGAGGCCGTGAAGGCGACCGTGGCGCAGCGGCTTCCGGCGCATATGGTGCCGTCGGTGATCATGGTCCTGAAGACCATGCCGCTGACACCCACCGGCAAAGTGGATCGCCGCGCACTGCCCGCACCCGACTTCGCCGCCCGCGCCCGCGCCGGCCGGGCACCGGCCACCCCGCACGAACGAGTGCTCGCGGGCATCTTCGCCGAGGTCCTCGGCCTCGACGAGGTGAGCGCCGACGACAACTTCTTCGCCCTCGGCGGCGACAGTATCGTCGCCATCCAGCTGGTGGCGCGCGCCAAAACCGCCGGACTCGGCCTGCGCGCCCGAGACGTGTTCGAGCACAAGACCGTCGCCGCACTGGCCGCCGTCGCCACCGAAGCCACCACCCCCGCCATACAGGAACTCCCGGGCGGCCCGGTAGGCATCGTCCCCCTCACCCCGATCGTCCACGCCATGCTCGAACAAGGCCACACCTGGCCACGTTTCGCCCAGGCAGCACTCATCCCCCTCCCCCGGGACATCGACCGTGACCGCCTGCCCGTAGCCGTCCAGACGCTGCTGGATCGGCACGACCTGCTCCGCAGCACCTTGACCCGCCGGCCCGACGCAGATCCGGACGCCGGAACCAAAACTCCAGGGGCGGTCGGCCCAGGCGGCGTAGGCGAGTCGGCCGCCAAGGGCAGCTCACCCGGCGCAGGCAACTCAGCCAGCGCGGGCAACTCAGCCGGCGCAGGCAACTCACCCGACGCGGGCAACGTCCCCACGACTCCGCCGGCGACGGGCCTTGCCGCGCAATGGGAATGGCGGGTTGCCGGCCCCGGTTCGGTGGAGGCGGCGGCGTTGATCGAGATCGTGCCCGCCGGGACCGGCGACGCGGAGCGGGCGCTGCAGCGGGCCGCCGATCTGCTCGACCCGGCCGCCGGGATCATGGCGCGGTTCGTGCTGCTCGAGCGCGAGGACAGTGGCCCGCTGCTGTGGATCGTGCTGCATCACCTGGTCACCGACGGGGTGTCGTGGCGGATTCTGCTGCCGGACTTGGCTACCGCGTGGGCGGGCGGGACGCTCGCGCCGGTCGGGACCTCGTTCCGGCGGTGGGCGCACGGGCAGCTCGCCGGGGCGGGTGGTCGGGCCGCGGAACTGCCGCTGTGGCAACGGATCCTGACGACGCCGGATCCGCTGCTCGGGTCGCGGGCGCTGGATCCGGGGGCGGACACCGCGGAGACCATGGCGCAGGTGCGGACCACCATCGACGCGGCAACGGCCTCGGCGGCACTGGAACTGGTCACCGAGCGCTTCCACTGCGGGCCCGACGATGTCCTGCTCACCGCGCTCGCGCTCGCCTCCAGCCGGGCACGGGAAACCGCGCGGACCCTGCTCACGCTGGAAGGCCACGGCCGGGAGGAATCGATCCTGCCCGGAGCCGATGTGTCGCGCACGGCCGGCTGGTTCACCAGCGTGTACCCGGTTGCGCTGGACCTCACCGGAATCGACCTCGACGACGCCTACGCGGCGGGACCGGCGGCCGGGGCGGCGCTCAAGGCCGTGAAGGAGCAGTTGCGGACCATACCGGACAAGGGTGTCGGCTTCGGCATGCTGCGCTACCTCGATCCGGATACCGGGGCAGCGCTGGCCGGGGCGCCCGCGCCACAGTTGAGCTTCAACTATCTCGGCCGCACCGGCGCCGGCTCGGACCAGCCCGACAGCACGGAAACGCCTTGGCTGCCAAGGCGATTCACCGCCACCCACGATGACAGCGCACCGCTCGCGGCGGCGCTCGACATCAATGCCTTCCACACCGACTCGGGACTCGAGGTGACCTGGGCCTACGCCTCGCGGCTGCTGGGCAGCGGCCAGGTGCGGCGATTCGCCGACCTGTGGGCCGATGCGCTCACCGCGCTCACCACGCATGCCCGGGCGGGCGGGACCGGCGGGCACACACCCTCCGACTTCCCGCTGATTCCCGTACGGCAGCAACAGATCGAGGAATGGGAACGCGAATATCCCGGCCTCACCGACGTGTGGCCGCTCTCACCACTGCAATACGGCCTGCTGTTCCACGCCCGCTACGACACCGACACCGCCGACGGATACACCGTGCAGACGCAGCTGTCACTGGCCGGACGAGTGGACGCGGCCCGGCTCCGCACCGCCGCACAGGCGCTGCTGGACCGGCACCAGGTGCTGCGGGTCGCCTTCGCCGAAACCCCGGACGGGCCCGCGCAATTGGTGCTCGACACCGCCGAAATACCCTGGCAGGACATCGATCTCAGCACCATCCCGGACCCTGCCGAACGACAGCGGGAGATGGCCCGGCTGGTGGCGGTCGATGCCGGCACCCGGTTCGATCTCACCCGCCCGCCGCTGCTGCGCTTCACCCTGATCCGCACCGAGACCGAGACCTACACGCTGCTCATGGCGAATCACCATCTGGTGCTGGACGGCTGGTCCACGCCGCTGGTGGTGCGGGAACTGCTCGCCGGATACCTCGCCGCCAGTATCGGGCAGGCGGTACCCACCGGACCGGCGCATTCCTATCGCGAGTTCCTGGGCTGGCTCGGCGAACAGGACGATGCCGCGTCCATGACCGCATGGACCGAGGCACTCGCCGGGGTCGACGGACCCACCCGCGCCGTGCCCACGCTGGCCGATATCGACTCCACCGAATCCGGCATGGTCTCCGCCGATTTCACCGCGGCCGCACTCGCCCGGCTGGAAACCACCGTCCGCGCCGCGGGTGCGACCGTGAACACCGCCGTGCAAACGGCCTGGGCGCTGGTGCTGGCCATGCTCACCGGACGCACCGACGTGGTCTTCGGCGGCACCGTCTCCGGGCGGCCGCCGCAACTGGCCGGCATCGAGGACATGGTCGGGCTGTTCATCAATACGCTCCCCGTGCGGATCCGGCTGGAACCCGGTGAACGCGTGACCGAACTGCTGGCACGGGTGCAGACCGAACAGGCGCGACTGCTCGACCATCAACATATCGGGCTGGCCGCCATCCACCGGGCCGTCGGACTGCCCGAACTGTTCGACACCCTGACCGTCTTCGAGTCCTACCCCATCGACCGCGAAAGCCTCTCGCAGGCACTGGATATCGCGGGCATGCGGATACTCGACGTATCCGGCACCGATGCCACGCCGTACCCGTTGAACCTCATGGTGATTCCGCAGCGCGCGCCGGACGGCGCCGAAAGCCTGCGGATCAGCGTCAAGTTCATGGCCGATCAGCTGCCCGAGGCGGGCGCGCGGCGACTGCTGGAGCGATTCGTATACCTGCTGGAACAGCTTGCGGCGCGGCCGGACCGGCTGGTTGCCCGGCTGCAGCATTGCGATACCACCGAACGCCGCGCCCTGCTGCCCGTGCACGGCGGCGAACCCGTGCCCATGCGGACCCTGCCCGAGATTCTCGCCGCCGGAGCACGGGTGAATCCCGACGCGGTCGCCGTCACCGCCGGCAGTCTCACCATGACCTATCGGGACCTCGACGCCTGGTCCAACCGGTTCGCACGGGTACTGCTGCGCCGGGGAGTCGGCCCGGAAGTATTCGTGGTGCTGGCCTTGACGCGATCCGTCGAATCCGTGGTCGCCGTCTGGGCCTTGGCCAAGACCGGAGCCGCGTTCCTGCCACTGGACCCCAACTATCCGGTGGAACGCATCGAGCACATCCTCACCGACTCCCGCGCACCCATCGGCGTGACCGTCTGCGAGGTCGGCGAGACACTGCCCGGCAGCATCGACTGGCTGCTGCTCGACGACCTCGCCACCATCCGGCGCGTCATGACCGTCTCCGACGCACCCATCACCGACACCGAACGCGGCGGGCCCATCGACCTGGCCCAGGTCGCGTACCTCATCTACACGTCCGGGTCCACGGGTAAACCCAAGGCCGTACTGCTCAGCCATCGCGGACTCGCCAATCTGGCCGCCTCCCAGCAGAGTCTGCTCGACCTGGACGCCACGGCCAGCGCCCTGCAGGTCGCCTCGCCGAGCTTCGACGCCTCCGTACACGAACTGCTCATGGCACACGGCTCCGGCGGACGCCTCGTACTGTCACCACCGGAGGTGTACGGCGGCAGCGAACTCGAAGAACTGCTGCGCACCGAGCGCATCACGCACGCCGTCATCACACCGTCGGTACTCGCCACCATGAATCCCGACGGGCTCGAAGACCTGCGCTGCCTGTCCGTCGCCGGTGAAGCCGCCGGACCCGAACTGGTAGCCGCCTGGTCGCGCGGGCGGCGCATGGTGAACCTCTACGGGCCCACCGAATTCAGCGTATGGGCCACCGGGCCCGGGGAACTGCGCGCCGGAGACCCGATCACCATCGGCGCACCCATCCGCGGCGCGGGCGCCATGGTCCTGGATACCTGGCTGCGGCCGGCGCCGGTCGGCATCACCGGCGAGCTCTATCTGAGCGGGCCGGCCCTGGCACGCGGCTACTTCAACCGATTCGGGCTCACCGCAACGCGTTTCGTCGCCAATCCGTACGAGGCCGATGGCGCGCGCATGTACCGCACCGGCGATATGGTGCGGTGGGTCGAGGTCAAGACCGCCGACGGGGCGCAGTGGGAGCTGGAATACCAGGGACGCAGCGACTTCCAGGTCAAGATCCGCGGCCTGCGCATCGAACTCGGCGAGATCGACGCCGTGCTGGCCGCCGACGAACAGGTCGACTACGCCGCCACCATCGGCACGCCCGGACCCGGCGGACAGACCGTCCTGGTGTCGTATGTCGTTGCGGCGCCGGGCCATGCACTCGACACCGAACTGCTGCGCACCCGCGTAGCCGCGGCACTGCCCGGCTATATGGTGCCCAGCTACCTGATCGAACTCGACGAGGTGCCACTCACGCCGGTCGGCAAACTGGACCGGAATGCGCTGCCCGCACCGGATTTCGAAAGTCTGCGGGAACGATATCTGGCCCCGCGCACACCGGTGGAGACCGCGGTCGCGCAGGTGTTCGCCGAGGTCATCGGCACGGACCGGGTGAGCATCGACCGTTCCTTCTTCGAACTCGGCGGCAACTCGCTCAGCGCCACCAAGGTGGTCGCACGCGTGAACGCCGCACTGGGTGCGACGATCGCGTTGCGCGACCTGTTCGACGCACCGACCGTGGCCCAGCTCGCAAGTCGCGTCGTCCCGGCGGGCGACCTCTCCGGCCGTCCGGCCCTCGCACCCCGCATCCGTCCCGACCGCATCCCACTCTCCCCTGCCCAGCAACGCATCTGGGTGCTGAACCGCCTCGACCCCACATCGGCGGCCTACAACATCACAGTCGCCCTGCGCATAACCGGCGAACTCGACCGCACCGCATTGGAACAGGCCGTGACCGATGTGGTCGCCCGCCACGAAGCCTTGCGCACCATCTACCCGGCCGACACCGAAGGCCCCCGCCAGGTCGTGGTCGGCACAGAGACCGCCGCACCCCATATCCGGCACACCGAGACCGAGGACGGTGCACCGCTGCGCCGCTGGATCGACGAACTCACCGGCACCGGCTTCGACCTCACCCGCGAATCGCCGCTGCGCGTAGGAGTGGCGCACATCCAAGACCGCGCCGCGACAACATCCGCGGATCACTTTGCGGCACAGTCCGCCGACCACACTGCGGCAGCACCCGCGGATCACCTTGCGGCAGAGCCCGCCGACCACACTGCAGCAGCACCCGCGGATCACCTTGCGGCAGAGCCCGCGAATCACGCTGCGGCCGAGCCCGGCCTGCGGATCGCGCCCGGCGTGGCTACACGACCCGCAACCGCCCTGGTGGGGGCGGCCGGCGGCGCCGGCAGCGGTGGCACCGCCGTCCACGTTGTGGTGCTCGTCGTTCATCACATCAGCGCGGATGGGGCGTCCATGGCGCCGCTGGCGGCCGACCTGGTGGCGGCTTATCTCGCACGGAGCGCCGCCGTGGATACTGCGCGGCCCGGTCTGCCGGTGCAGTATGCCGATTACGCGCTGTGGCAGCGGGAGCTACTGGGGGACGAACAAGATCCGGAATCGGCTGCGGCGCAGCAGATTCGGTATTGGAGTGAGCGGCTGAAGGCCACGCCGGATGTGCTCGAGCTGCCGGCGGATCGGCCGCGGCCCGCGGTGCAGAGTATGCGGAGTGCGGATCTCGCGTTCACGGTCGAGCCGGAATTGCATCGGGCGCTCACGGAATTGGCGGCGCAGACCGGGGGCAGTCTGTTCATGACCGTGCACGCGGCGCTGGCGGTGCTGCTGTCGCGGCTGGCGGGGACGCCGGATGTGCTGATCGGCACCGCTGTTGCCGGACGCGGGGACGCCGCGCTGGACGAGCTCGTCGGCATGTTCGTGAATACCCTCGCCCTGCGCACGATCGTGCGGCCGGACAGTGGGTTCCGGGAATTCCTCGCGTCCGTGCGGGCCACCGATCTCGAGGCCTTCGCGCATGCGGAGGTGCCGTTCGAGCGGTTGGTGCAGGTGGTGGATCCGGCGCGGTCGACGGCGCAGCATCCGCTGTTCCAGGTGTCGCTGTCGTTGCAGAACTTCACCGCGCCCAGCATCGACTTCCCGGGGCTGCGTGTGGACCTCGAACCGGTGGTACGGGATACCTCGCAGTTCGATCTCAGCTTCGATCTGCGCGAAGGGGAATCGGGGGCGGGGCTGGACGGGACACTCACCTATGCCACCGACCTGTTCGATGAATCCACGGTCACGCTGCTACTGACCAGGTGGCTGCGGGTGCTCGCCATTGTGACCGCCGATCCGGATATCCGGGTCTCCGATATAGACCTGATGGATGCGGCCGAACGCGCCGCCCTGGTGCCCGTGCGCGGGCCGGGGAGCATCAGCGCCTACAGCGATGTCAACACCCTCGCAGAGGTTTTCGACGCCGCCGCGGCCGCGCACCCGCTGTGCCCGGCCATCATCGCCGACGGGCGCGCCACGTCCTATCGCGACCTCGATGCCGCATCGGAACGGCTGTCCACCCAGCTCGCCGCGGCCGGAGCCGGAGCGGAAACCGTGGTGGCCCTGGCACTGTCGCGTGGCACGGAACTGCTCACCGCCATCTGGGCGTGTGCTCGCGCCGGGGCGACCTTCCTGCCCATCGACCCGCGTCATCCGCTCGACCGTATCGACCACATGCTGTCCGACTCCGGCGCGGTGCTCGGACTGACCACCGCCACGCATCGGGCGCTGCTGCCGGACACCATTCAGTGGCTGCAGCTCGACGCGGGGCGGCAGCCGCAGCCGCGCGCCCGAATCCGGCGCGGGCGGCCCGGGCGGGCGCATCCGGATCAGCCGGCCTGGCTGATCTACACCTCGGGGTCCACCGGTACGCCGAAGGGCGTCGCGGTCTCGCATCGCGGGATCGCCGATCTGGTCCGGGCGCAGCGGGAACTGCTCGCGCTCGGTGAGCACTGCCGTGTACTGCAGGTCGCCTCACCGAGTTTCGATGCTTCCGCCTTCGAGGCGCTGTTGGCCTTCGGCAGCGGCGGCACCGCCGTCGTCGCACCGCCCGATGTGTTCGGCGGCGAGGCACTCTCGGATCTCATTGCGGCACAGGGTGTCACGCATCTGGTGATCACGCCTTCGGCGCTGGCCACCATGGATCCGGCGGCCGTGTCCAGCGTGCGGGTGCTGGCCGTGGCGGGCGAAGCCATCGGGCCCGATCCGGTGGCGCGCTGGGCTCCCGGGCGCACGCTCATCAACCTCTACGGCCCGACCGAATTCACCATCTGGGCAACGGCTTCCGAGCCGCTGCGGCCCGCACAGCCGGTCACCATCGGCGCACCCATCCGGGGTGCCGCAGCCCTGGTGCTGGACGACCGGCTGCGGCCCGCGCCCATGGGGGTGGCCGGTGAGCTGTACCTGACCGGACCCGCCCTGGCTCGCGGCTACCACCGGCGCCCCGGCCTGACTGCCGCGCGGTTCGTGGCCGACCCGTCCGGGCAGCCCGGCCGGCGGCTCTATCGCACCGGCGATCTGGTGCGCTGGGCCGGAGCGCTCACCGCGCCCCGGCTGGAATACCTGGGACGCACCGACTTCCAGGTCAAGGTGCGCGGCCAGCGCATCGAACTCGGCGAGATCGACGCGGCGCTGTCGGCGGCCGACGGCGTGGAATTCGCTGTCACCCTGGGTGTTCCGGGACCGGGCGGGGCCACCGCGCTGGCGGCCTACCTACTGCCCGAAACCGGCCGCGCCCTCGATATCGCCGCGGTACGCGCGCATGCCGCCGATCGGCTGCCCGGGTACATGGTGCCGTCGGCCCTCACGGTCCTCGACGCCATCCCGCTCAATGCCGTCGGCAAACTGGACCGGAAAGCCTTGCCGCAGCCCGTGTTCGAAGCCGAGACCGAGTATCGAGCACCCGACAGTCCGGCCGAAACCGTGCTCGCCGAGATCATTGCCGAACTGCTCGGCCGCGAACGGGTCGGTGTGCACGATTCCTTCTTCGCGCTCGGCGGCGACAGTATTCTCGCCATCCAGCTGGTATCCCGCGCCCGGCTGCGCGGGCTGGAGATCACCCCGCTGCAGGTGTTCGAACACCGCACGGTCGCCGCCCTCGCCGAACTCGCCGAGGCCGCGGGCACGACCGTCACCCTCGACGAACTGCCCGGCGGCGGGGTCGGCGAACTGCCGCTCACGCCGATCGTGCACTGGATGCTCGAACGCGGCGGCGATCACCGGCGTTTCGCGCAGACCGCGGTGCTCGACCTGCCGCCCGGCATCGACCGCGCCGGACTGGTCGCCACCGTCACCGCCGTGGTGGACCGGCACGACATGCTGCGCGCCCGGCTCGCACGGATCGACGGCGAATGGCGGCTGCGGACCCGGCCACCGGGCAGCGTCGATGTCGACAACCTGCTCTACGGCATCGAATACGACACCGCCGACACCGTGGAACTGCGCGAATACGCCGTCACCGAACTCGATTCCGCGCTCGACCGGCTCGACCCGGCCACCGGGACCGTACTGCAACTGGTCTGGCTGAACCCGGTCTCGAACCGGCCCGGGCAGAGCGGGAAACTGATCCTGGTGGCACACCACCTGGTGACCGACGGGGTGTCCTGGCGGATCCTGATTCCGGATCTGATCGCCGCCTGGGCCCAGATCAGTGCGGGCGCGCCGCCGATACTGCCGGAGACCGGCACCTCGATGCGGCGATGGGCGCACGCCCTGAGCGACGCGGCCCGAACCCCCGCGCGGCGAGCCGAACTCGACTACTGGCGGGATATCGCCGCCACCCCGGACCGCCCGCTGGGCCGTCGCGAACTCGACCCGCACATCGACGTCGCACCCACCGTGCGCGCCGTCGACCTCGAGATATCCGAAGAGGTCACCACCGCACTGCTCACCACCCTCCCGGCGCTCTTCGACGGGACCGTCGAGGACGCACTGCTCGCCACCCTCGCACTGGCGATCATGCGCTGGCGCACGCACTCCGACGAGTCGGTACTGCTGCGCATGGAAGGCCATGGGCGGCAGCAGGAGATCATTCCGGGCGCGGACCTGTCCCGCACCCTCGGCTGGTTCACCACCGTCTATCCACTGCGACTCGACCTGCCCGGCATCGACACCCGCGACGCCCTCGCCGGCGGACCCGGCATGGGCGTCGCCATTCGCGCGGTCAAACACCAACTGCTGGCCGTACCGGACAAGGGCATCGGCTACGGCATGCTGCGCTACCTCGACCGCTCCCCCGACCCCGACTCCGCCGCGGCATTGCCCGATCGCGTGCCCGGACGCATCGGCTTCAACTACCTGGGCCGCTACGCCACGGCCGATATTCCGGCCGGGCTGGAGGGCCTCGGCTGGCTGCCCAGCGGCGAACTCGGCGACCTGCCCGCCCCCGAATGCGCGGACGTGCCCGTCACGGCCGAAATCGAGATCAACGCTGTCGTCGTCGGCGAACGACTGCAGGCCACCTTCACCTTCCCCGAAACCCTGCTGCCCAAGCACGAAATCACCATGCTCGCCCGGCTGTGGACCGACGCCCTCACCGCCGCAGCGGAATTCGCCGTCGGACCCGACGCCGAACCGGCCGCGGCAGCAGAACAGCA
This sequence comes from Nocardia sp. NPDC088792, assembly GCF_044750615.1. Lineage (NCBI taxonomy): Bacteria > Bacillati > Actinomycetota > Actinomycetes > Mycobacteriales > Nocardiaceae > Nocardia > Nocardia sp. NPDC088792. The sequence goes on from NZ_JBIVKC010000001.1 coordinate 646,946, forward strand.
GGCCATGGCCGAACTCCGGCAGCGGCGTCTGGAAGCCGAACTGGTTTCCGCCCGGACAGCTTCCGCGCCCGGGCTGGGCCTGGACGTGGTCCTGCCCATCCGGGCCGACGGCGACCTGCCGCCCCTGTTCTGCATCCACCCCTCCTCCGGCATCGCCTGGCCCTACCTCGGGCTCGCCGACGCACTGCCACCCGGGCGGCCCATCTACGGCCTGCAGGCCCCCGACCTGACCGGCGCGCCCCACGCACTCGGCATTGCCGACTTCGCCGGCCGCTACGCCGCGGAAATCCGCAGGATCCAGCCCGAGGGGCCATATCATCTGCTCGGATGGTCTTTCGGCGGCCTCATCGCACACGCGGTCGCCACCCAGCTCCACACCGGCGGTGCGGCAATCGGCACCCTGGCCCTGCTCGACGCCGACAGCACCGACCTCGACGGTGACAGCATCGAAAAGCTCACCGCCGGATCGTTCGTCGCCGCGTTCGGATCCGTCTTCGGCATCACCGACATCCCCGCCGGAGCCACCGCCGAACAGGCCGCCGACCTGGTGCGCGAACGGATGGGAGGCGTGGCCCTGATCGACGCGCAGACCCTGGAGCGCATGGCCGCCTCCTACAATGCCTCCGCCCGCACCCGCACCGGGTACCAGCGGCCCGTATTCGACGGCGACGCACTGTATTTCAGCGCCACGGTGCATACCGAAAACCCCGAGATCTTCGGGCCGGCCGGGTGGCGGCCCTGGATCACCGGCACCATCACCAACCACGACATCGACGCCGCCCACGACGACATGACCGCACCACACGCACTCGCGGCCATCGCCCGCGTGCTCGGAGAGCACTGGAGTCACAGCCTCGAAGAGCACTGGAGTCACAGCCTCGGAGAGCACTGGACAAAACCTGGAGCCACCTCGTGAACACCGACAGCGGCAGCACCGATAACACCCATATGCAGACCAGCACCCTCGACGGCGTGATCGTCGAAGACGTCGAGAAATCCTTCGGCGCCGTCCAGGCCCTGCGCGGCATCACCTTCAAGGCGGCCGCCGGCGAGGTACTGGGCATCCTCGGACCCAACGGCGCCGGCAAGACCACCACCGTCAATATCCTCTCCACCCTCATCGCACCCGACAGCGGCCGCGCCAGCGTCGCCGGGCACGATGTGGTCACCGACGCCGCCGCCGTCCGCCGCAGCATCATGCTCACCGGACAGTTCGCCGCCCTGGACGACGCCCTCAGCGGCTACGAGAACCTCGTCATGTTCGGGCGGCTCATGGGACTGCGCAAACGCGCCGCCCGCGCCCGCGCCGACGAACTCATCACCGAATTCGACCTCACCGACGCCGCCAAACGCCGCGTCGGCACCTACTCCGGCGGCATGCGGCGGCGCATCGACATCGCCTGCGGACTCGTCGTCCGGCCGGAAGTCGTCTTCCTCGACGAACCCACCACCGGACTCGATCCCCGCAGCCGCCAAGGCGTCTGGGACCTGGTCGGCGGCTTCCGCAAACACGGCATCACCACCCTGCTCACCACCCAATACCTGGAGGAAGCCGACGCGCTCTGCGACCGCATCATCGTCATCGACCACGGCGTCGTCATCGCCGACGGCACCGCCGACGAACTCAAGGCCCGCACCGGCGGCAGCTACTGCGAGATCGTGCCCCTGCGCATGGAAGACCTGCCCGCCATCGCCGCCGCCCTCGGCGATCTGCTGCCCGTCGCCAATCGCCAGGCCCTGACCGCGGATTCGGACCGGATCGCCATCCCCGCCCCCGAAGGCTCGAAGACGCTCGCCGAAGCGCTGCGCCGACTCGACAGCGCCGGACTGGAATTGGTCGACATCGCCCTGCGGCGGCCGTCGCTCGACGACGTGTTCCTCGAACTCACCGGACACCGCGCCGAAAACAACACGGCGGCAGCGGCTTCCGGCGGCAAACACCGGGCGCCCGACGGCCGGTTCACCGGCGACGAGCGAACCCTCAGCGTCACAGTGCCGTTCACCGATCGGGGGGACCGATCATGACCACTCACAGTGCCGCCAGGCGCGCTCCCGGCAGAGAGGCCCGGCCATGACCGCCGTCGAGACCACCACCAGCGCCTGGCTCACCAGCGTCCGCGCGACCCCCGCCACGCTGGCGCAGTGGTGGGTGCTCACCACGCGGCTCATCGTGCCCTCGGTCAAGACCGGCGAGATCATCACCGCCATCCTCGCACCCGCCACCTTCACCGCCAGCTTCTACATACCGCTCAACCGCGTAATGTCCTTCGCCGGACTGAATTTCAGCAGTTACGGGCAGTTCATGACGCCCATCGTCATCCTGCAGGCCGCCGCGTTCACCGCCGTCTCCGCCGCCTTCCGCGCCGCCACCGACGCGGTGTCGGGGCTGGACAAACGCTTCGACGCCATGCCCATGCATCCGCTGGTACCCGTCGCGGCCCGCATGTCCTCCAATATCTTCCGGCTGGCCATCGGACTGGTGTCGGCCGTGGTGTGCACGCACATCATCGGCTTCCGGTTCGACGGCGGGGCCGCGCACACCCTAGGGTTCCTGGCGCTGGGACTGCTCATCGGCACCGCGTTCTGCCTCGGCGCGGACGCCATCGGCACCTTCACCCGCAGCCCGGAAGCCACCACCCAGATGCTCGTGCTGCCACCGCTCATCCTCGGCATGCTCTCCACCGGACTCGCACCGGCACAACAGTTTCCGCACTGGGTGCAGTTCTTCGTGCGCAATCAGCCGGTCTCGCAGTTCGCATACGGGCTACGTGCGCTCGGCGGTGACACCCGCGGCCGGGCCGGTGACGTGAACTGGGCGCTCATGGGTCCGCCGCTGGGCTGGATCGCGGCCATCATCGTGGTCTCCTTCTTCTTCATCGTCCGCCAGAACACCAAGAGGTCGTGATGGCCACCCTGGAACGCACCGATATCGCCGACACCATCGTCGTCCCCGAGAGCTCGATTCCGGCCCTGTTGCGGCACACCTGGATTCAGACCCAGCGACTGCTGCTGCGCTGGGTGCGCGACCCGATCACCTTGCTGGAGACGCTGATCGTGCCGTGCCTGCTGCTGCTCATGCTCGACATCGTGGTGGGCAGTCAGATCCAGAAATTCTCCGGGCACAGCGCCCTGTACGGATCCACGCCCATGGTGACCCTGGTCGGCGCGCTGTCGGGGACCGTCGCCAGCGGCATCATGCTCGGGCGCGAACGCGAGGCCGGGATCCTCGCGCGCTTCTGGGTGCTGCCCGTGCACCGGGCCTCCGGGCTCGCGGCCCGCATCCTCGCCGAGGGATGCCGCATCTTCTGCGGGACGGTCGTCATCATCCTGTTCGGCATGGCGCTGGGCTTCCGGTTCCGGGAGGGACCCCTGGCCGCGTTCGCCTTCCTGTGGATTCCGGTGCTGTTCGGACTGGCCTTCGCCACCATGGTCACCGCCATCGCCGTGTTCACCGCCAAATCCACGCTGGTCGAGGGCGTCGCGCTGCTGTCGTCGCTGCTCATGTTCTTCAGCACCGGATTCGTGCCGATCGCCGCGTACCCGAAGTGGATTTCGCCGGTGGTGCAGCATCAGCCCATGTCGGTCGCCGTGGACACCATGCGCGCGCTCGCCGAGGGCGGGCCGCTGGCCGGGCCGCTGCTGAAGACCGTCGCCTGGTCGGTCGGGCTGATCGTCGTGTTCGCGGTACCCGCGGCGTGGGGTTACCGGCGCGCCAGTCGGAAGTGACGCCTGATATCGGGAGTGAATCCTGATATCCAGACCCCTTTCCGTAAATACCGGCCGCTGCGCGCGTCGTCCGCCGGTGCCACGGGCGCGGGCGCATTATGCTGTCCGCCGTGCCAGACCCGCAGCCCGACATCGCGCCCCATCCGGATATCGCCCACCTCGCGCCGCTCCTGGGCGTCTGGCGCGGCCGCGGGCAGGGCGAGTACCCGACCATCAAGAACTTCGAATACCTCGAGGAAGTCCACTTCGGTCACGTCGGGCGGCCCTTCCTCACCTATCGGCAGCGCACCCGCGCGGCCGACGACGGCCGGCCCATGCACAGCGAAACCGGGTATCTGCGCGCCATTTCCGAGGACCGCGTGGAATTGATCCTCGCGCACCCCACCGGCATCACCGAGATCTGCGAAGGCACCCTGGTGACCGACGACGACGGGATGCGGATCGAGCTGGATTCCACGGCCATCGGCATGAGCACCAGCGCCAAATCGGTCACCGCGCTGGGCCGGACCATCACCGTCGCGGGCGACACGCTCAACTACACCCTGCGCATGGCCGCGGTCGAGCAACCGCTGCAACATCACCTTGCGGCAACCATGCAGCGGGCCAATTGAAAATGAACTTCAGGCTCTTACCCTTGGCCTGACCTGGAGATTACTCTTCCTTGGCGGAGACCGCCGAACAATTGCGGGTTGCCTCGGACATCGGTGACGGATTACCGTTTCTTTCGTTGGCAAACAGTTAGCCAACACTAATGAGCAGTGGCCATCCGGAACAGACCGTTCGGGTTTACTAACTCATCTCCAAACAAGGGAGCGCCCTATGAAGCGTTCAGCCCTTCTGCTGTTGACCACCGCGGGCATGATTCTCGCCGGAGCAGGCGTCACAGAAGTTCTCGGCGACGCCTCCGCCGCCGGCCCGCCCGTGAAAACCCTGGCACAGCAGCGCTATGTCGCCGACCCCATCGGGGAAATCCATCCCGCAGCCTGCGTGAACGCCACCCCGCTGCCCTCCCGCTTCGGCGACCGCTGAACGCGAACATCTCGAATACCGCGAATACTCAGTACCCCGCGGGTAGTGCCGTGAGCATGTCGCGAGTCACCGCGACCGCATTGTCGGAACTCCCGCCGCGCACCACCAGCGTCGCCCACGCCATATCGCCGCGGTAGCCGATGAACCACGCGTGCGAACCACCGTCGACCTCGGCCTCACCCGTCTTGCCGTAGACCTCGCCCTGATCGGCGATCCGCTCGGCCGTACCGCTCGTGACCACCTTGCGCATCATCTCGCGCAGCCCGTTGATCACCTCCGGCGACAACCGCGGACGATCACCGGACACCTGCGTGGGATGACCCGAGATCAGATACGGCACCGGCGTCGAACCGTGCGCCACCGTCGCCGCCGCCAGCGCCAGCCCGAACGGGCTCACCAGCACCTTGCCCTGGCCGATACCGTCCTCGGCCCGCTGCACGAGATCGTCGTCCTGCGGCACCGAACCCGACACCGTCGGCAGGCCCGCCACCGTGTAATCCGGGCCGATACCCAATGCCGACGCGGCCTTCTTCAGATCGCCGCCACCCAGCTCCGAGGCCACGTTCGCGAAAGCGGTATTGCACGAACGCGCGTACGCCGTCGACATGGCCACATCACCGAGGGCGAAGTTATCGTAATTGGGAATCGTGCGCTCCCCCACCACGATTCGGCTCGGGCACGGCACCGTGGTATCCGGATTGGCGTGACCGCCGGTCATGGCCGCCGCGGCCGTCGCCGTCTTGAAGGTCGAACCCGGCGGATACAGGCCCGAAGCCGCCACCGGCCCATCGTTATCCGCCGCCGCGTTCTGCGCGATCGCCAGCAGTGCGCCCGTCGACGGCTGTATCACCACCATCATGGACTGCTCGGTGCGGCCGTCCACCGCCCGCTGCGCGGCATTCTGCACATTGCGATCGATGCTCAGCGAGAACGACGGGGAGGTCTGCGGCTCCACCTCTTTCAGCACATCGGTGTCGGCGCCGTTCGCATTCACGGTCACGACGCTCCAGCCCGATTTGCCGTCCACCTCGTCGATGACCGTCTTGCGCACCTGGGTCATCAGATCCGGGGCGAAACGGCGATCGGTGGGGACCAGATCCCATTCCTTGGCGAAAGTCACCCCGGGCAGCCCGAACAGGTCCGCGCTCACCTGGTTGTACTCCCATTCCGACAGCATCGCGGCGGTATAGCCGCCATCGGATTTACGGGCATTGCGGAGAATCGAATCGGCGGTGAAACGATCATCGAAGGGCTGCAAGGCATTCGCCAGCGTGGTGGCCACCGCATTCGGATTCGTTGCCGCCGCGGGCTGGAACGACAGCCGGTAAACCGCTCCGGGCACCAGCACATCGGTGCCGGCCCGCTCGTTGACCCGGGCCCGCGGGGCCGGAATCACCCGCATTTGCATGGTCTGCGTATTGCCCAGCTGCGGATGGATATCCGCCGAATTCCAGCGCACCGTCCAGCGGCCGTCACTGCGGCCCATCTGTAATTGGCCGCCGTACTTCCACACCCGATCCTTGGGCAGATGCCATTCGTAGGTGTAGTCGACCACCGCGGTGTCGCCGGTGACGCGGGCATCGCCGGTCGTGGCCACCAGCTTCTCCGCCTTCAGGCCGTCCCAGACCGAAGCCAGTGCGGGACCGGAGGTTTCGGGCAGGCTGGTATCCCGCGCGGCGGCCTCCACATCATGGCGGGCGAAGGCGGAGACGAATTCGTCCGCGACCTGCGCCGGCCCCTGCGGAGCGGACGTACACCCGGCTACGGCTACCGAGACCGCGCCGGTGATCAGCATGGTGAGCACCCGTTTCGACATCGGCACAGATGCTAGAGCCAACTGCTAGCAAACCACGGCGACACACTGGGGCGTAAAGGATTTCAGGGAGAAGTCACAGACACCGGTCAATGCGGACAGGCAGGCAGACACCGGTCAATCCAGCAGGACCGTCGCGAACGTCGCGATCTGCCGGAAACCCACCTTCGCGTACGAGCGGCGCGCGGCCTCGTTGAAGCAGTTCACATACAGGCTCGCGGTCCGGCCCGAGGCCACCACCACATTCGCCACCGCCGCCGTCCCCGCGGTGCCGTACCCCTTGCCGCGGAACTCCGGATGCACCCACACGCCCTGAATCTGGCCGGTCCGCCGCGACATCGCGCCCACCTCGGCCTTGTAGACCACCTCGCCGTCCTCGAAACGCGCCCAGGCCCGGCCGGTTTCGATCAGGTTCGTGACCCGGCGGCGATAGCTGCGGCCACCGTCCCCGCTGCGCGGATCCACGCCGATCTCCTCGGTGAACATGGCGATCGCGGCCACCAGATAGCGCTCGATCTCATCCGGGCGGACCCGGCGCACCCGGAGATCGGGCGACACCCCCGCCGTCCGTTCCAGCGCCAGCAGCGGCTGATCGGCGCGCAATTCCCGCGCCGGACCCCACTGCTCGGCCAGCAGCTCCCACAGCGGCAACGCCAGCTCCCGACGACCCACCACCGACGAGCAGATCCGCGGACCGCGCACCGCACGATCGGCGAAGGCGCGCAGGTCATCCCGCGCGCCACGCAAAGGCACCAGATTGGCCCCGGAGAAACACAGGGATCCGCCCGGACCGCCGCGGCTCCACAGTTCCCCGTAGACACCGCGGGAGTCCAGGCCGTACTCCTGCAGGCGCGCAGCCACCATGCAGCTCGCGACCGGATCATCGTCGAGCACCCGCAAAACCTGCGTCAGATCGCGGTTCGCGAGCAGGCGCGCACCGGACGCTCTGGCCCGGCGGGTCGGCTCCAGCACACTCCGCACGTTCACAGCCTGCCACGAACTGTGAAACCGCGCCGCACATTCGGCTCGGACGAGTGGGCCACCAGGACTTATCCCGCGGTGACGACCGGCGCGCCGCCGCCGGCTTCCTCGCCCATCTGTTCTGCGATGCGCATGGCCTCTTCGATGAGGGTTTCCACGATGAGGTGTTCGGGGACGGTCTTGATGACCTCGCCCTTGACGAAGATCTGGCCCTTGCCGTTGCCGGAGGCCACGCCCAGATCGGCCTCGCGGGCCTCACCGGGGCCGTTCACCACGCAGCCCATGACGGCGACGCGCAACGGCACTTCCATGCCTTCCAGGCCGGCGGAGACCTCGTTGGCGAGGGTGTAGACGTCGACCTGGGCGCGGCCACACGACGGGCAGGACACGATCTCGAGCTTGCGCGGGCGCAGGTTCAGCGATTGCAGGATCTGGTCGCCGACCTTGATCTCCTCGACCGGCGGCGCCGACAGCGAGACGCGGATGGTGTCGCCGATGCCTTGGGACAGCAGCGCACCGAAGGCGGTGGCGGACTTGATGGTGCCCTGGAACGCCGGACCGGCCTCGGTGACGCCCAGGTGCAGGGGGTAGTCGGACTGCGCGGCCAGTTGCCGGTAGGCCTCCACCATGATGACCGGGTCATTGTGCTTGACCGAGATCTTCAGGTTGCCGAAGCCGTGCTCCTCGAACAGGCTCGCCTCCCACAGCGCGGATTCCACCAAAGCTTCGGGGGTGGCCTTGCCGTACTTGTCCATCATCCGCTTGTCCAGGGATCCGGCGTTCACGCCGATGCGGATCGGGATGCCCGCGTCGCCGGCCGCCTTGGCGACCTCTTTGACGCGGCCGTCGAATTCCTTGATATTGCCCGGGTTGACCCGGACCGCGGCGCAGCCCGCGTCGATGGCGGCGAAGATGTAGCGGGGCTGGAAGTGGATGTCGGCGATCACCGGGATCGGGGACTTGCGGGCGATGGCGGCCAGCGCGTCGGCGTCTTCCTGACGCGGGCAGGCCACGCGCACGATATCGCAGCCGGACGCGGTCAGTTCCGCGATCTGCTGCAGGGTGGCGTTGATGTCATGGGTCTTGGTGGTGGTCATGGATTGCACCGAGATCGGGAACTCGCTGCCGACCCCCACCTTGCCCACCATCAACTGGCGGGTCTTACGGCGGGGTGCCAGGACGGCCGCCGGTGCGGACGGCATCCCCAAAGCGATGGCACTGCTCACGATCGGTTGCCTACTTCCTGTTCGTCCTCACACCCTTCCGGTCCCGAGCTTACCGACGCACGGATACCGGTTGCCCTGTGACGGCGGCGACAAGGCTACACATCCCGAGCGTCCGGTACGGCACCGGAGGGCCCCTACACTGACTATTCGTTACAGGTGATGCGAAGGTTTACGGAGTGAAAAGTGAAGGTAGCGAAGACAAGTCCGTGGCCTGCCACGCCCGAGCAGGCCATCGCCCTACAAGATCGTCTCCGCTCCCAGGTGATCACCGAAAACCCCCGCCCACCCCGTTTCCGCACGATAGCGGGTCTTGACTCGGCCTATGACGAAGACGGCAACGTGGTGGCCGCCATAGTCGTCCTCGACGCCGAAACCCTGGAAACCGTGGAGACCGCCACCGCCCGCGGCACCACCGATTTCCCCTACGTACCCGGCCTGCTCGCCTTCCGCGAACTGCCTACCACCGCCCGGGCCCTCGAAACCCTCACGCTGACACCGGATCTCCTGATCTGCGATAGCCAGGGCCGTGCCCACCCCCGCCGCTTCGGCTTCGCCTGCCACCTCGGCCTCCTCACCGGCATCCCCACCGTCGGCGTGGCCAAGAACGCCTGGGGCGACTACCCGGAACCGGCCCGCGACCGCGGCTCCTGGTCCGAGATCACCATCGACGGCGACCCGGTCGGCCGCGCCCTCCGCACCCGCACCGGCGTCAAACCCGTCTACGTCTCCGTAGGCCACCTCATCAATATCGAAACCGCCTGCGACCGAGTGCTTTCGCTGACACCGGAATTCCGGCAGCCGGAGACCACCCGCCGCGCCGACCGGCTGTGCCGGCAACTGCTGCGCGAAATCTCCGCTACGGGAACAGCTTCACCGGGTTGACGATGTCGGCGACCAGGGTGAGGACCATGTAGGCGCCGCCTATCACCACCACGACATAGGTTGCCGGGAGAAGTTTCATGTAGTCGACCGGGGCGCCGGGGGCGAGGCCCTTGCGGCCGCGGAAGACATTGCGGATCTTCTCGTAGATCACCACGGCCATGTGGCCGCCGTCGAGCGGGAGCAGCGGCAGGATATTGAAGGCTCCCAGGAAGAAGTTCAGGCTCGCCAAGGTGAGGATGAACAGCGGCCAGGCGTCGTGCTGGGCGGCCTCGCCGCCGATGCGGCTCGCGCCGTAGACCGAGACCGGGGTCTCCGGATCGCGGACGCCGCCGGTGACCGCATGCCACAGGTCGGCGACCTTGGCGGGCATCTGGGCCAGGGACTGGACCGTGCGGACACCGATCTGACCGGTGAACGCCCCGGACGCGGGGATCGCCGAGAGGATGTTGTAGTGCATCGGGCCGTACTGGTCCTGCCCGACGCCGACCTTCGCGACCTCCTGCGGAGTCTCGATCTTCTTGCCGTTCACGTCCTGGTACGACAGGGCCAGTTCCGGGGTGACCGGGATGTTCAGGGTCTGTCCGGCCCGCTCGACCGTGTAGGTGAAGGTGCCCGTCTGCTTGCGGGTCTGTGCACTGAACTCCGCCCAGGTCTTGACCGGAACGCCATTGACGGCCTTCACGATGTCGCCCTGCTTCAGGCCCGCCTGCTGGGCCGGCCCGCTACCCGTGCACGTCTTCGACTTCAGATCCGGCAGCTGGTCCGCCACACAGCTCATGGCGCCCAGCTGGGTGGCGGGCGGGGAGTCGAAACGCGGCAGGCCCCAGCCGACCGCGAGGATCACGATGAGAATGAAGCCGAGGATGAAGTTCATCAGGATGCCGCCGGACATGACCAGCAGGCGCTTCCAGGTGGCCTGCCGGTACATGGCCCGGTCGAGGTCCTCGGGTTCCAGCTCGTCCAGCGCGGTCATGCCCGCGATATCGCAGAAGCCGCCCAGCGGCAGCGCCTTGAGACCGTATTCGGTCTCACCGCGCCGCCACGAGAACACCTTCGGGCCGAAGCCGATGAAGTAGCGGCGCACCTTCATACCGGTGGCCTGCGCAGTCCACATGTGCCCGCACTCGTGTAGCGCGACCGACACGGTGATACCGAGGGCGAACAGAACGAAGCCGATCGCGAAGACCATGCGGTACCGATTCCTCCTGCTGTCAGCCGCGCACCAGTGTGCGTGCGGTTTCTCGCGCCCACGCATCGGCCGCGAGCACCTCGTCCAAGCTACCGGGTTCCGCGGTCCAGCGGTCGGCGGACTCCACCACCCGCGTCACCGTGCGCACGATGCCGGGGAAGCGGATGTGCCCGTCCAGGAACGCCTGCACGGCGATCTCGTTGGCGGCGTTGTAGACCGCGGTCACACAACCACCGGCCTCGCCCGCCTGCCGGGCCAGCCGGATGGCCGGGAACACCTCGTCGTCGACGGGTTCGAAGGTCCAGGTGGCGGCGGTGGACCAGTCGCAGGCCGCGGCCGCGCCGGGCACCCGGTCCGGCCAGCCCAGGGCCAGCGCGATGGGCAGCTTCATATCCGGCGGGCTGGCCTGGGCCAGGGTCGAGCCGTCATTGAAGGTGACCATGGAGTGCACGATGGACTGCGGGTGCACGGTCACATCGATGCGGTCGTAGGGCACACCGAACAGCAGATGCGTCTCGATCAGTTCGAGGCCCTTGTTCACCAGCGACGCCGAGTTCAGGGTGTTCATCAGGCCCATGGACCAGGTCGGATGTGCCTTGGCCTCGGCCGGATTCACCGATTCCAGCATGTCGGCGGTCCAGCCGCGGAACGGTCCGCCCGAGGCGGTCAGCACCAGCCGGGCCACCTCGTCGGCGCGGCCGCCGCGCAGGCATTGCGCGAGTGCGGAGTGTTCGGAGTCCACCGGCACGATCTGCCCGGGTGCGGCCGCGCGCGTGACCAGCGATCCGCCCGCGACCAGAGATTCCTTGTTGGCCAAGGCGAGTCGCCGCCCGGATTCCAGGGTGGCCAGGGTCGGTTCCAGTCCCAGCGAGCCGACCAGTGCGTTGAGCACCACGTCGGCGTCGGTGCGCCGGACCAGTTCGGTCGCGGCGTCCGGACCGGCCAGCGGCACACCGAGTTTCGCGGCGGCGGCCGCGTCGGCGACGGCGACGTTCCGGGTGCCGGTGGCGGCGATCTGCTGTGCGAGCAGCTCGGTATTGCCGCCGCGCGCGGCCAGTCCGACCACTTCGAAGCGGTCGGGGTTGGCGGCGATCACCTCCAGCGCCTGGGTGCCAATGGAACCGGTGCTGCCCAGCAGCAGAACTCTCACGATGTCGGACACGTGCCTATTTTCCCCTGACCGGATCCCGGATGCTTTCGGCCCGCCTCGCCGCCGACCCTGCTGGCTACGACGGACGGTCGTATGCCACCATATGGCTCAGTAATCTATTCGAGCCATGAAGGAGCGAAAGTGGCCGCCACGGAACTGGAACCCACGCACAGCGCAGCTGTCGTCACCAAGGTCGACACCGCCGAGGTTCCGTCCGCCGCTTGGGGTTGGAGCGGCGAATCGCGTCGTGCCGCTCGTACGGCCGGCTGGGTCGTCATCGTGATCCTGCTCGCGATGCTGTTCGAGAACCAGCAGGGCAGCAACTCCGGTACGGGCAATGTCGGATACATCTTCCTGATCCTGATCTCGATCGGCCTGGCGTTCGTGCTGATCCGCGACTCGATCATGTCGCGCAAGCAGCGCTGAGACAGACACGAATCAGCCTGGCGCACCGCCACGCAACGTAATTCGGGCCGGATCACCGAGGGGTGATCCGGCCCGAATTGTGTGCCGGCTCAGTGGCTCAGGAAGCCGCGGGGGTGGAGTCCGGCGCGCTCAGGCGCTGGGCCAGCTGGATGCCGACCACGACGAGGGTGGGCACACCGGCGATGATCAGACCCGCGGCGGCGCCCAGCGGGATACCGATGGCCGCGCCCGCGACGCAGCCCGCGATGCCGGTCGGCACCGACAGGATGGCGACGCCGAGGACCGCGCCGCCCGCGGCGCCGATGACGCAGCCCGCGACGCCACCGACCAGGGTGCCGATCAGGGTGCCGATGGAGCTGGCGAGACCGAGCTCGTTGACCGCGGCGGAGAAGGCCGAGTCCTGATCGGCCTGGCTGGCCACATCGTGCAGGACGGGCGCCGGGAAGGCGGCGGCCGGGCTCATGTCCGGGGTGAGGGTGGCGGTATTGCCGTCGATCTGGGCGTCGACCGGGTGCGCCAGGTTGTCGCCGGTGGTCACGACGCTCAGCGGGAAGGAGGTGACCAGAGCGCCCTGGGTGTCGCGCACCTCGAACTGGCCGTTGGCGGTGTCCAGTGAACCGAGGTCGGTGTTCAAGACCACCGACTGACCCTCGAGCTTGGTGTTCCAGTGGATTCCGGGGCCGGCCGCGGCGGGATCCGCATTGGCGGTGCCGGCGGTGATACCCAGAGCAGCGATGGCCAGAGCCGAGGTGACGGCAAACTTCTTGAACTTCATCGGAAAAACTCGCGCTTTCTTCAGTGGGAGCAACCCTTGCTTGGGAGCGAGGTCCTCATCGAGCACCCACCTAGAGAGTCCTCGGCAAATGTTGCAGAAATGTTGCTTAATCGTGCTTGAATCGCAAGTTCGCTTATATTTTTAGTAAAGAGATAATAAAAACGCTTTCAATCACCCCCGCTAGCAACAATGCAGCACGCAAAAAAGTGGGCTTCCCCACACTTGAGCAGTGCAGGGCAGCCCACTGGCAAATTAGACCTTCCGGCTACTGATTGGCCGGATCGTTGATGCGGTTGAAGAAACCGATACCGACGACCACCGCGGCGACCACACCGGTGATGATCAGACCCGCCATACCGCCGACCGCGCCGCCGGCCACCGCACCGGCGATACAACCGCCGATCGGGCCCAGGCCGAGGAAGACGACGCCCACGACCATGCCGGGCAGCAGCCCGAGCGCGCAACCGCCGACCGCACCGACGATGGTGCCGACCAAGGTGCCGATGGCGGTGATGATGCCGTACTGCGTCGCCGCCGCGGAGAGCGCGTCATCGAATGCCTTCTGGTTGGCGACGTCGTGCAGCAGGCCGGACGGATGCGCGGCGGCCGGATCCTTACTGGGCGTCAGCACCGCGTGCAGGCCGTCGACGGCGACGTCGATCGGGTATTCGAGATCGCCCAGGGTGTAGCTCATCGGAAAGCCGGCAACGACATTGCCCTGGTTGTCGCGTACCTGGAACTGATTGTCGGCGGTGTCGAGAGACCCGGCGTCGGTGTCGACGACCACGGAATCGCCTTCGATGTGGGCGTTCCAGTGGATACCGGGGGCGACCTGGGCGATGCCCTGGTTGATGCCGCCGAGGAGGTCGGGAATCACCGGCAGCGGGGCGGGATCGGCGTGCGAGGTTCCGCTGGCGATGCCGAGGGCCGCGATAGCCATGATTGAGGTCGCGGCAAATTTGCTGAACTTCATTCTTCTCAGGACTTTCGTACGGCGCAAAGCTACGCATTGTCGGAGGTGGGGGACACCTTCGGCCGCCCTGTTCGAGTGTCCAACAATTCGTTACTGAAAAGTAGCTGAGAAGCTCTTTTAATAGCCGACATCACCGAGTACGAGATTTTGTGACGCGCCACACAGCCTCAGCGGCGGAAACGCTCCCGCAATTGCGGATCGTTCTCCCACCACAGCCCCGTGGCTGCCGGCGCCGCATCCTCCTCGACCGCGAATCCCCTGCGCGCGCCGACCTTTCCGGTCTTCGCGCGCATTTCCTCGGCATCCAGTTCCGCATCGAGCTCCCGGGCCTTGCGGCGTTCGTCCGCATTCCAGGCCCGCATGACGACCAGCGAATAGATCAGGCCGAGAAAGTCACCCAGCAGCCAGAGGATGCCCGCGCCGATCGTCTGATCCGTGTGCAGGTCGGGCCCCCAGGTGCGGCCCAGGGATTCGTAGTAGCCGCCACCCACCAGCGGGCCCAGCCAGAGCACGATGCCGAGGATGCCGTCGGCAATGGACTCCCCGATCGTGATGAGCAGCGAGAAGCCCTGATTCACATGCTTCGGCGTCGGATCGACCTGCAGGCGCGAATAGAAGTAGAGGAACCCGATGACCACCACCAGGATTCGGGTGAACGCATCGATTCCGCCGTGCTGCAGCACGCCTTTGAGCCAGGGCGACATCAACAGCACCCACGGCAGCGCCAGGATCAGCAGCGACGGCACCGCCGGATACGTGAGGAACCGCGCGACGGGCCCGGACAGGGCCGCGTCCAGGCGTTCCCGGGCGCGCGGCGGCAGGGCCTCGCGCAGCACGGTCATCGGCGCGCCCGCGGCGAGCGCGAACGGCACCAGGTACAGCAGCAGCAGGATCTGCAGCGCGCGCACCCAGAACAGGGTGTCGGAGTAGACGCCGATGAGGCTGATGCCCGTCAGTAGCCATACGCCCAGGCCCGCCGCCCCGAAGGTGACGGCCCGCCGGACGGGCAGTTCCGCGCCGTTGCGCCGGGCCTTGACCCAGCAGCCTGCGTAGACGAGGGCGAGCAGCGCGGTGACCAGCACAGTCGAGGTGTCCCACCGCCATGAGGTCACCAAACTGCTCATGTGCAGCGGTGTTTCGATCTGTACCACGGCACCTAGTATGCGCCGCGCTGTCATACGGCTCGCAGGGCCTCTCGGACCGGTGGGCCGGCACTGCCCGAGTTCGCAGTGCCGGCCCGCGAATCATGCTGCGGTGCAGCGGGATCGGCTCGTCACAGTTCCGGGGTGAGGGGATTTCCGGGTGCGATGCTGCCGCAGTTGCCCGGAGCTGCCTGCCCGGCGAACCGGTCGTTGAGCCAGAGCAGGGCCGCCGGCATCCACGGGGCCATGGCCGGAACGTGGCTGAGCAGGTCGTACTGCTGGTATTCGATGGCCGGGTTGCCGGTATCGCAGTACTGGTCGGCGAGGGCGCGCACGTCACCGGCGACCATGACACCGTCACCGGGGCCGATGCCGCGCCTGCCGCCGTCGGTGCCCTCCAGCACGCCGTTGGCGCCCTGGCCGATGAACATGGGGATGGTCGGGGTGGGCGCGAGCCCGAGGTCGATCTTGCGGACGGCGTCCACGAACGGCGGCACGCTGTTGGGGTCGGCGTATTCGGGCTTCGCGAGTTGCTGCCAGGTGAGCCCCGGGTACTGGAAGAGCACGTTGGCGATCGAGGCGTACCGCAGCTTGTCGATGATCTGGGCGCCGTGCGGGTTCAGGTAGGGCGCGAAATCGACATCGTAGGAGCGGGCGATGCCGATGACCGCCATGGCCGCGACGCCGGACCAGCCGGTACTGCCGCTGACGTAGGAGAGGTTGCGGGCCGGATTGACCAGCACGCCGCCCTCGGCCGCACCGACCAGTTGATCATTGACGTCCGGGGCGTAGCTGGGTGCGAGGGCCGCGGCCCAGTCGGTGGCGATGGCGCCGCCCGAGTATCCGATCATGCCGATCCGGGTGCCCGGGTTCAGCCCGGTGTCGGGCGAGTGGGTGGCGGCACGGATCGAGTCGAGGGTGTTCATGCCGTACTCGGGCCCGGCGGCGAAATCGGCCTGCTGGCCCTCGGTGTCGGCGACGATCACCGAATAGCCCTGTGCCAGCGACGGTGCGATCAGCGCGGTTTCCGAGGTGTTGACCAGGCCGCCGAAGGAGACGTCGCCGGCGATGGCGCGGGAGGGACTGTCCTCGGGGTTGAGGGAGTCGTAGAAGGATTGGTAGGCAATGGCTTTGGCGGGATTACCGCCGGGCGGCACCAGTACGGAGGTGACATTGACGGTGGGTCGCTGCTGTGCGTCGGTGGTGCGGTAGAGCAGCTGGACCGCGGTGACGGGGGCCGGGAGGCCGGCCACGTGATACGGAATGGTCCGGGTATCCAGGACGGTGCCGGGTTCGAACGCGGATAACGGTGTGGCGCCGGTGTATTCGTAGAACGCGTCCGGCGCGGCCCCGGCCTGCGGTGCGCAGATTGCCGACGAGGCAGTCACCAGCGCGAACGCGGCCATAGCGGTTGCCAATGGAACACGTCCTTGTGTTTTTCTCAACTCCAGAGTTCCCCTCCATCACGGGCGTCGAGAAGACGCTGGTCAGAGCCCGCTGACCACAACCGGACACTATTGTCCTGTTACCGATTGGTAGTGTGAACGTGTTCTTTCGAACCGTCAAGAGTTGCTATCGGGTCACCAGCCGCCGGTAGGTGACCTTGTCGAATTCCTGGCCGTTCTCGTCGACGGCGGTCACATCCATCTCGCTGGCGAAGACGCCGGGCCGCACATCCACGCGGATGAACGAGTAGCGCGCGTACCGCACCCGGGACCAGTCGGCGTCTTCCTTCCGGTCCTTGCCGTCGGAACCCCACAGCGTGCTGCCGGGCACGAAGGTGTCGGGATTCTCGTGGCCGCGGTAGGTTTCGCCGGCCGCGAAGGTGCCGTGTATCGCGCCGCCGCCACCGACCACGTAGTAGACCGTGCCGTCGGTGTCCGGGTAGACGATCGAATTGTCGGGCGCGGGTTTGACTGGTTGCCCGCCGCGGATCGGGTCGGTGCGTTCGAAGTTGTGGTTGTGGCCCTGCAGCACGAGGTCGACCTTGTGCTTGTCGAACAGGTCCGCCCAGGCGCCGCGCACGCCGCCGTCGCTGGCGCCGCCGATGCCGGTGGCGTAGGCGCATTCGTGGAAGAAGCACACGATGAAATCGATGTTCGGGTCGGCGCGGTACTGCCCGAGGGTCCGGTCGACCCAACTGGTCTGTGCCCCACCGGAATAGCCGAGGTTGGCCTGAACCTGGTAACTGACCTCGTTGGCGTCCAGCGAAAGGATGGCCACGTTCCCGTAGGTGAAGGAGTACACCGAGGGGCAACCGGCGGGGCCGCTGCCGGGCAAATCGAGGCGGGACATGATGCCGCCGTAGCCGTGGGTGCCGTAGACGGCTTCCATGTCGTGGTTGCCGGTGGTGAACATCCACGGCACCCGGGCGGCGCTGTTCTCGATGGCCTGGAAGTAGTAGTCCCAGGTGAAGGGGTTGTAGGCGTCGATCTTCGCGTTCGGTGCGGTGCCGTTGGGCACGAACCAGTCCGGGCCGCCGCCGTGCGAGGTGTCGGCGTAGCAGATATCGCCGGCCAGGATGTGGAAGTCGGGGTTGTTCGCGACGATCTGGCGCTGGATGTTCTCCATATTGCGGGCGCCGGGTGCATCGCCTTGACCGTATTTGTTGCGATAAGCGCCGGCGGTAATGCCCTCGGGCTGCTTGGGGGTTTCGTCGATGCCCTGGTCGCCCATCATGGTGAACCGGAACGGCAGCAGGGCGGCGCGGGAGCTGGGCATGGCGGTGCTGGCCGAAACCACTTCTCCCACATAGCCGTCGGAGGTGCGCCAGCGGTAGAAGTGCGGCAGGCGGCCGGGCAGGCCGTCGACGGGGGCGTGCACGTAGAACTGTTCCGCGGCCAGCACTCCCCCGTCGGTGCGCGGCACCTGGGTGACCAGGTTGCGCACCTCGGCTTCGATGGTGCCGCCGAGCGCGGGGGTGGGGCCATGGTCGAGGAAGACCTTGCCGGAGCCGGGGTTTCGGGACAGCTGACCCGAAAAGCGCAGCTGGCCGGCCGCATCCGGGCCGAAGCCGACATGCCGGCCGCCGACCGCGAGGGGTGCGTCGTCGGCGTAGGCGACCTGGCTGAAGACGCCGGCGAATCCGGCCGCCATGGCGGCGGCGGTGCTGCCGCGCAGGAAGGTGCGGCGGCTCACGCGGTGTCGTTTCAGGAATGCGCGGTGCCAGTCGTACTGCTCGTCCATGGTCATGTGCGCGGCGAGATGAGCCGGAATGCCCGTACGGGGCAGCAGGCCGGGGGGATTCAGCATCCAGGCAACCTTCTCAGCGTGAGTTCGTAGGCCGGCGTCATCGGTACATCGACGGCGACGTCATCAAAACGCCGCCAGCTTACGGACACCCGACACACCGGTGAACGCCGAGCGTTTCACGTGCGGAAGGTCGGGGTCAGGCGTCGAGGGCGATGTGCGGGTCGGTGGATCGGTACGGCTCGGCGTGCGGGCCGGTGGCGAATCCGCGCAGGACGGTCGCGACCGCGTGCCGGATGGCGGCCTCGCGTTCGATGTCGGAGACGTCGGCGAGCGGGCCGTCGACAATGAGCCCGGCCAGGCCGTGCACGGCGGCCCAGCCGGTGAATTCCGCGCCCGGCCGCTGCCGCGGGTCCATGAATCCGACGGCGACGAGGCCGTCGAGGCCGGTGGCGAGCAGCGCGAAGATCGGGTCCTGGCGCACGTCCTTCTCGACGTCGATCTCGCCGATGCAGAACGCGGTGCGGAACAGTCCGCGCTCGCGGTCGGCGTATTCGATGTAGGCGCGGCCCGCGGTGGCCAGTCGCGCGATGGCGGTGGCGGTCGGATCGGCTTGCGGGGGAACGCTTTCCATGGCGCTGCTGAGGGCTTCGAACAGGGCCTGTACGGCTTGTTCGCAGACGGCGGTGAGGAGTTCCTCGTGGTTGGTGAAGTGCCGGTAGGCGGCGGTGGCGGTGACGCCGACCGCGCGGGCGGCGGCGCGGACCGTGACGGCGGTGGGGCCGCCGATCTCGGCCAGTTGCGCGGAGGCCTGTACGAGGGCATTGCGCAGGTCGCCGTGGTGGTAGGGACCCTCGCGAACCGGTCGCTGAGCTGCATCGTCGGAGCTGGTCACGAAGTCAATGTTGACACCTGTACAGATTGCATGGCAAGTTAACACCCATAAAGTTCACACCTGCCCACATTCGTGCCCGCATTCGCACTCATGCCCGCATTCGAAGGAGACGCCGATGAGCGGATTTCTGGGGCGGCTGGGAGATCTCGCCTTCCGGCGCCGCCGCGTGGTCCTCGCCGTATGGACAGCCCTGCTGATCGCCCTGATCGGCGGCGTCGCCACCGCAGGCGGCCACCTCGACGACCGATTCACCGTGCCCGGAGCCGAATCCCAGCAGGCGCTGGACACGCTGGAGAAGTCCGCGCCGGAGGCCGCCGGGGCCACGGCGCAACTGGTGTTCACCGCGCCGCCGGGACACCGCATCACCGAAACCCCTTATGCGGCGGCCATTCAGCACACCCTCGAGGTGGCGGGGACCGCGCCGGGCGCGGCCGGGGTCACCACACCGCAGCAGACGGGCACCATCTCCGCCGATCAGCGGACCGCGGTGGCGATGGTGCACTTCGCGGGTGATCGCTCCCAGGTGACCGATGCGGCGCGCACCGCCGTCGAGCAATCCGCGACCTCCGCCCGCGACGCCGGACTGGAAGTGTCGGTCGGCGGGTCCGCTTACGGCGTGGGGCAGATGCATCCGGGCATTACCGAGGGCATCGGCCTGGCGGTGGCGGTGCTGGTGCTGTTCATTACTTTCGGTTCGCTGCTGGCCGCTGGAATGCCTTTGCTGTCGGCCGTTTTCGGCGTCGGCATCACCGTGGGCGGACTGCTCACCCTGAGTTCGGTGGTCTCGGTGTCCTCGACCGCGCTGACGCTGGCGCTCATGCTGGGCCTGGCCGTCGGCATCGACTACACATTGTTCATCCTGTCCCGGCACCGATCACAGCTGGCCGCCGGACTCACACCGAGAGAGTCTGCGGCACAAGCGAATGCGACCGCCGGCGGTGCGGTGGTGTTCGCGGGCGCGACCGTGATCATCGCCTTGGCCGCGCTCAGCGTGATCGGGATACCGTTCTTGACGGTCATGGGCCTGGCCGCCTCGGGTGCGGTGCTGGTCGCCGTCGCCGTGGCCACCACCCTGCTGCCCGCCCTGGCCGGATTCGCCGGTGAGCGGCTGACGCCGCGCGTGGGATCGCGCGCACATCGGCGCGCCACGGCCACGACCTCGAACGGCATTGCCACAGCCTCGAACAGCACCGCCGCAGGCTCCAACAGCACCGCCGCAGGCTCCGAGGTTATGGGTGCACGCTGGGCTCGATTGGTCACCAAGCGGCCGATGGTTACCGTGCTGGGCGTGGTCGCGTTGCTGGCGGTGCTCGCCGCGCCCGTCGGTGCGCTGCGAATGGCATTGCCCGACAATGGTTCTGCCGCGATCGGAAGCGGGCAGCGGGAGGCCTACGACACCGTTGCCGAGAAGTTCGGGCCCGGGTTCAACGGTCCACTGGTCGTGGTGGTGGACGGTGGCGCGCAGGCGGCGCAGTCGGTGGCGGCGTCGGTGCGGAAGCTGCCGAATGTCGCATTGGTTGCGCCGCCCCAGGCGACGGCGACGCCAGGCCGGTCGATAGTCATGGTGGTGCCGTCGACCGCTCCGGAGACGCAGCAGACGGCCGATCTGGTGCATGCGATTCGCGGCGATATTCCAGGTTCGGTTCCCGGCGCCCGGGTGGCGGTCACCGGCGATACCGCTGTCACCATCGATGTCTCGCAACGTCTTTCGGCATCACTGATCCCCTTCCTTGGAATCGTGGTCGGCCTCAGTCTGCTGTTGCTGATCGTGGTATTCCGCTCGATCGCGGTGCCGGTGAAGGCCGCACTCACCTTCCTGCTGTCGGTCGCGGCCGCCCTGGGCACGACCGTGGCCGTCTTCCAATGGGGTTGGGCCGCAGACCTGTTCGGCGTCTCCCACCTGGGTCCCGTGGTGAGTTTCCTGCCGATCATCCTGGTCGGCGTCCTGTTCGGCCTCGCCATGGACTACGAGGTATTCCTGGTATCCGGCATCCGCGAACAGTGGGCGCGGACCGGCGACCCGGCAGCCTCGATCATCGAAGGCACCCGCCACAACGCGCGCGTGGTGACCGCAGCGGCCACCATCATGGTCGTCGTCTTCGCCTCCTTCGTCCCGACCGACGATGCCCTGATCAAACCCATCGCCTTCGCCTTGGCGGCCGGCGTACTGATCGATGCCTTCGCGGTGCGCTTGACGCTGGTCCCGGCAATACTGGCCCTACTGGGCCGCCACGCCTGGCGGCTACCCCGCAAGCTGGACGCGATCCTGCCGAGGGTGAATATCGAAGGCACGCAAGAAGAAGCGCCCGAGCAGCGCCCGAAGGAATTGGTTTCCGCCTGATTCCCGGGAGTGCCTACGGCTGTGGGGGTTTCGAGGTGAGGTAGTGCTGGATGGTCGGGGCGATTTCGGCGATCACTTGCTCTTGGGTGAGGGCTACCACCGGGGGGAGGCGGAGGATGTAGCGGCAGAGGGCCAGGCCGAGGATCTGGGTGGCGATGAGGCCGGCGCGGCGGGGGGCGTCGGCGGGGTCGCCGATGCGCAGGACGGCGGGGGCGACCTGGTCGGCGAAGAGTTGCCGGGCGCGCTGGGTGAAGGTTTCGTCGGTGACGGCGGAGCGCAGCATGGTCAGCAGGATTTCGTTGCTGGGTGGCCGTTCCCAGAGTTCGAGGAAGCGGCGGAGGAGCAGCTCGCCGAGCGTATCGGGTTCGGCCGCACCGAGATCGGGGAGGTCGAGCCGGATGTCGACGGCGGCGAGGAAGAGGCCGTCCTTGTTGCCGTAGTAGCGCATGACCATGGAGGGGTCGATGCCCGCGTCGGCGGCGATGGCGCGGATGGTGGCCTTCCGGAAGCCGTCCTCGGCGAAGCGGCGGCGGGCGGCTTCGAGAATCGCCGCGCGGGTGGCGTCGGAGCGGCGCGGGGCAGGCTCATCGGTCATGCCAACAATTGTAGGCCAACAGACGTTGACTTCCCAGTGGTGTGCCGCGCTATTCGCCCGCAGCCGCCGTCAGCAGCCGGTAGAGCGTCGCCCGCTCCCCCGCGCCGAGCAGGCCGACGGTATCGCGCAGCACGTCGGCCATCATCGCCTCCCCCTCGCGACGGACGCGTTCCCCTTCGGCGGTCGGGCGGTGCCGGACGGCCCGGCCGGGCCCGGCGACCCGTTCGAGCAGACCGCGGTCGATCATGCGCGCGGCCAGCGTGCCCATCGACTGATCGGTTTGAAAGGTCAGCTCCGCCAGCGCATGCAGTGAGGCCTCGGGATGCTCGTGCAGATTCCGCAGTACATCCCACTGCGCGATGGACAGCCCGATATCCGCGAGCCGCCGATTCGCTTCCCGATGATGACGCCATTGCAGCCGTTTGACCGCCTGCCCGACCTGCTGCAACGAGGGTTCCACGGGCCGAGCATATCCCAGGCAATCAGCTTATTGATATAAGCAGCCTGATATCAGGCCGCCGCGGAGCGCTCCGGTCACAGGTTGACGCGGGAACCGCTTGCGCCACGCCGGGTTTCAGGCCAATCTGTGCCGATGAAAATGAAACGGGTTGCAGTTGTCTCGGCGGTGGTCGCGGCGGCCCTCGATATCGGGTCCGGAATCGCCGCCGCCGCACCGAATCCGGCGGATACCCCGCGTGAGGCGATCGCCCGCGCCTACATCGACGCCCTGCTCAGCCACGATGCGAGCGCGGTGCCGTTCGCGCCGGACGCGACCCGGGTCGAGGCGGGGTTGCAGACCGGCACTTCCGGGCCGCAGTTGACCCATGATCTCGATACCGGCGTGCAGTACTCGGTCATCCAGAACATCCGGGATATCCGGATGTCCGAGGACGGCGATGTGGTGACGGCCCGCTATCTGCTCGACTCCGGCGTGCTCGGTATCCGGCTCATGACGGTGGATATCACCGAGACCTTCGTGATCCAGGATCACGAAATCCACACCATCGTGGCGACCATCGTCCCCGCGTAGGTTCCGCTCGGATGCGTCCGGGATGTCGTCGCCGACGGCGCTCGGGCGCGGCAGCGTACCCGTCCGCTACCGCTGCCGCCGCAAGGGGCGGGAGAAGCTATCGGTAGACAGATATATATCCTCCGGATCCAGGTATGCGGATTGACATGCCTGTGTGACCGCTCTTACGTTTTTGCGATGCGGAATTCACGTTCCGTATCTCGAGAATTGTTATCGAAGCGGAGAGTCTCGCATGATCCACGCGCAGCCTGCAGCCCTCGAACGACATCCGGTCGACGAGTTGCCCCGCCCCTGGCAACTCGTCGCAGGCGGCCTGCAGCACATCGCCGCGATGCTGGCCGGCGTGGTGGCGCCGCCGCTGATCATCGGCGCCGCGGTCGGGCTCGGACCGAAAGACCAGGGGCTGCTCATTACGGCCGGGCTGTTCAGCGCCGGGCTCGCGACCTTGTTGCAGGCCTTGGGCTGGTGGCGGTTCGGGTCGCGGCTGCCGCTCATGTGCGGGGCCTCGTTCGCGGTCGTCGCGCCGACGCTGGCCATCGTGAAGACGACGACGCCCGCCGATGCGCTACCCACCGTCTACGGTGCGACGCTGGTGGTGGGTGTGCTGGCAACGCTTGCGGCGCCGTACTTTTCGAAGCTGCGGCGGTTCTTCCCGCCGGTGGTGGGCGGCACCGTGATCACCCTGATCGGCCTGTCGCTGCTGCCGGTCACGCTGGGCTGGATCCACGGCACGGGTGAGGGCGCCGACGGTTCGTCGAGTGTGCCGATGAAGAATCTGGCGGCCGCCGCGGCGACGCTGGTGGTGGTGTTGCTGGCGCATCGTTTCCTGCGTGGTTTCGCCCGGCAGCTGGCGTTGCTGATCGGGTTGCTGGTCGGGTCGCTCATTGCCTGGCCGCTGGGTTTGGTGGACACCTCGCCGCTCCACCACGCCGCCGCGGTCGGGTTCGTGCCGCCGTTCCATTTCGGCGCACCGCATTTCGCGATCGGCGCGATCGTGTCGATGGGGATCGCCATGCTGGTGGTGATGACCGAGAGCACCGCGACCATGATGGCGCTGGGCGAGATCGTGGACCGGCCCGCCGAGGAGCGGACGCTCGCCGATGGACTGCGGTCGGTCGGTATCGGCACCGTGGTGAGTGCGGCGCTGGGCGGGCTGGCCTGTAGCGCCTTCGCGCAGAATGTCGGGCTGGTCGCGTTGTGCCGCATGTACAGCCGCTACATCGTGGCGATGAGTGGTGCGCTGCTGGTGCTGCTGGGCTTCTTTCCGGTGGCGAGCAGTGTGGTGGAGCTGGTGCCGAAGCCGGTGCTGGGCGGTGCGGGGCTGGTGTTGTTCGGAACCGTTGCGGCGGGCGGTATCCGGACCTTGGCCAAGGCCGATCTCGGTGATCCGGTCAATTCTCTGATCGTGGGTGTATCGCTGTTCGTCGGTATGACGCCGACCGTGGCGCCCGCGTTCTATGCCGGTCTGCCGGGGCCGGTGGCGACCATCATGGGTTCGGGTATCAGCGCCGGTTGCCTGTGCTCGATCGTGCTGTACCAGGTGTTCCGCCTGCGAGGCTCGGCGGCCGAGCCGATCGCGGAAACCTCTTAAGTCCTTGCGCGATAGAGGGTTCCGGCAATATTGGCGAAGGAACGGACCAGAGGATTGCCGTCGGCCGAATTCCAGGCGAGTACCAGATCGCTGGATGGCATGTCCGATACGGGAATGACCGTGAGTCCGGGCGGCATGCGGTGGCCGACCATGGTCAGTCCGATGGTGCCGTTCCACAGCACCGCTTGCACGCATTCGTGGATGGTGCGGACCACGGGGCCGTCGGTGTTCCTGCTGCCGAGCGGCATCCAGAAGCCGCGCCAGGCGCTGTCGGTGTCGTCTGGTAGCCGGAACCAGGGACGGTCGGCCAGCTCGCCGAGCCGCACGCTGGTGCGGGTCGCCAGCGGGTCGTCCACCCGCAGGACCACTCCGATCGGGTCGGAGCGCAGTACCCGTACGGTCAGGCCGGTCCGGTCGAAAGGTGTTCGGGTCAAGGCGATGTCGGCAGCTCCCGAGCGCAAACCCGCTGTGGGATCGGTGAAGTCGGCTTCGTGTACGCGAATCTCCACGCCGGGATGGCGTTCCCGGAAGGTGGCGGCCAGCGTCGCGCCCGCTTGTTCCGCGCTGTCGGCGAGGGTGCCGAGGGTGAGCACCGCGGCGCCCGCGGCGGCGACGGCCCGGGCGCGCGCCTGATCCGCCTGCGCCAGCAGGGCCCGCGCATCCTTGTACAGCGATATGCCCGCGGGGGTGAGCGCCACTCCCGTCGGGGAACGTTGCAGGAGTTCACATCCCAGCTCGGTTTCGAGCTGCCGGATGGCGCGGCTGAGTGGCGGCTGGGTCATGTGCAGCCGTGCGGCCGCGCGGCCGAAGTGCAGTTCCTCGGCCACGGCCACGAAGTAGCGCAGCGTCCGCAGTTCCATCACCGGCGACGATACCGGGCCGGTATCGGCTGCAGAGAATCGGACTTGGACGGCCGGGGACCCTGCGGCGCAGGGTGAAAGCACAGCCTGGACCGCGCCGAAGGAGAACAACGTGACAACAGCCGATCTGCCCCCGCAGGAGCTTCCGGATCCCGTGGTGAGCCTCGATGAGGTGCGCGAGGTCGCCGCGGACCTGGTGGTCCTTGCCGATGGCCGCCGGCCTCTGGTGCCGAATATCGGCGTGATCGGCGGCCGGGAAGCGGTGCTCGTCGTAGATACCGGTATCGGCCCGGCCAATGCGGAGACCGTCCTGGCCTTTGCCACCGAGTACGCGGCCGGTCGCCGCCTGTACCTGACGACAACCCACTTCCACCCCGAACACGCCTTCGGCGCACAGACTTTCGCCGGCGCCGCCACCTATCTGATCAACAGCGCGCAGGCGGCCGACATGAAGAACCGTGGCCCCGGCTATCTCGACATGTTCGCCGGACTCGGCGATACGGTCGCCCGTCGCCTCGAGGGCGTCCGGCTCACACAACCGGATGTCGTCTACGACAAGGATTTCGACCTCGACCTCGGCGGCCGCATCGTGCGGCTCCGGGCCACCGGCCAGGCGCACACCATGGGCGACCAGATCATCCGGGTCCCCGACGCCGGCGTGCTCTTCACGGGCGATCTGGTGGAGTCCCATCAGTTCGCGATCTTCCCTTGGTTCCCGCCGCACGATACCGATGTCTCCGGCCTGCGCTGGCTGTCCTTGATGAGCCGCCTGGCTGCGGAATCAGCGAGCACGGTGGTCCCCGGCCACGGCGATATCGGCGGCCCGGACCTGCTCGCCGATGTCCGCGACTACCTCCGGCTACTGCGCGACGAAACCTGGCTCCGCCGTGACTCGTCCATGCCCGAGGCCACGATCATCGAGGAGGTGACCGCCGTCCTCCTGACCCGCCGCCCCGATTGGGCAGGCCGCGAATGGATCGCCCCCGGCGTCCGCTGCCTCTGCTACGAGCACGACCATGCCGGCGATCACTCGGCGTGATGAGCGGCCTCGTACTCGTTTTCGATCTTCCGCTCGCGCCGCCCCTCCCGCACCTTCCACACGACCAGCGCCAGGACCACGATGACCGCGACCCCGATGGCTATATCCCGCCCCACGGTCTTGGCGACGGCTTCATACGACTGCCCGGCAACGAACCCGAGCACCACGAACGTTGTGCCCCAAATGATTCCACCCGAAGCATTGAATACCAGGAACCGCCGGTAGGGCATGCGCGAGGTCCCCGCCAGTGCCGGCATCACAGCCCGGAAGAACGCGGTGAACCGCCCCAGGAACACCGCCCACCCCCCGCGCCGAGCCAGATACCCCTGAGCCCGATCCAGCCGCCCCCGATGCCTTTCCAGCAGCGACAACTGCAGCACCCGCGTCCCCAGATGCTTCCCCACCTCATACCCGACGCTGTCCCCCACAATGGCCGCCGCCACCACGAGCACGATCATCAGCCAAAGCTCCACGTGCCCTTGACTGGCCGCCACCCCACCGATCACCGCCGCCGTCTCCCCGGGTATCACAAACCCGATGAACACCGCATCCTCGGCAAACACCAGCAACGTGACAACCAGATACACCCAGACCGGCGCAATATCCAGAATCCGGTGCAGCAACCCGTTCATGGCTCACACGCTACCGATGAATCAGCGGGAGGGGCCGGCCGGTGGCGACCATCCAGTGTTCGTAGGCGTTGAGGGTGAGGATGATTGTGGTGATGGTGGTGAGGGTTGCCAGTTGGGGGAGGTAGGGGGTGGTGGGGGTGAGGGCTGCGAGGAGGAGGGCGACGGTGGTTCGGCCTGTGGTGGGGGCGCCGAACATGCGCCAGCGGGTCCAGCAGAAGGCGGTGACGAAGAGGGTTGCGCCGAGGGGGAGGAGGTAGCCGGGGACGCCGTGGGGTGGGGCGGTGGGGTTGCCGACCATGGTGTTGGCGCCTACCGCTACCAGGACCAGGCCGATTACCAGGAGCAGGTGGCCGTAGCTGAGGACGTCCCGGACCACGGTGCCGCGGACCTGGTTGGTGCGCAGTGAATGTTCCACTGCGGAGAAGCCGTAGGCGAAGTAGAGCCACCACAGGCCGAAGGCGAGTAGGAAGATCAGGATCACGCTGGTCCAGGACAGGATGCCGAGGTGGGCGCCGGCTGCTTGCGCGCCGACCGAGGCGAGCATTTCACCCAGGGCGATGATGACGAAGGTGCCGAAGCGTTCGGGGAGGTGGGTGGCGCCGAACTGGACGCGGCTCAGGCGGCGGGCGAGGAGGGCCGGGCCGATGAAGGCGAGGGCGACGGCGGCGATCCAGAGGATGTCGCGTACCCGGCCGGGCGGGCCCGCCGCGGCGGCGATCAGCAGTAGCGCGCTGACGAGGCTGATGGTGTAGGGACTGAGCAGGCTACCGAAGGCGCCGGCGTGCGCGTACGCGCCTTTGCGGCGGACGGTTTGCCACAGCAGCAGCCGCAACAGCAAGTGCGCCACCGCGAAGAGCATCGGCTGACCGTGGCCGGTGAATACCTGTGGGGCGGTGATCGCCATGACGAATGCGCACAGTCCGCAGGCGAAGAGGAAGAACCGCTGCCGGTCCGAATCCTCGACGCCGTGTACGGCCAGGACGGTGCCGACCCACGACCACCACATGATGGCCAGTAGCAGGACCGTTCGCCCGACGGCGGCCCAACCCGGTTGCGCCACCGGCAGATGCGCGGCCTGGGTCACCGCGAAGACGAGCACCAGATCGAAGAAGAGTTCGGCCCACGTGGCCCGATCGTGCACCTCGTGCCGAGGTTCTGTCACTCGCGAATCCCTGTCCAGCCGACTGTCCGGGAATTCACTCTAGCGGCAAGGTGCGCAATGAGTTTCGCCGAAAGTGCCTGCGAAGCCTGAAGTATACGTTGTATGCTACGTCGATATCGGTGCTGCCCGAGGAGGCGGAATGGTCAGCGGGAGTGCGACTTCGAAGCGGCAGACGCCACGCGGAACCCTGAACCGGGATCGGATCGTCGACGCCGCGACGGAGGTCCTGGACGAGCGCGGGCTCGACGCGGTGACCATGCGCGCGGTGGCGGATGCGTTGCAGGTCAATCCCATGTCGTTGTATCGGCATTTCCAGGACAAGAACGCCCTGCTGCTGGCAGTGCTGGATCGGCTGCTGACGCGGATCGAGTTGCCGCCGGCGGGGTTACCGCCCGCCGAGGCGGCGAGGCAGCTCATGCGCGCGTATTACCGGCTGCTGCGCCGGTATCCGGGCCTGCACCTGTTGAATCCGGCCAATGTGCCGATTCCGGGTCAGCTCCGGATCAACGAACGGCTGTGCTCGATCCTGCTCGCGCACGGGGCCGATGATCGCCGGGCGACAAATCTGCTGGCGGTTTTCGGCAGGTTCGTCCTCGGGTGCGCGCTGTGCGATACGGAAGCGGAACGCCTCGAGCAGGATCCGGTCTACTGGGCCGAGGCCGGCACCGTGCTCGCCACGCTGCCGCGGGATCGGTTCCCGGCGCTGCGGCAGTTCGCGCCGCTGCTGGCCCATCCGCCCTCGGCGGACGAGGTTTTCGAGGCCGGGCTCGAGCTGCTGACCGCGCCGCTCACCGGGCCGGGAGGCTGGACATGATCGGTGAGGCTGCCACCATTGCGGACGTAACGGCGGCGGGGCACGGTGAGGCCATGAGTGAGCTCCCCCGCCCTCGGCTGAGCCGGATCATCGATGCACTGGGCAGTACGCTGCTGCGGCGGGTGGCGGGCCCGGTCACGATCGACCGTCCGGTCGGATCGGTGTCGATCTACGATCCGGCCGACGGCGTCGACGTCGCCGCGGACGGACTGCTACTCGGGGTCGGTGTCACCGATTCCGCCACCGCCACCACGCTTCTCACGGAACTCCGGCGGCGCGGGGCCGCGGCATTGCTGCTCAAGGCTCCGATGGACGAGGCCGTCCGGCAGGCGGCGGACGCGGCCGGGATCACGGTGCTGGAGGTCAGCCGGGCCACCTCGTGGGAGCAGCTGGTATTCCTGTTGCGCACGCTGATCGATCTACCCGATCGCGGTGACGCGGTCACCGAATATCCCACCGGTGATCTGTTCCAGCTGGCGAATGCGATCGGCGCGCTGCTCGACGCGCCCATCACGATCGAGGACAGGTCGTCGCGGGTGCTCGCCTTCTCCGGCGGGCAGGATCGGACCGATGAGAGCCGGGTCCAGACGGTGCTCGGCCGGCAGGTGCCCGAGCATTATCAGCGGTTGTTGCTGGAGCAGGGCGTGTTCCGCGAGCTCTACCGCAGCCGGGAGCCGGTCTACATCCCCGCGCTCACCGAAAGTTCCAAGCCGCGCACCGCGATTGCCGTGCGCGCCGGTGAGGAAGTGCTCGGATCGCTGTGGGCTGTGGTGTCCGAACCGTTGACCGAGCATCGCCGGCGCGCGTTCGTCGAGGCGACCAAAATCGTTGCGCTGCATCTGCTGCGGGACCGCGCCGGTAGGACGGCCGGCACCCGCCCGCGAGCCGAACTGGTCACCCGTCTGCTCGAGCAGACCGGTAATCCCGCGGACACCGCGCGGCGGCTGGGCATCGGCGGCAGATCGGTCTGCGTCCTCGCACTCGAACTCGATCCCCGCGAGGACTGCGATGAGGTCGCCCGCGCCGCCGAAATCCGCCGCGTCGCAGACGCACTCGCCCTGCACCTCAGCGCCCTGCATCCCTCCGCGGCCGCCACCATGCTCGGCGAAATGGTCTACGGCCTGCTCCCCCTCCCCGAGTCGTGCGACGGCGAGTCGACCGCCCAGCGGGTCGCCACCGATTTCCTGGAGCGAATGGGCGCTCGCATCGTCCTGCATATCGGCATCGGCCGCGCCGTACGCGAGCCCGGCGACATCATCCGCTCGCGAACCGACGCCGACTGCGTACTCCGCATCCTGCGCGAGCGCGGCCACGGAAACCGTGTCGCGACAGTCCGATCGGTACGCCCCGACCTCATGCTGGCCTGCCTCGCCGAAGCCGCCGAACGCGACGACCGCCCCTACGGCGACGCGGTGGCCCGCCTCCTCCACTACGACGCCGAGCACCGAGGCGACCTGACCGGCACCCTCGCCGCCTACCTGGAGGCCTTCGGCGACATCACCAAGGCCGCCAACGCGGTCCACGTCCACCCCAACACCTTCCGCTATCGCCTGACCCGCCTCTGCGAGGTGGGCGGCCTGGACCTCACCGACCCGGACGCCCGCTTCGAGGCCCAGATAGACCTCCGTCTGCACCGGCTGCACCGCTCCCGCTCGGCCGCGGAACCGGCCCGCTCACACTGACGCCCGCCCCTCCGGCCTCGGCGGCGCGGGAGGTGTTGTCGCGCACCAGGAGTGCGAGCAGGGCCGCGAGTACGGCCACGCAGATGCCGGCGCCGTAGACGATGTGGAGGCTGTCGGTGAAGGTGCGGTGCGCCACCTCGGTGACCGCGCCCACCAGGTGGCGTGCCTGCTCGGGCGCGGTGCCCGAGCGTTCCAGGCTGCGGCCCAGCGCTTGTTGCGACGCGGCCGGAAATCCGAGGGCCGCTTGTTGTTGCAGGACCCGGTCGTCGGCCAGCCCGGCGGCCGGTGTATCGGCGAGGGCGTGCCGGGCGGCGGCGGGGAACCGTGCGCCGACCAGCGTCATGAGCACCGTCCCCGAGATGGCGACGCCGAGCGTGCCGCCCAGCTGCTGAGCGGATTCCTTCACACCGGCGGTGACGCCCGCCTTGTCGACGGGCGTCCCGGCGAGGACGGCATCGACCGAACCGACCAGCAGGAAACCGACCCCGACTCCGATCAGCGCCAGCGGCGGCGCCAAGGTCGCGAATCCGGAATCGACGGTGAGGCGCAGCATCAGCATCATCGCGACCGCATTGCACACCGCGCCCACCACGAGTGTGGTTCTGGCGCCGGCCTTTTGCACCAGTACCCCGCCGATCAGCGGTGACACGGCATACACCGCGGTCAGCGGGAGCAGTGCCAGCGCGGCCGCGGTCTCATTCCTGCCCTGCACGCCTTGGAGGAAGAACATCAGATAGAAGATGACCGCCGACAGTACGGACACCGTCAGGGTCAGCAGCGCGAGACCGGCCGTGAACGAACGGTTGCGGAATAACCCCAAGGGCACCATGGGATTCCGGACGCGGCGTTCCACCATCAGGAACGTCGCGAGTGCGAGTACACCGGCAATACCCAGGCCGATGGTCCGCGCGGAATTCCAGCCGCGATCCTGCGCCGCGGTGATCGCCCAGACGATCGCGACGATCGCGATCGTCGACGAGGCAGCGCCGGCCAGGTCCATACGCTTGTACTCACGCACCGCGGATTCGGTCATCACCCATACAGCTACGGCCACACCCACAATGCCGAACGGCACATTGACGAAGAACGTCCACCGCCAATTGCCGTGCTGGACAAGCAATCCGCCGAGCAGCGGCCCGCCCGCCGACGCCACCGCGGCCACCGACCCCATGACGCCCACCGCCGCCGGCAACCGCCGTTCCGGAAATGCCGCTCTGATCGCCGCCAATCCGGCAGGCATCAACAGCGCCCCGAAGGCGCCTTGCAGCACGCGCGCGGCGATCAGCGGGCCGATCGAGGGTGCGAGCCCGCACAGCAGTGAGCACAGCGCGAATCCGCCGACACCCAGCAGGAATGCCCGCTTCCGGCCGATCCGGTCGGCAATGGTTCCCGCCGGGATGGTCAGCCCGGCGAGCGCCAGCAGCTGCCCGTTGCCGACCCATTGAATACCGGCCGGGCTCGCATGCAGATCCTCCGCGATGGCGGGCATGGCGACCATGACCGCCGTCCCGTCGATGAGCACCACCAGGGTGCCGACGGCCACAGCCACCAGGGTCAGCCAAGCGCTCAGGGGCGCACCGGATTTCGCTGTGCCGGGTCGATTCATGACCGGTCTCCTCACTGTCGGCAGCGCTTTCGAGCATCGCGGCGAAGGACCTGCCCGCCCTCGTCGAAAAGCACGAATGCCGGGCTATCGGTTCGTCATCGGCCACGAGGGCAGGGCCGCCGCCCGGCCGCACCATGGGAGGCACTCGACGACTTCGAAGGAGCCCCATGACCAGCACACTCCGCGACGACGACAGCTCGATCACGACCGGAAGGCTTATCGCCGAGGTGTTCCGGGCGGCCGGCGCCCGCGGCTACCTGCACGCCCGGGAAGTGGACGGCGACCGTGAGCTCGGACTGGACGCCGACGACCCGGTGGTACTCGCCTCGGTGTTCAAGATCCCCGTCGTGCTCACCTATGCCCGCCAGGTGGCCGCGGGCACGCTGGATCCCGCCGAACGTACCCGGGTGACCGGCCGGGATCGGATCGGCGGCATCGGCACCGCCGGATGCGCCGACGATGTCGAAATGAGCTGGCGGGACCTGGCTCTCTTCGCCTTGACCATGAGCGACAATGCCGCCACCGATGTGCTGCTGCGCCGGGTCGGTGTGGCCGCCGTACGGACCGTCCTCGCCGAACTCGGCCTGCGGCGCACCCGGATCATCGGCGGCTGCGAGGACCTGTTCGCCACCATGACCGAAGACCTCTCCGCGCACCATCCCGGCATCGATCCCGCCGATATCCACAAGCTGTTCGCGGCAGCGACTCCCGAGCAGTTCCGCGCGCTGACGGTGTGCGATCCGACCCGCACCACCGCGAGCACGCCGCGCGAGACCACCACCCTGCTGTCGGCGATCTGGCAGGACACCGCGGGCCCCGCGGCGGCGTGCGAGCAGGTGCGCACGATCATGCATCAGCAGATCTGGCCGCACCGGATCTCCTCCGGTTTCGGCGATGAGGTGATGATCGGCGCCAAGACCGGCACCCTGCCCTACATCCGGAACGAGGCGGGCGTCCTCACCTTCCCTGACGAAAAGCGTTACGCGGTGGCAGTTTTCACTGTCGCTGATACCCCGGCGCACCGCGCACCCGCCATCGACGCCGCGATCGGTGAGGCCGCCCGTCTCGCCGTGTCTGCTCTGCGAGACGAATCGGTCACGGCCTGATCGCATGCCCGGCCGCGCCACGGCAAGGCGAGTGCGGCGGCCGGGATCGATGATCACCGCAATGGATCGAGGGCGGCGAGTTCGCGGGGACGCGTTCCGGTGCACATGAGTTCGGCCAGCAGGTGCCCGGTCAGCGGGCCGAGGGTGACGCCCCACATGCCGTGGCCGCCCGCGATGAAGACGCCCTCGGTGGCGGTGGCGCCGATGAGTGGCAGGCCATCGGCGGTCAATGGGCGTGCGCCGACCCATTCTTCGCGTACATCGGCCCAGTCCACTCCATCCAGCAGGGGGCGGATGGCGCGCAGGGTCGTCTCGATGCGGGCCCGGTTCAGCGGGGCGCCGGGACGCTGGAATTCCATCACGCCGACCACCCGGATGCGGTCACCGCGCGGGGTCAGTGCGGCCCGGGTGGCCGGGAAGTACAGCGGGCCGCGCAATGGCTCGGTCACTGCCACGCTGCAGCTGTAGCCGCGGCCGCCGTACTGGGGCATCCGGACGCCGTGCGGCCGGGCGAGTTCCGGCAGCCAGGCGCCATTGGCGAGGACGACCGCATCCGCTTCGAGCCGGGTGTCCCCGGCACTGACGATCACCTTCCCCGCGCGCCGCTCCACCGCGGTGACCGCGGCGTCCTCGGTGAGCTTCGCACCGCGGGCGCGGACGCTGTCGGCCAGTGCGGCGAGGTAGGCGACCGGATCCAGGTAACGCTGACCGAGAATCCGTACGCCGCAATCGATCCGGCCGGACAGCTGGGGTCTGAGCGCACGGACCTGATCGCCGGTCAGCATGCGCATGTCCACCTCCTGCCCACTGGCCACGATGCCTTCGAACTCGTGCAGCAGCCCGGCGGCCTGATGCGCGTCGGTGTACGCGGCGATCACATCGGTCTCCGCGGTGCGCACCGGTACGCCGCCGTCCCACTGCCGGTCGAACGAGGTGAATATCTGCGCGTTCAACTCGCGGTAGATCGCCATCGCCCGCGCCCAGCGCGCCCCGGTGCAATGCCGGATCATGCGCAACAGGAAGCGGGCGAGTTCGGGGTCCGCGCTCGGCGGCAGCCGGACCGGTGAGCGCGGGTCGAGGACGGCTCGAATCCCGTAGCGCAACAGGGACGGCTCGGGCAGCGGTACCGTCAGCGACGGTGTCAGATAGCCGGCATTACCCCAGGACGCACCCGCGCCCGGATGCGCCTTGTCCAGCACCTCCACCTCGACACCGTGCTCCTGCAGCGACCACGCACACGACAGGCCGACAATCCCGGCCCCGACCACCACGACCCGTTCGGGCACCCGTGTTCCGGACATAGCACTCCCTTCCAACCCGTCAGACCGAATATCCCGGCGCCGGAGGCGTTCCGGCGCGGTATCGGCATCTAGAGCATCGAGCCGGTGCGGGCGGCGCACCTCGTAGCGGCGCACGAATCCGGGCCCGGCGGTTCATGGCCGGCTACGAGGCCGGCCCGAATTCCCGCCCGCACCATGGAGAAACAGAGCAGAGAAGGAGCAAGACGTGACGAATTCTCGACCACTGGATCTCGCCGACCTGGACCGGGTCGCGCTGCCGTCGGATCCGGCGATCGCCCCCGACGGCAGTCGCGTGGTGTACGTGCTGCGCACCGTGGATCGTGACGCCGACCGGGACAATCGGGCGCTGTGGCAGGTCCGGCCGGGCGGCGAACCGACCCGCTTGACCCGCGGCGTCGCCGATACCGATCCACGCTGGTCCCCGGACGGCCGCTCGATCGCATTCCTCCGCGCCGGCAACGGTCCCGCACAGCTCTGGCTGCTACCCGCCGACGGCGGCGAGCCCGAACAACTGACCGAACTGCCACTGGGCGCGGGACTTCCGGTCTGGAGCCCGGACGGGACGCGAATCGCATTCGCCGCGGCAGTCGACAGCACGGCGCCGATCGGCCGGCCGGCAACAGTCGCCGCCGCGGCTGCGAAGGTCAGGGCGTCGGACGGTACCGCCGTAACAGCGAGCGGTTCGGCCTCGCGCGGCAACGCCGAGCCGGTGAACGCCGCAGCGTCGGCGGGCCGGACCACCGAGGGGAACGCGGCGTCACCCCGTGGCGAGTCGTCGAGTAGCGCTGCGGCCGCACCGATTCACATCGATCGACGGCATTACAAGCTCGACGGCAGCGGCATGTTGCGCGGTATGCGGTCGCAGGTGTTCGTACTCGATCTCGCCGACCGGTCGGTACGGCAGGTGACCGACGGCGACTTCTATGCCGGGACGCCGGCCTGGTCGGCGGACGGTGAACGGCTGGCTTTCGCCGACTCCATCTCGGACGATGCCGATGTCGCCGCGGCTGCGGCGCGGGTCGTGGACGCCGGCGGTACCCGTATCGTCCCCGAGCAGGCCGGGTCCGCCAAAGGTGCTGTGGCGGCGGTCATCTGGGGTGCGGATGGTGACAGTCTGGTCGCGATCGGCGCCGCCGACACCGATGTCCGCAATAACGGGCTGCTGCGGATCCCGCTCGACGGCGGCGAAACCTCCGAGCTGACCGCCGGATTCGACCGCAATGTCATGGCCGGCGCGCCGGGCTATCCGGGTGCGCTACCGCAGATAGCGGCGGGCGGCGTGCTGTTCTGTGCGCGTGACCGCGGGTTCACCCATCTCTATATGCGTGACGAGGCCGGTGTGCGCAAGCTGCTGGACGGCGATCGCCTGGTCTCGAGCCTGTCGGTCGCCGCGGCTGCGAACAAGGCCGCTGTCACCGTCGCGGGCGCAGGCAGTTTCGGCGAGATCGTGCTGCTCGACCTGGAGACCGGCGCCGAAGAGGTACTCACCACGCACACCGCGACGGCACTGCCGGATGTCACCCCGGTTCCGGTCCGTGAGCGCGTGTTCACCGTGTCCGACGGCACCGAGGTGCACGGCTGGCTGCTCGGCGACCCCGCGACGACCCCCGGACCGCTGCTGGTGGATGTGCACGGCGGACCGCACAATGCCTGGAATGCGGTGTGGGACACCACGCACGCCTACCATCAGGTCCTCGCCGCCCGCGGCTGGACGGTACTGCTGCTCAACCCACGCGGCAGCGACGGTTACGGCGAGACCTTCATGCGGGCCGTGGTCGGCGGATGGGGTGTGGCCGATGAGCGCGATTTCCTGGAGCCGATCGATCAGCTGATCGCCGAGGGGCTGGCCGATCCGGCGCGAATCGCCCTGTGCGGCTACAGCTATGGCGGCTATACGGCCTGCTGGCTGCCGACCCGCACCGATCGTTTCGCCGCGGTGGTCACCGGTGGCGTGGTCAGTGACCTGGTGAGCCTCATGGGCACCTCCGATGCGGGAGATTACTTCGCCCACATCGAGTTCGGGGCCACCTATTGGGATGATCCCGCCAAGGTCGCGGCCATGTCGCCACTGGCGCACGTGGATCGGGTCACCGCACCGACCCTGGTTCTGCACGGCGAGGCCGATGTGCGCTGCCCGCTCGGCCAGGCCGAGCAGTGGTACAACGCGCTGCATGATCGCGGCGTGCCCGCCGAGCTGGTGATATACCCCGGCGCCACCCACCTCTTCATCCTGGACGGCAAACCCTCGCATCGCGCCGACTACAACCGCCGCATCATCGACTGGGTGATCGCGCATACGCGAGCGCACGGTCCGGCCGGGGCGGCCACCGCCATCGCGCCCTTGGATGCCGGGTACTGGCAGCGACGGCTCGAACAGATCGCCTCCCGCCACGGCATTCCCGGTGTATCGCTTGCCATTTCACACGGCGACCAGGTCATCGAGGCCGCCTACGGTGTGCTGAATGTCGAGACCGGGGTGGAGACCACCGTCGACTCGCTGTTCCAGATCGGGTCCATCAGTAAGGTGTGGACCGCCACCGCCGTCATGCGCCTGGTGGATCAGGGCAAACTCGATCTCGACACGCCACTGGCCGAGATACTGCCGGAGCTGCGGCTGTCCGATCCGGATACCGCCGCCCGAATCACCATGCGCCACTTGCTCTCCCACACCAGCGGCATCGACGGCGACATGTTCGGCGACGAGTCCGGACGCGGCGACGACTGCCTCGAACGGTATGTCACCGAGCTGGCGCATACCGAATGCATCCTCCCGATCGGCACGCTCTGGTCCTACTGCAATGCCGGATTCAGCCTGGCGGGCCGCGTCATCGAGGCGCTGACCGGCACGACCTGGGACGCGGCCATGCGCGAGCTGGTCTTCGAGCCACTGGGCTTGCGGCACACCGTGACCCTGCCCGAGGAAGCCCTGCTGTATCGGGCCGCGGTCGGGCATCTGCCGGGCCCGGACGGGCACGGCCGCGCGAAGCGGTGGGTCCTCCCCCGCCACGCCGGTCCCGCCGGTTTGATCACCACGACCGCCCGCGATGTGCTGACCTTCGCGCAGATGCACCTCGACGGTGGCGTGGCCGCGGACGGGCAACGGCTGCTGTCGGCCGATTCGGTCCGGCAGATGCAGTCCGAGCAGTTCGTGCTTCCGCAGCCGAACGGCCTGCAGATCGACTCGTGGGGACTGGGCTGGTGGCGCGCCGATTGGAACGGTGACCGCGTGTTCGGCCACAGCGGCGGCACCCTCGGCCAGACCGCGCTGCTGCAGGTGCTGCCCGAGCACAAGCTCGCGTTCACCATTCTCACCAACGGGGTCGCCGTCGGCCTGTTCGACGAATTGTCCGCCGAGATAGCCGCTCTGGCGGGTGTCACGCCCCGGGAACAGTATCGGCCCACCCCGTCGGCGACCGAGGTCGAAGCGGCCCGCTACACCGGCCGTTACGAGCGCGAGAGCCAGCGGCTCGACGTATTCGACACCGCCGACGGTCTCGTCCTGCGGATGGCCGGCACCGGAACGCTCGCCGAGTTCGTACCCGAAGCCGAACTGCCCCTGGTCCCCGTCGCCGAGGATCTGTTCGCCGTGCACCTGCCCGGAAGCGACCGCTGGACACCGGTCACCTTCCACCGGCTGCCCGGCGGACAGCGATACGCCCACCTCCAGGGCCGCGCCGCCAAGTTCCGGCACGACACCGAGCCCGCCGAGTAACACGCCCCGGCCCCGGCGATGAACGGCCCGCACCGCCCTTCGAAGGCGGTGCGGGCCTTCGTATCAGCCGATCTCGCAGATCAGCCGATCTCGGCGAGCCGCGGCGCGATCTGCTCGCCGTACCGTTCCACCCACCCCACCGGGTCCGGATTGCCGGGCACCGGCCCGACGTTCAGCAGACCGAAACCGAGCTCGGCATACCTCTCGACGGTCTTCAGGTAGGCGTCCGGATCAGCGAACGGATCATCGAAAAGCCCTGCGGAGGCGCGGATCTCGGCCGGATCCCGCCCGACATCGGCGCAGTGCCGCCGCAGCACCTCGAGCTTGTGCGGCAACTCGTCCAGCGGCGTGGTGGTGTTCCAGAGATCGGCGTACTGCGCGACCAGCCGCAGTGTCTTCTTCTCGCCACTGCCGCCCAGCAGGATCGGCGGCCGCCGGATCGGCTGTGGCTCACAGATGGTCTCCGCCAGCCGGTAATGCTTGCCCTCGAAGGTCCCGTCGTCCGCACTCCACATCTGCAAGCAGATCCGCAGCGTCTCTTCCAGCATCTCGAACCGATTCCGCAACGGCGGATACGGCACACCCAGCGCCAGATGCTCCCGCTCGTACCAGGCGGCCCCGAGCCCCAGCATCGACCGCCCCTGCGACAGCACGTCCAGCGTGCCGACGATCTTCGCCAGCAATCCCGGATACCGATAGGTCACGCCGGTGACCAGCATGGTCAAGGTGATCGTCTCGGTCTGCCCCGCAAGGAATCCCAGGCTCGTATACCCCTCGAGGAAGGGATCCTCCGCCCGCCCGACCGTCTCCATCTGGAAGAAATGGTCGGCCAATGTAAACATTTCCGCCCCCGCGCGCTCCGCGGCCACCGCCGTCCGAGCCAATGTCGGCCCCAGCGCGGCCGCGTCCCCGGGCAGGAAGTCGATGAAGTGAATGCCGAAGTCCATTGCTGTTCAACCTCTTTCGTTCATCCGACGAGCCGAACCTAGCCATCCAAGTTTACACTCGACAGGGTAACTGTACAGTTGAACTGTCTAGTTACCGGAAGCGCCTCATTCACGGTTTGCGGTACGTACCAGTCCGAATGTGATTACCCTGTTTTCACACACGGTGCCCCGGGTCCACCCGGTCGCTCCGTGAAAGTTGTTGCGCGCCTTCGGCGAAACTCGCCGGGCGGGTATGCGAGGTTCTCGACTGTCACGAACAGCCGAGTCCGACGCCGGAGGTGGATACGTGGTTGCGCCGATCGAAGTCAGCGATGCGCAGGTGTCGGTGGTAGCCCCATTGACCGCCGAGCACATCGAAGGACGCTCGCCCGGGCGCATCGCCTGGATGCGACTGCGCCGCGACAAGGTCGCGATCGGCGGCGGCATCGTGGTCGTCCTGCTGGTGCTCATCGCGATCTTCGGGCCCTATGTGGTGGCCTCACCGACGACTGCGCATGCCGGCCTGGTGGATCCGGAGCTCAGCCGGCCCATCCACGGCGTTTTCCACTCCGGCATCTCGGGGTCGCATCCGCTGGGCATCGACGTGCCGTTCGGGCGGGACGAACTGGCGCGCATCGTGGTCGGCGCGCGGTACTCGCTGCTGATCGGAACGCTGGCGACGGTGCTGTCACTGATCCTCGGCGTCGGAATCGGCGTCATCGCCGGATACTTCGGCGGCTGGGTCGATACCGTGCTGGCCCGCGCCATGGATATCTTCCTCGCCTTCCCGCTACTGCTGTTCTCCATTGCCATGGTCGGCGTATTCCCCACCAGCGCATTCGGATTGAGCGGCAATACGCTGCGCGTCGTCCTGCTGATCTTCGTCATCGGATTCTTCAACTGGGCCTATCCCGGCCGCATCATTCGCGGGCAGGTGCTATCGCTGCGTGAACAGGAATTCGTCGACGCCGCCCGCGCCATGGGTGCGCGGCCGGGCTACATCATCTTCCGCGAGATCATGCCGAACCTGGTCGGGCCGATCCTCGTCTACACGACGCTGCTGATCCCGATCAACATCCTCTTCGAAGCCGCCCTGTCCTTCCTCGGGGTCGGCATCATTCCCCCGACACCGACCTGGGGCGGCATGCTGTCCGACGCCGTCGAGCATTACAGCGTCGATCCGAACCTGGTGTTCATGCCGGGACTCGCACTACTCATCGCGGTCGTCGCCTTCAATGTCTTCGGCGACGGCCTGCGTGATGCTTTCGACCCGAGATCAAGTCGATAACCGCGCTGCCGGGCGCAATTTCGGTGCAAGTGAAATGAGGGCACAACCGATGAAACGAACACACTCACTGGGCATAGCGGCCGCGACCTTCGCCGGCGCGCTCGTGGTGGCGGGTTGCGGGGGCGCGAGCAGCGGCAGCGGCTCCGGCACCTACGACGCGGCCAGCACCTCGGTGGTCAATTCCTCCGATCATCAAGGGGGAACACTCGTTTACGAAATGTCCTCGGACTTCGACTCGATGGATCCGGGCAATACCTATTACGCGTACTCGCAGAATTTCACCCGGCTCTTCGCCACGCCGCTGCTGACCTTCGACAGCGTCACGCCCGGGCAGACCGTGCCGAAGATCGTGCCGGATCTGGCGACCGACCTCGGCACGCCGAGCGACAATCTCACCACCTGGACCTATCACATCCGGCAGGGCCTGAAATTCAGCAATGGCGAGCCGATCACCGCCAAGGACGTCAAATACGCTGTGGCGCGCAGTAATTTCGCGCCGGACGTGCTCAACAAGGGGCCGGTCTACTTCCAGAAGTATCTGACCAACCCCAACAACTATCCGGGGCCGTACAAGGATCCCAACCTCGACGACTTCAAGGGCATCACCACGCCCGACGACTACACCGTCGTCTTCCATCTGCAGGCGCCGTTCGCCGAATTCGACGATATCGTCATCATGGAAACCCCGCCGGTACCGCCGGACGCGGACACCGGGCCCAACGGCGGCGTCAATTACGAATACCACTACGTCTCCTCCGGCCCGTACATGCTGCAGAGCTACGACCCGGGTAAGCAGGCGGTGCTGGTCAAGAATCCGAACTGGACGCAGGCGGGCAGCCCGCAGGCGAAACAGCTGGCCGACAAGATCATCTTCCGGCCCAATGTCACTCAGTCGACGATCGACTCCGACCTGCTCAACGGTTCCGCCCAGGTAGACCTCGCAGGCACCGGTGTGTCCTCGGACGCGCGGGCCAGGATCCTGTCCACGCCCACCTTGAAAACGCATGCGGATGATCCGCTGAGCGGGTTCGAATGGTATGCCGGAATCAACAGTACAATCATTCCGAATGTCCACTGCCGCAAGGCAATCGAATACGCGGTCGACAAGACCACCGTGCAGGACGCCTACGGCGGCGCGGTCGGCGGCAGTATCGCCACCGACTTCCTGCCGCCCTGGATCGACAGCAACACCACCAACACCTACCCGAACGGACCGGACAACACCGGCGACCTCAATGCCGCCAAGAACGAACTGGCCCAGTGCGGTTCACCCGCCGGGTTCACCACCTCCCTCGCCTTCCGCTCCGACCGGCCGAAGGAGAAGGACGCGGCAGTGGCCGTCCAGGCCGCGCTCGCGCGGGTCGGTATCCAGACCAACCTGTTCGGTTACCCGTCACAGGACCTGCCGACCGTCCTCGGGGCGCCGGCCTCCGTCCATCAGAATCACCTGGGCATCATGCTGTCGGGCTGGCAGGCCGACTTCCCGACCGGCTACGGCTTCCTCTTCGCGACCACCGACCCGCAGGCCATCACCCAGTCGGGCAACTACAACTTCGAAGAAGAGACCAACCCGGCCGTGACGGCGCTGTTCAACAAGGTGGTCGGACTGTCCGCGATCCCGGACCGCGCCGCGGTCTACCGGCAGATCGACGACGCCGTCATGCAGGACGCCACCATCATTCCGCTGATCAACAGCAAATCGCTGATCTACCGGCCGGACAACCTCACCAACGTCCATATCCAGTACGGCTACGGCATGTACGACTACACCCAACTCGGGTTGAAGTGATTGCGCCGTGCTGCGATTCGTCATCCGCCGGATACTGTTCGCGGTACTGGTCCTGCTGATCACCACGCTGGTGGCATTCCTGATCTTCTTCGGACTGCCCAAGCTGGCGGGCGTCTCCACCAATGCTCTCGCCGCGCGCTACGCGGGGCGGGAGCCGACACCCGATGTGCTGCACGGGATCATCGTGCAGCTGGGGCTGGATCGGCCGCTGCCGGTGCAGTACCTGGAGTTCGTCAAGGGGCTCGTGGTCGGGCGTGACTACAACGGCGGCTCCTACAGCATCCATTGCGCGGCACCGTGTTTCGGGTACTCGTGGCGCACTTCCACGCCGGTGTGGGAGCTGCTGCTGAATCGGGCGCCGGTCACCCTGTCCATCGCGGGCGGCGCCGCCGTGCTGTGGCTGCTGGGCGGGGTGGCTACCGGGGTGATCTCGGCGCTGCGCAAGGGGACCGTGTTCGATCGGGTCGCCATGACCATCTCCCTGGTCGGAGTGTCACTGCCGGTGTTCCTCACCGGCCTGCTGGCGCTGGCCCTGTTCGTCAACACCCTGCACCTGCTGCCGTCCGACCAGTACGTCGACCTCACCACCGATCCCCTGCAATGGGTGGAGAACCTGATACTGCCGTGGATCACCACCGCATTCACCTACGGCGCCCTGTACACCCGGCTCACGCGTGCGGGCATGTTGGAGACGATGAACGAGGACTACATCCGCACCGCCCGCGCCAAGGGGCTGCCCGAACGCACCGTGGTGCTGCGGCACGCGCTGCGCGGGACGCTCACGCCGATCGTCTCCATCTTCGGCATGGATCTGGGGCTGCTGCTCGGCGGCGCGGTGCTGACCGAAGTGGCCTTCTCCATGCAAGGGCTGGGGCAGCTCACCATTCAGGGCATCCAGCAGAGCGATCTGCCGGTCGTGCTGGGGGTGACCTTGTTCGCGGCATTCTTCATCGTGGTGGCGAACACGATCGTCGACATCGGGTACGCGGTCATCGATCCGAGGGTGAGGCTGGCATGAGCACCGGAGGCAGGACCACCGAACCCTTTCTGCGCGTGCGGGATCTGCGCATTCAATTCCCCACCGACGACGGCGTCGTCAAGGCGGTCGACGGGGTGTCGTTCCAGCTCGACCGCGGACGCACCCTCGGCATCGTCGGCGAATCCGGCTCGGGCAAGACCGTCACCAGCCTGGGACTGCTCGGCCTGCACGATCGGCGCCGCACCCTCGTCTCCGGGGAAGTAATGCTCGACGGCGTCGACATCGCCTCCGCGCCGGCGGAGGAGGTGCGGCGCATGCGCGGATGCAAGATGGCGATGATCTTCCAGGACCCGCTCACCGCCCTGAATCCCTACTTCACCATCGGCAAACAGATCATCGAGGCCTACCGGCTGCACAACGACGTCACCAAACAGCAGGCCCGGCAACAAGCGATCGACCTGCTCGGCCGCGTCGGCATCCCGCAACCGCAACGCC
The DNA here is from genome assembly GCF_044750615.1 of Nocardia sp. NPDC088792. Classification (NCBI taxonomy): domain Bacteria; kingdom Bacillati; phylum Actinomycetota; class Actinomycetes; order Mycobacteriales; family Nocardiaceae; genus Nocardia; species Nocardia sp. NPDC088792. The sequence continues at coordinate 691,290 of NZ_JBIVKC010000001.1, forward strand.
GGGTGGACGAATACCCGCACCAGTTCTCCGGCGGCATGCGGCAACGCGCCATGATCGCCATGGCCCTGTCCTGCAATCCGGAACTGCTGATCGCCGACGAACCGACCACCGCCCTCGACGTGACCGTGCAGGCCCAGATCCTCGACCTGATCCGAGACCTGCAGCGCGAGTTCGACTCCGCGGTCGTCATCATCACCCACGATCTCGGCGTGGTCGCCGAAATCGCCGACGACGTACTGGTCATGTACGCCGGGAAGGCCGTCGAATACGCCGATGTCGACACGCTCTTCCACGCACCCGCCCACCCCTACACCTGGGGCATGCTCACCTCGATGCCACGACTGGACAGCGGCGCATCCGATCGGCTGCTACCGATCAAGGGCACGCCACCCAGCCTGATCAACGTACCGAGCGGATGCGCATTCCATCCGCGCTGCGCCTATCCGGAACGCACGAATGGGCAGTGCCCCACCGAGATACCGGCCATGCGCGAAGTCGGCGCGGAACATACGGCCGCCTGCCACCTGACCGTGGCACAGCGCACGGACATCTGGAACGAGGAGATCCTGCCGGTCATTTCGCCGAAACCGGCACTCGTCACGAGCGAGCGGAACGACAGTGACCAATGAACTCGACAACCCGCGGCCCGAGGACGCGCCACTGCTGGAGGTCACCGGGCTGCGCAAGCATTTCCCGGTGACCAAAGGGGTGATCCTGCGGCATACGGTCGGCGCGGTCAAGGCCGTCGACGGCGTGGACCTGACCGTGCGCCGCGGGCAGACCCTGGGCCTGGTGGGCGAATCCGGTTGCGGCAAAACAACTACCGGACGACTCATCCTGCGCCTGGAGGACCCCACCGCCGGCTCGATCGTCTTCGACGGGCAGGACATCACCAAGCTCTCCCAGCGGCGGCTACGACCACTGCGCCGCGATATCCAGATGATCTTCCAGGACCCGTATTCCTCACTCAACCCGCGAAAGACCGTGGGCGCCATCATCGGCGCCCCGATGCGGGTACAGGGCACCGCCACACCCGACGAACGCAAGACACGCGTACAGGAACTACTCGAACTCGTCGGCCTGAGTCCCGAGCACTACAACCGATATCCGCACGAATTCTCCGGCGGCCAGCGCCAGCGCATCGGCGTCGCCCGCACCCTCGCGCTACAACCCAAACTGATCGTCGCCGACGAGCCGGTCTCCGCCCTCGACGTCTCGGTACAGGCCCAGATCATCAACCTGCTCGAGGACCTGCAAGACGAATTCGACCTCACCTACATCGTGATCGCCCACGATCTCGCCGTCATCAAACACATCAGCGACCAGATCGCCGTCATGTACCTCGGCAGCATCGTCGAACGCGCGGCCCGCGACGACCTCTACGCCCACCCCATGCACCCCTACACCGTCGCGCTGCTCTCGGCGGTCCCGATCCCGGACCCCAAGGGCCGCACCGAACGCGACCGCATCCGCCTCACCGGCGACGTCCCCAGCCCCCTGAACCCCCCAGCCGCCTGCCGCTTCCACACCCGCTGCTGGAAAGCCCAGGACATCTGCGGCGAAATCGACCCCCCGATCCTCGACTTCAACGGCCACCAGGTCGCCTGCCACTTCCCCGAAAACCTCCCCGCCGGATCAACCCCGCTACCGCTTTCGGTCCAGCCAGCCACTCACGAATAGTATTGCGCACCAACGTCCTTCGACGACAATCACAATACGCGGTGACACCGACAGCATCGATCCCCGCCGCCCGTCCCAACGCAACCGCCCGCACCCGATGCTGCCGCTGCGTGACGACGGCGGCCCGGTCGATGCCGAAAACGCTCCGCGCCCGATCACAAGTCGCCCGCGTCGACACACCCTCCCCATCCGACCGAATGCACGCCGGATCGACCCCCCGATCCACCAGATACGTTCTCATCGAGGCGATCTCATCCCCCGAATCCCCCCGCGCGGCACCGGAAATCAGAACCTCGCGCGCCTTCCCCGCCGCCAGCAACTCGATCGCGACATCGAGCCGCCCCCGCAGATACGCCATGGGCGCCCCGTCCGGCCCGACCTTCGCGCCCGGCACGATCACCACCAGAACCACCGGCGCGGCCGCAACCTCGAACAAGCGCCCGGTCGCCGTCATCCACAGCCGGAGGTTCGCCCCCACCAGGATCGTCATTACTCCCCCGGCCAGCGCGACACCGGCCCCGAACAGCCTCCGCGCCCAGCCGCCCCGCGACTCCAGTCGGTCCATCGGCCCAACTATTCCAGTCGACCCCGACACGGATTTCAGTCGGCTTCGACCCGTCAGACTGTCGCCGCCCCGTCTATCGATCAGTCGCCCGCTCAGCAGTGAAGACCGCGAAGCTGGGGCTCCGCGCGAGGGTAGCCCAGAACTCGGCGCCGCGATCATCCTCCGGCACGACCGTCCGCTGCCGGGTGACCCCGGTGAGACCGGCCCGCTCCAGCGCGCCGTCGAAGACGCCCACCGGCCAGAAGAACGAATCGAAGGCGAACGGCGGCTCACCGAGCACCCGCACCGACACCGGCATCCGACTCCGCCATGACTATCGACAGTACCGACCGTCCCCCGCCCAGGTGCGAATATCCTGAGCATCGTCAGCGTGGCCGTGACGGCGATAGCGGTCTCGGGTGCGCCAATCTGCCGCCGGTCGTCCGGGCACCGGCATGCTTCAAGCGCTGCAGCACCGGCGACAGCTCGAAGCCGTGAATCCCCTCCAGCACAGACATTTTGGTGGTCACATACCGGTACAGCGCGTTCGTATTGTCGGCAGCCAATACCGCGAAGATATTGAACGACCCGGTTATCGCCGCCGCGTACAAGGTTTCGTCATGCTCGGTGATCGCGCGGCCGATGGATTCCAGCCGAGCCGGGTCCACCCGCAACCACAGGAAAGCGGCGGTTCCGGAACCCGCTGCGACAGCGGCTATATCGAGATCGAAGTAGAGGATGCCACCCGCCCGCAGCGCCGCGATACGGCGAATCACCCGGCCGATGCTCATCCCGGCCGACCGAGCCAGCATCGCATAGCTAGTCCGGCCGTCACGCGCCAAGTGCTCGAGCAGCACCCGATCCTCCGCGCGCAACCGCAGGTCCGCCTCGTCGTATTCACCTGCCACGGAGTGTGATTCACCGCCCGCAAGATACTGCCGACCACGCCAGTCGATGACATCTCGACGCACGAATCGATGCAGGATCATCGCCGCGGCGATGTCGTGCACCGGGGCACTGCGCTGCAACCGCTTCACCAGCAAATCGTCACGATCATGTTCGCTGCGCGGATGCAATGAAAAGACGATCTCGGCCCCCGCCGCCGCAATACTGATCCAGGCCGCGTCATCCCGCTCAGCCAGCGCCTCGGCCACTTGCAGCGCACCGTCGGGACGGCAGTGCAGGCGGACGATCCAGTCGTTCTCACCGAGCGCGCGGGCATCGACGGCGCCGATCACCCGGATGATGCCGTCCCGCCGCATGCGCCGGTAGCGGCGAGCGACCGTCTGCTCCGCGACACCCAACTCGGCGGCGATACGACTGAACGGAATACGGGGATCCAGTTGCAGCGCATGCACGATCCGCGTATCCAGCAGGTCCAGAATGCCCGCTTCTCGCATTGAAGTCGCTGTCACAGGAGGAAATTTACGCCGAAATCGCTTCCGGGAGATCGGATGCGGCCGCTGTTCCGATACTCGACGCCTGACATCCGCTTCGAGAGGACAACGGCATTGCGTAAATGGTTACCGCTGCTGACGGTGTGTCTGGGCACCTTCATGCTGCTGATCGACGTGACAATCGTGAACGTCGCGCTACCGGACATGCGGACCGATCTGAAGGCATCGTTCGGCGCACTGCAATGGGTCGTCGACGGCTATGCCCTGGCCATGGCCGCGCTCATGCTCGGCGCGGGCTCGATCGCCGACCTGATCGGACATCGGCGCATCTACCTCGCCGGACTGGCACTGTTCGCGACGGCCTCACTGGTCTGCGGAATAGCGCCGAATCCGCAGGTGCTCATCGGCGCCCGCATCGTGCAGGGCGCCGGGGCGGCCACCATGTCCTGCACCACATTCGCCCTGTTGAACAGCGCCTACTCCGGACGTGACCGCGGCACGGCCTACGGTATGTGGGGCGCGGTCGCGGGAGCGTCCTCGGCCATCGGGCCGATCCTCGGCGGCCTGCTCACCGAAATCGCATCCTGGCGCTGGATCTTCTTCGTCAATCTGCCGTGCAGCGTGGTCGCGATGACGCTGTGCGTGTGGGTGCTCGCCGATGGCGAGCGCACCCGGCGTGGGCGGATCGACCTTGCCGGCATGACGGTTTTCACCGCGAGCGCCGCCTCGGCGACCTATGCGCTCATTCGCGCTGACGAGCACGGCTGGTCGGATGCGGTCACCCGGTGGGCGCTGCTCGGGTCCGCGGCCGCGCTGGCGGTGTTCGTACTCGTCGAAAGTCGCTCGGAACAGCCGGTTTTCGATCTCGGCCTACTGCGGGATCGGTCGTTCATCGGTGTGCTCATCGCGGGTGCGATCCTGTTCTTCGCGGCGTTCACCGCGCTGATGTACACCCAGATCTGGATGCAGTCGGTGCTGGGACTGAGCCCGATCGCCGCCGGCGCGGTCGGACTTCCGTTGTCTCTCATGGCATTTCTGGTATCCGGCGGCCTCGGCCGGTATCTGCACGGTGACCGGCCCGGCCGGATCATCGGCGGCGGGCTCGCCGCGGTCGGCCTCGGTGGCGTCATCGGTGCACTGCTGGTCCACGATGGCGCCGGCTGGGCCGCACTGATTCCCGGATTCCTCCTGGTCGGAGCGGGCGTCGGACTGGCCACCGCCACCCTCAACTCCACCGCGGTGGCCGCGGTCCCGTGGCAACGCGCCGGAATGGCAACCGGCGCACTCAATACCGCGCAACAGCTCAGCTTCACGCTCGGCATCGCCACGCTCGGCGGCCTTTTCACCAGTCATGCCGCCGCGACCGGAGTTCGATTCTCCCTCGCGGTCAGCGGGACGATCGGCCTCCTGGGGGCAATCCTGGTTCCGCTGCTCATTCGGCGAAAGACCGCACAAGAACCCGACGAATCCAACAAACCTCCAGCACAGCTGGCAGACATCTGAGCCAACGACGGTGAGGGCGGCCGCTGCGCGGGTGACAATATCCCCAGCGGCCGCACGACCGCCCTCTCCTCAGGTGGTAATGCCATGACCGTCGGCAAACTCTCCGTGATTTCCTGGACCCTCTTCGTCGTAATGTCCGTAGCCTTCCTACCGGCCATCCTCGGCATCAACCAGATCCCCGGCCTCCCCCACCCCGCGAAAATCGCCCTCTCGGCCTTTGTCATAGTCGTCGTCTGGTGGGGCCCCTTCGTCTACGGCATGTACCTCGCCCAGGCAGCCATGGGCAACAACGACAAACGCCTCCTCAAACGCGGCATCCACGGCACCGCGGTAGTCCTCTCCGCCCACGAAACCAACACCATGATCGGCGGCGCCCCCGACATAGGCCGCTTCGGCAAAATGGTCTACCGCTACCGCCTCCGAGTAACCCTCCCCGGCCACCACCCCTACGAAACCACCTGCCGCATAACCACCAGCACCATCCGAGAAGGCCAAACAGTCGAAATCTACGCAGCCCCCCACAACCGCAAACGAGTAACCATCGCCCCCACCCAACCCACCCCCACACCCCATTCCCTACAAGTCGATGCGCCCCAACAACATTGGCGCCCCCAACCCGACCCCACCGAATCCGACCGCATCCACCAACTGACCGAACTGGCCCGCCTCTACCGCGAAGGCTCCCTCACCGCCACCGAATTCGCCGCAGAAAAAGCCCGCCTCCTCGGCAACTGACCATGGTCGCCCGCCGGACGAAGACGCACGCAGCAACCTCACAGGGCGCATACAGCTCCGTGGCAAGGGGGCGCGTCAGAGTAGTTGGTATGACGCAGATCGTGACCACGCCCCGAGCGGCGCAGCAGGACGAAATCTCCAGGGTTGCACCGATTCTCGATATCGTGATCCCGGTCTACAACGAGGAGCGGGATCTCGGGGCGACCGTGCATCGGTTGAACGAGTATCTGAACGCGGGTTTCCCGTTCAGCGCTCGGATCACGATCGCGGACAATGCGAGTACCGACTGCACCTTGCAGGTCGCGGAATTGATGGCCGAGGAATACGACAATGCGCGGGTCCTGCACCTCGAGCAGAAGGGGCGCGGGCGGGCGTTGCGCACTGCCTGGCTGGCTTCCGATGCCGAGGTGGTCGCCTATATGGACGTCGATCTGTCCACCGATCTCAACGGCCTGCTACCACTGGTCGCCCCGCTGGTGTCGGGACACTCCGATCTCGCCATCGGCACCCGGTTGGATCGTAGGTCGCGGGTCGTGCGCGGGCCGAAGCGCGAATTCATCTCGCGTAGCTACAACAAGATCCTGAAGATGTCGCTGCACGCCTCATTCTCGGACGCACAATGCGGATTCAAGGCAATGCGCACCGACGTCGGCCGGCGCGTCCTCCCCCTCGTGCACGACAACGAATGGTTCTTCGACACCGAACTACTCGTGATCGGCCAGCGCGCCGGACTGCGCATCCACGAGGTCCCCGTCGACTGGATCGACGACCCCGACAGCCGCGTCGACATCGCCGACACCATCCGCAAGGACCTACAGGGCATCCACCGCCTGCGCCGCTCGATGGCCGACGGCACCCTCCCCCTCGACACCCTGCGCACCACCATCGGCCGCGCACCACTGACCGGCGACATGGCCGCCTGACGGACTCCCGGCAAGCTACTCGAGATAGCCCTGCAGCGACTGGGCGCGCGAGGGATGACGCAGCTTCGACATCGTCTTCGACTCGATCTGGCGGATCCGCTCGCGCGTGACGCCGTAGACCTTTCCGATATCGTCGAGGGTCCGGGGCTGGCCGTCACCCAGGCCGTATCGCATCCGCACCACGCCCGCCTCCCGCTCGGTGAGGGTTTCGAGCACCGACTGCAATTGCTCCTGCAACAGGATGAAGGCCACCGCCTCGACCGCGACGACAGCCTCGGAGTCCTCGATGAAATCACCGAAGTTGCTGTCGCCCTCGTCGCCGATCGTCTGGTCCAGCGAGATCGGTTCCCGGGCGTACTGCCGAATCTCGAGAACCTTCGCGCTGGTGATGTCCAATTCCTTGGCCAGCTCTTCGGGCGTGGCCTCCCGGCCGAGTTCCTGCAGCAGCTCGCGCTGGACGCGCCCGAGCTTGTTGATGATCTCCACCATGTGCACGGGGATGCGAATGGTACGAGCCTGATCGGCCATAGCGCGGGTGATGGCCTGGCGAATCCACCAGGTCGCATAGGTCGAGAACTTGAATCCCTTGCTGTAGTCGAACTTTTCGACCGCGCGCACCAGACCCAGATTGCCCTCCTGGATCAAGTCGAGAAAAGCCATACCGCGCCCCGTGTACCGCTTGGCGATCGAGACCACCAGGCGCAGATTCGCCTCGAGCAGATGACTCTTCGCATTGACACCGTCCCGGACGACCCAGGCCAGGTCGCGGCGGCGCACAGCGGTGAGGCCCGACGGCGCCTCGGACTCGATCCGCAGCTTCTCCGCCGCGAAAAGCCCGACCTCGATCCGAATCGCCAAATCGACCTCTTCGTCCGCGGAGAGCAGGGGCACCCGGCCGATCTGCTTCAAATACGCCCGCGTCGAATCCCCGCCGGCGGTGAGCTCGGCTTCCTTACGTGCCCGGCGCAGTGCCGGGGACTCGCTCTCGTCCCAGTGATCCCCCTCGGAACCGTCGGCTTGCTCCGCCGGATCGACGGCATGCTCCGCCTCATCGGCAGTGGTTTCGAGAGCCGAGTGCTCGTCCCCTCCAACGGTAGTTGCCACATTCGCCCCTTCGAGAGAGTCGGGCGGCATCGCGATGTGAAAATTCGACCGCAGAGAGGCCTGGAAAGGGCTCAGCTATCGCCGGCGCCACAGCCCAGTCTACTTGCCGGGCGCGAACCTCAGCCCTCGGCGGCTAGTTGGCCGCAGGCGGCGGCGATTTCCTGGCCGCGAGTGTCACGGACCGTGCACGGCACACCCTGGGCCTCGACCCGGCGGACGAACTCACGCTCAACGGGTTTCGGGCTGGCGTCCCATTTGCTGCCCGGGGTCGGGTTCAGTGGGATGAGGTTTACGTGGACTCGGGAACCGAGGGCCTTGTGCAGCTTCTGGCCCAGCATGTCGGCCCGCCACGGCTGGTCGTTGATATCGCGGATCAAGGCGTATTCGATGGAGACTCGGCGCCCGGACTTGTCGGCGTAATACCGTGCGGCATCGAGGACTTCGGAGACCGGCCAGCGATTGTTCACCGGAACCAAAGTGTCTCGCAGCTCATCATCCGGAGTATGCAGGGAGACAGCCAGGGTCACCGACAGGTCCTCGTCGGCCAGCTTGCGAATCGCCGGAGCCAGGCCGACGGTCGACACCACGACATTGCGCTGGGAGATACCCAGGCCGTCCGGGGCGGGGGACGTGATGCGGCGGACCGCGTTCACCACGCGCTTGTAGTTGGCCAGCGGCTCACCCATACCCATGAAGACGATGTTGGAGAGCCGGCCGGGCCCGCCCGCCACCACACCATCGCGCAGGGCCGCGGCCGCGGCACGGACCTGGTCGACGATTTCGGCCGTCGAGAGGTTGCGGTTGAGGCCGCCCTGGCCGGTGGCGCAGAAGGGGCAGGCCATACCGCAGCCGGCCTGGCTGGAGATGCACAGGGTGTTGCGATCCGAGTAGCGCATGAGAACGGACTCGAGCAGGGTGCCGTCATTGGCTCGCCACAGAGACTTACGGGTGGTGCCTTCGTCGCACTCGATGTGGCGGACTTCGGTAAGGAGCCGCGGGAAGAGCGCCTCACCCACCTTGGCGCGCAGACCCTCGGGCAGGTCGGTCATCTGCTGAGGGTCGGCCACCAGCCGGCCGTAGTACTGCCGCGCGATCTGATCCGCCCGGAACTTCGGCAGACCCAGCTCCTCCACGACCGCGCGACGCTCGGCGGCGTCGAGGTCGGCAAGATGGCGCGGCGGCATACCGCGGCGCGGGGCATCGAAAACCAGGGGCAAAGGGGCGGCAGTCATAACCCTTCCAGTGTTCCATCCGGAAGCGGTGCGCGGAGCGGCGGGGGGCGATGCGCTGGTCACATTCGGCCCGCAAACACACGGCAGATCAGACATACCGCAGATAAGTGGCTAGATACGTGCACCGGTCACAGCAATAGGCAATGATCGAGCTATGACCGCCGTACCAGCCTCCGGGGCGGAACCGACCCCGGGCAAGGACACCAAGCACAAGGGCCAAGGGGTACTGAAGACCCGCGCGGGCTACGCCTGGGTCGGTCTCGTGGCCGCCGCAATACTCGGCATCGTCGTACTGGTCTTCATCCTGCAGAACCTGGAGCAGGCCCACGTCCAGATGTTCACCTGGCAGTGGAACCTGCCCATCGGGGTGCTCGTGCTGCTGGCCGTCATCATGGGCGCATTGGTAACCGCCCTGGTGGGCGGCTACCGCATCCTGCAACTCCGACGGGCCGCCAAGAAGGCGAAGTAGCTCAGAGCAGGGCCGTCAGCACCAGCCACGCCACGAAGGCCGACGGCAGCATGGAGTCCAGCCGATCCATGATGCCGCCGTGCCCGGGCAGCAACGTCCCCATGTCCTTGATGCCCAACTCCCGCTTGACCTGCGATTCGATCAGGTCACCCGAGGTCGCCACCAGCACCAGCGCCACACCCAGCAGCACACCGATCATCGAATTCGCCTGCAGCAGCAGCGTCACCGTCAGCAGACCACCGATCACGCAGAACACCAGCGAACCGCCGAAGCCCTCCCAGGACTTCTTCGGGCTGATGTGCGGCACCATCGGATGCTTACCGAACAGCACCCCCGCCACATAGCCACCCACATCCGAGCAGACCACCAGAATCATGAAGGTCAGCACCCGCAGATTGCCGTCGTGCTCCAGCAGCATGAGCACCGCGAACGCGGCCAGCAACGGAATCCAGGACAGCGTGAAGATCGCAATCGCGGTATCGCGCAAATAGTTTCGCGGCGTCGCCGACAGACCGTGATCGAACAGCCGCCAGATCATGACGCTCAGCGCCGTCGCCCCGAACGCCCCCAGCACACCTTGCGGCCCCGACGGCCACGCCAGCCAGATGATCGCCTGCCCGCCCACCAGCAGCGGAATCCGCGGCACCAGGACATCGGCTTCGCGCAGCCGCTTGGCGACCTCCCAGGTCGCCACCGCGATCGCCACCGCGATCACGCCGATCAGCACCTTCGGCGCCCACAACAGGATCGCGATCAGGGACAACCCCAAGGCGAACCCGACCGCCAGCGCCGCCGGCAGATTCCGCCCGGCCTTGGAGGCGGGCGCCTGCGCACCATTACGGCCCGCGTCCTGCCCCGCAGGACCCGAAATCGGCCCCGCCGCACCCGAACCGGGTCCCGGCAGGGTCGAATCAGCCCCAGCCGCATTCGAATCGGGCACAACCACCCCTGAATCGGGCATGGCGCCACCCGTATCGGGCGGCGTCGCATTGCCGGCGGCGGCTGTTTCTTCGGCCACGATTGTCCCGTCGCTCACCTTGATCGTCCGTTCGTCCCTACCCCCGGCCGGCGCCGCCGACCGTCCTAGACCTCGAGCAGTTCAGCTTCCTTGTGCTTCACCAGTTCGTCGACCTGCGCGACGTACTTTGCCGTGGTCTTGTCCAGTTCCTTCTCGGCGCGGCCGACCTCGTCCTCGCCCGCCTCGCCGTCCTTCTGGATGCGACCCAGCTCCTCCATGGCCTTGCGGCGCACATTGCGGATCGCGATCTTGGCGTCCTCGCCCTTCGACTTGGCCTGCTTCACCATGTCGCGGCGGCGCTCCTCGGTGAGCTGCGGCACGCTCACCCGGATGATGTCGCCATTGTCGGTCGGGTTCACCCCGAGATCCGAATTACGGATCGCGGTCTGAATCGGCGTCAACTGCGCCGCGTCGTACGGCTTGATGACCAGCAGCCGCGCCTCGGGCACCGTGATGGAGGCCATCTGGGTGATCGGCGTCGGCACACCGTAGTAGTCCACGACCACCCGGGAGAACATGCCCGGATTCGCGCGACCCGTCCGGAGCGTGCCCAGGTCATCCTTCACCACCGAGACGGCCTTCTCGAACTTTTCCTCGGCGTCGAAGAGCGCTTCTTCAATCACGGCGATTCCTCCACTGCGTCATCGTTCTTGTCGTCGCGGTCACGACCGGACCAGCGTGCCGATCTTCTCACCGGCGACGGCACGGGCAATGTTGCCCTTTGTCAACAGATTGAACACCAACATGGGCATCTGGTTGTCCATACAGAGGCTGAATGCGGTGGCGTCGGCGACCTTCAGCCCGCGCTCCAGCACCTCCTTGTGCGTGACCTCCGTGTACATGGTGGCGGTCGGGTCCTCCCGCGGATCGGCGGTGAAGACACCGTCCACGGCCTTCGCCATGAGCACCACCTCCGCACCGATCTCCAGGGCGCGCTGCGCCGCGGTGGTATCGGTGGAGAAGTAGGGCATGCCCATCCCCGCGCCGAAGATCACGACGCGGCCCTTCTCCAGATGCCGCTTCGCACGCAGCGGCAGGTACGGTTCCGCGACCTGCCCCATGGTGATGGCGGTCTGTACTCGGGTGTCGATGCCCTGCTTCTGCAGGAAGTCCTGCAGCGCAAGCGAATTCATCACGGTGCCGAGCATGCCCATATAGTCCGAGCGCGCGCGTTCCATGCCGCGCTCCTCGAGCTCGGCGCCGCGGAAGAAATTGCCGCCGCCGATCACGACCGCGACCTGGACACCGTCCTCGACGACCTCCGCGATCTGCTCGGCGACGGTCTGCACCACATCGGGGTCGAGGCCGACGCGTCCGCCGCCGAACATTTCGCCACCCAGCTTGAGGAGCACTCGGCGATAGCCCTTGCGGTCGGGCGCCGTATCGGGGTCCGTCATCGGTCTCCTTGTCCTCGGCAGTGAGCGTGTGCACGCACAGGAAAAGACCATCCCGGCCATCGGATCGCACGGGACGGCAACAAACTTTGTCTATCCTGCACCACGCGGGCTCGAGCCCTCGACCCGCCCCTCTGTTCACCTCACGAATTCGCCGCATTCCGACCGTAAACCCTGGTCCGCCTTCGAGACCGGCGTGATCGCGCCGTCGCGTCACGAAAAGCGTCTCGCCGCGACGACAGAGCTGTTACCGTCCGGATCGGTTACGGCCGGGGAAATCGGTTGCCCCAATCCCTACTGAAATAAATGCATTTCAAATAGTATTCGGGCCCATGATCACGAAGAACCGAGCGGTCCGCACCGGGCTCGCCACCCTCGCCCTCAGCGCAGCCGGACTGCTCGGCGCAGCCGGAACCGCGGCCGCCGAAATCCCCCTCACCCCCGCCAACGGCCCGGCCGACATCGCCACCACCCCGGGCACCGGCAGCTCGAACCTGCTCACCAGCCCGATCCCCGGCAACAACCCCGGCGGCCTGTCCCCCGGCGGCCTGCTCACCTCCCTGTCGTCCGGCAGCCTCCCCGCCGGCCTCTGACCGACCCCGCCCCACGCAAAAGCCCCCCGCGCATCGGAATCCGATGGGCGAGGGGCCTTTTCGACTGTGCAGGCGATTACGCCTGGCCGACCTCGAAGCGAGCGAAACGGGTCACGGTGACACCGGCCTCGTCCAGCTGCGCCTTCACGGTCTTCTTGCTGTCGGTGACCGACGACTGCTCCAGCAGGACCACGTCCTTGTAGAAGCCGTTCACGCGACCCTCGACGATCTTCGGCAGGGCAGCCTCGGGCTTGCCCTCTTCCTTCGCGGTGGCCTCGGCGATCTCGCGCTCCTTCGCGACGACCTCGGCCGGGACATCCTCGCGAGTCAGGTACTTGGCCTTGAGGGCCGCGACCTGCATGCCGGCGGCGCGAGCGGCGTCAGCGGCGCCCTCACCCTCGCCCTTGTACTCGACCAGCACGCCGACGGCGGGCGGCAGGTCGGTGGCACGCTTGTGCAGGTAGGTGGCGACCGGGCCCTCGAAGGACACGGCACGACGCAGCTCGAGCTTCTCGCCGATCTTGGCGGCCAGCTCCTGCACGGCCTGGTCGGCGGTCTTACCACCCAGGTCGACGGCCTTGAGCGCATCCAGATCCGCCGGGCGGGCCTTCGCGGCCGCGGCCACGATGCTGTTCGCCAGCTCCTGGAACTCCGCGTTCTTGGCGACGAAGTCGGTCTCGGAGTTGATCTCGATCATGACGCCGTCCTGCGCGGCGACCAGGCCCTCGGCGGTCGAGCGCTCAGCGCGCTTGCCGACATCCTTGGCGCCCTTGATGCGCAGGAACTCGACGGCCTTGTCGAAGTCGCCCGCGTTCTCCTCGAGCGCCTTCTTGCAGTCCATCATTCCGGAGCCGGTGAGCTCGCGGAGCCGCTTCACATCGGCGGCGGTGTAGTTCGCCATCTCGGGCGAGCCTCCCTTTGTGAGTGAAAGTCTGTGGTGGTCACACCATGCCGACCGTCATCGAACGACAACGGTCGGCAAGGTGAACATTGCCTCGCGGCGGGTGGATCAGAAGTCGGCCGGGGTCTTGGTGGCCGGGTCTTCCTTCAGCTCCGCCTCGGCAGCGGTCTCCACGACGGGCTCCGCGGTGGCCTCGGCAGCAGCCTCGGCGGGGGCCTCGGCAGCCGGGGCGGCCTGGGACAGCAGCTCCTGCTCCCACTCGGCGAGCGGCTCGCCGGCGCCGGCCTCGGGCTTCGCATCGCCGGTGGCACGCGCGGCACGGGCCTGCACACCCTCGGCGACAGCGGACGCCACGACCTTGGTCAGCAGCGCGGCCGAACGGATCGCGTCGTCGTTACCCGGGATCGGGTAGTCGACCAGGTCGGGATCGCAGTTGGTGTCCAGGATCGCGATGACCGGGATGTTCAGCTTGCGAGCCTCACCGACGGCGATGTGCTCCTTGTTGGTGTCGACAACCCAGATGGCCGAGGGCACCTTGGCCATGTCCCGGATGCCGCCCAGGGTGCGCTCCAGCTTGTTCTTCTCACGCGTCAGCATGAGGATTTCCTTCTTGGTGCGACCCTCGAAACCGCCGGTCTGCTCCATCGACTCCAGCTCCTTCAGGCGCTGCAGCCGCTTGTGCACGGTCGAGAAGTTGGTGAGCATGCCGCCCAGCCAGCGCTGGTTCACGTAGGGCATGCCGACACGGGTCGCCTCTGCGGCGATCGACTCCTGGGCCTGCTTCTTGGTACCGACGAAGAGGACGGTGCCGCCGTGGGCAACGGTCTCCTTGACGAACTCGTAGGCCTTGTCGATGTAGGTCAGCGTCTGCTGCAGATCGATGATGTAGATGCCGTTGCGGTCGGTGAAGATGAAACGCTTCATCTTCGGGTTCCACCGGCGGGTCTGATGACCGAAGTGCGCGCCGCTGTCGAGCAGCTGCTTCATTGTTACGACAGCCATGGCTCCGTAACTTCCTCTCGTTGCTGGTTGACACAGGGATCGGCGATCCCTGCCCTGGCGCCCGCGGCCACCGGAACCCTCTGGCAAATGCTCAGGGGACCAGCCGACGACCCTCGAAGCGGGCGCGCGAAGTCGGTTCGCGCTCACGCAAACCGCTGACCCAGTTTACGCAGCAGGTCCCCCATACCGAAATCGGGTCCTCCGAGCAGGGAAACCCGGGTGCTTACCGGCAGGTCACGGCAGGGACAGCGCGTATGCGATCGAAATGACGAATGCCGTCACGACGACGCATCCGATGGCCCCGGACATGGCGGTAATTGCGCGGCGGCCATTGCTCCAGTTGCCTTTTCGATGTGAATGCAGCACACGGCTGCGCCCTATACAGACCATCGTCACCACGGCCAGCGACGCGATCGCGACGAAAGCGAGAACGGTCACGGGCCAGAAATCGCTCTTGAAGGCGACTTTCATGAAGAGCACCAGATTGGCCATGGCGCCGATGGCGGTGCGGCGCCAGGCGAGCGAGGTGCGCTCGGCGGCCAGGCCGGCCTCCTTGCTCTCGGTCATCGGCGGCGCCCGATCAGCCGCGGGGTGATCCCGGTCACGACATCAAAAGGCCGATGCTCGCCAGCGCCGCGATGACCGCGATACCGAAGGCGAGGATGGGCACCATCACCGTGCGCGGCAGCACGCCACCGCTCTCCATGGCCGCCTGCACCTTCCGCCAGCGGCCGTACGCGCCGACCGCGATGATCACCGCCAGCACGATGCATGCCATGCCGACGGCCGTGCGCACCCCGTGATGCCGGAAGGGGCGCACCAGCTCGTGCACCGCCACACCGCCCGCGAGCAGGCCGAGCGCGGTCCGCATCCAGGCCAGGAAGGTGCGCTCGTTGGCGAGGGTGAAACGGTAATCGAGCTGCGGCTCTTCGGTTTCCGGGGCGGTCATGCGCGGTGTACTCCTACCGGGCTGGACTGACAGCAACGCTGTTCACAATCGGGAAATCCATCCACAATCGCCGACAACGGTATCCCGGCTAAGCCTCGGCAAGCGCAATCTGGGTATATGCGCCCGGTCATCTCGATAGTGGTCGCCCTCCTGCTCGGTCCGGTGTTCGCGGCCGGGACCGCCCTGGCCGCACCCGCCGGAGATTTCGACTGGCCGCTACAGCCGCGGCCCGCAGTAGTGCGCGCCTTCGACAACCCCGACCACGACTGGCTCCCCGGCCACCGTGGTGTAGATCTGGCCGCAACCCCCAAGCAATCCGTACTCAGCGCAGGCGACGGCATCGTCGTCTACGCCGGCACGGTCGCAGGCAAGCCCGTGGTCTCCGTCGACCACGCAGGCGGACTCCGCACCACCTACGAACCGGTAACCGCCTCGATCCCCTTGGGCCGCAGAGTAAATCGCGGCGAACCACTGGGCACCCTCGAGCCCGGCCACCCGGGCTGCCCCGCCCCCGCCTGCCTCCACTGGGGCCTACGCCGCGGCCGCGAATACCTGAATCCGTTGGGCCTCCTCCACCACGGCCCGCTCCGCTTGAAGCCCGTAGACCCGCCCTGACGAGACCTGGGCCGCCGAGTCGAGACGGCCGAGAGTGAATCCGGTCCTATCCAGTCCATCCCGCACGAGCAAGGATCGAGGCATGTCGCACGAGCCAGCCACCGTCCCGTTCTCCTACCCGGATCCCGGCGCGACCAAGGGCGAATTTCCCCCTGGCTACGACCATTTCCGCCTCCGCCGCCGCATCGGCGCCGGACGGACACTGTTCGAGGCCGCAGGCAATCGGATCCTCGGCTACGAAATGCAGAAGGCCACCGGGATCTTCCAGCATGCGAGCACTCCCACCGCCGAGCCCGGCACCCAACTGACCGTCCGCCTCGGCCTCGGCCCCATCGGCATCAACGCCCCTTGCCGAGTCGTCTACGTCCTCGACGAACCGAACCGCCGCGGCTTCGCCTACGGCACCCTTCCCGGCCACCCCGAAAGCGGTGAGGAGCTCTTCGCCGTCGAATACGACCCCGCCGACGACTCCGTCCATGGCGTCGTCGCCGCCTTCTCCAACCCCGGCGCCTGGTACACCCGCCTGGGCGGCCCGATCGTCCGCCTCATCCAACGCTGGTTCGCCGCTCGCTACATCAACGCCATCCGCCCCCGCTGAACCCGGTGGGCCGACTCGGTGAACCAGGCCCCATCATCTTCAGCTGTCGAGGTGGGCGGTGAGGGCGGCGGCTTCGGCGCGGAGGGTGGCTGCGCGGTCGGCGCCACCGGCGAGGGACTCGTATTCTTTTGCGGCGGTGAGGCGTTCGGCGATTTCCGTGCGGACGATGGATTCGATGTCGGATTCGGTGAGGTGACGGCGGGCGCGTTCGGCGGTACCCAGGCCGACGGCGCTGGATTCGATGGCGCCCGCCTGCACGTCGGAGGCGTCGACCGCCTCGGCATTGTCGATGGCGCCGAGGGCCGAGCGGAGGGCCTTGGTGGCGTCGCGGTCGCGGGCCTTCATCGCGCGCGGGAGGTCGGCACGCAATCGGTCACGCAGGGGCAGGGTTCCGTTCGCCGGGTCGGTCGTCATGATCATGGACGCTACGGCCGCGAACGGCCGGCGTCGATGATTTTTCGCAGGCGATCGGCCCTTCATCGGCCGCGGCCAGAACTTTGCGACCGCCCTCCGGATCTTTTGCTGCGGCGCACGAATCCCTTCTGCACCAGCCGATCCAGCACATAGGTGGAGGTGTCGGCAGCAAGTCCGGCGCGCCGGGCCAGTTCACCGACAGTGAGCGGCCCGGTCCCCGGGGGGGCAGGTCGAGGGCCTTCTCGTCGGCCGCCGACAGACCTGAGCGGAGCGCGGCGGGAGCCGCCTTCTCGTATCGGTGGGCTGAACGCCCGCGAGCGGCCCGCTCGTATCGGTGGGGCTAAACGGCTGCGGGAGCGGCGTTTTCGGCTTCGGCGAGCTCGGACTTCCAGCGGCGGAAGCCTTCTTCGGTGCGGCCGCGACGCCAGTAGCCGGAGATGGAGGCCCAGTCGGCGGGGACGCCGTGGTCCTTGCGGATGTAGGGGCGGAGGTTGTGCATGACGGCTTCGGCTTCGCCGTGGATGAAGACGTGGACCCGGCCGTCGCGCCAGGGTTCGGAACGGACGGCCGCGGCCAGCAGCTGGCCGGGGGCGGTGTCGCCGCGGTGCACCCAGGTGAGGTCGACACCCTCGGGGTGGACGAAGGCGAGTTCGTCGGCGGGACCCTCGATTTCGACGAAGACACTGCCGACCGCATCGGAGGGGAGCGCCGCGCAGGCTGCCGCGATGGCCGGGAGCGCGGATTCGTCACCGGCCAGCAGGTACCAGTCGGCGTCGGCGCGCGGGGCATAGGCGCCGCCCGGACCCATCAGCTCGATGGTGTCGCCGGGTTCCGCGGCCGCGGCCCAAGGACCGGCCACGCCCTCGTCACCGTGGTAGACGAAGTCGATGGCGATCTCCTGGGCGGCCTGGTCGACCGAGCGCACGGTGTAGGTGCGCACCGTTTCGCCGTCGGCTCCGGGGAAGACCAGCTTGACGTAGGCGTCGGTGAATTCGTTCGGGTGGAAGGACGCGAAGCCGGGTCCGCCCAGGTGTACGCGGATCAGGTGATCGGTGAGCCGAATCGTGTGCTGAACCGTGAGGGTCGTGCGCGAGCGTGCCAAGAGCCACCTCCGTAATTAGGATTACCTAAGTGACACTAGCAGAACCCCGATAGGTCGTCGATACACCAAAATATGACGTCAACTACTAGATGTCGGTAATGAGTGCTGCCAACGCCGCGGCCGGTCCCGTCATTCCCGGACCGGGCGGGCCACCGGGCTCGGCCATGTAGGTGTCGCGGCGGATCTCCACCATCAGCGCCGCCACCCGCGCATCGCTGCCGTAGAAATCCAACGGCACATAGGTACCCACGAACGGAGAATTCACACCTACTCCACCGAAATCGCCGAAAACCTCCGTGGCGCGGGCCAGCAATGCGGTCGGCGTGTGGAAGGCGTCCGCGCCCAGGCAGATCGGCGGACGGGGGCCGTCACCGTGTAGTTCGTAGGGCAGCCGGACAGTCGGATAGGAGTGCACGTCGAGGATGATCGCGCGGCCGGTCGCCGCCAGGCGGTCGGCGACCGCAGCCGTCATGGCCTGCGCGTACGGGTGAAAGTAGCGCTCCAGCAGCGGCTTCGGATCGAAGTCCGGCGGGCGCAAGGCCTCGCGGTGCGTAGTGGACGTGTAGACCGCGCCCATACCGACCGCGAGCATCTCCTCCCGCTCGTCGGGAAACCGCTCGGGGTCGACGACCAGGCGGGACAGCCGATTCACGAACTGCCACGGGCGAACCCGGGACAGCGAGGCGGCAACGTCGGCGATCAGCGCCGTATGGCCGTCCGTGATGAGATCGAGCTCATGCTCCAGGGCGGCGTCGTCGAGCAGGATGTCCGCACGGACTACGCCGGGTATCTCCCGCGACGAATGCGGAACATGCAGGATGACCGGCGATTCAGGAGACCCGGGCACCACCGCATAGGACTCGGCCTCGTCAGCATCGCGGGGTTGCGGCAGTCGGTTCATGCGCGGGGATGGGCCTGATCGTGGACCTTCTTGAGGCGCTCGATGGATACATGCGTATAGAGCTGCGTGGTCGCCATGCTCGCGTGGCCCAGAATCTCCTGCACCACACGCAGATCCGCGCCGCCCTCCAGCAGATGCGTCGCGGCGGTGTGACGGAATCCGTGCGGACCCATATCGGGCGCTCCCGGAATCGCCGAGACCACCTCGTGCACAACGGTTCTGGCCTGACGTTGATCGAGGCGGCCGCCGCGGCGGCCGAGCAACAGCGCCCGCCCAGAGCCCGCGGTCGCGAAGGCGGGCCGCCCGTGGCGCAGCCAATCCTCCAGTGCCCCTTCGGCCGGACCGCCGAACGGCACGGCCCGCTCCTTGTTGCCCTTGCCCAGCACCCGCACCAGCCGCCGTTCCCGATCCACATCCTCGATATCGAGCCCGCACAGCTCGCTCACCCGGATCCCGGTGGCATACAACATCTCCACGATCAGCCGATCCCGGACGGCCATCGGATCACGCTGCGCCGCACCGGATTCCGCCGCCTCCATGGCCGCCTTGGCCTGCTCCTTCCCCAGCACCGACGGCAACACCCGATGCGCCCGCGCCGACCCCAGCCGCGGCCCCGGATCCGCCGCCAGCCGCCCGGTGTGCGTCAGCCACGCCGTGAAGGTGCGCGCCGACGAGGCCCGCCGCGCCATGGTCGTCCGCGCCGCGCCGCCCGCCGCTTGCTCCGCCAGCCACGACCGCAACAACGCCAGATCCACCTCCCCCACACCCGAATCCGCGCCCCGGCCCAGCAAATGCTCCAGCAATCCGCGTGCATCCCCCACGTATGCCCGCACCGTATGCTCCGACCGATTCCGCCCCAGCCGCAAATGCCGCCCGTACTCGGTCAGCAACGCCTCCAGATCCTCGGGCAGTTCACGCATCCCCCCACGTTCACCGCCCACCCCCGGGAACGCAAGCCCCCGCGCCGCCCGCACCGAGCCGAATCCGCCACACCTCCGCGATCCTCCCACCGAATCAGCGGTAACCACGATTGCGGGAGGCCCGCAGCGCGGCCCCTGGGGACCTCGCCGGCGGGACGTCCGCCACCGCATGCGGTTTCCGCGGGACCTCTGCCACCGCATGCGGTTTCGGCGGGACGTCTGCCACCGCATACGGTTTTGCCGCCGTGTCGGTCCACAATGCGACGGTGTGCTCTCCGCAGCGCCCGCATGCTCCCGTAGGCGCCGCGCCCAGCGCGCCCGCTTGGTGCACGTATCGATCCGTCAGCGATCTCCGGCGCGTAGGAAGGTGCCGGCGTGGAGAGTGGTGCCGAAGCCCTCGGCGAATTCGCCTTCGGCGTAGACGATGTGGCCGTTGACGAGGGTGGCGGTGACGGCGCGGTCGTTGCGGTTGACCATGCGCTGGGGGCTGCCGCCGGCGGGGAAGGGGGCCTCGGCGTAGGCGGAACTGGCGCCGTCGAAGCCGGTGGGGTCGATGACGGCGATATCGGCGCGGTGGCCGGGGCGGAGGTAGCCGGCGTCGAGGCCGTACCAGTCGGCGAGTTCGCCGGTCAGGCGGTGGACCGCGGTTTCGATGGGCATGAAACCGCGGTGGTGGACGCGTTCCAGCAGGCGGACGCCGAAGTTGTAGAAGGCCATATTGCGCAGGTGGGCGCCGGAATCGGCGAAACCGACCTGTACCACCGGGGATTGCTGCAGGCGGTCGAGGACATCGTCGCGGTCATTGGCGATCGTGGTGCGCCAGCGGAGTTTCGAACCGTGCTCCACCGCCAGATCGAGCAGAGCATCGGCGGGTTCGATCCCGCGTTCGTCGGCGACCGCGCCGAACGACTTGCCCACCACCGACGCATCGGGGCAGGCCACGATCTCGGCGTCGTACAGATCGCGATGCCACACCCGCGGGCCGAAACGCTTGGCCACATCCTTGCGGAAGCGGCGGCGATAGGACTCGTCGGCCAGTAGCTTGCCACGCTCCATTTCATCGCGGACGTTCAATGCCGCTGCACCGGAACCGAACTCCTCGAACACCACCAGATCCACGCCATCGGCGTAGACCTCGAACGGCACCGGCAGATGCTGCCAGCGGAAATCGCCACCGAACCGGTTCGCAAGAGTCGCGGCGAAGGTCGCCGCCCAAGATGCACGGCGATCGGCCTTCACATCGGCCGCCGCGATGAGTGTGGTCTTGAGCGGACGACGGAACAGCGACCCGACGCTCTGCGCGAGATACAGCGCGACCTCGGCGGGCATGGCCAGATTCGGCGTGCTCTGATGCACCCGGCCGCGCTTGCGCAGAATCTTGTTCAGACGGCGGTATTCACGCCAGGTGGCATAGGTCGACGGCAGCTGCCGGGCCGGGAAACGCGTGCCCTCCAGTTTGGAGAACGAACTGCGAATCGTGGACAGGCCGACGAAACCCGCATCCAATGCGGCGGTGAGCATCCGGCGCATGGCAGCCAGCTCGGTATCGGTCGGTCGGGCCTGCGCATCCACCGAACGCCCCAGCCCCATCACCGTGGCGCGAATATCCGAATGCCCGATGAACGCGGCCACATTCGCCCCCAGCGGCCGCGACGCCAGCGCCGCCGCATACCCCGCCGGATCCTGCCAGGTCTTCGATTCCTTGATGGCGCCGTGCACGATGTCCCAGGGCAACGCCTCCACCCGCGAGAACATATCCGCGCAATCCTCGGCGCCCGAATACACCGTCGACAGTGAGCAGTTGCCGAGCACCACGGAGGTCACACCGTGCCGGACGGATTCCCCGAGACCGGGCGCCACCAGGGCTTCGGCGTCGTAATGCGTATGCACGTCGAGGATTCCGGGAATCACCCACCGCCCGGCCGCATCGATCGTGCGCACACCGTCGGGCAGCCCCGGCGCGATCGCGGCGACCTTCCCGTCCCGCACGCCGACATCGGCCGCGACCGGTGCCGCACCGCTGCCGTCGAACACCATGCCGCCCCGGATCACTACGTCGTACTCGGTCATCACGGACCCCATTCGATACATTCGTGTATTGAGTTGCCTACCTCGAGTGTTCTGCTATTCGGCCCGCCGGTCAAGCCTTCATCCGCACCTCCTGACCGTGTTGCGCCACGCGATACCAGCCGTTCTCATCGCAGGCCACCAGCCCCGCGAGCTCCAGCGACGTCAAAGTCGCGCGGGTGACGGGCAATGTGAGACCGGAGCCATCGGCCAGCGAACGCGGCAGTCTCGACCCCACCGCCGGCAGCGCGGCCCAGATCCGCGCCTCATCCCCGGTGAGGTTCTCGTCGGGGGCCGACGGCACCACGCCCGGCAGGGAAAGCCGCAGCGGCCCGGCCTCATCCAGCACTTCCTCGGCGCTGGTGACCAGAAACGCCTCCCCTTCCCGGATCATCCGGTGGCAACCCACGGACGAAGCCGATGTGATCGGTCCCGGCACCGCCAATGCCGGACGGCCCAGGCGCCGAGCCCATTTCACGGTATTGCGGGCGCCGCTCCGCGCCCCTGCCTCCACCACCACGACCCCATCCGCCAGCGCGGCGATGAGCCGGTTTCGCGCCAGAAAGTAGTGCTTCCGCACAGAAGTGCCCGGCGCGTACTCGGTTACGACCAACCCGGCGTCCGCGATCTCGGCCAGCAGCCGATCGTGCTGCACCGGATAGGGCCGGTCCGGTCCACACGCGAGCACTGCGATCGTCAGCCCACCGACGGCCAAAGCAGCCCGATGCGCCATCCCGTCGATCCCGAATGCCGCCCCGGACACGATCGTCCATCCCCTGACAGCCAACTCTCCCGCGATCTCCCCGGTGGCATGGTTCCCGTACCCGGTACTACACCGCGCCCCCACCACGGCGACGGCCCGCTCGGTGCACTCGAGCAGCGAACGCTGCCCCCGCACCCACAACACCAACGGCACAGCGGCCGCCTCATCCTTCTTCGAATCCAACTGCCCCAGCCCCAGCAACCGCCACGCCGGCCACTCCGCATCATCCGGCGTAATCACCCGCCCACCCAACCGCTCGATATGCGCCAAATCCCTTTCGGCCCGGTCGATTCCACGCCGCAACTCGGTAGCCCCCCGCAACGCCTCCGGCAACGCACACTCCCGCACCGCCCGAGCCGCCTCCACCACTCCCACCGAATCGATCAACGCCGACAACGCCGCACAAGGCCCCTCCACCACCCGCGACAGATAGACCCACGCCAGCCGCCGCACATCCGCCCCGGCCCCAAAACACTGCCCCAGCTCGGGGCTGACCAAGTCCCGGCCCGAATCATCCACGGCGAGCTCCGGCCGACCGTCCACACCCAGCGCGCTCGGCAGCTCACGCGGCGCCGACGCCGACCCGGCGACTGCGCCGCGCATGGATGCCTCCGCTACCCGATCCGGCGGCGACGGGGACTCGTCACTATCGGGCACGGGATGCCGCAGATTTCGCCGCGACCCATCGACGCCCGCGATCGCCTCTCCTGGCATCGGGATCGACGCTTCACGCTCAGCCGCCGGGGTGATCGGGGCCGGGGCGGAGACACCGTCCATCATCGATTGCGCGCCGCTGGGGCACGAATCCTGTTGTGTGCCGGGGACTCCCGGCTGCCGGGTGGTCATGCGCTACCTCGCTGACGGAAGTTCAAGGCCTGCAGGACATCTTGAGCGGAGGGGAGATCGCCGCCGCGCAAGTCGCAGACAGTCCAGGCGACGCGGATTGCCCTGTCGGCGCCGCGGGCGGACATGCGGCCGTGACGGAGGGCGGATTCCACCGGGGCCAGAGCCTCTTTGGGGAGGCGGAACTGTTGGCGGAGAACGTGGCCGGGGACTTCGGCATTGGTGGACATGTTGAGGGTGGACCAGCGTTGGGCGGCGGCGGTACGCGCCGCCGAGACCCGGGCTCGGACCACTTCGCTGGATTCGACTTCGTCGCCGCTGAAAGCGCCCGCCGCTTGGGAATGCATTTGGACTGTCAGGTCTATGCGGTCCATCAGAGGGCCGGAGAGTTTACCGAGGTAGCGGCGGCGGGCCAGTGGGGCGCAGATGCAGTCGATATCGCGGGCGGGGGCGCAAGGGCAAGGGTTGGCGGCGAGCACGAGTTGGAATCGGGCAGGGTAGCGGGCCACGCCGTCGCGGCGGGCTATGCGGATCTCGCCCTCCTCCAAAGGAGTTCGGAGGGCCTCGAGGACCTTCGCCGAGATCTCGGCGCATTCGTCGAGGAACAGGACGCCGCGGTGGGCTCGGCTGACCGCGCCGGGGCGGGCCGAACCCGAGCCGCCGCCGACCATGGCCGCGACGGAGGTCGAATGGTGTGGGGCCACGAAGGGCGGCGCGGTGATCAAGGGATGGTCATCCGAGAGGGTGCCCGCTACCGAGTGGATGGCTGTCACCTCCAGCGAATCACATTCGCGCAGCTGCGGGAGGAGGCCCGGAAGTCGTTGCGCCAGCATGGTTTTGCCGATTCCGGGCGGGCCGGTGAGCAGCAGGTGGTGGCCGCCGGCGGCGGCGACCTCCAGCGCCCAGCGGGCTTCGTCCTGGCCGACGACCTCGCTCAGGTCGCCGATGGGCGGGCGAACCTGCGGCGGAACCGCCTCCGGCAGCGTGAGTTCCGCACCGCCGCGCAGCCAATCCACCAGCGCGGACAGGGTTGCCGCGCCGAGTACCCGGATGCCGTCGACCAGACCGGCCTCGGGCAGCGCGGCGGCGGGCACCACGACGGTGCGCCGTCCGGCGGTCCGGGCCGCCAGCACAGCAGGCAGGATGCCGCGCACACGCCGTACGCGTCCGTCCAGGGCCAGTTCACCCAGCAGCACCGCATCGGCCAGGCGACGCGACGGGATCACACCGGCCGCATCGAGCACGGCAGCAGCCAGAGCCAGGTCATAAACGCTTCCGACTTTCGGCAGGGTGGCCGGAGACAGGGCCAGAATCACGCGGCCATCAGGCCACTTCTCCCCCGTATTGGCGACCGCGGCCCGCACCCGATCGCGGGATTCCTGCAAGGTCGTATCGGGCCGCCCCACCAGGTGAACCGAAGGCAACCCCTGGCCGATATCGGCCTCGATCTCGACCAGTTGCCCCTCCACGCCGCTCACGGCGACGGAAAATGCTCTCCCCAAAGGCATTTCAGAACACCGCCTGCAAATGGCGGATCTCCGGCTCGCGAGCACGGCGGATCAGCACCGAGATCACGTCGAAGCGGACGTGCAGCCACGGACCCGGCTGCTCGTGCAGCCAGACGAGCGCCAGGCGGCGGATGCGCTGCTGCTTGAGATAGGTGACAGCCTCCGCGGGCTGGCCGCAGACGAGGCTGCTGCGCGTCTTCACCTCGACGAAGACCGTGACGTCACCATCGCGGACTATCAGGTCCAGTTCGCCGTACCGGCAGCGCCAGTTGCGGGCGACGATCTCCATCCCGGCGTCGCGCAGAAACCGCGCCGCCAGTTCCTCCCCGTGCGCTCCGAGCGCGAGATGCTGTGCCATTCAGCCAGCATGACCGGACCCCGCCCGGGCCCGGCCCTGCCGACCTGGGGAAACGGCCGGCCTGTGGATAGCGTGGAGCCTGTGTACTACTCGGGAAGCCGCAGGTCGGGCTTCTCCAGCTCCTCGATATTGACATCCTTGAAGGTGATGACTCGAACGTGCTTCACGAAGCGTGCGGGCCGGTACATGTCCCACACCCATGCATCCGACATCCGCACCTCGAAGTAGACCTCGCCATCGGCGTTCTGCGGGCGCAGCTCGACGGAATTGGCGAGGTAGAAGCGGCGCTCGGTCTCCACCACGTACGAGAATTGACCGACGATGTCCTTGTACTCCCGGTACAGGGACAACTCCATCTCGGTTTCGTACTTCTCGAGGTCCTCGGCGCTCATCGGGTGGAACGTCCTCCTTATCGCCACACTGCGTGTAGAGACATCATCCCGCATACGCGGTGTCGGTAGCCACTCGGCCGGTCTCCCGGACGTTTCGCCACGACCGGCGATGCTCACTGGTGATGCCCAGTCGCTGTAGCGCGTCGTTGTGTTCGGGGGTGTTGTAGCCCTTGTGGGCGGCGAACCCGTAGCCGGGAAGCTGCGTGTCCAGTTCGACCATCATCCGGTCCCGGGTCACCTTGGCCAGCACGCTGGCCGCGGCGATACACGCCGCGGACGCATCACCGCCGATCACCGGCAGTGACGGCACCGGGATACCCGGCACCCGGAAGCCGTCCGTGAGCACGTAACCGGGCACCGGATCCAGCCCGGCCACCGCCCGCCGCATGCCCTCGATATTGGCCACGTGAATGCCGATGGCGTCGATCTCCCAGGCCGGGATCACGACCACCCGGTAGGCCAGGGCCAGCCGTTTGATGATCGGGAAAAGCTCCTCGCGAACGTTCTCGCTGAGCTTCTTCGAGTCATTGAGACCCGCCAGCGAGGTGTACGCCTTCGGCGGTAGCAAACAAGCAGCCACCACCAGTGGCCCGGCCGCGCAACCGCGACCCGCCTCGTCCACGCCCGCCACCGGGCCCAGCCCGCTGCGGATCAACGCGGCCTCCAGGGTGCGCAGGCCACCGGCCGGGCGCATGACCACGCGCGGCGGCCACTCACCGCGTTCGATCCGCTGAATCTTCTTGCCACCGCGATCTTTCCGGCTTACGCCGGGTTTGACTCGGGTGGCACCGCTCGCCGTATTCCCCACCGGTCGATTATCCCGCAGCGCTCGGTACTACTGCGGGTCCTGTGCCCGCACCGGACCGATCCGGCTCGGCGGCCAGATCTTGAAGACGGCCTTACCGCGCACGTCCTTCACCGGAACCGTGCCCTGCAGCTCGTCCTTCATGTGGTAGCGGGAGTCCGCGGACTCGGCGCGGTTGTCACCCATCACCCACAGATTGCCGTTCGGCACCGTGACCGGACCGAAGGCGCGACCGCCCGCATTGAACGGCACATCCGGCTGCGCGGGGTTGAACGGGCTGTTGAACTTCACGTACGGCTCATCGAGCGGCTTCCAGGGCCCGTTCGGACTGTCCTGGACGAGGATGCGCCCCTGCGCGTCACAGCATTTCACGGTCTGACCACCCGTGGCGATCACCCGCTTCACCAGGTCGTTCTCGTCCGGCGGCACCAGGCCGAACCAGGACAGCACGTTCTGCACACCGCGCACCACGGTGTTGGACGAGCGGATCGACTTGTAGTGCTTGTTCCAGTCGTCGGTCGGCCCGACGAAAACCACCACGTCGCCCGGCTTCGGATCACCGAAGTAGTAGCTCAGCTTCTCCACGTAGATCCGGTCACCGGTGCAGCCCGAGCAGCCGTGCAGCGTCGGTTCCATGGACTGGGAGGGAATGACATACGGCCGTCCGATGAAGGTCACCAGCAGTGCGACGATGATCGCCGCGAAGCCGATCAGCATCGGCAGTTCCTGCCAGAACGGCCGCTGCTTCTTGGCGCCGCCCTTCCTCCGGTCCTTCCTCGACAACTTCGGCGCATCCGTCCCGTCGTCGCCGGGCCCGGACACTGTCACCGACTCACTCTCGTCTGTCACCGGAACAGAGTAGCCCGGCACCGCGAAGAAGCATGCGGTGCCGGGCTACTCGGCGTTCTCGGAGAAGCTATATCAGCGCTTTTCCTTGATCTTGGCGGCCTTGCCGCGCAGGTCGCGCAGGTAGTACAGCTTGGCGCGACGCACGTCACCGCGGGTCACGACCTCGATCTTGTCGAGGTTGGGGCTGTGCACCGGGAAGGTGCGCTCCACGCCGACACCGAACGACACCTTGCGCACGGTGAAGGTCTCGCGGACGCCACCGTTCTGCCGGCGGATCACGACGCCCTTGAAGACCTGGACGCGCTCTTTGTTGCCTTCGATAACCTTCACGTGCACGTTGACCGTGTCACCCGGGCGGAAGTCCGGGATGTCATTGCGCAGCGAGTTTGCATCGACGAAGTCGAGGGTGTTCATTTCCGTCCTTTTGGAGTTCGCAAGAACAGAGGAACCTGGTGGCCACGTCGCTGATGCGAGTGCTCGACCGGTTCGTGCTCCGGATAATTGGGCGGTGCCCGGGCGCATGCACAGCGCGCCCCAAGCAACCTGAGCATTGTGCCAGATCGCCCCGGGCCGCTGTTAATCGACCCCTAAGTGCGAGTATTCGCTCGCGTGAGCGCCGCGGCGATGTCGGCGACCAGCGGTGGGTAGTCCGTGGTGCCGGTCACTACCTGTAGGAAGACCAGTTTGTCGGGAGCCTCTTCGGCCGCCCGCAGGCATTGTTTCAGCTCGCCGATCGTAGCGGCGCGCATGGTCAGGACCGAGTGGCGGTCGCCGCCGAAGGCGTGCGGAAGTTCCGGCCAGCGCCAGGGGGCGATGTCGTTGTAGGGGGCGGCAGGGCCATGGATGGCTCGTTCGATGGCGTAGCCGTTGTTGTCGACCAGGATGATCACGCCGGTGAGCCGTTCACGGATCCAGGTGCCGAGTTCTTGGATGGAGAGCTGGGCCGCGCCGTCGCCGATCACCAGGACCGCACGACGGTCGGGGCAGGCCAGACCCGCACCGAGGGCAGCCGGGAGGGCGTAGCCGATGGAACCCCACAACGGTTGCCCCAGGAAGGTGATGCCGGCGGGGAGGTGCAGGGTGGCCAGGCCGAAGAACGCCGAACCCTGATCTGCGACAACCACATTGTTATTGCCCAGAGCGTCGGCGACGAGCGGCCAGAGGGTGGCTTGAGTGAGGGCGAGGTCATCGATCAGGGGGTCAGCGGCGGCGCCACCGGCAGTAGTAGCGGCTGCCGCGGGAACCGGCGTGGGATCGGCGAATTCGCCTGCGATCTCGGTGAGGATCTCCAGCGCCGCGGTGAGGGAGAGCGGCGCGTAGGCGTCGATCCCGCCGATGACGGCCCGTTCCGGGCCGATATCGATGGTGCGGCGCGAGTCGATGCGCTGACTGAAGCCCGCGGTGATGCTGTCGGTGTACTGGACGCCGATCGTCACCAGGCGCTCGGCGTCCTCGATCGCGGCCCGGAGCGCGGGCGGGGAGGCAGCGCCCGCGTAGATGCCGAGGAAATTGGGGGCCGACTCGTCCACCACGGTCTTACCCCACGCCAGGGTGGCGTGCGGCAGCCGGCGGCTGTCGACGAGCGTGCGCAGCAGGTCGGTCGCGCCCACCCGGTTGACGAAGATGTCGGCGAGCACGGTCACCTGCTTGCCGGCGAGGAATTCGCGGGCATCCACTTCGAAGGCAGCGCGGGCGCCCGCGCTGCTGAAGTCGGGCGGCGGGGCGAGGGGCGTCGTCGGCGGGGACACTTCGACGCGTGCGGTGTCGGTGGCCAGCATGAGGTAGCCCGGACGCCGGTGTACGCGAACCGAATTCAGTACCCGGTCGATCTCCTGGCAGGCGTCCGCCGCGCCGAGGTCGGCCTGCGCGCAGGTGACTTCGGCCGCGATCCGCCGGAAGTGGTGGAAGTCGCCGTCGCCGAGGGTGTGGTGGATGACGCGGTGATTGGCCTGGATGTCCTTGGCGGGCACGCCGACGATGTGCACCACGGGCACGTGTTCGGCGTAGCTGCCCGCGATGGCATTGACGGCGCTGAGTTCGCCGACTCCGTAGGTGGTGACGACGGCGCCGATGCCGCGCAGCCTGGCATACCCGTCGGCGGAGTAGCCGGCGTTCAGCTCATTGGCGCTGCCGATCCAGCGGATGCCCTCGTGCGCCACGGTGTGGTCGAGGAATTCGAGGTTGAAATCGCCTGGTACACCGAATATTTCGGTGACGCCGAGTTCGTGGAGCCGATCGAGCAGATAGTCGCCGACAACGTAGCCCATGGGTCAACCCTGGCACGCCCGCCGTCAGTCAGCAACCTTTCGGCTACTAAACAGCAGGGGGTGTTCCGACGGCGGCGCGGGCGGCGCCGGGACGACCGTGCGCACCAGCTCGGCCTCGGCGGCCCGGCGGACGTGCGCCACATCGGGTTTACCGGCCACCAGGTCCTGCACGAAGATCTTGGCGCGGATCACCGGCCGCCGGTAGCGGCGCTCCCGGATGATCGCGCGGCGCATGAGCCCGCGGCGGTTCGCGTATCGCCAGCGCGCCCAGGGCGCGCCCGGACGGCTCAGGCGCAGCGCGCCGACCACCAGCAGCGGCAGGAAGAACATGCCGAACAGACCGGTCCAGATCTTCCCCTTGGCGATCACGATCGCCGCCAGCGTCAGATTCACCAGCGCGAACAGGATCGTGAAGACCCGCTCCGGGACATTCGGATCACTGCGGATGTCACGCACATTACTGATGTCCAGCAACCACAGCGGATGGAAACCCATCAGCAGCAACCCCGTCACCGCGACCGCCACGAACACGGCGTCCACCGAGGTACGGCCCTGCTCTTCCCAGTACACGTCGCGCAGGTAGTAGATGAGCGCGAACTCGTCGAGCACCAGCGCGGCGCCGACGCCGAACACCGCCGCGACGGCCGCGATCACTCCCACCGGGCTCTGATACAGCGTGACGAATCCCACACCGGAGGTCAGCACCAGGATCACGCCGAAGACCATGTGGTGAATGTGCACATCACCGGCGCGCAGATTGCCCGGCCACCAGCGCACCTGCTTCCGGATGAGCCGCACACTGATCCGGATCAGGATGAACCCGACGATGAAACCGAGCAGCAAGCACGCCAAAGGCAAACGACCGTGTCCGATCACGACGTCTTCCCACCATCGGCGTATATGCATGTCTCAGTCGTCTCCAGGTTCGCCCTGCGGTAACCAACTCCAGCCACGCTACCCACGCCAGTCCTCATCGAGCTCGACCCCGTCCAGCGCCATTGTGCGCCGCGACACCGTCAGCGGGATGAACCGCAGGCAGCGGGTCGGCTACCGGCAGGAATTCACGAGTAGGGTCGCGGGCACGAAGCAGCCTCTGCCATCGACCGAACGGAGTCCTCATGGCGGACGACATCGAGTTCGAGAGCGTCGCACCGGTAATCCCGGTGCTGGACCTGGACGCAGCACTGGAACGCTACCGGCGGCTCGGATTCGAGGCGCACGCCTACGAAGGCGACGCCCGCTACGGATTCGCCGAACGCGGCGCGGTCTCGCTACACCTCACCGAATGGGCCGAACACGACCCCCTCCGCTCCGGCGCCGCCGTCTACCTGTACGTCTCCGATGCCGATGCGGTGTACGAAGAATGGGCGCGCGCCGACCTCCCCGGCCGCCTCGTCGCCCCCGTCGACGCCGACTACGGCCTCCGCGAATTCGGCTACGTAGACCCCGACGGCACCCTGCACCGAGTCGGCTCCCCACTACCGAAATAGCCGCGGCGGCAGCCAATGACGCTGCGGTCGGCCGATGTTGCGACCTCGCACGACAGACCAGACGCCGCCACCGGCCCGAAACCGCCTACAGACGTCCGGTAATAACCCGTATCCCGGCGACTCGCAGTGTTGGACATGCGATCACCGGGAAATGGTTGCGGCATTTGGCGAGTAGCGGCCACCACCAGTTCCCTCTCGCGGTGAAGTGGGCGGGGGTGACGCGGATGTGAAGCCGGGCGGCTCGCGAGTTGGGCGGGCCGCCCGGCGGTTTCACGGGTGGATGGTCGGTGCGCTATGCGCGCCGGGATCTTTCTTTGTTCGAGCGATCGCTACTTGCCGAAACCGGCGCGGCGGAGCGCGTCGGCCATGGAACCGCTGGGGGCGGACTGGTTGCGGTTGCCCTGGTTGCGGTTGCCGCCCTGACCACCTTGGCCGCCTTGGCGATTGCCGCCCTGGCCACCTTGGCGGTTGGCGCCCTGGGCGCCCTGGCGCTGGCCGCCGCCCTGGCCACCCTGGCGCTGGCCGCCCTGGTTGCCGCGCGGGCGGCCTTCGCCGCGTTCGGGTTTGCCGGTGCCGGGCTCGTCGTCGAGACGGAGGGAGAGGCCGATGCGCTGGCGCGGGATGTCGACCTCGAGGACCTTGACCTTGACGACGTCGCCGGATTTCACGACTTCGCGCGGGTCCTTGACGAAGTTGTGGGACATGGCGGAGACGTGGACCAGGCCGTCCTGGTGGACGCCGATGTCGACGAAGGCGCCGAAGGCGGCGACATTGGTGACGACGCCTTCGAGGACCATGCCGGGCTGCAGGTCGGCGACTTTCTCGATGCCCGCGGCGAATTCGGCGGTCTTGAATTCGGGGCGCGGGTCACGGCCGGGCTTCTCGAGTTCGGCGATGATGTCGGTGACGGTGGGGACACCGAACTGTTCATCGGTGAAGTCCGCGGGACGCAGGGCGCGCAGGGCGGAGGTGTTGCCGATGATCTCCTTGATGCCCTTGCCGCTGGCGTCGAGGATGCGCCGCACCACGGGGTACGCCTCGGGGTGCACGCCGGAGGTGTCCAGCGGGTCGTCGCCCTCGCGGATGCGCAGGAAGCCGGCGCACTGCTCGAAGGCCTTGGGGCCCAGGCGCGGGACGTCCTTGAGGCCGGCGCGGCTGCGGAACGGGCCGTTGGCATCGCGGTGCGCCACAATGCTTTCCGCGATCGAATTGGAGATGCCCGAGACCCGCGACAGCAGCGGGACCGAGGCGATGTTGACATCGACGCCGACCGCGTTCACGGCGTCCTCGACAACCGCGCCCAGCGAGCGGGCCAGCAGGGTTTCGGAGACATCGTGCTGGTACTGGCCGACGCCGATGGACTTGGGGTCGATCTTCACCAGTTCGGCGAGCGGGTCCTGCAGGCGGCGGGCGATGGAGACCGCGCCGCGCAGCGACACGTCCATATCCGGCAGTTCGGCGGAGGCGTACGCGGAGGCCGAGTACACCGACGCGCCCGCCTCGGAGACCACGATCTTGGTGGGCTTCTTCTCCGGAATGCGTGAAATGAGCTCGGTGGCAAGCGCATCGGTTTCGCGGGAGGCGGTGCCGTTGCCGATGGCGATGAGGTCCACATTGAACCGGGCGACCAGTGCGGCCAGCACGGCGAGCGACTTCTCGGTCTGCCCCTGCGGCTTGTGCGGGTAGATGACCTCGGTGGCCACCGCCTTACCCGTCGCGTCCACGATCGCCACCTTCACACCGGTCCGGTAGCCCGGGTCCAGGCCCATGGTGGTGCGGGTACCGGCCGGCGCGGCCAGCAGCAGGTCGCGCAGGTTGGCCGCGAACACGTCGACGGCGTCGCGTTCGGCGGACTGCCGCAACCGCATTCGGGTATCGATGCCGAGGCTCACCTGCAGCTTGGTGCGCCACGCCCAGCGCACGGTGTCCAGCAGCCAGCCGTCGGCGGCGCGGCCCTGCTCGGCAATGCCGAACTTGATGGCGATGCGGCCCTCGTAGATCGAGCGCTGACCCTCTTCGGGCTCTTCGGTGTCGGGTTCGAGGTGCACGGTGAGCACCTCTTCCTTCTCACCGCGCAGCAGCGCCAGGATCCGGTGCGAGGGCAGCTTGCTGAACGGCTCGTTGAATTCGAAGTAGTCGGCGAACTTCGCGCCCGCCTCTTCCTTGCCGGCGCGCACCGTGGAGGTGACCTGGCCGCGCTCCCACATGAGTTCGCGCAGTTCACCGACCAGGTCGGCGTCCTCGGCGAAACGCTCGACCAGGATGGCGCGGGCGCCGTCCAGCTGTTCGGCGTCGTACTGGGCGGGATCGGTGGCAGGGTCGTTCAGCAGCGCGTCGGCCACGGGCTCGTGCCCGGCCTCGCGCGCGATCTGGGCCTTGGTGCGGCGCTTGGGCTTGAAGGGCAGGTAGATATCCTCGAGCCGGGCCTTGGTCTCGGCGAGCATGATCGAGGCGTGCAGCTCGGGCTCCAATTTGCCCTGGCCGCGAATGGATTCGATGATCGACGTCCGGCGCTCGTCGAGTTCCCGCAGGTAGTGCAGTCGCTCGTCGAGGGTACGTAGCTGCGCGTCGTCGAGCCCGCCGGTGACCTCCTTGCGGTAGCGGGCGATGAACGGCACGGTCGACCCGCCATCCAGGAGTTCGACGGCGGCACGCACCTGCCCCTCCCCCACGCTCAGCTCGTCGGCGATGCGCCGGCCGATGCTGGCAAGGCGGACGGTGCTCTCGGCACCAGTGGTCTCTGCGCTGACGGTTTCGGAGGCTGTCGTCACGCCCGCAGACACTACCGCCGCCCGGCGACACTCGTTGCAAGGCCCACGAACGATTCGGTCACCGTCGCCTGCCCGGCGAGCCGGGGCGGCCACCGCACGCCACCGATGGCAGGATCGCCTGGTGCCGATCCCGACTCCGGGCCAACACCTTCCGCGTCGCGGGCTCGCGACCGCCGCCCGCACCGTCCTCGCGACAACCGTGCTGGTCGGGGCGGTCGGATGCGGATCCCACGATTCGGCTTCCGCGGCCGGCGACACCAGCGTCCCGAATCTGAACCTCACCGCGGCGAAGACGCTGTCCCTCGAAGCGAACGAAACGTTCGGGATGCTGGCCGGCGGGGTGTACACCGTGGCCAACGGGGATGTCTTCGGCGTGGACAGCCATACCGGGCTGAAGCTTTGGTGGATCAAGTCGCCGGTCACCCCCGTGGACCCGGACAAGATCCAGGTGCTGGACTCCGGGCGCGTCCTCCTGGTCGGGTGGAAGGACAATCCGGGCCTGACCGCCTACGACTCGCAGACCGGGCTGCAGATGTGGAGCACACCGGCCGCGCAGTGGTTCGAGGCGGACGATTCCACCGGACAATTCGTGCACAGCGATCCGCGCACCGGCGAGCGGCGCTGGAGCGTCGACCCCGCCACCCTCGGGTGCGCGACACCGCTGGCGAAAGATCTTCCGGCACTGTTCGATACCGACGCCGTAGGCCTGACCGAGCGACCGAGCGCCCTCGACGACACCGAACGACCGGGGGTCGACGTGTTCCGGTGTGCCGCACCCGACGGCCACTTCGTCATCGGCGGCCTCGACCGTGCGACCGGCGCCACCGCCTGGCATCGCGAGGTACCGGAGAAAGGTAGTTTCCGGCGCGGCCCCGGGCAGAAGGCCATCGTGGTGTCCGGTGACACGATCGAAACCATCGACATGACCGACGGGCACTCCCTCGGCAGCCGGAAGACCAGCTCGGACAAGGAACTTCGCATTCCGCAGCCCGACGGATCGACGCTCGTCCTGGACAGTTCCACCCTGGCCGACGACAAGGAGATGCGGCTGCTCGAACCCGATGGCGGTACGCGCTGGACCGTTCCGCTCGATCCGAAGCAGGCGGCGATCCAACCGCTCATGACCAGCGGCGGCAATGCCATCCTCGCGGTGCTGACCCGGTCCTCGGACTACCAGGCCTGGCTGCTCGCCTATGACCCGCGCACCGGAAAACGCACCGTCGTGATCGGGCCCGGGCCGACGGCGGCAGGTGAGAAGCCCGCTCTCACCATGGATTTGGACATCACTCACATACAGGTGTACCCGGCGCCCTGGGGAGTGCTGGTCGCCGGACCGAACAACACCTACGCCACGATTC
Source organism: Nocardia sp. NPDC088792 (assembly GCF_044750615.1). NCBI lineage: Bacteria > Bacillati > Actinomycetota > Actinomycetes > Mycobacteriales > Nocardiaceae > Nocardia > Nocardia sp. NPDC088792. The sequence goes on from NZ_JBIVKC010000001.1 coordinate 726,755, forward strand.
CGGCCGGTTCCTGATCCCGCGCGGAATCTAGTTTTCCGGCAGCAGGTCCGGTCGGCGCTCGGCGGTGCGTTCCAGCGACTGCTCGTGCCGCCAGGCCGCGATCTTGGCGTGGTTGCCGGACAACAGGATTTCGGGCACGTCGAGGCCACGCCAGGAGACCGGGCGGGTATACGACGGTCCTTCGAGTAGTCCGTCGGAGAACGAATCCTGTTCGTGGGATTGCTGATTGCCGAGGACGCCGGGGATCAGGCGGACGAACGCCTCGGTCATGACCAGTACGGCGGCCTCACCGCCGATGAGGACATAGTCGCCGATGCTGACCTCTTCGACGCGCACGCGCCGGGCGGCGTCGTCGAAGACGCGCTGATCGATGCCCTCGTAGCGGCCGCAGGCGAACACGATGTGCTGCTCGGCGGACCATCGTTGGGCGGTCGCCTGGGTGAACGGCACGCCCGCCGGGGTGGGCACCACCAGCAGGGCGTCGTCCGGGCACACCTCGTCGAGGGCGTCACCCCACACGGTCGGTTTCATGACCATGCCGGGGCCGCCCCCGTACGGGGTGTCGTCCACTGCTTTGTGCACGTCGTGCGTCCAGCGGCGCAGGTCGTGCACGTCGACCTCGAGCAGGCCCTTGTCGATGGCCTTGCCCAGCAAGGCCGTTCGGAGGGGCTCCAGGTATTCGGGGAAGATGGTGATTACGTCGATACGCATCGCGCTACTCCGGATCCAGCAGACCCTCGGGCGGATCGATGACGATGAGACCGTCGGCAAGGGACACCGTCGGCACCATGGCGTTCACGAAGGGCACCAGGAGTTCTCGGCCGGCGGGCGGGAACGCGTCCCCGGCCGTGATCGAAAGCAGTTCGCCCGCAGCGGAATGCAGGACTTCCCGCACCGTGCCCACGAGAGTGCCGTCGCCGAGTTCGACGCGCAGCCCCTCGAGTTCGTGATCGTAGTACTCGTCCGGATCCTCCGACGGCGGCAGATCCGCGGTATCGACGACGAACAGCATGCCGCGCAACGCATCCGCGGCCGTGCGGTCCTCGACGCCGTCCAGACGCAGCAGAAGCCGGCCCGAGTGCTCCCGGGCCGACTCCACTTCGAATTCCTGCGTCTGCTTCGCGCGCGGCAGCTTCCCCTTCAGGGTGCTGCCGGGCGCGAACCGCAGTTCCGGCTCGTCGGTGCGGACATCTACGACGAGTTCGCCGCGCACACCGTGCGACTTGGCGACCCGCCCGACGACGAGTTCCATCTATTGATCCGTGTCGACCACGTCGACGCGAATGCCCTTACCGCCGATCCCGGCGACCAGCGTGCGCAGCGCGGTCGCGGTACGACCACCGCGCCCGATCACCTTGCCCAGATCGTCCGGGTGCACATGCACCTCGACGGTCCGGCCACGACGGCTGGTGATCAGCTCGACGTGGACGTCGTCGGGATTGGCGACGATGCCGCGCACCAGGTGCTCGACGGCATCGGCGACAACGGCGGTCATTACTCGGCAGCCTCGGTGGTGGCCTCGGCCTCGGTGGCCTCGTCCTTCTTGGCGGCCTTCTTCTTCGGGGTGACGGCCTCGGCAACGGGCTCGTTGTCGGCGGCGGCCAGCGCGGCGTTGAACAGGTCCAGCTTGGTGGGCTTCGGAGCCTTCACCTTCAGGGTGCCCTCGGCGCCCGGCAGGCCCTTGAACTTCTGCCAGTCACCGGTGATCTCCAGCAGACGCTGCACCGGCTCGGTCGGCTGCGCGCCGACACCCAGCCAGTACTGGGCGCGCTCGGAATCGATCTGGATGAGCGAGGGCTCTTCCTTCGGGTGGTACAGGCCGATCGACTCGATCGCGCGGCCGTCACGACGGGTGCGGGCGTCGGCGACGACGATGCGGTACTGCGGGTTGCGGATCTTACCCATGCGGGTCAGCTTGATACGAACAGCCATGAGCTGTGCCTTCCTGATTTGGTCACGGTCGCAATTCGGCGACCCGCTCGCGGCGGGCCCGGTTTTGCGTCGAGTGCTGTGACCGCCGCGCGGTACGTAACCGGAGACGGGCTGACACTGTCCTCGGACGAGGACGGTCGTTCATTCTGCCAGAGCCCCTACCGCCGGATGAAATCGCCTCGATCCGGCGTCATCGGCGACGCAGGCAGACCGTGGAACCGGTGGTCACTCCCGGCGGATAGGTGAGCGACGCGCCGGCGCCGGCCGGGCACGAGTTGTCATCGGAATCATGCCGGTCGACGACCTGATAGACAGCCCTGGGGTCACCGCAGTCGACCCGGAAGGTGGCCGCGGCCGAGCTGCTGTTCCGATCGTTCTCGCCGATGCAGTCGCCGACCACCGCATAGTGCGAACTGTTCGGGTCGGCGGGGCCGGTGCAGAGCAGCAACACCAGATCGGTGTTCTGGTTGCTGGTCGTGAAAGAACCCGACGCGCCCATATCGTCCGGGCATTCGGGCCGGGCGGGCGTCCGATTCAGCACATGCACCGACAGCACTCGCTGATCGGCCTTCGCATCGGTGCACGGAATCGTCTTCGAGCTCTTCCCGTCCGCGCAGTCGCCGACCTTCGCATTGTGAATCGACAGCGGATCGGTGCTGACGGTGCAGACGACAACCGCCCGGCCGCCCAGGGAAGACTGCGCGAACGCCGAGCGGGCGGTCGGCTGGTCCTGGCAGGACTGCTGTGCCGGAACCTTGGTGTGTATCTCGATGGCCACCACCTTCTCGGGCTTCGGCGCGAATCCGCAGTCCACGCGGTTGATGATGTCGCCGGACTTCTGCACGTCGATGCAGTCACCGGGCTGCAACTGGCCGGGATCCGAGGTGTTGAAGCGGGTGGGTGCGAGACACAGCACCACCTTCGGCTTGCTGCCCGGGTCGGCGGGCGGGAATACGGCCTTCGTCGCCTCGGAGTACTTCACGCACGCCGTCGGGATCGGGTACACGACCTGCTCGCGAGCTGTGATCCGGTATTGCGCCTTATAGCTGTCGGCGCAGTCGTACTCGACCGGAACCGCGTCCACGGCGGCGGCATTGTCGAGGGAGACACACCCGCCGATCGGGAAGGCGAGCCGTTCGGGCTGCGTCGTCAAGGCGGCGACGAGCACCGCCGCACCACCGAGCACGATCACTACCGCGAGCACCACCAGCACCCACCAGCGCCGCGCCCAGGACTGCCGCGGCTCTGGTGGCAGCACGGGTTCGCTCGGCTGCGCCGGGTCGGGCGGCGCGGCCGGGAGGGGAGGGTCGGATCGATTGTCGTGCAAGGTGTCCCCCACCGTTCGATGACCGAAATGTCCGCTATTACGGAGGACGTGATCGTAATCGCAGCGAAAGACGGTCCCGCGGAGACGGATTCACCTACCGATTCGCGGTCACCGGGTCCCGGCGGTCGTAGACGCGGCCGCGCAGCACTACCCACGCGGGCGACGCTACGACGGCGAGATTCTGGCGCGGATCTTCCTGGTACACCACGAAATCCGCGGGGGCGCCCGGTTCGATGCCGGGGTGGCCGAGCCAGGCTCGGGCGTTCCAGGCGGAGGCGCCGAGGGCGTCGTGGGCGGAGAAGCCGGCACCGGACAGGGCCATGATCTCGTCGGCGATCAGGCCGTGGCGGATGGAGCCGCCGGCGTCGGTGCCGGTGTAGATGGGGACGCCTGCCTCGTGGGCCTTGGCCACGGTGTCGCGGGAGCGGCGGTGCAGGTCGCGCATGTGGGCGGCGTAGGCGGGGAATTTGGTTGCGCTGTCGGCTATTCCGGGGAAGGTGTCGATGTTGATGAGGGTGGGGACCAGGGCGATCTGGTTGCGCGCCATCAGGTCGATGGTGTCGTCGGTGAGGCCGGTGCCGTGTTCTATGCAGTCGATGCCGGCTTCGAGGAGGCCGGGGAGGGCGTCCTCGCCGAAGACGTGGGCCGTGACGCGGGCGCCCTCGCGGTGGGCGGCGCCTATTGCTTCCTTGAGGATCGCGTCGGACCAGAGGGGGGCGAGATCGCCTACGGCGCGGTCGATCCAGTCGCCGACGATCTTGACCCAGCCGTCGCCGCGGCGGGCCTGCTCGGCGACGATGTCGGGGAGGTCGCGTTCGTCGTCGAGGTCGATGCCGAGTTCGCGGATGTAGCGTTTGGGGCGGGCGATGTGGCGGCCCGCGCGGATGATGCGGGGCAGGTCCTCGCGGTCGTCGAGGAAGCGGGTGTCGATGGGGGAACCGGCGTCGCGCAGCAGCAGGGCGCCCGCATCCCGTTCGACCTCGGCCTGGGCGACGGCGCCGTCGGAATCCTCGTGGCCGCCACCGTATTTGATGCCGACGTGGCAGTGCGCGTCGACCAGGCCGGGGACGATCCAGCCGGCGGCATGCACGGTGTCGGCGTCCGCGATCGGCGCGAAGGACACCAGGCCGTCGTGCACCCACAGATCACGGACGTCCTCGCCGGGCAGCACCACCCCGCGGAAGTGCAGACGCATACCGCCTCCTCGCCTCGCAGGCTCTGTCTCGCTACAGAACAAGCTACTCGGCGGGCCCGACGGCCTACTCGTCGAGCACGGTCACGTCGGTGCGGGCGTGGCAGACCTGCCGGATCACCCGCAGCCCTTCGGCGATGACCGGATGCTCCCGAGCGCCGCGGCGCACCACGGTGAGATGGCGGCGGATCGGGACCGTGTCACCGTGCAACGGCAACCGGACCACCGCCATCCCCGGCGGGATCAACGCCAGCCGCGAGATCAGGCTGACCCCGAAACCGTTCGCCACCATGGCCGCGACACCGTTGAAATGCACTGTCCGGCCGACGATCCGGGGCGTGAACCCGGCGGCCGCGCAGGCGGACGACACCACCAGATGGTGAGTGATCCACTCCCGCCCCGAAATCCACGGATCCGCGGCCACCTCGGCCAGTTCGACGCTCTCGCGCCCGGCCAGCCGATGCCCTGCGGGCACCAGCAGATCCATCGGTTCTTCGAGCAATACCCGCTGGTCGAAGCGCGAATCATCGGGTGCGGGCGTGCCGGGCGCGGGCAGCACGAACGCGATATCGGTGTCCCCGGCCAGCAGCAGATCGAAGCAGTGAACGGACTCGTCCTCGACGAGTTCGATCGCCAACCCCGGATTGGCATCCCGCAGCCGCGCGGCGGCCGGGGCAACCAGGGCGGTGAACGCCGTCGGCATGGCGCTGATGCGCAGCACCCCCGCAATACCTGTCCGGTGCGCGGCCAATTCCGCGCGCGCCCGCTCGGATTGGGCCGCCAGCAGATCCGCATGCCGCAACAGCGCATGCGCCGCAGCCGTCAATTGCACCCGCCGCCCGACCTGTTCGAGCAGTTCCACCCCGAGTTCCCGCGCCAGCCCCCGCAATTGCTGCGACACGGTGGACGGCGTGAGGTGCAGCGCGGCCGCCGTCGCGGTGACGGTCCCGTGCTGGCGCAGCACCCGCAATGTCTGCAGCCGCGGATCAATCATGTGACATTTCCGAACGTTTCGATGCGGAACTATGCGATGGACCCAACCCTACGCCGCAGCGAAAACTGACCACATGACCGGATCAGACGCCCAGCACCGAAACATCGACCATTCGACGACCGCACAGGAATCGGAGCCCGCGTCGTGCCCCCGGTGCGGTTGGCCGATGGACCGGCCCTTCCGCGTCTTGTCCCGGCATGTCACCTCGGAGGGACTGGTGACCTACACCCGGTGCGCCTGCGGAGCACACCGGGTCCGCCTGGCGCCCAATGCCTTTCGGTGATGTCCCGGCGCCGCCCGGTCGGCCCGGTGCGGCGACGAGGTCGGGGAATCCGGGTCCAGGGCGACTTCCGGGAGGCCGCGGAACTGTTCGGGCAGTTGGTCGGGGATGAGGTCGCGCAAGTCCGGTGGCCTGTCCGGCCCGGCATGAACGACGAACGCCCGGCCGGGAGATCCGGCCGGGCGTTCGTTGTGCTGTTCGCTACTTCTTCGGGAAGTTGAACTGGGAGAGGTCGATTCCCTCGAGGCCCGGGGGGAGTTCGTTGAGGCCGGCGGGGAGGTTGGAGATGTCGGGCATGCCGGCGGGCATACCGCCGGGGAGGCCGGGCATGCCGGGGAAGCCGCCGCGCACCTTGGGCGGGGTGGGGCCGCGGCCGCCCTTCTTGCCTTTCTTGCCCTTCTTGGTGTTCTTGCTGCCGCCGCGGGCGCCGGGGAAGCCCATTTGGCGGCTCATGGCGCCCATCATCTTCTTGGCTTCGAAGAAGCGGTCGACCAGTTGGTTGACGTCGGTGACGGTGACGCCGGAGCCATTGGCGATGCGCAGGCGGCGGGAGGCGTTGATGATCTTCGGGTTTGCGCGTTCCGCAGGGGTCATGCCGCGAATGATGGCCTGCACGCGGTCGAGCTGCTTGTCGTCGACCTGGGCGAGGACGTCCTTCATCTGGCCGGCGCCGGGGAGCATGCCGAGCAGATTGCCGATCGGGCCCATCTTGCGGATGGCCAGCATCTGGTCGAGGAAGTCCTCGAGGGTCAGCTCGCCGGAGCCGATCTTGCGGGCGGCCTCCTCGGCCTGCTGCGCGTCGTAGACCTGTTCGGCCTGCTCGATCAGGGTGAGCAGGTCGCCCATGCCGAGGATGCGGCTGGCCATGCGGTCCGGGTGGAAGACGTCGAAGTCCTCGAGCTTCTCACCGGTGGACGCGAAAAGGATGGGCTGGCCGGTGATCTCACGCACCGACAGCGCGGCGCCACCGCGGGCGTCGCCGTCCAGCTTGGTGAGCACGACACCGGTGAAGCCGACACCGTCACGGAAGGCCTCGGCGGTGGAGACCGCGTCCTGGCCGATCATGCCGTCGAGGACGAACAGGATCTCGTCCGGGTTCACGGCATCGCGGATGCCCGCGGCCTGCGACATGAGCTCGGAGTCGATACCGAGGCGGCCCGCGGTGTCGACGATGACGATGTCGTACTGCTTCTGCTTCGCCTCTTCGATACCGGCGCGCGCGACATCGACCGGGTCGGAAGCCGAGACGCCGAGCGGATTCTCGCCACCACCGATGGAAGTGCCGGGGTGCGGCGCGAATACGGGCACGCCCGCACGCTCACCGACCACCTGCAGCTGCGTGACCGCGCCGGGGCGCTGCAGGTCACACGCGACGAGCAGCGGCGTATGCCCCTGGGATTTCAGCCATTTGGCGAGCTTGCCCGCGAGGGTGGTCTTACCGGCACCCTGCAGACCCGCGAGCATGATGACGGTCGGCGGGTTCTTGGCGTACTGCAGGCGCCGGGTCTCGCCGCCGAGGATGGCGATGAGCTCCTCGTTGACGACCTTGACGACCTGCTGGGCCGGGTTCAGCGCCGCGGAGACCTCGGCGGCCTTGGCGCGTTCCTTGACCTTGGCGATGAAGGTGCGTACGACGGGGAGGGCGACGTCCGCTTCGAGTAGGGCGAGCCGGATCTCACGCGCGGTCGCGTCGATATCGGCCGGTGACAGCCGCCCCTTGCCGCGCAGATCCTTGAGGGCACCGGTCAACCGGTCGGAAAGGGATTCGAACACCGATCGCGCTCCTGGATTCTCGAGGGACTGTCACTCGTCATACCAGGGTAGTGGGACCGGAGCAGTGCTGTTGTACCGGCTGCTACTCGAGGTCGCGCGGGCGGGGCGCGATCGGTGCGATGCGGCGTAGGTCGTGCTTCTCGCTGGCCACCATGAACACCGCCTCGCGGGCGGTCAGGCCCAGTTCCAGGGCGAGTCCGTCGACCATCGCCCATTCGGCGGGCGTGGGTTCGTGTTCGGCCACCGTGGAGGCGATGGTCATGGCGGTCACAGCTTGCTGCCCGGTGAGGGTGCGGCCGGGCAGCCAGGAAACGACCCAGCGGTCGCCGCCGACGCAGCGGGCGATGTGCGAGGTCATATCGCTCGTCATCATCGACGCCGAAACAACTTCAATTGCCACCGACCTGCTCCCCTCATGCTTGCGACAGCTTGGGCCGAAAGCGATATTAGGGTGTGATGCCGGTCACTTGATCGGTATTTCAGCAAATTGCTCGCAACGATCTAATTAACTGGCAAACACGAGGTTTGCCAGTTAATCCCACAGCCTGGCGATCGGTCAGAAAACAGAGGTAGATCCGTTTTCTGTGTCCGCTTCGGACGTTTTCTTCGGTTGCTGTGGCGGCACCACCGACAGCACCGCCTCCTCGATTTCCGCCCGTCGCTGCGGCGTGTCGGAGGCCCCCAGATCCAGGCAGAAGGTGTCGATCACCACCGAACCCATGGTCACCACCTTCGACCACGACACATTCACGCCCGCATCCGCCAGCGCCGCCGCCAGCCGGCTCAGTAATCCGATCCGATCCTCGGCCCGCAATTCCAGCAGAATCCGGCCCGGTTCCGCCGTCTCGATCCAGAAAACCCGCGGCTGCGCCTGCGCATACGGGCTGCGCTGGGTACCGCCCGCCTCCCGTTCCTTACGCGCCAGCACCGTCCCCAGATCCAGCTCGCCATTGATGGCCCGGATCAATTCCTGGCGCAGCAGACCCGGGTCCGGCGGATCACCGAACCGCGGCGCCACCACGAAGGTGTCGATGGCCGATTCACCCACACTCGTCAGATTCGCCGACAGCACCCGCAGCGAATGCAGGGCCAGCACGCCCGCCGCATCGGAGAGCAGCCCCGGAGTATCGGGCGCGACCACGGTCACCACATGGTGGTAGCGGCCCTCCCCCGGCTCCAGATCCACGTGCACGCCACCGGCTTCCGCCCGCCGGCGCAACTCCGCCGGAATGGACTCGGGCGCGGGCAGCTCCTCACCCGCCATGGCCATCCGGCAGCGGCGCACCAGATCGCCGATGAGCGAAGCCTTCCAGTCGTTCCACACCCCGGGCCCGGTCGCCAGCGCGTCCGCTTCGGCCAGGGCGTGCAGCAATTCGAGCAGCTGCGGATCCCCGTCGAGCAGCTTCACGACCATGTTCACCGTCTCCGGATCGCTCAGGTCGCGGCGGGTCGCGGTATCGGGCAGCAGCAGATGATGCCGGACCATGGCCGACACCGTCAGCACATCGGCGGGCCACAAGCCCAGCCGTTTGCCGATGGAGACGGCCAGCTCGGCGCCGACCAGACTGTGATCCTCCGTGCGGCCCTTGCCGATATCGTGCAGCAGGGTGCCGATCAGCAGCAGATCCGGGCGGGCGACGCGGGTCGACAGCGCACCCGCCTGCGCGACCGCCTCGGTGAGATGCCGGTCCACGGTCCAGGTGTGGATGGCGTCGCGCGGCGGAAGGTCGCGCACCACACCCCATTCCGGAAACAGCCTGCCCCACAGGCCCGTCCGGTCCAGGGCCTCGATGGCGTCGACGGTGCCGCGGCCCGCGCCCAGCAGCACCAGCAGATCGTTGAGCGCCTCCTTGGGCCACGGCTCGCGCAGCTCGGGCGCGTCCTCGCCGAGGCGGTTCAATGTCGTTGCGGACATGGGCAATCCGGTCTGCGCGGAGGCGGCGGCCACGCGCAGGATCAGACCGGGATCGCGCTGCGGGCGGGCATCGCGGGCCAGCACCACTTCACCGGCGTGCTCGACCACCCCCTCATCGAGTGGTCGCCGCACCGGGACGCGGCGCAGGCGCGCGAGGCCGCGCCGCGGCAGCGCGTTACCCGCGGTCCGCAGCCCGACATCGGTCGAATAGCTGACGGTGCGGGCGGCATCGCTCAGGGTGCGGGCGAGGTCGAAGCGGTCCCCGATGCGCAGGGCCGCGCCGATCTCGTCGGCGTCCTGGGCGCGCAACTGATCTCGTGCCCGGCCCGCTACCCGATGTAGTTCGGTGCGCACGTCCAGCAGGCGGCGATGCGCCTGTTTCAGCCCGCCGCCGGGCACCTCCGGACCGAGCCCCGGCATGGCGTCGGTCAGTTGTGCGATGGCGAGGGCGTCCAGCAGCTGGATGTCGCGCAGGCCGCCGCGCCCGTTCTTGAGATCGGGTTCGGCGCGGTGCGCGATCTCTCCGCTGCGCCGCCAGCGGGTTTCGGTCTGGGCGATGAGTTCCTCGAAGCGCGAACGGATTCCGGCCCGCCAGTCCCGGCGCACCCCGCTGATCAGCAGCGTGCTCAGGCCTTCGTCACCGACGATGTGCCGGGCGTCGAGCAGGCCCAGCGCGGCGGTGAGGTCGTCGGCGGCGACCCGAAGCGCTTGCGGGACAGTGCGAACGCTGTGGTCGAGCTTGATGTGCGCATCCCAGAGCGGGTACCAGAGCTGATCGGCGACCTCGGCGACCCGTTGCGGGTCGACGTCGTCGTAGAGCAGCACCAGATCCAGATCCGAGTACGGCAGCATCTCGCGCCGGCCCAGGCCGCCCACCGCGACGATGGCGAGTCCGCTGTCGGCGGTGATGCCGACCTCGTGGCCCTTGGTGGTCAGCCACAGTTCGAACAGGTCGACCATGGCCTGTCGCAGGGCTTCCGGGTCGAGGCGCGCATTGCGCCCGTTCCCTTCGGGTCCGCCGGCCTCGATGAGCAATTGGTCGCGAGCCCGGACCAGATCCGATGCCCCACTGGAGACTTTCTCACCGTTCGCGGAGACTTTCTCGCCGTTGGCGATCCTGTCGTCGCGTGCCTGGAAACCCACAACCCACCACCCTCAATTCAGTTCATCGCCTGCACGGGGGCGGCCCCGGCATTCCCGCCGGTTCGACACCGACGGGAGGCCGGGGCCGCCACTGGATCCGTCTTCTATTTACAGCGCATCGGAACCGCGTTCGCCGGTGCGGACGCGAATGATCGCGTCCACCGGGGTGACCCAGACCTTGCCGTCACCGATCTTTCCGGTGCGGGCGGCCTCGACGATCACCTCGACTACCTTTTCGACGGAGGCGTCATCCACGACCACCTCGACGCGGACCTTGGGTACGAAGTCGACCGAGTACTCGGCACCGCGGTAGACCTCGGTGTGGCCCTTCTGGCGACCGTAGCCCTGGACTTCGCTGACGGTCATGCCCAGCACGCCCGCCTGCTCCAGCCCGGTCTTGACGTCCTCGAGCGTGAACGGTTTGACGATCGCAGTGATCAGTTTCATTTTCGTCATGCCTCCTTGACGGCGGCGGTACGCGCCGTACCACCCACAGCAGCGAAATCGTATGCCGTTTCAGCATGCTCCGACTCGTCCATGCCCTCGACCTCTTCCTCTTCGGAAGCACGCAGGCCGATCGTGTACTTGATCGCGAGGGCGATGATGAGGGTCGCGATGAACGAGTAGGCGAGCACCACACCCGCACCCACGGCCTGACGCCACAGCTGATCGACACCGCCACCGTAGAACAGGCCCTTGACTCCGGCCGGCGCCTGCGAGGTGGCCACCAGGCCGACCATCAGGGTGCCGATGATGCCGCCGACCATGTGCACGCCGACCACGTCGAGCGAGTCGTCGAAGCCGAACTTGTACTTCAGGCCGACCGCGAGCGCGCAGACGATACCGGCGATCGCGCCGACGGCCAGCGCGCCGAGCACGTTCACCGAGGAGCAGGACGGCGTGATGGCGACCAGGCCCGCGACCAGACCGGACGCGGCGCCCAGCGAGGTGGCGTGACCGTCACGCAGCTTCTCCACGAGCAGCCAGCCGAGCATGGCGGCACAGGTGGCGAAGGTGGTGGTCAGGAAGGTGGAGCCGGCGGAGTTGTTGGAGGACAGCGCAGAACCGGCGTTGAATCCGAACCAGCCGAACCACAGGAGGCCGGCGCCGAGCATGACGAACGGGAGGTTGTGCGGCCGCATCGGGGTCTTCGGCCAGCCCTTGCGCTTACCGAGCACCAGACAGAGGGCGAGACCCGCGGCACCGGCGTTGATGTGCACCGCGGTACCACCCGCGAAGTCGACCACGTGCAGCTTGTTCAGGATCCAGCCGCCCTCGTGCACGATGTTGCCGTTGGCGTCGGTGGCGTTGCTGTCGAAGACCCAGTGCGCGACCGGGAAGTAGACGATGGTGGACCACACCGCGGCGAACAGCGCCCAGGCACCGAACTTGAGGCGATCGGCGACCGCGCCCGAGATCAGGGCGACGGTGATGATCGCGAACATGAGCTGGAAGGCGACGAACACGGTCATCGGGATGTGCGTGTTGCCGGCGAGCGGGATGTCGACTTCGGCCGCGGACGCGGTCTTGGCCGCCGCGTCAGGGCCGATCATGCCCTTGAGTCCGAAGAATTGTGTGGGATCGCCGATCAGTCCGAATTTGTTGTTGGCGAATGAAACCGAGAATCCGTAGATAGCCCAGAGCACGCCTACGATGCCCATGGCACTGACGCTCATCATGATCATGTTGAGCACGTGCTTGCTACGGACCATGCCACCGTAGAAGAACGCCAGTCCAGGGGTCATCAGCAGAACGAGCGCGGAACTCGCCAGCATCCATGCGGTGTCACCGGTGTCCGGCAAGCCGGTCAAGGGGTACGGCACCTTTTGTCCTCCTCATCATCTGGCTCTGCAGCAACCTGCGATAAAGCCTGCAATGAGATTCGTCAGTCGGTGTTTCAGCCGTGATCCTGCGGCGTTTCGCGTAGGTGAACGGATGAGAGTGCACTGTTGCAGTCAGGTTTCCCGGATCGCGCCAGTGTTACGACCGTGTTGTGAGGATGATTTTGTTCGATGGATTCGCGCTGGTAGTCGGGGTTCAACCGAGTAGTGCGTCGACGAAGGCGCCGGGCTCGAAGGGAGCTAGATCATCCGCGCCCTCGCCCAAACCGACCAGTTTGATTGGGACGCCGAGTTCATGCTGCACCTGGAACACGATGCCGCCCTTGGCCGTTCCGTCCAGCTTGGTCAGCGCCACACCCGTGATATCGACCACGTCGGCGAAGACACGCGCCTGCGTCAGGCCGTTCTGGCCGACCGTGGCGTCCAGCACCAGGATGACCTCGTCGACCTTCGCCTTCTTCTCGACCACACGCTTGACCTTGCCCAGCTCGTCCATCAGGCCGGTCTTGGTGTGCAGGCGGCCCGCGGTATCGATGAGCACCACGTCCACGCCGCGCTCGATGCCCTCGGTCACCGCGTCGAACGCGACCGACGCCGGATCCGCGGCCTCCTTGCCGCGCACGGTGTCCGCGCCGACCCGCTCACCCCAGGTCTGCAGCTGATCGGCCGCCGCCGCCCGGAAGGTGTCCGCCGCGCCGAGCAGCACCCGCCGGCCGTCGGCCACCAGGACCCGCGCCAATTTGCCTGTGGTGGTGGTCTTTCCGGTGCCGTTCACGCCCACGACCAGCAGGATCGACGGGTGATCGTCGTGCGGCAGCGCCCGGATCGAACGATCCAGCTCCGGCCGCAACGCCTCGATCAGCACCTCGCGCAGGACGGCCCGCGCGTCCGCGGCGGTCCGCACACTGCGCGACGCCATCTCCTCGCGCAACCGGTCCACGATCTTCGCGGTGCTGGCGGTGCCGAGATCGGCCATCACGAGGGTGTCCTCGATCTCCTCCCACGAATCCTCGTCGAGATCACCACCGCCGAGCAGACCGAGCAGCGACTTGCCGACGGCATTCTGCGAGCGGGACAACCGCCCGCGCAGCCGGGTCAGACGGCCCGTGGTGGGGTCGATCTCGTCGCGCGGCCCGGAAACCTCGGCGGGTTCGGCCTTTTCGGCCGGCGCGGGACGCGCGGCGACAGCAGCGCCGGCGGCAGCAGCGACTTCGGCTGCGGCGTAACCCGCTTCGGCGGCCTCGGCCTCGAGCTCCTCGACCGCGGCGACCTCGGCTTCGACGGCCGCGATATCGGAGGTGCCGTCGGCAGTGGCAGCGGACGGCTCAGCGACAGTGCCCGAGTCGGTGCCGGTGGCCGCGGTGGCGGTCCGGTTCTCGATGTCGGCGGACTCATCATCGGCAGCTGCCGCGGAATCGCTCGCGGTGGCCGGCGTGACATCGCTCGCGGAGGGCGAGCCGGATTCGGCGGGGGTGACGGACTTCCCGGTCTCCGGGGCGGCCTCGGGGCCTTGTTCCGGGTCGGGCAGGGGGACGTTGGTGATGGTGCGTTTGGCGGCGTCGCGTGGGATTGCCGCGTCGTCACCGATGTGGGGCTGGCCCTCGTCGTCGGTGCGCTCGAGGCGGACGGGTTCGGGGGCGGGTTTGGTGGCGCCCTGGCTGAAGCTGAATCCTCCGGCTGCGGTGTAGCCGCCGGACCGGTCGGTCAGCTCCTGGGTTTCGGCAGCTTCCGGGGTCAGCGAGATACGGCGGCGCTTGTTCAGGGCATAACCGGCAACCAGCGCCACGAGCAGGACCGCAACGATCGCGGCGAGGAGAATCCATACTTCTGCAGTCGTCACGGCCCCCATCCTTTCAGAGGCAGTTGTATGCCCGATTCACACACCTACCGACGCGTCGGAGAGCAGTGTCATCTATCACAGATGTACGCCGCAGGAGCGGCGGACACGCCGGGTGGGGTGGTTCGAATCCGAACAACTACCGACCGGTCTGCTCAACAACGCACCACAGTGCGGAAGGAGCGGCGAATGCGACACCGAGACAATAGGATCGGCGGCGTGAACGATCGAAATGTGCTTGGGGGACCGCTGGAGGAGTGTGGCACCGATCCTCTCACCGGTTTCTACCGGGACGGCTGCTGCAGCACCGGGCCCGAAGATCTTGGCAGCCACACCGTCTGCACCGTGGTCACCGCGGAATTCCTGGAGCACCAGAAATCGATCGGCAACGACCTCATCACCCCGCGGCCGGAGAACAACTTCCCCGGCCTGCAGCCCGGCGACCGCTGGTGCGTGGTGGCGGTGCGCTGGCTGCACGCCCACGAGGACGGAGTGGCCGCACCGGTGATCCTGGCCGCGACCCACGAGAACGCCCTGGAGGTGGTTCCCATGGAGACCCTCCGCAAATACGCGGTCGACGTCCCCGACGACGTCAGCGACCTACTCTGACCGGCACCCGATCAGATCCGCGGCAGCAGTCGCACCACCGCGTCGCGGGCCAGGATTCCCGGGCGGCTCGCCGGCACCATCAGGGCTCCGGCCAGGCGGAAGCCGCGCTGCTTGGGGGCGAGCAGGCGACGGTGCCGCTCTTCGTAGCGGGTGAAGGCGGTGTGCGGGTCCGCGGGCGTGCGGGTCAGTTCCTCGGCGAGGGTGTGCGCGCCGGCGATGGCGAGGGTGGAGCCGTCGCCGAACAGGGAGAGGCTGGATCCGGCGTCGCCGAGCAAGGCGACCCGGCCACGCGACCAGGACGGCATGCGGACCTGGCAGACGGCGTCGAAGTACAGGTCCGGGGCGGCGCTCACCTGCTCGAGCAGGCCGCCGAAGGCGCCCATGCGCCCGGCGTAGGCCGCATGGACGAGCCGCTTGTGCTGTGCCGTATCCCGATAGTCGTAGCCGGGCGTTTCAGGGCCGCGGAAGATGAAGGCCGCCAGCGGTTTTCCACCCGCCGGATGCACGGATACCGACCGCCCGGGCGTGTTGTACATGACCACCTCGCGCTCCTCGCCGAGAGCGTGCTCGACCGGCAGCGTCGCCACATACATCCCCTTGTGCCGCACGAACTCCGGCTCCTCGCCGAAGACCAGGCGGCGTACCCCGGAGTGCAGGCCGTCCGCGCCGATCACATAGTCGTAGGTCGCGGGCGCTGATCCGGCGAAGGTGACGGCTACCCGATCGCCGTCGTCGGCGAGGCCGGTAATGGTGTCGCCCCACCGGATTTCGGCCCGATCGCGGGCCGCCCCGAGCAGGACGGCGGCCAGCTCGGCGCGCGGCAATTCGACCTCTCCCCCGGCGCCGTCACTCGAGCCGCCCGTGCGGACCGAGGCGCGGACCGCGCCTTTCGCGTCGACGAAGCTGATGCGGTCCACCGAGGTCGCCGCCTTCCGCAATTCGGGCATGACGCCCATCCGGTTCACCACGTCGATAGCGGGTCCGCGCACGTCGACGGGGTTGCCGCTGGATCGTTGCGCGCCTGCGCGTTCCACCACGGTCACCTGGAATCCGTTGTCCGCCAGCCAGTAAGCGAGCGTCGAGCCGCCCACGCCGGCTCCGGAGATCAATACCGATGTCTTCACGACTACTCCCCGATCGAGATAAGTGGACGCATTTCGTCCGCTTAGACCGATGCTACGCTAAGCGGAAGAATTTCGTCCACTTGTTCGGAGGTGAGGACCACGGCCGACCAGTTGCGCGCCGACGCCCGCAGCAATCGCGACCAGATCCTGCGGGCCGCCCTGGAGGTGTTCTGCGAACGCGGCTCGAACGTGCCCATGAAGGACATCGCCGACCGGGCGGGCGTCGGCGTCGGCACCCTCTACCGCCGCTTCCCCGACCGCGACGCCCTGCTCACCGCCACCGCGGAGGCGCACATGGCCAATATCGTCGAGCTGGTGACGACGGCCCGGCGGGAAGAGCCCACGGCCTGGTCGGCCCTGTGCCGAGTACTGCGTGAATGCGCCGAAATGCAATTGGGCGCACAGGCCGCGGCCATCGAACCCGCCGCGCATCAGCTGGTGAAGGACGACCCGGCCGTGACGGAGACCCGGAACGTGCTGTTCGATCAGCTGCGGCAGCTGATCGATCACGCGCACGCCGACGGCGATCTCCGCCCGGATATCGGCCTGCCGGATATAGAAGTGCTGATGATGTTGCAGATCCCCGCCCACACCGCATCCCGCCCCGACACCATCGAACGCGTCATCGGCATCATCCTGGACGGCATACGCGCACAGGGTGATTCGCGCGACTGAGAGCGGCGCGGATTCCGCTGCCGATCGTGCGGCACCTGGTGCCACCCGCCATGACCAGGCGGCCGTCGGCGCTATCGGCGTGCAGTCTCCGCGGCGAATCGCTCGAAGCCCTTACCCGGCAACGTCACCCATGGGCGAAGTCGCCGATGTCGTTGCGTGGCGGCGTCGATGGGCCTTCTGGCGGCAGGCGGGAGAACAGTAGCGAGCGGGGCGGCCGGTGGCGGTCGGGCGGACCGGGGCCGCGCACATCGGGCAGTGGGTGGCCGGGGTTTCGTTACGGCGGCGACTTCCGTCACGCACCGCGGGGGTTGTTTCGACTTTCGTTACGGCGGCGGTCCCGCGGTCGGCGCGCAGGGCATCCAGGACCAGGGCGGCGGGACGCGACAGGCCGGGCTCGGTCGAGAGGCGCTGGATGGCAACACATCCGGTGAACAGGGCGAGCACATCGGAGAGCTCGATGCCCGCCCGCACGGCACCCTGCCGCTGAGCGGCGGCGAGCAGGTCCGAGATGGCGGTATGGAAGCGGGTGCCGGCATCGCGGATGAGCTCCCGTGGCCAGCCGTCCTCGCCCATGAGATCGCAGACGGCCTGATTGCGGTGACTGGAAACCACCACTTCGGTGCAGAAGGCGAAGAAGGCCGCGCCGGCGTCGGGTGCGCCCCGATGGCGCAGCGCCACGGCGGTGAGCCGGTCGATGCGCTGCTGCATGACGGCTTCCACCAGTGCGATCTTGGTGGGGAAATGCCGGTACACGGTGCCCGCGCCGACGCCGGCCCGACGGGCCACCTCGGCCAATGAGACCGAGGTGCCGCGTTCGGCGAGGACGCGCTGGGCGGCGGCGAGGACGAGGGCGCGGTTGCGGCGGGCGTCGGCGCGCGGGCCGGAACCGGTGCGGGGCAGGGTGGGCGCGGACATTTCGTTACGCGGTTCCTTTCCGGTGCTCGCCAACCGGTTTCGTGCGCATCTAGCGTTCGGATACGGGTCGACCGACCCGAATACTACCGAAGAAACAGGGTGAACATGTCTGCTCGGAACGATCTCGTTCTGATCACCGGCGCCACCGGCCAGCAGGGCGGCGCCACCGCGCGCCGGCTGCTGGCAGCGGGCCGGCCGGTCCGCATCCTGGTGCGCGATCCGGAATCCGCCGTGGCGCAGGAGCTTGCCGCGCTGGGGGCGGAGGTGGCGGTCGGTGATTTCGACGCGCCCGAGACATTGGGTCCGGCGGTGGCCGGCGCTCGCGCGGTATTCCTGGTGCCGCCCGCGGTCTTCGGGCCGTCCGGCTGGAATGTCGAAGTGGAGGCCGGGCGCGGGGAGGCGGTGATCGCGGCGGCCCTGCAGGCCGGGGTCGAACAGGTGGTCTTCACCGGTGTCGCCTCGTTCAAGAAGGAAGCGAACTGGGGCGCACAGGGAAAGCGGCGCATCGAGGCGGCCTTGCGAGCGAGCGGGCTGCGCTGGACGGTCCTGCGTCCGGTCCGTTTCATGGAGAACTATCTGATGCAGGGCAGCCCGGTGGACGGTATCGCCGATGGTGTGCATCGGCACCTGTTCCCGGCCGGCAAGCCGGTGCAGATGATCGCGCTCGACGATATCGCCGCCTTCGCGGAGTTGGCGTTCCTCGACCCGGACCGCTTCCACGGCCGAGTGCTGGAGCTGGCCGGCGACGACCTGTCCTTCGCCGCCGCGACGGCCTTGATCAGCGAGTACACCGGCTATCCCCTGCGCTACGAGGAGGTTCCCGAATCGGAGGCCGCCACTATCGGCGAGCAGGTCGCGCGGGTCTGGAAGGTGTCCCGGACGGAGGACGAGGGCTGGCACGCCGATATCCCCGCCCTGCGCGAGATTTTGCCGTCCCTGCGGACCTTCGAAACCTGGCTCACCGAAACCGGTGCCGCGCAATTGAAGTCGCGACTGGCGGGCTAGCCGGGCCGTCGTCGCGCCGCACCGCTTGCCAAAACGGAACAGTGCTCCGTATCATTATCGGAGCACTGTTCCGATTGCTTCGAAACCAGCCGTGAACAGCACGGAAGGACAGGCACGACATGACGAATCCCGCACTCAGCTTCGGCATCGCGACCGCACCCCAGCAGGTCGGATACCAGGACATCCAGCGCGTCTGGCAGGAGGCCGACGCCATCCCCGCGATCGAGCACGCATGGTTGTTCGACCACCTGATGCCGATCGGCGGCCCACCCGACGGCCCGATATTCGAAGGCTGGACCCTGCTCTCGGCCCTGGCCGCGCAAACCCGGCGGCTACGACTCGGAATCATGGTGACCAGCAATCGATTCCGGTCGCCCGCGGTGCTGGCGAAGATCGCCACCACCGTCGACATCGTCTCCGGCGGACGGCTCGACTTCGGCATCGGCGCCGGATCCCGCCCGAGCCATCCACTGGCCCGGCGTGAATACGAAGCGCACGGCCTGCCCTACCACGATGCGAAGTATGCCGTGGGCAGTCTCGCCGAGGCCTGCACGATCATCCGGAAGGAATGGACCGAGCCGCAGCCCTTCGATTTCCACGGCGCCTACTACGACCTGACCGGCGCCTTCGGCAATCCGAAACCCGTACAGCGCCCGCATCCGCCGATCCTGATCGCCGGCCGCTCCTCCGGTGTCCTGCGCGTGGTCGCCGAACATGCCGACCTCTGGAACATCCCGGGCGGCGGTGACGCCGCCGATCTCGCGGAACGCAGTGCGATCCTGGACCGCTACTGCGCCGAGATCGGCCGCGATCCGGCCGAGATCACCCGATCGGTGCACGTACCCGTCGACTATGACGATCCCGCCGAGACACGCAAGGCGATCGACGCGGTCGTCGACGCCGGCTTCCGGCATATCGTGCTCGGCCTGCGGCCGCCCTTCACCGCCGGGATCGCGCAGTGGCTGGCGGACGAGCTGATCCGCCCGTCCGCCTGAAATCCGCTGCCGCCGAGCACCGGCGGCGAATCAGCTCGCCGCGGCGCCGACCAAGTTCTCGCCGCGCAAGCGCTGGGAGATGACCTGGGTGATGCCGTCACCGCGCATGCTCACGCCGTAGAGCGCGTCCGCGATCTCCATCGTGGGCTTCTGGTGCGTGATGACGATGAGCTGGCTCTTCTCGCGCAGCTGCTCGAAGAGGGTGATGAGGCGGCGCAGGTTGGTGTCGTCCAGGGCCGCCTCGACCTCGTCCATGACGTAGAACGGTGACGGGCGGGCGCGGAAGATCGCGACCAGGAAGGCCACGGCGGCAAGGGATTTCTCGCCGCCGGACAGCAGGGACAGCCTCTTGACCTTCTTGCCCGGCGGGCGCGCCTCGACCTCGACGCCGGTGGCGAGCATGTTGACGGGGTCGGTGAGCAGCAGGCGGCCCTCGCCGCCGGGGAACAGCTTGCTGAAGACGTGCACGAATTCGCGTTCCACGTCCTCGTAGGCCTCGGTGAAGACCTGCAGGATGCGGGCGTCCACCTCGGCGACCACGTCGAGGAGGTCCTGGCGGGCCTTCTTGACGTCCTCGAGCTGGGTGGCGAGGAAGTTGTAGCGCTCCTCGAGGGCCGCGAACTCTTCCAGCGCAAGGGGATTCACCTTGCCGAGGGTGGTGAGGTCCTTTTCCGCGCGTTTGGCGCGGCGTTCCTGGCTGGCGCGGTCGTAGGGCATCGGCTGCGGTTCGCTGACCTGATCGCCGCGCTCCTTGGCCTGCTCGTACTCCATGAGTTCGAGGGCGGTGGGCGGCATGAGGACGTCCGGGCCGTATTCGCCGATGAGGTCGTCGAGGGAGATGCCGAACTGTTCGGAGATGGTGGTCTCGACCTGTTCGATGCGCAGGGCCGCCTGGGCGCGGGCCACCTCGTCGCGGTGCACGGCGTCGGTGAGCTGCGACAGCTGGGTGGCGAGCGCGCGGGCGCGTTCCTTGGTCTGGTCGACCTGGGCCGCGAATTCGGTGCGGCGGCGGACCAATTCGTCGCGGCGGGCCGCGGCCTGGGCCACCACGAGCTCGAGTTCGGCCGCGATCTTCTCCGCGGCTTCGGCGACCACCGCGGCGACCGCGGAAGCCTGCCGGCGGGCCGCGTGGGCGCGTTCGGCGCGGGCGCGGTTCTCGCGTTCGGCGCGGGCGGTGCGGCGCAGTGAATCCGCCTTGCCGCGCACGGATTCGGCGCGTTCCTCGGCGGTGCGCACGGCGAGCCGGGCCTCGACCTCCATGGATCGGGCCTCGGCGAGGGCGGCGGCGGCCTCCTCGCGCAGCAGGCCCGCGGATTCGGTGCCCGCGGTTTCGGGATCCATCCCGTCCTGTTCGAGTTCCGAATGCCGCAGCCGGTCCTCCAGCTCGGCCAGTCGCGAAAGTGTTTCCTCGCGTCCGGCTTCGGTGTCGGCGCGCTGCGCCAGCAGTCGCTCGCACTGGGTCTGCGCGCTGCGCGCGGCGTGCCCGAGTCGTCCCAGCCGGTCGTAGATGGCGACCAGCGCCTGATCGGATTCGTGCAGGGCCAGCAGCGCGTGATCGACCGCTTCCTTGCGATCGGTCTGCTCCGCGAGCGCTCCGGCCAGCGCCGCTTCCAGCTCCTCGGCCTTTCGCTGCCACGAAGCGAGTTCGGTGCTGGCGGAGTCGATGTCGGCCTGCACCTCCAGCAGACTCGGCACCCGCTCGGACCCACCCAGCACCCACCCGGGCCCGGTCAGATCCCCGTCGCGGGTCACGACCCGCAGTTCCGGCCGCGCGGCAACCACCTGCGTCGCCGTCGCAAGATCCTCCGCCACAGCGATACCCGCCGTGAGCGCGCCGATGGCCGCCCGCAGATGCTCAGGGCAGTCCACCACCTCGCCCAGCCACCGCGCCGATCCGGGCAGCGGCGAACCGGTCTGCCCCACACCGGCATCGACGGTCGGGCCGGAGCCCGAATAGACGAGGGCGACGCGGCCGCCGTCGGCTTCCTTGAGGGCGTGCACGGCGGCGTGGGCGGTGGGGGCGGTGTCGGCGGCTACCGCGTCGGCGAGGGGGCCGAGGGCGGCCGCTACGGCGGTTTCGAAGCCGGTGTGGACGCGGAGCAGGCCGGAGAGGGGGCCGAGGAGGCCGTGGGTGCGGTGTTCCAGGAGCCAGGCGGCGCCGTCCTTGCGGCGGAGGCCCATGTTCAGGGCTTCGATGCGGGCGGTGAGGGAGGCGACGCGTTTGCCTGCCTCGCGGTCCTTTTCGCGGAGTTCGTTGACGCGCTGGTCGGCGTGTTCGAGGGCTTGGGCGGCGTGTTCGTATTGGGCGTCGAGGCCGGCCTCACCGGCGTCGAGTTCGCTCAATTCGGCCTGGACGGACTCGAATTCGGCGTCGGCGTCGGCGCCGCGGGTGCGGGCCTCGGCGATGGAGGCGGAGATGCGGGCGATTTCGCCGTCCACGGATTGGGCGCGGCTGCGCAGGGTGTCGACCTGGCCGGAGAGGCGGGCCAGGCCTTCGCGGCGGTCGGCGATGGCACGGACGGCGGCGAGGTGGGCCTGTTCGGCGGCCTTGGCGGCCTGTTCGCGTTCGTGGAGTTGATCGCGTGCGGCTTCGAGGGTTTCGGTGGCCATCTCGACGGCGGCGAGCAGTTCGGCTTCTTCGGCTTCGACGCGTTCGGCTTCGCGTTCCAGTTGTTCCGGATCACGTCCGGTACCGGTCGGTTGCTCAATGGTGAGATTGCGCGCCCGATCTCGCGCGATCCGGATAGTCGCATTGACACGTTCGGTCAATGCGGACAACTGGAACCAGGTCTGCGCCGCGGCCTCCGCGCTCGGGGTCAGCCGCGACAGCTCGAATTCCTGCTGCGCCAGCGCCGCATTGGCGGCATCCAGTTCGGCCTGCACATTGACGTGCTGCTCGCGCGCGTAGGCCTCTTTACTCTGCTGACTCTCCAGTTCACGCCGCCGCGTGACCAGGTCGTCGGCGGCCAATCGCAGTCGCGAGTCCCGCAGTTCGGCCTGCACGGTCGCGGCGCGGCGCGCCACCTCGGCCTGCCGGCCGAGCGGTTTCAACTGCCGGCGTAGTTCGGTGGTGAGGTCGGTGAGGCGAGCCAGATTGGCCTGCATGGCATCCAGCTTGCGGACGGCCTTCTCCTTGCGCCGCCGATGCTTGAGCACACCCGCGGCTTCCTCGATGAAGGCGCGCCGGTCCTCGGGCCGCGATTCCAGGATCGCCGACAACTGCCCCTGACCGACGATGACGTGCATCTCGCGCCCGATACCGGAGTCGCTCAACAGTTCCTGCACGTCCATGAGCCGGCAGGTGTTCCCGTTGATCTCGTACTCGCCGGCGCCGTCGCGGAACATGCGCCGCGTGATCGACACCTCGGAGTAATCGATCGGGAGCACCCCGTCGGAGTTGTCTATGGTGAGCGTCACTTCCGCGCGACCGAGTGGCGCGCGCCCCGTGGTTCCGGCGAAGATGACGTCCTGCATCTTCCCGCCCCGCAGCGCCTTCGCGCCCTGCTCACCCATGACCCAGGTGAGGGCATCGACGACATTCGATTTTCCGGAGCCGTTGGGCCCGACCACGCAGGTGATCCCCGGTTCGAATCGCAGCGTCGTCGCGGACGCAAAGGACTTGAAACCCTTCAGCGTCAGACTCTTCAGGTGCACAGCGGCTCAGACTACCCCCTCACCCCCGGTTGCTCCGGGTATGCCGGGAAGCGCGTTCGGCGGGTGCGGTGAAACGCCGTCGCTACAGGCGATTCGTCGGATGAGCGAAAGATCAGGTAGGCTCTAGCCGTTGCAATTGTGGTTCTCACAGACTTCTGTACGCGCCTGCAAGACACCCAGCAGGCGCGTATTTGTTTTTTCAGTGGTACTGAACGGCGACACCGGATCCGCAAGGTGCGGATTCACCCAGAAAAGGAAAGGTCGCTCAATGGCTACCGGCACCGTGAAATGGTTCAACGCGGAAAAGGGCTTCGGCTTCATCGAGCAGGACGGCGGGGGCCCCGACGTCTTCGCGCACTACTCGAACATCGCCTCCCAGGGCTTCCGCGAGCTGCAGGAGGGCCAGAAGGTCTCCTTCGACATCGCGCAGGGCCAGAAGGGCCCGCAGGCGGAGAACATCAAGCCCGCGTAATTCGCGAGCCTGCATAGCAGCCCGGCGTATGTAGATACGCCGGGCTGCTCCGTATTCGGGGGCAGGTCAGGGGGTCCGGGCGAGGGCGGGCGAGGGGAGATGCCGCCGCCAGAGCTCGAGGAGCGGCAGGGCGACGAGGGTCGGCCCGAGCCAGGCGATGAGCTGAGCCGAGCCGTACAGGGGGCCGTCGATGGCGAAGGCCACGACGAGGGTGGCGGTCCACAAGGCGATATAGGAACCGCCCAGTCCGTGCACATAGGCATGGGTCCAGGCCGCGGGGCGTCCGGCGGCCCGCCGGCCCAGCACGCCGAGCGTGAATGTGAGCGCCGAGACCGGAATCAGCCACCACAGGTCGTGGCGATGCCACAGCACCATGCCGGTGGCCGTAAGACATACGGCCGCAAGCACTCCCAGGTACCAGTCACCGAGGCCGCGGGCCTGCCGCCAGGCGCGTGCGTCGGCCCACGCGAGCACGGGGCCGAGCAGCAGCCCGGCGGTGCCCACCATTACGTGTGATGCCAGCAGTACCGGATAGCCCGACATGACCGCATGCTCAGCGGGTCCGGAGGCGCTGCCAGGCGGCGGATTCCCAGCCCATGACGACCCGGAAGACCAGCGCCGCACCCCACGGGCCGATGACCCACACCGGCCAGGGGTAGGTGAATTCGTGTGCCGCGAGGGAGATCACGGCCCAGATGGCGAGGCACAGCACGCTGACGCCGAGCCAGGAGCTGCCTTCGATCCGCTGCCAGATGGGCAGACGGGTGCGCGAAGTGGCCTGCGCGGCAGTGGTTTTCGACAGTTTCGGCAGGTCCCGCAGGACCAGCTCCAGGTCATCGCGGGTGGCGGTGCCGTAGACCCGCGTGAGGCGTTCGTTGTATTCGGCGAGGTCGAGGCGGCCGTCTGACATGTGACGGCCGAGCTGGTCGGCGACCTGCGCACGCTCTGCGTCGGAGGCGCGGGTGCCGGTGGTGATGTCCATGTCGCATCCTCTCGGAGATACGTTCCACATTGGAATGTATGCATCCAATGATAAACCTCCACTTTGGAATGTCAATCACCCCCGGATTCGCGGGTGAAGGGGCTTTCGGGGGCTCTGCCCCCGAGACCCCCGAAACAGACCTGGGCAGAATGTGAGGGCGGGTGCCTGCACATTTGCCAGCGGGCCGTACCCGGTGAGATGGTTAGTGCCAGTTCTCTGACAAGGAGTCACCGTGGATCTGGACTGGTCCCCTGCCGATCTGGCATTTCGCGACGAAGTACGACACTTCCTCGACGAGAAGTTAACCGATGATCTACGCCGGGCAGGCCGGCTGGCGACGAGTGTCTACCCCGATCACGAAGCCAGCATGGAATGGCAGGCCATCCTGCACGAGCGCGGCTGGGCCGCCCCGGCCTGGCCCGTCGAGTACGGCGGATGTGACTGGAGCCTCACCCAGCACTACATCTTCGGCCGCGAATGCACCCTGGCCGGCGCGCCCAACCTCTCCCCCATGGGCATCCGCATGGTCTCGCACGCCATCATGGCGTTCGGCACCGCGGAGCAGCGGGAGTTCTTCCTGCCGCGCATCCTCACCGGCGAAGTCTTCTTCTGCCAGGGCTATTCGGAACCCGAGGCGGGTTCGGACCTGGCCTCACTGAGCATGGCCGCCGTCGCCGACGGCGAGGACCTCGTGGTCACCGGCTCCAAGATCTGGACCACCCACGCCACCGCGGCGAACTGGATCTTCGCCCTGGTCCGCACCTCGAAACAGGCCAAGAAGCAGCAGGGCATCACCTTCGTGCTCATCGATATGCGTACGCCAGGCATCCAGATCCGGCCGCTGGTCATGACCTCCGGCGAGCAGGTGCAGAACCAGGTGTTCTTCGACCAGGTCCGGGTGCCGAAGGCGAACGTGCTGGGCGCGATCGACGACGGCTGGACCGTCGCCAAGTTCCTGCTCAACTTCGAGCGCGGCGGCGGTGCGGCCGCTCCGGCCCTGCAGGTCATGGCCGAGGAGCTGGCGCAGGCCGCGCAGACGGCGATCGGCCCGAACGGCGGTGCGCTGATCGACGATCCGGCCTTCGCCGCCAAGCTGGCCGATGCCCGGCTGCGCGCGGATGTGCTGGAGATCCTCGAATACCGCACGCTGTCACTGGTTTCCAGCGGTAAAGATCCCGGTCCGGCCGCGTCCACCATCAAGATCCTGGGCACCGAACTGAGCCAGGCGCTCACCGAACTCGCCCTGGAGGCGGCGGGCCCGCGCGGCCGCGCCTATCAGCCGCACGCCGTCATGCCGGGCGGCCCGATCGCCGAGTTCGTCCCGCCCGCGGACGGTTTCGTGACCGGCGCGGAGTGGCAGGCGGTCGCGCCGCTGCGCTACTTCAACGACCGCGCCGGCTCGATCTACGCCGGCTCCAATGAGATTCAGCGCAACATCATCGCCAAAGCAACCCTGGGATTGTAGTCGTGGACTTCACTTTCACCGCCGAACAGGAACTCCTCCGCGACACCGTCACGGAGTTCCTCGCGGCCCGCTATCACCTCGAGAACAGCCGTGCCGCAGCCCGTGTCGGGGCCGGTTGGCAGCCGGACCTGTGGCGTGGACTCGCCGACGAGGTCGGCGTTCTGGGCGCGGCCCTGCCCGAATCCGCCGGCGGCATCGACGGCGGACCCGTCGAGACGATGATCATCGCCGAGGCGCTGGGCGCCGCCCTCGTACTGGAACCGTATGTGGACACCGTGGTGGTGGGCGGCGGCCTGCTGCGTCGCGCCACCGGCAAACGCGCCGAGGATCTGCTGTCCGGCATTGTCGCCGGTGAGGTCATCACGGGATTCGCCGCGCTGGAACCGCATTCCGGCTACGACTACACGAAGGTCGCCACCACCGCCGAAAAGGACGGTGAGGACTGGATTCTCACCGGCGTCAAGACGGTGGTCACCTCCGCACCGCTCGCCACCCACCTGCTGGTCTCGGCGACCGTGGACGGCGAAATCGCCTTGTTCGCAGTCGATTACGACCCCGCGCACCCGCCCGCCGGCATCACTGCGCACAACTACCGCACCATCGACGAGCGCCAGGCCGCCGACCTCACCTTCGAACAGCTGCGTCTGCCCGCCGATGCCCTGCTGCCGGCGGATGCGTCCGAGGCCATCGCGGCGACCGTGGACGAAGCCATCGCGGCGGTCTGCGCGGAGGCCGTCGGCGCCATGCGGAAGGTACTGGCCGACACCGTCGAATACACCAAGCAGCGCCGGCAGTTCGGCGTCCCCATCGCGAGTTTCCAAGCCCTGCAACACCGCATGGTCGACATGCTCCTGGAACTCGAACAGGCCGTGGCCGCAACCTATCTGGTCACCCTCAAACTGGACGCTCCAGCGCCGGAGCGGGCCCGCGCCGCCTCCGCGGCCAAGGCCACCATAGGCCGCGCGGCCCGCCGCATCGGCCAGGAATCGGTGCAACTGCACGGCGCCATGGGCATGACCGAGGAACTGGCCATCGGCCATTTCTTCAAGCGCCTCACCGCCGTCCAGTACGAGTTCGGCACCACCGACCAGCACATCGCCCGCTACGCCGCCCTCACGCGGCCGTGATCGCCGGGGCGGCCCGCGCAAGGGGGCGGGCCGCCCCGCCTCGCCCGCCGCGGGCGGCGGCCTCGCGGACGGAGCCTCGCACGGCGAACACGATGATCAGGGCGAGGGCGGGACCGGTGACGAAGCACAGCACACCGAGCGCGATCAGAGCGACTGCAAGCACGAGCGGATTATTGTCTGCGACGCCCCTTTTCGCACAATCGCGGCAAACCCGCGAATGGGGCTCCAGCCCGGTCATCGGGCCGGCGCGGTAGCCGCTGCGAGAGCCCGCGCGGCGGTCTGCCTCGGATGGTTTTCTGCCCGACGCCGGTGCGGCGGACCGACTCGGGTCTGCTGTTGCCTCGATCGCTGGTTAATCTCGCGCATGTGCTTGTGCTTGATCGAATCGGGTTGCGGCGCTTTCCGGCATTGACCAGTGCCGTGTTCGCGGTGACGGCGGTGGTGAACGTTCTGCAGTGGCCGGTGCCCGGGGTGCTGGCGGGGTTGGAGCGGACTCCGGCCGGGCTGCACGGGGATTGGTGGCGGTCGGTGACCGCGCTGTTCGTGCAGGACGGCGGGGTCGGCGGCACGCTGGTGAATCTGATCTTCCTGGCCGTGCTGGGCGCGCTGGCCGAGCAGGTACTTCCCCGGTTCCGGTGGGCCGTGCAGTATTTCGGGGTCGGGGTGGCCGTCGAGTTCATCGCATACGCGTGGCAACCGGTGGGCGGCGGCAATTCGATCGCGAATTGCGGTCTGGCCGCGGGCCTCGCGGTGGCGCTGTGGCGGCGGGACGCCGGGCTGCCGGACTGGGCGGCCGTGGCGGTGGCGGTGTGGAGCGCGGACATGTTCGCCACCCTGTCGGCGTGGGCGTTGCTACCCGCGATCGTCGCGTGCGCACTGTTCATCGGCCCGTCGCGGCTGCTCGTCGCCCGTGGCGTGGATCTGCGCCGTCCGGCCGCGGCGCTGCCGGTGGTCGTGGGTGTGGTGCTGGTGGCGGCGGCGAATATCCATGGCGCGGCATTGATACTGGGTGTGGTCACCGCGCTGGTGAGTGACCGGCTTCACAAGCCGGCGCCCGTCACGTAGCGCCGCACCGTCTCGTCCAGTGTGCGTATCCGATTTCGAAGGATGAAAGGACGACATCATGCAGCGCATGAACATGGCCGAGGTCGCCCCCGAGGTCTACAAGGGCTGGGTCGCCGCCGAGATCGCCATCATCAACGGCCCGCTCGACGCCACCGTGCGGCACCTGGTGAAGTTGCGCGTCTCCCAGCTCAACGGCTGCCTGTACTGCATCGACATGCACACCGACGAGGCCCGCAAGGCCGGCGAAACCGACCTGCGCCTCGCGCACCTCACGGCTTGGTGGGAGTCCGCACAGTTCACCGACACCGAGAAGGCCGCGCTCGACTACGCCGAGGCCGCAACCCGGCTCGACCGCCACGGCGTCACCGACGAGGTCTGGGCGGCCGTCGAGAAGCACTTCACCGAAGGCGAACGCGCCGGCCTGGTAGCGGTCACCGCACAGATCAATATGTGGAACCGCCTCGGCGTCCCGCTGCACATGGAACCGCTCCACCACTGACCCGCGGCCGCGAATTCCTCAGCCGCGCAGGGTGAGTTCCACCAGCGGCACCTCATCGATGCTGCCTCCGATGGCAGCCTCGATGACGCCGCTCAATTCCCGGTACGCCCGCGGATGCTCGCACTTGTACCGGGCCAGCACCGACACCGCTTCGGTATCGGCGAGGGTCCGGGCCACGGCGGCGGCACGGTAGCGGCCGCCGATGCTCACCCGGCATTCGGGCTGCGCCTGCAGGTTTCGATACCACTGCGCGCCGGTCCCGAACCCGGACGCGATGACGACGGTGTCCGGTTTCGGCCGGGCCACGGTCTCCACCACGGCATCCCGCCACCGTCCGGACTTACGCCCGAGATGCTCGAGCAGCAGCAGCCGTCCCCCGAACACGAATCCCAGTCTGGCGCGGAACAATCCGATGGGAGCCCGCACAAACCAGCGGGTACGCAACAGTTTCGCGCCCAGATCGGCTGTCTTCACCACTCCGATGTTAGGCCGCCCTGGAATGATCTTGACGGAATCCGCACGCCGGCGCACCACGTCACGTTCTGTGAATAGCGAGTGACCTGCGGGTTTCATCGTCACTCGACTATTCGATCTTGACGTATTCTGCTCACGTGGAACCCCGGCAAGGCGTCGTATCCTGCAGTTATGCATGCCGCTCAGATGGCCGAGGAATACCCGGTGATCGATTTGGACTCCGACGCGATCGACGCGGCGAAGCTGCTGGCCGAACACCGGCTACCGGGAATTCTGGTCACGGATGCGGCCGGAGTGCCGCATTCGGTGTTGCCGGCCTCGCAGGTGGTGTTGTTCATCGTGCCGAAGTATGTGCAGGACGATCCGTCGCTGGCCGGGGTGCTCAACGAGAGCATGTGCGGGCAGGTGGTGCAGCGGTTGCGCGGGAAGAAGGTGCGCGACGTGATCCCGGAGCGGCTCACCAAGATTCCCGCCGCCAAGGCGGACGACAATATCGTCGAGGTGGCGGCGCTGATGGCGCGGTACAAGTCGCCGCTGGTGGCCGTGCAGGACGGGAAGAAGCTGCTCGGGGTCATCACCTCCTCGCGGCTACTGGAAGTCGCACTGGCCTGCTGAACCCGCTACGGCGGTCTCCGTGACCGTCGTCGCCATTGCGGTCTTCGCGATCGCCTACACGCTGATCGCCTCCGAACGCGTGCACAAGACCACCGCCGCGCTGTGCGGTGCGGGCGTGGTGATCGCGGCCGGGATCGTCGACTCCGACGATGTCTTCTACTCGCACGAGACGGGTATCGACTGGAACGTCATCTACCTGCTGCTCGGCATGATGATCATCGTCGGCGTGCTGCGGCAGACCGGTGTCTTCGAATGGGCCGCCATCTGGGCGGCCAAGCGCGCCAAGGGTTCCGCGTTGCGGGTGATGATCCTGCTGGTCCTCATCACCGCCACCGGTTCGGGC
Source organism: Nocardia sp. NPDC088792 (assembly GCF_044750615.1). Classification (NCBI taxonomy): domain Bacteria; kingdom Bacillati; phylum Actinomycetota; class Actinomycetes; order Mycobacteriales; family Nocardiaceae; genus Nocardia; species Nocardia sp. NPDC088792. The sequence continues at coordinate 757,008 of NZ_JBIVKC010000001.1, forward strand.
TTCCTCGACAATGTGACGACCGTGCTGCTGGTCGCGCCGGTCACCATGCTGGTGTGCGAGCGCCTCGAGGTGCCGCCGCAGCCGTTCCTCATCGCCGAGGTGCTGGCCTCCAATATCGGCGGCGCCGGCACCCTCATCGGTGACCCGCCGAACATCATCATCGGCAGCCGCGGCGGCCTGACCTTCAACGACTTCGTGGCCAATATGACCCCGATCGTGCTGATCGAACTGGTCGTGTTCACGCTGGTGCTGCCGCGACTGTTCCGCGGCAGCTTCACGGTCGACCCCGAACGCGCCGCCGACATCATGCAATTGAACGAGCGCGAGGCCATCCGCGACCCGAAACTGCTGATCAAGTGCGGCGTCGTGCTGCTGTGCGTATTCGCCGGCTTCTTCGGCCACTCGTACTTCGAAGTGGAACCCGCCCTGGTCGCCCTGCTGGGCGCGGGTGCGCTGGTATTGATTTCCGGTCTGCCGCAACACGATTACCTGTCCGCGGTGGAATGGGAGACCCTGCTGTTCTTCGCGGGCCTGTTCGTGATGATCGGCGCGCTGGTGAAGACCGGGGTGATCCGGCGGCTCGCCGAGTACGCCACCCACCTGACCGGCGGAGACGCACTGGTGGCGACCATGCTGATCCTGGTGGTGTCGGCGGTGCTGTCGGGCGTCATCGACAACATCCCGTACGTGGCGACCATGAGCCCGCTGGTGGCGCAGCTCGTCGAGTCCATCGACCACGAATCCAAGGGCCACGCCCTGTGGTGGGCGCTGGCCCTGGGCGCGGATCTGGGCGGCAATCTGACCGCGGTCGGCGCCAGCGCGAACGTGGTCATGCTCGGGATCGCCCGCCGATCGGACTATCCGATCTCGTTCTGGGAGTTCACCCGCAAGGGCGTCGTGGTGACCGCGATCACCGTCATAGTGGCGGCGCCGTATCTCTGGCTACGCTACTTCGCATTCTCCTGACCTGGCGGAATGGGCACAGTACGGTCAACTTCTGTGTGGCGATTGGGAGATTCAGCAACCTGGAAGCGACAATGGTCGCCGCCATGTCCATATCCAGCACCGATCAGCCGACCACGCCGGAGAGCGGCCCCGAGGCCGCGCCGGTGAAGCCCGCCAGCGCCGGAACCTACCGGCTGGACCTGGATGGCCTACGCGGCATAGCGATCGCCCTCGTGGTGGCCTTCCACATCTGGTTCGGGCGCGTGTCCGGCGGCGTGGACGTCTTCCTGGTCCTGTCCGGCTTCTTCTTCACCGGCATGCTCGTGCGCCGGTCCGATGCGGGCGCCGTCGGCGTCCCGGCCACCCTGAAACGCACGCTGCGCCGACTATTACCCGCGATGGTGGTGGTGCTGTGCGCGGTGGTGGTGGCGGCCGTGGTGCTGATGCCGCATACCCGCTGGTCGGATATCGCGTCGCAGACGCTGGCTTCGCTGTTCTACTACCAGAACTGGTATCTGGCGCTGTCCTGGTCGGACTATCTGGCCGCCGATCCTTCGGTGAGCCCGCTGCAGCACCTGTGGTCGATGTCGGTGCAGGGGCAGAGTTACCTGGGCATGCTGCTGATCGTGGCCACGGTGGCGTGGCTGTGCCGCACCGCGATTCGATTCGGTTCGGCGCGCACGGCGGTGCGGTTTCCGATCCTGCACCGGCTCGGCCCGGGCGGGGTGCTGCGGGTGGCGCTCGCGGTGATCTTCGGGGTCATCGTGGTGGCCTCGTTCTGTTATGCCGCGCACGGTGTCTCCACTCAGCAGGGCTGGAACTACTACGACACCTTCGCCCGCGCCTGGGAACCCCTGGCCGGTGCGCTGCTGGCGCTGGCCGCACCATATGTGCACCTGCCCAGCCTGATTCGCGAGGGTTTCGCCTGGGCCGGTATCGCCGCCATCGCCGTGTGCGGGTGGCTGGTCAACGGTTCGTCGGTGTTCCCCGGTCCGGCCGCCTTGATTCCGGTCCTCGCCGCGGCCGCGCTGATCCTCGCCGGCTCCGGCCGGGCGACCTCGGATCAGCCAATGGTTAACCGACTGCTCGCCACCCGGCCGATGGTGAAGCTGGGCAGTTTCGCGTACGCGCTGTACCTGTGGCACTGGCCGATTCTCATCTTCTATCTGGGTGAAGTGCATCAGCGCCGGGCCGGAATCCTCGGTGGCACGGTCATCATCGCGGTTTCGCTGGTCCTGGCCTACGCGACGAACCGCTTCGTCGAGGAGCCGCTGCGCATCCGCGCCACCCCGACCCTCCCCGCCCGCGCCCGCATCCTGGCCGGCGTCGCGGTGAGCACGGTCGGCGTGCTGCTGCTCGCCTCCACGCTGGCCTGGCAGTGGACCAACAGTGCGAACGCGCACGCGGTCGGCGAACTGGATCCCGCCAAATACCCTGGCGCGGCGGCACTCACGGACAACGCGCTGGTGCCGCGGGCGCCCATGCGGCCCACCGTGCAGGAGGCTCCCGCCGATATCGCCTACCCGACCCGCGACGGCTGCATCTCCGACTTCGACACCCGCACGGTCATCACCTGTACTTACGGCGACAAGAACGCGCCGCGCGTGCTCGCGGTGGTCGGCAATTCGCATGCCGAGCACTGGATTCCGGCGTTGCAGATCCTCGGCGAACAGCATCGCTTCCGCATCGAGGTCTTTCTCAAGATGGGCTGCCCGCTCACCGTGGCCGACGATGCCATGTACAAGGGCCAGCACAATCCGGACTGCCGCGACTGGTCGGCCGAGGTGCTCGATCGGCTCGCCGCGGAGAAGCCGGACTGGGTGTTCACCACCGCCACCCGCCCCGCCGACAATGGCGGCGACGAGGTCCCGCAGGACTATGTGGACGTCTGGTCGGCGCTGCAGGATCGCGGCCTGCACGTGGTCGGCATCCGCGACACGCCGTGGCTGCGCCGCAATGGCATTCGCTACCGCGCCATCGACTGCCTGGCGGGCGGCGGCAACCGCGTCAGCTGCGGCATGAAGCGCGACGATGCCCTGTCACCGGAGAACCCGGCGGCGGGCCCGGCGGCGGCCTTCCCGAACCTGCATCTCATCGACCTGAACAATGCGGTCTGCGAACCGGACCAGTGCACGGTGGTGGAGGGCAATATCCTCATCTACCACGACGAGCATCACCTCACCGCGAGCTATTCGCGTTCGCTCGCACCGGAACTGGGCAAGCAGCTGGAGCCGATCCTGGGCTGGTGGTGAGCCGGTTCAGTTCTCGCGCACGGGGTTCGAGCGCTGATACAGCGCTTCCCACACCGCGAAGCTGGACAGTAGTTCGACTATGCGCCAGCCACTTCCGGTCAACCGGATGGGACCGTCCAGGCTCAGGGGTTCGTCCCAGCTGCCGGACCCGTCCGTCGTGATCACCCCGTAGGCGGCGGCCACCCGCAGCACCCGCGAGACTCCGGGCCGCCGCATCCCCAGCGCGGCACGGAGTTCGCGCACCGTATGCGGGCCCTGCACGAGCAGATCCATAACTTCGACGACACCGCGATGATTCACCAGGGCACGCAGTGCGGACAGCTCATCCGCGGGGTTGTTCATTACCCGACGCTATGTCCGCGGGACCCCCTGGTCGCCGGCTGTTGACGGGGGCCATGCGGGCCGGTACGGATTTTTAACCGAATCCATACGCCCCCCATCGTTGTGAAGTATCCGATGGTGAAATGCGGCGGGCCCCGGTCACTCTCGTGGAGTGGCCGGGGCCCGTGTCGTCCGCGGGAACTAGCCCTTGAACGGGTACTTGCTGTCGAGGTCGTAGTTCAGCTGAACCACATTGACCGTCTTCTCACCCATGAAGCCGAGAGCCCGGCCCGTGGTGTGGGAATCGACCATCGCCTTGATCTGATCGTCGGAAACGCCGCGCGCCTTGGCGACCCGGGCCACCTGGATGGCCGCGTACGCCGGGGAGATCTGCGGATCCAGGCCCGAACCCGAGGCGGTCACCGCATCGGTCGGCACCGCGGTGTCGACGGAGGCATCGCCGCGGATCGGGACGATCTGGCCGTCGGAGTAGTCCACGCCGCGCTGGGCGCATTCCACCGTGACGCCCTTGTAGGCCTGCTGGAACGGCTTGGTCGGGTTCTTCGGATCGATCGAGCAGGCCTCGTTGATGCTGATCACCTTGGTCGGGTGCTCGACATTGCCGTGCGCGTCGCGCGGGCCGATGACCGCCAGCACCGAACCGACACTGGCCGAGTCGGTCGGACTGCCGCCGGTGCAGAACGGCCGGTGGCCGTCCACGCCTTCCAGCGTGGCAACCGCGAGGCTGCGTGAGCACACGGTGCTCAGCAGGGCCTGCTTGTCCTTCTTCGGGTCGGACGGGTCGAGGGTGTCCACGACGGACTCCGGGCCCATATTGCCGAAGGAGGTGTTGGTCGGGTCGTAGCCGTCCGGGATGCTGCCATCCGCGGGCGCCGAGTTCGAGGGCCGTGTCTGGAAGTACTGCACCAGCGCATTGCCCTTGCCGTCGGTGAACGCCTGACCGATCAGGCTGGAACCGACCAGCTTGCCGTCCTTGTTGATCAGCGAGCCGTCGGCCTTGTCCTTCAGTCCGGGAATCTGCGAGATACCCAGGACCACGGCCGGATAGATGAGGCCGGTGATCACCGTGAGCACCAGCAGCGCACGCAGCGCCGCGACGTGTTGACGGATCCAGGTTGACATACGCATTACGACATCCCCGGGAAGAATTGGATGATCAGGTCGATGAGCTTGATCCCGATGAACGGCGCGATGATGCCACCGATGCCGTAGATGTACAGGTTCCTGCTCAGCAGCTTCGACGCGCTCGACGGACGGTAGTTCACGCCGCGCAGCGCCAGCGGAATCAGCGCCACGATGACGATCGCGTTGAAGATGACCGCGGACAGAATGGCCGACTGCGGCGAGTGCAGCCGCATGACGTTCAGAATGTCCAGGCCCGGGAACAGCGACACGAACATCGCGGGAATGATCGCGAAGTACTTGGCGATGTCGTTGGCGATCGAGAACGTGGTGAGGGCACCACGGGTGATCAGCAACTGCTTGCCGATCTCCACGATCTCGATCAACTTGGTCGGGTCGGAATCCAGGTCGACCATATTGCCGGCTTCCTTGGCCGCCGACGTACCGGTGTTCATGGCCACGCCGACGTCCGCCTGCGCGAGCGCGGGCGCGTCATTGGTGCCGTCACCGGTCATGGCGACCATACGACCGCCCTGCTGTTCCTTCTTGATGAGCGCCAGCTTGTCCTCGGGAGTCGCCTCCGCGAGGAAGTCGTCCACACCGGCCTCGTCCGCGATCGCCTTGGCGGTCAACGGGTTGTCACCGGTGATCATGACGGTGCGGATGCCCATCTTGCGCATCTCGTCGAACCGCTCGCGCATGCCCTGCTTGACGACGTCCTTCAGGTGAATGACGCCCAGCACACGCGGCTTGCCCTTGACGACCTCACCGACGACCAGCGGTGTACCACCGGAGGCGGAGATGCCGTCCACGGCCTGGCCCAGTTCGGCAGGAACCTCGCCGCCCTGCGACCGCACCCATTCGGTGACGGCGCTGGCCGCGCCCTTGCGCAGCTGGTGACCGTCCGACAGGTCCACACCCGACATGCGGGTCTGGGCGGTGAATTCCACCCAGGTGGCGCCGGTCAGCTCACCGGGGGTGCGCTCCCGCTTGCCGTACGCCGTCTTGGCGTACACCACGATGGAGCGGCCCTCGGGGGTCTCGTCCGCGAGGCTGGAAAGCTGTGCGGCATCGGCCAATTCGTCCGCGGTGATGCCCGGCACCGGCACGAAGTCCGCAGCCTGACGGTTGCCGAGGGTGATGGTGCCGGTCTTGTCCAGCAGCAGGGTGTTGACGTCGCCGGCGGCCTCGACGGCACGACCGGACATGGCCAGCACATTGCGCTGCACCAGACGGTCCATACCGGCGATACCGATCGCCGACAGCAGCGCGCCGATGGTGGTCGGGATCAGGCAGACCAGCAGCGAGACCATGACGATGCCGGTGACACCGTTCATGTCCAGGGTCTGGTTGTCGCCCACGCCCGGGTTGTTGACCTTCGAGAAGATGGCCAGCGGCTGCAGGGTCGCCACCGCGAACACGAAGATGATCGTGAGCGCGGCGAGCAGGATGTTCAGCGCGATCTCGTTCGGCGTCTTCTGCCGCGAGGCGCCTTCGACGAGCGCGATCATCTTGTCGATGAACGAGCCGCCCGGCTCCTGGGTGATCTTGACGACGACGCGGTCGGACAGCACCGTGGTGCCGCCGGTCACGGCCGAGCGGTCACCGCCGGATTCGCGGATGACGGGCGCGGACTCACCGGTGATGGCCGATTCGTCCACGGAGGCAATGCCTTCCACGACATCACCGTCACCGGGAATGACCTGGCCGGCCTCGACCACCACGAAGTCGCCGCGCTGCAGTTCCGGAGCCGGAACGCTTTCCTCGACGACCCGGCCGCCGGGCGCCCAGTCCTTCAGGCGACGGGCGACGGTGTCGGTCTTGGCCTTGCGCAACGCATCTGCCTGCGCCTTGCCGCGGCCCTCGGCTACTGCCTCGGCCAGGTTGGCGAAGATCACCGTCAGCCACAGCCATACGACGATGGCCCAGGCGAAGAAGGTCGGATGGACGAGGGCGAGGACCGTGGTCCACACCGCGCCGATCTCGACGATCAGCATCACCGGATTGCGCCACATGGTGCGCGGATCGAGCTTCTTGCAGGCGTCCGGCAGCGACTTGAGCAGCATCTTCGGATCGAAGAATCCGCCCTTGACGCCGCTCTTGCGGCTGGGCTGCGCGTCCTTCACCGGCGCGGAATCGAGTGTTGTGGTCATGAGTGGATTCCTTCAGCGAGCGGGCCGAGCGCCAGCATGGGCAGGAAGGTCAGTGCGACCAGGATGACGGTCACACCGGCGACCATTCCCACGAATTGCGGACGGTGCGTCGGCAGCGTGCCCTCGGAGGCAGGGGTGAAGCCCTGCGAGGCCAGCGAACCGGCCAGAGCCAGCGCGAAAATCATGGGGACGAAACGGCCGAAGATCATGGCCAGGCCCAGCGCCGTGTTCCACCACGGCGTATTGGTGCCGATGCCGGCGAAGGCCGAACCGTTGTTGTTGGCGGCGGAAGTGAAGGCGTACAACACTTCCGACAAGCCGTGTGGCCCGGTATTGGCCATGGCCGCGCGTTCACCCGGCAGCGCCATCGCGATGGCCGTGCCGGTCAGCACGATCAACGGCGTGACGAGGAAATACGAAGCGGCGAGCTTGATTTCGCGCGGGTTGATCTTCTTGCCCAGGTATTCGGGGGTACGACCGACCATCAGGCCGGCGACGAACACCGTGATGACGGCGAGGATCAGCATGCCGTACAGACCCGAACCGGTACCACCGGGCGCCACCTCACCCAGCTGCATGTTGAACATGGTCATCATGCCGCCGAGGCTGGTGTAGGAGTCGTGCGCCGAGTCCACCGCACCCGTCGAGGTGAGGGTGGTCGCGGTGGCGAAGGTCGCCGAATTCGATACGCCGAAGCGGCTTTCCACGCCTTCCATGGACGCGCCGATGGCGCTGGGCACGGTGCCGTGGTGCTGCAGCTGGAAGAGGTTCATCAGCGTGACGCTGATGAGGGCCAGCGAAGCCATGACGGCCGCGATCGCGGTGCCCTGCTTCTTCGAGCCGACCATGCGGCCGAAGGTGCGCGGCAGCGAGAAGCTGATGACCAGCAGCAGGAAGATCTCCAGCCAGTTGGTCCACGCGGTCGGGTTCTCGAACGGGTGCGCCGAGTTGACGTTGTAGAAACCGCCGCCGTTGGTGCCGAGCAGCTTGATGGTCTCCTGGCTGGCGACGGGCCCGCCCGGCAGGGTCTGCTTGCCCGTATTGCCGACGGTCTGCGCGACCTGGTCGTAGACGTGCAGGTTCTCGATCACGCCACCCGCGACGAGCACGACGGCGAAGATGATCGACATCGGCAGCAGGATGCGGATGGTTCCCCTCACCAGATCCACCCAGAAGTTGCCGAGTTCACCGGTGTGCCGGCGGGCGAAACCACGCACCAGCGCGATGGCGACGGCGATACCGACGGCGGCCGACACGAAGTTCTGCACCGTGAGGCCGCAGGCCTGCACGACGTGACCCATGGTCGACTCACCGGCGTAGCTCTGCCAGTTGGTGTTGGTGACGAAGCTGACCGCGGTGTTCCACGCCAGATCCCCGGTCATCTTGGTGCTCGGGTGGCCGTAGAACGGCAGGTGGCCCTGCAGTAGCTGCAGGAAGAACAGGAACAGCAGGCTGACCGCCGAGAAGGCGAGCACGCTGCGTGCGTAGACGGCCCAGGTCATCTCGACGCCGGGCTGGACTCCGATGAGCTTGTAGATGCCCTTCTCGGCCCGAGAATGCTTCTCGCTGCTGTAAACCCGGTACATGTAGTCGCCCAGCGGGACGTGTACCAGAGCCAGCGCGACGACGAGGGATACAGCGAAGATGATCCCTGCGGTAGTGGTGCTCACCTAGAACCTCTCCGGATACAGCAGAGCCGCGATCAGGTAGACGGCGATGCCGATGGCCAGGACCAGACCGATAATGTTCTGAGTCACAGCTTCTCCACCCCGCGTTGGATCAAGCCGAACAGGGCGAAGATCGCCACGGTCAGCAGTGTGAACACCACGACGGACATTTCTCGAAACCTTCCTCTTTCAAGACGCATTCGAGATGCGCCGGGAGTGAGTCAAGCGCCCGGTTTGAGCAGGATCGAGGTCCTTTACGGGTTCTTAGCGTCCCAGAGGTGCGCATTGACGGCCTGCTTACAGGGTCCCGTGGCGTGGCGCACAGATGCTGTCAACATCCTGTGGCCGGGCCGTATAGAAACCGTCAGTGCGAGCCGTTTCAGCAGCTCCGACGGTAGACAGAGGAAGGCCCGGCCGACCCCATCCGCAGCCGGCCGGGCCTCGGCCACACATTCGAGTTAAGGAGACGACCTTGCCGGACCTCGCCGTCACCCTGATGGTGATCCTCGGCTTCCTCGGCGGCGCACTGTGCCTGCGGGCCATGGCCACGTCCGGGGGAAATCGTAGTGCCGTTCGTGCGGCCCCGCCGAGCGAACGCACCCGACACGCAATGATGGACGAGTGAAACGCGGCCAACTACGCATCTACCTCGGCGCAGCCCCCGGTGTGGGGAAGACCTTCGCGATGCTCTCCGAAGCGCATCGGCGACTCGAGCGTGGGCGCGATGTCGTGGCCGCGGTGGTCGAGACGCACGGGCGGTCCAAGACCGCGGAGATGCTGGGCGGTATCGAACGGATTCCGCCCAAGATGCTCGAATACCGCGGCACCACGCTGCCGGAACTCGATGTGGACGCCGTCCTGCGCCGCCGGCCCGCCGTCGTGCTCGTGGACGAGCTCGCGCACACCAACACGCCGGGCAGCAAACATGAGAAGCGCTGGCAGGACGTACAGGAACTGCTGGACGCGGGCATCGACGTGGTGTCCACCGTGAACGTGCAGCACCTGGAGAGCCTCAACGACGTGGTCGAGCAGATCACCGGGATCGTGCAGCGGGAAACCGTGCCGGACTGGGTGGTTCGCTCCGCCGATCAGGTCGAGCTGGTCGATATCACCCCGGAAGCCTTGCGCCGCAGGCTCTCCCACGGCAACGTGTACGCCGCCGACAAGGTCGATGCGGCGCTGCGCAACTACTTCCGCCCCGGCAACCTCACCGCGCTGCGCGAGCTCGCACTGCTGTGGCTGGCCGATCAGGTGGATGCCGCGCTCGCGAAATACCGTGCGGACCATAAGATCACGGCGACGTGGGAGGCCCGCGAACGCGTGGTCGTGGCCGTCACCGGTGGTCCCGAATCGGAGACCATCGTCCGCCGCGCCAGCCGCATCGCCGCCAAATCCAGCGCCGAATTGATCGTGGTGCACATCGTGCGCGGCGACGGCCTGGCCGGCGTCTCCAACCAGCGCTTGACCCGGCTGCGCGACCTGGCCACCAGCCTCGACGCCAGCCTGCACACCATCACCGGTGAGGACGTCCCCAATACGCTGCTGGACTTCGCACGCCAGGTGAACGCCACCCAGTTGGTGCTCGGCACCTCGCGGCGTTCCCGCTGGGCGCGCATGCTCGACGAGGGCATCGGCGCGACCGTGGTGCAGGAGTCCGGCAAGATCGACGTGCACATGGTGACCCACGAGGAGGCCAAGCAGAGCTTCCGCTGGTCGGCCCTCACCCATCGCGAACGCCAGCTGCGTTCCTGGTCGGCGGCGATCGTGGTGCCGTCGCTGGTCTGCCTGGTCACCTATTTCTGGCTGGACCGGTGGCTGGATCTGAGCGGCGAGTCCGCGTTGTTCTTCATCGGCGTCATCGTGGTCGCGCTGTTCGGCGGTGTCGCGCCGGCCGCGCTCTCGGCCCTGTTGTCGGGGTTGCTGCTCAACTGGTTCTTCACCAGTCCGCGCTACAGCCTCACCATCGCCCAGCTCGACAACTTCCTCACCATCGTGGTGCTGCTGGTGGTGGCGGTCGCGGTGGCGGCGCTGGTGGATGTGGCCGCGAAACGAACGCGGGAGGCGCGCAAGGCTTCTCGCCAGGCCGAACTGCTGACGCTGTTCGCCGGTTCGGTGCTGCACGGCGCCGATCTGCCCGACCTGCTGGAACGTGCCCGCGAGACCTACAACCAGGATGCGGTCGCGCTGGTCACCGATGACGAGGTCATTGCCACGGTCGGCGAACACCCGCCGACCAAGGTTGCCGACGCCGAAACCGCTCTGGAAGCAGGCGACGATATGCACTGGCTGCTGTTCAAGGGTCGTCCACTCACTTCCGGAGACCGCCTCGTGCTCGGCGCGGTCGCCAATCAGGCTGCGGGCCTGGTACATCAGAAACAGCTACAGGAAGAGGCGAGCGCGGCCAGCGCCGTCATGGAGGCGGACAAGCTGCGGCGCGCACTGCTGTCGGCGGTCAGCCACGACCTGCGCACCCCGCTGGCCGCGGCCAAGGCGGCGGCCTCCAGTCTGCGCAGCGACGATGTGGAATTCTCACCCGAGGACACGGCCGAACTGCTGGAGACCATCGAGGAGTCGGTGGATCAGCTGACCGCGCTGGTCGGCAATCTGCTCGATTCCTCGCGGCTCGCGGTCGGGGTGATCAAACCGCAGAACCGCAAGATCTACCTCGACGAGGTGGTGCATCATGCGCTGATGGGCATGGGCACGCGCGGACTGCGCCGGGTGGCCATCGACCGGGTGAAGGTCGAGGTGGGCACGACCGCGGTGCGGGCGGATCCCGGCCTGCTGGAACGCGTCCTGGCCAATCTCATCGACAATGCGGTGCGGTACTCCCCCACCGACACACCCGTACGGGTCACGGCGGAGCGTATCGGGAAGCGAGTGGCCATCACCGTGGTTGACTCGGGACCGGGCGTACCGACCGGCCTGGAGGATCAGTTGTTCGAGCCGTTCCAGCGGCTCGGCGACCGCGATAATTCCACCGGGGTCGGCCTGGGCCTGTCCGTGGTCCGCGGCTTCGTGGACGCCATGGGCGGCACTGTCCACGCCGAACCCACCCCCGGCGGAGGGTTGACAATGGTGATCGATCTACCCGCAGGCGATCCGACTGCGGGCGATGAACAGGAGAACGAGTGACCAACACGGCGCCGGCGCCGACGAAAGTCCTGGTGGTCGATGACGAACCACAGATTCTGCGCGCCCTGCGCATCAATCTGTCGGTCCGCGGCTACGAGGTGACGACCGCGTCCAACGGGGCCGCGGCATTGCGTGCGGCAGCCGAGAAACACCCCGATGTCGTGGTCCTCGACCTCGGCCTGCCCGATATGGACGGCATCGAGGTGCTGCAGGGCCTGCGCGGCTGGTCCACCGCACCGGTCATCGTGCTGTCTGCCCGCACCGACTCCTCCGACAAGGTGGAGGCCCTCGACGCGGGCGCCGACGACTACGTCACCAAACCCTTCGGCATGGACGAACTGCTGGCCCGCCTGCGCGCGGCGGTCCGCCGCTCGGCCGGCACCGCCGCCGACACCGCCGAACCGGTGATCGAAACCGCCTCCTTCACAGTGGATCTCGCCGCCAAGAAGGTCACCCGGCACGGCCACGACGTGCACCTCACCCCCACCGAATGGGGCGTACTGGAGATGCTGGTCCGCAATCGCGGCAAACTCGTCGGCCGCCGCGAACTGCTGCGCGAGGTGTGGGGACCGTCCTACGCCACCGAAACCCATTACCTGCGGGTCTATCTCGCGCAATTGCGGCGCAAACTCGAGGACGATCCGTCACAGCCCAAGCATCTGCTGACCGAGGCGGGCATGGGCTACCGCTTCCAGTCCTGACCCGTATTCAGCGGGTCAGGCGGACGGGCAACGACTTCAGGCCATTGTTCAGGTTGGATCGGATACGGCGGGAGTCACCGGTCTGCTCGATGCGCGGGAAGCGCGCGAGCAGTTCCTCGAAGAACACCCGCCCCTCCAGCCGGGCCAGGTGCACGCCCAGGCAGAAGTGCTGGGCCAACCCGAAGGACAAGTGCGGGTTGGGGTTTCGCCGGATATCGAAGCGCTGCGAGTCGGCGAACACCTCCTCGTCGCGGTTCGCCGAGGTGTACCACATGGCCACCTTGTCCCCGGCGTTGATCGGCACGCCGCGGATCGCGGTATCGGCGGTGGCGGTGCGGCGGAAGTAGTGCAGCGGGTTCGCGAATCGCAGGATCTCTTCCACCGCACCGGGAATCAGGCCCGGGTCGGCCCGCAGCGCGGCCAGCTGCTCCGGATGTCGCAGCAGCAGTCGCAATCCCGAGGACAGCATGGTCTTGGTGGTGTCGTTGCCCGCGGTCACCAGCTGGGTGAAGAAGCTGCCGAACTCCAAGTCCGACATGGCTTTTCCACCGAAGGTCCCGGCCAGGATGAGCGAGGTGAGGTCCGCCTGCGGCGCGACCGACCGGCGCTGCATGCTGAACCGGATGGCGTAGATGGCCATATTGGTGAGTTCGGCCTGCACATCGAAATCGCCGACCAACTCCGGATCCTGCTGACTGGTGGACTGTTCCGCCCACTGCCGCAGACTCGGCCAGTCCTGCGCGGGAATTCCGAACAGGCCACCCACCACCTGGCTGGGGAGTACGCCCGCGACATCGTGCACGAACTCCACGTCGCCGTCGACGCCGTCGAGCAGGGCGCGGGTCAGTTCCCTTACGCGGTCCTCCATCTCGCCGACCACACGCGCCTTGAAGTGCTCGGCGAGCGGGCGGCGGTATTCGGTGTGCCGCGGGGGATCCATCATGAGCAGCATGTTGCGGGTCTGCTCGAGTCGTTCCGGGGGCTGGTTCTCCAGGATCACGCCCTCGCGTTCGGCGGAGAACAAGTGCGGATTCCGCGCCACGTGCGCGAGATCGGCGTGCTTGAGAATCGCCCAGTAGCCGGGTTCGCCGGGCATGTCCTGCCAGTACACCGGCCGGGTCTGCCGCAACTCGGCGAAGATCTCGTGGATCGGGCCGTCCACGTAGAGCCCGGGATCGTAGATGTTCATGACCGCGCTCACGGGTCACCTCGTTATTCACTGGACAGCGCGTCTTCCGCTTCGGACGCTAACCATCGGATCGGGTTCGCGATGCGGTTCGGCGGGGTGATCCCAGCCAGTGGACACCGGCGCGAGAGGATGGTGCACATGGCTGTTGCGGCAATCGTTTTCGACATGGACGGCGTACTCATCGACACCGAGCCCATCTGGGAGGAGGTGCGGCGCGCCTATATCGACGAACTGCACGGCCGCTGGCTCGCCGACACCCAGGACCGGCTCATGGGCATGAGCACCGCCGAATGGGCCGAGTACCTCAGCACCGATCTGCTGGACGGCCGCCGCACGCCGGCCGAGGTGGCCGACGATGTCATCTCCCGCATGGCCGCCCGCTACGCCGGCCACCTGCCGCTCATGCCCGGTGCGGTCGAGACGGTGCGGACGTTCGCGGCCCGCTACACCCTCGGGCTGGCCAGCTCCTCTCCTCGCCGGCTCATCGATGTCGTGCTCGACCACATGGGCGTCACCGATCTGTTCAAGACGACTGTCTCGACCGAGGAGGTGGAACGCGGCAAGCCCGCGCCGGACGGCTACCTGGCGGCAGCGGCCGGACTGGGCATCGACCCGAAACAGTGCGTGGCCATCGAGGATTCGAGCAACGGCCTCCGCGCGGCACACGCCGCGGGCATGACGGTCATCGCGGTCCCGCACCCGAAGTACCCGCCCGCCGCCGACGCGCTGGCCCTCGCCTCCTTCGTGGCCACGGACGGATTGACCTCCGTCACACCGGAGGTCGTGGCGGGCCTGTGAGCCTCGTGCCGAGCCCGGTGACGGAATTCCGCTGATCGAATCCGCGTTCCGTACCCACGGCAGCCACTTCCGGAGCCAATGGGAGGATCTAGACATGTCCGAGCAGACCGCCGCACCCCAGTCCACCGTTCCCGCGACGGCCGATCAGCCGGTCGAACTGTGGGCCGAGCGCACCGGGACCCGGGCCTACACCGGGCGCAACAATCGCGGCGGCGAGGTGCTCATCGCGTCCGCGGGCGTGCCCGGCGCCTTCACGCCCGGCGAGTTGCTGAAGATCGCCCTCGCGGGCTGCACCGGCCTGAGCGCCGATTTCACGCTGTCCCGCCGCCTCGGCGACGACTTCGACTCGACCGTGCGCGTCTCCGGCGACGCCGACCGCGAGAACGAGGTCTACCCGGAGCTCACCGAGCAGTTCGAACTCGACCTCAGCGAACTCGATCAGGACGCGCGTGAGCGCCTGCTGGTGGCCGCGCAGCGCGCCATCGACAAGGTGTGCACGGTCGGCCGGACCCTCAAGGCCGGCACCACCATCAATCTGACCTTCACCGTCGACGAATGACCGCTGACCAGGCCCGTCTCAGCGCCTGGGTGCACGGCGACGTCCAGGGCGTCGGCTTCCGCTGGTGGACCCGCTCCCGCGCCCTGGAACTCGCCCTCACCGGCTACGCCCGCAACCACCGCGACGGCCGCGTCCACGTCATCGCCGAGGGCCCCCGCGACCGCTGCGCAAAGCTCCTGGAACTGCTACGTTCCGGAGAATCACCGGGACGGGTAAACCTGGTAGTGGAAGACTGGAGTGCCGCCCAGGGCGGCATGTCAGGATTCGAAGAACGATAGTGCGCACACAGTCCAGGGAGTCGCACCATGTCCAGTGACCACCCCAACGGCGCACCCGGCGACGCCCCGAACACCCCCCACCCGGGCGAAGCGGCATACCCCCACGAACCCACCACCCCACCCGCACGCCCCCGCCCGGGCGAACCCACACCCGCCGAAGACGATTCGACGACCCCCGGCCGGCCGGCCCCCGGCGACGCACAGGGCAGCCCGCAGCCGACCACTCCGTTCGGATGGGAACCATCCACGCCCGCAGGACAGTTCGGCGGGCCGCAGTTGACCAACCCCTTCGCCGATGAATCGCCGAAGGCCGGTGGGTACCAGCCGACGCTCGCGTATCCGGGTGGCGCGGAACCCGACCTACCCGGTGGTGCGGCGCCGCACGGGGAGCCGCATCATCTCGGGGTGCCGCCGCTGGGGTATCCGCCGGCGTTCGAAATGCCGGTGCCTGCGGTGGAATCCGCGAACCCGATGCCCGGCGTGGAGGATGCGCCGCCGCGGCGGGGGAAGATCGAGGTGCAGGAGGCGGGGGTGACGCGGCCGCGGCCGCCCACGGTGGCGGAGGCGCGGGCCCGGGAGAAGGCGCGGAAGCGGGCCGAGGCGCAGGCACTGGCGGAAGCCGAAGCGGCCGAGACGAAGCGGCGGAATCGGAAGAAGCTGCTCATAGGGGGTGGCGCCATTGTGGGTGTGGCCGCGCTGGTCGGGGCCGGGTATCTGGCGTACGACGCGTGGAACGGGCCCGAGGTGACCGCGTATTGCACGGTGGTCGCCAAGCAGGGTGAGCAGGTGCCGATCGGCAACGGGCAGACCGTGACGGCGACGTCGGACAATCAGGAGATCGTCGTCCCGGACAACTACTGTTCGGACGCGGAGAACCGTGGCAGCGGCATCAATCCGGGCTTCTTCTTCCTGGCGGGCCACTCCTACCGCTACTACTACGGCGGCACCGGAAGCATCGGTCACGCACCGACCGGCGGTTCCATCACCGCCCCGAGCGGCGCGACCGTCAAGACCAAGAGCGGCAGCACGATTCAGCGCGGCGGACTGGGCGCGCGGCTACACGGAGGTTCCTAGTGCGTCGAGTGCGCAGCGCCCCGCGACCGGGCTGGCAGCGGATCATCGAGAGCCAGGGTTTGGTCTACGGGTCACCGGGCATGGACACCAACGGTCAGCCCCGGCCGTATTGGGACGAATCCGTGCACTACGAGTTCGACATGGCCGAGATCCTGGCCATGGAGGCCCAGGTCGAGGTGCTGCATACGATGTGCCTGCACGCCGTCGAACAGGTCATCGTGACCGAGCGTTTCGCGGATTTCGGTCTGCCGCAATGGACCTGGGAGCACATCGCCAACTCCTGGAAGCGTTCCGACCCGCACATCTACGGCCGCTTCGACCTGCGCTACGACGGTCGCGGCCCGGCGAAACTGCTGGAGTACAACGCCGATACCCCCACCTCCCTGCTGGAGGCGGCAATCGTGCAGTGGCACTGGCTCACCGACACCCACCCGGACGACGATCAGTGGAACTCCTTGCACGAGAAGCTGGTCGAACGCTGGGGTGAGATGCGTGAGACGCTCCCCACCGCACGCCTGCACTTCAGCTGGTCGAGCGCGGACTCCTCGGGCGAGGACAATGTCACCACCGCCTACATGCAGGAGACCGCCGCCGAGGCCGGCTTCGACACCACCGCCCTGCCCATCGAGGATGTCGGATACGACACGGAGCTGGACCGTTTCGTCGATCTGGCCGAGGCCCCCATCGAGGCCCTCTTCAAGCTGTACCCGTGGGAGTGGGCCCTCGACGACGAGTTCGGCCAGCGGGTGGTGAAGTCGCTCCCGCAGACCATGTGGATAGAGCCCCTGTGGAAGTCGCTGCTGTCCAACAAGGCGATCCTGGCGGTGCTGTGGGAGATGTACCCCGGCCACCCGAACCTGTTGCCCGCCTACCTCGACGACCCGCACGAACTCACCGAATACATTCGCAAACCCAAACTGGGCCGTGAGGGCGCGAACATGACGATCGTCGGCGCGGGCCTGGAGACCGCCACCGGCGGCGTCTACGGCGAGGAAGGCTACGTCTACCAATTGCTGGACCCGCTACCGGAATTCGACGGTATGCGCCCGGTGCTGGGCGCCTGGATCGTCGGCGACACCTCCGCCGGGCTTGGCATCCGCGAGACGGTCGGCCTCATCACCGACGACACCTCGACCTTCGTGCCCCACCGCATCCCGCAGTAGGGCCCGCAACAGTTTTCAGCGCACCCGGCTGTATTTGATGAACGCCACACCGTCTTCGAAGACGCGGCTGGTGAGCACCCGGAACCGAGTGGGCTCGGGCAAACGCGCACCGGCGCCGAACAGCGGGCGCCCCGAACCGAGCACGATCGGGTACAGCTTCAGCAGCACCTGATCGATCTCGGGCAGCAGCGTCTGCGCGAGTTCCCCGCCGCCGCACAGCCAGATGCCGAGTCCCTTCTCCCGCTTGAGTTCCCGGATGCGGGTGAGCGGATCACCGTCGACGAGTTCGACATCCGGATCCGGCGCTTCGGGCAAAGTGCGCGACACCACGAACTGGCGTAGGTGCGCGTAGGGGCTCGAGGTGCCGGTGCGCACGCCGAAGTCGTGGGTCTTGCGGCCCATGACGACGGTGTCGAAGTTCTGGCACGGTTTGCTGTCCAGTCCGAGTACCTGGCGCACCTTGGTGGGCAGGGTTTCGGGGTACTGGGCGATGATCGCGGGGCTGTGATCGCCCCCGACGGGGAAGAAGTCCACCGAGCCGTCCTCGGTGGCGATGAACCCATCGATGGTGGCCGAGACGTAGTAGGTCAGTTTGCGCATTCGTTCCTCCAGCCGGCACCACACATGCCGCTGTCAAAAAGGTAGCGCCTCAAAGCCTTCGATAGGGAGGCTCGAACCGACTTCGCACCCCGCGCACCGTGCTTCGGCAGCGACGGTGAGGTCCGTGGCACGGCTTGTCAGCCGGTCGGACGGGGTTTTTCAGCCGCGGGGCCGGGGCTGGCAACGCGGGCAGGAGAAGGAAGAACGATTCATGAACTTCTCCCGGCGCATGAGCGCACCGCACCGCCGGCACGGTTCGTCCTCGCGGCCGTAGGCATTGAGCGAGCGCTCGAAATACCCGGATTGACCGTTCACGTTCACGTACAACGCGTCGAAGGAGGTTCCACCGGCGTGCAGGGCTTCACCCATGACGGCCTGAGTCTCGGTGAGCAGACTCTGCAATGCGGGCTTGGTCAGCTTGGCCGACACCCGTTCACCGTGCAGCTCGGCCCGCCACAGGGCTTCGTCGGCATAGATATTGCCGATCCCGGAGACGACGGTCTGATCCAGCAGCAGCCGCTTGATCTCTGATTGCTTGCCGCGCAACTTCTGCACGACCCGATCCGGGTCGAAGAGCGGATCCATCGGGTCCCGCGCGATATGCGCGACGGGTTCGGGCACGAGCGTCCCGTCCACCTCGACCAGATCGGAAACCTGCCAGCCCCCGAAGGTCCGCTGATCCACGAACCGTAGTTCGGCGCCGGAGTCCAGGGTGGCGATGATGTGCGCGTGCTTCTCCAGCGGCGCGTCCGCGGGCTGCACCAGCATCTGCCCGCTCATGCCGAGGTGCACGACGAGTGCGGTATCGGGCTCGTCGAAGGTGAGCCACAGGAATTTGCCGCGCCGCTGCGCGGATTCGACGCGCAGTCCGGTGAGCCGGCCGGCGAGGTCTTCCGCGCCGAACGCGTGCCGCCGTACCGAGCGCGGATGTTTGACGGTCACATTGTCGACGACGCGGCCCACCACATGTTCGGCGAGCCCGCGCCGTACGACTTCGACCTCGGGAAGTTCAGGCATGACGCCCTAGCTCTTCGATGCGTTACCGTCGGCCTTTTCCCCGGCTGCGTGTTCGGCGTTCAACGCCTGATACGCCGCGCCGGCGGCCTTCTGTTCCGCTTCCTTCTTGGAGCGGCCCACCCCCTGGCCGTAACCCTTCCCGCCGATCACCGCGGTGGCGGTGAACTCCTTGTCGTGGTCGGGTCCGGTGGAGGTGATCTCGTAGCTGGGCACGCCGATGCCGCGTTCGGCGGTCAGCTCCTGGAGGCTGGTCTTCCAGTCCAGTCCGGCCCCCATGCGGGGTCCGCGTTCGAGCAGTTCCGCGAACAGGCGCAGGACGACGTCGCGTGCCGTGTCGATGCCGTGCTCGAGATGCACGGCGCCGAGCAGCGATTCCATGCCGTCGGCGAGGATGCTCGGCTTGTCCCGGCCACCGGTGAGCTCTTCGCCCTTACCGAGTAGCAGGTGCCGGCCGAGACCGCCCGCGCCGAGACCGCGCGCGACTTCGGCGAGCGCGTGCATATTGACCACGCTCGCACGAAGTTTCGCGAGTTCGCCCTCGGACTTGTCCGGGTGCTCCAGGTACAGGCGTTCGGTGATGCTCAGGCCCAGCACCGAGTCACCCAGGAATTCGAGGCGCTCGTTGGTGGGGAGCCCACCGTTCTCGTAGGCGTACGACCGGTGTGTCAGCGCCAAGCGCAACAAATCCGGTTGTACGTCCACGCCGAGTGCCTCGAGCAGGCTGGCATGATCGGCACTGTCACCCACGGCGGGAAGGTCCGCCGCGTCCTTGCTGGCGGTCACGGTCGGCAGAATCGGCGAAATCAGATCGCCGAGGTGACCTGACGGCCCTTGTAGGTGCCGCAGGACGGGCAGGCGATGTGCGGCAGGGTCTTCTGACCACAAGCCCGGTTCGGGCAGGTGATCAGGGTCGGCGCGGTGGCCTTCCACTGGCTGCGCCGCGAGTGGGTGTTGCTACGGGACATCCGGCGCTTCGGAACGGCCACGACTACTTCTCCTCTGAATCAGTTTCGGCTGACGGGGTCGGTACGGTGCCATCGGCACCGGTACCAGGGCTGGAACTATCGACGGCAGTACCGTCGGTGACAGCGAAATTCGCGAGCCCGGCCCAGCGAGGGTCAAGTATCTCATGACCATGGTCGGAACCCGCAATCGCCATCCGTACGCCGCATTCCGGGCAGAGTCCGGCGCAGTCCGGTTCGCACAGCGGCTGCAGCGGGAGCTCCAGGCCGACGGCGTCGTGGATCACCGGTTCCAGGTCGATCATGTCGTCGACCAGGCGGTGGATCTCGTCTTCCTCGGTGGTCTGCTCGGTGGTGCTGTCCGGGTAGGCGAAGAGCTCGGTGAGCTGCAGTTCGATCTCGTCAGTGAACGATTCGAGGCAGCGCCCGCATTCGCCTTCGATCGGCGCCGTCACCGTGCCGATGACGAGCACGCCCTCGGAGACGGACTGCATTGTGAGATCCATCTCGATCTCGGCGCCGACGGGGATGGCGACCATGTCGAGGCCGATCCGCTCGCCGGTGTTGTGGGTGCGATGCACGGCACGCAGCGATCCGGGTTTGCGTCCGAGACTGCGTGTGTCCAGCAGGAAACCAGCGTCGATCGTCTGACGACGAGGACGCGCGGCTTTACCGGATTGGGCAGGCATGGAAGGACTCACTCACGCTAGGTGTGGAATGGGCAACCACCCAACAATACCGAAGCGTGTGCTTATGACCCAAACGAGCGGCTCAGCGCCGGAACCCCGTGCTCTCGGGACGGAATCCCGCACTGCTCTCGGGGCGGAACTCGGAGGAGTAGTCCGGGACACTGCTGCCGCTGCGCACCTGGTGGCGGCCGCGGCCGACGATGCGGAGGGTGCTGTGCAGGGTTTCCTCGAAGTCGGCGAGCTTGCCGTCGACGTAGTCGTCGCATTCCTGGCGGAGGCGGTCGGAGTCGGATTGGGCGGTGTCGATGAGGCGGGCCGATTCGGCGTGGGCGGCGCGGACCACTTCGGTGGCGGAGACGAGGCGTTCCTGTTCGGCCTTGCCGTCGGCGACCGACCGGTCGTAGGAGGCCTGGCCTGCGGCGACGGCGCGGTCGGCCTCGGTGCGGGCGCGAGTGGTGACCGTCTCGTATTCCTGATTGCCGTCGGCGACAACACGTTCGGCCTCGGCCTCGGCGGAGGCGACGAGGTGGTCGGCGTGGGCGCGGGCCTCGGCGACCATGCGGTCGGCGTGCGCCTTGGCGTCGGCGAGGATGCGGTCGGCTTCGTCACGCGCGGAAGTGACTGTGTGGTGAGCCTGTTCGTTGGCGGTCTTGACCGTGGTCTCGGCGCCGACGCGGGCGTCGGTGACGATCTTGTCGCGGTGGTCGAGCACGTCCTGGGCGTCGTCGAGTTCGCCGGGGAGGGCCTCGCGGACGTCGTCGAGGAGCTCGAGCACTTCACCGCGCGGGACGATGCAGTTGCGGGTCGGTGGAATGCCGCGCGCCTCTTCGATGATGGCCACGAGTTCGTCGAGCGCTTCGAATACCCGGTACATGTGCTACCCCACTCTCCTGCCAGGACTCACGGCGAGACACTCCGCTTCCGCCAGTCTGCCTGCCTTCGCGCTGTCAACAAGGTCCGACACGGCGTGTCGCGCACTGTTTCCCATCCCACAAAATCAAGTGGAGGAAACCCCTCCATTTGATGTTAAATTCATACGGCAGGAAAGTGTCGAGCCGCGGCGGTGACCCTGTGCGCGCGCTCGACCTGTTCGATGGGAAAGACAATGGCTGTCCTCGATGTCCAGGAGCGGGCCGTCGTACCCGTACCCGGGTTCGCGACCGCGTATGTCTACGACGTTGTGCGGTACACGGTGACTCGGCGGCTCGCACGTATCGGTGAATGGCTTCGTAGCGAACATGTAGTGGCGCAGCTCATTCGCTTCGCCCTGGTCGGCGGGCTGAGCAATGTCGGCTATGTCCTGCTCTTCCTGGCCTTGCACGGGGACGGCCCGCAGGTGGCCAACCTGATCGGCTCGATCGTGAGCACCGCGGTGGCCAATGAGCTGCATCGGCGCCTGACCTTCAATGCGGCCGACCGGGTGCGCTGGTACACGGCGCAAGTGGAGGGCGGCGCGCTGGCGCTGGCCGGCCTCGCTATCAGCTCGGGCGCACTGGCCCTGCTCACGGTGGCCGCACCCGGACTCGACGATATAGCGGAAGCCATTGCGGTGGTGCTCATCACAGCCGCCGTCGGCACGCTCCGCTTCCTCACTCTCCGCCTCTGGGTCTTCTGACCCCTGCCGAATCCCGTTCGGGCGGTTCCGGTATGTCGCCGGAACCGCCTTCGTCGTGTCTGCGTCAAACCGGGCATCCAACGACGAAAGGGGCCCCGATATGGAGCAACGGCGCGGATGCCTTGGGGGACGCCGCAATACACCCGGCCCGAGACCCCCGCACCTCCCCGACCGCCCCACCACCTGCGCCCACCCCGCCCGCCGCCGCCCACGCCCGCGTCCGGAGGCGGAATGAGCACGCGGGCGAGCGGTGGACGCACGAACCGGGCCGGAGCTCGACGCGCCTCCGCTACGGGAAGGCAGTGTGCGGCAAACGGTTCCGTATTGCGGAAGATCACCGGGCACGGGACATCGGATACCGCCTCGGCGCCGGGGCGGCGGGAGCGGCATCGGCTGCTCATCGATGCGGTGGTGGCGGATATGTGTGAGCAGACCGTGGTGAGCCATCAGTCGGCGGCGGTGTTGTACGGGACCACATTGTGGCGGACGCCGTTGGAGCGGGTGTGCGTGACGCGGAATCGGCGGGGTGGCGGGCGGGTCAGGGCGTTGGCGAAAGTGCATGGGTCGCCGCTGGATTCGGCGGCCGAGGTGGACGGACTGCTGGTGACGACACCGGTGCGGACTGTCATCGATCTGGCGCTCACGCTGCCGGTCGATGCGGCGGTGGTGGCGGGGGACGCGCTGGCGGGGGCGTTCGGGATCACCGGGGATGAGCTGGCGCGGGAGCTGGCCGGGGCGGCCGGGCGGCATGGGATCGCGCAGGCCAAGGGGGTGGTCGGGCTGATCGACGGGCGCAGCCAGAGTATCGGGGAGTCGTTGAGCCGCATCATGATCCGGCGGCACGGGCTGCCGCTCCCCCGCTCGCAGGGCAATGTGCTCACGCCGGATGGGCGTTTCGTGGGGCGGGTGGATTTCTATTACGAGGCCGCGGGGGTGCTGTGCGAGTTCGACGGGCCGATCCGGCACGGCCGGCTGCTCGGGCCGGGGCAGGATGTCGCGACCGCCGTGCATCGGGAGCAGATCCGGGAGAACTACTTGCGTGCCTTGGGTTTCGAGGTGGTGCGCTGGACCTGGGACGACCTCGTCCATGATCGGGTGGGCCGGCGGCTGCGCGCGGCCCTGTCCCGGGAGCGGCCGCTACGGCCCGACGGCCGCATCGAGCCCGCGGCGGCGCCGGATTCCCGCCGGGTCCGGCTGGTGCCGCTGTGATCGGACGGTGGGCGAAAGCAGTGCGCCCGGCCGCGCGCGGGTGGCCGGGTTCAGTTCTTGCGTTCGGCGAGGCGGGCGAGGAGGCGCTTGTGGACGGTGGGCGGTAGCAGGTCGGCGATATCGCCGCCGTAGGCCGCGACCTCCTTGACCAGGGAGCTGGAGACGAAGCCGTAGGCGGGGCTGGTGGCGATGAAGAAGGTGTCGACGCCGGTGAGTTTCCGGTTCATCTGGGCCATCTGCAGTTCGTAGCTGAAGTCGTTGCCGTCGCGCAGGCCCTTGACGATGGCGGTGAGGCCCTGCTGCTTGGCGAAGTCCACCAGCAGTCCGCGCCAGGATTCGACGCGCACATTGGGCAGGTGCGCCGTCACCTCGCGGATCATCTCCATCCGCTCGTCGATGGTGAACATGCCCTGCTTGTTCGGATTGACCACGACCGTGATGACGACCTCATCGAATTGCGCGGCCGCCCGGGCGAAGATATCGACATGTCCGTTGGTCACCGGGTCGAACGACCCGGGGCACACTGCTCCAGCCATGGTCGAACGCTAGCAGGGCGCGTCAGACCGGTTCGTACTCGGCCAGGTCGATGCGGGTCTCGCCGTAGGTGCGCGACTTCAGCGCGGAAAACTCCGGGGGCCAGGACAGTTCGGGCGATCGGAGGGAGCGTTCCACCACCACGATCGCACCCTCGTGCAGCCAGTTGCCGGACACCAGCGCGCGGAGGTCGCTCAGGACATCGGTGATGTCGAAGGCGTAGGGCGGATCGGAGAAGATCAGGTCGTAGCGCTCGGGCGGGGGCCCGGCGAGCACGCTCGCCACCGCGCCCGGCCGCAATTCCGCACCAGGCAATCCGAGGTCGCCGATATTGCCGCGGATGATTGCCGCGGCCTTCTTGTCGGATTCGACGAGCAGCGCATGGGATGCGCCGCGGGACAACGCTTCCAGGCCGAGCGCGCCCGACCCCGCGTAGAGGTCCAGGACTCGCGCGCCGTCGAAGTCCATGCGCGCGTGCAGCACGCTGAACAGTGCCTCGCGGACACGATCGGACGTGGGGCGGGTCCCCGCGGGCGGTACGCGTAGCCGGCGCCCGCCCGCGGTGCCCGCGACAATCCGGGTCATTCGGCCGCGGCCTCCGTGAGGTTGACGTCGACCAGGAGGTCGCCGCCTTCCACCTGCTGGACCTTGGCGATGGCCACCCGGCGGACGGTGCCGCCGCGGGGAGCGGTGATGGCGGCTTCCATCTTCATCGCTTCGATGGTGCCGATGGTGTCGCCCGCCGAGACCGAATCGCCTTCGGAGACCGCGAGAGTGACCACGCCGGCGAACGGCGCGGCGATGTGGCCGGGGTTGGTCTTGTCGGCCTTCTCGACGGCGGGGACTTCGCTGGAGATGGAGCGGTCACGGACGGTGATGGGGCGGAGCTGGCCGTTGAGGATGCACATGACGGTGCGCATGCCGCGCTCGTCGGGCTCGGAGATGGCCTCCAGGCCGATCAGCAGGATGACGCCCTTCTCCAGCTGGACGTGGTGTTCCTCATCGTGGCGCAGGCCGTAGAAGAACTGGTTGGCGGAGAGTCCGGTGGTGTCGCCGAACTTTTCGCGGTGGGCGAGGAATTCGGCGGTGGGGCCGGGGAACAGGAGGCGGTTGAGGGTGGCGCGGCGTTCATCGGACGAACCGTTGAGGCCGGCCTCGTCCTCGGCGGTGAGCCGGGTTTCCGGCTTGGCGGGGCCGCGGCCCGCGAGGGCGCGACTGCGGAAGGGCTCGGGCCAGCCGCCGGCCGGGGTGCCGAGTTCGCCACGGAGGAAACCGATTACGGAATCCGGGATGTCGTAGCGGGCCGGATCCGCGGCGAAGTCCTCCACGTCCACGCCGGTGCCGACCAATGCGAGCGCGAGGTCGCCGACCACCTTGGAGGAGGGAGTGACCTTCACCAGGCGGCCCAGCAGCCGGTCCGCCGCAGCGTATTTGGCTTCGACTTCCTCGAATTGGTCGCCGAGGCCGAGGGCGATGGCCTGCTGGCGCAGGTTCGACAGCTGCCCGCCCGGAATCTCGTGGTGGTAGACGCGGCCGGTCGGGCCGGGCAGCCCGGATTCGAAGGGCCCGTAGACCTTTCGCAGCGACTCCCAATACGGTTCGAGGTCGCACACATGCTGCAGGTTCAGGCCGGTGTCATACGGCGAATTGGCCGCTGCCGCAACGATTGCCGAGAGCGCGGGCTGAGAAGTGGTGCCCGCCATGGGCGCCGACGCGCCGTCGATGGCGTCGGCGCCGGCCTGCCAGGCGGCGAGATAGGTGGCCAGCTGTCCGCCGGGGGTGTCGTGGGTGTGGACGTGCACCGGCAGGTCGAATTCCCGCCGCAGCGCGGTGACCAGCGTGTGCGCGGCCGGTGCGCGCAGCAGGCCGGCCATGTCCTTGATGCCGATGATGTGCGCCCCGGCGTCGACGATCTCCTCGGCGAGCTTGAGGTAGTAGTCGAGGGTGTAGAGGTTCTCGTCCGGATTGGACAGGTCGCCGGTGTAGCTCATGGCGACTTCGGCCAGCGCGGTGCCGGTTTCCCGTACCGCGTCGATGGCGGGCCGCATCTGGTCGACATTGTTGAGCGCGTCGAAGATGCGGAAGATGTCGATACCGGTGGCGGTGGCCTCGGAAACGAATGCGCGCGTGACCTTTTCCGGGTACGGGGTGTAGCCGACGGTGTTGCGGCCGCGCAGCAGCATCTGCAGGTTGATGTTCGGCACGGCCTCGCGCAGCGCCGCGAGCCGCTCCCAGGGATCCTCGAACAGGAATCGCAGTGCGACGTCGTAGGTGGCGCCGCCCCAGCATTCGATCGACAGCAGCTCCGGCGTCATCCGCGCCACATGCCCGGCGACGTCGAGCAGGCCATTGGTCCGCACGCGGGTGGCGAGCAGCGACTGATGCGCGTCGCGGAAGGTGGTGTCGGTGACGGCCACGCCCTCCCGGTTGCGCAGCCACCGCGCGAAGCCTTCGGGCCCGAGTTCGAGGAGTCGCTGCCGCGACCCGGCGGGCGGCGGCACGGTCAGGTCGAGGGCGGGCAGCTTGTCGTGCGGGTACAGCTTGGTGGGCCGCGAGCCGTGCGGCTTGTTCACGGTGACGTCCGCCAGGTACTGCAGGATCTTGGTGCCGCGGTCGGCCGAGCTCTTGAGCGTGAGCAGTTGCGGCCGCTCGTCGATGAACGAGGTGGTGACCCGTCCCGCGCGGAAGTCCGGATCGTCCAGCACGGCGAGCAGGAACGGAATATTGGTCGTGACGCCTCGGATGCGGAACTCGGCGACGGACCGGCGCGCCCGCGCGATGGCGGTGCGGAAGTCGCGCCCGCGGCAGGTGAGCTTGACGAGCATGGAGTCGAAGTACGCACCGACCTCCGCGCCCACATTGGCGCCGCCGTCGAGGCGCACGCCGGCGCCACCCGGGGAGCGGTAGCCGGTGATGCGGCCGGTGTCGGGCCGGAAGCCGTTGGCCGGGTCTTCGGTGGTGATGCGGCATTGCAGCGCGGCGCCGCGAATCTGGATCGAATCCTGGCTCAGGCCGAGGTCTTCCAGTGTCTCGCCCGCGGCGATGCGCATCTGGGCCTGCACCAGGTCGACATCGGTGATCTCCTCGGTCACCGTGTGCTCCACCTGGATTCGCGGATTCATCTCGATGAAGACGTGCTTGCCGCGTTCGTCGAGCAGGAATTCCACGGTGCCCGCGCAGCTGTACCCGATCTGCTCGGCGAAGGCCACGGCGTCGGCGCAGATGCGTTCGCGCAGTGCGGGATCCAGGTTGGGCGCGGGCGCGAGTTCGATGACCTTCTGATGCCGCCGCTGCAGCGAGCAGTCGCGCTCGTACAGGTGGATCACATTGCCCTGCTGATCGGCGAGGATCTGCACCTCGATGTGGCGCGGGTTGATCACGGCCTGTTCGAGGAAGACGGTGGCGTCGCCGAAGGCGGATTCGGCCTCGCGGGCGGCGGCTTCGATGGATTCGCGGAGCTGGGCCGGGTCGGCCACGCGGCGCATACCGCGCCCGCCGCCGCCGGCGACGGCCTTGACGAAGACGGGGAATTCCATGTCCTCGGCGGCGGCCAGCAGTTCGTCCACGTCGGCGGAGGGTGCGCTGGAGTTCAGTACCGGCAGTCCGGCGGCCTTGGCGGCGGCGATGGCGCGGGCCTTGTTACCGGTCAGTTCCAGTACGTGCGCGGACGGTCCGATGAAGGTGATGCCTTCGCTCGCGCAGGCGGCCGCGAGGTCCGGGTTCTCGGAGAGGAAGCCGTATCCGGGGTAGATGGCGTCCGCTCCGGCGCTCTTGGCCGCCTTGATGATCTCCTCGATCGACAGGTAGGCCCGGACGGGGTGTCCGGGTGTGCCGATCTGGTACGCCTCGTCGGCCTTGAGCCGGTGGACGGAGTTGCGGTCCTCGTACGGGAACACCGCAACTGTTCCGGTGCCGAGCTCATACGCCGCGCGGAAGGCGCGAATGGCGATCTCGCCGCGGTTGGCGACCAGGACTTTGGAGAACATTCGCCTAAGGTACCTGTCTCCGGATACGGAACGGGCATCGAATCCCGTTCCCAGGAATCTTCACAGAGCGGCCGCCCGGATTGCGAATTCCTGTTAATCACCCGGACACATGCCTGCCGGTGAGGTGCGTGCCGTACGCCCGTTCCGATTGGCCGAGTTGTTAAGCAGCGCACCGGTCCGGAGGCGCCGGCGCGCGGGCCGGGATCCGGGAGGTCCGGGCCCGGCGAACTCCAGGCGCATCCGGTTCCGGGTGGCATCCGCTGCCTTCGGCAAACATTCCGGATATGGTTCACGCACGCCGCCGAGTGGGTACACGTACGATGAGTACTCGCGCGCGGAGCCGCCCGTAGCATCGAATTCGCATGTTACGCAGATACACCGGACCGGCGAGTGCCTCGGACAATCGGGGAAATCGCGGCGAGTCCACTCGATACTGCGATGTTTGCGAAGCCGAATCGGTACCATCCTGCACTGTGCGCAAGATGTATGCGGGTGCCCGACTACGGCGGTTGCGCGAGGAACGGCGGATGACCCAGGCGGCCTTGGCCAAATCCCTGGATCTCTCCCCCAGCTACCTCAACCAGCTCGAGCGTGATCAGCGACCGCTCACCATTCCGGTGCTGCTGAAACTGAACTCCACCTTCGATCTGGATGTGCAGTTCTTCGCCGCCGACTCCGATGCCCGTCTGGTGTCGGATCTGCACGAGATTCTGGTGGAGGCGGCGGGCGGTAATGCGGCGCCGGTGGCGGAGGTCGAGGATCTGGCCACCCGCATGCCGGAGGTCGCGAAAATCGTTGTGGCCATGCATCGCCGACTACGCGCGGCGACCGACCAGTTGGATCTTTTATCGTCGAAGGTCGCCACCCCCACCGGCGCCCCCGGGGTCCCCATGCCTTACGAGGACGTCCGCGACTTCTTCTACGACCACCACAATCACATCGCCCAGCTGGATCTCGCCGCCGAGCGGCTGTTCGAGGACAGCGGGCTCACCATCGGCTCCCTGGATCGCCAGCTGGCGCGGGTCGCCGAGGAACGCGCCGGCGTGACCGTCCTGGTCCGCGGCGACGGGGCCGATCCCAATATCCCCAAGCGGCACTACGAACCGGAAACGCGCACACTGACTCTCGCGCGGCGACTACGCCCCGGGCAGCGCGCCTTCCAGATCGCCACCACCCTCGCCTTCCTGCTGCACGGCAATCTGCTCGACGAGGTACTGGACGAAACCCCGTCGCTCACCGATGAATCCCGCACACTGGCCCGGATCGGGCTGGCCAATTACTTCGCGGGCGCGCTGGTCCTGCCGTACGGCAAGTTCCTGCGCTCGGCGGAGGAGCTACATTACGATATCGACCTGCTCAGCCTACGTTTCGAGGTCGGCTTCGAAACCGTCTGCCACCGGCTGAGCACCCTGCAGCGGCAGGGGCATCGGGGGGTGCCGTTCTTCCTCATTCGCGCCGATCGCGCCGGGAACATCTCGAAACGCCAGTCCGCCACCGCTTTTCACTTCTCCCGGGTCGGCGGCAGCTGCCCGCTGTGGGTGGTGCACGAGGCGTTCGCCCATCCGGGCCGCATGCTCACGCAGGTCGCCGCCATGCCGGACGGCCGTCGCTACCTCTGGATCGCGCGCACCACGACGCCCCCGCCGACCGGATTCGGCCAAGGCGGCAAGGAATTCGCCATTGCCCTGGGCTGCGATATCGAGTACGCCGATCGGCTGATCTACGCGAAGGGCCTGCAGCTCGACGATCCGGCGGCGGCGGTGCCGATCGGGGCGGGGTGCAAGGTGTGCGAGCGGCCGAACTGTGCGCAGCGTGCCTTCCCGCAGATCGGCCGGCCGCTCGCCATCACCGAGAACACGAGTTCGGATCTGCCGTATCCGCGGTTGCCGCGCTGAAGTCGTGCCCGGCAATCTTTTCGATCCGGTTCCGGCAGCGCGTCAGCAAACCGAATTCCGCGTCCAGCAAACCTAATACCGCCGGGTATTGAATACCAAAAGGTATTCTTCGCCCGGCTCCAGGGGAAATACCTTGCCCGCGCAATGAAGTCGCGAATTTGCCGGACATCAACTGGTCACCGTGTGTAGCCTCGGCAATCGCTCGAAGTCTTCTGAACAAAGCGGTGGCGCGGTGCTCGGTATCGATGGATGCCTGAAACTCATCATGGACATTCCGGGCGCCCGTAGCGCCACCCTCGTGGACGGGGCCAGCGGGCTCGCCATTGCCGCCGCCGGGCGGCACGACCTCGTGGACCAGCACGAAGACGCCGCAGCCGCCACCGATGTGGTGCGCGCCGTGCTCACCTGTCCCGCCCTCGCCACCGGTCACCCGGGCGATGACATCACCGCGATCATCATCGCCGGCACCCACGGATATCACCTACTGAATATGATCAACGGCGACTTCGACGGACGCTTGTTCGTGCATGTGCTGTTCGATGACGAGACAGGCAATCTCGGTTTAGCGCGATTCCAGCTCCGCGCGATTCTCGAGGAATTCGCCGAGGACAGTCATGCGCGATGAACTCGCACTCGAACTGCAACGGCTGGAACAACAACGGTGCACCGGGACACTGCATTCGGGAGCGGGAGCTATCCACCTGGTGGACGGTGCGGTGACCGCGGCAGACTGCCCGCACACCACCGGATTGGATCGGCTGCTCATCGAGGCCGGGGTCGCGACGGTCGAGGAATGGCGGCGCGCCCGCGCCGGTGATCCGGGTGGCCTGCTGGCTCGATCACGGCTCGAAACCTTCGCGCTGCTGGCGGTTTTCGACGCCGCCTACTTTCTGCTCGCCGCGCCCGCACCGCTGGAATTCCGGCCCGGGCCGCCGCACTGGCTGGCCGCCGCCTGCCGCATCAGTCCGGGTGCACTGCTGCACGAATGCCGGCGGCGCGGGGATCCGGGCGCTCCGCCGTGGCCGGTGTCCCTGGTCGATCAGGCGCCGGTGGTGCCCATCCGGCGGGTGCGGCGCCGGCGGGTGGTGCTCACCGGCGGGCAGGCCGAGGTGCTCGCCGCCGCGGATGCCCGGCGCAGCATTGCCGGAATCGCCCGGGACCTGGGCCGCACCACCTACGGCTGCCTGCTGGCGGTGCGCGAGCTGACCGCGGCGGGGCTGGTCGAGCCGCCGGTCGTGGTGGTGCTGCCGGATCCCGTGCGCGCGGTGCTGTCCGAACCCGTGCTGCCCGACCCCGTGCTGTCGGTACCCACACGGCCCGAATCGCAGGCCCCACCCCTGAGACGCCGGGTCCGGCAGGCGACCTCGGTCGCCGTCCCCGATCGGTGGGAACCGCCGGACCGCGACGTACTCGTCCGCCTGCGGGCGGCCCTGGAGGAGCTGGCATGAACGGGTCAGGCGCGAAGGAGGCAGCCTGCGTAACCACGCAGCGCGAACGGAAAGGGAGGCGGCCTTGGAGGACCTGGCGTGACCGCGCGCAAGAGGCGGATCGGATTGATAGGAAGGTTGACCAAAGTGACCATGTCCGGACCCGAACCGAATGCGGCGGTGCTGGCGGAGCTGCGGACGTTGCGGGAACGCGTTCCGCAGCTGATGGGTTCGCTGGTGGCGTCCACGGACGGGCTGCTCATCGCACACGATCTGCCGGCACACATCGAGCCCACCGGAATGGCCGCGCTGACCGCCGCGCATCTCTCGCTGTCGCACCGGCTTTCGGTCACCGCGCACGGTGGCGGTTTCCAGGAGGTGGTGGTGGACAGCGCGGAGGGGCATGTGGTCATCTACGCGGCCGGTTGGACCGCGTCGCTCACCGTGCTCGCGGGCCCGGGCGTGAATGTCGGCCGCCTCCACCTCGAATCGCGGCCCGCGGCCCGGACCATCGCCGCGCAGTTGGCGGCGATCACCAACTCCAACCGGACAGATCAGATGACCGACACCAAATGAGAACACCGAAACACCGATTGAAAGGAATGAACATGTCCAATATGGATCTGGCCCTCAAGGACATGATGGTGATAGACGGCGCCCTGGGCGCCGCTGTCGTCGACTACAACAGCGGTATGGCGCTCGGGATGCTGGGCAGTTCGAAGGCCTTGGACCTGCAGGTCGCCGCGGCCGGCAATACCGAGGTGGTGCGCTCGAAGATGCGCACCATCGAACAGCTCGGCATCAATGAGGAAATCGAAGACATCCTGATCACCCTGAGCAGCCAATACCACGTCATCCGCCCGATGACGGGCCGCAAGTCCAAGGGCCTGTTCCTCTATCTGGCCCTCGATCGGAATCGCGCCAACCTGGCGCTGGCCCGCCACCGGCTCAAGGGCATCGAAGAAGACCTCGAGGTGTGAACCCGTTCGCGGCGCCTGGACACACGATCGGGGACGCGGGCGCCGCCACACCCGTCCGAATTTCGCGCACGGGAAATATATCTTCGGTGAATGATGTTCGGTAGCAACATCTTCCGAGTTCTCCCTGCGGTGGACCGGTTGGTGCGGTCGATCTATGATCGAAGTTCGGGGTCGACGGCTAGGGGGTCACCGACGTGCCGACTTGGTTGCGACGGGACGGACCCGTCGATCCGATCGCGGTTTTGAGCGTCGCACGGCAGGTGGCCGTGCATCTGAGCGAAGGCCCGGCCGGCGCGGGCGGGCGGGCGGCCGCGCGTCGATTGCGCTGGCTGCTCGGCGTGCATGCGGTGGGGTTGGCCGGCCTGTCCGGAGACGTGGAATGGTCGGGTCAGCCGGTGGACGAGGCGGCCGCGCTGGAACTGGCGGCGGCGGCCCTGCACAGTGAAAGGTTCACCGGGAAGCCGGGTTTGGCGGCGGTACCGCTGATCGTCGACCACGAGGTGACCGGAGTCCTCGTGGTGGACGGGCCGAGCGCCGGCAAGGCGGTGCGCGAGGCCGCCTGGCTGGTGGAGAACGCGCTGGAGCGCGGGCGGCTGGAAGTCGCGGCGCAGGAGGCGGCGCGCGCGGAGCTGCGGGCGCTGCGGGCGGAGATGTCACCGCATTTCGTGTACAACGCGCTGACGGTGATCGCCTCGTCGGTGCGGTCGGATCCGGAACTGTCGCGCGATCTGATCCTGGACTTCGCCGACTACGCGCGCTACAGCCTGGGCAGGCACGGCGAATACACCACGGTCGCCGACGAATTCGAGGCCATCGAGACCTATCTGGTATTGCAGCGGGCGGTGATGGGTGAGCGACTCCAGGTGCAGATCCGGGTCGTGCCCGACGTACTGGCGGTGCCGCTGCCGTATCTGGTGCTGCAACCCTTGGTGGAGAACGCCATTCGGCACGGCCTCGAACCGCTCGGTGGCGGCGGCACCGTGCAGGTACAGGGCGAGGCCCGCAATGGCGACTGCGTGATCAGCGTGGAGGACGACGGGGTGGGCATGGCCCCGGCGGAGGTGGCGGCGTTGCTGGCCGGTAAGGCCACCGGCCGGGTCGGCTTGAGCAATGTGGACCGGCGGCTGCGCACCGCCTACGGGCCCTGGTACGGGCTGGTCGTGGAGACCGAGCGCGATGCCGGGACCCGGGTGCTGGTCCGGGTTCCCCTGTCCCAGCCGGGAGTGTTGCCGTCATGACGAGAACCGTGCCCCGCCTGCGCGTCCTGGCGGTCGACGATGTGCCGTCCGCCTTGGCGGACCTCACCCGGCTGCTGCGCGAGGCCCCCGAGATCGAGGAGGCGGCCACCGCCGGTACCACGCTGGACGCTCTGCGGCGCATCCAGAACGAGCGTTTCGACGCGGTGTTCCTGGATATCTCGATGCCCGGCCTGGACGGGCTGGAGCTGGCGAATCTGCTGGGCCGGCTGTCCGACCCGCCGATCATCGTCTTCGTCACCGCCCACGACCGGCACGCGGTGGCCGCCTACGGTCTCGGCGCGGTCGACTATCTGCTCAAACCGGTACGCGCCGAACGTCTTTCGGCCGCCCTCGCCAAGGTGCTGCGCATGCTGCCGGAGGCCCCGGTCACGACGGTGTCCCCCGATCTCGCCGACGCCATGTCCGCGCTGCCCGTGGACAGCGGCGGCCGCACCCGCTATATCCGCCGCAGCGAGGTGAAATTCGTGGAAGCCCAGGGTGATTACGTGAAGCTGCACACCGCCTCCGGCGCGCACCTGGTGCGCATGCCCATCTCCCGGCTCGAGGAGTATTGGGAGAGCGCCGGATTCGTGCGCACCCACCGGGGTTTCCTGGTGGCCGTGGACGCCATCCGGGAACTGCGCACCGATTCCGTGCACGGGCTGCGGGCCTGCACCGAGCTCGGCGATGTCCCCGTCAGCCGCCGGCACGCCCGCGAACTGCGCGAGCGCCTGCTGCACGCGGCCCGCCGCACCGAGAACGGGCGACCGTGATGGCCCGCCGCGCCACCGTGATGAGCCCGCAGACCCGCCTGGCGCAGGCCCGCGGCCACCGCCGCCCGCCCCGGCAGCTCACCCTGCCGGCGGTGACCGATACCGACCGGGCCCTGCGTAATTACCGCGCGCAGCGGCGGCGGGCGATTCCCGCGCTGGCCCTGCTGGCGGTGCTGCTGATCGGTATTCCGGTGACGCTCAGCGTCTTTCCCGGCCTGGATCGGGTGCGGGTGTTCGATATTCCGGTGTCGTGGATCATGTTGTGGCTGCTGCCCTATCCGGCGCTGGCGGCCCTGGGCGGCTGGCAGCTGCGGCGTGCGGAGGCGGTGGAGCGGGGTCGTTGATGGTCGGAGTGGTGGCTGCCGCGGGGGTGATGCTGGCGACCTTGCTGATCGGGTTGCGCGGGGTGGCGGCCATGCGCACGACCTCGGATTTCCTGGTGGCGTCGCGGCGCATGCCGCCGCTGGTGAATTCGGCCGCGGTCTCGGGTGAGTACCTGTCGGCGGGGTCCTTCCTCGGCGCGGCCGGGCTGGTGGTGAAGGACGGCGTCGGATCGCTCTGGTACCTGGTCGGATTCGCGGCCGGGTATGTGCTCATGCTGGTGCTGGTGGCCGCGCCCATGCGGCGTTCGGGGGCGCTGACGGTGCCGGATTTCGCCGAGGCCCGGCTGGGATCGCCGGCGCTGCGCCGGCTTTCGGCGGTGGTGGTGCTGGTGATCAGCACGCTGTACCTGGTGCCGCAGTTCCGGGCCTCGGGCCTGGTGCTCAGTGTGGTGAGCGGGACGCCGTACTGGGTGGGGGTGGCGCTGGCCGCGGCGGCGGTGAGCGTCACGCTGGCGCTGGGCGGAATGCGGGCGGCCACCTATGTGCAGGCCTTCCAATTCGTGCTCAAGGTGGCGTTTTTCGTGGTCCCGGCGATCTGGCTGCTGGTGAGCGTCGGCGCGGCGGTGCGCACCCAGGCGCTGCATCCGGTGGAGTTCAGCCACTTTCCGCGCACCACGACGGTGGTCTTCCGGGACGAGGTGCGGGCGGGCGGGCAGCACTTCCATGCCGGGCAGACGGTGATCTTCCCGGCCGGTGCGCCCACCCCGCACCTCACCGGGCTCGACGTGCCGGGCAGTCCCACCTGGCAGCGGCCGCTGTTCGATGTCGGCAATTACGGGTATCCGCTGCTGGGCACGCTGGCCGTGCTGTTCGCGACCGTGCTCGGCACCATGGGGCTGCCGCATATGGTGATGCGCTTCCACACCAGCCCGGACGGTCGCGCCGCCCGCCGCACCGCCGCCCTGACCATTCCGCTGATCGGGCTGTTCTACATGTTTCCCGGCATCTACGGCGTGCTCGGCGGGGTGCTGGTGCCGAAGCTGTACCTGTCGGGTGAGACCGACACCGTCGTGGTGGCGTTGCCCATGCATGTCGATACCGGCTGGCAGGGGCACTTTTTCACCGCCCTGCTCACCGCGGGCACCTTCGCCGCCATCATGACGAGTTCGCTCGGGCTGCTGCTGGCCGTCTCCGGCGCGATCTCACACGATCTGGGCACCGGTGGACTGGGCCGATTGCGGGTCACCGTGGTGCTGTCGGCGGCCGCGGTGCTGCTGCTGGCGCTGCCGGCCGCCCGCCTCGATGCCGGGATTCTGGTGACGTGGGCGTTCACCGTTGCGGCGTCGACGTTTTCGCCGCTGCTGGTGCTCGGTATCTGGTGGGCGCGGTTGACGACGGCGGGCGCGGTGGCCGGGGTGCTGGTGGGACTGCTGGTCTCCTCCACGGCCATCGGCGTGACGGTGCTGGCGCCGTCGCTGTCCGGCTGGCCGGCCGTGCTCGCGACACAGCCTGCGCCGCTGTCGGTTCCGCTGGCGTTCGGCACCATGATCGGGGTGTCCCTGCTGGGTCTCCCGCCGGCCGGGGCGCTGTCTGCCATGTTGCGGCTGCACCTGGATGAGGATGACCGTTCGTCGCGGCCGAACGGTCGTTCACGGACCACTCGTCGCAGCCGCTGACGGTTCGTCGGTCAACTGTTCCGGGCCTTTCCGGATTTTCCTAGCGTGATTCATGTCAATCACAAACGCTCGCCAGGGAGGTCCGGTGACGAGCACCGATCGGGAGCTCGCGGAATCCGAGGAATGGACCCGCGTACACGCCAGCCCCGAATTCAATCTGCTGCGACGCAGCCTGCGCGGCTTCGTCTTTCCCGTGGCCGGGCTGTTCCTGGGCTGGTATCTGCTCTATGTCGTACTGGGTGACTACGCGCACGGCTTCATGTCGGTCAAGCTGGCCGGCAATATCACCGTCGGGCTGGTTTTCGGGCTGCTGCAGTTCGTTTCGACCTTCGCGATCACCGGGCTGTATGTGCGGTACGCCCACCGCAATCTGGATCCGCTCGCGGACCGGATCCGCGAGGACGTGGACGGGGGCCGGTGGTGAATTCCGGACTGGAGGGCAGCAATGTGCCCCTCAATATCGGCATCTTCGGAGTATTCGTCGCGGTCACGCTGATCGTGGTGTTCCGGGCCGGCCGCGGATCCCGTACCGCCAAGGACTATTACACGGGCGGGCAGGCCTTCACCGGCCGCCAGAACGGTATCGCCATTGCGGGCGACTATCTTTCGGCCGCCACCTTCCTCGGCATCACCGGGTCGATCGCCGTCTACGGTTACGACGGCTTCCTGTATTCCATCGGATTCCTGGTGGCCTGGCTGGTGGCGCTGCTGCTGGTGGCCGAACTGCTGCGCAATACCGGCAAATTCACGATGGGCGACGTGCTCGCCTTCCGCATGCGGCAGCGGCCGGTGCGCGCGGCGGCCGCCACTTCCACGATCACCGTCAGCCTGTTCTATCTGCTGGCGCAGATGGCGGGCGCGGGCATTCTGGTGTCGCTGCTGCTGGGCATTTCCGGCGATGCCGGGCAGGCCGTGGTCATTTCCGTGGTCGGCGTGGTCATGATCATCTATGTGCTGGTCGGCGGCATGAAGGGCACCACCTGGGTGCAGATCATCAAGGCCGTCCTGCTGATCGCGGCCGCCGCCGGGATGGCCGCGTGGACGCTCGGCAAATACAACTTCGACTTCTCGCACCTGCTGCAGGGCGCCGTGGACAATGGCGGACCGAAGGGGGCGAACCTGCTCGCCCCCGGCGGAAAGTACGGCGCCAGCGCCACTTCCAAGCTCGACTTCCTGTCACTGGGCCTGGCACTGGTCCTGGGCACCGCGGGCATGCCGCATGTCCTGATGCGCTTCTACACCGTGCCGACCTCGAAAGAGGCCCGTAAGTCGGTGGTCTGGGCCATCGGGCTGATCGGCGCCTGCTACCTGTTCATCCTGGTGATCGGTTACGGCGCAGGCGCTCTGGTGGGCCCGGCCAAGATCAATGCCGCACCCGGGAAGGAGAATGCCGCCGCGCCGCTGCTCGCACAGGAATTGGGCGGACCGGTGCTGCTCGGCGTCGTGTCGGCGGTCGCGTTCGCCACCATTCTCGCGGTGGTGGCCGGATTGACGATCACGGCGTCGGCGTCCTTCGCCCACGACATCTATGCGAACGTCATCAAGAAGGATCGGATCGACGACAAGAACGCGGAGGTCCGGGTCGCCCGGATCACCTCGGTCGTCATCGGCGTGATCGCCATTGCCGGCGGCATTCTGGCCAAGAACCAGAATGTGGCCTTCCTGGTGGCGCTGGCCTTCGCGGTCGCGGCCTCGGCGAATCTGCCGACCATTCTCTACTCGCTGTACTGGAAACGGTTCAATACCCGCGGCGCGCTGTGGAGCATCTACGGCGGCGGCGGGATCGCGGTGGCGCTGATCGCGTTCTCGCCCGCGGTATCCGGCAATGCCAAGGCGATGTTCCCGCACGCGAACTTCGACTGGTTCCCCCTGCAGAATCCCGGCCTGGTGTCGATCCCGGCCTCGTTCCTGCTGGGTGCGCTCGGCGCGCTGCTCTCCAAGGAGCGCGACGACGGCAAATACGCCGAAATGGAAGTGCGAGCCCTCACCGGAGTGGGCGCCGAAGAAGCTGTATCGCACTGACTTTCGGAATCTCCACCCATCACTCTCACAAGGAGCAATGCTGTGCTGACCTTCCCTGCCGGCCACCAGCCGCGTTACCAGAACTTCTCCATCAAGGCGATCT
The DNA here is from genome assembly GCF_044750615.1 of Nocardia sp. NPDC088792. Classification (NCBI taxonomy): domain Bacteria; kingdom Bacillati; phylum Actinomycetota; class Actinomycetes; order Mycobacteriales; family Nocardiaceae; genus Nocardia; species Nocardia sp. NPDC088792. The sequence goes on from NZ_JBIVKC010000001.1 coordinate 795,435, forward strand.
CCGACGAAACCATTCGCGAAGGGTGTGAGCGCGCCCCCTACGGCGCCAGCGACAAGGGCAAGCTGGCGCTCATCGAAGCGGTCACCAATGCCGGTGTGACGGATATCGACGTGGGCTCGGGCATTACCGAACCGGCCTTCGTGCGCTCGGTGCTGGACGACAAATTCCTGGTGGGCCGGATCCCCGACGCCGCACAGTTCTCGTTCAACCTGACGCTCAAGACCTGGGAGCCGCTCATCGAGCAGCTGGCCAAGGAACTGCCGCCGGAATACCTGAGCGAGATCTACGTCAGCATCGGCATGATCGAAATCGACTCGGAGCACCAGCTTTTCGAGCGCGTCGTGGAACGACTGCACGGCATCGGCGTGCGCAAGCTGCGGTCCAGCCTGCTCAACGCCTTCTCGATCACCGTCGACGAGGACAAGTACGCACACCTCAACCGGCAGATCGAACGCTGCCGGCAGCAGGGCATCTCACTGGTCCGGATCAACGACTCGGTCGGCACCCTGGTCCCCGACGCCACCGCCGTGCTGGCCGCCAACCTGGTGCACGACAATCCCGACTTCACCTTCTACCTGCACGGCCACGATGACCGCGGGCTGGGCACCGCCAACTCGCTGACCTCGGTGTTCCACGGCTTCCAGATGATCGAGGGCGGTGTGGCCGGTGTCGGCAACCGGGCCGGGCTCGCCGAGATCGAAAGCATCGCCGCCACTTTCGAGGACAACAATATCGGCGTCACCGACGGCGCCCTCGATATCGAGAAGCTGAGCGAGGCGGCCCGGCTGTCCGAGGTGGTCTTCCTGACCTCGCCCAGCCCCTACCGTCCCGTCAGCGGCTTCCTGGTCCGCAACGAGAACGCGGGCATCGTCAATGTCCCGGACTACCTGGGCGTGGCGCGACCGGTCGACTACTTCCTCAACCGGATCGGCCTGTTCCCCACCTACATCCGGCAGATCCTCGCCGAACGCGGCATGGATCCCCGGGTCCTCGCCGACGACGACTACGTCAACGACGTGTACCAGCGGCTCGCCGCACACATGGACGAACTGTTCGAGCGCAAGCAGAGGGAATTCGATGAACTGGTCGAGAATATCGAGGACTTTTACCGGGATATGGTCCGGCTGGACGAAGTTCAGCACTTCGCTCTGGAAGCTCTTCGAGATCGAGAATTCTCCCCGCGCCTGATCGACGCCCACGATCCGGTCGACGTCGAGGCTGCAGTGGCCTGATGAACATCACGATCTTCGGTGCGGGCGGGATGGGGCTGTACTTCGCGGCCGTACTCGCCCGCGCCGGGCATCGGGTCACCGTCGTCGGCCGGGCGGACACCGTCACGGCCGCGGCGGCCGGACCACTGGTGCTCGGGCATGGGGGCGTGGAGATTCCGGCGCCGGGCGTGCGCGCGGTCGCGGCGGTGCCCGGCGACGCCGGACCCGCGGACCTGATCGTCGTGGCGGTCAAGGCCTGGCAGGTGGCCGAGGCGGCGGTGGCGCTGCGGCCGCTGATGGGACCGGACACGACCGTGCTGCCGGTGCAGAACGGCGTCGAGGCGGGCAGTGATCTCGCCGAGTCGCTGGGGGCGGAAGCGATTCTGGGATGCACCTGCGTGGTCATCGCACAGCGGGTCGGGCCGTGGGCGGTGCGATGTCTGGGAGCGCATGCCACCGTGGAGATCGGTCCGCTCGCAACGGAATCCGGCGCGGCCCGTCAGCGAAACGATGCGGTTGCCGCGGCACTCGCGGCCGCCGGGATCGGTGTCACCCGCTCCGCGGATATCGAGGCCACGCTGTGGCGCAAACTGATGCTGATCTCCTCCTACGGCGGTGTCGGCGCGCTGGCCCGGCAACCCGTCGGTATCACCCGCACGGAACCCACTACCGCCGAACTGGTTCGAGCGGCCATGGTGGAGGTGCTGGACGTGGCGCGGGCCCGCGGCATCGCACTCGGCGAGCACGATGTGGATCGGATGATGAAGGTGTACTTCGGATTCAGCCCCGACACCACCTCGTCCATGCAACGCGATCTCGCGGCCGGGCGGCCCTCCGAACTGGAGTACCAGAACGGCGCGGTGCTGCGCTTCGGCCGGGCAGCCGGAGTACCGACACCCATCCACCGGACCATCTACGCCTCGCAACTACCCGCTGAACTACTCGCCAGGGGACAGCGATCATGACCGAGATCCGCCACCTCACCGAGTCCGGCAGTGCCACAAGCACTTCCGCTCCCCCGCTACCCGCCCAGCTCGGCCTCGCCGGGGTGATCGCCGTCAGCATCGGCAACTTCCTGGTCGCCTTCGACGCGTCGGCGGTCAATGTCGCCCTGCCGACCATCACCGGCGAACTGCACGCCTCGGCGGGCTCGGGCCAATGGTTCCTCGACGGCTACACCATTCCGCTGTGCGTGTTCCTCATGGTCTCCGGCGCCGCCGGTGACCGCCTCGGCGCGGCGAAGGTCTACAAGCTGGCGCTGACCGTCTTCCTGGTCGCCTCGGCCCTCTGCGCCGCCGCGACCACCGGCCCCGAACTGATCGGGGCGCGAATCCTGCAGGGCGCCAGCGCCAGTTTCGCCCTGCCCATGACCCTCGCCATCCTCGGCAAGGGCATACCCGACGTGAAACGCCGCGCCCGCATGATCGGCGCCTGGGGCGTGGTCGGAGGCGTGGGCATCGCCTCCTCGCCGCTGCTCAGCGGCCTGGTGACCGGTTACCTCGGCTGGCGCTGGATGTTCGCGGTGAACGTCCCCATCTGCCTGATCGCCCTCTGGATGCTCCGCCGCTTCTCCGACGCGCCGGAAACCGTGCGGCGCAAGGTGAATCCGGCCTCCCAGATTCTGCTCTGCGTCCTGCTCACCGCCGTCGCGGCAGCCCTCATCGAAGGCCGCCACGGCGAATGGCCTGCCTGGCTCCTCGCCGCGGCCGCCGTGCTCGCCGTCCTCGCGGCCGCCGGCCTGCTCCGCATCGAACTCGGCTCCACGAATCCGACCGTGCCACCCGAGCTTTCCCGCAACAAACCGTATCTCCTGGTGGCGTTGGCCGGCGGCTGCTACCAATTCGCCTCCTACGGCTCCCTGCTGGTGCTGGCCCTCTTCCTGCAACGCAAACACGGCCTCACCGCCGAACACACCGGCTACGTCCTCCTGGTCTGCTGCATCAGCTGGTTCCTCGGCAACGTCACCGCCCTGATCATCAACCCATCCCGGCGTGACCGCGCTATCGTCCTGACCGCCGCCCTCGGCCTGATCGGCGCCACCGCCTCCGCGGTCCTGTCATTGAGCGGAAACCTCGTCGCCGCCATGGCCCCCACCGCCCTGATCGGCTACGCCGCAGGCGTTCTCGCCTCATCCCTCAGCGCCGCCGCCATGCACCTCAGCCCTGCCCCGGTAGCCGGCACCGCCGCCGGCCTCCTCAACACCAGTCGCCAATCCGGCATGGTCATCGCCGTAGCGATCCTCGGCGGCATGACCTTCGCCCAGCAATTGTTGTGGCCGATGCTCTTGATCGCAGCCGCTTTCGCCGGCGTCCTCACCACGGGCCGCCTGGCCGTGGCCGGAACCCGTTCGACTCCGTCGAGTGCGTAGGGCCGGCCCCACCGGCCGGCTATTGTGCACGCAGCTCGGGCCACAGTGTGGTCCAGGGCATCCCGCCCCGGAGTAGGGACCGCATACCTCTGGAGGAGGTCGGCCGATCCACCTCCAGCGGTACGGTCAGGACTTGGCCAGGTACTCCAGGCGTTCGCCGTCGACCGCGGCATGCATCATGCGGGCCAGGCCCGGATGGTTCTCCAGACCGGGATCCGATTCGACCACTTCGCGGGCCAATTGCTGGGCGGCGGTGATGACTTCGAGATCGTCCAGGAGGGACAACAGGCGGAGACTACGGGCGGTGCCGGACTGGGCGGAGCCCAGGACATCGCCTTCACGGCGTTGACGCAGGTCGAGAACGGAGAGTTCGAAGCCGTCGGTGGTGCCCGCCACCGCTTCCAGGCGGGCCATGGCGGTACCGACCGGATTGGTCTCTGTAATCAGGAGACACAGGCCGGCGTGCTTGCCCCGGCCCACTCGGCCGCGGAGCTGATGGAGCTGGCTGACGCCGAAGCGGTCGGCATCGACAATGGCCATGACCGTGGCATTGGGGACGTCGACGCCGACCTCGACGACCGTGGTGCAGACCAGGACGTCGATCTCGTCGTCGTTGAAAGCCCGCATGACACGGTCCTTCTCGTCGGAGGGGAGGCGGCCGTGCAGGAGACCCACGCGCAGATCCTTCAAGGGACCGGTACGGAGGAGTTCGTAGATGTCGAGGGCGGAGTGGGTGGTGGGGCCCTCCTTCTCCTCCTCGGCCTTCTTGCGGCCCTTCGCTTTTCCGTTCTCCTCGTCGTCGCCGATGCGGGAGCAGACGACGTACGCCTGTCGGCCCGCCTCGACCTCCTCGTGGATGCGTTCCCAGGCCCGGTCCACCCAGGCGGGTTTCACCTTGGCGGGCACCACCTTCGAGGTGATCGGGGAACGGCCCCGGGGTAGCTGGGTGAGGACGGAGGTTTCCAGATCGCCGAGCGTCGTCATGGCGATGGTGCGCGGAATCGGGGTCGCCGTCATCACCAGCAGGTGCGGGCTGATGCCGTTCTTGGCCTTGGCGCGCAAGGCATCCCGCTGCTCGACGCCGAATCGGTGCTGCTCGTCGACCACCACCATGCCGAGATCGAAGAAGTCGACATTGTCCTGGATCAGCGCGTGCGTGCCGATCACCAGACCGGCCTCACCGGTGACCGCGTCCAGCAGCGCCGCCTTCTTCTGGCCCGCGGACATGGAGCCGGTCACCAGCACCACCTTGGTGGCGAGATCCGCGGCGCCCAGTTCACCGGCCGAGCCGAGGTCGCCGAGCATGTTCTTCAAGGACCGGAAGTGCTGCGAGGCAAGCACTTCCGTGGGGGCGAGCAGCGCGCACTGCTGACCGTTGTCGATCACCTGCAGCATGGCGTGCAGGGCGACGATCGTCTTACCGGAACCCACCTCGCCCTGCAGCAGCCGATGCATGGGGTGACTGCGGGACAGGTCGGCGGAGATCTCGTCGATGACGGTGCGCTGGCCCTCGGTCAGCTCGAACGGCAGCCGTTTGTCGAACGCGGCGGCGATGCCGTCGGTGCGCGGGACACACGGCTTGGCGGTGCGGCCCTCCACCTGGTGGCGGCGTTCGGCCAGCACCAGCTGCAGGGCCAGGGCCTCGTCGAAACGCAAACGGCCCCTGGCCTGTTCGATATCGGCCTTGTGCTCGGGTAGGTGGATCAGGCGCAGGGCGTCCGATACCGGCAGCAGGTCGTGCTCGGTGCGCAGTGATTCGGGCAGCGGATCGTCGATGGGGTCGAGCTGATCGAGCACCTGCCGCACGCAGCGCAGCAGATCCCAGCTCTGCACCTTCGCGGTGGCCGGATACACCGGGATGAACTCCCGCTCGAAGAACGAGACATCTACGCCGCCCGCGCCTTTCGCGCTCGCCGCCAGCCCGCGCAATGCGCCGCCGCCGCGGACCGAGGTGAGGTTCTCGATCGAGCCGTCCTCTTTATCGGGCAGGATCAGATAGTCCGGATGCGAGAGGTTCCAGCGGTCGGGGCGCCACCAGTGCACGGTGCCCGACATCATGGCGCGCACACCCTCCTTGACCAGGTAGCGCACCTTGTCGCCATTGAAGAAGGTGATCTCCACCGGGCGGGCGTCGCCGGTGTCCAGGGCCACCTTCAGCAGGCTGCCCTTGCGGTTCTTCATGGGCCGCAGTTCGGTTTTGGTGACGCGGCCCATCACGGTGATGTGCTGCCCCTCCTCCGGCGCCTCCTCGGTGAGGGGCTGCCCCTGGGTGGCATAGCGCAGCGGATAGTGCCGCAGCAGATCCTCCACGGTCTGCATGTCGAACGCCTCGCCCAGCGGCTCGGCGGCCTTCACCCCGAGCACGTAGTCGAGCCGATCAGCCAGTGTCGCCATCTATTCCACCCCGATCTGCACCAGATCACCGGCCTGACCGCCGGGATACACCACCACCTCCACGCCCGGGAAGGCCGCGGCGACATGGTCCGCCAGCTCTTCCGAAAGCCCTTGCGGCGCTTCGGCGCCGACCAGCATCGTCACCAATTCCCCGCCGAGGCCCAGCATTCGATCCAGCAGCGTGCGCCCGGCGCCCCGCACATCCGAATCGATCACCACCACATCGTGCCCCACCAAACCCAGACCGTCGCCCGCCGCACAGGTGCCGACAATCGTCAGCGCCCGCTCCGGCGCGATCCGCAGTGCGCCCCAACGGGTTCCGGCGGCGGCCTCCGACATGGCGAACGCGTCGTCCACCGCCATCCGGCCCCCATCGTGCATGGACAGCGCCGCCAGCCCCTGCACCATCGACCCGCACGGCAGCATCAGCACATCGCGCTGACCGTCACGGGCCGCCACACTCACCGCCACCAGCTCGTGCGCGGGCAGCGCCCCGTTCGGCAGCACCAGCACCTCGCGCTGCGACATCCGCCGGATCGCCGCCAGCAGCGCCTCGGCAGTCACATCCCCCTCCAGCACCGCCGCACCCGCATCCTCGAACAACCGCACGGCCCCGCTTCCGTTGGCAACAGCCAGAATCCCCCGATCACCGGCCGCCGCATGCGCCGACACCGCCAGCCACTCGATCCGGATACCGCTCAATATCCCCGCCGCCATCCCGGCCTCGACCGCGGCCCCGGCATCCGCGCAATGCACATGCGCCGACCAGCCACCCGCCCCGTCGCCGACGACGACCACCGAATCCCCCAGCTCCGCAAGCCGATCCCGCAGCCGCCGGGTCCGCCCCTCATCGGTCTCCCGCAGCAGAAACATCACCTCGTACTGCGGCGTAGCCACCCACGAATTCGCTTCGCCCGCAACCACATCCGAGCCACCCGGCCGATCCAGCTCCGCCGCACGCCCCCCGCCGCCGAGGGCCGGCACCGTCCCGCCCGGCCGGGCCACGCCACCGAGGCCCGCGGCACCGGACTCCCGCCCGCGCGTTCCCGCGGTCGACGGCGACACCGGCGCGTATGCGGGCCGAGCGGGCGCGACCCCACCCGAGATCACAACCAGTTCATCCAGCAGCACGAGCAATCCACGCGCCCCCGCGTCCACCACACCCGCCTCGCGCAACACCCCCAACTGCGCCGGCGTCTCCCCCAAAGCCTTCGCCGCACCATCCGCCGCGGCCAGCGCCACCGCCTCGAGCGAATGCTCCGGGCAATCGGCCGCCCGCTCGGCAGCCCGATCCAGCACCGTGAGCATCGTCCCCTCGACCGGAGAACTCAGCGCCTCCCGCACCAACCGTGCCGCCCGCCGCAGCCCGACCCGCAAGGTGCGCTCACTCAACGGCCCATCGGCCGCCGCGTCGGCAATACCCCGCAACACCTGCGACAGGATGATCCCCGAATTCCCCCGTGCCCCGGCCGTCGCGCCCCGCGCCATCGCCGCCGCGATCTCGCGGGCCGAGAGCGTGCGATCACCGGTCGGCACGACCTCCTGATCACCGGTCGATACGGCCTCGCCGGCACCCGCAGCGCGTTTCGTCACGTCCACGTGGAGCGGATCATCCGCGGCCACGGCCACTCCGGGCACACCCGGGTGGCCGGACCGAACGTGATCACCATCACCTACCGCGGCCGGTACCGCCGCTTCGCCGGCGCGGACGGCCGCGCGCATGGTGGCGAGGAGGTTGGTGCCGGTGTCGGAGTCGGCGACCGGGAAGACGTTGAGGGTGTTGATCTCGTCGCGGTGGCGTTCCAGGGCGGCCAGGCTGAGCCGAGCCCAGCGCAGCAGCGCAGTACCGTCGAGCGCATCCCCTACCCCGGGCACCGTCACCGTCCTTCCGCCACACCGGGCCTTCCGGCCACACAGCTGTACAAACCCCGGCCGCCAGCCTAGTCGTGCACCCCGACATCGCGCCGTCACCTGGCATTCGAGTAGCGAATACCACCGGCGAGCCGCCGCACACCGGTCACCGCGCAGGGGGCAATTGGACATCGCCGATACAGGTTGGTTACTCTTGCAGGGTTGCCTGACGCGGCAGCTGATACCGCACTCTGTCGGAATCGGCACAGCGTCGCCAGTGATCCACTGGCTGGCACGTCCAAGACATTAGATTTCGGACACGCTGTATATCTTGCAGCGCGTCCCCACATGACATGAAGGAGCTCGCGACTATGGCTGCCGTCTGCGACGTTTGCGCCAAGGGCCCCGGCTTCGGTAAGTCGGTTTCGCACTCGCACCGGCGCACCAACCGTCGCTGGAACCCGAACATCCAGACCGTGCGCGCGCAGGTTGCCCCCGGCAACACCCGCCGCATGAACGTGTGCACCTCCTGCCTGAAGGCCGGCAAGGTCGTCCGCGGTTAATCAGCTTCACCTCAGAAGCCCCGGCACCCAGAATGGGTCCGGGGCTTTTGCTTGTGCCCGGAACGATCGACCACTCGGGGGCGGAATTGCGTAACTGGAATGTCGTCCCGCTGGCGGCAGTGCACGCCTACAGTCTTGGGGCCTGCCACGTCGCCTGCTGGCGTGAGGCCTATCAGGGCCTGGTGCCCCAGGACATGCTGGACGCCTTCGATATCGGCAGGCGCGCCGAGGCATGGGAACGCATCCGGATCAAATCCGCAGGCCGCATGGTGGTCGCGGTCGCCGACAATATCGTCATCGGCTTCGCCTGTAGCAGCCCGGCCCGGGAGGAAAGCCCGCCCGCCGCACAGGAACTCAATGCCATGTATGTGCGCGCCGCCTACTACGGCACCGGAGTGGCGCAGGATCTGATGGACGCGGTGCTGTCGCGGACGGAGGACACCTCACTCTGGGTGTTCGAGGAGAACCCCCGCGCACAGGCCTTCTACAAGAAGAACGGCTTCGAACTCGACGGCGCGCGCCGAGTCGAAGCCTTCACTCCCGCAGCACAAGTGCGGATGCTGCGCCGGGCCTAGTTCTGGCCGTTGATGCAGTCCACATTCTGGCTGATCGACTGGAAGATGCAGGCGACCCGCGAGGTCACATTGGAGGACAGCCCGCTCACGCTGTTGGTATCGAACAGGCTCCCCACCGGCGCGGCGGCCTGCGGGGCGGTCTCCGCGGGGGCGGGCGCCAGTGTCAGCGGCTCCGCATTGGCGGCGGCCGGAACAGCGGCGAGCGCGGCCCCCGCGGCCAGCGCGACGAAAACACCACGGGCAGTCTTCTTCTGCATGTACATGCTCCTGAATCAGGTCAACGGTTACGCGTTTAGGGCAGACGCCAGTCCACCGGCGCGGCCCCTAGGGTACCCAGCAATTCGTTGGTACGGGAGAACGGACGGGATCCGAAGAACCCCCGCGACGCCGACAACGGTGACGGATGGGCCGATTCGATGCAGGGCGTAGCGCCCAGCATGGGCTTCAGAGTGGACGCATCGCGTCCCCACAGGATCGCCACCATGGGCTGCTCCCGCGCGACCAAGGCGCGAATCGCCTGCTCGGTCACCGCTTCCCAGCCCTTGCCGCGATGCGAGGCCGGCTGGCCGGGCTGCACGGTCAGGACTCGGTTCAGCATGAGCACGCCCTGATCGGACCACGGCGACAGATCACCGTTGGACGGCGTCGGAAGGCCGAGATCCTTGGTGTACTCGGAGAATATATTGCCCAGGCTCCGCGGTACCGGCGAAACATCCGGGGCCACCGAGAAACTCAGGCCCATCGGATGGCCGGGGGTCGGGTACGGATCCTGGCCGACGATGAGGACCCGGACCTTGTCGAACGGCCGTTGGAAGGCGCGCAGCACGTTCTCCCCCTTGGGGAGATAGCCACGCCCTTCGGCGTTTTCGGTGCGGAGGAATTCACCCATCGCGGCGATGCGGTCGGTCACCGGCTCGAGGGCCTCGGCCCAGCCCGTATCTATGACCTCCGACAGTGGTTTGGCGCCCATGTCGGGAAAACTTATCGTGTCGAGTTTCACGGCGGAACCGGGGCCTGCTATGCGAAGGATTCCCAACCGGATGGTCCGGACCGAGAGGTTCCATCCACCGTCACGCCCGCGCCTGCGGCGACCCGGCCGACGACCGTCCAATCTTCCGGCAAATCACTCGAATCGGTGAAGGTCGCGGCGAACGCGTGATCCTCACCGCCCGCCAGAATCCAGTCAAGGGGGTTGACGCCCAGCGCCTTGCCCACCGCATCCAGCCCCGGATCGTGCAGCGCCGCGGCCGCCAGATCGATGGCCACACCGGACGATTCGGCAATATGCCCCAGATCGGCCAGCAGGCCGTCGGAGACATCGGTGAGCGCGGTGATCTCCACGTCATCCGGCAAATCCAGCACCGCGTCGTACACCGGCTGCGGAACCCGGTGCGTGGCAACCACATCGGCGAACTCGCTGAACTCTCCGAGATCGACCGGCGCGACGCTCGCCCCGCCCGGCCGCGCGGCGACGGCCGACAATACCGCCAGGCCCGCCCCGGACCAGCCGAGCTTCCCGGCCACCGCGACCACGTCCCCCACGCGCGCACCCGACCGCTTGATCGGCGCGCGCCGCGGGTCACCGAAGGCCGTCACGGAAACGATCAGCACCGGGCTGCGCACCATATCCCCGCCGGCGATCGACGCGCCCGCCCGCGCCGCCTCCTCCCACATGCCGTCCGCCAGGTCGGTGACGAAATCCACGGCGGTGTCGGCCGGGCACCCGAGCGACACCACGAACGCGCTCGGCACCGCACCCATGGCCACCACGTCCGCGGCATTCTGCGCGATCGCCTTGCGCCCGATATCCCGCGCACTCGACCAGTCCAGCCGGAAATGCCGGTCCTGCACCAGCATGTCGGTGGTCACCACGAACCGTCCCTCCGGCGCGGCCACCACCGCCGCGTCGTCGCCGGGACCCAGCAGCACGCCCGGGGCCTGGGTGCGCCCCGCATTGATGCGCGCGATCAGCGCGAACTCCCCGAGCTCGCGAACGGTGCGGGCAGGACTGCTGGCGGTGATGACGGTCTCCTCGGGACAGAGTGTGATGCGGACGGCTGACCCGGAAACGGTACCCTCGAACCCGAAATCGACGACCACCAGCCGGGACGCGTGCGCCCCGGCACGGCACGATCGGGGACCGGCAACCGGATGAGCAACGACACCCGCGGCAGCGACGCAGCAGCACCGAGCACGCCCGACCAGGAAGAGGGCGCGGGAGCAGCGGGCGGGCAGGAACCGATCGACGCCGCGAAGGCCGGGGACACGGTCGACGACAAGCAGACCCGCGCGAAGACTTCGGACGCCCCCGAGGCCGCGACCGAGGATGCGGACGCCGAGTACTCGAGTAAGCGGTCGCCCGCGCTGATCGCCACCGCTATCGCGCTACCCGTCGCATTGGTCGTCGGCGTGCTCGTGATGGGTGTGCTGGCCAACCGGCATCCCTCGCGGGATCCGCTCGCGCTGGGCGCGGTGTCCGCCCCGGCCGCGAACGGCCCGCAGTGCACGACCCTGATGGGCGGACTGCCGGACAAGATCGGCGATTACACCAAATCCGAACTGGTGCAGCCCGCCCCGCCCGCCACCCAGGCGTGGCAGTTGCCGGACGGCGGGAACAGCATCGTGCTGCGCTGCGGCCTGGAACGCCCCCTGGAGTTCAACAAGGCCTCGCCGCTGCAGGTGGTCAACGGGGTCAGCTGGTTCGAGGTGCGGGACCAGACCACCGGCGTCACCTCCGGCACCTGGTGGGCCGTGGACCGCGGCACCTATATCGCGCTGACCACGCCGGACAATGCCGGAGCGACTCCGCTGCAAGAGGTTTCGGACGCCATCGGCAAGGCCATCCCCGAGCAGCCGCTGGACCCGAACCCCCTGCCCAACTGAGCCGTCAGCGCAGCCCGGTGCCCCGGGCCAGCGCCGTTTCGATGAGGGTGCTCACCAGCGTGCGATTGTCGATGCCGGCGGCATCCCACATGCGCGGGTACATCGAGATCGAGGTGAAGCCCGGCATGGTGTTGATCTCGTTGATGACCGGGCCCTGCTCGGTGACGAAGAAGTCGACGCGGGCCAGGCCCTGGCAGTCCAGGGCGCGGAACGCCTGCACCGCGAGTTCCCGGATCTGCAGCGACACATCGTCGTCCAGCTTGGCGGGGACGTCGAACTCGCAGACGTCGTCGAGGTATTTGGTGTCGAAGTCGTAGAACTCCGGGCCGTCCGGCGTCTCCTCGGGCATCCGGATCTCCGCCACCACACTGGCTTCCACCCGGCCGTCCGGGAATTCCAGTACGCCGCACTCGACTTCGCGGCCCACGATGGCGCCCTCCACGATCACCTTCGGATCGTGCTGGCGGGCAATGGCAATGGCGGCGTCGAGCGCGTCCCAGCCGTCCACCTTGGTGATGCCGATGGAGGATCCGCCGCGGGCGGGCTTCACGAACACCGGCAGTCCCAGGCGCTGCTTGTCCTCGTCCGACAGGGTCTGCACCCCGGGCCGCAGCACCACCTGATCGCCGATCGGAAGTCCTTCGGCCGCAAGGAGTTTCTTGGTGAACTCCTTGTCCATGCCGGCCGCACTGGCCAGGACGCCGGGCCCGACATACGGCAGCCCGGCCAGTTCCAGCAGGCCCTGCAGCGTGCCGTCCTCACCGAAGGCGCCGTGCAGCACCGGGAACACCACATCCACACTGCCGAGCACGGTTTCGGCCCCGTCCAGCGGCACCAGGCTGCCCGGTCGCGACGGATCGGCGGACAGGGTCAGCGCGGCGCCGGTGGCATCCACCGAGGGCAGCGCCCGGCCCTGCGGGCTCAGGGCGCGGGGGTCGCCGTTGCCGAGCACCCAGGTGCCGTCGCGGGTGATGCCGATCGGCACCGCCTCGTAGCGTTCGGGATCGAGGTTCCCCAGTACGGTCCGGGCCGAGACACACGAGACGCCATGCTCGTTGCTTCGGCCACCGAAAACCACCGCCACCCGGATCCTGTTGGTCATGCCGGGAACCGTACCCGGTCGGGTGCGGCGGCAGTGTTACACGGTCGTACCGGACCGCCGTGTTATGCCGTGCTATTCGGCGGCCATCCCGGCGCGCGGCGGCGGCTACTCCGACTTCAGCCGGCGGCCCAGCAGCTGCCCGACCGCATCCGCCGCGGACAGACCCTCGTGGCAGACCCCGTGCACACCCGTGGTCAACGGCATTTCCACGCCGTGCTTCTCGGCCAGCGCCCGCACCGATGTGCACGACTTCACACCCTCGGCGACCTGGCCATGAGTCGCCTGCTGCGCGGTCTCCATGGTCCCGCCGGCGCCCAGCACATGCCCGAAGGACCGATTGCGCGACAGCGGCGAGGTGCAGGTGGCGACCAGATCGCCGACCCCGGCCAGGCCCGCGAAGGTCACCGGTTCCGCGCCGAGCGCCACGCCCAGCCGGATGATCTCGGCCAGTCCGCGGGTGATCAGGCTGGCAACGGAGTTGTCGCCCAAGCCCATTCCCGAGGCGATGCCGCAGGCCAGCGCGATCACGTTCTTGCAGGCGCCGCCGATCTCGCAGCCGATCACGTCGGTATTGGTGTACGGCCGGAAATAGCCGGTGGCGCTGGCCCGCTGCACGGCTTCCGCGCGCCCGGCGTCGGTGCAGGCGACCACGGTGGCGGCGGGCTGCCGCTCGGCGATCTCCCGCGCCAGATTCGGCCCCGACAGCACGGCGATCCGGCTCGGATCGGCGTCGGTGACCTCGGCGATCACCTGGCTCATGCGCAGCAGGGTGCCGGTTTCGATGCCCTTGGCCAGGCTCAGCAGCGTCGAATCACCCGGAATGAGGGTCTTCCACTCGGCCAGATTGGTACGCAGCGACTGCGAGGGCACCGCCAGCACCACGATGTCGGCCCCGTCCAGCGCGACCGCCGGATCGTGGGTGGCCGCGATCGGCGGCAGTTCGACATCCGGCAGATACCAGGGATTGCGATGCTCGTTCGCGAGCGTCTGCGCCACCTCCGGCCGCCGGGCCCACATGGTGACCTCGGTTCCCGCTTCCGCCAACACCTTCGCGAAGGAGGTCCCCCATGACCCCGCTCCCAGTACCGCTGCCCTAGCCATCAGATCAATATAGGTCGCGCACGTGCACCGACTCCGCCGATCCCGACACCGCTCACACACCGGACACTTTCGGGTGGGAAGATTTCCGGCATGCGCGTGGCTGGGTGCAGTGACACGAATGGTTCCAGGAGGGCCGGTACGCACGTGCATGCCATCATCGCTGTGAAGAATCTCGGGCTCGCCAAGAGCCGGCTGGCCGATCACCTGCCCGCGCAGGAGCGGCCGCGGCTGGTACTGGCCATGCTCGCCGACACCGTGACCGCCGCGGTGGCGACCCCGGGGATCGCCTCGGTCACCGTGGTGACCCCCGATCCCACGGTCGCCGAGCTGGTGCACCGGCTGGGCGCCCAGGTGCATCCCGAGCCGCCCGCAACGGAATTCACCCGCAACGGCCACGGCGGCTTGAATGCCGCGCTGGCGGCCGGGGCGGCGGCGGTCCGGGAGCGCCACGGCACCGTCGATCTGCTTGCCCTGCAAGCGGATCTGCCCGCCATGCGCCCGCAGGAACTGGCCGAGGTGCTGGCCGCCGCGACGCAGCCGCGCGCGGTGGTGGCCGATCACGAGGGCAGCGGCACGGTGGCCCTGCTGGCGCGTGATCCACAGTCGCTGGATCCGCTGTTCGGCCGGGATTCGGCCCGGCGGCACATTGCCGCCGGCGCGATCGAATTGCTCGGCGAATGGCCGGGTCTGCGTCAGGACGTCGACACCGCTGTCGATCTCGAGCGCGCCGTCGCGCTCGGCGTTGGGGAGGCAACCCGCGCGCTGCTGAATGAAATCGGCGTGTCGCGGGCGTGTCAAGCAAAGGAAGATGTGCACAGCGCCCGGTCTTCAGTTCGCTGACCGGGCGTGATCTGCGCTGCAATGGACGGTGTCACTTCGGCACCCCACCCGCGACATAAGGAATGATCGTGAGAGTGAGCGATACGGATACCGTCAAGCAATCGCCGCTGCTACCCGCGGCACCGCCCGCGGCAACCCCGGCGCCCACCCCAGCCACGCAGACGCGTTTGCCCCAGGATCGGTACGTCAACCGGGAACTGAGCTGGCTCGACTTCAATGCCCGCGTGCTCGCCCTCGCCGAGGATCAATCGGAGCCGCTCCTCGAACGGGCGAAATTCCTCGCCATTTTCGCGTCGAACCTCGACGAGTTCTATATGGTCCGCGTCGCCGGCCTGAAGCGCCGCGCGGAAACCGGATTGTCGGTGCGCTCCGCCGACGGGCTCTCCCCCACCGAGCAGCTCGAGATGATCGCCGAGCGCACCCAGAAGCTCGCGGTGCGACACGCCAATGTCTTCCTCGATCAGGTGCTGCCCGCCCTGACCGGCGAGGGCATCGCCATCATCCGCTGGACCGACCTGGACGACACCGAGAAGCAGCGTCTCTCCGGGTATTTCCAGGATCAGGTCTTCCCGGTGCTCACCCCGCTCGCGGTGGACCCGGCGCACCCGTTCCCCTACATCAGCGGCCTGAGCCTGAATCTCGCCGTGACAGTGAAGGATTCGGCCACCGGCGGCGAGCACTTCGCCCGCGTGAAGGTGCCCGACAATGTGGACCGCTTCGTCCGGGTCCGCCGCACCCCGACCGCCCGCGAGGCCGCCCAGCACGCCAGCCGGGATTCGGCGGTGCGGGAATCCGCTGCGGCACAAGCCACCAACATGGCCGCCTTCCTCCCCATGGAGGAGCTGATCGCCGCCCACCTGGATCAGCTGTTCCCGGGAATGGAAGTGGTGGAACAGCATTCGTTCCGGATCACCCGCAATGCCGATCTGGAGGTCGAGGAGGACCGCGACGAGGACCTGCTGCAGGCCCTGGAACGCGAACTCGCCCGGCGCCGCTTCGGATCCCCGGTGCGGCTGGAAGTCTCCGACGATATGACCGAGCACATGCTCGATCTGCTGCTGCGCGA
Source organism: Nocardia sp. NPDC088792 (assembly GCF_044750615.1). NCBI lineage: Bacteria > Bacillati > Actinomycetota > Actinomycetes > Mycobacteriales > Nocardiaceae > Nocardia > Nocardia sp. NPDC088792. The sequence continues at coordinate 811,389 of NZ_JBIVKC010000001.1, forward strand.
ACTCGACGTGGATCCCGCCGACGTCATCCAGGTGCCCGGCCTGCTCGACCTGTCCTGCCTGTGGCAGGTGTACGGCGTCGACCGGCCGATGCTCAAGGACGCCCCGTTCGTACCCGCCACCCCGGCCGCCTTCGGCGAACGGGAAACGCCGCGAAACGTTTTCGCCGCCCTGCGCGAGGGCGATGTGCTGGTGCACCACCCGTACGACTCCTTCTCCACCAGCGTGCAGCGATTCATCGAACAGGCCGCCGCCGACCCGCAGGTGCTGGCCATCAAGCAGACCCTGTACCGCACCTCCGGTGACTCCCCCATCGTCAACGCGCTCATCGACGCCGCCGAGGCCGGTAAGCAGGTCGTCGCCCTGGTGGAGATCAAGGCCCGCTTCGACGAGCAGGCCAACATCAAATGGGCGCGGGCGCTGGAACAGGCGGGCGTGCACGTGGTCTACGGCCTCGTCGGCCTCAAGACACACTGCAAGACCTGCCTGGTGGTGCGGCGCGAAGGAGCCACCATCCGTCGCTACTGCCACATCGGCACCGGTAATTACAATCCGAAGACCGCCCGGTTGTACGAAGATGTCGGATTGCTCACGGCCGCACCGGAGATCGGCGCCGACCTCACCGACCTGTTCAACTCGCTGACCGGGTACTCCCGAAAGGCCAACTACCGCAATCTGCTGGTGGCGCCGATCGGCGTGCGGGCCGGGATCATCGAGCGCATCGACCGCGAGATCCAGCTCGCCGCCGAGGGCAAGGACGCGCGAATCCGGCTGAAGGCCAATGCCATCGTCGACGAACAGGTCATCGACGCGCTGTACCGCGCCTCCCAGGCCGGCGTGCCGGTGCAGATCGTGGTGCGCGGAATCTGCGGCCTGCGCCCCGGCGTGCCCGGGATGAGCGAGAATATCGAGGTGCGCTCGATTCTCGGCCGCTACCTGGAACATTCGCGCGTGCTGCATTTCCAGGCGCAGAACGAGTACTGGATCGGCAGCGCCGACATGATGCACCGGAATCTGGACCGGCGCGTGGAAGTACTGGCCCAGGTCAAGGATCCGAAGCTGGCCGATCGGCTGGGTCAGGTGTTCGACTCCGCCCTGCACCCCAACACCCGCTGCTGGGTGCTGCAGGCCGACGGCGGCTGGCAGGCCCAGCCCGATCCCGCCGTGGCCGGCGAGGACATTCGCGACCATCAGGAATACCTCATGCGACTGCGACGGCCGGATCACCAGTGAGCAGACCCGACACCGCCCCCGCTGCCAGATATACCGACCCCCGGGTCACCGCCAATATCCTTGCCGCGGGGGCGGTGTTGTGGCGCCCCGGCCCGGACGGCGAACCCGAGATGGCCCTCGTGCACCGGCCCAAGTACGACGACTGGTCGCTGCCCAAGGGCAAATTGGATCCCGGCGAGACCCCGGTGGTCGCGGCCGCCCGCGAGGTGACCGAGGAAACCGGCCTGAATTCGCGCCTGGGTCGTTATCTCGGCCATGTGACGTATCCGGTCACCGGGCATCGCAAGCTCAAGCGGGTGGACTACTGGGCGGCCCGCGTCCTCGACGGCGAGTTCGAGCCGAATCCGGAAGTCGACGTGCTGGATTGGCAGACCCCGCACGGCGTCATGGACGCGGTCTCCTACCCCATGGATCGCACCATCCTCCGCAATTTCCTGCGCCTCCCGGCCGAGACCTCCACGCTGCTGCTCGTGCGGCACGGCAAGGCGGGCCGTAAGGACCGATTCGCCGGTGACGACGACGAGCGGCCGCTCGAAAAGGCCGGTCGCGCACAGGCTCGCGAGCTGGTGCCGAACCTGCTCGCCTTCGGCGCGGCCGAAATCGTCTCCGCCCCACCGGCCCGCTGTGTCCAAACCGTTACCCCGCTGGCCGAACAGCTCGGCGCCGAGATCGAATTGGAGCCGCTGTTCTCCGAAAGTGGTTATGCGGCAGCGCCGGACACGGCCCGGAAACGGGCCCGTGAGCTGGTCGATGAGCACTCGGTGCGGGTGATCTGCAGTCAGGGCAAGGTGATTCCGGATCTGGTGGAGTGGTGGGCCGCCATGGACGGCGTCACGCTGCCGCCGGCGCGTAATCGCAAGGGCAGTGTCTGGGTGCTGTCATTGCACCGGGGGCGATTGGTGGCGGCGGATCACCTGGATAAGGCGCTCGCTCCCACCGATATTCGGCCATAGCGATTTTCGCGGAGAGAATCCCGGTAATAACCGGTTGGCACACGGGGTTTCACGACCGTTTCCGGCTAACTGAGAAGAACGTATCTCGTTCACCGGGATCATCCGCTTCCGGCGGCGGCCGAATTCCCGCGCGGCCCGGCCATTTCCGGCCCCTGACATGCGAAACGGCCCGGCGATGCCGGGCCGTCTCACATGTCGTCCTGCGTCGAAAACCCGTCAGGGACGGGCAATGCGCTCTGTATCAGAGGCGCACAGACCGCTTGCTCGTCAGCGACGGGCAGTGCGCTTGGCGGCGGTCTTCTTGGCCGGAGCCTTCTTCGCAGTCTTCTTGGCGGTGACCTTCACGGCCTTCTTGGCCGGGGCCTTCTTGGCCGCAGTGGTCTTCTTGGCGGCAGTGGCCTTGGCCGGGGCCTTCTTTGCAGTGGTGGCCTTCTTCGCAGCAGTCGTCTTCTTGGCGGTGGCCTTCTTGGCCGGAGCCTTGGAAGCCGCCTTCTTGGCCGTGGTCTTGGCCGGAGCCTTCGTCGCTGCCTTCTTGGCGGTCTTCTTGGCGGTGGTCTTCTTCGCACCCGCCTTGCCCGAAACCGGGGCAGCCACACCACGCTTCACGGCCGGGCCGCTCGACGCGATCTTCTGCTTGCCGGCGATGATCGCCTTGAACTGAGCGCCGGGACGGAAGGCCGGCACCGAAGTCGGCTTCACCTTGACGGTTTCGCCGGTACGGGGGTTACGAGCAACACGCGCGGCCCGCTTACGCTGTTCGAAGACACCGAATCCCGTGATGGTGACGCTCTGACCTTTGTTCACAGCACGCACGATCGTGTCTACCATCTGCTCGACTGCAGCAGTAGCGGTGCGCCTGTCAGTACCCAACTTCTCGGTCAGAACATCGATCAGTTCCGCCTTGTTCATTGAATCCTCCGCAGACTAAATGGCCCGTCGTCGGACCGACTAGGTACCACGGTAAACCCTTTCCGGGCAAGAGTCTATGTGCCACGCCTATTTTGATGAGACATGGCACACGCCCAGCTACCGGGTTAGAGGGTGTTCAGCTAACCGCCATCAATGATTACGTCTGCGAAATACGGGCCGGAATGGTAGCGGGTTTCCATGTCGGCCTTGCGTTTTCGAACTGGGTGATCTCGCCCTCGTGCCGCAGAGTCAGCCCGATGTCGTCCAGCCCTTCCAGCAGACGCCACCTCGTGTAGTCGTCAATATCGAACGGCAACACGACCGTTCCGGCCGCCACGGTGCGTGTCTCGAGGTCCACCGTCAATTCCAAACCGGGCTGTTCCTCGAGCAACTTCCAGAGCAATTCCACATCGCTCTGCGCCATCCGAGCCGTCAGCAGGCCGTCCTTGCCCGCGTTCCCGCGGAAGATGTCGGCGAAGCGGGAGGAGATGACCACCCGGAACCCGTAGTCCTTCAAGGCCCAAACGGCGTGCTCACGTGAGGATCCGGTACCGAAATCCGGACCGGCGACCAGCACACTGGCCCGGTTGTAGGGCTCGACGTTCAGAATGAAGTTCGGATCCGTCCGCCATGCGGCGAACAGGCCGTCCTCGAAACCCGTTCGGGTAACGCGCTTCAGATACACCGCCGGAATGATCTGATCGGTGTCGACATTGGATCGGCGCATCGGAACGCCGATCCCCTTGTGGACCTTGAAGGCTTCCATCGTGATTCTCCTGAGTCTGTTGTGGCCGAAGAGGGCTGGCTGCGGCTGACCTGGAATGCCCGGGAAAAGCCCGGGATCAGTTCAGATCCGCAGGTGAGGACAGGGTTCCGCGCACCGCCGTCGCCGCCGCGACCAGCGGCGAAACCAGATGCGTGCGACCGCCCTTGCCCTGGCGCCCTTCGAAGTTCCGGTTCGAGGTCGCGGCACAGCGCTGACCGGGCGAAAGCTGATCCGGGTTCATACCCAGGCACATCGAGCATCCCGGCTGGCGCCATTCCGCGCCCGCGGCCGTGAAAATCTCGCCCAGGCCCTCCTTTTCCGCCTGCAGGCGCACCCGCATGGAACCGGGCACGATCAGCATGCGTACACCGTCCGCGACCTGTCGGCCCTGCAGAATGTCCGCGACGGCCCGCAGATCCTCGATCCGGCCATTGGTGCACGAACCCACGAAAACGGCGTCCACCGGCACCTCACGCAGCGGCGTACCCGGCTTCAGATCCATGTACTGCAGCGCCTTCTCGGCGGCCGCACGCTCGTTCTCGTCGAAGATCTGCTCCGGGTCCGGCACCGATTCACCCAGCGGCAGGCCCTGTCCCGGGTTGGTGCCCCAGGTGACGAACGGGGTCAGCGCCGAGGCGTCGAGATGCACCTCGACATCGAATTCCGCGCCCTCCTCGGTCTTCAGCGCGTCCCAGGCGGCCACGGCCGCATCCCAGTCCGCACCCTGCGGGGCGTGCGGGCGGCCCTTCAGGAATTCATAGGTGACCTCGTCGGGAGCCACCATGCCCGCGCGGGCGCCGGCCTCGATCGACATGTTGCACATGGTCATCCGGGCCTCCATGGACATGGCGCGCACGGCCTCGCCGCGGTACTCCAGCACATAGCCCTGACCGCCGCCGGTGCCGATCTGCGCGATGACCGCGAGAATCACGTCCTTGGAGGTGACGCCGTCGGGCAATGTGCCATCGATATTGATGGCCATGGTCTTGAAGGGGCGCAGCGACAGAGTCTGTGTCGCCAGTACGTGTTCCACCTCGGAGGTGCCGATACCCATGGCCAGCGCGCCGAACGCGCCGTGCGTGGAGGTGTGCGAATCACCGCACACCACCGTGGTTCCCGGCTGGGTCAGGCCCAGCTGCGGGCCGACCACGTGCACGATGCCCTGATCGATATCGCCCATCGGGTGCAGGCGCACACCGAATTCCTGGCAATTGCGGCGCAGCGTCTCGACCTGCGTGCGCGAAGTCGGATCCGCGATCGGCTTGTCGATATCGATGGTGGGGACGTTGTGGTCCTCGGTCGCGATGGTGAGATCCGGCCGGCGCACGGGACGGCCGGCGGCGCGGAGGCCGTCGAAGGCCTGCGGGCTGGTGACCTCGTGCACCAGGTGCAGGTCGATGTAGATGAGGTCGGGTTCGCGGTTCGCGCCCTCACCCTCGCCGCGAACGACGACGTGCTGGTCCCAGACCTTCTCCGCCAGAGTGCGTGGCCGGTCGGCCATATCTCCATCACCTCTCGATAGACAAACCCGCATCGGGCTGTGACGCGGGGGCTCGCGCCTCGATCGGACCGGGTGCGGTGCGGGCGGGTGAGCCCGGTTTGCATTTCCCGACATGTGAGACGCTAATATCGTTCTATGAGACAGCATAGCGGCATCGGGGTTCTGGACAAAGCCATGGCGGTCCTGCACGCGGTAGCCGAGCAACCCTGCGGCCTCAATGAGCTGTGCACCCGTACCGGCCTGCCCCGCGCCACCGCCCATCGCCTGGCCGTGGGCCTCGAGGTGCACCGGATGCTGGCCCGCGACAGCCAGGGCCTGTGGCGTCCCGGCCCGGCCCTGTCGGAGCTGGCGACAACCGCCAGCGACCCGCTGCTGGACGCCGCCGCCACCATCCTGCCGCGCCTGCGCGAGATCACCGGCGAGAGCGTCCAGCTCTACCGCCGCGACGGCAATTCCCGGGTCTGCGCGGCCGCCATGGAACCCGCCGCCGGCCTGCGCGACACCGTCCCCATCGGCGCCCGCCTCCCCCTCACCGCCGGTTCCGCCGCGAAAGTCCTGCTGGCCTGGGCTGATCCCGAACTCCAGCGCACGGTCCTCCCCGAGGCCGTGTTCGGCGAACGCGCATTGGCCGAGGTCCGCCGCCGCGGCTGGGCCCAGAGCGCCGCCGAACGCGCCGCGGGCGTGGCCAGCGTCTCCGCCCCCGTCCGCGACGCCGCCGGCGCGGTGGTCGCGGCCGTCTCGGTATCCGGGCCCATCGACCGCATGGGCCGCCGACCGGGCGCCCGCTGGGCCGCCGACCTGGTGGCCGCCGCCGACGCCCTCCACAAGCGCCTCTGACGGGCGTTCCACCCTCGGGGCACACTCGGGGGTGGGTCTCAGCGGTAACAGCGGTAACAGCGGCCTCAGCGGCGGTTTTCCCACCCTGTGACCGGGCTCATACGGCGTAAATTACAGTCGGTTCATGGGAGTCAATCAACGCGCTCAGATCGTGATGTCCGACCAGGAGATCAGCGAATTTCTGGAGAGCAATCGCGTCATCACGCTGGCCACACTGAGCGCCGGCGGCCGCCCGCACCTGACCGCCATGTGGTACGCCCTGGTAGACGGCGAAATCTGGTTCGAGACCAAGGCGAAGTCACAAAAAGCCGTGAACCTGCGCCGGGATCCCCGCGTCACTGTGATGGTTGAAACCGGCGACACCTACGACCAGCTGCGCGGCGTCTCCATCGAGGGCCACGCCGAGGTGGTCGACGATCCGGACGCCCTGTTCAAGGTGGGTATCAGTGTGTGGGAGCGCTACACCGGCCCCTACAGCGAAGACGCCAGGCCGTATGTCGAAGCCATGCTGAACAAGCGCGTGGCCATTCGCATCGTCCCCGAGCGCACCCGCAGCTGGGACCACCGCAAACTCGGCATGCCCGCGATGCCGCTGGGCGGCAGCACCGTAACCGGCAAATAAGAGGACAGCAAAAGCGAAGGCCCCCAGCATTGCTGGGGGCCTTCGCTTTTGTAGTCCCGACGGGATTTGAACCCGCGCTACCGCCTTGAGAGGGCGGCGTCCTAGGCCGCTAGACGACGGGACCAGGAGTTGCGTAACCGCTTGGGCTTCACAACAATCGAGCGCCTTTCGGCGCTCGCAGCTGGGGTACCAGGACTCGAACCTAGAATGGCTGAACCAGAATCAGCTGTGTTGCCAATTACACCATACCCCAATGATCCGGACACTCGGCCTGCACCTTGTGAGTGCTTCCCGGCCTCGTTCGAACCGAGAAGAAGATTAGCAGGCCGGTACCGGTCATATACAAATCGGCTGGTCAGGGACTGTTTTAGGACGCTAGTTCGAGGCCGTCTGCGTCTGCGCGGCGTTCAGGCGGTCCATCGAGACCTCGCGGCCGAGCAGTTCGAGGGACTCGTACAGCGGCGGGCTGATGTGCGAGCCGGTGACGGCCACGCGGACGGGCGCGAACGCCTTGCGCGGCTTGAGGCCCAGTTCGTCGATCAGCGCGGTCTTGAGCGCTTCTTCGAGCGCGGCCGCGGTCCACTCGGAAACGCCTTCCAGCGCCTTTACCGCCGCTTGCAGAACGGGTCCGGCGTCGGCGCCGAGGTTCTTTTGCTTGGCGGCTTCGTCGATGACGAACTCTTCGGGGCGGATGAACAGGAACTTCAAGAGATCCCATGCATCACTCAGAACGACGATGCGGGTCTGAACAAGATCAGCCGCCGTTTCGAACAGCTTCTCGTCGATCTCGGCGCCGATATGACCCTGGCCGGTGAGGAACTCCCGGAGCCGGTGAGCGAAATCACCCGGGGTCAGCAACCGAATATGTTCGGCGTTCAGCGCATCGGCCTTCTTCTGGTCGAAACGTGCCGGGTTCGAATTAACCTTCGCAATATCGAAGGCCTCCACCATCTCCGCCATGGAGAACAGATCATGATCATCGGCGATGCTCCAGCCGAGCAACGCCAGATAATTCAGCAAACCCTCCGGAATGAACCCGCGGTCGCGATGGTGGAAGAGATTCGACTCCGGATCACGCTTGGACAACTTCTTGTTGCCCTGCCCCATCACGAACGGCAGATGTCCGAACTCGGGCGTGAACTCGGCAACCCCGATACGTTTCAGCGCGTCGTACAAGGCGAGTTGCCGGGGGGTGGACGAGAGCAGATCTTCGCCGCGCAAAACGTGGGTGATCTTCATCATCGCGTCGTCGACCGGGTTAACCAGCGTATAGAGCGGATCGCCATTACCGCGGGTGAGTGCGAAGTCGGGGACCACGCCGGCGCGGAAGGTGGTCTCGCCACGCACCAGGTCGTGCCAGGTGAGGTCGTGGTCGGGCATGCGCAGGCGGACCACCGCGCCCCGGCCCTCGGCCTGGTAGGCGGCGATCTGCTCGGCGGTCAGCTCGCGGTCGTAATTGTCGTAGCCGAGTTTGGGATCGCGGCCGGCGGCCTTGTGCCGGGCCTCGACTTCCTCAGGCGTGGAGAAGGATTCGTAGGCCTCCCCGGCCGCCAATAGCCGCTGCACGACATCGAGATGAATGTCACGACGCTGTGATTGCCGGTACGGGCCGTAGGGGCCGCCGACTTCCGGGCCCTCGTCCCAGGTCAGGCCGAGCCAGCGCAGCGCGTCGAGAATCGCGGCGTAGGACTCCTCGGAATCGCGTGCGGCGTCGGTGTCTTCGATGCGGAAAACGAAAGTGCCGCCGTGATGCCGCGCGTACGCCCAGTTGAAGAGGGCGGTGCGGACCAGTCCGACATGGGGTGTGCCGGTGGGTGACGGGCAGAATCGGACCCGGACGTCAGTCATTTCTCTCTCTCGATCAGCGTTTGGCGGCAACGGGATTGGTGAGGGTGCCGATGCCCGAGACGGTCACCGATACGGTCTGGCCCTCCTTGACCGGGCCGACGCCCTCCGGCGTGCCGGTGAGGATGACATCGCCCGGGAGCAGGGTCATCACGGTGGATACCCATTCGATCAGCTTCGGAATATCGTGCAGGAGAAGTGAAGTGCGGCTGCGCTGCTTCACCTCGCCGTCGAGCTCGGTGACGATCTCCAGATCCGAAGGGTCCAGTGCGGTCTCGATCCACGGGCCGAGCGGGCAGAAGGTGTCGTAGCCCTTGGCGCGGGTCCACTGGCCGTCGTACTTCTGCTGATCCCGCGCGGTGACGTCGTTGGCGACGGTGTAGCCGAGAATCACGTCATTGGCGCGGGCGGCGGGCACGTCCTTGCAGGGGCGGCCGATGACCACGGCGAGTTCGCCCTCGTAGTCGACCTGAGAAGAGCTGGGCGGCAACACGATCGAGGCGTTCGGGCCGATGATGGAGGTGCTCGGCTTCATGAAGATGACCGGGTCGGCCGGGGCGGGGCCGCCCATTTCCGCGGCGTGTGCGGCGTAGTTCTTGCCGATGCACACCACCTTGCTGGCGAGGATCGGGGCGAGCAGGCGCACATCGGCGAGCGGCCAGCTGCGACCGGTGAACGTCGGCGTGCCGAACGGATGTTCGGCGATTTCCCGGACGACGGCTTGATCGCCGTCGCCTTCGACGCTGACGAAAGCGACTCCATCTGGGCTTGCAACTCGACCTAGGCGCATGGTCAGCATCCTATCGACCGGCTTCGACCTGCCCGAACGCACCCGACCGCGGGGGCGCGGGAGCCGGCGCGCGGGCCCGGGCCGGGGTGCGCCGCATGCCTCCGGGGACCGGTGGCATACCGGCCCGCATCGGGTCGCCGGAAATGTGGAAAGGACTTATACGCAAGGCAACTCAGTCTCCGCAAGGGCCCGAACAAGATCAGATATGGAGTGTGAGCAAATAGACAGCGTGCCACTGAAATCACCATGCGCCTCAGGTGTAACGTGGGGCCCGATGTTCAAACTATAAGACATCAGTTCCATATAGTGAGACATGAGGTGAGGGCCATGGCCACCGTGACGCAGATCGGCACGACCAGACGGTGGACCATGCTGGGCCTCGGCGTCTTCTCACAGGCCGCCAGCGCGGTCTTCATCAACGGCACGCCCTTCCTGCTACCGGCCCTGACCGAACGCGGAATGTCGCTGGCCACTGCCGGTCTGCTGGTCGCCATGCCCACCGTGGGGCTGGTGTGCACGCTGATCGCCTGGGGTTACGTGATGGATCGCATCGGCGAGCGCAAGGTGCTGGTGGCCGGTCCGGTCATCATGCTGATCGCGGGCGTCGCCGCCGCCACCGTGACGAACTACGTTGCGCTGGGGGCATTGCTGTTCATCGGTGGTCTGGGCGCGGCCAGCACGAACGGCGCCAGCGGGCGCGTCATCGTGGGCTGGTTCCCGGCGCATCGGCGCGGGCTGGCGCTGGGTATCCGGCAGACCGCGCAGCCGCTGGGCGTCGGCATCGCGGCCCTGACCATTCCGGCTGTCGCTGCGGCACACGGGTTCTCGACGGCCATTCTGGTGCCGGCGGTGATGGCCGGTGTCGGCGCGATCGCCTGCCTGATCGGCATCGTGGACCCGCCCCGGCCCGAAATCACCGGCGACACAGGCCGTCCCGTTAATCCCTATCGCGGTGATTCCACCCTGTGGCGCATTCACGCAGTCTCGCTGCTACTGGTGATCCCGCAGGGCACCCTGTGGACCTTCGCCCTGCTGTGGCTGCATCGTGACCTGGGCTGGTCATTACCGGCCGCCGGCGCGCTGATGACCGCCATCCAATTCCTGGGCGCCGCCGGACGTATCGGCGCCGGCCAATGGTCGGACAAAGTGGGCAGCCGCCTGGGCCCGCTGCGGATCGTCGCCGTCGCGGCCGCAATCTCCATGGCCGCCTTGGGCTTCACCTCCTGGGCGCACTGGTGGTGGCTGGCGGTCCCCATCCTGATCGCCGCCTCGGTCATCACGGTCACCGATAACGGCCTGGCCTTCACCGCGGTAGCCGAGATCGCCGGACCATACTGGTCGGGCCGCGGATTGGGCATTCAGAACACCGGCCAGAATCTGGCCATGGCCGCCGTGGCCCCCGTCTTCGGTGCCCTCATCACCGCGGCAGGCTTCTCAATCACCTACGTCCTGGCCGCCGTCATAGCCGCGGCCGCGATCCCTTTGGTCCCCAGAGACTCCCGCTGACAGGAACCTCCCAGCCACGGGCCCCCGCACGCAGACCGCGCGCAGGGGCCCGCCGCCGTGTGCTGATACTCCGCAAATCCGGAATGTCTGCCCCCGTTACGTTTTCGCATCCGAATGCAATGGTGCGATATGTCTCACTGCCCCAGGTGGTTTCGCAATACCACTCACGAATCACACCACCCCGCCCCCCGCCATACAGAAAACCCCTGTGCCCGAACAGAGTCCAGCCACAGAGATACTGCGATATCTCAGTACTCGATGAGCGCTGCGGGATCGAAGGTGATATGGATCGACTTGTCCGCGTCCAGGTCCGCCACGAACTCGGCACCCTCCGCCACGGCCGTCTCCCAGCCGTACGAGCCGCCTTCCAGGACCGATCGGTGCACACGAATCTCAGGCTGATGCTCGATGATCCAGTACTCCGGAATCCCCAACGCCGCGTACTCACGCACCTTGCGAACACGATCCGTACGTTCGCTCGAGCTTCCCGCCGAAATGACCTCGACGGCCAGCAGCAGCTCGGTCCCCGGAATCAACTTGGGGCGTTCGTCGACGATGGCAGCATGGCCGACATCCTTGGGCAGGACGAGCACGTCGGGCTTTCGCACCCCGGCCGGCGTACTGATCTCCCACTCGCCGCCGTCGAGTACCAGCACTGATGCCCGAGCCTCGGCCGCCGCAGCCTCGATGATCCGGGCCAGTCGCCGAGCGATCCAGTTGTGCCGAGCCCCCGCTGCCACCTCGATCAGCCACCCGTCCTCGAGCTCGAAACCCTTACCGTCCTCTGGAAGTTCGTGCAGATCCAGGACAGTGTAGGGGCCGAAGCCGATCTCGTCGGCCGTATGCCGACCGGTCATCGGAACCTCCTGCGGTCTAACGGCGTGGCAGCGCTGTGGACCAAGCTTTGAGGATGAAGTAGTGATTTTGGGTTGTCCATCCGTCCCATGGGACGGATGGACACCTCCCGATGCTATAGCAGCAATCAGGGAATGAGCGCCGTCCGAGAAGCATCCCGTCGACCGGAACAGAGCCTGCCTGCCCAACAGTTCAAGTCCCGGACGACCCACCCGCGTCCACTGACCGCTGCGCTACACGGAAAGCCCTGCACCCGAATGGATTTCAAGCGCAGGGCAGTTTGCCTTCAGATGATTCAGACCGCCGCGGCGATGCGGTTGCCGACTTCCACAGTGGAGGCCGGAGCCGTGCGGGAGGCGAGGTCCTTGGCGACGGCGGCCTCGATGCGGGCCGCTTCCTCGGTCTTGCCGAGGTGGTTCAGGAGCAGGGAGACCGAGAGGATGGCGGCGGTGGGGTCGGCCTTGGACTGGCCGGCGATGTCGGGGGCCGAGCCGTGGACGGGCTCGAACATGGACGGATTCACGCCGGAGGCATCGATATTGCCGGAGGCGGCCAGGCCGATACCACCGGAGACGGCGGCGGCCAGGTCGGTGATGATGTCGCCGAAGAGGTTGTCGGTGACGATCACATCGAAGCGGCCCGGGTCGGTGACCATGTGGATAGTCGCGGCATCGATGTGCTGGTAAGCGGTTTCGACGTCGGGGTACTCGGCGCCAACCTCCTGCACGGTGCGCAACCAGAGTGAACCGGCGAAGGTGAGGACATTGGTCTTGTGCACCAGGGTCAGGTGCTTGCGGCGCTGGCGGGCCTTCTCGTAGGCGTAGCGCACGACCCGCTCGATGCCGAAGCGGGTGTTGGTGGACACCTCGGTGGCGACCTCGTGCGGCGTGTTCACGCGAATCGCGCCGCCGGTGCCGGTGTACGGGCCCTCGGTGCCCTCGCGTACCACCACGAAGTCGATGTCGGGGTTGGCGGCCAGCGGGCTGGTGACGCCCGGGTACAGCTTGGAGGGGCGCAGGTTGACGTGATGGTCCAGCTCGAAGCGGGTGCGCAGCAGCAGGCCACGCTCCAGCACGCCGGACGGCACCGACGGGTCGCCGATGGCGCCGAGCAGGATGGCGTCGTGCTGCTTGAGTTCCGGGAGAACATTGTCCGGGAGGATTTCACCGGTGGCATGGAACCGCTTGGCACCCAGGTCGTATTCGGTCTTCTCGACACCCGGCACCACGACATCGAGAACCTTGAGGGCCTCGGCGATGACCTCGGGACCGATACCGTCGCCGGGGATGACAGCCAGCTTCATGAATTCATGCTCCGTTCGGATCTGGGTGAGTCCGTTCGTCACCCTAGCCGGTGCGGATTTAGGGGCTGCCACCAGGGCAAACCGTTCTCAGTCACTGGGACGGGAGGATTCCGGCGAGGCGGCACTGCGCCTGCACCCGGTCGGCTTCCGCACCCTGCTCGGCGTATTCGGACTTGCACCACCGCTGTGCCTTGTCCCCGCAGGCATGTTCCTGCGATCCGCCCATGGTTCCGGCGAACTGCACTGTGACACAACCGTTTCCGGATCGGCTGTAGTTCGGCCGATGATCGAGCACCAGCCACGCCACCACACCGACCGCCAGCACCGCGACCATGATCGCGGACCCGACCAGCAGATTGCGCCGTTCGCGCGCGGTCAGCGGCTCCGTCGGCGGCGTCTTACCTCTCATCGGTCAATGATCGGAGAAAACCGGTGACGGCGCGCCCTACACGGATAAATAAGGACCGAGCCCCCTTCCGCAGTACTGCGGAAGGGGGCTCGGCGGCAATGACTTTCCCGGGCCGGGATATCAGTCCAGGTTGACCTGGGCGACCTTGGACGCGCCGACGGCCTCGGCGATGGTGGCCTGGACGTCGGCCGGCACGTCTTCCTGCACCCGCAGGATGACGGTGGCGCCCGGCTCGTGCAGGTCCTGGGTGAGCTGCGCGGCCAGGATGTCGATGCCCGCGTCACCGAGGAGGGTGGCGAGGCGGCCCAGCTGACCCGGGCGGTCCTCGTAGTTGAGGACGGCCAGGTTCAGGCCCTCGGCGCGCATGTCGTAGTTGCGGCCGTTGATGTTGACGATCTTCTGCACCTGGTGCGGTTCGGTCAGGGTGCCGGCCACGTTCAGGGTGCGGCCGTCACCGAACACGGCGCGCAGGTCGACCAGGCTGCGGTGGGTGGGGCTCTCGGTCACCGTGGTGACGGTGGCCGCCAGGCCGCGGTCCTTGGCCAGCTGCGGGGCGTTGACAAAGGTGACAGAGTCCTCGACCAAGGCCGAGAAGACGCCGCGCAGGGCCGAAAGTTCCAGCACCTCAACGGCTTCCGAGGACAGCTCGCCGCGCACCTGGACCTCCAGGCTGACCGGCAGCTCGTCAGCGAGGGCGCCGAGCAGGGCGCCCTGCTTGCGCACGATCTCCAGCCACGGGGCGACGGTCTCGCTGACCGAGCCGCCGTGCACATTGACCGCGCCCGGCACGAATTCACCGGCGAGGGCGAGCTTCACGGACTTGGCGACGTCGGTGCCGGCGCGGTCCTGGGCCTCGGCGGTGGAGGCGCCCAGGTGCGGGGTGACGACGACCTGCGGCAGCTCGAACAGCGGGCTGTCGGTGGACGGTTCGGTCTCGAACACGTCGATGCCGGCGGCGCGCACGTGACCCGAGGTGATGGCGTCGGCGAGCGCCTGCTCGTCGATCAGCCCACCGCGGGCGGCGTTGACGATGATGACGCCCTTCTTGGTCTTGGCGAGCGTCTCCGCGTTCAGCATGCCCTTGGTCTCGGGCGTCTTCGGCAGGTGGATGGAGATGAAGTCGGCGCGCTCGAGCACCTCGTCCAGCGTCAGCAGCTCGATGCCCAGCTGGGCGGCGCGGGCCGGGGAGGTGTAGGGGTCGTACGCGATGACCTTGGTCTCGAAGGCGGCGAGACGCTGGGCGAAGAGCTGGCCGATGCGGCCCAGGCCGATGACGCCGACGGTCTTGCCGAAGATCTCGACGCCGTTGAACTTGCTGCGCTGCCAGGTGTGCTCGCGCAGGGTGGCGTCGGCGGCGGGGATCTGCCGGGCGGCCGAGAGCAGCAGGGTGACGGCGTGCTCGGCGGCGGTGTGGATGTTGGAGGTGGGGGCATTGACCACCATGACGCCGCGCTCGGTGGCGGCCGGCACGTCGACATTGTCGAGGCCGACGCCCGCGCGGGCGACGATCTTCAGGTTCTTGCCCGCTTCCAGCACCTCGGCATCGACGGTGGTGGCCGAACGCACCAGTAGCGCATCGGCTTCCGGAACGGCCGCGAGCAGCTCGGGTCGGTTGGGGCCGTCGACCCAGCGAACCTCGACGCCGTCGCCGAGCGCGTCGACGGTCGACTGGGCGAGCTTGTCGGCGATCAGAACAACAGGACGGCCTGCTTGGCTCACTGTGGGGTACTCCTGTGGAAGAGATCCGGGATTTACGGGCGTCAGCTTAATGGGCGGGAAATCGGGGCGCTTTACCGCCTGGTAGGCAGATGCCATCAAAGCGTTGACCTGGGGAATCGTATACATCCCAGGAATTTTCTGGTCGGGCGCCCAGATTTGACGGCGGTTGCGCGCGGCGGGCGGCAGGCGATCCGACAGCGGGCGGCGGCGACGCCGGCGCGGGGTGGTCGCAACCCAGGATCAACTCGGAGCGTCGCGCGCCGCCGGAATGAAAGCACGGCAATCGGATTGAGCCGACACTCAGCGAATCATGTGCATCGGAAGCGAAATTGAATTGCTATGGACACAGCAAAAGACCGGCCTCGGAGCTGCGGGTCCGAGGCCGGTCTTCAGAAGTCGAATTTGTCGACAATCAGCGAATCAGCCGCCGAAGGAGCCGGTCCACAGGGTGCTCAGCAGGCCGTTCAGCGCGGCACTGCCGGTGCTCAGAACGCCGTTGAGGGCAGCGGAACCGGTGTCAATGATAACGGGGATCATGAGATTGCCTTCCTTGCAAATACTTGATCGAACTGTCTGACAACCGGCATATCGGGGTGCATTTCGTGATCGTTACGAGTCGATAGCGTGATGTGATGCAGCACACAGTCTTTGGATTGTGTGCGCCAGTTCATATGCGGCACTGAGTACTCCGTTATAACGGGCAAATCACGCCCCTACTTTCAGGGGCATAGGCAGTGGCTATCGCGTGGACCGGCCGCCGCGCTGCGGCTAGCCTCACCGTCCATGACCTTGCGTTCCATCCCCTCGTCCATGGACCCAGCGGTGGTCGCGACGATCGACGGCGAACTGGACCGGATCGAGCGCGAGCACGGCGTCACCGTGCTGCTCGCCATCGAAAGCGGCAGCCGAGCATGGGGATTCCCCTCCCCCGACTCGGACTATGACTGCAGGTTCGTCTACCTCCGGCCCCTCGACGACTACCTGACCCCGTGGCCCGGCCGCGATGTCATCGAGACGCCGCTGATCGGCCTGCTGGATGTGAACGGCTGGGATCTGGTGAAGGCGCTGCGACTCCTGGTGGCGGGCAACGCGGTACTCATCGAATGGGTGATGTCGCCGATCGTCTACCGCGGGAGTCCGGAATTCCGGGATGAATTACGCGAGCTCGCCGACGCGGTCGCGGATCGCAACCGGGTGGCGCGGCATTATCTGCATCTGGGCCGCCGGCAGTGGCGGCTGTTCGATTCCAGCCGGTCGCTGAAGAAGGTGTTCTATTCGCTGCGGCCGGCCATGGCCTTGCGCTGGCTCACCGAACATCCCGATAAAGCGGTGGCGCCCATGCATCTTCCGACCTTGCTCGAGGAATGCGAACTGCCGGCCGATTTCCGCGACTCGGTGACCGAATTGACGGAATTGAAATCCCGCACCCGCGAAATGGGGTCGGGCACGGTCCCCGCGCCGATCACCGATTTCATCGGCAACGAGTTCACGCAGGCCGCAATGCGATTCACCGAGGACGATATCGCCGGCCGGGATCGTGCGCGCCTGCTGTCGGAGGAGTTCTTCAGACGTCGGCTGAGGCAATGACGCGGACGGTCACGGCCTCCGGACCCGGCTTGCTGCGGCGCACTTCGAATTCCACCCGCTGCCCCTCGGCGAGCGACCGGAAGCCCTCCCCCTCGACGGCGGTGTACTCCACGAACACGTCGGGTCCGCCGCTATCCGGGTGGATGAAACCGAAACCCTTCTCGCTGTCGAACCACTTCACCGTGCCGTGCACCATTCTCCAAACCTTCTCGACCGTCCGGGCGCCCGCGACCGCATCAGCGCCGCGACCCATGGTGTCACGTGCATGAATCACCTGTGCACTCACCCAGGGCTGGACTCCTCGCACCCCACGGTGCGACCCGCACATCAGCGCGGGACATCTCCCGACGCAGGACGATTCGGCACACCGCTACGTAAAGCCGAGGAGACGCGGCGAGATCGAGTGTGGCCATCGCCCGCCGACAGGTGACCCGGCAACGGCCGGCCATGGCGGGGCGGGCCCCGGGGCCCGGGTGACGGCCGGAGCGCCGTCACCCGGTCTGCGGCCGCGCACCTCGGCCGCGCCCTTACCCCCGGGGCAAATCCTTCCCGCGCCCGCTCATCCGGCGCGGGCGCTACCCTCTTGCGGCTCTTCGTCCGCGCCACGCATGGAGTAGACGCGTTCGAGGAAGTCGCGGTGGGCTCGGAGGGTGGAGTCGAGTAGTTCGCGCCAGGTGCGGCGGTCCACTCGCTGGTCGCTGACCAGGGAGGACAGCGAGGCGGGCCCCAGCCGGTCGATGTGGTCGACGATGAAAGTGAGTCGGCGGCGCGGGAATTGGGCGCCGATGCGCGGGTTCTCTTCGAGGAAGTGGTCCAGCTCGTAGAGGTAGTTGACCGCGCGGTTGTATTCGGTGTCGGTCAGGTGGTAGTCCATGCGCTTGATCTCGACGATCCACAGTTCGCCGGAGTCGTGCAGCAGCACGAAGTCCGGTTCCCGCTTCTCGCTGCCGATGGTGGTGGTCGTCAGCGGGGTGCCGAATTTCTGTGTGTACCAGCGTTCGAAGCTGGCACGCACCCGCTTGAGGGATTCGTTCATGCCGAGCGGCGTCCACTCCGGCGCGAGCAGCCACGGCGCGCTCTCGATGAGCTCCTGGAAGGGGCGTTCGAGGGAGCGCCGATCGTCGATGAGGGCGCGCAGCCGGTCCACCACGGCGACGCGTTCACTGGCGATCTGACCGAGCGAATAGATCTCGGCCACGCGGGCCCGCTCGAACAATGCGACCACCACATCCAATTCGGGATCGGCGTCCTCGGCGATCTCCTTGAGCGTCTCGAGCAGACTGCGCTGCGGGCCCAGCGACAGCGCCAGCCGCAGCATGTTCTCGATGTGCGAGGGATCGTCCATGGACGCACGATCCTTGTGCGCCACCAGGATTCGCGCGGCATCGAGCACCGAGTCCCGGAACAACCGGTCGCCCGGCGCGATGGCCTCCAGGGTTTCGTGAATGTGGGAGCGGTCCACGAACTCCTCCCACACCCGTCGCCGGATGGATTTCTCACCGAGCCTGCCGATCTCCTTGATCAGCGCCCGCCCCCACTGCGCGAGGGCCTCACCGCGCGGGGAGTTCCACATGATGTCCTGGCGATCGGAGCGGACCAGGTCCTCTTCGTCGTCCAGCCAGTCCACGTGGATCGCGCCGACCAGGTACGAGCGCAGTTTGAACTCGCCGGTGAAGCCCGCGGGAATCCCGAAATCCCGTGTCTGCGCGACGATCTTGCCGCGGGCGTAGATGCGCACGCCCGCCATCGCTTCGTCCCGGTAGGGCTGTTTCGAGTAAGCGATCCACCCGGACATGGGCAGGTAGTTCCGGCCGAACCGCACCGGCACCCGGCCGACGTCGATGCGGGTCTCTTCCATCACGTCGATGGCCAGATCGCTGAGCGTGAAGCTCTCCGAGCCGATGGTGTTGCGCACCTCGACCCGCCAATCGGAGCGTTCGATGCCGAACCGCGACGCCAGCTGCCGGCTCAGTTCGGTGCCGGAATTGACCCGCTTGCGGAAGAAGTTGCGCAGGATGACGGTGGTCCCGCGCTTGTGGCTGAAAGTTCCGTCCAGCGCACCGGGTTTCGGGTAGTAGTCGCTCTCGGTGTCGGAGAGCATGTCGCTGAGATCCATCACGATGTGCGCGACCGGCCAGCCCTGCGCGGTCCGATCTCCGTCGTTGCTGCCGGCGGTCACCACCTCGATGGTGCGGCAGATGCCGAATGCCGCGAGTTTCCCGATTCCCTTGCGCCCCATGACCGGCCGCCGCCGATCGCGGGAGAGATCGGAGCCGGTGCGGACCCTGCGATCCGAGCCGACCATCAGATAGTGCTCGTTGACCTCCTCGGCCGTCATGCCGTGCCCGTTGTCGGAGACGTGGATCTCGTAGGCGGGTTCGTCTGCGGCACGGACGGTTCCGGCGAGGGTGACCCCCCACGGCAGCAGCACTTCCACCTCGGTGGCGTCGGCGTCGTAGGAGTTCGCGATGAGTTCGGCGAGGACCGCCGAGACTCGGTCGTACAGCCGGATGCCGAGTTTGTCGATCGCCAGCCGGCTGATGCGCATCGTGTACTTGTGGTCTTCGCGATCTTGCGCGGCCACATGCACGTCTGTGTACATGACGGGCCCCCAATTGCCCTACCGGCAGCCTTCGTTCAGCTACCACTGACATCGATGCAACGCCGGATGTTTAACAAGGGGCTGAACATTTGCAGACCGCTTGGTCACGGTGTGGTTCCGACATTCACCGATCGATTGCCGATGGCAACGGCAAGGTCTCGGCTACTTGCGCATGACTGCGATTACATCTTCGCATGAGCCGGAAATGATAGTTCTGCGAACGAGTTTCCCTCCGCGCCATCGCGAATTCACCTGCGTGCACTGAGCTGCGCAACACCCGCACGACAGTGGAGGAACAGTGGCCAACGAACAGCTGCGCAATGATGCCGCAGTCCTACTCGACGGATTCACCCAGCAGCTGCACGCACTGGCCGAGGCGCAGCGCCGCCGCGCCGAACTGACGGCCACGGCAACCGCCTGCGACAAGCGAATCCGGGTGACCGTGAACGCCGACGGACTGCTCATCCACACCGAATTCGCCGACGATATCGCCGACATTCGATACCCCGATATCGCCGCCGCCATGACCGCCGCGGTCCAGGCCGCCGCCACCGAGGTACGGCGCCGCTGCGAAGAACTGCTGGCGCCGATCCGCACCGAGCGAGCGCGCCTGCCGAAACTCTCCGAGATCGTCGAGGGCGCACCGGATTTCGGCTTCCTGCTGCCCCCGGCGCCACCCGCGCGCATGGACGTCCGGGTATCCGCACCGGCCGCCCCGGAACCCGCCTCCGGTTCCCTTGTCTCCGACCAGGATTGGTGATCGGGGCACCGCATGACCTACACACCGACGATGCAGTGGCCCGAGGGCCTGCGCTGGCTGTGGTGGATCGTGGGCTCGACCTGGCCGGACGGCGACGAACAGCACATGTTCTTCATGTCCGACGACTGGCGGGACACCGCGGCCGCCCTGCGCGTCCTGCTGCCCAAGATCGACGACGCCAAAAAGGCCGCGCTGGCGGCGTATCCGGCCGGCGACGGCATCGAGGCCATCTCGGCGGCCTTCGACGGACTCCACACCGGAGACCGGTCCATAGCGGCCCTCGCCCAGGCGATGGAGGAGATCTCCACCTCGGTATTCGACACGGCCTCGGATATCCAGGCCACCAAGGCCGCGGCCATCGCCTCGGTGGCCGCGCTCGCCGTGGAGATCTTGTGGGCGTGGGTGTTTCCGGTGACCGCGGCGATAGTGGAGGAGGCCGCCATCGTGGCCACCAAGTCGATCCTGCGGGTGCTGGAGGATCGGCTCGTCAAGTTCATCGAATCCGGGCTGGTCAAGATGGGTGTCGGCGCCGGCATCTCGAAGTTCGTCGGCACATATGCCGTGAAGGCGCTCGAATCGGCACTGATCTCGGTGTTGATGGACCTGCCCGTGCAGGGCTTCCAGAAGGTGGCGGGCGAGCGGCGGGCGATCAACGGCACCGAGATCGGCGCGTCGGTGCTGGGGTCGGTGTTCGGCACGATCGGCGGCCGGCTGGTCGGCGAGTTCGGCGGCAAGTTGTTCGACAAGCTGACCGGAGCGGCCTTCGCGAAGATGCCCTTCGGCACCGCGGCCCGCGGGTTCGTCGTCGGCACCGTCGTCGGCGCCGTCAGCACCGCGACCGGCGGCGTGGGCGCCGGGATCGTCACCGGCAACTGGGATTTCAGCAATCCGGCAAGCTGGGTCGGCGGCATGGCCCGCAACGGCCTGACCGGCATGGCTCGCGGCGGGTTCATGCTCGACAAGATCCCCGCGAGCGGCGGGCGGCCACTCACCGCCGGAAAGTGGACGCCAACCACCGGCGCCGGCGCGCCGATCGAGATGAACCCCCTCGGTCCGCGCGGCGAGACACCCACCCCGCGCCCGGCGGCGGGCCCGGCCGCGTCACCTGGTTCCCCTGTGGCTCATACGGATCCGGCGCCCACCGTCCAAGCCGCCGCACAGGCCGGTCCGGCGCCTTCCGTGCACAACCCGGCCAACGCCAGCCCCGCGCCCTCGGTGCACAACCCGGCCAACGCCAGCCCTGCTCCCTCCGTACACAACTCGGCCAACGCCAGCCCCGCGCCCTCGACGGCGCCGGCGGCGCAGCAGTCGGCGACGCCCATAGCCGACACCATGGGCAAGCCCGAGGACATGAAGGGCAAGACCCGGCCGAAACCGCAGTGGGATCAAACGAATTGGCCGGCCTCGTATGCGGCGCCCGCTGCCCCCGCGGCGAACATTTGGCTGCCCGGCTCCGCCCAGCCTCCCGCCGGTGGCCAGGCCGGGAGCCCGGACATTCCCTTCACCATGACAACAGATTCGTCGGCCGCGGCCGGTGGGCAGACTTCGTGAGGATCCCGTGACAGCAGAGGACAAGGACGACCCGACCGCCGACAGGACCGGGTGGCCCGACCTGAAGGAGCAGGCCCAGACCGGACAGCTCCGGTTCACCGCGGACGCGGCGGAGAAGGGGGCCCGGGCCGCCGCCGATCTGGTCGGTGAACTGCTCGCCTTCCGGAAGATATTGGTGGACAACAGGCTTGATCACATCGATCAGATCGGCAGCCAGCCTTCCGGCCTGTTGCTGGCGCAGGCGTTCACCGATCGCGGTTCCGCGCTGCGCGATGTCGTGGACATTCACACGCACGTGCTGACGGATATGGCCGATACGTTCCGCGCCGCGGGCAAGAACTATCTCGCGGCCGAGAACGCGTCGAAATCCGAGTTCGACAAACTGGATTCGATCGCGGTGCCCACCACTCCGGGCGACCTCGGCGCCGCCCCGCCGAGCGTGCAGGCGGTGGGCGGCGGCGATTTTCCCGATGCCGTCAAGAATTTCGCCGGTACGAAGGAGACCATCACGATCCATGTCGAGAGCAAGGAATCCCGGTTGTGGCGTCCGCTCTACGATCTCGGTCAAGCCATGAAACCCGACCCGATCGCGGAGGCGGGCTCGATCTGGAAGTGGATCGCCGGGCAGCTGTCCGATCGGCTGGGTGACTACACGAATACGGTGTCCACGCTCACGAACGACTGGCAGGGCACCGGGTCGGCGGCCGCACAGGCGGCGGTCGAACAGTATGCGGCGGACGCGCAACCACTCGTGGACGCCATGTCGGCGATCGGCGCGAACCTCACCTACACCTCCGAGTGGATGTTCGACACGGCGCGCATGATGCCGCACTCCGCCGAGCCGCCACCGGACCAGCCCGGGGTGTACATGCCCGGGTACGCGGTCCACGCCGGCACCAGCAGCGTGGCGGCGCTCAACACCTACCGCGAGCATTACGACAAGTACTACGCGACCGGCGTGAAGAATTCGGCGTCGGTGCTGCCGGTGGTGCCGGGCCCGAAGGTCAAGGACCCGGTCCCGCCGACACCGAATCCACCGGCGAGCCCGCCCGCGACCACGCCGCCCTCACCGCCGGGGAGCGCGACCGGCGGGCCGGACAACGCTCCGGCACAGCCCGATACGCTGGGCGCCCCGGCCTATGCTCCCCCGAGCCCGGGTTCCGCGGCCCCCTCGCAGGCGAGTCGCTCCGCGCCCGCCGTGCCTTCGGCCGGTCTACCGCCGGAATCCGGCCCTCCGGCTCAGTCGATTCCGGCGAGCGTCCCGGACGACTCATCGACGCCGGCGCCCGCGGTCCCGTCGACGACCATGCCGCCGGGTTCGAATGCCGCGCTGCCGGATTCGGGGCCGCCTGCTCCTTCCGTCCCGCAGCTGCCCACGACCATGCCGAACGGGACGGCTCCGGGGTCGCTTCCCGGGCTCCCGAATCCGGGCTCGCCGCTCGGCGGAATCCCTTCGAGTACCGGCAATTCCGGTGGAAGTGGCCTCTCCGCGCTGACCGGCCTGCTGGGTTCACTGCTCGGCGCGAACCCGATCGGGTCGAATCCGATGAGCGGGATCCCCGGCGGACCGGGTTCGCCGCTGGGCCCCGGCGCCAACCTGACGCAGTTCACCTCGACGCTGAAACAGCTCGATGGCGCACTGCAATCCGGCGATACCGGCAAGGTCGCCGAACTGCTCGGCCTGCCCAAGGACCAGATCGATCAGCTGATGTCGCAGATCCGGCAGTCACCCGACAAGCTCGACGAGCTGGCGCAGCTGCTCGGCCTGGACCCGTCCGGCATACCGGGCGCCGCCCCGGCGAGCCTGGGTCTGCCGGGCGGCGACGGGCCGGGCGCGGGCCTGCCGGGCGGCAACCCCGGCGGTGGCTCGCCGGAACCGCATGCACCCGTGACGTTTCCCGCCGCGGACACGGCCGGGGACGCTGCGGCGAGCCGCTCCGACACGCGACTGTTTCCGCGCGCCGGACTGGACTCCGGCGGCGCCGGCGGGATGGCGGGTGGCGGAGCCATGGGTGGAGCGCCGATGGGCGGGGGTGCACCGGGAGGCGGACGATCCGAGTACCGCCGCGCGAAGTATCTCGATTCCGTGGCGAATCTGGATGAGGCGATCGGCCCCGCCCTCGCCAAGAGCAGGCCGGTGATCGAGCCGTGAACTGGGACTTCACCGATATCGAGTTCAAGGTCCTGTGCGATCGATTCGCCGGCGGCGTGCTGCCGGACCCGTTCACCTTCACCAGCCGCACCGAACACGACGACGACTATCAACGCGAGCTGCACGAAGCCCGCGAGCACCTGGCCGGCAGCCTGCCCTTCGAATTCGAGGGTATTGCCGAAACCATTTCCGGCCCCGATGTTTTCATCACGGTGCACGGCTGGTGCGAGGCCGAGCCCGAGAATCCGGAGAAGTGCATCCGCCTGCTCGGCGCACGGCGCAGCGCTCGCGCCTGCATCGTGTCCCAGATCCCGGGCGAAAGCATCTGGCACAGTGGCGGTTTCAGCATCATCGAATGCGATCCGCACGATCTGGCGGCGAACCTGGTCGCCCGATTACCGGAAGCGAAACCCGGCGGAGGCCTCGCGATCGCGTTGGACTTCGACCGCACGGCCCATGCCGCCGCCGATTGGGCCCGCGATGACGACGATGACTACGAGTCCGAAATGCGCAGCCGCGCTTTCCTTTCCACGCTCGCCGACTGCGCCGGGGAGATCACGATCCGCCAGGGCCGGTCCGTGTTCGGACCACGCGGCGTGACCGAATGGTCCCTGCTGTGGCGCGATCTGGCCGACGACGGCCGCTACGTCATCGAACAGGACAATCCGGTGGCGGTGGGCGCGAGCCGCCGCGCGATCGTCGAACGGCTCGACAACCTCATCCGATGGATGCTGTGCGATATCGACGCACGAGCGGAACAGGAGTACTGATGGCCGACAAGGTCGAGGTCGACCCCGCCGCATTGCGGGCGGCGTCGAGGAAGACCGCGGATATCCAGCACAGCGTGGAGACCGCGCTGACCGGATTGAAGCAACGGCTGGCGAGCCGCGGCAGCCCCTGGGGCGACGACAAATACGGTCACAACTTCGCCGGCGGATCGGACGGCAAACCGGGCTATCAGACCATCCGGGACAATATCCTCGCCGGCACCGACGCCATGGCGAAGACCCTCGAGGGCTTTGTCAGCGGCCAGGTCTCGGCGGCGAACAGCCTGGATCGCACGGATGCGCACAGCGCGGACACCTTCCAGCCCGCCGCCACCCCGCCGCCCTCATAACGCGGTCGGCGCCGCGCAAGGTCTTCTACGCTGAGAGAGATTGCGGGCCATCGCCACCGGTCAGGAGCGGATCATGCCGAAACTTCGCGTCCACAACCTGTCCGTATCGCTCGACGGCTATGTCGCCGGACCCTCGCAAGGCCCGGATCATCCCCTCGGTATCGACGGCGAGGAACTGCACACCTGGCTCTTCGACACCGACTACGGGCGTCTTCTGCTCGGCCATGCTCCGACCGGTGAGCGCGGCACCGACCAGGATCACGCGGAGGCGGGCGACGCGAATATCGGCGCAACCATCATGGGGCGCAACATGTTCGGACCCGCACGAGGCGATTGGCAGGATCTGTCGTGGCCCGGCTGGTGGGGACCGAACCCGCCCTTCCATCACGACGTCTTCGTACTGACCCACTACCCCCGTCCGGACCTGATTGTGGAGGGCGGCACTGTTTTTCATTTCACCGACGATCCACTGGGCATTGTTCTGAAACATGCCCTCGTCGCAGCAGGCGGGCGGGATGTGCGACTGGGCGGCGGGGCCTCCGCCGTCCGGCAGTACTTGCTGGCGGGGCTCGTCGACGAGATGCACCTCGCACAGGTGCCGATCCTGCTCGACGGGGGCGAGCGGTTGTACGACGGCCTGGGCCGACTACCGGGCTACGAATGCAGCCGAATGGAATCATCCCCGGCCGTCACGCATCTGACCTTCAGCAAGATCGTGCGCTGAGGGCTCGCGCGCCCTGGGGTGACCGCCGTGCGTCGACCAGGAGTGACAGCACCGGTCGAGCCGGGGAAGAATACAGTCCGGCGGGCAGGTCGTCCGCCGCCATATCGACGCAAGGGGATCCGCGTGCCGAGCAGCCCTCTCACCGACGGCCTGTCCGCCCTGACCGGTCGCTTCGCCACGCCGCCGCTCCCCCGCCCCACCCTGGCGGACACCATTGCCGCCCGGCGGCGCTTCTTCGGCCCGGACGCCGTCGACGCCGAAACCGGCGCGGTGCGTTCCGATCAGGTGATCGTCTCCTGGTTCGGCTGCGCGAGTTTCGCTGTGGCCCTGGGCGGTACGGTGCTGCTGCTCGATGCGTGGGTGCCGCGCGGCGTGACGTCCGGTTATGTGCCGACCACGCCCACCGAGGTGGCCGCCCTCGCTCCGGCCGGAATCTTCATCGGCCACGGCCATTTCGACCATGCCGCCGACGCGGGCCCGATCACGCTGGCGAGTGGCGCCGTGCTACACGGCACCCCCTCGCACTGCGCGACCGCACGCAAGCAGGTCGGTGGCGCTGAATTGTCCTGTCAGGAACTGGGTTCCGACGAGACCGCTCCCGGTGACCGCTTCGATTTCGAACTCGCGCCGGGCTTGTCGGTGACCGCGGTGCGGCACGTGCATTCCGCCCGCACGCCCCGTGACGAGAGCGCCGACGGTTCGGCGCCGGTGCGTCCTCGCCCGTGCCTCTGCGATATTCGCACGCACCCACCGACTCTCGGCGATGCCGGCCATCTGGCCCGCAATCTGGTCGCGCCCGAGGGTGGCGTGCTGCTCTACCAGTTCCGCACCGAGAACTTCGTGCTGACCTGGCACGATTCCTCCGGCCCGCTGCTGGACAAGGCGCCGCACGTCCTCGATGTGCTGCGCACCCTTCCGGCCTCGGATGTCCATATCGGCGCGATCCAGGGTTTCAACCAGTTCACCAACGGTCTCCGCGATCCGCGCAGCTATGTGGAGGCGTTGCGTCCCAAGGTGTTCGTCCCCAATCATCACGACAATTGGTTTCCGGTGATGACCGCCCGCGGCGAGGCGTTCCGCACGCCGCTGCACGAGGAACTCGCCCGCCTGCCCGAGGAGACGCGCCCGGAGATCCGGATGCTTCTCGATCCCGACGACTATCTCGCGCCGGGCCGCCTCGTTTTCGATCTCCCGTAGCGGTCAGCCGGTCCGGCGGGTATCAGCGAGCGCTGCCGAGGTTCCGGTCGGCTTCGGCGCCCTCGAGCATGAGGGTGACCTCCTCGATGCGGCGGAAGCGGCCGTCGTCGGCCAGGTCGGCGAAGACGTAGACCTCGGTGCGCACGGTGGAGCCGTCCTTCTTGGTGACCTGCACCGTGTGCCGGTCGGCGTATTTCGTTCCGCTGCACAGTTCTTCGTGTACCTCGACGGAGCCGCCGGCCACGACGGTGCGCAGATGCGCGATGTGGTCGGCGAATTCGGTGCGGTCGGCCCAGCTGCCGTCGGTGCGCTGGCGGTAGTCGGGGGCGAAGTGCCGGTCGATGGCCTCGTCGAGGGACAGTTCGGAGTTGAACAGCAGGTCGGTGAGGGCGGCGTCGATGCGGGTGTCGTTCATGATCTTCCTTCTTCTCTATATGCGTGCGTGGCGCACGCTTCTAGAGGACCGTAGCACACAATGCGTGCGCCGCGCACGCTATTGTTGTGGCATGGAGAACGAAGTAGGCCACGAGATCGCCGACGCCCTCGGCGTCCTGCTCCGCCGCACGACCCGCACCCAGCTTTACAGCGCACTCACCGAAGGGCTCGGCGAATCGGTCGACGAACTGACCTATCCGATCCTCAGCGCCCTCGCCAGAATCGGCGCGCGAAGTGCTGCCGACCTGGCCGCGGAAGTGGGCCTCGACCGCTCGGGCGTCACCCGCCGGGCGACCCGACTGGAGGAAGCGGGCCTGATCCGCCGCGACCCGGACCCGACCGACCGCCGCGCGTCCTTGCTGGTTCTCACCGACGAGGGCAACCGTACGGTGGCAGAACTGCGCCGGCGCCTGGCCGCCCGCATCACCGACAGCCTCGGCGCGTGGCCGGCCGGGGAGGCGGCGGCGTTCGCCCGCTACCTGCAGCGGTTCATGGCCGAAGGGCCTTTCAACTAGTCCGCGTCGAAGACCGTGTACATGGTGACGCTGGTGGATCCGGCGCGATTGCGGTGTTCGGAGTCGGGGACGTCGACGAACCCCAGTCGCTCGTAGAGTTTCCGCGCCGGATTCTCCAGTCGCACACTCAAACTCACGCCCTGGTAGACCGGGCGCAGATTGTCCAGCAGTGCGGACAACACGGTGGTGCCGATCCCGAATCCGCGGCTCTCCGGCGCCACCCCGATGGCCAGCTCCGGAATCCCCTCCGCGACATAGCCGTAACCGGCTTCCTCGGCGTCGAACACCCGCACCCAGGCTGCACCCAACAGCACGCCGTCCATGCCGCCGACCACGCCGATATCCCCGGGCCTCCCCCACCCTTCGACGTACCGAGTCAGCGCCGGTACTTCCCGCAACTCGTCCGGGGTCGACATTCCTTGGTCTCGCGCGTGGGAGGCCTCGAAAAGCATTGCCCACAAAAACTTCTCATCATCGGCCGTAGTGGGCCGAACTATCACACCGGACACCTCTCCGACCATAACCAGCCCGTCACTCCCCCGCATCGACGGTGAGTCCCGGCCCGGCCTCCGGCGTCACGTCCCGAGCGGTGAGTTCGACTCCGCACCGGTCGCATTCGAGGTGCACGTGCGCTTCCCCCGCACAATCCCGATGCCGGTAGTACACCGGTGGCCCGTCCGGCGCCATATGGGTGTCTCCCCAATCCCGGAACGCCATCAGAATCGGATACACATCGTGTCCCTTATCCGTGAGCCGATACTCCTCGTGCGCCCCGGTCTCCGCGGCCTGCTTCACCAAAATCCCATGCTCCACCAGCCGGTCCAGCCGATCCAGCAGTCGCCCCTTGCTGATCCCCAGGTAGGACTGAAACCCATTGAACCGCCGCACCCCCGAGAACGCCGCCTTGAGGATCAGCAACGTCCACCGATCCCCGAACACCACCAGCGCCCGCGTAATCGAACAGGGCTCCTCGGCCAGCTCCTCATACCGCATCTACCAATCCTACCGATTCGGTCCTAATATGAGACCAAGTTGCTCCGGTCTCAAAACGAGACCGCTCACAAAGGGGACCTTCATGCCAGACCGCTACACCACCCTCGAATCACTGCTGGCCGACCGCCACACCTGCCGAGCCTTCCGCCCCGACCCGATCCCCCGCGCCACCATCGAATCCATCCTCACCCTGGCCCAACGCACCCCCAGTTGGTGCAACACCCAACCCTGGCACCTGACGATCACCGAAACCACAGACGCCACCGGCAACTTCCGAAAGGCGTTGCTGGACCACATCGAAGGCACCCCCGCCCAAACGGACATCCCTTTCCCGGCGTCCTACAACGGGATCTTCCGCGAGCGCCGCAAGGAATGCGGCGCAGCCCTCTACCAGGCCGTAGGCGTCCCCCGAGGCGACCACGAAGGCACCCTCCGCCAAATGCTCCGCAACTTCGAACTCTTCGACGCACCCCACGTAGCCATCCTCACGACGGAATCCGACCTCGGCGTCTACGGCGCCGTCGACTGCGGCCTCTACCTCACGTCCTTCCTCCTGGCCGCCCAAAGCCTCGGCATAGCCACCGCCCCACAAGCAGCCCTCGCGACGTACTCCCCGTTCCTCCACGAGTACTTCTCGATCCCCGCCCACCGCCAAATCATCGCCGGCATCTCCTTCGGCTACCCAGACCCCGACCACGCCGCAAACGGATTCCGCACCACCCGAGCAGATCTCGACCAGGCCGTCACTTGGCACGCGAACTGACATCAGAGCGCCCACGGCGCGCAAGCGGTCCAAGAATGCGAGCCCAATCCAAGATCTCGTAGATTGACCGCATGCCGCCCTATGCCCAGCCGGAACGCTCCCAGGTGGCCGAAGCCTCCCGCCACCTGGCCACCGCCGGCCTACTGATCGGCACCGCGGGCAACGTCAGCCTCCGCTTCGGCGACCGAGTAGCGATAACCGCCACCGGCACAGTCCTGGCCGACCTGACCCCAGACCAGGTCACCATCGTCGACCTGAACGGCGAGGTCGTATCCGGCGACTTCGCCCCCACCTCGGAACTCGAACTCCACCTGGGCATCTACCGCACCCTGCCCACCACGGCGATAGTCCACACCCACGCCCCCAAATCCACCGCGGTCGCCTGTGTACTCGGTGAACTCCCAGTCCTCCACTACCAACAGCTCCCCCTGGGCGGAGCTACTCCGGTAGTTCCGTTCTTCCCGTTCGGCACCCCGGAACTAGCTGCCGCAGTATTGGATTCCCTCTCCACCGGCAAACAAGCCACCCTCCTCTCCAACCACGGCGCAGTCACCCTGGGCTCATCCCTGAAGGAGGCAGTCGACAACGCCCTCCTCCTGGAATGGGCCTGCACCTTGTACTTGGACGCCGCGTCCCTGGGCACGCCCCGGGCACTAACCCCCGAACAGCAGCAAGCGGTGCTCGAGGTAACCCTCCGCACCGCCTACGGCACCACGAAACCCGTACGCCCCTGAACATTTCCACCCTCAATGTTGCTGTCCCGAGGTCGCAACCGACGTGGCGGTCTAACCTGGAAATGTGCAGGATCGCATGCGGCTTGCCGTGCTACCGATCCGCTCGGGGCAAAGGTTGGAGCGGGTCGAGGTGCCTTGCGCTGCCGCCGATCCGAATGCGTGCCGCCCGCAGAGCAAGGGCCCACTCGTCGGGGGACTCGCCACCATTGGCGCAGCCTTTGCGATGCACAACGTGATTCTCGGCGTTATCGGCGCGATCGGCTGCGCACTGACGTTCTATGGACCGTGCTGGACTCTTACACCCCGGTGGCGCGCCCGTCGGCAAGCACGCCGCTGGCAGCACTTCATCGCAGTTCACGACGTCCTCAATCTCGCATCACCGCAACTTGCACGTCTTTCCGACGCCTACGACGAACTCGTCCGCGCCGCGGCCCTTCCGGGCGTGGAGCTGACCGCCGAGGCCGCCGGCGTCGGCCACCTCATGGTTCTCGAATGCTCGAGCCTGCTCGCCGGCCGGACCCCCACAGGACCGGCTGAGATCGAATACATCACGTCCCGTACCACCGAAATCCACAGCTTGACAAATGTTTTGACCCGTCAGCACCGAGAACATGAACGCCGCCAGGAGCGGCAGGCACTCGACCGTCGTCGAGAACTGAACGAGATCGCGCTGGCCCGGACAGAACTCGAACACCAGACAGGTGTCAGTGCGGTATTCACCAGCCGTGATCTACGAAAACGATACGAGCGCTGAGGCAGCGACCCACCGTTTGTTCACCGGCGCTGACCGGTCTCGGCCGCCAACTCCACCAACTTGGCCCGCACCAACTCAGGCCGTTCATCGACGATGAAATGCCCACACCGGGAGACAAAGTCGACGGTGTAGTCATCCGCCCGAGCCGTCTCCGCCGCAGCCAGCGAATAATGCACCGCCGCATCGTTTTTCCCGAACAACGCCCGGATCGGCACGGTAGCCCGCCTGGTCTCCGGATTCCGAGCTGAAGCGGGAACCTCCTTCAGCAGGAACGTCCGATACGTATCCGTCCCCGTCCGAGCCACCCCCGGATCCCTGAACCGCCCGGCAAAAATCTCGACCGTCTCCGCATCAAACGCGTTCTCCCCCTTGGCCGCCGTCTCGAAAAGCCGATCCAAGAACCGAGTCCGAGTCTGCAACGGCACCCCCAGCCCCGCTACCAACGGCTGATAAGCCAAAAACCGCCAACTCTGCCGCAAGATGTCCTTCGTAGGCACCCAAGGATGAGCCATATTCATCACCAGAAACCCCCTGAACCGCTCCGGTTCCCGAAGGATCATCCGATACCCGATGAACCCACCCCAGTCATGCCCGACCAGCAACACCTTCTCATCAATCTTCAACGCATCCATCAGCGCAAAAAGGTCACTGGCCACATCATCTTTGGCCCACCGATGCGGCGCAGCCCCCGACCACCCGTAGCCAGGCAAATCCGGCACGATAATCCGCATCCCCGCAGGCGGATCCGCCAACAGGTCCCGATACGTGTAGTGATGCTGCGGCCACCCGTGCAGCGCGAGCACAGGCACCCCGCTCCCAGCCTCCGTGACATGGAATCGAACGCCCCGAGCCTCAACGAAGCTCCGGCGCACACCGGCGATAGCGGGCGGACCCTGTTCAGCAGCCATAGCCCACGCTAGCGCATCGAAATCGCCGGAACGGCTTCGATCGAACACTCCGCGGAGCCCCGGAGGCATTGTCAGTCAGCCGCGATACGAGATCTGCCGCCGTAGTGGTCGAAGTCGTCGTCCCACGGGTCTTCGCCAGTGGTCAACGCAGGCGATGGCACCGGGGTGGCCCGTGCGAGAGCGTCCCGAGCGGCGTCCTGAACAGCCTGCACCTCCTCGCGATCACCGATCGCGTCGAGTTCGGCGCGAATGGCATTCTTGGCGGCAGTGTGCGCCTCTCCGATCAGCTCGAGAACCTCGGCCACAATCCGGTTCGTCTGCTCGTCAGCGCCGGCGATCCGCCAATTGTGCACTGTCCCGTCAGCGCTCACCTCGACGGCGACCCTCCCATCCGCCGAAGTGGCGGCAGCGATACGCGTTGCGATCGCAGCCTGCAGCCGCTCGGTGTCATCGGCGACCGAGTCCAACAATGACCTGGTGCGCGGATAGCCGTGATCAGCCATGGAGAGAGGCCCCTTCTCGCTCGGCTCAGGTGTCGTGGCCCCTCTCGAGGCCCGAAGCTGCGCTGTATTGCGTTGTAAAGTACCCGAAAGTAATTTGTATCATCGCAGGCGACCAACACTCGTCGCCAGCGAAAGGGGGGCACCGGCCATGGGTGAGCGACTAGATGTCGATCCGGAACGCGTACGCGCGTTGGCATCCGGGTTCAAGGATGCATCGCAATCAGTCGGGGGATTGAGCGGCCACGACTCTGCAGAACAGATATCCACAGGCTTGACCGACACCTCGGTCGGAGGTGCATGCGCAGCCGCAGCATCCACCGCGGGCGCAGCTCTGACCGCCATCTCCGGCCACTATGGCAACCTCCACGTTCACTCCCACAACGGCGCGAACGACTACGTCGAAACAGAAAACGTGTCGGTCGACAAGTTCACCAATCTCGGGAACTCGAACTGATGGTCACACCGACCATCTCGCAGGTAAAAGCCTGGGACCCGGAAGTGCTCAATACCCAAGCAACCGAATGGGATACGAAAGCACAGAGTCTCGGCAACACCCTCGACGCCGCAGCGCGGTCGGTCGACGGTTCCAGCCACTACTGGATCGGCACCGCCGGTGACTCCATGCGCGACCGCCACGACGAAATCCACGGCAACGCCACCACAATCAAGACCGCACTGGAAAACGGCGTCACCGCCGCCCGCAACGGCGCCACCGCGATCCAGGCCGCCAAGACCGCGCTGCTGAAGCAGGTAACCACCGCCGAAGACGCACACTTCACCGTCAGCGACACCGGCGAAGTGAAGATGAGCACCGACATGCTCCTGTTGATGCGATTAACGGACCTGAAATCCGCGCAAACCCTGGAGGCCGGGTTGCAATCGCGGGCAGAGGATTATCAGAAGGCGATCCAGGCCGCGTTGACCGATTGCGGTACCGCAGACGATCAGGCAATGACCGCAGTCAACAACGCCTTCGCCAACCTGACCACCACCCAGGTCGACCCGCTAGCAGTCATCCCGCCCGATCAGCTCACCCCGGATCAGGCACGCAAGGACCTGCAGGCGGTGAAGGACGGCACCGCCGACGCCGATACCCTGGCACGAATCCACGCGGCCACGACCCTGTCGGATGACGACAAGCAGAAGCTGGACAACGGCGCCAGCGACACTGTCGGGCTCGCCCAATTCCCTTACCTACAGGCATTCACCCAGGGTATGAACGGCATGTCCGGCGAGGACATCGACAAGCTGGGCGGCAAGCTACCTGGAAACGGGCCTGATCAGGTTAAATCGGATATCGCCAACGATTTCCGCGTCATCTCCGACCCTCGCATAAACAGCCTCGACGGCAAGGACACCGGCGGCATGAAGCAGCTGCCCGACAACGTCCAGAAGATGGTCACCGAGAACCCATCACTCCTCGCCAAAGAGCCTGAAGGGCACTTCGTCGCCGGCGACAACTGGATGCCGGCTGACCCGCAGGCCGTCAATGCCTACAACGCGAAGAAGGACAACTATCGGGCACTCGCGGACCTGATGAGTAAAGGCGATACGACCATTCAGGGCAGCGATATCAACCGCGGCATGATCAAGCAAGGCGCAGAGCTCGCGGCCCTGAACACCGACCCGAAATCCGACACCAGCAAGATCGCCAACGCCTTCCTGTCCAACGCCGCCGACGACCACACCGCCGTACGTGACGCCCTCACCAATCCCAAGGGAGTAATGGACGTCACCTGCACCCCTGGTGGACATTACGACGCCAACAGTCACGTTGTCGATATCCTGCAGCATCAATGGAACTCCGACCAGACCGGCGCCATGAAAATGGTTTCCTGGATTGGCGACGACGCCGGCTCGACCAACCAATTCCTACAACAACGTGCGGGTGAGTCCGCCCAAGCCCTGGCCAACATCGTCAGCCACAACCAAGGCGCCCTGTCTCACGACATACCTGGTTATCCTGGACATCTGTCGTTCGGACAGCTGAACCCGGACCTCAGCATGGCTGTCGCCAAATCACTCGAGCCTTACATCCCCAACCTTGCTGGCGCATCAGAACCCGACCTTCTTGTAAATCATTATTGTGGCCATCTCGACACGGCTGGGAGCTATCATGACAGCCCCGGTTCCGTCCATACGCCTGGTGATTTGTCGAACCTCTTCAAAGTCATCGACTCCAATCCACACGCCGCCATCGAATTCAACAACGCCGCTGCACACCTGGCCGGGCAGCTCGACTTCAAGGCCGGAGCAGGGAACGAATATGCAGCCTATCAGCAGGCTCAGCTCACCGGGGCCATGCAGATCGGCCTGAACGATGAAATCGTAGACCTGACAGGTACCGATCATCAGAAGAATCTCGACAATGCCACCGCGAGCTATAACAGCAAGGCCGAAGTCGCTGACATCGTTACCGGAATCCTCAACGGTGCTGGTCTCGCAGGGCCTGAAGGTGGTGCGGTTTCCACCGCAGCCTGGATCCTCGACCCTGTTATCAAAGCTCAGATCCCCCAACCGGATGCCTACGAGATCAACCAGACCACCACGCACTGGAACAGTGACCTCGCACCGGTAACCGGTGTCACGACATCCGATACCCTATATCAGGATGTCAACATCATCCGCGGCTACGACTCGGTGCATCACGGCACTCTTGAACAATTCCAGAATTATGAGCACGACGGCCGAACCTATCATTTCATCGATTCTCAAGGACAGCCGAACTTAGAGGCTATCAATGCGCATCGAAATATATATGAACAGGCAGTAAATGACCTGATGTCCCACCCTCTGGACGATTATGATCGAGAGCATCGTCGAGGATGGGTGAACAGCCAGATTATGGATTACGATCCAGAGGATGGAACCAAATGAGACGGATCACCACGATCATACCAACCTTGGCGATAACTCTCGCTGCATCGCTGTCGATGATCGGCTGCTCGACTAACAGCACCTCTCAAACAGCTAGCACCGTCGCACCCCCGACCACTACGGCATATGACACAGTTTTCGAGGATGCCAAGATGATTGCGAGCTATAACGAAACCCACCCAGGCACATTCGACAAGTTCAACAGCTATCGAGACAAAGACGGGCAAACATTTCAGTTCTTCGATGCAAATGGAAACCCCAATATGGATGTCATTAAAGCCCACCGCAATATATACGAATCCGCGTTACTGAGCATCATCCCGAACGATTTCGAGCGCGAATATTATGCGGAACACGGATACAAATAACAGGGCTCGCCTTGCTACCAGATTCTTCGACGGCGGCATCCGACTGCCGTTGAGCCCCCGCTGACACACACGCCGCCAACCACACCTCGGACAGGGACAGCGGCCGATCAGCCGATCCGGTCGAGCCTTCCTCGCGCAACGCCGTCCACAAAGGCATCCCACACGCCCTGAGCGAAGGTCAGTGCAGGCCCGCCTGCATGCTTCGAATCACGCACGCCAACCAATCCGTCTGCGAGAAAGGCAATCTCGATGCAGTCGGCCTTGTCACCGCTGAAGCTGCTCTTGAACCAGTCGGCTCCGGATAGATCGATCGTCACGCTGAGAACTCCTTCGTAGCCTGCCGCAACAGGATCCGGCTGTCTGCCTCGTCCAACGACGCATTCCGGAGAGCTTCGAGAACCCGATGGTACCGCTCGACGTCATCTGCCTTCTCCAGATACATGCAGCCGCTGAAGTTCTCCAGATAGACGACGGGCGGCCACATGCTCTCGCCACCGAGGCCCTCATCGAACTCGAGAATCGCGAACTGCCCCACAGGATCTCCGACTGGCGCTCCTACGGAGAAGGGCAGTACACGTACCGAAACGTTCGAGCGCTTTCCGACCTCGGCAAGCTGCCGCAGCTGGGCTGACATCACAGCATCTCCACCAACGTTGCAGCGCAAGGCAGATTCGTGAAGCACTACATCCAACGCGATCGGCTGATACTTACGAGTTACCTTGGCCTGCCGCCTCATCCGCAACTCGACCCGGCGCTCATGTTCGACAACCGACTCCCTGGGCTTCACGGCCCGGATGAGTGCCCGAGCATAGTCCGCGGTCTGCAGAAGCCCCGGCACCAAGGCAGGTTGGTAGGTGGTCACACTCCGTGCAGCAGTCTCCAGCCCCACGTAGACGTCGAAATCCGCAGGAATCAAACTGCCGTACTCGTGCCACCAGCTCTTCTCGGTGGCCTGCTTCAGCAGTCCGATCATGGCGTCTGCCATCTCGGCAGACAGTTCCAACACCTCACAAACAGCCTGCAGGTCACGAACTTTCAACCGCGTCGCGATCCCGGCTTCCAACCGCTGCAAGACCGATGTACTCACATCAGCCAACTTCGCCACCCGATCCTGCGACATCCCCACCGCACCCCGCGCCTCCCGCAAGTACCGCCCGAGTTGGCGCCGAGGCAGTGTCGAACTGTTCTCGACCATGTCGTTCCTCCCACCACGCGTCACCCGTACTGGGTGAAATCAGCCTCCGAACCGACTGCGCCCCTGGACCTTCAGATCAATCTCACTGGGTCACCCAGTTAAGAGTAACCAGCCCCCACCCGGCGTGATGTCCTTTCGACATAACATCCACCAGCCCGGAAAGGTACGAAGATGTTCGAACGACTGACCATCGGTGCATGGGCCATCACCGCTGAAGGCTGCCCTGTACGGGTCGTACTCGACGGGAAGGAGAAGCTCGCAACACTCATCCTCGGTGACCGCCATAGAGAGTTCGAGATCTGCTTGGATACGGCGACTCTCACCGAAGTCGCGGTCCAGTCCGCACACGCCCTCCATGCACTGCGGGTGCCCCGGCCGACCGACAATCATGAGCACGATATAGAGGCTGTCGTGGTCCGCGATCCCGATGGCGCAACCGAGGTCCGAGTATTCGTCGACGGCATCGAGACTGCCACCACCCAGCTCACCGTTGACGCGGGCGCGGGTTGGACATGGGAGGAGTGGACAAGAACGCGCGACAACAATCTGGCCGCGGCAACTCCCGCAGCGCGACAACTCCTGCTCGAGGCATACGCGAATCCGCCAGGCAGCGTGCACATCAGAGGCAGGAACGAATCAGCTTGGCTTTGAAGGCATTTCACACCCAGGGCGACTGCCGCTGCAGTCAGGCGCCTGGAACCGGAAATCCGCTGTCTAGCCACGCCTGGACCGCACCGACGTCGCCGTACCCGTGCTGGCGCAAGCTATCGACGATATCCCTACCGCAGATCATCACGACCGGATGGCCATCGGCACGCACCTCTCGATAAACCTGATCGTTGAAATATAACAAGGTGACGAATGCACCGAACTGCCGATGCTTAAGCCTGGATATGAGCCGGCTCATATCCTTGACTCCAGTCATGGAGCTCAGCGCCCGGTCGCTTGTTGTCACCGAAGTAGGTCAGGATGCCCGTCTGTACGTCCAAGCAGTCCGGCCAGTCCGGGTCACGACCCGTGGAGTACAACGCCACGAGTCGCACCGAGTTCCTTATGGGCGATCCCTTCACCCTGATGCCGCCTTGAACTCCCAGGCCGAGCAGTCGACTGATCGGGTCTCGGCTACGGCCAGCCGCACTCCGCCCTGAATAGAGACGATCGATGTGCAGGTCGGTGGCCACCAAGTCTTCGAACAGCACTGCATGATCATGATCCGGCACCTTCGGATCGTAAACTGACATGCCTCTATTTCCACGCCGCCACGCAGACAGGGCATACTGGACGGACGAGATACTAAGTCGGACAACAGCAGTGCGACCGGATCTCGCCCTACTCAGTTCGGGGAGCAGTTCTGGACGCGATGGTCGAGCAACCCACGGCGCAGCGAGCATGGCTCGTGCTTGTGAAGTCGGACTACCGGCGACTGAACAGCGGCGATCTATATGATGACGATGTATCGACGCAGTACAGCTGGGATTCGCGGGTAGCCAACCATCTACAAGTGGAGCCAGGGCATATCATCGTCGTGTGGGACGAGCAGGAACTGCTCGGCGCCTCGGTGATCGAGTCGATCACACAAGGTCAAGGGAATCGGCCGATCGCTCGATGCCCTTCCTGCCGGAAGACGAACATCGAACGCCGCTCGACGATTCAGCCTGCCTTTCGATGCTCCGAATGCAAGATCACCTTCGACGAACCTCAACTAGAGGATGCCGAGGTCGCAACGTTCCGGTCGACACACGGTCAAGGCTGGGTCGACCTGATCGGCACTCTTCAGGCGGCCGAGCTACGCGCGCTCTGCGTCAAGCCCAAATCGCAGAACAGCATTCGAGAGCTGCGCTGGACCGAGTTCCGGGCAGCAGTGCGGACCGGATTAGTTTCAGATCCGCTCCGCCCACTGGAGGCGACAGTCGCACAGATGACAGACGGGCACAGCGTCAGGCCCGTTCGAGTCAGACTGGGACAAGCGGGATTTCGTGCTGAACTGCTTCGTCGATTCGGTGCGAACTGCGCGTTCTCCGGCACACTGCCCGAAGCCGCGCTCGAAGCCTGCCACCTCTACAGTTATGCCCGAATCGGTCACCACGACCCGCACGGTGGAATTCTCCTGCGGCGCGACCTACATCGACTCTTCGACAGTGGTCTCATAGCGGTCCACCAATCGAACACAATAGAT
The DNA here is from genome assembly GCF_044750615.1 of Nocardia sp. NPDC088792. Lineage (NCBI taxonomy): Bacteria > Bacillati > Actinomycetota > Actinomycetes > Mycobacteriales > Nocardiaceae > Nocardia > Nocardia sp. NPDC088792. The sequence continues at coordinate 850,546 of NZ_JBIVKC010000001.1, forward strand.
GTTGCGAAGGATCTTCACGGCTATCCGCTCTATGCGACGCTCCATCATCGCCCCTTGGGTATCAGACCAACAACGAAGCAGCGCAACTGGTTTCAACTGCATTGGGAAGAGTTCCGCTCGAGTTGATGGCCGCAGGTTCCGTCCCTCCCAAGCCGGTTGACTCTTCACCCGGCCCTCCAAATGGATACAGGCCAGTTGGAATGGACCGTTGACGCCCAGGCCCCATCCTTCGACAATCAGTTCATGGCGCGAATCTTGGACGTGAGACCGAACACGCAACGGATCGCTGCACACAAGCCGGAGTTGGGCGTCGACTGCGAACACCAGGTCGTCGTCGACGACGCGGGTACGACACTGCTCCATCTGACAACCTTCGGGTCCAGAGATCGGGCATCCCATCGCAAGAGCAGCCAGTCGCTACAGGTTGACTCGAAGGTTGCCGCTGAACTCGTGCGAGTTATGCGTGAAACGTTCGGCGACGAAGTACTGAACGCATCCCCCAGATTGGATGTTGCGTTCGCATCGGGTGGAGCCGTGGTCGATGCAGAGTTGCTCGCCCAGGCATACGAGCAGAAACCTGAACTCTTTCGAGCACTCATCACCAATGACGAAGCTGCGGGCGATGTCATCGCCATGGCACATCGCAGACGGCAGGTCGAGCGGTTCCGCCGGCTTCTGGAGGACGATGACTACTTCGACAACGAGCGGAAGACCCGATTTCCGAAGCGCGGTTCAGAGGCGGTCTGGCAGCACTTCTTCGAGGAGAATCCTTGGATCTTCGGTGTCTCGCTTTCGGGACAGCTACTGACCTCGTGGAGCGATGAAAGGCTGGAGCAAGTCGTAGCCGGACATTCCATCGCGTCAGTCGGCAAGCGCACCGATGCACTGCTTCGAACATCTGGTCGGATCCGGTCGATGGTGTTCGCGGAGATCAAGACGCACCGCAAGGAGCTGTTGGAACCGATCCGGGAGCCGTACAGATCCGGTTGCTGGGCACCGTCGTTCGAGCTATCGGGCGGTGTTGTTCAGGCGCAAGGCACGGTCCATCGCGCCGTCATGCAGATCGGGGAGCGGCTACAGGACAAGGCGGGGGACGGCAGCGATATCCCCGGTGAGTTCACCTACCTCTTGCGCCCACGGTCCTACTTGGTGATCGGCAATCTGGACAGTTTGCGTGGCGACGGTGGCGGGTACAACCAGGACCAGATTCGGTCGTTCGAGCTGTTCCGCCGCGAGCTCGTCGAGCCCGAAATTCTCACCTTCGATGAGTTACTCGCACGAGCCGAGTGGACGGTCGAATCCGCTGGAACAGAAGCATATTCCGAGCCCTAGGATTCGGCTCCGATTCCATTCGCGAAAGCTCGCAGACACCGTATTGCGAGATCCGCCGGGGAGCCAGCTCCGGCAGTCGGTCCGTCGCCGGATGCCCACTGCTCCACTGCGATTCGGATCGCGCCCGCGGTAGCTGTAGCAATCTGCCGGAGCCGCAAGGGATCCGGGTCGGGCCCAGCCAGATCGGTTAGTACTCGGTATAGATCGCGTTCCGACTCCATGTTGATGCGGTGCCAGATGGCGCGGAGGGCTGGGTCGTCGGACATGGCGTGGATCAAGCCTCGGGTGGTTTCGAGGTCCTCGGGGGCACCCTCGAAGGTCAGGGCGGCCTGGATTGCCTGCTCTAGTTCGGCAAGAGTCGGGAGGCGGTGGGGGCCGGAGGCTACTACCCCGAGCCAGCGTTGGGCGCCGGTGGCCAGAAGGGGTTCGACGGCTTCTTCCTTCGTTCGCGAGTAGCGGTAGAAGGTGCGGAGGCCGATGCCGGCTTCGGCGGCTATTTGTTCGGCGGTGACGTCTGCGGTGCCGTGTTCGGCGAAGAGGCGGGCTGCGGTGCGGGCTATGTCGAGGCGGGTTTCGGCTTTGCGGCGTTCGGCCAGGGAGGGGCGGCGGGTCGGGTGGGCGGACATTGTCACCTCCTTTGGGGTGGGTTCAACCTTTGATCCTAGTCGATGGGATGCCACTATGGCACGTTGTGCCATACGGGCGTAGCGTGTCAATCAGAGGTTGGAACACCGTTAGGAGAGATTGCAATGGAGCGTTTCACTGATCGCCGAGTACTGATCACCGGTGGTGGGTCGGGGATCGGGCGGGCCACTGTGCACCGGATCCTCGGTGAGGGTGGGCAGGTTGTGGCTGCTGATATCAATGCGGATGGGCTGGCGGAGACCGCTAAGCAGGCTGCTGCCAATGGGAACGGTGATCGGCTCAGCACCGTGGTGATCAATATTGGCGATGAGGCATCGGTCAAGGCCGGGGTTGCTCAGGCTGTCGAGAACCTTGGTGGCGGACTGGATGCACTGATCAACGCGGCCGGCATCCTTCGGTCTGCGCACACGCATGAGATGCCGCTGGAGGATTGGAATCGGATCATCACGACCAACCTCACGGGCACCTTCCTGATGATTCGGGAGGCGTTGCCGACGCTGCTTCAGTCGAACAAGAAGGTGATCGTGAACTTCGCGTCTACGTCTACCTTCTTTGCGCACCCGTACATGGCCGCCTACGCCGCGTCCAAGGGCGGGATCATGTCGATGACTCATGCGCTGGCTTCCGAGTACTCCAAGGAAGGGTTGCGGGTTGTCGCAGTTGCGCCGGGGTCCATTTCGAGTGATATGACCGATGGGCGGGGGCCGGGGATTCCGGAAGATGCTGATTTCACGCTGTTTTCGAAGTTGATTCCGGCTATTGGTCAAGGGTTTGCCTCGCCGGATACTGTCGCGGGGGTAGTGGCGATGCTGGCTTCGGATGATGGGGCGTTCATTACGGGGACCGAGATCCGGATCGATGGCGGGACGCACGCCTAGGATTCAGAGCCGACGCGTATAGCCGCATTACAACGGCCCTTCTGGGAGAGATCCTGCGGGGCCGTTGGCGCGCAACGGGTTTCGGCGGCGGACATTCCTGTGAATTCAGTGTATTTCCTGTGAATTCGATACCAGAATTCACAGCTGTTCAATTTTCGCGTTCCCGTGAATTGGGGCAGAGTGTCCTTCATGAAGTCTGGTTCTGTTCGACGGACGCTTGCGCGAGTGGCAGCGGCCGGTGCGATTTGTGCGATTCCCCTTGGGGCCGTGGCGGGTACCGCGTCGGCCGATGTTCCCCTGCAGCCGAGCCAGCCGGTGGCCGGCCAGCCCACCGCCAGCGATATCGACTGGTGGCACCACGACCACGATCGCGACCACTGGCGCGATCGCCACGACCACGACTGGCGTTGGCATCACGATAACGACTGGTGGAATCAGTACGTGCCGGACGGCGTGCCGGATGGCGCGTTCGGTAGCTCCTAAGCCGTAACCACAATCAGAGAACCGCAACGGCCCGCCGAGGAATCGGCGGGTCGTTGCGGTTTTCACGGGCACGCTAGCGGGGCAGTTGGGCTGCCACACCGTCCAGGATCAGGTCCAGGCCGAAGTCGAACTCCTCGTCACCGGGAGTTTCGGGGGTGGGGACCGCGTCGAACAGGCCCGAGGCGAAAAGGGCTGCGGCGTGCGGGAATCTGGCCGCATCGACCAGAAGGGACATGTCGGCCCGGTACGCGCGCAGGGCTTGGGATTCGTCGACATCCGCTGCGCTGCGGTGAGCTTCGAGCTGCTGCGTGGCCGCGACGGACTGGCGGACGAAGCTGTCCAGCAGAAATATCACGCCGAGCAGGGACGGCCAGTCCAGGCCCGTGTCGCGCAGTGTGCCCAGGCCGGCATCCATCCAGGCGATGGCGTTCGGACCGCGGGGCGGACCGCTGATCGGTAGTTGAGCCAGCCACGGATGGCGGAGGCAGACGGCGCGATGCGCCTCGGCCCAACGACGCAGGGCCGCACGCCAACCGGCCGCAGGGTCGAGATCCGCGGGCGGAGGACCTTGCGCCGCGTCGGCCATCAGGACGGTCAATTCGTCTTTGGACCCGATGTGCCGGTACAGGGACATCGGCGTGACGTTCAGGGCCGCGGCGATTTTCGGCAGGGAGGCCGCGCTCACGCCGCCGCTGTCGGCCAGTTCCACCGCCTTGTTCACCACTCGATCCACATCGAGTTCGGCGGGCCGCCCCAGCCGCGGGCCCGCGCGCAGGCGCCACAGTCGTACCAGATCGCCCGGCATCTCGGGGTCCGCCATGGCCCTGCACCACCTCCAAAAAATCCCCTGGCGGGAAACTTAGCATAGCGCTTATAGTATAAGCATTATACAAATAGAGAAGGTGTGAGACCCCATGGATACCAGCACAATCCGCCGCGCCACCGGCACCGCAGCCGCTCTCGGCGCAGTCTGCATACTGGTCGAACTGCCCCTGTACTTCGTCTACTCCGGTCCCCCACCGGCCTCGAACGTCCTGACGCGTAGCCTGTTCGGCCTCGCCGGACTCGCTTGCCTGGTCGTGTTCATGACCTTGTTCGGGCAGCTGGTGAAACGCATCGACCCCGAGCAGGAATGGATCGGCGCCCTCGCCTCGAAGACCGGATCCCTCTGGATCACAATGCTGTTCGTCGGCACCGGCCTCGAAGCCGGCGCGGTCATCCAATCCACCACCGCCATCGACCCGACGATCACGGTGTCCGGCACCTACATCATCTACGGCTCCATCGCCCGCCTACTCGAGGGAATGTTCCTCGTGGCCTTCGGCTTCGCGGTCCGCCACACCGGCCTGCTCCCCAAGTGGTCGGCCACCTCCGCCTGGATCCTGGCCGCAATCAACTTCGCCTTCATCCCCTCGATCTTCTTCGGGAACACCCCCGCGAACTTCTACGCCGCCAACGGCTTGGGCACCACCGCCACCATGGGCGGCCTCACCATGCTGTGGTTCCTCATCATCGGACTCACCTTGGCGCGTAAGAACGCCGGTCCCTATGGCGAATCCAATGACTCGAAGGTGACAGCCAAGGTCACCGGAGTATCGAGTACCAGAGCTGTGCGATGAACTCGGTGCGGCACGTAGCAGGATCCTGACCAGTCCAAGCGATACTCCTCGACACGGTCGATACCCTCCCACGTCCGATCGAACTGCACGATCAGGTAGGCAGGAATCCCTGCATGCGCGTACAGCACTCGTTTGATGCCGGAGTCCATGTCGACCGTGTCTTCGGAGGCCACCTCCGCGATCAGCTGAATTCGCGTATGTACCAGGTCGGATCGATCGTACTCACTGTCATACACAACGACGTCCGAGTGAACGACATTCTGTAGGCCGTCGAGATGATCAGGCGCTGGAAAGCGCACGACCACATCGGAATCCACTGCCAAACGCAGCGTCGAGATTGGCATCGTTGATCGAGTCGCCGTCCCATGGAGCGACTTCCAGGACAACCATGGCCTCGGCGAAATCGACCAACGCCGCTGTGGGCAAAGCCTGGACTTGTTCTTTGGCTTCGCCGTACGTCTTGACGCTGCACACCTAGCGTCGATTCAGTTTGTCGCTGATCATCGTGCGGATCTCGTCGGCGGACATACCACTCGGGTCCTCCGGCTCGCCTGCTGCTGCCCGGGCGACTGCTTGCTCAGCCTTCGCCATCATCCGGTAGTAGCTGCCTGGATCGGCCAGTTCCGCTGCGGCCATGATTCGCCAGCGCGCCAGAAAACGATGGACGACCGTCACGTCTTGATTGCTCTTGGCGCGGTCCATCATCGCGTTCCAGTTGCGATCGAACTCAGCTGCGACATCCGATGGCAGACACGCACGAATTGCGCTCGGCTCGGCGTCCGGCACGTAGGGCCGGGGTCCGGGCACTGCTGCGGAGGAGGTCACCAGGCCATCGTAGTCCGTGGGCAGGACAACCTCCTCGAATACAAGCGACCCGCCGGGCCGACAGGCCCGGCGGGTCGCTGAAACCCGGGAAACCTCAGGCGGTTTCGGTGATCGGGCGGTCGACCCAGCTCATCAGGCCGCGGAGCTTGGCGCCGGTGACCTCGATGGGGTGCTCGGCGTTGGCCTTACGCAGACCCTCGAGTTCCTTGTTGCCGCCCTCGACGTTGGCGACCAGGCGCTTGACGAAGGTGCCGTCCTGGATGTCCTTGAGGATGTCCTGCATGCGCTTCTTGGTGCCGGCGTCGATGACGCGCGGGCCCGACAGGTAGCCACCGAACTCGGCGGTGTCGGACACCGAGTAGTTCATGCGGGCGATGCCGCCCTCGTACATCAGGTCGACGATCAGCTTGAGCTCGTGCAGGACCTCGAAGTAGGCCATCTCGGGGGCGTAGCCCGCCTCGACCATGACCTCGAAACCGGTCTTGACCAGTTCCTCGGTGCCGCCGCACAGCACGGCCTGCTCACCGAAGAGGTCGGTCTCGGTCTCTTCCTTGAAGGTGGTCTTGATGACGCCGGCGCGGGTGCCGCCGATGCCCTTCGCGTAGGAGAGGGCCAGGGCCTGGCCGTTGCCGGTCGGGTCCTGATCGATCGCGATCAGGGCCGGGACGCCCTTGCCGTCGACGAACTGACGACGCACCAGGTGGCCGGGGCCCTTGGGGGCGACCATGCCGACGGTGACGTTGGCCGGGGCCTTGATCAGGCCGAAGTGGATGTTGAGGCCGTGGCCGAAGAACAGCGCGTCGCCGTCCTTCAGGTTCGGCTCGATGTCGTTGGTGAAGATCGACGCCTGCGCGGTGTCGGGAGCCAGCACCATGATGACGTCGGCCCACTCCGACACCTCGGCGGGAGTGCCGACGGTGAGACCGGCCTCTTCGGCCTTGGCGCGCGACTTCGAACCTTCCTTGAGGCCGATGCGCACGTCGACGCCCGAGTCGCGCAGGCTCAGCGAGTGCGCGTGGCCCTGGCTGCCGTAGCCGATCACAGCGACCTTGCGGCCCTGGATGATCGACAGATCGGCGTCATCGTCGTAGAACATCTCGACTGCCACTGTTATTGGTTCCCTTCTGGATTCGTTTATCTGTGTTTAGCGGGTTGCCGTGATCGACTTCGGTCCGCGGCCGACGGCCACGACACCGGACTGGACGATCTCCCGGATCCCGTAGGGCTCCAGCATGCGCAGCAGCGCATCGAGCTTCGAGCGGGTGCCTGTCGCCTCCACCGTGAGGGCGTCCGGCGACACGTCGATGACCTTAGCGCGGAACAAGTTAACGGATTCTATGACTTGCGTCCGGACGCTCGCGTCGGCGCGCACTTTGACCAGGATCAGCTCGCGGGCCACGGAGGCGTCCGCGTCCTGCTCGACGATCTTGATGACATTGACCAGCTTGTTGAGCTGCTTGGTGACCTGCTCGAGCGGCAGATCCTCGACCGTCACCACGATGGTCATGCGGGAGATCTCCGGGATCTCGGTGCCGCCGACCGCGAGCGACTCGATATTGAAGCCGCGGCGGGAGAACAGCGACGCCACGCGCGCCAGCACGCCCGGCTTGTCCTCCACCAGCACGGAGAGGGTGTGGGTGGTGCTCATTCCTGGGTCCCCTTCTCGGCGGCACGCTCGTGCGCGGACACCGACGCCTGCTCGTGCGACATGGCTTCGTGGATCACGGCCGGCTCGGAGATCGACTCGTCGTCGTCGAACAGCGGGCGGATGCCACGCGCGGCCATGATCTCGTCGTTGGAGGTGCCGGCGGCGACCATCGGCCACACCTGCGCGTCCTTGCCGACGATGAAATCGATCACCACGGGACGGTCGTTGATGGACTGCGCCTCGCGGATCGCGGCCTCCACGTCCTCTTCCTTCTCGACGCGAATTCCGTGGCAGCCCAAGGCTTCCGCGAGCTTCACGAAGTCCGGGATGCGCAGGGTGTGCGTGCCCAGATCGGTGTTGGAGTAGCGCTTCTCGTAGAAGAGCGTCTGCCACTGGCGAACCATGCCCAGGTTGCCGTTGTTGATCAGCGCGACCTTGATCGGCACGCCCTCGACGGCGCAGGTGGCCAGTTCCTGATTGGTCATCTGGAAGCAGCCGTCACCGTCGATGGCCCAGACCTCACGGTCCGGCATGCCCATCTTGGCGCCCATGGCGGCCGGCACCGAGTAACCCATGGTGCCCAGACCACCGGAATTCAGCCAGGTGCGCGGCTTCTCGTACTTGATGAACTGCGCGGCCCACATCTGGTGCTGGCCGACGCCCGCACAGTAGATGGCGTCCGGACCTGCCATCTGGCCCAGCTTCTCGATCACGAACTCCGGCGACAGCGAACCGTCGGACGGGGTCTTCCAGCCCAGCGGGTAGCTGTCGCGGACCCCGCTCAGGTACTTCCACCAGTCGGTGAGCTCCAGCAGCGGCGCCTTGCCCGCGGCCGGGTCGGCCTTCAGGGTCTCGATCAGCTCGGTGATGACCTCGCGGCAGTCACCGACGATCGGCACATCCGCGTGGCGGTTCTTGCCGATCTCGGCCGGGTCGATATCGGCGTGGATCACCTTGGCGTTCGGCGCGAACGAGTCCAGCTGACCCGTGACGCGGTCGTCGAAACGCGCGCCGAGGGTGATCAGCAGATCCGAACGCTGCAGTGCCGCAACGGCTCCCACGGTGCCGTGCATGCCCGGCATACCCATGTTGAGGGTGTGCGTGTCGGGGAACGCGCCGCGCGCCATCAGGGTGGTGACCACCGGGATGCCGGTCAGCTCGGCCAGTTCCAGCAGTTCCGGGGACGCGTCGGCCTTGATGACGCCGCCGCCGACGTAGAGCACGGGGGCCTTGGCCTCCATGATCATGCGGGCGGCCTCGCGCACCTGCTTACCGTGCGGCTTGGTGACCGGACGGTATCCGGGCAGCCGCATCTCCGGCGGCCAGGAGAAGGTGGTCTGCGCCTGCAGGACGTCCTTCGGGATGTCGACCAGCACCGCGCCCGGTCGGCCGGTGGCGGCCAGGTGGAATGCCTCGGCGATCATCCGCGGGATGTCGATCGGGTCGGTGACCAGGAAGTTGTGCTTGGTGCACGCCATGGTGATGCCGGAGATGTCGGCTTCCTGGAAGGCATCCGTGCCGATCAGCGAACGGCCGACCTGGCCGGTGATCGCCACCAGCGGCACCGAGTCCATCTGCGCGTCCGCGATCGGGGTCACCAGGTTGGTCGCGCCCGGGCCGGAGGTCGCCATGCAGACGCCGACCTTGCCGGTGGCCTGCGCGTATCCGGTGGCGGCGTGCCCGGCGCCCTGCTCGTGACGCACCAACACGTGGCGCACCTTGGTGGAGTCGAACAGCGGGTCGTAGACGGGAAGAATCGCACCGCCCGGAATACCGAATACCGTGTCGACGCCGAGCTCCTCGAGCGAGCGGACAACAGACTGCGCGCCGGTGACCCGCTCGGGCGGGACCTGACGTCGATTCGGGGCGGCCGGAGCCGCGGTCGGCTGGGCCGAGGGCGCGGGCCTGCGGGCCGAAGGCCCGGGCCGGGCGGTAGGTGCGCTCACCGTCTTGGTTCCTTACTGCTTGTCGTTCCAGTCCAAGGGGACTTGCCTGAACACAAAAAAGCCCTCGACAGCATGGCTGTTCGAGGGTGGCGCGTCGCAGCTGCGAGCTGACGTAATTGACCTACAGTCGTCGGCTCAGCGCTGGACGCGCCGGCCGATTACGAGCAACTCGATTCGATTCACGCGCACGACGGTATGCGTGCGTGAGTCGTTCAGTCAAACACTTGACCTATTGGGTCCCATTATGTGAGACAGTGCGGTTGTTCGGGTTCGTTCACCGTGATGCAAGGATATGGGTGTGTCCTCACAGCATCAGTCCGTGCCACCTGCTGAATCTTCCCATACCGCCGAGACCGGATCGGACACGGGTCGCGTGATCCGCCTTCCCCGGCTCGCCCATGTGGGGGTGTTCATGCTGCTTTTCTGCGTGGCCTTCCCATTCTTCGGGTGGCCCGCGGTGCTGTGGATCCTGTTCGCGATCCCGCTCGCGGTGGCGGTGTGGATCGAACGGACGCGAACCACGGTGTCGGAGTCGGGAATCGATACCCGGACCATGTTCGGCGGACGGCATATCGACTGGTCAGAGGTGCAGGGACTGAAGATCCCGAAGCGCGGATTCCTGCGGGTGCACCTCACCGATGAGAGCGATGTGACCTTGCCCGCAGTCGGATACGACCGATTGCGTGATCTCGTCGCAGCATCCGGCGGGCGAATTCCCGATCCGTTCGCCGAACCCGAGGACGACGAGGAACCGGAAGACGACCGGGAATCCGTCGAGGACTAACGTTGTAGGTCCATCGAAAGTATTCGGTGCAGTCGCTTTAAACAGCCCACTGCGACGAGAATCCGAGGACCTATAGCCATGCCACCGCTTCGTTCACGCACCACCACCGCAGGCCGCAATGCCGCGGGCGCTCGCGCCCTCTGGCGCGCCACCGGTCTCACCGACTCCGACTTCGGCAAGCCGATTGTCGCCATTGCGAACTCCTACACCCAGTTCGTCCCCGGCCACGTGCACCTGAAGGACGTCGGCGAAATCGTGGCCGAGGCGGTACGGGCGGCCGGTGGGGTGCCGCGCGAATTCCACACCATCGCGGTGGACGACGGTATCGCCATGGGTCACGGCGGCATGCTGTACTCGCTGCCGTCGCGCGAGATCATCGCGGACTCCGTGGAGTACATGGCCAATGCGCACACCGCCGACGCGCTGGTCTGTATCTCCAACTGCGACAAGATCACTCCCGGCATGCTGAACGCCGCCATGCGGTTGAACATCCCGGCCGTGTTCGTCTCGGGCGGACCGATGGAGGCCGGTAAGGCCGTCGTGGTGGGCGGTGTGGCGCAGGCGCCGACCGACCTCATCACCGCCATCTCCGCGTCCGCCTCGCCGAACGTGACCGATGACGGGCTCTCCGAGGTCGAGCGGTCCGCCTGCCCGACCTGCGGTTCCTGCTCCGGCATGTTCACCGCCAACTCCATGAACTGCCTCACCGAGGCGCTGGGCCTGGCGCTGCCGGGCAATGGCTCCACGCTGGCCACGCACGCCGCGCGCCGCGCGCTGTTCCAGAACGCCGGCCGGGTGATCGTGGATATCGCCAACCGCTGGTACCGCGACGACGACGCCTCCGTGCTGCCGCGGAACGTGGCCAATGCCAAGGCCTTCCGCAATGCCATGGCCCTCGATGTGGCCATGGGCGGATCCACCAACACCGTGCTGCACACCCTCGCCGCCGCGCAGGAGGGTGAGATCGAATTCGATCTGCAGACCATCGACGAGATCTCGCGTCGCGTGCCCTGCCTGTCCAAGGTGTCGCCGAACTCCGACTACCACATGGAGGACGTGCACCGGGCCGGCGGCATTCCGGCCATCCTCGGCGAGCTGCGCCGCGGCGGGCTGCTGGAAACCGACGTGACCACGGTCCACACCGCCTCGTTCGACGAGTGGCTGGACACCTGGGACATCCGCAGCGGCAAGGCTTCTGACGAAGCCATCGAGCTGTTCCACGCCGCGCCGGGCGGGGTGCGCACCACGGTGCCGTTCTCCACCGAGAACCGCTGGTCGTCGCTGGACACCGACGCCGAGGGCGGCTGCATCCGCGACATGGCACACGCCTACACCGTCGAGGGCGGGCTGTGCGTGCTGCGCGGCAATATCGCACCGGACGGCGCGATCCTCAAGACCGCGGGCATCGATGAGGAGCTGTTCACCTTCGAGGGACCGGCCGTCGTGGTCGAGTCGCAGGAGGACGCGGTGTCGAAGATCCTCGCCAAGGAGATCCAGCCGGGCGATGTGGTCGTGGTTCGCTACGAAGGTCCCAAGGGTGGGCCGGGCATGCAGGAAATGCTGCATCCCACCTCCTTCCTGAAGGGCGTCGGACTCGGCAAGGTGTGCGCGCTCATCACCGACGGACGCTTCTCCGGTGGTACATCGGGCCTGTCCATCGGGCATATGTCGCCCGAGGCCGCGGCCGGTGGCGCCATCGGTCTCATCGAGAACGGCGACCGGATCAAGATCGACGTGCACACGCGTGCCCTCGAATTGCTGGTCCCCGATGAGGTTCTCGCGGAGCGACGCGCCAAAATGGAGGCGTCCGAACGGCCTTGGCAGCCGGTGCAACGCGATCGGCCCGTCACCACGGCGCTGCGCGCGTACGCCGCACTGGCTACCTCGGCAGACAAGGGTGCAGTCCGGCGCGTGCCGTAGGAGGAATGCAGGGGCATGACAATCGAATACATCGGTAAGGCCGACACCATGCTGGCCGAGTACTCGGCGATGCTGGAACGTTGCGACGCCCGCAACGCCCAGGCCCGGGTGCTACTCGCCGAGGCGGAGGAGCTAGCCGGGGAGTCGCGTGAACTGGCCTCCACGGAGTTCATGGCGACGCCCGACGAGGCTTTGCGGATCGACGCACATCGCGCGTTCCTGCACGACCAGATCGATGCCAAGTCCGGACAGGTGATGCGATTGCACCAGGAAACGTTCGAGGAATGGCAGCGGTTCACCACGACCCAGTGGTGAGGGCGGGTTCGCGGGGGCAAGCCCCCGCGAACCCCTGAAGGGGGGAAGGGATTTCGGGGGCTTCCCCCGAACCCCCTTCCAGGGGAATACGAAACGGCCGGGATGATCTTGGATCATCCCGGCCGGTTTGTGTTCGGGGACAGCTATTTCCAGGGGCCGATGCCGTGCAGTGGATTGCCGCCGTGCAGCCAGAACCAGGTGCCTATGGCTGCGGCGATTGCCGCTATCAGGGCGGCGAAGGAACCGAGGAACGGACGAGTCGCCCAGCCGCGGTTGCGGTCGAAGGAGAGGCGGCCGGGGCCGGTCAAGATGATGACGGCCGCGGTGCCCGCGAGGATGGATTCCAGTTCTACGTTCTTGTACTGGAATCCGGTAGCGGCGGCCTCTTTCCACATCCAGGCGTCCAGGATCACCGCGACGAGTGCGCCCGCGGCGAGCGGAGTGGCCAGGCCGAGGACGACCAGGATGCCGCCGCCGAGTTCGCCCGCAATCAACATGGGCGCGGCTAGGTTCACTTCCTTCCAGCCGCCGTGCTCCATGGCGGTTTTGATGCCGTCGAAGCCGGGGCCGTGGAACCAGCCGAAGGCCTTCTGCAGGCCGTGATAGATGAAGGTGCCGCCGACCACCAAGCGCAGCAACAGGAGTCCGAAGTCCAGCGTGCCGCGGCGGTCGTCGCGGCGGCGCAGCTTGGTGGTCGGTTCCGTGGAGCCCGTGGGAGCGGGCGGGATGCTGGCGAAGGAATAGGTCGGCGACGGTTCGGCCGTATTGCTGTTGGCGGCGCCGGGGATGGAGTTCTTCAGCTCCGAGTAGAGCGGGACCTCGGGGTCGAGGCCGAGCTCCTCATCGGTGCGCGGCAGTTTCTCGGTGACCTTGTCGCCGGTGGCGGCGAACTGTTCGGTCGGCGAATCGAAGGGACTGCGGACCGGTTCACCTACCGGCCGCGGGAATGCGGGCGCCGCAGCGGACGGCTCGGTGACCGCAGCGGCGATCTGATCGAGCGCCGGGCTGCCCGGCACGCCGGCTGACGGCTCGTTCGGCTTCTCTGTCACGCCGGTCAGAGTATGCGCCCGAAGCACCGGACACACGACAGTTACCGGGCGTGTCCGATGTCCGATTCAGGCCGCCTCGACATAATGAGTCACCCCCGTCCGCGCATGGGCGGCAGGTTTTCCGTAACGTCTGGAGCATGAGTTTGGTTGCCGCGGGCCGGGTCGGGGTGGGCGCACGGAAAATCGTGCTGGGCGTGACGCTCGGCGCCGTGCTGCTGTCCTCCGGCTGCGCGAGCTTCGACGATCGCGCCTCCAGCAAGTTCACCGCCGAACCGACCTGGACGGACGCCGATCAGGGCACCAGCACTCCGAAGGCCCCGCCCAGCGCGGCCAAGCGCCCGGACCTGCCGTGCGTGGATCCCGATCCGCTGGTGGTGGTCTCGTGCCTGGACACCACGGGCGGCATCGTCGCCCTGCCCGACGGGACCGCGCTGGTGGCCGAACGCACCACGGGCCGAATTCTGAAGGTGGTGGCCACCGACCAGGGGGTACCGCCCGCGCCGGTGGAAGTCGCCAAGCTGGATGTGGATCCGACGGGGGACGGCGGTATCACCGCGCTGACCCTGTCCCCCAGTTTCGGTGAGGACGGGCTGATCTACGCGTACATCACCACCGCGAGCGATAACCGCGTGGTGCGGATCAATACCGAGGGCGGCGGGGACCCGAAACCGATTCTCACCGGAATTCCCAAGGGCACCACCGGTAATCGCGGATCGATCGACTTCCACACGCCGGATCGGATGCTGGTGCTGACCGGTGACGCGGGCAATCCGTCGGCGGCCGCCGATGTGAGTTCACTGGCGGGCAAACTGCTCGGCATCAATTCGCCGGCGCCCGGGTCCACCGCCGACGTCATGATCTCCGGGATCGGCGTCGCGGGCGGGGTGTGCTCGGACCACAAGGACACCATCTGGATCACCGACCGCACGGCGACCGAGGATCGTTTGCAGCGCGTCGGCCCCGACGGGGTGGCGCAGACGGCGTGGACCTGGCCCGATCATCCGGGTGTGGCCGGTTGTGCCGCGGCGACCGATGCGGTGGCGATCTCGCTGACCAATCAGAAGGCGCTGGCGCTCGCCACCGCGGACAAGGACACGCATGCGGTCACGGCGGCGCCCTCGCTGATCGCGCAGGACAAGTACGGGCGGCTCGACGGCGCGACCATCGGCGGCGACGGCATGATCTGGGTGGCGACGGTCAACAAGCCGGACGGCAATCCCAATCAGTACGACGACCGGGTCGTTCGCATTCCGATCAACGACGGTAAGGGCGGCGGCACCCGCGACTGATCGCGCCACGCACTGCCGCCTGACCACTCCACACAGTGCCGCCTGACCACTCCACACAGTGCGGCGCACGGCTTTTGCCGTGCGCCGCACTGCCTTTCAGGGATCAGACGGCCTGACGCTGTACAGGGAGCTGGATTTCGACGACCCACTGATCGGAGGCGGGATCCTCCGAGCTGACGAGGTAGAACTCGCGGATGGGATCGGTTGCGGTGTAACCGTTCTCGTCCGCCCAGCGGCCGACGGCGTCGCAGGCGGGCGGGAGATCGCACAGCAGTCCACGGTGCACCAGGGTGGCGGCCTCGCCGGCGGGCAACTCCAGCAGGTCCAGGGTGCCCGCGATCGGGGTGCCCGCGACCTGATGGGCGACGTGCACGCGCAGCCCTTCGTCGATGACCTCGTAGTAGACGAGCGACGGGCCCGCGATGGTGAGGCCCGCCTCCGGGATGAGCTTGCCGAGCCGTTCGTACAGGCGGCCGATGATCGGGCCCAGGACGGCATCGCCGTTCTCCGGCGCGATATCGGTGAGTTCGGCCAGCACCAGGGCCGGGACGGTCTTGACGACGATTTCGTTCTCGGGCATCTGCCCCTCGCTTTCGATACGCCGGAGCCTCGCCTCCACGCCCGCCAGCCGCACGGTGTCGGCGGCGACCTGGTTGGCCAGCTGAGCACGCCGCAACTGCAACATCCCGCGCAACTGATCCGCGGTCAGCCGGCCGTCGAGCAGATCCGCCACCTGTTGCAAGGTGAACCCCAGATCCTTGAGCGCGACGATCCGATTGAGCCGAGCCAGCTGACCGGCCGCGTAAAACCGATACCCGGTCGACGGATCGACCTGCATCGGCGTCAGCAGACCGATCTCGTCGTAATGCCGCAGCATTCGCACCGATACCCGGCCGAACCTGGCGAAGTCTCCGATACTGAACATGACTCCTCCAGGTCTATGGCCTCACACCGTGTGAGGGTCAACCCTATGATCGCGCGCCGCACGCGGAGGGGAGCGGGCCACGGCCCCGACCGCGGTCCTCGCCCGCGCAACGCATTCCGTTCGGCCGGCGCGGCCGACTCGCGCGCCGCGGACTCGTGTGCCGGAAACGCCTGTGACGCACAAATTTTGCCGTGCGCCACAGCTCTTTTCGATTCGAAGAAGGTCAGCCTTCGACGCCGCAGGCGGCGAGGACGAGTTCGCGGACGCGGGCGGCGTCGGCCTGGCCGCGGGTGGCCTTCATGACGTCGCCGACGACCTTGCCGGCGGCCTGGACCTTGCCGGAGCGGATCTTGTCGGCGATGTCCGGGTTGGCGGCGAGGGCCTTCTCGACCTCGGACTGCAGGGCGGAGTCGTCGGAGACCATGCCCAGGCCCTTGGCCTCGACGATGGCGGCGGGCTCGCCTTCACCGGCGAGCACGAAGTCGACGACCTGCTTGGCGACCTTGTTGTTGATGGTCTTGGCCTCGACCAGCGCGGCCAGCTCGGCGACCTGCTTCGGGGTGATGGGCAGGTCTTCGAGGGCGACCTCGCGTTCCTTGGCCTTCTCGGTGAGGGAGTTGACCCACCAGGCGCGGGCTGCCTCCACCGAGGCGCCGGCGTCGACGGTCGCGATGATCAGGTCCAGCGCACCGGCATTGACCAGGTCGCGGAACACCTCGTCGGACAGCGCCCATTCGGCCTGGATGCGGGCGCGGCGCAGCCACGGGTACTCCGGGATGGTGCCGCGCAGCTCCTCGACCCAGGCGGCGTCGGGGGCGACGGGCTCCAGGTCGGGCTCCGGGAAGTAGCGGTAGTCCTCGGCGGTCTCCTTGATGCGGCCCGCGGAGGTGGTGCCGTCGGTCTCGTGGAAGTGGCGGGTCTCCATCAGGATCTCGCCGCCCGAGGTCAGCACCGCGGCCTGCCGCCGCATCTCGTAGCGCACCGCGACCTCGACGCTCTTGAGCGAGTTGACGTTCTTGGTCTCGGTGCGGGTGCCGAATTCCTTGGCGCCCTTGAGCATCAGCGACAGGTTGGCGTCGCAGCGCAGCGAGCCCTGCTCCATCTTCACATCGGAGACGTTGAGCGACTTGAGCACCTCGCGCAGCGCGGTCACGTAGGCGCGCGCCACTTCCGGCGCCCGCTCCCCCGCGCCCTCGATGGGCTTGGTGACGATCTCGATGAGCGGCACACCCGCCCGGTTGTAATCCAGCAGCGAGTGCGAGGCGCCGTGAATGCGGCCGGTCGCGCCGCCCACGTGCAGCGACTTACCGGTGTCCTCTTCCATGTGCGCGCGCTCGATCTCGACCCGGAAGGTCGAGCCGTCGTCGAGCAGCACATCCAGGTAGCCGTCGGTCGCGATCGGCTCGTCGTACTGGCTGATCTGGTAGTTCTTCGGCTGATCCGGGTAGAAGTAGTTCTTCCGCGCGAACCGCCCCCACGGCGTGATCGAGCAGTTCAGCGCGAGCCCGATCCGAATGGCCGACTCCACCGCCTTCTCGTTGACCACCGGCAGCGACCCCGGCAACCCGAGGCACACCGGGCACACCTGCGTATTCGGTTCCGCGCCGAACGTGGTCGGGCATCCGCAGAACATCTTGGTAGCGGTCCCCAGCTCGACGTGGACCTCCATGCCCATCACCGGCTCGTACCGATCAATGACGTCGGAGTAATCCATCAACTCCACCGTGGCTGCACTCATGCCGACCATCCTATGTGTGGCTGGTCGGCGCTGGTGCAAGGGCTCAGTCGACGGCGTAGACCACCGGCTCCGGTATGTGCCCGGACGGTGTCTCGTCGATGGCCGGTCAGCCGCGGCGGTCGTAGCTGGTGCCCTGCCATTCCCATTTCACCGTGAAGTGCTTGTCGGGGCAGCAGTTGGGGACTCCGGCGGAGGAGTATTCGTAGACCGGCATTTGGATTGTGGTGCCGGCGGAGGTGAAGGAATTCGCTAGGGCAGCCTCGAATTTCGGATTCATCAGGGTCTCGAGCAGGTGGGCGGATTTGGCGGAGTCGGCGCGGTCGAAGACCATGAGGTTGGCAGGTGGGCTGCCGGCGCCTGCGTCACAGTTCGCCAGGACGATCGCCAGATGGGTGTCAGGGGCGGGATCGGCATAGGAGACCTGTTTGACGACTGTTCCGACACCTTCACCACTGGGGTAACCGCCGCAGTTCAGCATGGGACCCACGGCCGCGCCCCAATTCACCGCTTCCAGCGCGATCTGCGTCGCCGAACTCGATGATGCGGTGGATGTCGTTGTTGCCGTGGGATTTCGACTGTCGGTCGTGGACGACTTCACGGACGTCCCGGCCGATTTGTCGCCGGGACCGTAGGCGAAGCCCAGCACCGCCGCCGTAGTGGCCAGTGCGACAACGCCGATGACACTGAGAGCCGCCAAGATACGGTTCCGGCGAGTCGAACCGCCGGGCTGCCCCGCAGGTGAACCGGCAGGCATTGCCGCCGGAGTGACCGTGCTGTCCACGGATCCCGGAAGCAGGCCGGGCGCAGGTGGCGGCTGCGGTATCGGGTTCGGCCGCCGCACTTTCGGTGCGGAGCCGACTGTTCCGAGAGCATGGCCAGCGGCCTCGGCGAGGGCCAGGCAACTGTCGTACCGATCGTCCGCGAGTTTGGCCAGCGCGGTGGCGATCACATCGTCCAGCTCGACCGGCAGCTCGGGGCGCAGCGCGTGCGCGGACGGCGGTGGGGCGGTGAGATGGGCGGCGATGAGCGCGGCCTGATCGGCGCGGAGGAATGGTTGCCTGCCGGTCAGCATCTGGAACAGCGTGCAGCCCAGGGAATAGATGTCGGCGCGATGGTCGGTGGGTTCGTCGGAGAACCGCTCGGGCGCGGCGTAAGCCAGAGTGGCCGGTACGGCGGAGAGGGTCACCGTGTCATCGAGGGTGCGGGCGATGCCGAAATCGGTGAGCACCGCGCGCTCGCCGGTCCGCGGATCGACGTCCATGAGCAGATTCGCGGGCTTCACATCACGGTGCAGCACACCCAGTCCGTGTGAGTAGTCGAGCGCGTTCGCGGCATCGGTGATCAGCCGGACCGCCCGTTCCGGATGCAGCCCGCCCGGCGAGGTACGGAGCAGCTTCGCGGCATCGCCGCCCTCGATGTGCCGCATGGACAACCAGAGCGCCGGATCATCGGGATTGCTGCGGTCATAGACCGGAACGATATTCGGGTGGTCCAGGCGCGCCGCCACCATCGCTTCTCGCTCGAAAGCGATGCGCGCCTTGTCATCCGCGGCGAGGGCCTCGCCGAGCACCTTCAATGCGACGACCCGGTCCAGCCGATAATGGTGGGCCAGGTACACCGACCCCATGCCCCCCGATCCGAGCAGCTCGATAATGCGGTACCCCGCGAAATCCACCCCAGCCCGCAAATGCACGCCCACTCCTTCGAGCCGACCACCCTGCGAACGCACCGGCGGTCTTGCGGAGCATTCTAGGTGCGGGACACCATGCGGGCGTTGGCATTCGAAACGTGGCCGGGGCCAGGACGGTCGGTGGCGTGGTCCTCGACCCCAGCGACAAGGGTCTACTCAGTCCACCGCGATGGCCTCGATGATCGGGAGGCGGGAAGCTCGGACCGCGGGCGGGATGGAACCGAGCAGCGCCAGGATCAAGGCCACTACCGCGTAGACCAACAGCAGCGGGGTCGGGTGGTAGGGGATGTCGAGGGCGATGGCGTGGCCCAGGGCGACGGTGGCCAGGTAGTGGGTGCCGGAGCCGGCCGCCAATCCCAGGAGGGCGCCGACTATGCCGATGCCCGCGGCTTCCGTGAGGACCGTGCGGAGGAGGAAGCGGCGGCTGGTGCCCATGGCCCGGAAGACCCCCAGCTCTCGGCGGCGCTCCAGGACGGAGAGCATCAACGTGTTCAGAAGGGCGACCGTGGCTACCAGGACGACTATCCAGAGGATGGCGTTGCTGATCGAGGTGCCCTGGCGGACGCTGCTGGAAATCGCTGTGACAGCGTCTTTTCCGGTGGTCACGTGGATATCGGCGGGGACGGCGGCGCGGACGGCGGACATGACGGCCGCATGGTCGGCGCCGGAGGCGAAGTCGATGCCGAGGATGGTTTCGCCGGGGCGCTGGTACCACTGGCGCATGACATCGAGGTCGAGGACCACCGTGCCGGAGATGGCGGCGAAGTAGGGGATCACCTTCAGGACTTGGACCTTGTGAATCCCGGTGGGAGTGGGCAGATCCAGGGACGAGCCGGGGTGGAGGTCCAGGGTGCGGGCTATGTCGCGGGAGATCACGACGGCTTGCCCCGCGGCCATACGGGCCAGATCGGGTTGGCTGACGCCGTCGAGGGCGGAGGTGCGGGCGGCGCCGCCTTCGTAGGCCTGCAACATGACTCGGCCCGAGCCGAGCGTGGAGAAGGCCATCTGGGCGGAGCCGACATCGGCTACGCCGGGGATCTTCTGGAGAGTGGCCTTCAGGTCCGAGGGCAGCAGCGGGCCGGTCGGGAACTGGGCCATGGAGGTGGGACTGACGAAAATGTCTGTACTGGCAAGGCCTTCGAAGCTGTCGCCGGCCGCGGAGACCATATTGCGGGTGGCGTTGCCGATGGAGACCACGGCGGTGACGCCGATCATGACCGTCATGGCGGTGGCCCAGACCCGGCGCGGGGCGCGTTCGACGGTGGTGGCGCCGAGCGCGCCGGGCGCGCCGAACAGGCGGGCGATGGCCGCGCAAGCGCGCACGATCGGTTCGGTCGCGGCGAAACAGAGGATGACGGAACCCACGATGGCGAGGGAGATCCCCGCCATCGAGAGCTTGCCCACGTCGGCCCTGGCGACGATCACCGCGCCGACCACCATGGCGAGGCCGAGTACTGCCGCGGTCCAGCGCAATACGGGTTTCACGGCGTCCGCGGTGGAGGTGCCGACCGGGGCGAGGGCTTCGATGGGCGCGACCTTGTACACCTGCCGGGCCGCGATCGCGGCGGCGGCGATACTGGCCAGCACACAGGCGGCGATGGCCACCGGAACCGCGTAACCGGGCACCTGGTACTCGGTGCGGGATTCGACGGAGTTCAGGATGGCCGCGGGCAGTTGGTTGATTGCCTGGCGGCCCATGAAGATTCCGATGACCGAGCCGATCGCGCCGCCGAACAGTCCGAGCAGCGCCGCCTCGGCGATGAGGTCACGCACCATGGGCCCGCGGCGGCCGCCGATGGCGCGCAGCAGCGACAGCATCGGACGGCGTTGCGCGACAGCCATGCTCATGGCGTTATAGATAAGGAAGGAAGAGACGACGAGCGCGGCGGCCGCGGAGGCCAGCGTCGCGTAGCTGACCAGCATGACGGAACTGCTCGCCTGCGCCGTGCGCAGCGCGGGATCGGCGACGACAGCGCGACCGGCGACCGCATCGGTGAGCGCCGAACGCAGCTTGCCCACATCGGTATTCGGCGCGGCGACGATCTGCACGGAGTCCAGGCGGCCGACCCGGCCGGTGATCTTCTGCGCCACCGGCAGCAGGGCGATGACGATATGGCCGCCGTTGATCCGGCCCGCGGCGTCGTCGTCGAGGACGCCCGCCACGGTGGCGGTCAGGGTGCCGAGCTGGAACTTGTCGCCCGGCTGGTGTCCCATGGCCTTGCCGAGGAGCACGCCATTGGGGACGGTGAGCAGTTTGCCCGCTTGATCTTTCAGCGCCCCATCGAGGGAGGTGCCCAGTTGGGAGATGCTCTGGTCGGCCCCGATGAGCAGGGCGCGGTCGGCGTCCGCGCCGATCGGCTGCCGGATCATCGGCACCGCGGCGGCCACGCCGGGCACCGTCCGGATCTGTTGCAGCAGTGTCTGATCGAAGCCCGCGTCGGTGACGCCGCTGACCTCGAGCACGGCATTGCCGCCGAGGCTGTGGGTGAGTTTGTCGACGGATCCGGTGATGGACCCGGAGATGCTGAAGACCGACACCAGCAGTCCGGCGGAGACTCCCATGACCACCATCGACATGATGGTGCGCCCGCGGTGGGCGAAGAGTTCACCGATATTGAACAGCCGCAGGCGATCCCAGGCGGCGCGGATCATGCGTGCACCGTGCCGGAGTCCTCGGCGGCCTCGGAGCCTTCGGAGTCCGCTGCGGGCGATGCGCCGTTGGCGGCGGGAATGGAGGTGGTCAGTTCTTCCGGCACGGTCCGCATTTCACCGTCGTCGCCGCGCTCCACGCGTTCGGTGGAACCGATGTGCCCGTCGCGCAGGGTGATCACGCGATCGCAGTACCGCACCGCGCCCATGTCGTGGGTGACCATGACCACGGAGTTGCCCTCCTTGGTGATGTCCCCGAGCAGCTTGAGGATGGCGGCGCCGGTCTTGGAGTCGAGGTTGCCGGTGGGTTCGTCGGCGAGAATGAGCGGCGGGTCCATGATGAGGGCGCGGGCGACCGCGACGCGTTGCAT
Organism: Nocardia sp. NPDC088792; assembly: GCF_044750615.1. Taxonomy (NCBI): domain Bacteria; kingdom Bacillati; phylum Actinomycetota; class Actinomycetes; order Mycobacteriales; family Nocardiaceae; genus Nocardia; species Nocardia sp. NPDC088792. The sequence goes on from NZ_JBIVKC010000001.1 coordinate 872,652, forward strand.
CTGACCGCCGGACAGTTCGCCGGGCCGGTGGTCGGCGCGTTCGCCGAGCCCGACCAGGTCGAGCAGTTCGAGGGCGCGGGGCTTGGCCTTGCGCAGGCCGGTCCCGTCCAGCAGTTTGGGGATGGCGACGTTCTCCCAGGCCGACAGCGTGGGTAGCAGGTTGAAGAACTGGAAGACGAAACCGACCTGATGCCGCCGGAATTCGGATTGCCGGTCGTCGTCGAGTCCGCCGATCTCATTGCCCTGGAAGCGGATCGAGCCGGAATCGGGTGAGTCGAGCGCGCCGAGCAGGTGCAGCAGGGTGCTCTTGCCCGATCCGGACGGGCCGATGATCGCGGTGAACTCCCCCGCCGCGATGGTCAGGCTGATGCCGTCCAGAGCGCGCACGGTCTGCTCGCCCACCCGGTATTCCTTGGTGACGTCGGTCAATTCCAGCATGTCGTTCCCCTCGTGGCCGGCTGTGGCTTCAGCTGGCCATGGCGCGTGTACGTGGACTGCGGTGATGATGGGCGGTGTCGTAGATGTCGAGGATGGCGCGCAGCGCGGGCTGTTCGGCGGACAGTTCGAGGTAGACGTCGACCGCCGATTTGCCTTGCGCCAGTGCGTGATCCAGTTTCACATTCAAGTGGTTGTCCCACCGGTGGCGCAGCGCGAGCAGGACGCCGTCGGGGCCGCCGAAGAGCCGTTCCAGCTCCGGTAGGTTGTCGAAGAGCTTGGGATCAGTGGGGTTCAGTTCAAAATCACTGCGAGCCGCCCGGTCCAGGACGGCGTGCAGGATATCGGTGCGAGCGTGCAGGTCTTTCCAAGACATGGCCCCCAACCTTTCGTAACGCGCCCGGTCGATTCCGGGTGCTGTGCCGATGTCCTGAACGCTACGGACGCGCCGAGTCCCTGTCGTCGTGCCGTGGACGCGACTTGACCTCCTACCCCGGTAGGAGACGGGACCCCTGCCGTCGAACGATGTACGCCGTCGAACTCGCCGATTAGCCTTGCAGAATGAACGTGACCAGCGCCACCCCGCAAGCGGTCGGGCAGGCGTTGCGGGAGCTGCGCGCCGAGGTGAAGGCCGGTCGCGGGCGCATCGGGCTGTTCCTGCGGCATCCGGCCGACGAGTTCCGTCGTCATGCGGAGCAGTTCGGCTACCCGGCCAATGTGGTCGTGCTGATCGAGCTGATCCTGCTCGCGGTCAGCGTCATCGCGGTGTTCCAGCGCTATTCGTGGGCGTATTTCCCCAGCAGCCTGCCCATTCTGGCGCTGCTGCTCGCGAATCTGACCGGACCGCTCTACGTGGCCATCGGCTTGCTGCCGAAACCGCTGGTGATCGGCGGGTTCACCATGTGCGCGGCAGCGTTGTTCCTGGCCCAGCCGGTGCCGACCGACAGTGCGCCGTTCATCCTGGTCGCCGCCGCCGGAGAGATCGCCGCGCTCGGGTCGCTGCTCGTCAGCATCCCGGTGGCCTGCGCGATGGTCGCGGAACTGTGGTTCTTCCACACCATCGGCCACCTGGACATCGGCATGCCGATCTGGACCTTCGCCGTGGCCTGCGGCTGGATGGCCGGGCAGATGATGAACTACCAGCGGCGCTATCTCTACCAGGAGCGAGAGAACCAGGCGGTACGAGCCGTGCAAGCTGCCGATGACGAGCGTCGCCGGATCGCCCGTGAGGTGCACGATGTCATCGCGCATTCGCTGAGCATCACACTGTTGCACGTCACGGCCGCCCGGCATGCCCTGCAGACCGACCGCGATGTGGACGAGGCCGTCGACGCGCTCACCGATGCCGAGCGGCTGGGCCGGCAGGCCATGGCCGATATCCGGCGCACGGTCGGGCTGCTCGGCCAGCATCCCTCGCCACAGACTCCCGAGCCCGGACTGGACGATATTCCCGACCTGATCCAGGATTTCGTGCGCGCGGGAATGGAGATCGATTTCCGGATGACCGGCAATGCCCGTGAAGTGTCCGCGGGAGTCGGTCTCGCTCTGTACCGGATCTGCCAGGAATCCCTGGCGAATATCGCCAAGCACGCGCCCGGCATCGGCGCGCGACTGCGAATCGAGATGTCCGGCAGGGAAATCACCTTGACGGTGACCAACCCGCTGCCGCCCGGGGTGCTCCCGCGACCGGGGCGCGGTATGGGTATTTCCGGTATGCAGCAGCGGATTTCATTGCTCGGCGGCACCTTGTCGTCGGCGGCCGACGGCGACCGCTGGCGGGTCGTCGCCCGGATTCCGTTGTCCGGGCAGTTCGAATGTCTCGCGACCGCGGCCGAGGAGCATGTGCGCACGATGTTGTTCTCCATGATTCGGAAGCCGGCGGCGGACGGTCCGCGCGGAGAGGGTGAACAGTGAGCGATCGGCCGGACGAGAAGTTGATAGATGTCCTGGTCGTCGACGATCAGGAGCTGGTGCGCGGCGGTTTGCGGCGGATCCTGCGCCGGCGTGACGGTTTCGCGGTGAGCGAGTGCGCGGACGGCGACGAGGTGCCGGCGGCGGTGGCCGCGCAGCGCCCGGACGTGGTGCTGATGGATCTGCGGATGAAGCGGATCGGCGGCATCGAGGCGACGCGGACGCTGCGCACGTGCGCGGAGGCGCCGCCTGTGCTGGTTCTCACAACGTTCGATGATGACCAATTACTGTCCGGCGCATTACGTGCCGGGGCGGCCGGTTTCATTCTCAAGGATTCCCCCGCGGAGGATCTGATCCGCGCGGTGCGCACGGTCGCCACGGGTGGATCGTGGCTGGATCCGTCGGTGACTCCGCGTGTCCTGTCGGCTTATCGTTCGGCGCGTCCCGTGCCCGCGCCGGGCGACAGCCGGCTCACCGATCTCACCGTCCGCGAGCTCGAGGTGCTGGAGTTGATCGGCCGCGGGCGGCTCAACGGCGAGATCGCGGGCACGCTGGGTATCTCGGAGGTAACCGTCAAGAGCCATGTGGGGCACATCTTCGGGAAGCTGGGGTTACGCGATCGGGCGGCGGCGATCGTGTTTGCGTTTGACCACGGCGTAGTCGCACCGGGAGAATCCACTTCCTGAGGGCCGGGTGGCGAATGATCTCGTCGCGACCCTCCCTGGAGTTGGAGGTTTGGACGGGGTGGATGCACCACCATCGCGGGCCGGTAGCCGTTTCGGTCCGTACGAGTTGCGCGCGCTGCTGGGCAGGGGCGGGATGGGTGAGGTCTACGAGGCCTACGATGCCGTCAAGGACCGGATAGTCGCGCTCAAACTGCTACCCGCCGATCTCGCGAAAGATCCCTCCTACCAGGAACGTTTCCGCCGCGAGTCGCAGGCGGCGGCGCGGCTGGCCGAACCGCACATCATCCCCATCCACGATTGGGGCGAGATCGATGGTGTGCTCTACATCGATATGCGGCTGGTGCGCGGGCACGATCTGCGCACGATGCTGGATGTCAAAGGCCCGTTGTCGCCGATCCGGGCGGTCGGTATTGTCGAGCAGATCGCGGCCGCGCTGGACGCGGCGCACTACTCGGGGCTGGTGCACCGGGATGTCAAGCCCGCCAACATTCTTGTGACCGATGCCGATTTCGCATATCTCGCGGATTTCGGTATCGCGCGCGCGGAGGGTGACACCACCATCACCGTGACGGGGACCGCGGTCGGTTCCTACGCCTATATGGCGCCGGAGCGGTTCGATTCGGGTCCGGTCACGGGTAGCGCCGATATCTATTCGCTGGGTTGCGTGCTGCACGAATGCCTCACGGGCGTCAAGCCGTTCCCGGCGCAGAACATGAGTGTGCTGATCCGCTCGCATCTGTCCGATCCGCCGCCGCAGCCGAGTCTGCAGCGATCCGGGATTCCGCCGGCGCTGGATTCGGTGGTGGCGCGAGCCCTGGCCAAGAATCCGAACGGACGGTTCCTGACGGCGGGCGAATTCGCCCGCGCCGCACGGGCCGCACTCGCCGGGGGCGTGGTCGCACCGCCGACGGAGATGCTGCCGCCCGCGCGCACCGTGCCGCCCGCCGCGGAGACGACCATCATGCCCAGCCTGGGCGGCGCCCGCGGACCGGCCGGTCAGCCGCCCGCCGGACCGGGTCCGATCAGCGGCCCGGGCGCGCAGACGGTCCGGGGTCCCGGCTCGGCTCCCGCGAGTCCGGGCGGCCGCCCGCCCACCGGGAATGCCGGTCCGAACGCGCCGGGCCAGCGCGGCCAGCGACCGGATCCCACGCTGCGGCAACCGAATACGGGCGCCTTCCCGGCCTTCATCACCGGCGGTTTCCCCGCGACCGAGCCCGAACCGCCGGAGACCGGCGAACTGGTCATCGTGCCGTCGGATCCGACCACGGTGCGGGTCAGCGACTTTCACTTCACGCCACTGCCCGAGGATGCGCAGGAACGCGCGGCCTGGGGGCACGCGCAGGCGCAGGCGCAGCAGCGGGACTTTCCGTATGCGCCCGCACCGGATCCGTCGCTCTACCCGACAGCGGATCATCCGCGGGTCGAGACGCCGCGTCCGCCGTCCCGGCGTCCGCGCCGCGGTAAGTCGATCGCGGTACCGCTGTCGCTCGGTGTGCTGGTGATCGCGATCATCGCGATCGTCGGCACCATCGGCTGGCAAGTCCTCGACGGCTCCCGCAACGAATCACCGGGTACGACAGCGGTACAGGGAAATCCGGGTGGAGTAACCCTGCCGCCGTCCCAAAACAAAGGTCCGACAACGACGTCGGCGGCGCCGACGACAACTGCGGTACAGTTGCCCGCCGGCGCGACGCCGTGCTCGGTGGTGTACGGAAACCTCAACGGCTACAACAATTCCGCGATCGGGAATACTGTCACAAGTTGTCCTTTCGCGGAAGAGGTGCGCCGGGCCTATGCTCAGGCGACGTCGGGACAGACGGGGGTGACGACGAGTGTGGTGGTCGTCAGCCCGGTCACGAACCGGCCTTACACGATGAATTGCAGTGCGGCAGGCAAATTGGTTACCTGCATCGGTGGTGAGAACGCGGTGGTGTATGTCTACTGACCGGATTCCGTCCTGTCGCAACGGTATTGCGGCGGGGCTGGCGCTGGCAGCTATGTTCGCGGTGTCCGCTTGCAGTTTCAATCCGCGTGTCCCGGGGGGTGCTCCCGTGCATGTCGCGCGGATCGTCCAGGCCGCGAACACCGAGGCGCTGCCGGGCATGTCCCTGGCCGCCTCGGATCTGCCGGAACTGTTCGGGCTGCCGCACAATGTCACGTTCGCGGCGGATTTCGCCGATCTGCAGTCCACCATGGACGGGCGGGTCGGATTGGCGATCATGCCCGTCGGAGGTGGCGACATGACGCAGCTGGGCACCTGGACCAGCGGTATCGCCTGGTCGACCATCAAGGTGCCGATCGCGCTGGCCGCGCTGCGCAAGGATCCCGACGGCATGCAGTCCGTCGCCGAGGCGGCAATCACCTACTCGGACAACGATGCCGCGGAGGCGCTCTGGAATTCGCTGGGCAGCGGCAGTCAGGCGGCCGACATCGTGGAGGCGGTGCTGCGCGAGACCGGTGACACCCGTACGGATGTCGCGGCGCGGCACACCAAACTGGCGGACCTGGAATCCGATGACGGGCTGGCCTTCGGCACCACCGATTGGTCGCTGGCCGATCAGGTGCGTTTCGCCTCGAAGCTGCCGTGCCTGCCCGCCTCGAATTCGGTCATCTCGCTCATGAGTGAGATAACGCCCAGTCAGAGTTGGGGTCTGGGGCGGTTGATCGGCGCGGAGTTCAAGGGCGGCTGGGGGCCCGACGACGAGACCGGCAAATACACCGTGCGGCAGTTCGGCGTGATCCCGACCCTGCGCGGGCCGATCGCGGTGGCCATGGCGGCCGAACCCGCTTCCGGCAGTTTCGATGACGCCACCGACATGATGGACAAGCTGGCGCTCATGATCGGCGACCATCTGCCGGATCTGCCTGGGGGCCTGTGCAACCACTGACCTCGACGTTCCACTGAGTGGGACTGCCGCTGTGCGCGAACTTCCGAAACCCGGCAATACGCACGGTATTTGACCATGGTCCTCCCACCGCACCACAATCCTTGCGATTGACGGGGGCGGGTGTGTCCCGTAGGAAGCAGGGACACACCGGGATGATGGAGGTTACGGCGTGAGCGCACGGTATTCGCGGGCCGCGGTTTTCGGGGCGGTCGCGCTGCTGGCAGTCGCGCTGCCGGGATGCAGTAGCAAGCCGGTCATGGTGCCGGACAAAGCGAGCGCCGCCGCCATCGCCCCGACCAGCGCCCCGCCCGCCAGCGTCGCGGCCATGCCGGGCACGCTGGCCTGGGATTTCGTGAATCAGCTGGAACCGACGCTGGCCGGCAAGGTCGGGGTGGGGCTACTGCCGCTGGGCAGTACCCAGGTGGTGGAACTGGGTGATTGGACCACCGGTCCGGCCTGGTCGACCATGAAGGTGCCGCTGAGCCTGGCTGCCTTGCGCGCCAATGCCGGGGAAATCGGCGCGGCCACCAATGCCATTGAATATTCGGACAATACGGCCGCGGACACGTTATGGCAGTCGCTGGGCGCGCCCGAGGCCGCCGCGCAGACTGTCCAGGCCGTTTTACGCGAGGGTGGCGACACCGCGACCACGGTGCCCGCCACCCGCGCCCGAGCGGACTTCTCCGCCTTCGGCCAAGCCGACTGGTCCATCGCCAACCAGCTCACCTTCGCCGCCCACCTCCCCTGCCTCCCCGGCTCGGATACCGTCACCTCCCTGATGGGCAAGATCAGCGCAGGTCAGCGCTGGGGCCTCGGCAACCTCGACGGCGCCCAGTTCAAAGGCGGCTGGGGACCCGACACCAACGGCAACTACCTGGTCCGGCAGATCGGCCTCATCCCCGTGGACGGCGGCCAGATCGCCATCGCCATTGCCACCCAGGCCAATTCGGGCAGCTTCGACGACGGCACCACCATCCTCACCAAAATCACCGACCTCATCCAGAAACACCTCGCCGAACTCCGCGGCGGCAGCTGCGCCGCCCACTGAGCCCCCCTACGTAACCGTAGGTTCACGGGGGCGAATCCCCGGGATTGCCGGACTCAGGGCAAGATGGGTGCCATGCGCATCGGAGTCTTGACCGGAGGCGGAGACTGCCCAGGCCTGAACGCCGTGATCCGTGCCGTCGTTCGCACCGCGAACGGGCGGTGGGGGGATGCGATCGTGGGGTTCCAGGACGGGTGGCGCGGCCTACTCGAGGATCGCAAGATCCAGATCCTCAATAACGACCGCACCGACCGCCTGCTCACCAAGGGCGGCACCATCCTCGGCACCGCCCGCACGAATCCGGATGTCCTCCGCGCCGGACTCCCCCGGATCAGGCAGACCCTGGACGACAACGGCATCGACGCCCTCATCCCCATCGGCGGCGAGGGCACCCTGACCGCCGCCTCCTGGCTGGCCGAAGAGGGCGTGCCCGTGGTGGGCGTCCCGAAGACCATCGACAACGATATCGACTGCACCGACACCACCTTCGGCCACGACACCGCGGTCGCCATCGCCACCGATGCCATCGACCGCCTGCACACCACCGCGGAATCGCATCAGCGCGTCATGCTCGTCGAGGTGATGGGCCGGCACGCGGGCTGGATCGCCATCAACTCCGGCATCGCGTCCGGCGCGCACCTCACCCTGGTGCCCGAGGTGCCGTTCGATGTGGACGAGGTCTGCGCCATGGTGAAACGCCGCTTCCAGCGCGGGGATTCGCACTTCATCTGCGTGGTCGCCGAGGGCGCGCACCCGGACCCGGATTCCATGAGCCTGCGCGACGGCGGCATCGACGAGTTCGGGCATGTTCGTTTCACCGGTGTGGCCCAGCAGCTGGCCCCGGAGATCGAGCGCCGCATCGGCAAGGAGGTCCGGGTGACCGTCCTCGGCCATGTGCAGCGCGGCGGCACCCCGACCCCGTACGACCGGGTGCTGGCCACCCGTTTCGGCGTGCACGCGGCCGAGGCCGTGCATGCCGGGAACTTCGGTCAGATGGTGGCGTTGCACGGTGCCGAGATCGATCTGGTGCCGCTGTCGGAGGCCACCAAGCAGCTCAAACTCGTTCCGGCGGACCGCTACCGCGAGGCTGCCGCGTTCTTCGGCTGACCAGCCCCCTCGACGACGATCACCGGCCCCCGCACGGCAGTGCGGGGGCCGAGTCGTATCCGGGGCCGGGCGGCGATCACTTCGGATCGCGTTCGGCCGCCTCCCGGCGCATGGCCAGCGTCACCGCCGCGGCACCGGCCAGTCCGAACAGCCATGAAACCCAGTTCGGCGCACCGAGATAGATGACGAGAGACGACACCCCGAAGGGGTGGTGCCAGATCAGGTCGGTGATCCCGGATCCGAAACCCTGTATCAGCAGGATGAATCCGATGGTCCACCAGAAGGTCTGGCTCTGCTGCCTGGGATTTGCCGACTCCTTGGGATCGGTCGACATGGCGTACCCCCACTTCCCGGACATTCCCGACTGCGAACGATTTACTCAGAGCAGTCTCCGGTGTGCGGGCCCCGCGGCGCATCGGCCTGAAGTTGCCCGGCGGCAATGCTTTTGCCAGTCTTGGGGCTGGGCCTCGAAAGACCTGAGGATGAGTTCGGGGCGCCGCATCCGCCCCCGGATGTCATCCTCGGTGCTGATCAGTGTGCGTCGAAACGTCCGGCCGCGAGGGCATCGGTGAAGCGGTCCCATTCGACCGGCGCGAAGATAAGCGCAGGACCGGTCGGGTTCTTACTATCGCGGACTCCCACTCCGCCGGATAGGAAAGCGATTTCCACGCATTCCTTGGCGCCCGTGCTGCGGGCGCTCTTGAACCACCGGCCGCCGGACGGTTCGACGTTCACGTCACATACTCCTTCGCTGCCTTGCGCAAGAGGTCTCTACTACTGGTCTCGTCCAGCGCCGCGCGCTGGATCGCCTGGTACGCCTGCAGATAACGGTCGACGGCGGCCTGCTTTTCGAGATAGAGGTCACCGAGGAAGTTCTCCAGGTACACCACGGTGGGCTCGAGCGGTCGGTTCCCGCTGTCGTGACCGAAGTCCAGGATCACGAACGGACCCACGGTATGACCGATCGGGACGCCCGCCGAGAAGGGTAGTACACGAACAGCAATCGTTGGAAGTGTCGACATGTCCGCCACGCGGCGCAGTTGCGCGGCCATCACGCGCGGACTGCCGACAACGCGCCGTAGTGCGGTTTCATGCATGACTATGTCGAAGGTGGCGGGATTGCGCTTCCGGGTGAGCAGGCTCTGGCGGCGGATCTTCAACTGCACCCGCCGGTCGAGTTGGTCGTCACCAGCATCCGGCCAGTAATCACCGATCAGGACCCTCGCGTAGTCGGCGGTCTGGAGCAGTCCGGGGATCAGGTCCGGCTGGTAGGAAACGAGGCCGCGGGCCGAAGCCTCCAGGCCCACATACACGTTGAAGCCCTCGGGTATGAGGTCGTCGTATTCGTGCCACCAGGACTTGACACTGGCTTGTTGCGCCAGACCGCCCAGGGCCGTGGTGAATTCATCGTCGAAATCGTAAATGCGGCATAATTCCCGGATGTCGAGAACGCGAATCTTCTCGGCATTACCGGTTTCCAGCCGTTGCAGTTTGGATTCGCTCCACTCCATCAGAGCGGCGGCCTCGGCAATGGTCAGATTGCATTGCATCCGACCCTCGCGCAGGTATCGCCCCAGTTGACGGCGCGGCAGCGTGGAACCGTTGTCGGACATCCGTAGTCCTCCCCCGCAAACGCAGTGTGAGTCACTCTGAACGATGCTCCCATGCGTTATGAATTCCGACCTGGAGCTTTGACAAACTTTCAGGAACCGTCGAATGTTCGATTGTCGGGTAGCGCCGCGGATGCTGAACTGGAACTTGCGCCCGGTGAGAGCCGGAGCCCTGATATCTCTGGAACCACTCGTCCCCGAGCCGGGCGCACCACCCTCCGACACCCGCTGCGCCGCAGCGACAACCGGCATACCGCCGTGCGCCCCGGCCAACCTCGATACCCTGTACCTCAGGCCCGGCGCGAGCGTGCGCCGCCCGCCCGATCACCCCGCGCCGGACCGTGCAGTCCCCCTCCCTCCGCGCTGCCCCGGTGTACACGATGATGTATCTCTTCGATTGCACGATGGACCCCGGCGAGCTGACGCTCCCGCAGGCTCATCAAGCCATGCAAATTCACAAATACTGCACGGTCGACAACTGCCTCGTCCGCCGCCGCGCCCGCCAGATCCTGGTCGACACCGGCCAGATGATCCTCGGCGAACGCGCCAACCCCTGACCACCGGACCCGCGGACACTCCTACCGAGCCACCAACACCAGCACGATCACCACCAGCAGCACCAGCACCACCGCCCCAAACCCCACCATCACCATCGCAGCCGCCTGCGACGTTCTCCCCTGCCCCGGAACCTGTTGCGGCGGTGCCTGATTCGGACCGAAAGATCCAGGAGCCGCCCCGTAGGGCACCCCCGGGGAAGCGGCCGGCGGAGCACCGAACCTGGACTCTCCCTGCCCCGCCGAAATCACCGGAAGCCCGCCCGAGGTCACCGGGCCGGACGAATACCCGTCCGGTGCACCGGAATCCGGCACCCCGCGCCCACCCACCGCACCCGCCTCGCCGGAGGCGGGCACGAACGCCCCCGACTCCGGATGCCGCAACTCCGCCCCGGGATAACCCGCGGGCGCCTGCCCGACAGCAGGTCCAGGCCGCACCACCGGCGCACTCACCGCCGTCACAATCTCATCCTGCGAAACGGCCTGCGCCAGACGCCCTGATTCGCCGGCCGCTGCCGTCGCCTCAGCGGGCGAGGAAGCACCGGCAGCCTCCGAGTCCGCTGTCGCCGCCACGGACTCCGGCTCTGCCCCGCTCGCTGGAATGATGACGCCCTTCAACGATCCCGCGCGCTGCAGTGCGATGGCCGCCGCGGTCACCGGACCGGCAGCGGCCGGTACACCGCCGGCGAGAGCGCTCGGCGCCTGCGCACCGGATCGCCCGGTGAAATCGGCGCGCCGCTCCGGCGAATCCTCCGACCCGGCATCGGATGTCACTGCCGGTCCCATCTCCTGCTCGGGCGGCACACCGGGCCGCGCGAGAAGGTCGGTGCGCTGCTCCGGCGCCGCAAGTTCCGGCATGGCCTCACGCACCGGCTGCCCCGCTGCGCCGGACTCGCTGCCCTGGGCCGCCGGCGTTGTCCCCGGTGTGGGTTCGGGCGCCGACTGTTGCGGCGTCGGATGCTGTTGCGGCGCAGGGTGGCCGGATGCGGGATAGGCAGGGGGCAGTGGCGGGCCGGCAGGCTGAGATGGCGGCTGCTGTTGTGGGGCGGGGTAGGCCGGGGCTGGATAGGGAGGAGCGGCGGGCGTAGGTGCACCGGCGGGCTGGGCGGACTGTTGCTGCGGGGCGGGGTATCCGGCCGGCGGCGCGGGATAGCCGGCGGGGTGCGGCTGTTGGGGGCCCTGGTATCCGGGCAGAGGCTGGTAGCCCTGGGGGTAGGCGGCCTGAGCCGGGTAGGCGGGTGGGTATGCCTGGGGGGTGGGGTAGACGGGGTGGGGGGTGGCGGGGGCGGGGAGTTGGAGGGGTGGGGCGGTGAGGGCTTGGCGGGCGGCCTTGGCGAAGGCGGCGCAGGAGGGGAAGCGGTCGGGGGCGCGTTTGGCCATGGCCTTGGTGAGGACGGCGTCCATGGCGGGGGTGAGGCCGGGGCGGCGGAGGCTCACCGGGGGTGGGAGGAGTTGGAGGTGGCCGTGGATGATGGCGGAGGGGTCGGGGGAATCGAAGGGGCCGGCGCCGATGAGGAGCCAGTAGAGGGAGAGGGCCAGGGAGTACTGGTCGGTGCCGGGGTCGAGGTGGGCGCCGGTCATCTGTTCCGGCGAGGCGTAGGCGAGGGTGGCGGTGAACATGCCGGCCTGGGTCAGGTGCGTGGAGTCCTCGCGGAGGCGGGCGATGCCGAAATCGGTGAGGAAGACGCGTTCACCGTGACCGGCCACGGCGCGGGCCAGGATTATGTTGGCGGGCTTGACGTCTCGGTGCAGGACACCCATGGAGTGCGCGTAATCCAGTGCGGCGGCGACGCCTTCGATGATCTGCACCGCGCGCTCGGGCGGCAGGGTGCCGACATTCACACCGGCCGCGTCGACACCGTCCACGTACTGCATGGAGATCCACAGCTGCTCGTCCTCGGAGCCGCGGTCGTACACCTCGACGATGTTCGGGTGATCCAATTGCGCGACCAGATCCGCCTCGCGTTCGAAGCGGGCGCGGATCTCCCTGTCCGCGTACAGTTCCCGATTCAGCAGTTTCAGGGCCGTCAACCGGCCCAGGCGTGGATGCCGGGCGAGATAGACCGATCCCATCCCGCCCTGTCCGAGCAGTCGCTCAATGGTGAACCCGGCGAACACGTCGCCGTTCTTCAACACTTCGACGACCCCCTTCCGGTGACGTACAAGTCCGTGAGCCTACCGTCTGCGCGTCTCGCGGACGGCTCAGCCGGGAGTCACCAATCCGGACTCGTACGCCAGTACCACGGCCTGTGCCCGGTCGCGCAGATTCAGCTTCGTGAACACCTTCGACACATGCGTCTTCACGGTTTGCTCCGCCACGAAAAGAGATTCCGCGATCTCGGCATTCGACATGCCGCGGGCCACCAGTTCCAGCACTTCCCGCTCCCGCGGGGTCAGCACCGACAACGCGGGCGCGGGGGCCCGGCGAGCCCGGCGGCGGGTGACGTCCGCGATCAACCGCCGCGTCACGGTAGGCGCAAGCAGCGCGTCCCCGGCCGCCACCACCCGCACCGCGCGCACCAGTTCCTCCGCGGGCGCGTCCTTGAGCAGAAACCCGCTCGCCCCGATGCCGAGCGCCTCGTACACGTAATCGTCGATATCGAAGGTGGTCAGCATGAGTACCCGCACCGGCGGATCGAACGCCGCCGACAAAATGGCCCGCGCAGCGTCCAGCCCGTTCATCTCGGGCATGCGCACATCCATCAGCACCACATCGGGCCGCAGCCGTTTCGCTTCCGCCACAGCGGCTTTCCCGTCCGCGGCATCCCCGATCACACTGATATCGGGTTGCGCGGCAAGCAATGCCCCGAATCCCTGCCGGACCATCGCCTGGTCATCGGCGATCAACACCGTTATCGCCACAGTCCCACCTCACGCACCCACACGAGTCTGCCATGCCGCGAATCCGACTGCTGCGGCATGACCGGTTCACGTGGGCGGCATGCGGTGGGATCGCTCTCCGGAAGGTGGTCAAGCGGCGAGCACGGACAGCGGTAGTTCGGCGCGGACTTCGAAGCCGCCGTCGGCGCGCGGGCCCGCGATGAGCATGCCCCCGACGGCGGCGGCGCGGGCCTGCATGCCCACGATGCCGCTGCCCGGCGCACCGGCGTGATGGTCCGCGCCGGGCGGCTGGTCCTGGGGCCTGGAGACGATCGGGTGGCCGTTGCCGACGACGAGCATCAGGCTGGTGCCGCACATGATCCGTACCTCGACGGGGGCGCCCTGGGCGTGGCGGCTGGCGTTGGCGAGGGACTCCTGGATGATGCGGTACAGGGCCAGGCCGGTGGTGTCGGGGACCGCGTCCAGGGCTCCGTCGATGGTCCAGGCGATGGGGACGCCCGCGCGGCGCGCTCCTTCGAGCAGGGCCAGCACGTCGGCGCCGGTGGGTTGGGGGGCGTGTTCGGGGAGTTGGCCGTCGCTGCGCAATACGCCGAGCAGGCCGCGGATTTCGTTGAGTGCCGCCCGGGCGCCGGTGCCGATGGATTCGAATTCGGCTCGTGCGTCGGCGGAGAGGCCCGGGATGCGGTAGGGGGCGGTTTGAGCCTGCACCACCACCATGGACATGTGGTGGGCGACCACGTCGTGCAGGTCGCGGGCGATGCGGGCCTTCTCCTCGAGGATGGCGCGGCGGGCGCGTTCGAGTTCGGTTTCCTCGGCCTGTTGCAGGAGCTGCCGGCGGGACAGCACCACCCAGCGGAGCAGCAGTCCGACCAGGACCAGGCCGGTGATGGCCAGTGGCCAGCCGAATCCGGCTTCGGCGAAACTGTCGGTTTGCGCCATGGTGGTGGCGAACAGGAGCGAGGTCGACAACCACACCACGCCCACGATCCGGATGGGCGCCCGGACCGCGACCGCGAACACCAGAATGAACAGCGACAGGATGTGGACCACCTGGAACGGCAGGTGGCTGCCGGGCTGATGCGGCACAGCCAGCGCGATCAGCAGGGCCGAACCGGCCGAAACCGCCCATCCCAGCGCGGGATTCACCCGGACCAGCAGGACGGGCAGCGCCGCGAACAGCGCGATGAACGGCATGGCCGCCGCCGGCACCTTGTGGGTCACATGCAGCGTCGGCCACGCCACCGCCATGAAGACGAAGGCCACCAGCAGCGTGAACCCATCGAAGACCTGACGACCGCGGGCCGTCCTCACCCTGTTACGCACTTCACCGACCATGACATCGACGGTAGAGAACTCGCGGTCCGCCCACGTCATACCCTCGGGTGATCTAGCACCCCCTACCGCGGTACCGGCCGGTACCGGCTCTCCCCCGGGCCGCTCATGCGGGAACGGCCCCGCAGCACGACGTGCCGGTCGAGCCCCGATTCCTAGCTTTTGAGCCATGGCAGCGAACACGCACGACACCGCTCAGGGCTCCGGCCCCCAGCCCGCGACGACCAGGTCCGCGGGTCGCGTCGCCCCGCTGGGCCGGGCCGGCACGCTCACCGCGGCAGCGGCCGTACTCTTCGCGGCGGCCGCGGTTTTCACTCCCATCCCGGCGAGCGCCGCGACCGCACCGGTTCCGGAGAACGCCGCGGCACGGGCGAGCATTCTGCAATCGGTTGCCACCCAACCCGATCCGAGCGTGATCCCCGCCGACTTCGCGGCCGAAGAGGGCTATCAGCCGGTGGTGCGGGACGGCATGCTCATCAACCCGAACGGTGACTGCTCCTCACCGGTGCCGCTGCCCTCGGAATTCGATCTCGCCTGCAAGGCTCACGATCTCGGCTACGACCTGCTGCGCTACGCGTCGAGCCACGGACAGCCGTTGGGACCGTGGGCGCGCCAGACCGCCGACGCCGGACTGGAGCGGCGCATGCACGCCGCCTGCGCGGACCGGACCGATGCCGTCTCGTACGCGCAGTGCCAGGTGATGGCCGGCATCGCCACCACCGCCGTCGACCTGAATTCGATCCGCCAGGGCTACGGCGTGCCGATCTACGAGTCGTTCTTCGAACCCGAACACGGCCACCCCTCCGAGGCGCGAATGCTCTGCGGCGCAGGCGCACTGGCCGTCCTCACCGCCGGCCTGGCCACCGCCGCCCGCGTGATCCTCCGCAACCGCCGAACCACTCGGACCGCCCCGCACGCAGCGGCGGTCCCGCTGTGACCACGATCCAGAAAGCCGAGGCCATGATGACCGGCGTCGACCGTACGGCGACCGAACCGAAAGAGTCGGCCGCACCGCGCAAGTCCGCAGAAGCGACCAGGTCCACGGCGTCGAACGGGGCGAGCGACCCGGACAGAGCCGCCACACCGAACGGACCCGTCGAACCGAACGGGGCCGCCGCGGCACACAGGCCGGCGGAGCTGAACGCGTCCACCGCACCGTACGGGTCGGCTACGCCGGATATGTCGGCCGTGCCGGATGGGCCTGTCACGCTGAAGCGATCCAAGGCGCCGGTGCGTCGATCGGATGGTGCGGGCGCATCGGACGCCGGATCACGGTGGGCGCGCGGACGATTCGCGCCGCCGCGGATCGGGTCTACGCTGGCCGTGACCGCCGCGGTGCTCGTATCACTGGCTCCGAGCCTGTTGCCACGCACGCCGGCGGCGCAGGCGGTGCTGACGGCCCTGCTCATGCTGATCGGCCTCGCGGTGGTGGGTGTCGGCCGAGCGGTCTTGCGGCGCATGGATATCGGGCGGACGTGGTCCGGGCGGTATGCGCTACCCGCCTTGGTGGCCGGGGTGCTCGCGAGTGCGGGGGCAATTGTCTATGCGCAGAACTGGCAGAACCAGCTTCGGGCCGCTATGCGGGTGGGGACCATCGGGCCGGTGTATTGGCTGCAGTGGATTCTGGTCACTGCGTTTCTTGTCGGTGTGATCGTGGGGGTCTGCCGGGGATTGCGGTGGACCGTACGGCGATTGGGGCGGGTGCGGAGTGCGGCGATCGGTGTGGCCGTGGCGCTGGCCATGCAGTTCGTGTTGATTCCGGCGGCGGTGCAGTGGCGGCAGGATGCGTACGAGGCGTCCAATTCCTTCGTGGATCCCGCGGTACCGCAGCCGGTTTCACCCGGTCGCTCGGGCAGTCCGGTGTCGATGGCCAGCTGGTCGTCGCTGGGCGCGGAGGGGCGGCGGTTCGTCGCCGGGACGCCGGCGCGGGCCGTACGGGTGTACGTGGGGCTGAATTCCGCGCCGACAGTGGATGCGCGGGTGGCGCTGGCGGTCCGGGAGTTGGAGCGGACCGGAGGCTTCGAGCGGGCGAATCTGGTGGTGACGGTGCCGACCGGGTCGGGCTGGATCGACGGGGATGCGGCGCGCGGGATGGACGAACGGTTCGGCGGCAATGTCGCGCTGGTCGGCTTGCAGTATTCGGACGCGCCCAGCTGGGTGACGTTCTTGTTCGGGCGCAGCGCTGCCGGGGAGTCGGCGCGGGCGCTCTTCCAGGCCGTGGCGCAACATATTTCGACCATGCCGCATCCGCCGAAGCTGTTCATGTACGGGCAGAGTCTGGGCGCGTTCGCCGGCAGCAAGGTCTTCGCCAGTGACGCCGACCAGGATCAACGCACCTGCGGTGTGCTGTGGGCGGGGCCGCCCGCCGGGCAGGTGAATCGCGGGCGCGCGGTGGTGCTGGCCAATGCCTCGGATCCGGTGGTTCGCTGGTCACCGCAGTTGATCTGGCGGGCGCCGGATCTCACCGGCACCCGGCCGGATGCGCCGGTCCCGCAGTGGATTCCGGTGGTCAGCTTCCTGCAGACCTCGGTGGATCTGTTGGGCGCACTGAGCGCGCCCCCCGGGCACGGTCACCGCTACGGCACCGATCAGGGCACCGCACTCCCCGACTGCTGAATATCAGGGCACCGCATTGCCGAATTGCGGAATGGTGGGACCGAACTCCTGCGCGAACTCGGTGGCGAGCCGGTCGATGACGGCGGCGGCGTCCAGGCGGGTGCGCCAGAGTTCGGGAATGGCGCGGATACCGAAACGGGTGCCGAGCAGGGCGCCGCAGATCTCGCCGGTGGCGTCGCTGTCGCCGGAGTGGTTGACCGACAACAGGACACCGCTGCGGAAGATCTGCTCCGGACTGCCGCCCGCGGACTCCGCGGACAGGGCGGCGTAGACGGCCATCGCCAATGCCTCGGGACCGATCACGCCGTAGCCGAGCTTCTCCACGGATTCGGGATCGGGCAATGCGCGGCCGGGACCCGAAGTCTCGTCGGCGAGCCGGACGGCCTGTGCCAGTGCGTGCGAGGTTTCCTCGTGATCGCGATGCCGGGCCAGTTCGGCGCGCGCTCGATCCAGCGCGGTGCGCAGGTCCAGGCCCCGCGACAGCCCGTACACGGTGGCGGCGAGCGTACCGGCGGGTAGCCAGCCACCCGGGTTGCCGTGCGTGAGCGCCGCTGCGTCACAAGCCAATTCGAACGAGTACTCCAGGGAGCCCGTGAATCCGCACGGCGCCGCGCGCACGACCGCCGCGCAGCCCTTGGAATCGTTGATCGGATTGTCCCGCGTCCCGAGCGGTGCCGCGGGCTGCTGCCGCAACGCCGCCTGCTGCATGGCCGCGGTGGTGGAGTGGGTCGGACCGCGGTAGCTCATGAGCTCCGGATAGCCGCCGAGCTTGCTGCGCAGCGGATACGGTTGCGGCGCAACGGCTTCGCCCTGGCCTTGCAGCCAGACCAGCAGCCCTTCTTGAATGAGCCCCACGGTCGCGCCGGTGGCGCCGGTGCGCGGCCCCGCATTACGGATGAGCGCTTCGGTGGTGAACAAGGTCAGCTGCGTCTCGTCGGAGATGCGGCCGCGGTAGGTATCGGGCGATCCGGTGACGCCGTGCATGCCGTACCGCTGCTGAATGTTCCGCAGCAGCATGGCCTCGATCGGCGCGCCCAGTGCATCCCCGACGGCGCCGCCGAGCAGACAGCCGAGCATCGCGTCATGAGTGGATCGCGTCGCGGGCGCGGGCGGACGCTCGGGCACCGGCCGATGGTCGGGCGCGGGCCGATCAGGGGCGGCGTTGTGGCGCGGCGCGGACCGCTGATCGGGCCGCAGTTCGGGGGCGAATTGCGTGTCCAGGAACGTCCGCGACTCGGGCGCGGAGTGCTGGTTGAGCACGGTGTGCTGATCGGGTCCGGTCTGCCGTTCCGAGGCGGGCGGGCGCGACGGCCGGTCGAGCGTCACCGGTGCGCTGGGCAGCGTGCGTGACGCCGCGAGCGCGAACTCCGAACAGGAGTCGTAGCGGTCCTCGGGGCGTTTCGCCATGCCCCGGGCCAGCACCTCGTCCAGGCCGGGTGGTAGGTCCGGGCGCAGGGCGCGGGCCGAGGGCGGAGGCTGTTGCAGATGCCCGAGCATGACGGCGGCGAGGGTGGGCGCGTCGAAGGGGCCGCGTCCGGTGAGCAGCCGGAATACGGTGCAGGCCAGCGAGTATTGGTCGGAGTGGGGGCCGAGCGGCCCGCCGCTGATCTGCTCCGGGGACGCGAACGCGACCGTTGCGTTGAGCATGCCGGTGCGGGTGAGGTGCGCGGTGTCGTCGAGCATGCGGGCAATGCCGAAGTCGCTCAACAGGACCCGCTCGCTGAATCCCGCGGCCGCGCCGGAGACGCTGGACAGCAGGATATTGGCGGGCTTCACGTCGCGGTGCAGCACTCCGCGCGCGTGCGCGTAGTCGAGCGCCCCCGCGGTCTGAATGGCGATCTGCACGGCCCGCTTCGGCGAGATGTCACGGATATCGACCGAGGCCCCGTCGACCCCGTCGACGAACTGCATGGCGATCCACAGTTGATCGTCCTCGGCCCCGCGGTCGAACACGGTGATGATGTTCGGGTGATCGAGCTGGGCGACCAGATCGGCCTCGCGTTCGAAGCGGATGCGGGTTTCGTTCTGGTCGAACATTTCCCGGTGCAGGATCTTGAGCGCGATCAATCGGGGCAGCCGGGGATGGCGCGCCGCGTATACCGAGCCCATGCCGCCCCGGCCCACTTCGCGCTCGATCACATAGCCCGCGAAGGACTCCCCGCGTCGCAACATATCCCCAAGAAAACCCTTCACGCCCGGAACAACCAGCCAGCCTACCGGGCGCGTCCGACGCGCCGACGGAAACGGCTCCCGGCCGAGCGGGCCGGGAGCCGAATCGCACTGCCCATCAGGACAATGCGGACGCTCGGATCAGGCGATCGGACCGCGCGCCGCCTCGTAGGCCGCGCCGACCCGGTACAGGCGGTCGTCGGCGAGGGCCGGCGCCATGATCTGCAGACCGACCGGCAGGCCGTCGTCGGCGCTGAGACCGGACGGCACAGACATGGCGCAGTGCCCGGCCAGGTTGGTGGGCAGCGTGCACAGGTCGGACAGGTACATGGCCAGCGGGTCGTTGACCTTCTCACCCAGCTTCCACGGGGTGAACGGGCTGGTCGGCGAGACCAGCACGTCGACGGTCTCGTAGGCCTTGCCGAAGTCCTGCGCGATCAGGTTGCGGACCTTGTTGGCCTGACCGTAGTAGGCGTCGTAGTAGCCGGCCGACAGCGCGTAGGTGCCGATCATGATGCGGCGCTTGACCTCCGGGCCGAGCCCGGCCTCACGGGTGAGCGACATGACCTGCTCGGCCGAATGCGTGCCGTCGTCGCCGACGCGCAGGCCGTACCGCATGGCGTCGAAGCGCGCCAGGTTGGACGACACCTCCGACGGCAGGATCAGGTAGTAGGCGGGCAGCGCGTATTCGAAGTGCGGACAGGACACCTCGATCACCTCGGCGCCGAGATCCTTCAGCTGCGCGACCGCGGCATCGAAGGAGGCGAGCACACCGGGCTGGTAGCTGTCGGAGTGAAGTTCCTTCACCACACCGACTTTCACGCCCTTCAGATCACCCTTCGCACCCGCGCGCGCGGCGGCCACGACGGGCGGCACCGGCACATTGCGGGAGGTGGAGTCCTTGGGGTCGTAGCCGGCGATGACCTCGTGCAGCAGCGCGGTGTCCAGCACGGTCCGGCCGCACGGGCCGCCCTGATCCAGCGAGGACGCGCAC
Organism: Nocardia sp. NPDC088792; assembly: GCF_044750615.1. Taxonomy (NCBI): domain Bacteria; kingdom Bacillati; phylum Actinomycetota; class Actinomycetes; order Mycobacteriales; family Nocardiaceae; genus Nocardia; species Nocardia sp. NPDC088792. The sequence continues at coordinate 892,840 of NZ_JBIVKC010000001.1, forward strand.
GCGACCAGACCGAAACGGGAGACCGTGCCGTAGGTGGGCTTGGTGCCGACGGTCGCGGTGACCGCGGCCGGCTGCCGGATGGAACCACCGGTGTCGGTGCCGATCGCGAGGGGCGCCTGATACGAGGCCAGCGCCGCCGCGGAGCCGCCACCCGAACCGCCCGGGATGCGGTCCTTGTCCCACGGGTTGCGGGTCGGGCCGTACGCGGAGTTCTCGGTGGAGGAGCCCATGGCGAACTCGTCCATATTGGTCTTGCCGAGAATCGGGATGCCGGCCGCGCGCAGCTTGGTGGTCAGCGTCGCGTCGTACGGCGACACCCAGCCCTCGAGCATCTTCGACCCGCAGGTGGTCGGCATGTCCGTGGTGGTGAAAACATCCTTGAGCGCCAACGGAACACCCGCCAGCGGCGAGACGACCTTGCCGTCCGCGACCTGCCGGTCCACCTCGGCGGCGGTCAGCAGCGCCTGCTCACCGGCGACGTGCAGGAAGGCGTTGATCTCCCCGTCGACCTCGGCGATGCGCTGGATGTGGGCCTCGGTGACCTCGACCGAGGAGACCGCACGCGAGTGGATCTTGTCCGCCAGCTCCGCCGCGGACAGCTTGGTCAGATTGCTCATTCGCCCTCTCCCAGAATCTGCGGAACCATGAACCGCTGTTCGTCCACGGCCGGAGCCATGGCGAGCGCCTGCTCGGGAGTCAGGCAGGGCTGCTCCACATCCGGGCGCGTCACATTGGTCTCCGGGTTCGGGGATGCGGTGGCGGGTACGTCGGCGGCGGCGACCTGCGAGATCTGAGCGACGTGGGTCAGGATGGAATCCAGCTGACCGGCGTACAGATCGAGTTCGTCGTCCGTCAGAGCGAGCCGGGACAACCGGGCGAGGTGAGCGACCTCGTCCCTGGAGATGGCGGGCACCGCGAGACCCCTTTCGGCATGGTTCGAGCATGGTGATCGGCAACCGACAGCCTAGTGGGTCGTGACCGGCTCCCCCGCACAGGAGTGGCCCGGACCGGCTACCGTCGATAGGTAACCGTTGGGTAAGTGGCCTACATCACCGCGGACGCTTCGATTCGATAACCCGCACTCGAGAGTGTAAGTATTGCGGGACTCGGGTATACGTCCGAAAGTGTCGGTCGCACAAGAAAGAAAGGAAGGCACGTGTCATACCTGCTTCGCGTGCAACTTCCGGATCGCCCAGGCAGCCTCGGGTCACTCGCACTCGCTCTGGGAACCGTCGGCGCCGATATCCTCTCGCTGGATGTGGTCGAACGCGGTGACGGCTTCGCGATTGACGACATCGTGGTGGAAGTGCCCCAGGGCGCCCTGCCCGACACCCTCATCACCGCGGCCGAATCCATCCACGATGTGCAGGTCGATTCGCTGCGCCCCTACTCCGGCATGCTCGACACGCACCGCGAGCTGGAGCTCATCGACCAGGTCGCCAATGCCCGCGACGACCGGCTGCAGGTGCTGGTCGACGGCGTACCGCGGGTACTACGCGTCGGCTGGTCCACCGTGATCGACATGGGACCCTCGGGCGCCTACCGCGTGGTCGGCTCCGGGTCCGCGCCCTCCACGCAGGCGGCTTCGGCGCCGTGGATGCCGCTGGAGAAGCCGTCGGTGCTCGACGGTGAAGGCGACTGGGTGCCGCAGCTGTGGCGAGACATGGACACCAAACTGGCGGCCGCACCGCTCGGCAATACCGGCAAGGTACTGCTGCTGGGTCGTCCGGGCGGACCGGACTTCCGGCCCTCCGAAGTGGCGCGGCTCGGTTACCTCGCCGGAATAATCGCTACCGTTCTCGGCTGAGCCGCAACGCCCATCTCACACTCCGCGACCCGCTCGGGGGTCGCGGAGTTCTTTCGTTCCGGAGAAGGCTTCGGCCGGAGCCGGTTACGGCCGCGGGCGGCGGTCGCAGTTTCCGGCGGGGTCCGAGGCGGGGCCTTCGAGACCGTCCAGGTTGTACCCGATGACGCGGTAGCAGCCCGGGTCGGTGGTGTCGCGCCAGGCGGGGGCGGCGTCGGTGGTGCAGTGGTCGCAGACGGTGTTCCAGCCGTCGGGGGTTTGCTTCTGGATGGTGTAGTCCGGTGCGCCTGCCGCACCCTGGAACAGGACGGCACCGTCGGCAGCGGAAGTGATGACCGGTGCCGGAACCGGTTGGTGGACAGGCGGGTCAGGGAAGCCGGCCATGCGGTAGGCATGGGCGCGCAGCAGTTGCGCGCGGGCGGCCATATCGGGCGCGGACATGGAAAGGGTGTCGACGCCGGTGTAGTAGAGCGCCCACCAGTTGCCGTCTTCACCCCACGCGCAGGTCGGTGTGCAGCGGGTATCGGCCGGGATGGGCTGCCAGCCATGGCCGTCGGCATGCGACTGCAACGCCCAGAAGTTGTCACCGGCGATGTTCGGATCGGTTTCCAAACCGGTCAGGAACTGATCGAGGGCGGCGGGGGTCAGGAAATCGGTGCTGTCCCAGCCGAATTCGAGCGGCGAGAAGACCTTGCCGGCGGCGACGGTCTGCGCGGCCTGCTGATGCAGGCCGGGTGCGGCGCCGTCGATGCGGTTGCCGTCGATGACGGGGGCCCAGTGCGGGTAGTACTCGGTGCCGTACACGTCTACGCCCGGAATCCGCAGCGCCGCAGGGTCGGTGCCGACACTGCTGATGTCCATGAACAACTGGCGGTCGTCGAGGGTGCGGAAGTAGCCGGACACGGTTCGCAGCCAGTTCACCACGTCCGCGCCCGGCACACCGTCGACGATGTCGAGGTCGTTGCCGTCGACCCAGCCGGCGAAGGTGGGGTCGTCCTTGTAGGCGAGTCCGGTGAGCGGGTTGACGTGGTCGAGTACGGCCCGCATGTGCTGCTCGTAGTCGCCGATCAGGTCGGGGTCGGTGAAGAACGCGTGCCCGCAATCGGCGCGCTGCCGCCACACGCAGTACCAGCCGTGGCTCTGGCCGAGTTGGCCGGGCGCGGGGGCGCCATTGCCGTCACCGTCGAATTCGCCGATGAGTTTGATGCCGTAGTTGCGCGCCTCGGCCACCACCAGGTCGATCTGCGCGAACGCGGCCGGATTGAATTGCCCGAGTGCGGGTTCCAGGCATTGCGGGCAGCCGACGGTGTCACCGAGGGTCTGCGCGCGCAGCACCGTCGCACCCATGTCCCGGGCCGTCGCCAGCGCGTCGTCGACCTCGTATTTCGTTGCGTAGCGGGCGCTTCCGGCAGGGATCGCCGCCGACGGGTCGGGGCCGTAGTTCATCAAGCCCAGCCATTCGACATTGGCGCCGGAGAAGCGGGAGTCCCGCCCGGCCACGCTGAGCCGGGAGCCGTCACGTTGCACGAAGCTGTCCCGGTATTGCGTCCCGGTCAGCTCCGCCACCTGCGCGAGCTGCCCCGGCTCCGCCTGCGCGAGCGGAACGGACCATAAGGCCGTGGCGGCGACCGCCAGCGTGACGCCGAATGCGGCGAGGATGCGATGTGGGCGCACAGGAACCTCTCACAGGATCGGGCGAGTCGGGAACCGCGCCTGCGGCGCCCATGGCGGCACGCTACCACGAAAACCCAGTACTCCTGTGTTTTCGTTTTGCCGGGGTACGGTCGGCTCATGTCCGAGACAACCGGCCGCGGCCCGTACGCGAAGGGGATCGCCCGCAGGCAGCAGATCCTGCGCGAAGCGCTCGCCGCCTACGCCGAAAGCGACAGCGCCGGACCGTCATTGCGGGCCATCGCCGAACGGGCCGGGCTCAGCGAACGCGGCCTGCTGCACTACTTTCCGGCCCGCGACGAGTTGCTGGTCGCCATCTTCGCCGAACGGGACACCGCCGACACCGCGGGTTTCGACCCCGACGCACCGGTCCAGGAGCTGCCCGCGATGCTCGCGCACACCGCCCGCACGCCGGGGCTGGTCCGGCTGCTGCTCGAGATGATCGCCGCCGCGACCGACGAAACCCACGCCGCACACCGGTACTTCACGCAGCGCTACCGCGGGATCCGCGACGTCATCGCACACCAGTTCCGCCGGTCCGCCGACCGGCCCGAACCTACGCCGCCGCCCGCGATCGACCCGGAATTCGCGGCCCGCATCCTCGTCGCCGCCTCCGACGGCCTGCAAGCCCAATGGCTGCTGCACCCCGGTATCGATCTCGAAGGCGACCTCGACCGGCTGACCCGGCTACTGCTGTCGGCCATCCCACCCGGGACCTAGACCCCGAACGGGGTTGCCGGAATCACTGCCGTGGGTCGCGGTGTTCGTTCGTAGAGTGAAAGCAACGTATCGCCGAGTGCATCAAGACAGGGACTCATGCCCGACCAACTGACGATCATGGCCGTACACGCCCATCCGGACGACGAGGTCATCGGCACCGGCGGGGTTTTCGCGCGGTATGCCGGCGAAGGCATCCGGACGGTCCTGGTGACCTGCACCAATGGTGAGCAGGGTGATGCGCCCGGCGGAATCAAGCCCGGTGAGCCGGGTCATGATCCGAATGCGGTACGGGCGCAACGACTCTCCGAACTTCAGGAGTCGGCGACCCTGCTGGGGATCGAGCACGTCGAACTGCTCGGCTATCACGACTCCGGGATGGTCGGCTGGGACGCCAACAACGATCCCGAGTCCTTCTGGAACGTCCCCGTCGCGCAATCGGCCGCCCGGCTCGCGGACCTCATGCGGCACTACCGTCCGCAGGTGGTCGTCACCTACGACGAAAACGGCAACTACGGTCACCCCGACCACATCCAGGCCAACCGCATCACCCTGGCGGCAGCGGCTGCCACCGAGATCCCGGACAAGCTCTACTACGCCACGATTCCGCGCGAGCCCTCCCGCGAGATGTTCGAGACTCTCCGGGCGAACGGCCTCACCGACTTCGAACCGCCGGAAGACTTCGGCACGCCGATGGAACTGATCACCACGGTCATCGACGTCGCCGCCTACGCCAAGCGCAAGCTGAAGGCCCTCGAGGCCCACAGCAGTCAGGCCGACAGCATGCCGTTCCTGCACATGCCCGCCGAACTCCAGCAGGCGATGTTCGGCACCGAAAGCTTCGTCCGCCACTACAACCGCGTCGCCGCCGCGCCCGCCCACGAGTCCGACCTCTTCGCCGGACTCCGCTGACCGGACCCGGTTCACGAGGTGATGGGGTGGATGACGACCGAGCAGGGGTGCATGCTGCCGGTCTCCACCGGTTGAGTCGCCGTCATATCGGGTGGAGTGACGTTGAGAGTGTGGGATATCGGGCAGGGGCGGCCATTGTCGGTGACGGTGCTTTCGACGATGGCATGAGCGGGCTGCCCGGGCTTGATCGTCACCTGCTGCGGGTTCGAGAAGCTGTGATCGGGGTTCTGACCGTAGACGGCGCTGTAGAGGGAGCGCGCGGCATGCACCCACTTGTCGCCCGGGGCCCACATGTCGACACCGGGGTAGCCGACCATCCAGCACGTGGTGTCGCCGGTGGTCTCGAAGATCAAATTGGTGCCGGTGTAGTTCTTGTTCGACCCTGACAGGTCCTCGGCGCGCACATGGATCTGACCGTTCGCGCATTCCGCGATGGGCGCGACCGTCGGCGTCGGCGCGGGATTCCCGGTCGGACCGCCGCCCGCCGGATCGCCGCCGCCGGAAGGCTGCCCACCACCGGAATCCGGCGCACCCCCGGAATCCTGCGCGGGTGCACTCGTAGGCGCCGGCGTCCCACCCGAACCTGTCGGACCGCCCGCCGGAACCGAGGCCGACACGGTGGCCGGACCCGGCGAAAGCGATACCGTCCCACTCCCGTTCGCGGTGCACCCGGCGGTCACCGCTACCAGCATTCCGGCCAGCACTGCCCCGCCCACGGTATTTCGCTTCATGATGCGCTCCCTCATCCTGGCCATAACCCGTTGCGCCGCAACCCGATCGGCGACAACCGCTGCGACGACTGATATATCCGCGAAACCGCCGTGGATGTTAGCGAACAAGGGCGTTCCCCATTGCCGTCGAAAGTCGGGGCTTTACAGCGGTTTCCGCTCGCCCCGACGCCGACGCGCCTCCGTATCAGGGAATTTCGGCTTCGATCCGGGCGAGGTGGGCGGCGAGGATCTCCTCGAATGCGGCGCGGCGGTCGGCGCCGAGCGGGCGGATCTCGCGAGCGAAGTGGGACAGGGCGGGGAAGCGGCCGGGGTCGGCGCCGAGCACGGCGACCCGGAACTGTTCCATGCCTTGCTCGTACTCGTCGGGGGTGAGGGTGCCGATGCCGGCTTCGGAGGCGATCAGCGCGGCAATGAGGATCACGATCCGGTGGTAGTGGCGCGGAATCGCCGCATCGGGCAGGCCCGAGGCCCGCAGGGTCTGCAGCACCTCCTCCATGACCAGCCGGGAACCGGTGCCGCCGGAACCGTAGCGTCCCCAGATCGCGGCGAGCTGGGGGTGCCGGCCGAACGCCTCCCGCAGGCGCAGCGCCGCGACGGTGATGCGCTGCTTCCAGTCACCCTCGGGGTGGTAACCGTCCATGGCGGCCGCCAGGATCCGGTCGGCGACCGCGCGCAGTAGTTCGGTCTTGTTGCGGAAGTGCCGGTAAAGGCTGGAGGAGTCCGTCCCGAGCACCGCGGCAAGCTTGCGCACGCTGAACGTCTCGGCATCGCTCGTACGCAGCAGTTCCGCCGCCGTGTCCAGGATTTCCTCGGTCGACCAACGCCTGCGGCCTGCCATTTCGCCCCTCTCGTCACGGTCAGCATAACTTATGCACTTGCCGTTGCACGCAGTGCGTGCAACGCTGTGTGCATGGGTCGGCCGAGAGGCCTGACCGGGAGAAGGGACGGAAATCATGAGCGAGACCACTGCAGTGACGCGGCCGCCGGAGCCAGAGTTCTCGGCGATGACCACCGAGGAACTGATCGCCTACCGCGACGCGGAGAATCGCTGGCGGGCATCCAGCGCGGCATGGCCGTTCATCGGGGAACCGGACCCCGGGGCCACGATCGAGTGGCAGCGGCTGGCACTGCCGGGCCGCGACCTTCCCGTCCGGGTGTACCGGCCGGCGGCCGACACCCGAACGGACCTACCACTCGTAATCCACGTACACGGCGGCGGTTTCGTAGGTACGGCGGCGCAATGCGATTGGACCAACAGCCACCTCGCCGCCCACCTGCCCGCACTCGTCGTCTCGGTCGAACACCGCCTCGTCGACCCGGCCAACCCGCTCGCGAACGCCGCCGCCGACGGCTGGGACGTGCTCGGGCACATGCTGCGCCACGCCACGCAATGGGGCGCCGACCCATCGCGCACAGTCGTTTTCGGCGAGAGCTTCGGCGCGCTGATCACCGCCCTGACCGCGATCCGAGCACGTGAGACGGGCATCCGGCTCGCCGCGCAGGTGCTGGTCAATCCCGCAGTCGAGGTGACCGACACGATGTACGACTACCCCTCCATCGCCGAATACGCCTACAGCCCGACCCCCGCCCTGCCGGTACTGCGCCTCTTGCAGCGACTAGCCGTCCCGCCGGAAGCCGACGCCCGCGCATCCTCGCCCCTCTACGCGGACGACCTCAGCGGACTCGCCCCCGCACTGATCCTGGTGCCGACCCGGGACGCACTGGCCGATCACGGCCGCCGCTACGCCGAGCGCCTGCACGCCGCCAGGACATCTGTGCGGCTCACCGAGTACCCGGACGCACGGCACGCGTTCCTCACCCTGCCGGGCGTGGAACCGCAGGCCGGCGCCGCCCAGGCCGAGATCCTCGAATTCCTGCGCGCGGCCCTGGCCGTGTGATCCCGATCCGGAATTGCCGAGTCGCAGCGAATCCGCTTCCATCCGTGGGCATTACGAAGGATGCCCTGGCGAGGCTCTCACAGCCTCATCGAGAGTCGGGCTGACAGGTGGTGTCGGTATCCGGGAGTTGTTCGTGTGCAAGGCATTCGATGACCGCGGAGGTGGCGCAGGCGCTGATGCCGGGGATCGAACCGGGTAGGCCATTGGGCATGGTTTCCGGCAGCACGAGATGGCGTTGTACGCCGGAGACCGTGATGAGCCGGGAATCGGGGATCGCGGCGTGCACCGCTCGGGCTCCGGAGATCGGTGTCACCGGATCCTTCTCATTGCCGATCAGGAGGGCGGACGCGATGCGATCGAGCGGAACCGGGTTCGGATCGCGGTGTGGTTCCGGCCAGAAGGCGCAGGCCGCGGTGAAACCCATCCCGAGGTAAGTCAGCGGCGCTTGGGTCGCGAGTTGTTGTGCGGCGGTGACGATCTCGTCGAGATCATGGCTCCAGCCGGCCTCGTTACAGTTGCGTGCCGTCCACCAGCCGACACGGGAGCCGGCTTCCAGAAGGTGCTCACCGAACACATCGATGAGTGGCGACACACGAAAGGTCATGGCCACGTTCAACAATGCGCCGAGAGTGGGGTGATCCATCGCGGCGCGCAGGGTGAGCAGCTTCTGCTCCAAGGCCTCATACGGCCCGTTGTCGACGCCGAAAAGGACTGTGTTCAAGTCGTTTCCGCTGAATGTCCGATCGAGGGGCAGCGCGAGCGGGTGGGCCGTCAGGTCGGCGCGCATCCGGGTCAGCGCGGCGAGGACGGCGTCACGACTGTCCCCGAAGGGCGTGGCGCGGGTGGCGAGCCAGGGCGCGAAGTCGCCCTCGATTGCCCGCTGCTGCTGCAGGACTCGGTCTCGCAGGCCGTCAGCGAGGGAGGGGGCCGGATCGCTGATCGAGTCGAGCACCATCCGGTCGACCTGTCCCGGGAACGTGCGCGCCAACTCCAACCCGAGCTCGGTGCCTTGCGAGGCGCCGAGGTAGCTCCACGTCGGCGCGTTCAGCAGCGATCGCACCAGATCCAGGTCCCGCACCGTCTGCCAGTAGTCGACGGCGCCGAGAGTGCTTCCGCCGGAAGGGGTCCGCGCCGACCTGTCCACGCACGACTGAATCCACGCTTTCGCCTGCGACAGCTGCCGCTGCACCGACACCGGCGAGAAATCGAGGATATCGGCGCCGTCATTGCGGCCGGTCGCCAGCAGCTGCGGATCGCCGGAACTGTTCTCGTCACAGTCGGCCGCGGTACTCGACAGCCTGGTGCCACGCGCGTCGAATCCGATGAGGTCATAGGAGTCACGCAGCTCCGGAAGCGCGGTGGCCCACTGGATCGGGTTCAGCATCGTGCCCGCCCCGGGACCGCCCGTAGTGGTCAGCAGCGGACGCCTAGCGCCCCGCCCCGGCAGCCGCGAAATCTCGAAACTCGCGGACGGCCCCGCGGGATCCGACCAATCCAGCGGCGTCCGCACGCTCGCACATTCCAGCCCGTCGAGCAGCGCCGTACGCGCCGCAGCGGGCACCTGCCCGTCCAGCAAGTCCTGGAGACCTGTTGCGGCACACGGCTTCCACTCCAGACGCTGCGCCGCGATGTCCGCCGGCACCGGTGACGGTTGGCCCGGATCAGCTGTGCGGGTCAGCGGTGGCGGCCCGAATTCGAGGTTGTAGCCGCCGCTGTCGGCGTCGGCATACCCACTCGAAAGGCCGAGTGTAAGAACCAGAGCCGATATCGCCGCAGCACTGTTTCGGAAGACGGCAACGCCACGTAGTACGGAAATCCTCATCGAACAGACGTCTTCACCTGACGCAAAACTGTTACACAACACGGCGCGCGGTCGATTCGGCGTATTAGAGTTCGGTAAGCGCGAAGACCGAGGGGGTCACCCTATGGATGTCGTCGTCCGCACCGAATGTGGTGCCGTACAAGGTGAGTCGGGGCAGGGGTATTCGGCCTTCCGGGGCATTCCGTATGCCGCGCCGCTGGACGGCGCCCGCCGTTTCCTGGCGCCGGAGCCGGCGCGGGAATGGGAGGGGGTGCGCGATGCGCGGGCGTTCGGGTCCGCGGTTCCGCAGCCCATTCTCTGGCATCCCGGTGACGATCCGGAATGCCTCACCGTCAATGTGTGGACCCCTGATATCACCTCTTCGGGGATGCCGGTCGTGGTGTGGCTGCACGGCGGCGCGTGTATGGGCGGTACCGCCGCCACCACCGATTTCGACGGCGTGGCTTTCGCTGCCGCGGGAATCGTGCTGGTGACAGTGAATTACCGGGTGGGGTACGAGGGTTTCGGCTGGGTCGAGGACATGCCGTGCAACCGCGGTGTGCTCGATCAGATCGCCGCACTGCGATGGGTGCGTGACAATATCGCCGCCTTCGGTGGCGACCCGGACGCGGTGACGCTGCTCGGCCAGTCGGCCGGCGCCTCGTCGATCGTGGGCCTGCTGGCCGGGAATCGCGCGCCGGGGCTGTTCCGGCGCGGGATCGCGCAGAGCCCGGGAAAGATCTTCGTCCCCGCCGACGAGGCCCGTGCCGTGTCGGCGATGATCACCGCGCAACTCGGCGTCCGCCCGACGGCCGACGCGCTGGCCGCGATACCGTCCGAGGCGATCCACGCGGTGCAGATGACCCCGGTGACCGTGATGTCGGCCGAACCGGCCCGGTGGACCCTTCCGCACGCGCCGTACTCGCTCGTCATCGACAACGACCTGTTCGACGCCCCACCGTGGATCGGCTGGTGCGCAACCGGAACGCGCCGGGAAGTGATCTGCGGGTACACCACCGACGAGGCCCGCATGTTCACCGTCGACGCGGATCTGTCGGCGATCGATCCCATCGATACCGCCCGCGCCTGCGGTCTGGACGCGAGCGCGGTCCGCGATTACCGCACCGGGAATCCGGGCATCACCGACGACGACCTGCACGCCTTGATCCTCTCCGATGCCCTGTTCCGGATGCCCGCCCTGTGGTGCGCCGAAGCCGCTGCCGAAACGGGAACCGGCACCTACCTTTACGAATTCGCGTGGCCCAGCCCAGCGCGCGATGGTGCGCTGGGCGCCTGCCACGGCCTCGATGTCCCCTTCACCTTCGACACCCCGCACGGCCCCCTCGCCGCCGACCTCATCGGCCGGCAGGTTCCGCCCGACTTCACTGACCTGTCGACCGCCATGCGCGATGCCTTCGCCGCCTTCGCCACCACCGGCGACCCCGGCTGGCCACGGTTCGACCCCGCCGAACGAATCCGCCGCATCTGGAAAACCTCACCCGAACTGGGCACCCACTCCCTGTCGACCTCCCGCCGCAGCTGGCGTTCATCGGAAGATCGACCGCACCGATGAATTCCGGGTGCAGGTGTCGTCGGTTCCTCTGGGTGGACCGGATGACAGGAGTTCAGATATGACGAGGGCGTTTCGATTCGGGGTTGTCGCTCCGCTCAGGTCGGATGTGGCGACGTGGCGGGATCGCGTGCGGCGGATCGCCGACAGCGGCTATTCGACGCTGTTGGTGCCGGACTTCCCGCAGCTGCAGCCGGCGCCCGGGCCGATGCTGGCTACCGCCGCGGCGCTGACCGATTTGCGGGTGGGCACGTGGGTGTATGCCTCTCCGCTGCGTCCGGCTTGGCTGGCGGCGTGGGAGGCGCATTCGTTGTCGCTGCTGACCGAGGGGCGGTTCGAGATGGGCATCGGCACCGGCAGGCCGGGGATCGAGGATGAGCTGCGCGACAAGGGAATGCCTGCCGTACCGCCGCCGTCCGAGCGACTGGCCCAGGTACGGGAGACCATCGAGCGGCTGCGCGATCTCGACGGTCCTGATCGTCACACGCCCGTCGCGATGGCTGTTATCGGTCCGAAGGCGCGGGCGTTGGCGGCGGAGGTCGCGGACACGGTCACCTTCGTGCTGGGGGATCAGCCTCGGGGCGAAGTCGCGCGGCTGGCAGGCGAATTCCGCACCCGCAGCGATGCCGAACTCGCGCTCGCCGTGCCAGTTATCGGTAAGGCCGTCGCGCCGCATATGGCGCGCCCCGATACCGACACCGCTGCGCTTCATGTGGCGGACGCGATGACCGTGCTGCCGGATGATCCGGTGGCCGCCGCCGAGGAAATCCAGCGGCGACGCGAGGAGATGGGCTTCTCCTACTTCATCTTCGGTGCCGACTTCGCCGACCGGTTCGCTCCGATCGTCGCCGAGCTCGCCGGACGTTAGTCATCCCATCCGGCTGGTGAACTGGTTCACGTCGAAGTAGTCCCGCCAGGCGCTGATCCTGCCGTCCCTGACCTCGAAGGTCCCCATGACCGGAAGCGTGAAGATCATATGCAGAACAGCGGACTTGGGTGCGTAAGCACGTACGAGACCGCGCAGGCGGAAACGACCCCCGCCGCTCCGGCCAGGGTGATCGTCGCTGCGGACGGACGCGCCACGGCGACACCGATGAAAGGCGCCGCCCACAACAGGGCGGCGCCGATCAGTAATGGAATTCCACTCGGGTTCAACTGCGGATGCGCGTAGGCGTCCTTTTCACATCGCGGGTCCGATACCGCCGCAGCGCCGATGAACAGCAGGACCGCGCCGACGTAACGAACCCAGATGACCGTCGCAGCGGCGGCGAGTAGCCAGACCCGGACACTCCGGCGTCGTGCAGAAATCGTCATGCACCGAGTGTCATCGCCGCCGCTCCGACGCGAATGAGGGAATCTACTCGATTCGACTCCTCAGTAATACCCGTTGCCGCCCAACAGAAGTCGAGGGGCAGACGTCACAGCTGCTGGGCGCGCCATTGCGGTGCGAGCACCGACCATATCTCGAGGTCGAAGCGTTTTCCGCGGTGCAGCACGGCCTCGCGGAGGACGCCGTCGCGGGTCATGCCCAGTCGGCGGGCCACCGCGATGCTCGCCTGGTTGTCCGCCTTGACCTGCCACTCCACCCGGTGCGCGCCCCGGGTCCGCACCGCCCAATCGATGATCAGGCGGGCGGCCCGGGTGGCGAGTCCCTGCCCGGTGCCCGCCGGCTCGAGCCAGCAGCCCACCTCGACGACTCCGTGCTCGAAATCCATCCGGCGGAACAGCACACCGCCCACGAGGGTGTCACCGGTCCAGATGCCGTAGATCCGGCCGGTGTCGGTGGCCGTTTTGTCCGCGTACGCGCGCAGCAGTGCCCGGCTGGAGTCCAGATCCGTTGCGCGGTCGGCGAAGCCGATGTACCGGCCGATGAACTCCCTGCCCCGATCGAGGTGGGCCAGGAACTCCTCGGCGTGCCACGGTTCGAGCGGGCACAGGCGTGCGCCGTCGGCGCCGAGTGGGACCGAGAACATCACGAATCTCCCTGATCCGGTCAGTCGAGGCAGAACTCGTTGCCCTCGATGTCCTGCATTACGAGGCACGATTCGTTGACGCCGTCGGCGCGCAGTAGTTCCACGCGTACCGCGCCGAGGGCGACCAGTCGTGCGCATTCGGATTCGAGTGCGGTGACGCGCTCTTCACCCACGAGGCCGGTGCCGACCCGCACGTCGATATGTACCCGATTCTTGACGACCTTCGCTTCGGGAACGCGCTGGAAGTACAGGCGCGGGCCCACGCCTGCGGGATCGACGCCTGCCGTGCCCTGGTGCTCGTATCCCAATACCTCGCACCAGAAACGAGCGACGCGCTCGGGTTCCGAGCAGTCGAAGGTGACCTGGATCTGTTTGATCGATGCCATCGGTCAAACATAGAGACGATCGAACGCGATGGCCATTTTGCGCAAACGCGCTTACTTGTTCGCCTGCCTGTTCAGGGCGTCCAGGAACTGGAGGGCGCCGACGCCGCCCAGCGGGCCCGCGATGAAGATGTTGCCGATGACCGCGCCGATGGCGCCGAGGGCGGCGCCGGTCACCAGGCAGCCGCCGAGGAAGCCCGGGATGGCAAGGGCGCCAATGGTTATCGTGCCCGCGGCGGCGCCGACCACGATGCCGCCGGCGACGCAGCCGATGGTCGCGCCGATCACGGTGCCGACGAGCGTGCCGAGGGTGACGCCCAGGCCGGCCATGGTGGAGAAGTTCATGACGGCGGTGTTGAAGTCGGTGGACTGCCAGTCGATGGCGATGTCGTGCAAGGCGGCGTCGGTGAGGGCGGTGGGGATGGCGGGGATGGCGGGGGTGGCGGGGGTGGCGTGGTCGGTGATCGGGACGGCCTGCGCCGGATCGGTGCCGGGGGTGAGGGTGGCTGTGGTGCCGTGGATTTCGGCGGCGATCGGCCAGCTCTTGCCGTCACGCTGATAGGTGAGCGGGATGCCGTCCAGGACACGGCCGTCCGCATCGTGGACCTCGAAGCGGCCATCGGTGGCGGTGAGGGTGCCGCCGTCGGTGCTCACCTCGACGGCGTGGTCCACGACCTGGGCGGTGAAATGCAGGCCGGAGGGCCGGAGGGCCGGATCCGGTTGCGCCGGTTCGGCATTCGCGGTGACGGCGGTGACCGACAGGGCGGCGACGGACAGGGCGGCGACGGACAGGGCGGCGACTACGGCTGCGTTCAGGGTACGCAAAGGACACACTCCTCATCTGGTGGTGCAAAAGAAACTTCGTTTTCGGGCGAAGCGGGGGCTCAGGCGACGGATCGGGCGTCCGGCGCGGGGAGGAATCCGGTGCGCATGAAGTACCGGATACCGGCATCGACTGTCCGGGAGTCGATGTGCGGCGCGACGATGTCGGCGTCGCGCAGACCGCGTTCCGTGTTGGTGCGGTCGAAACGGAATGCCTCCCGGGGTGTGGGGGGCCGAGCGTCGAGCAGGGCGCGGCATTGTTCGCCGTCCCCGCCGAGCCGCGGCAGGCGATCCGTCCAGGTGCGCTCGGGGACCGGGGTCAGCCGGTAACCGAGCGCGCGGAGCCTCGCGAGAACAGTTGCGAGGGAAGTCGATTCGGGGGCGGTGAGGTGGTACACGCCGACGCCGGCGGTGGACACCAGGTGTGCGACGGCGCCCGCCACGTGGTCCACCGGGACCAGGTTCACCAGTTCCGGCCGATCCGGTGCGACGCCAAGCCGGACCATGCTGCGGACCATGGTCCAGAAGGCATCGCGATTGTTGCCGGCGCCGGTCACCGAGTGACCGCAGATCCGGCCGGGACGGTACACCGCGACCGGGAGACCGCGCTCCCCCGCCGCGAGCACCAGGCCCTCGGCCACCCATTTGGCCTGGATATAGCCATTGGCAAGCACTTTCGCGGCCGGTGCGCGGCGGCGCTCGAGAATGAGCTCGGGATTCCCCTCCGTCGCCACCGCGGTGTCGCAGGCGGAGATGTAGTGCACCGGCTTGGGATGGTGGGCCGCGGCGAGCCGCAATACCTCGCGGGTGCCGTCCACGATGCCCGGCCGCAGCCGCGCATACGGCGTGAGGTGATGCACCGGGGCGCCATTGTGCACGATCACATCCACCGACTCCGCCAGGGCGCGGTGATCGGCCGGATCGAGGCCGAGACCGGGTAGTGCGAGATCCCCCGCAACTACCGTCACGTGATCCCAGGGAACCTGAACTCCGTAGTGCCGCAGGCTTTCCTGCAAACGCAGGGTCGCCGCGTCCGAGGCCGCGGAACCCTGCCCTTCGAGGGCGTTGCGGGGCGCACGGACCAGGCAGGTCACCCGGACGCCGGGGCGCTTCAGCAGCTCGCTCAGCAGGAAGGCGCCGAGGAATCCTGTCGCTCCCGTGAGCAATACGTGTCGCGGCGTGCGCGGTGCGGCGTCCGCTATCCGGAAGTCCGGGTCGAGTCGCGCATCGGCCTCGAGGTCCGGGATCAGTTGCACGCGAACCTGATCGGCATCCAGCTCGGCGGCGAGTTCGGCCACCGTGGCGGTCTCGAAGATCGTGCGCACGTCGGCGTCGACGGACAGCTCGGCACGGATGCGTGCGGCCAGGCGAGTGGCCATGGCGGAATCGCCGCCGAGCGCGAAGAAGTCGTCGTCGATGCCGATGGAGGGGACGCCCAGGACCTCGGCGAACAGGTCGCACAGGAGGCGTTCACGATCGTCCCGCGGCGGCCGCGACGCGGCGCCGGTCGCGAAGGGCCGAGGCAGAGCGGCGCGATCCAGCTTGCCGGTCACTGTGATCGGCATCCGATCGAGGGTGACGAACAATGACGGCACCAGATACCGCGGAATCCGGTCCAGCAGGTGCCGCCGGAGATCCGCCGGCCGGGGATGCGGCTCGGTGGTGACCACATACCCGACGAGGCGCTCGTCGATCACCGCGCACGCGGCGGACGTCACCTGTGGGTGCGTGGCCAGCGCCGCGTCGATACCGGCGGGCTCGATCCGCACACCGGCCAGATTCACCTGATCGTCGGTGCGCCCGAGGTATTCGAGTGTGCCGTCCGGCAATCGGCGTACCCGGTCACCGGTGCGGTACCGGACCGATCCGGGCGGACCGTCGGAATCCGCCACGAACCGCCCGGCGGTCAGCCCCGGCCTGCGGTGATATCCCAGCGCGAGCGAGGTGCCCGCCAGGTACAGCTCCCCCGGTATGCCCGGCGGCACCGGGTGCAGGCGGGCATCGAGCACCTCGCAGCGCACGCCCGAAACTGCGTTACCGATAACGGGTTCCGAGCTGTCGGCCAACCGCGCCCAGGTCGCGTCGACGGTCGCCTCGCTCGGACCGTAAAGGTTGTACGCGGCGATCTCCGGCACACTCCGCAGCGCGGCCCAGAGCGCCTGTCCCGCAGCCTCCCCGCCGAGGGCGAGCACCGCCGGCCTATGCGCCCCCGAAGCCAGTAATCCCGCCGCGACGAGCTGCTCGGCCTGCGTAGGCGTCAGATCCAGGAAGTCGATCCGATGCCGATCCACATACGCCAGCAGCTCCTCCGGCTGCGCCCGCACCTGCTCCGAAACGATATGCAGCTCGTGGCCACTCAACAGCCAGAACAGACCCTCCCAGGAAGTGTCGAAGCACAACGACGCCGTGAGCGCGGCCCGCCTGGGTTCTTCGGCCGAAGCGATCAGCGCCCGCTGATGATGCCGAGCGAGATTCGCGAGGCCACGATGAGTGATCAACGCGCCCTTGGGTTTTCCCGTCGATCCGGACGTGTAAGTGAGGCAGGCAGGGTAATCGGCCCTGATCTCCGGAAGCGCCGCCGAGGGATGGTGATCCGTCAGCTGATCGACCAGCACCAGGCCGGGCAACAGACTGCCGGGCAGACCCTGCGCCGATTCACGCACCGACAGCACCGCATCCGCGCCACTGTCCTCGAACAGAAACTCGAGGTGCCCCGCAGGATGATTCGGATCCGCCGCCACATAGGCCGCCCCGGCCGCCGCCACAGCGAACACGGCGACCACGGCCTCCGCCGTGCGCGGAAGTACCAGCAGCACAACGGATCCCGTCCCGACCCCATACTCGCGCAGCCGCATCGCAAGCCGATCCACCCGCTCCGCCAGCTCGCCGAATCCGATCGCGCCGGTGGCGTCGACCACCGCGATGCGCTCCGGCGTTCGCCGCGCCTGCGCCCGAAACATGCTGAGGACGGTGTCCTCCTGCGGCGCTGCGCACAGGGGCGGCCCTGCCGTGACCGCGTGAGTGACCGCAGCGGTCTCGGCAGTCCGCCAGGCGCTCAGCACGGACAGGTCCGTGGCGTCGAGCAACGGAATATCTGCGATGAGGTTGTGCGGATCGGCCAGGAGCCGGTTGAGGAAGTTGGAGAGGCGGCGGGCGTGGGACTCGAGGTCGGAGGGGGCGTAGAGGTTGGGGTTGGCGTCGATGACGAGGCGGATGCCTTGGTCGCCGTAGTCGTAAAGGCGGAAGGCGATGTCTTCTTCGACGCCGGCGGCCACGTTGCGGACCGTGCCCGGGGAGTCGGCGAAGCGGAGGCCGAAGTCGAAGGGCATGACATTGACGGAGGGGCCGGAGATGCGGCGGTCGCCGGTGGTGTTGACCAGTTTCCGGAGGAGGTCGCCGTAGCGGTAGCGGTGGTGGGGGCGGCTGGTGCGGAGGTGAGTGGAGACCTGGGCGGTGGCCGCCGTGAAGGTGGTGGACGGGGTGAAGTCGGTCCAGCAGTGGATGGCGTTCACCGTCATGGTGGGGACGCGCAAGGCGGGGGTGCCGATTCGCATCATTACCGGCAGCGCGAGACTCACCTGCGGCGCGCCTGACAGGCGGTGCAGGTAGGCGGCTACTCCGGCGATGATTGCCTCGGCGGAGGTCGTGGCCTCGAAACCACGTAGTGCGGTGACCAGATCACGGGGGAGGTCGTGGATGACCCGGGTCATTCGAGGAGACAGCGGGGCGGTGCGACCGGCCGGGCCCACGGGGGCCGGGCGGTCGCGTTCGTAGGCGAGCCAGAATTCTTCTGCGCGACTGTAGTTTTCGGACTCCTGGTCGGCACGGTCGTGGTCCGCTACCGCGGCCAAGGAGCCGAAGTTCACCGTGGGCGGGGTGCCGCCGTTGACCAGGGCCGTGTACACCTGCGCGACTCGCCGCGCGAAGAGCACCAGGCCGTAGCCGTCCAGCAGGATGTGGTGGACGCGGTGGTACCAGAGGGTCGTCCGGTCGTCGAGCCGGAAGATCGCGTGGGTGAACAGGCGGTCGTTGTAGACGCACAGGTCGGCGCCGACGTCGGCGGCCATCCAATCCTCGGCTGCGGCACGAGGATTCGGGTGGTCACGCAGGTCGGCGAGGTGGACCCGGCAGTCCACCGGCTCGGGGTGCTGGCGGGGGCCGTCCGCGGTGTCGGTGAAACGCATGTGCAGCGCTTCGACCTCGGTGACGGTGGCCTCGATGGCGGCCGTCAGCAGGCCGGGGTGGATGTCGCCGTCGATCTCGACGTATTCGGCGATGTTGAGCATCGCGGTGGACGCGAGCTGCTGTTGCTGCTGCCAGATCTCGTATTGGGCAGCGGTGAGCCGCAATTCAGTGCTCCTGCGCGCGGGTCAGCAGCTGCCACCAGGCCTGCAGGGTCGGCTGTTCGAGCAGGTCGACGAAGCCGACCTCGTGGCCGGCGGCGCGCCAGCGTTCCACCAGGGACAGCACGCGCACCGAATCCAGGCCCGCGGCGAAGAGATCCGCCTCCGGGTCGAGCTCCGCGGGGGTGAGAAACAGCTCGCCCGCGATATCCGCGCGCACGGTATCGAAGGTGATGGCTGGGGACACAGTGGATTCGACCTCTCAGTTGATGCGCCGACCGGCGGCGGGCCAGTATCGGTCGCGCAGTTCGCGGCGCAGGATCTTGCCGCTGGGATTGCGCGGAATGCGGTCGACGAATTCGAAGCGGGCGGGAATCTTGAAGGCGGCCAGCTCGTCCCGGCAGAACAGGAACAGGTCCCGGGGTGTGGCGGCGGCTTCGGGCCGCAGTGCGATGAAGGCGTGCACCTGCTCGCCGAACCGCTCGTCGGGTGTGCCGATGACCGCCACATCGGCGACGGCCGGGTATTTGGCGAGGACGTTCTCGATCTCGGCGGGGTAGATGTTCTCCCCCGCCACGATGATCATGTCCTTGATCCGATCGCACAGGTACAGGTAGCCGTCGGCGTCGAGGTAGCCCGCGTCTCCGGTGTGAATCCAGCCGTCCACCAGCGTTTCCGCGGTGGCCTCGGGGCGACGCCAGTACTCCAGCATGTGGCCCGGCGTGCGCAGGCAGATCTCCCCGACCTCACCGATCCGCCGGCTCGCGCCGTCCGATCCGATGATCTTCACCCCGAAACCCGGGTACGACCGCCCGGCCGCACGCAGCAGTCCGCTGCCCGGCACATGCGCTTCGGGTGGCAGGCAGATGGCGGTATTCCCGGTCTCGGTGAGCCCGTAGATCTGCGCGAACTCACAACCCAGCTGCTCGATCGCCTTCTGCAGCAAGGACTCCGAGATGGGCGAACCGCCGTACACCACCTTGCGCACCGTGGCCATGGACGCCGGATCCGCGCCCGGATCGTCGAGCATCAACCGCAGCATGGACGGCACCACGCACACCGTGCTCACGCCGAGCTCGCGAATGAGCCGCACGGCCGTGCCGCTGTCGAAGCGCGGCAGCGCCACCATGGTCGCACCGGAGGCGAAACCCTGTGTGGCCCACCAGAGTCCACCCACATGGAAGCCCGGGATGCCGATCATTCCGATATCGCCGGTCCGCCAGTCGATCCAGTCCGCGCCGGCCTCGGCCAGCGCCGTACGGACCGCGAAGAAGCTGCGATGGGCGAGGACCACGCCCTTGGGCAGTCCGGTGGTGCCGCTGGTGTACAGCTGCACCACGGCGTCGTCGGCGGAGATCTCGTGCGCCGCATCGTCGCCGGTATGGCGGCCGTACCACCGCGGGAACTCCTCGGCGGTCACCACGGGGATGTCCAGCGCACCGAGCGAAGACCGCAACGACTCGTCGACCACCAGCAAGGCCGTATCGGAATCGTCGAGGATGTAAGCGATTTCGGTCGCGGTGAGCCGGAAGTTGACGGGCACCAGCACGGTCCCGCTCTTGGCGCAGCCGAGCAGCGCCGCGTAGTAGTCGACGGATTCGAGCCCCAGATAGGCCACGCGCGCACCGGGTTCCAGCCCCGCGGCCCGGAAGGCGGCGGCAATTCGATTGCCCGCCTGCTCCAGTTCGCCGTAGGTCAGTGTGCGGTCACCGCAGATCACCGCGGTGACCGCCGGATCGGGGTGTACGCGTGCCAGCTCGGCGACGGTCCGCGGGTTCACGATGCCGCCCCGGTATCCACCACCACGACGCGGATCTCCCCGTCGCATTCACCGCCCGCCTCGTCCCGGAACCGGTACGAGGTTTCCAGCGCCACCCGCTCGGGCAGGTCCGCCCGCGGCTGGTAGCGGGTCGCCCGCTCGATCACGAATTCACCGGTGAAACTCTGCGAGTCGATGGCCCGCCGGAACACATTGCGGGAGCTCGCGATCAGCACATCGGGCAGATACCGGCGCAGGAATTCGTCCATGGTCCAGTCCGCCAGCACCGGCCCGGTCGAGTGCCGGACCATGGTGGCCATGGTCTGGTAGAGCAACTGGTTGTAGCAGATGCCGACCTCGACGGCATTGAGGTGCCCGGTGTCGTCGATGTAGCAGGGTTCGGGAATCGAGAAGGTCCCCGTGCCGATCACCCGGTCGCCGGTGACGGCGACGGTCAGCGACTTCAGGTAGCGGCAGTGCGGTTTGTAGCAGCGCAGCACCTCGTCCAGCAGGGCCGCGTCATTGTCGAGAAGTACCGGTGCGACGGACATTTCACGCACCCGCCGGATCGTGCACGGTGACCCGCCAGGAGACCGCGGGCTCGGGGGTATCGGTGTGCACCGCGCGATGGACAAGCGTGCGGTTGTCCCAGATCAGCACGTCGCCGGCTTCGAAGGTCTGCAGGTGCACGGGGACATCGCTCGGTAGGTCGTCGAGTTGCCCGGTGGCGGCGAGCAATTCGCGCAGCAGCTCGGGCTGCTGCTGTCCGTCGGCGTCGGTGATCGATTCGGTGAAGCCCTCGCTGAGGTAGAGGACCTGTTCACCGGTGTGTGGGTGCCGGTACACGGCCGGCGCGGTCACGGGCGGGGTCTTGGCGTCGACCTCCGCCACCAGTTCGCAGATGGGCCGGTACACGTCGCCGGGCCGGATCTTGAAGTAGCGCCGCACGGTGTGGGTCGCGCTCGCGCCCTCGACCGCCTGCTTCAGCTCGTGCGAAAGCCCCTCGTACGCCTTCGCCATATCGATGAAGAGGGTGCCGCGATTCTTGCTGGGCACCACCCGCGGACTGGTCAGTGTGATGTCGAAGGGCCGCGGCATGAACTGGTAATCGGAGTGCCAGAACCGCCCGGTCTTCGGGACGCCGATGCGCTGCCCGTTCTCCTCCACGTTCGCGGACACGAACACCTCGTGATGTTCGGGGTGGTGGTAGGCGGGCTCGTAGTAGGCCTCCGGCGTGCCGAGCCGCCGGCCGAGCGCGAGGAATCCGGGAACATCCAGGTCCTGCCCCCGCAGCAGCACGATCTTGTCCCGGTACACCGTCTTCTTCAGCAGCTGAACGTCCTCGGTGCTGTCCGCGTCGAAGTTCTCGACCACGACACCCATACCGGGCTGCGGTGTCATTCTCACGGGGGTTCCTCCGATCTCGGGTACGGCCAAAGGAAGGGGTCGCGGGCCCGTACCGGCAAGTTCCCAGGAACCGGACCTTTGTGACTTGTTCGACACCCGGGAACCACACGGCGCTCATATCCGACGGCTGTCATGTGTTCTCCGCAATCCGCGCGACACCGCGCCTCCGTTCCCGACCTCGTTCCCGCCACGCGGCCACCGCCGCCCTGCTCACGGCGGCCCTGCTCGCCGCGGGCTGCGGAACGGCGAAGAAGGACCCGGCGCCCGCCGACCTCTCGCAGACGCCGCTCACCGCGGCCGCCACCACCTACCCGCTCACCCTCGACAACTGCGGCAAACAGCTGACCTTCGACAAGGCCCCCAGCCGCGTACTGGTGACCAGCGGCGCCTCCGTCGCCGAGGTGGAAAGCTTCATCGCGCTCGGCCTTCAGGACAAGATCATCGCCAATAGCCAGTCGTACGGACTCTCCGACGAACCCGGCATGGCCGAGAAGGTGGCGGCCGTACCGACCGGCGGGCTCACCCTCAATCAGAACAGCGCGGTCCCGCGCGAGCAGATCCTGGCCGCGAAACCGGATCTGGTGGTGTCCACCTGGTACGGCGAATTCGACGACAAGATCGGGTCCATCAGCCGGGACGCCCTGTCCACCAGCGGAATCCAAGCCTTCGTCGATCCGGCCAACTGCACCGTCGGTAACCCGAACGCCACCGCCGACGAGAAGGCACGCGCCCAGAACCAGACCATCGACGCCTCCTTCGACCTGCTGCTCACCCTCGGCCGCATCTTCGATGTGCAGCAGCGGGCCGTGGATTACGTCAAGCAGCAACGTGATCGGATCGCCGCCGTGCAGCAGCGGGTGGACGGCAAGCCGCGACCGAACGTGCTGCTGGTCTACCCCGGCATGGCGGCCATGAACTCCAACGGACTGCCCGCCGTCTTCGCCGGCGGCATCTACGACGACGTGATCAACCGGGCCGGCGGGCGAAACCCGTTCAGCGGCAAGACCTCCGACGAACTCGCCGATATCAATGCCGAGGCGCTGGCCTCCACACCCGTGGACCTGGTGGTGATCGGGCGCTACCAGGCCAGTGAGGACGCGGCGAAGGAAGCGGACGCACTCTTCACCAAGTTCCCGCAGTGGGCGGCCTCGAAGAACAAGAAGTTCGTCACGCTGTCCGACAGCCCGTTGATCGGACCGCTCAACGCCATTGCCGTGCAGAAGATCGCCGATGCCATCCATCCCGGCAACTGATCGCCGGACCGGCCCGCATGCGGTGTCCGGCAAGGCTTTCGGACCGCTGCTCGGCGCGCTGTGCGCCGGGCTGGCGGTGGCCGTCGTGCTGGCCATCGGATTCGGGACGGTGAGCATCGCACCCGCGGATACGGTGCGGGTGCTGTGGGCTCACCTCGGCGGGCGGGCCGGAGGTGATCCGCTC
Source organism: Nocardia sp. NPDC088792 (assembly GCF_044750615.1). NCBI lineage: Bacteria > Bacillati > Actinomycetota > Actinomycetes > Mycobacteriales > Nocardiaceae > Nocardia > Nocardia sp. NPDC088792. The sequence goes on from NZ_JBIVKC010000001.1 coordinate 916,068, forward strand.
ACCGATCAGATCGTGTGGCAGTTCCGGGCGCCGCGAGTACTGCTGGCCGCCGTCGCCGGGGCGGGACTCGGCCTGGCCGGATTGTGCCTGCAGAACCTGGTGCGCAATCCGCTGGCCGACCCGTATCTGTTCGGCGTCACCTCGGGCGCGTCGCTGGGCGCGGTGATCGCCATGACCACGGGAGCGTTGGCGGCCACCGGATTCGGCGTCACCGGCAGCGCGTTCACGGGGGCGCTGCTGAGCCTGACGCTGGTGTTCGTGCTGGCGCAGCGCAGCGGGCGATTGATCGGCTCGGATCTGCTGCTCGCCGCGGTCGCGGTGTCGTATCTGGGCACCGCGATCACCAGCTATCTGCAACTGCGCGCCAAACCCGCGGAACTGCGCGGAGTGATGTTCTGGCTGCTCGGATCGCTGACGGGGGCGAGCTGGTCGAGTCTGCTCGCACCCACGCTCGCGGTGGTGGCGGGCCTCGCCGTACTGCCGACCCTGGCGCGCGGGATGAACGCACTCGCGCTCGGTGACGATACCGCCGCCGGGCTGGGTGTGAATCCGAATCTGTTGCGGCTGTGGCTGTTACTGATCTCGTCGCTGCTGACCGCCACCGTGGTGGCCGCGGCGGGCGGTATCGGGTTCGTCGGGCTCATCGTGCCGAATGCGGCGCGGCTGCTGGTCGGGCCGGATCACCGTCGCGCGCTGCCGGTTTCGCTATTGCTGGGCGCGATATTCCTGGTGCTGGTGGACCTGGCCGCGCGCACCGTGGACCGGCCCAATGAGATTCCCATCGGCATCATCACCGCCGTGCTCGGCGCGCCCGCGTTCCTGATTCTGTTGCGGCGCAGGAAGATCGGTGTGGCATGAAGATTTCCGTCAGCGCGCTCGGCGTCGCCATCGATACCGCGCCGATCCTCGACGATGTGCACCTGGATATCGCGCCCGGATCGTTCACCGGGCTGGCCGGGCCCAATGGGTCGGGCAAGTCCACCCTGCTGCGCTGCCTGTATCGCGCGCTGCGGCCGAGTTCCGGTGTGGTGCGCATCGGTTCGGACGATGTGTGGCGGACCGGCGCCAAGCAGGCGGGCCGCCGCACCGCCGTGGTGGCCCAGGAGCACGGGCTGGAGCACGGCTATTCGGTGCTGGAAATGGTTGCCATGGGCCGCATTCCGCATCAGGGCGCCTTCGCCCGCGACAATGCCGCCGACCGGGACGTGGTGCGAGCGGCGCTGGAACGGGTCGGGCTGGCCTGGGCCGGCAACCGCGTCTTCGCCTCCCTCTCCGGCGGAGAACGCCAGCGCGCCCTGCTCGCCCGCGCCCTCACCCAGCAGACACCCGTCCTGCTCCTCGACGAGCTCACCAATCATCTCGACCTCGGCGCCCAGCTCGAACTCCTCGAACTGGTCAAGGACCTCGGCCTCACCACCGTCGCCGCCCTCCACGACCTGGATCACGCCCTCGCCTACTGTGACCACCTGGTCCTGCTCGCCAACGGCACCGTCGTGGCCAGTGGCCCACCCGCCGAAACCCTCACCCCGCACCGGGTCGAGACTGTCTTCGGCGTCCGCAGCGCGATAGTCCCCCACCCGCTCACCGGCCGGCCACACCTGGTCACCGCCCCACCCGACCGCTCATCAGCAGAAAGGGATCAACTCGGATGACCGGCACCAACCCCGCCACACCGGGCAGCGACCCCGCCCATCCCGGCTCGGCCACATCGCTGTCGCCGGGAGTCACCACGACGACCCGGCCGCAGGCTGGTGCGCCGGACGCGGCCGGCCCACCAGCCGATCCGGACGGTACGACCGCGGACACGAATGTCGTGGTGGCAGCCGGCACGGTCACCGCTCCGGACCGCACGACCGCGGCTGCCGGCGGCGCGGGGGCGGTTTCGGAACTCTCCGCCGCCGTTTCGCCGAGGCGTGGTCGGGCGGCGGGCTCGGCGCTGGCACTCGCGGGGATCGCGGCAGCCGTGCTCGTGGTCGCCGTGACCCTCGCGGTGGGCCATCGGGCCTATACCGACCAGGGCATTCCGTTTCCCGGAGGCGGGGCGGCGGTCACCTATGCGGTGCTGCGGTTGATCGCGTGTCTGGCGGGTGGGTTCACGTTGGGGCCGCTCGTTTATGCGTTGTTCTGTGCGGCGCCCACCTCGCGGGGGCGGATGGATGTGGATGGGTTCGCGGCGGTGCGGATCGCGGAGCGGGCGGCGCTGGTATGGGCGTTGTCGGCCGTGGCGCTGGTGCCGGTGACGGCGGCGGACGCGGCGGGGATGTCGTTGTCGAAGGCGGTGCGGTTGCATGCGCTGTCGCCGTTGATCGGGGCGGCGGAGAAGCCGAAGGCGTGGATCGTGGTGACCGTGCTCGTGGTTGCCGTCGCGGTGTTGCTGCGGCTTTCGCTGTCGTGGAACAGCATGTTCGGGCTCGCGGGGATGAGTGCGGTGGCGGTGATCTCGCCCGCGGTGGTCGGTAATGCCGGGGAGGGGCCCAATCATGATTACGCCACGGGAGCGGTCATTCCGTTCACCATCGCGCTGTCCATGCTCGCGGGGTTGACCTGGTGTGTGCTCGGGCAGCGGCGGCGAGCGACCAGTGCTGAAGGCATGGCGCGCTTCGGGGTTGCGTTGCGGCGGTATCGGATCATCGTCATCGCGTGTGTGACCGTCATGGTGCCCACAGCCGTCATCCTGACCTGGATTCTCACCCCGCCCAGCACTTTCGGCGGCGTGTACGGCTGGCTGGGCGTCGCGGCCGCGGTACTGCTGGCCGGACATGTCGCGCTCATCGGATGGCTGCGCGCCGGAACCGCCGATTCTCGTTCCCTGCCAACGGTGCTGGCCGGTGCGGCCGCGGCCGGGGTGCTGTGGCTGGGGATTTCGGTGAGCATGGCGATCCAGCCCGCGCCGGCGTTCGCGAACCGATCCTTCACCGCCTTGCAGGTGTTCCTCGGATTCGATCTGCCGCATCCGCCGAACCTGTTGCGGCTGGCCACCGTGTGGCGGTTCGATGTCGTACTCGGTACGGCCGCAATCCTGCTCGCCGTCTCCTATCTCGCCGGTACGTGGCGGCTACGGCATCGCGGGGACACCTGGCCGCGCTGGCGCAGCCTGTCCTGGGTCGTGGGGTGCATCGGCCTGCTGCTGGTCACCTCGTCCGGCATCGGCGCGTACGGCTACGCCATGTTCAGCGTGCACATGATGACGCATATGGCGCTCAACATGTTCATCCCCGTACTGCTGGTGCTCGGCGCGCCCGTGACACTGCTGCTGCGCGCGGTGCCGACCGCCGGGCGCGGCGCGCAACCGGGACCGCGCGAATGGGTGCTGTCGCTGATGCATTCGCGGTTCACGCGGCTGCTGAGCAATCCGATCATCGCGCTGATCATCTTCGTGGTCTCGCTGTACGGCCTGTACTTCTCACCGCTGTTCGATCAGCTGATCCGCTTCCACTGGGGTCACCTGCTGATGAACATCCACTTCCTGATCACCGGATACCTCTACTACTGGGCCATCATCGGCATCGATCCCGGGCCCAAACGGCTGCCGCATCTCGGCCGGCTCGGCATGCTGTTCGCCATCATGCCGTTCCACGCGTTCTTCGGTGTGGCCGTCATGTCCATGGACAACCTCATCGGCAAGGACTTCTACCCGCAGCTGATGCTGGGCTGGATGCACGACCTCATGTCCGATCAGCATCTCGGCGGCACCCTCGCCTGGATCTCCGGTGAGGTGCCGGTGCTGCTCGTGGTCGGCGCCCTGCTGTCGCAGTGGGCGAAACAGGAGCGCCGCGACGCCGCGCGCATCGACCGGCACCAGGACGAATATCCGGAGGACGACGAACTCACCGCCTACAACGCCATGCTCACCCAGCTCAGCGAACGACGCCGCTAGACGCCGCCCCGGAAACCGCGCAGCCGCAGACTGTTCCACACCACGAACAGCGACGAGAACGCCATGGCCGCACCCGCCAGCAGCGGATTCAGCAGCCCGGCCATCGCCACCGGAATCGCGGCCACGTTGTAGCCGAACGCCCACACCATGTTCCCGCGAATCGTGCGGAGCGTGGCCTGGGCGAGCTCGATGGCATCCGGGACCGCGGCCAGATCGTCACGGACCAGGATCATGTCCGCGGCGCCGATCGCCACATCGGTGCCGCGGCCGATGGCCAGCCCCAGATCCGCCGTGGCCAGGGCGGGACCGTCATTGATGCCGTCACCCACCATGGCGACCCGGCGGCCCTGCTCGCGCAGACTCCGCAACACCTCGACCTTGCCCTCCGGCAGCACCTCGGCGATCACCTCGGAAATACCGATCTCATCCGCGATCGCCTGCGCGGCAAAGGCATTGTCACCGGTCACCAGCAGCGTCCGCAGACCCAGACCGTGCAACCGCTCGATCGCGGCCGCAGCACTGGGCCGCGCCGTATCGGCCACCGCGATGACCGCCACCGCCCGGCCGTCCACCGCGAAATACACGGCGGTCCGGCCGAACTTCTGCTCCCGCTCCAGCATTCGCTGCAACCCGGACGAGACGCTTACGCCCGCATCGGAAAGCAGGGTGGGACGGCCGATCAACGCGGTGCGCCCGGCGACGGTACCCCGCGCACCCAGGCCGGGCAGCGCCGTGAAGTCCCCGACTTTCGGCAGCTCTCGGCTACCCGCATCGACCGCGGTCAGCACGTCGATCGACGATTCCGCACCGTCACCGGACGCGACCGAGCTGTCGACCAGGGGCTGCCGCGCCCCGGCGGTGCGACCGTACGCGGTAATCGCCGCGGCCACCGCATGCTCGGAGGCGGACTCCAAACCGGCTGCCAGGCGGATGATTTCGGTGCGGTCCTCGCCCTCGAGAATATGGACCGCGGCGACTGTCATGGCGCCCTCGGTGACGGTGCCGGTCTTGTCGAAGACCACGGTGTCCACGGTGCGACTGGCTTCGAGGGCATCGTGGCCCTTGATGAAGATGCCGAGTTGCGCGCCGCGGCCGGAAGCCACCATGAGCGCGGTCGGAGTCGCCAGGCCGAGGGCGCACGGGCAGGCGATCACCAATACGGCCAGGCCCGCGCCGATGGCGGCGTCGAGGCCCGCGCCGCTGATCATCCAGCCGGTGAAAGTCAGTGTGGCCAAGGCCAGGACGACCGGCACGAATACGCCGGAGATCCGGTCGGCCAGCCGCTGCAGTGCGGCCTTACCCGCCTGCGCCTCCTCGACCAGGCGGATCATGCCCGCCAGGCGGGTGTCCGCACCGACCGCGGCGGCCTCGACCACCAGGCGACCGGTCAGGGAGATCGTGCCGCCGGTGACCGCGGTACCCGGAACGGCCTCGACCGGAATCGACTCGCCGGTCATGGCCGAGGCGTCGACGCTCGAATGTCCCTCCACCACCAGGCCGTCCGTGGCGATCGTCTCACCCGGGCGCACCAGGAAGCGGGTGCCCTCGGTGAGTTCGTCGATGGGGATGGTGATTTCGCTGCCGTCCCGGGTGAGCACGGTGACGTCCTTGGCGCCCAGCGCGGCCAGCGCTCGCAGCGCGCCACCTGCCCGGCGCTTCGCCTTGGCCTCGAAATACCTTCCGGCCAGCACGAATACGGTCACACCGCCCGCGACCTCCAGATAGATGGAGTCCGCGTGCAGGATCGCATTCCACACCCCGTGCACCGGTTCGGGATCGCGATCCCGGAGGAACAGCGTGACGATCGACCACAGTGTGGCCGAGGTGATGCCGATGGACACCAGGGTGTCCATACTGGTTGCCCCGGTACGCAAGCCGGCCAGCGCACGCTTGTGCAGCGGGGCCGCCGCCCATACCACGATGGGCAGGGCGAGGCCGAGCAGAATCCACTGCCAGCCGGTGATGCGGGTGCTCGGCTCCACCGCGAACATGATCGACAGATCGGCGAGCGGGAAGAAGAGGAGCAGCGCCACCATCAGGCGGCGGAACAGGTCCGCGGACGCCCGATCCTCGGGGCCGGTGTCGACCATCGGGCCTCGGCCGGTGATCTCGGTCGCGCCGTAGCCGGCCGCGATCACGGTGTCGCACAGATCGTTCGCGCCGGTGCCGTCCGGTGCGTCGACGGTGGCCACACCGGTCGCCACATTGACCGCGGCGGTCACGCCGTCCATCCGGTTGAGCGCGCGTTCGACACGCGCCGAGCAGCTCGCGCAGCTCATACCGGTCACCGCCAACCGCACCCGGACCCGTTCTTGTTCCGGGGCGGTCAAGGTCGAAGATTCCACTCTCGTCGGCTCTCTCGTCGGAGGTTCAGTCGGAAACGAAGGTGTCAGGCCGCCGGATCATGGCGGGACAGATGCCGGATGCGCCGGCCGCCGCGCGCACCCTCGGGTACCGGCACCGGTTCGTACTCGGTGCCGCGTTCCTCCGGGCCGCCGCGCAGCCGTCGTTGCAGCAGCACCGCCACCACCAGACCGGCCACCACCACCAGGTGCGAGGTCGCGCGGGACACCGTCATCTCGTGGTGACTCAGATCCAGGACCACGAACAGCGAGACTACGGCGGTGAACCCGCCGAGCACCGGAACCAGACCGGCCGCGGCCTTCGTACGCAGCGCGCAATAGACCATGCCGACACCAAGCGCGAGATTCCACGCGGTGCTCTCGTTGAACAGATGCCCGCTGCCGGACTGCATCATGTGATCGGTGTGCACGCCGACCCCGAACCCGGCCAGCTGCGCGATACCCAGCGCACACTGCACCGCGCCGATCACCCCGAGCAGCAGGCGCAGCACCTCCACCCGGCCGTCCCGGAATCCGGGCACCGCACCCTCGGCCACCGCGCGCTCGACGATCGACGCCGCGAGATCCGGGGTGGGCGTCACGGGCCGCATACGCAGCCCGCGCGTCACGGCGACCGCCGCCGCATACCAATCGGTGCAGGCCGGGCACTCTTCGAGATGCCTGTCGACCTGCTCGGCCGGTACCGGCTCCGCCTCTCCGTCGATGCGCGCGGACAGCGCTTCCTGGCACACTTCGCACTTCACGTCGATAGGTGTCGTCGATTCGGGGCCGGAAGTTCCCGGGAATCGGTGTGACATTGTCGGCGACCATCGGATTTGCCCGTCGGCCGTGCGATCTGGCTATGGTAGGTCGGTGCACTCGGCGTCGAGCGATGCCCGGATCGATGTGCTCGCCATGGCCGCCGCTCAGGGAGACAGGCGCGCCACCGAGCAGTTCATCCGCGCAACCCAAACAGATGTGTGGCGATTCATCGCCCACCGTACCGACGCAGGCCGCGCCGACGACCTGACCCAGGAGACCTACCTGCGGGCGCTCGGCAGCCTGCGGCGTTTCGAAGGACGGTCCACGGCCCGCGCCTGGCTGCTGTCCATCGCCCGCCGGGTGTGCGTGGACGAGATCCGTACCGCCATGGCCCGGCCGCGCGTGTCCTGGAGTGCCGACTGGGAAGAGGCGGCGGACCGCCGTCGCACCGGGGCCGATGCCGCGGTGCTCGAATTCGCCGAAGTGAAGATCATGCTCGCGGCCTTGCCCGATGAGCGGCGCGAGGCGCTGATCCTGACCCAGGTGCTGGGGCTGTCGTATCAGGAAGCCGCCGAGGTGTGCGGCTGCCCGACCGGAACCATCCGCTCGCGCGTGGCGCGGGCGCGCGAGGATCTGATCGCCGCGGCGCGCGGGGACGACGCGGCCGACGCACGCTGACGAGTTTGCGGGGACGGCACGGCCGGTGGGCTGTGCCGTCCTTTTTCATATGGTGATGGGCCTGGCCGAGACGCTTCTCTCAGCTGTTTCTAGGGGTTTACCTACTATTCAACTACGTAGGTCATCTACTATTTAACTACGTAGATGAGAGTCACTACCGTGACCGTTCACCGTCGAACGGAGAGGCGAACCCGCCATGCAGACGACCCGCACCCCCGTCCGGACCACCCGAATCCGCAGTGGAGCAACAGTATTCGGCCTCGCGATCGGCGCAGCCGCCCTCGCGGTCCTCGCCGCCGGCCCCGCGGCCGCCGAATCCCTTTCTCGCGGAAGCAATTCCGCCGGGCAGCACACCGCGACCAGCAATACCGGCGACCACAACACCGGCCGCCACGTCACCCCCGGCGACACCACGGGCATCCACCAGGGCGACCCCTTCGGATACATGCACCGCGACGCCAACCCGCTACGCCAGCTCGAACACCAGGACGCCCTGCGCGACTTCCACGCCCAGCCCCGCGCCGACCCGACCGGACCGGCCACCAACGGCAACGGCGCCGCCACCTGGGAACCCGTAACCCGCGCCGACGGCCCCGGCTACACCGTCTGCCCGGTCCAGGCCAGCCACTGCTGACCCGGTCCCGACGCGAGGAGAAATCGATGACCCCCAGTGCCGCAACGACGCGGACCCACACCACTATTTCCCCACGCGCCCAACGATTTCGGCGCGCAGCCGTTGCTCCTATGGCCGTCGCGGCACTGACCGCCGCCGGTCTGCCACTGGCCGCCACCGCCGACGCCGAAACCGAGGAACGCAGGGGCCGGGCCGCCGCCGGCTGCCTGTGGGCCGGCGCATCCTACCCGGCGGGCGCCACGGTCGTCGCGGGCGGCACCGAGTACAGCTGCGGCACCCAGGGCGGCCGGCCGCACTGGAATCAAGGCGCCCGGACCGCGAGCGGCGATACGGTCCGGAACCCGGGCGCGCGAGCCGACCCCGTGGGTCAATTCAGCTCGGGCGCCCGGCAACCCGGGACCAGCTACACCGACTACTGCGTCGGCAATCAGCTCATCCCCGGCACCGACGACGTGTACCAGGTGGTCCGGGTCGCGGACGGCAGCCTGATCTGGAAGGCCGCTACCCCGGTGACGGAGTGGACCTTCGACGGCGAGCGGCCCGAACCCACCTGGCGCACCGTGAGCATGTGCTACGACGGCAACCTCACCTGAGACTCAGGACAACGGAAGGCGCATGACCGTGAGCGGGCGGCCCGCCATGGTCTTCCAATCCCGTTCCGGCACATGGACGAAACCCGCGCGATCGTAGATACGGCGCGCGTCCTGCATGGTCGGCATGGTGGTGAGCACCACCGCCTCGAAACCCTCGGCGCGGCCGATCTCGATCACCCGCTGGAGCAGGCCCGAACCGACACCGAGTCCACGCGCCCGCTTTGATACCGCCAGCATGCGGAATTCGAGTTCACCGGGCCGGGCGATATCGGCGAACTCCGTTCCGGGCCGAGCCAAGGTTAGCGAGCCGATGACCGCACCGTCCCGCACCGCCACCAGGATCTCGGCCGAGGCCGCCCGGGTGGCGGTGTCGGCCAGCTCTGCGACGTAAGGACTTTCGGCCTTGACGTGCCCCTCGCCTACATAGACATCCACCGTCAGGTCACCCACGGCGGCGAATTCCTCCGGCTTCGCCGCCCTGATCTCCACACCCGAACCCATCACCACTCCATCCTCATCACCTGTCCCCCAATACAATTGAACAACTCTCACTCTTCGGCGTCGGTATCGCCCGATCCCTGAGACACAGCGTCGGGGCCGCCCTCGAGGAGTTTCACGAAGCCCTGCTCATCGAGGATCTGAACGCCGAGTTCCTCGGCCTTGGCGGCCTTCGACCCCGGCGCATCGCCGATCACCACGAACGCCGTCTTCTTGGAGACCGATGCCGCGGCCTTGCCGCCGCGAATCAGGATGGCCTCCTTGGCGCCGTCGCGGGTGAAACCTTGCAGCGAGCCCGTGACCACGATGGACAGGCCCTCGAGATTGCGTTCGATGGACTCGTCGCGCTCGTCCGCCATGCGCACGCCCGAGGCCGCCCACTTGTCGACGATATCGAGATGCCAGGGCACGGTGAACCATTCGACCACCGCGTCCGCGATGGTCGAGCCGACGCCGTCGACGGCGGCCAGTTCCTCGGCCGACGCCTCGCGAATGCTGTCCATACTGCCGAAGGCCGAGGCGAGGGCCCGCGCGGCGGTCGGGCCGACGTGGCGAATGGACAGGGCGACCAGCACTCGCCACAGCGGGCGGTCCTTGGCGGCGTCCAGGTTCTGCAGCAGGCGTTTGCCGTTCGCCGAGAGGGTGCCGTTCTTGTTGGTGAAAAGCGTTGTGGTGAGCAGCTTCTCCTCATCGAGCGCGAACAGGTCGCCCTCGTCGCCGATGGCATCGGACTTCAGCAGATCGATCGCGGCCTCGTAGCCGAGCGCCTCGATATCGAACGCGCCGCGGCCCGCCACATGGAACACGCGCTCCCGCAGCTGCGCCGGGCAGTACTGCTGGTTGGGGCAGCGGATATCCGCGTCGCCTTCCTTGGCGGGCGCGAGTTCGGTGCCGCATTCGGGGCAGTGGGTGGGCATGACGAACTCGCGTTCCGCGCCGGTGCGGGCATCCACCACGGGACCCAGCACCTCGGGAATCACGTCACCGGCCTTGCGGATGGTGACGGTATCGCCGATGAGCACGCCCTTGCGCTGCACCTCCGAGGCGTTGTGCAGGGTCGCCATGGCCACCGTGGAACCCGCCACGGTGACCGGCCGCATGACCGCGAACGGCGTAACCCGGCCGGTGCGGCCCACATTCACCTGAATATCGAGGAGCTTGGTGGTGGCCTCCTCCGGCGGGTACTTGTAGGCGATGGCCCAGCGCGGCGCGCGCGAGGTCGCGCCCAGCCGGCGTTGCAGCGAGAACTCGTCGACCTTCACCACCTGGCCGTCGATCTCGTGCTCGATATCGTGGCGGTGCTCGCCCCAATAGGCGACGCGCTCGACGACCGCGTCCGCGCCCTGCACCCGAACGGTGTGCGCGGACACCGGCAGACCCCACGACGCCAGCGCGCGATACGCCTCGTACTGCGATTCCGGCGCGAAACCCTCCAGGCGGCCGAAGCCGTGACAGATCATGCGCAGCCGGCGCCGCGCCGTCACCGCCGGATCCTTCTGACGCAGCGATCCCGCCGCGGTATTGCGCGGATTCGCGTACGGCGCTTTGCCTTCCGCGACGATCGAGGCATTGAGCGCCTCGAAATCGGCGAGCGTCATGAACGCCTCGCCGCGCACTTCCAGCAGCTTCGGGATCGGGAATTCGGCGCTTGCCGTGAGCTGATGCGGAATGTCCTCGATGGTGCGCGCATTGAGGGTGACGTCCTCACCCGTGCGCCCGTCGCCGCGTGTCGCGCCGCGCACCAGCCGACCGTCCTCATAGACGAGGTTCAGCGCCACACCGTCGATCTTGACCTCGCACACGTAGTGGATGTCCGGCCCGGTGTCCGCCTCGACGCGGGCGATCCACTGCCGCATCTCCTCCTCGTTGAACACATTGTCCAGCGAGTACATCCGCTCCAGATGATCCACCGGCGCGAACTCGGTGGTGAACCCCCCACCCACCACCTGGGTCGGCGAATCGGGCGTCCGCAGATCCGGATGCGCCTCCTCGAGCGCGACCAGCCGATTGAACAGCTCGTCGAACTCCCCGTCCGTGATGATCGGCGCGTCCCGCACGTAATACCGGAACTGGTGGTCGCGCACTTCCTCCGCCAGCTGCTGCCACTCGACGCGCTCGTCCCCGCTCGCGGGGCTGATCTCGATGCCCGATTCACTCACAGCACAAAACCTACCCGAGCCGACCGACACCTCCCCGCCACATTCGCGCACGTCGCGCCATCTATTGCGCACCGGCCGAGTGACCGGGAACACGGGGGACGGTGGGCCGGTTTCAGGTCGTATGGACCTCGCCAAAGGTATCGAGTTCGCCCGTGCCCATCGCCAGTCGATCCTGACCACGATCCGGAAGGATGGGCGGCCGCAACAGTCCAATGTGCTGCACTGGATTCCCGAGGACGGCATTGCGCGGATCTCCATCACGGCGGATCGCGCGAAGTACTTCAATCTGAAGCGTGAGCCGTGGGCGGCGTTGCATGTGAGCAGTGATGACTTCTGGTCGTATGCGGTGCTGGAAGGGCCGGCGGAGGTCACGCCTGTCGCGGCCGACCCGCAGGATGCGACCGTGGACGAGCTGGTCGAGTACTACCGGGCGCTCAGCGGTGAGCACCCGGATTGGGATGATTATCGGCGGGCGATGGTTGCCGACCGTCGCGTGGTCGTGCGTATCGGCCCCGATCATGTCTATGGGCTGGTGCGGTGACTCACTTCTCGCGCGGGTAGACCTTGACGATGGTTCCGTCGACGTCGGCGGCGAGGTAGGCGCTGCCGCCGTAGTCGTCGCTGAGGTAGACCATGATCGTGGGCTTGCCGTCGTTGAAGGTCCAGCCGGGGTCGACGATCACATAGCGTGAGGTCGGATTCGGTACGCCCAGTTTGTCATTGGCGGCGCTGAGCAGGGCGGGCAGTACGTCCCAGTTGATCGAGTCCAGTTGCACGGACTTGGCGTCCCCGGTGAGAGTGCCGCCGGGGCCCTGCCGGGTGGCCGCACCGTCGCGGTAGTAGTAGCTGTCGTAGCGCTTCGAACCGTCGGCGAGCAGGACACCGGCGCTGGCATAGGTCGGGTAGACCACTGTTTGCGTGAATTCCTTGCCGCCCGAAGCCTTTTCGAGGGCGGCGACCACCTGGCGCATGCCGTCGGGCGTCAGCAGGTCCACCGTCTGCGCATCGGCGGTCGTCGTGGGCGCCGGAGCGGGTAGGCCCGGCACCGAACCCGGCATCGTGATGCCCGGCGGGTTCTTCGCCGAAACATTCTGCTGCCCGGTCGATTTCGGCAGCATCAACACGGCGATCACCACTACCACACCCACGACGAGCAGTGCGCCGAGCGCCACCAGTATCCCGTTCCGGCCACGCGATCCATTCCGGCCGCGCGGCACGGACGCCGGGACCGCACCGCCGAGACCGTGCGGCTGTCCGCCGGGACCGTGCGACTGTCCGTGCCCGAGTCCCGCCCGCACCACCTCGTGCGGCCACGCTTGCGCTGCGCCGCCTTGCGGACCCGGCGTGAAGTTGTCCTGGCGCGGGCCACCGACGCCGTCGGCCGCGCCGTACCGCAGCGGCGATTTCGCCGCGTCGTACGCCGCCGGCCCGTAGGCGAATCCCGGCGACGGCGCGTCGCTCCGCGGCTGCGGCATCGAGGGCTGCGTCGGCCCGTGCGGCGGATAGCCCGGTGACGTGTTTCCGGCCCGATAGGTCGCGGAATCAGGTTGCGACGGACCGGAACTCGGGTGCGAATCCTGGGTGGTGGCATAGGGCCGCGGAGTCGATCCCGGCGGGGACGGGGCGGTGTAGACCGCCGGGGACAGTGGCGGGAGACCTACCGCGGAGAGACCGGTCGCCTCGGCGAGCATGCGGTCCAGTTGATCCGTGGTGGGCCGCTGGTCCGGGTCGGGGACGAGGACGGCTTGCAGGGCGGCGGTGAGGGGGCCGGCGTGCTGCGGGGGCGGAACCTCGCCCTTCAGGACGGCGGCCAGCGTGGCCACCGAGGTATCGCGGCGCAGGGGGTGGTGGCCTTCGACGGCCACATAGAGGACCAGGCCCAGCGCCCACAGGTCGGAGGCCGGGTGGCCCTCCTGACCGGAGAGGCGTTCCGGCGCAACATAATCCAGGGACCCGACCACGCTGCCGGTGGAGGTGAGGCCGCTCATGCCCTCGATCGCGGCGATGCCGAAATCGGTGAGGACCGGCGAACCATCCTGGCGGAGCAGGACATTCGCGGGTTTGATATCGCGGTGCAGGACCCCGACGGCATGCGCGGCGCGCAGGGCGGCCAGGATGCCGCGGCCGAGGTGGGCGGCCTGGGCGGGCGGCAGCGGGCCTTCGGCGAGCAGATCGGCCAGGCTGCCGCCACGCACCAGCTCCATGACGATCCAGGGCGGGGCGCCGGGGGCGTCCACGATGTGGTGGATGGCAACCACATTCGGGTGCCCGATGCGGGCCAGCGCCCGCGCCTCGCGCAGCACGCGTTCGCGCTGCAGGCCGGTCACCTCGGCGGCGCCGTCGCCTTCCGGCGGGCGTACCTCCTTCAGCGCCACCTCGCGGTGCAGGGCGAGGTCGTAGGCCCGCCACACCGTTCCCATGCCACCACTGCCGAGCGGTCCGAGCAGCTCGAATCGCCCGTCCACCACATGCCGCCCGGAAATCACCGCGACAGCCTATTGGCCGTTTCCGAATCCCGCGAGATGCAGCAGGCGATCGGTATGCGGCACAGCGTCCGTGCAGCTCAGGACGCTGCCGTGAAATTCGGGTCGGGCAGGGTCTCGCCGGTCTCCAGCAGGGACTTGAGGTTGGACAGGATGGCGGACCAGCCATCGGTGATGACGGGCAGCACGCCGCTGCCGGGTCCGAAACCGTCGTGCACGACAGTCAGTTTCACGATCTCACCCAGATCGAGCAGTTCGAAGGTGACCTTGGAGCGCGGTTCGGCGGCCCATTCGGCGACCTTGCCGGCGGGCATTCCCATCTTCTCGCCGAAGGAGGGGTCGAAGGTGTGCCAGGTGTAGGACAGCCGCGTGTACGGGTCGGATTCGATGACCTGGCCGCCGTCGTCGCTGGACCAATCCCCTTGGTGCCAGACCATTCGCGAGCCCTTGCGCCAGTCGGTGTCGAAGGTGGCGCCCCAGTAACGCTGGGTGAAGGCCGGTTCGGTCAGGGCCTGCCAGAGCTGTTCGGGGGTGGTCTTGATGTAGGTGGTGTAGACGAATTCGTCGCTCATGGTGGGACTCTCCAATGCTGTTTTGAGATCGGCGAGCGCATGCACCCGCGCGCGGTCGTAGCGGTTGATCCAGCGGTCGGCGATCGCATTGACGGGTTCGGCATTGAGGAAGTGCAGTTTCTCGCGGCCGCGCCGGAGCGTGGTCACGAGGTTGGCCGCCTCCAGTACCGCCAGATGCTTGCTGACCGCCTGCCTGCTCATGTCGAGGTCGGCGCACAGTTCGGTGAGGGTCTGGCCGGTGCGCTCGTTCAAGCTGTCGAGCAGCCGGCGGCGGCTCGGGTCGGCCAGGGCTTTGAATACTTCGTCCACCGAATACCTCACCTGTGACATGCAACCTCTTGGTTGCATAACCGAGAATAGGCAACCTCACGGTTGCATGTCAACCGCCCGATAAGAGAGAGTCGCATTTCCGCCCTCCGACCGGCAGGATGACCAGGGTGTTGCGCACCTTCCAAGTGACTAATCACCGCTCCCTCGCCGAGCCGCAGGAACTGCGGCTCACCCGGGGCAGCAGCGCCGTGCCCACGCCGGTGACCGCCCTGTACGGCGCCGCCGCCACCGGCAAGACCGGCATGATGGACGCACTCGACCGCATGCGCGACGCCGTGCTGAACTCGGTCACCGGCTGGGACCCCTACTCCGGGCCCGTGCGCACCCCGCACCTCGGATTCGCGGACCGGCCAACGGAATTCGTGGCGCACTTCGTCGCGGAGGGCTGCCCGTACACCTACGGGTTCAAGCTCGACAATGCCGATGTGTCCGCGGAATGGCTGCACTCGCACCCGCACAACCGGAAACGCGTGGTCTTCGAACGCGCCGGCGACGACATCCGCATCGGGCCGATGTTCGAGGCCGCCCGCTACGGGCTCGGCGCGGTGGTGCCGCTGGTGCGCCCGAACGCCCTGCTGCTCAGCCTGTCCGGGCAGCTGTACGCCGAACCCCTGGTGCCCGCCTACCGCTGGTTCCAGTCGCTGCTGGAAGTGCAATGCGGGCAACCGGATCCGCAGGAGATCGCGCACCGGGTGGGCAGTCACATCTCCCGCTCCACCGATCACGCCGTGCGCCTGCTGACCATGCTGCGCGCCGCCGACCTCGGCATCACCGATCTGCTGCTACCCGGCGACGACGCCATGTACGCCGACTACCTGCGCGACCTCGACACCGATATCGCCTCCACCACAAAGGAAATCGAGACCTGCACCACCTCGGCGGGCTACGCCGAGGAGCTCTTCCTCGAACACGGCATCACCACCACCCTGCTGCAGCGCGAACTCGCCAACCTCTACGCCGCCCGCGACGCCCTCTACTCGCGCATGGTCGCGCGCCGCGGCGTCGGCCTGGGCCTGGTGCACGACGGCATCGAGACGGCCTTCGACATCGCCGACGAATCCAGCGCCACCCTCGCCATGCTGCGCCTGCTCCCGCCCATGCTGGACGCCCTCGACACCGGCGGCGTCCTGGCCGTCGACGATATCGACTCCTACCTCACCCCCGAAACCGCCGACAGCCTGATCCAGCTGTTCCAGAACCCCGAAACCAATATCCAAGGCGCCCAGCTCATCTTCACCACCGCCGACCGCACCCTCATCGACCGCGGCAACGGCCGCTCCCAAGCCAAACGCACCACGGTCTGGCAACTCCGCCGCACCCTGAAGGGCACCTCCGAACTGACCGCCCAATCCCCCGCCGAACTCACCGCCTAGCAACCCCTCAGCCAACCGAATCCACTACTCGTCCCCCGGCGCGCCTAGCATGGGGGCATGCTCATGCAGCTCACGTTCGTCCTGATCATCGGCGGCGCGCTGGCAGCGGCCCTCATGTACTACCGCCGCGGCAGCGGCCGCGCCGGCGGCTTCGGCGGTGCCACGGCCGCCCCCGAAACAGGCACCCTCTACATCACCGGCGTAAGCCCCCGCCCCGACGCCCCCGGCGAGCAATACGTCACCATCAGCGGCAGCATCTCCGGCCCCACACTGGTAGCCCACGAGGTCTACGGCCGCTTCGCCTGGGACACCGACCAATGGCCCGCCATAGGCGACCGGATCCCCGTCGCCTACCCCACCGGCAAACCCGACAACTGGCAAATGTCCCACCCCGGCGCCCGCCCCTACTTCGGCTCGAAGCGCCCGAAGGACCAGTTCTGAGACGGCGCTACCCGCCCCCGAGAAACTCCTTCCTCGAAACCAGATCGGCAACCGCGCCGCCGAGCTGTCGAAATGCCCGCACAAGGCGCGATCGTTCGTCACCAGCACTTCGGCATTCGAGTACATTGCCGCAGCAACAACATGCCGATCCTTGGCATTGACCAGTTCCGGCACGTCGATTCGCAAGCCGTCCGGCCACCGGACAAGGGCATCCGGAAAGGCCCGGGCCATCGCGGCGAACAACGATCTCCTGGCGGGATCCGACATCGAATCCGGCATCCAGAAAGGCGCGAGGGGGCACGGGACCCCCTCAGAAGTCGTCGTCGTCGTCGTACAGACCCGATTCCTTCGAGATACGCGCAACCTCGTCCAGTGCCTCGCCGCGGTCGCGACGGTGGCGCTCGCGATAGTCGAGGACAGCCTGCAGCGGGATTCGGCGGTGCGTGCCCCGGTACTCGACTGCCAACTCCCCCGAATCGACGAGCCGGCATATGTATGTCCGCGACAATCCGAGCAGATCCGCCGCCACCGAAGTGGTCACCAAGGCGTCCACCGGTGTAATCGCAACTCCGCGACCCTCGATGAGGTGCTCCAGGAGCGCAATCACTGCGGCTCGCACGCCACCGGAAACCCGCATGGAGACGTCGTCGATCGTGATGGTCGACTGGTCCTGTGTGGCCGGAGGCAGCGATTCCAATGCGTCTCGAATCTCGTTCCGCATCGACTGCGGGACATCAGGTTCCACGCGACACACCGTCATCACATGCCTCCTCTCATACCATCCTTACCGCTGAGGATGCGCCCTGAACGACACAAACGCAACAAAGATCGGGCATGGACCGATACAGGGCGACGGCGGGATCAATGATGGTGATGCTGCGGGTGGTGTCCCGGGGTTGAATCGTGCTCGTAGGCGCGGTTATCCGGGAAGAAGAAGGCGTCGTCGGGCATGGGGGCGCCGGGGATGCGGTCGAAGGGGCGCTCGATGCCCGTGCCCGGGACACCGCCGTTCGGATCCAGCCATAGGTGCACATCCCAGAATCGGCCATGGGTGGCGCCGAAACCCTTGGTGGGCAAGGGGAAAAGGTCGCCGGCGCTCTGCCCGAGGTAGTCCTCGGCCGGGGGTTCGGCGATGAAACCCCATTCGGGGAAGGTGTGAATACCCTGCTCGTGAACGAACCAGTCGTCCTTGCTGATACAGAAATCGGGCGACGTCGGATACACGCCGGGCGTGTACATGAGACCGTGCGCCCAGCCGATCAAGACGTAGGGGAAGTTCGGGGCGTACGGATCGATGTGCTCCTCGACCGGGGTCTGCGCCAGTGAGCGGTACACCACCATGCCCGGATTCCCGACGCGGGCCTCCTTCTCCATGATCGCCTCCGGGCGCGCGATGGCCAGGCCCAGATTCTCGAAATTGACGTGCAGGTGAGTCGGCAACATCCACCCGGCCGCCGCCAGCGCCGCCACATCCCCCATATCGTTCAGCGTCGTCAGATGCCCGAGCCGGTCCAGCAGCCGCTGCTGATCGAGCAGCAGCGACACGTCCCGCTCGGGGCCCGAACAGAATCCGGGCTCCGGGTCCGGCCCATCGGGCTCGGCCGCCGCCAACCCTGCCGAACCCGCCATGATCAGCGCGAATGCCGCGGCCAGAACCCCTGCCCGGCGCCGGACGTCAGTCATGGCATGCAAGCTAGCAATCCATCAGCAATCACGGGTGGAGCCTGGCGGCGTGTCCGATAGGCTGCGGCTTGCCGGGCATCGAGCAAAACCGCCGGGCGGCGGAGCGCGTCGGAAGGATTCGATGGACGAGCGGGTGGATGGGCGGCGGAGCGATACGCGGGAGCGGATTCGGGCCGTGGCTATGGAGTTGTTCTCGGAACGGGGGTATGAGAAGACGTCGTTGCGGGAGATCGCGGAGCGGTTGGGGGTTACAAAAGCTGCTTTGTATTACCACTTCCGGACCAAGGAAGACATTGTGGTGAGTCTTTCCGAGGATCTGCGGCGGGGGATCGACGAGATTGTGGAGTGGGCCGAATCCGCGCCCGTGGGGAAGGAGCGGGCGCAGGAGATCGTGGTGCGGTACGGGGCGTTGCTGCACAGTCTCGGGAAGGACATGATTCGGTTCTGGGCCGAAAACCAGCCCGCGTTCCGGGATCTCGGGTTCGGCACCAGTTTGCGTTATCAATTCCGGGTGCTGGCCGATCTGATGGTCGCGCCGGACACCACGCCGATCGCGATTTTCCATGCGCGGCAGGCGCTGCTGGCCATCAGCTGGAGCCTGACCATGATGAACGACCTCGAATTGAGTGACGAGGAAAGCTACGCGGCCGCCACGCGGATCGCCACGGATATCGTCGATCGCATCCGGGCCTAGTTCACTCGAACGAGAGCGATTCCGGCTCTTCGGAATAGGCTCGCGCGGTCTCGGCCGCCAGGCTCAGGGCCTGACGCGCCCAGGCGAGCGGCGCGCCCGACAGTCCGCACGCCGGTGCTACCAGGACCTGCTCGGCCAGCAGCCGGCGCCGGAAGCCGAGGCGATCGATCAGCCGCACACCGGGTTCCGCCACCTCGCGCCAGGTGATCGGCTTGGCCGGCGCGCTCGTCGGCACCAGTCCGAGCACCAGATGCTTACCGCCGTCGAGGAGCTCACCAACCCGATCGAGATCGGCGGTGCCGATGGTGGCCACGTCGAAACCGACCGCGGCGGCGGCGCTCTTGGCCAGGAATCCCAGTGCGGGGGATTCCGCGCAACTGTGCACCAGCACCGGTCCGGCCTGGGCGGCGATCACCGTGTCCAGGATGTGCAGCGCCTCGGGCTCGGGTTTGGCGCGCACCTCGTTCAGCATGCTCACCGCGCGCAGGGTGCCTTTCAGCACCGACGTCAGCAGCGGTTCGTCGAGCTGCACCAGCACCTCGGCGCCGAGCCGCTTACCCACCTCGGCCACATGATTCACCAGCCCCTCGGCCAGCGATTCCGAAAGATCGCGCAGCGCACCGGAATCGGTGAGAATCCGATGCCCGCCGGGCAGTTCCACCTCCGCCGCCAGCGTGAGCGGCCCGGTCACCTGCAGCTTCACCGCATGCCCGGAACCGGCCAGACCGGCCGTCTCCCAAGCCTCTTCGAGCGCATCCAGATCGGTGCGCAGCAGATCGCGCGCCCGCCGCGCCACCCCACCCGGGCGCGCCGCCAGGCGGTAGCCGCGCGTGGTGCTGTCGAATCGCATGTCCACGAGCAGCGCGGACACCCGCCCGATCATGTCGGCTCCGACGCCGCGCCCGGGCAGTTCCACCAGATGCGGCAGGTCGCCCAGTTCACCGACGACGGTCGCCGCGGCCTCGCGCGCGTCGGCGCCGGGCCACGAGCCCACGCCGGTCGCGATGCCACCGCGCAGTATGCCCGACTCGCCGTCACTCACCGCGCCACCACGCATTCACTCGATACCGAATTCATTCGACACTGCGGATTCCCCGGTCCCCCACCGGTCCCCGCACCGGCTCCACCGGCCGGCAGGCGTGCGGCGGCCGGGGCAGGGACGGCCGAGGTTCGTTCGCGGGCGCGGGTTCCGCCGCACCGCCGCCGATCCCGACGCTGCGCAGCACGCGAATCCCCAACTCGCGCACCAGTTCTTCGGCCCGCGCGACCCGGCGGGCGACCACGCGCGCCAGGACACCGGTCCCGCGCAGCGACCCGAAGGTCGAGGCGATCTCCCGATTCTCCTGCGCCGCAGCGGCAATCGACGCGGCTTCGCTACCGCACGACCGATACGATCCGATGCCGCGGCGTGGAGCGGCGCCGGGCCGCCTCCGCACCACGGTGGGGAGGATCTGTCCGGGTCGATTCCAGGTGGTCGGCGTCGTGTAGCGGCGACCGTTGTCGCGTGGCGGCCGGCGGATGCTCACCGGGCGGATTCCACCGATTCGTTCGCGTACGAGTGAGTTTCGCGTTCGGTCCCGGAAATAGTGCCGCTGCCGAGAACCTCGTCACCCGCCTCGTCCGGGCGGTACAGCACCACGGCCTGACCGCGGGCCACACCGCTGAGCGGTTCCCGTAGCCGCACCACCAGTCCGTCACCGACGGCCTCCGCGACCGCGGCCGCGGTGCCGCCGTGCGCGCGCACCTGCGCGATGCATTCGACCGGACCGTCCGGAACCACGCCGGAAGTCCAGATGGCGCGATCGGCGAGCACCGTCCACACCTCGAGATCCTTGGCGGAACCCACGCGTACGACACCGGATTCGGGATCGATATCGGTGACATAGCGCGGCTTGCCGTCGGCGGCCGGACCCGGCAGGCCCAGCCCCTTGCGCTGACCGATGGTGAAACCGTGCACGCCGGTGTGATCGCCGAGCTTGCTGCCGTCCGCATCGAGCACCGCGCCCGGGCGGATACCGATCTTCGCGCCCAGGAACGCCTGGGTATCACCGGAGGGAATGAAGCAGATGTCGTGACTGTCCGGCTTGTTCGCCACCGCCAGGCCACGCTCGGCGGCCTCCTCGCGGATCTGCGGCTTCGGCGTGTCACCGACCGGGAACATGGCCCGCCGCAACTGCTCCGGCGTCAGCACCGCGAGCACATAGGACTGATCCTTGTCGGCGTCCACCGCGCGGCGCAGCACGCCGTCCTCGAGCCGCGCGTAATGGCCGGTGACCACCGCGTCGAACCCCAGGGCGACGGCGCGATCCGCCAGCGCCGAGAACTTGATCTTCTCGTTGCAGCGCAGGCACGGGTTCGGCGTCTCCCCCGCCGCATAGGCGGCGACGAAGTCGTCGATCACGTCTTCCTTGAAGCGGTCGGCGAAATCCCACACATAGAACGGGATCCCGAGCACGTCGGCGGCCCGCCGGGCATCACCGGCGTCCTCCTTCGAACAACAACCGCGCGATCCGGTGCGCAGGGTGCCCGGCGAGGCGGACAGCGCCAAGTGCACGCCGACCACCTCGTGTCCGGCGTCCACGGCGCGGGCGGCCGCCACCGCAGAATCCACGCCACCACTCATCGCAGCAAGTACACGCATCTAGAAGCCTCCTTTCGCGCCGGCCAGTCCGGCCGCCTTCGCCCGCTCCACCACCTGCGGCAGCACGGCCAGCAGGGCATCGATATCGGCGTCGGTCGAGGTGTGTCCCAATGAGAATCGGAGCGACCCGCGCGCCAGCGCCGGTTCCACACCCATGGCCAGCAGCACATGGGAGGGTCCGGCGACACCGGCATTGCACGCCGATCCGGTCGAGCATTCGATTCCGGCGGCATCCAGCAGCATGAGCAGCGAATCGCCCTCACAGCCGGGGAAGGTGAAATGCGCATTGCCCGGCAGCCGCCGCTCACCGAACGCGCCGTTGAGAATCGCGTCGGGCACCGCGGCCCGCACACCGTCGATGAGACGGTCCCGCAGTTTCTCCAATTCCAGTGTGCGCGAATCCAATCCGGCCACCGTCTCGCGCACCGCCGCGGCCAGGCCGACCGCCGCGGGCACATCCGAGGTACCCGAACGCAGATCCCGCTCGTGCCCGCCGCCGTGCAGCAGCGGCACCGCACCCACCTGCCGGCCCAGCAACAGCACGCCGACACCGTGCGGTCCGCCCACCTTGTGGCCGGCGAAACTCGCGGCGGCCAAACCACTCCGGGCGAAATCGATAGGCAACTGCGCCGCCGCCTGCACCGCATCGGAGTGCATAGGCACCTCGAATTCCTGCGCCACGGCCGCCAATTCCGCTATCGGCTGAATCGTGCCGACCTCGTTATTGGCCCACATGACACTCACCAGCGCGGTGTCCGCGGCGTGCGCGGCCAGCGCCTCACGCAGCGTGCGCGGCGAGACCAGGCCGTCGGCATCGACTTCCAGCCAGGTGACCTGCGCGCCCTCGTGCCGCTCCAGCCATTCCACGGTGTCCAGCACCGCATGATGCTCGACCGCGCTCACCAGAATCCGATCGCGCCGCGGATCGGCATCCCGCCGCGCCCAGAAAATGCCTTTGACGGCCAGATTGTCGCTCTCGGTCCCCCCGGAGGTGAAAATAACCTCCGAAGGCCGCGCCCCCAGCCCCGCCGCGATCGACTCCCGAGCCTCCTCGAGCAACCGCCGCGCCGCCCGCCCCGACCCGTGCAGTGACGACGCATTCCCCGCCTGCCCCAGGCCAGCACACATCGCCTCGACGGCGACCGGGAACATGGGTGTCGTGGCCGCGTGATCGAGGTAGACCGTCTGGGCACCGACCGGACCCGGGAAAGCCGACTTCATGACCAGTAAAGGATAGCCGCCCCCGTCGCGGCGATATTCCCCGTCCCCCCGGGTGGCGCGGCTCACCCGGCTCAACGGTGCTCGGAGACCTGCGAACCGCAGGTCCTGCGCTACCCGGCGACGGGCGGCAGGACCGTGCTCGCCGAGACCCGATGTAATAATACAAACCTAATAGTCGCTTGTGTCAAAGACCAATAGTCTGCACAGTCGACACAATTCCGCCGACTTTCCGGACAATACTGGCCGAATCGGTGATACCCAAAGCGCATCAGTCACTTCTTTGGAGTGCGGCAATGAAGCGCTGATCGTTGCAATGAAGCGCGTTCCGCAGAAATAATTACGCCATCCCGGGCCCCACAATCCCCAAAAGCGTGGGCTTGCCCGAACCGGTACAGTTCCTATCATGGGCCAATATGAGTCCGAGATCCGAAGCTGCGCATAGCTCCAGGGGGGGCAGACCGGGGTGGGACAAGTGAGTGACGATGCTTCGAAAAATGGGGCCGGGAGACGTCGCGTCATCAGATTGCTCGGTTCCGTCCAGATCGACGGTCCACACGGACCGATCGGCCTGCAGGGTACCGTGCCTCGAACATTGTTGGCGCGCTTGGGAATTCACCCCGGCGAGCCGATCACTCGGCAGGCGATGATCCGCGCGCTCTGGGACGACAGCCCACCCCGCACCGCGGCGAACACCCTGCGCAGCCACCTGACCCGGCTACGCGCACAACTGACTGCAGCAGGATTCGGCGGACTCGTGACCACCGACGGAATCTGGTACGCACTACCCGACGACATCGACTCCGATATCCGCATATTCGAGGACACCGCCCGATCTGCGCGGGACATCCTCACGATGGGAGACCCCGCGGCCGCCATCACCGCGATCGCCGGCGGATTGGAAATGTGGCGAGGCGATCCCCTGGCCGACTGCCGGCCCAGCGAATGGTCTCGGGCCGAATCCGCTCGCCTGACAGAAATTCGAACCGGAATGCTGGAAACGAAATTCCAGGCCAAGATACTACTCGGCGAACACGAGGCCCTGGCAAGCGAATTGGAGCAATTCGTCGCGGACTTCCCTTTCCAGGAACGCTTCTGGGGTCTGCTGATCACCACACTGGCTGCCTCCGGACGCCGCGCCGAAGCACTCTCCGCCTATCAGCGCGCACGATCGATACTGAGCGAAGAACTGGGTATCGAACCCGGCCACGATCTGCAACGCCTGCAGACCTCGATCCTCAACGGTGACTTCGTCGGGCCCGACGACATGCTGCCGGCGATCCGGACCGAAGAGTCCATGCCACTCGCGGTGAACGGGCCGGCCCCGCAACCCGGACAGCCCGGCAATATCGTGCCCGCACCCCCGACGAGTTTCATCGGGCGGCAGTCCGAACTGTCGACCCTGGCCGCGCTCCTGGAATCCTTCCGGCTGGTGACGCTCACCGGAGTCGGCGGCGCCGGGAAGAGCCGCCTGGCCATCGAGGCCGCCCGCAGGATCCCGGGAATGTTCCCGGGCGGAATCTGGTATCTGGACCTGTCCCTGCTGGACCAGCCGGATCTGCTCCTCCATCAACTCCTGGAAATACTCGACATCCGCGATCGAACCGCGCCGACCTTGATGGGACAACTCCTGGGCCGGCTCGCCGGCGCGGATGCGCTGCTCATCCTCGATAATTGCGAGAAAATGGTCGACGCCTGCGCCGATCTGGTCGACAATCTGCTGCGCAGTCTCCCGCAACTTCGAATTCTCGTGACCAGCCGCCAGGCGCTGACTCTGCAGGGCGAGCACATACTCGCGGTAGCGCCGCTCGCCTGCCCACCCGATATCGAGGACAATCCCGCGGTCGACCTCTTCTGGGATCGCGCCGCATCCACGGTGAGTGGACTGGAAAGCCCGGGACTGCGCGACCGCGAACTCGCCGTCCAGATCTGCCGGCGGCTGGAAGGTATTCCACTCGCCATCGAGTTGGCCGCGGTCCAACTGCGGGTGCTGTCCCTCGACGATCTCCTGCAACGGCTCAACGACCGCTTCCAAGCCCTGGCCTCCGGACATCGCAGCGCACCCAAACGGCACCACACGCTGCGCGCCACCATCGACTGGAGTTTCGAGTTGTGCTCGCCCGCCGAGCAGATCCTGTGGGCACGGCTCTCGGTGTTCCGCGGTACCTTCGACCTCACCGCGGCGGAGTACGTCTGTCGCGACGACACTCTGGACTCCACCGATTTCACCGTGCTCATGGCCAATCTCGTGGAGAAATCCGTTTTCGCCCGGGAAACCCACCCGGTCGGGGTCCGCTTCCGCATGCTGGAGAGCGTCAGCGAGTACGGCCGCGAACACCTGCGCAGGTACGGCGACGATATGCGGATACTGGACCGGCACCGCGATTACTACCTGCAACTCGTCGAAGCCGGCCAACGGGCCTGGTTCGGTCCGGGCCAGCTCGATCGGCTGAACAGGTTCCGGGTGGAATTGGCCAACCTCCGCGCCGCTTTCGATCACTGCACCGGCAACCCGGGCCAGACCGAAGCCATGCAGCAGCTGGCCGCCGGGCTCCATCTGCTGTGGGCCGGCTGTGACTACGCGGCCGAAGGACAGCACTGGCTGAACATCGCGCTGAGCGCGCCCGAGGAGCAGACCCCCGCCCGCGCCGCGGCGCTATGGGTCAGTGCGCGAATCGATTTCCTCAAGGGTGACGGCACCCAGGCACGCACGAAACTGGACGAGGTCCGACGGCTCGCCACCCGGCTCGGCGACGAGCGCACCCTGACCCATGCCATGCACGTCGGCGGGTCCGGAGACCTCATCGGCAACGAAGTCGACAGCGGCAGAACCATTCTGAAGCGGGCCTTCGACCGCTACCGCGAATACGGCGGCGACCCGAGTATGTCGACCCTGTGCGGCATTCAATTGGCGATGGCGCACACCCTGTCCGGCGATCCGCACACCGCGATCGAATACCTGCGACAGGCGCTGCAACTGTGCGCCGCCGCCGACGACGAGTGGATTCGTTCCTACGGGCTCTACGCCCTGTCCTGTGCCACCTACGAATTGGGGAATCTGGACCAGGCACTGTCACTCGCCCTCGACACACTGCTCATCAAACATCGGTTCCGCGATATGGTCGGCCTGGCGGCCGCCTTCGAACAATTGGCCCGGTCACTGGTGGACCTCGGTGATCACCACGACGCCGCCCGTGCGCTGGGCGCCGCCCGCCGATGCTGGGATGCCATGGGCACCTCCTGGTTCGGCGGTTCCCGGGACTGGCAGGCCATCCACGACCACGCCGAAACGGCGTGCCGCCGCGAACTACCCGAACCGGTATACCGCGCGGAATTCGACCAGGGATTCTCCATGCCGCTGGCAGACCTGGTCCCGTTCGTGATCGTGCACCCGACCGGATCGTTCAGCCGGCCGGACGATAGTCCTCCAGCGCCTCGATCGGCACGATTGGATCCCGCCGGGCCAGCTTGACCAGCGTCTGGCCGGGCCCGGCATCCAGTAGGGCGGTGAACTCGAATTCGCGTGCCGCCTGCAAGGTTTCGCGCCAGCGCACCGGCATCAGCAGCGCGCGGATCAGCAGTTCCCGGACCTCCTCCGGATCGGTGTGGGAGCGGGCGTCGATCGTGGACAGGAACGGTGAATGCCCGGCCCGGAACTCCACCGCCGCCACCGCGCGCCGCCACATCGGCAGCACCGCGATCATGCGCGGACTGTGGAAGGCGCCACTGATCGGCAGCAGTTCCGTACGCAGGCACTCCTCCTCGGCCAGCTCCACCGCCTTGGCCACCACCGCCGCATCACCGGACAGCACGGCCTGACGCCCGCTGTTGATGCCGGCGATCTCGAGCACCCCGGGCGTGCTGGCCAGCGCGCGCCGGCGCACCCACTCGATCTCGTCGAGTCCTGCCGCCGCCACCGCCACCATCGCGCCCGGCGTGTGCACGCCACGGTCACGGCACAGTCGCCCGCGTTTGAGCGCGAGCTGAAAGCCACTGTGCACATCGATGATTCCGGCGCAGACGGCCGCCGTCAGCTCGCCCAGGCTGTGCCCGAACACCAGCGGCAGCCGCACCTCCGAACCCAGCTTCGACTCCACGGCCGCAATACCGAGGACATAGGTCACCGGCTGCGACACCGCGGTGTCGTGCAGGTCCAGATCATCCACCTCCAGCGCGCCGAAGGTCGCGAACAACTGTTGTACCAGCGGGTGAGCGCGATGTAGCAGCAGTGCCTGTTCCATCAGCTCATGTTTGGTTCCCTGGCCCGGAAACACTATGCCGAAATCGAGGGCGGTCACGAGGACACTTCCTTCCCTGTTGTCGCGAGGACGTCGTTGTCGCGGGGACGTCGGGGATCGGCGGCGATTCCGAGAGGGCGGTCGGCACCGGAGACACCGGTGAAGAAACGCTCGGTGAGCACGGGATCGCCGGCAATCATGGCCAGCGCGCCGAGGCGACGTTGCGGCGCGAGTCCGGCATTGGTCATGGTCACACGAAAACGCGGCAACAACAGCGCCTGCTGCGCGGCCGCATAGGTGTGCACCGCGGCGTCCAGCGACGCCGGATCCGCGAGCCCGTCCGGGCCCAGGGGGCCGAGGATGTCGGCCAGCAGCTGCGCCTGGCGGAAGGCGTCGGTGATGCCGTCGGCGCTGATCGAATCCTTGTGGTGGGCAGCGTCGCCCAGCAGGACCCAGCCGGGTCCGCCCGGCTGCCGGAAGAAATTACGTTGTGCGCCATGGCCGTAGAGCCGGCCCTCGAGCCGGCCGGAGGCCATCCGGCGATGCAGCCCGGGTGCGGTGGCGGCGATCGCTTCCAGATACGCCTGCCCCGCCCGGCCACGGATGAGCGGAAATTCCTCCTGGGGAAAGTAAGCGCCGATCAGGGTGTGCCCGGCATGGGTCGGCGCACAGCCCACCCACCGCCGCGGCGCCCCGTAGGCCTCGAAACCGGCCGCCGGGACCCCGCGCCAGAATCCGTAGTAGACACAGGTCATTCGCGGCCGTTCCAGCGTGATCGGCGCACCGGCCAGCGTCGCGGTCGTCGAGCGCATGCCGTCCGCGCCGATCACCAGGCGCGCCCGCGCCACCGTTCCGTCCGGCCCGAACCGCACTCCCGTGACCCGTCCGTTCTCGGTGAGCAAACCGGTTACCGCACAGCCCTGGCGGTACTCGGCGCCGGCCGCCACCGCGGCGGCGGCCAGCAGCGGGTCGAGCACGGTCCGGCGCGGTGCGTAGGCGACGCCCACGCCCGCCACCGGTGCGCCCCAGCCCGCCAGCCGGACCTCGCCGACCTGGTGCACCGCGGAGGTGATCGGCGGGCAGCCGGTCGCGGCCAGCCGCTCCCGCAGACCCCACCGATCGAGCAACGCCACACCCGGTTGATGAATGTAGAGGGTCGACAACGTATCGGAGGAGAGCCGCCCGCGCTCGAGCAACAGCACCCGAAAACCCAGGCGCGCGAACAACATTGCCGCCGGCGCACCCGCACACCGAGCGCCCGCCACGATCACGTCGTACATGCCACGCTCCCGCGCCCGCCCAGACCGGACTTGTCCAGAGCGTCGGCCACCGCCCGCAGGGCCGCGAGCCCGGCGTCGACGTGACGCCCGAGCGGGATCACCGACAACGTCGTCACCCCCGCCTCGGCGAAGGCGGGCAACCGATCGGCGATCCGGTCCGTTCCGCCCAGCAGCGCCGTGCGATCCACCAGCCGGTCCGGAACCGCGGCCACCGCCGAGCGCAACCGCCCGGCGAGATAGTGCTCCTGCACCTCGGCCACGGCCGGGCCGTAACCCATGCGCACGGCCAGCCGGTTGTAGAAGTTATGGGTGCGGCTGCCCATACCGCCCACCAGCTGCGCTGTGTAGACGCGCGCCGCATCACGGCATGCGGCCGGATCGTCGCCCGTCACGACGGGCAGGCTCACCGCCACGTCGAACCCGGTCAGATCACCGCCGCGCCCGGCGCGCAGCCGAGCCAGGGCCGGCGCCGCCGATTCCGGTTCGAACAGCACCCCCAGCCAGCCGTCCGCGATCTCCCCTGCCAACTCCAGATTGCGCGGGCCGACGGCGGCCAGATAGATCGGCACCTGCGCACGTACCGGCCGCATACCCAGCGTCAACGGTTTCCCCGAACCGCCCGGAATCGGCAGCCGGTGATACTTCCCCTCGTACGACAACGGGGTGCCGCTCGAACGCAGCGCCGCACGAACCACCGCCACGTACTCGCGGGTGCGGAGCAGCGGATCCGCGAAGGACTGCCCGTGCCAGCCCTCGGCGACCTGCGGACCCGACAGACCCAGCCCGAGCCGGAAACGACCGCCCGACAGCGCATCCAATGTGGCCGCCGTCATCGCGGTCATCGCCGGAGTGCGGGCCGGCATCTGCAAGGCCGCAGTGCCCAGCTCGATCGTGCTGGTCTGCGCGGCCAGCCAGGCCAGCAGGGTCGCCGCATCCGAACCGGTCTGCTCGGCAGTCCACAGCACCGCGTAGCCGAACTGTTCGGCCGCCCGGCCCAGCGCCGCGCGGCGCTCGTGATCCGGGCGGCCACGACCACCGAGATAGCGCAGATTCAATCCCAGGCGCACTAGCTCACCGTTTCCGGGACACCGAGAGTGTCCGCCAGGAATCCCAGCACCCGCGCCTGGTATCCGGCCGGGTCCACCTTCATGGCCTTCAAGTGACCCGCCCCCGGGATCCGCGCCACCTGGGCCCGCGGGAAGGGCGCGGCCAGCGCCGCGACCTCGTCGGGAGCGACGACCTCGTCGTCCTCGCCCACGAGGAACAGCATCGGCGTCGCCGCCACCGGACCGTCCGGCGCGGGGGGCCACGGTCGCGGCCGGCTCATGCCGATCGCGGTCAGCGGTCCGAAGACCGCGGCGAACACATCGGCGGCCGGCCGCCCACGCAACAGGTCGGGCAGCGGAAACATGCCCTGCCGCAACAGATTCCGGACCGCTGCTCCCGGGTCGGCGGCAGGTCCACTGTCGCATACCACTGCCTCGACTCGCGACAGGCCCGACAGCGCGTGCACCGCCGCGAACGACGACATCGACAGTCCGTACAACGCCCATCGGCTGTCGGCGTACGCCGGCATGGCGCGCACGTGCGCGACGGCCGCAATCAGATCATCGGCGAAGCGGCGGCTGAATCCGGTCACGCTCCGATCGTCGAAACTGCGACCGTGATTGCGGAAGTCGAACAGCAGCACCGTGTAGCCGGCCTCGACCAGATACCGCGCATACGAAACGCTGAACGACTTGTCGGCGCCGATCGAATGCCCGATGGCGACAACGCGATGCGGATCACCGGGAAACAACCAGCCGTGCAACGTGCCCGACTGTCCGGGCACGCTGATCGTCAGATCGACAGGCTCCGGCAGCTCCGACAACCGGGCCGGCCGGCCCAGCCGGGGCGGATGACAGACCAGATACGACATCCGGACACCGGCCAACGGCGCCAGGGCCGTCCCGGCGATCGCGGTGACGGCCGACCTGGCCGTGGTGGAGGAAAATACGCCGACCATCAGAGCACCAGCCCCCCATCGATACCGATCACCTGTCCGGTGATGTAGCGGGCGCGGTCCGACACCAGGAACGACACCAGATCCGCGACCTCCCCCGGCTCGCCGGCGCGGCGCAGGGTGATGCGTTCCAGCAGCCCCGCGCGCGCCTTCCCGGTCACTGCCGCACTCATATCGGTGCTGATCAAACCGGGAGCCACCACGTTCGCACGGACCCCGAAACGGCCCAGTTCCCGGGCCAGCGACAGCGTGAGGCCGATGATGCCGGCCTTGGAGGCGGCATAGTTGGCCTGTGTCGCGTTGCCGTGGATTCCGGCGACCGAGGACATGGTGACGATCGCGGCCTCGCCGTGCCGCATGAGCGACATGGCCGCCGCCCGGCACAGCTGATAGGTGCCGTCCAGATTGGTGTGCAGCACGTCCGTCCACTCCGTGTCCGTCATGCGGGCCAGCGGCCGGTCGCGCACGATGCCCGCGCAGGCGACCACGGCGGCCACCTCCCCGAGCTCGGCCTCGGCGGCCTCGATCAGGCCGCGCGCTTCGCCCGGCTCCGCGATATCGGCCTTGTGTGCCAGCACCCGGGCCCCCGCTCGTTCCGCGGCGGCGACCGCCTCCGCGGCGGCGTCGGGCCGATCGCGGTAGCAGAAGGCGATATCGAATCCGTCGGCGGCGAGGCGCTCGACAGTCGCGCGGCCGATACCCCGCGAGCCGCCGCTGACCACCGCCACCGGCCGCACACCGGTATCGATGCTCGGCGCGGTCATCGCAACACCGCGCGCAGTTTCCCGGAGATCAGCTCGTAAAGGGCGCCGAGACTGGTCACCTCGGGCAGTTCGTCCTCGCTGAACTTCACCCGGTACTTCTTCTGCAGCACCACGATCACCTCCATCGCCGAGAGCGAATCGACGCCGAGATCGGCGGCGAATTCGGCGGTATCGGTGACCTCCTCGACGTCCAGCTCGAGTTCATCGGCGACGAGGGCCCGCAGCTCCTCACGGTCCAGCACGGCGGTTCCACTGTTCGACATGATCGGTATTCCTTTCGACAATTATTTCTGGACAAGGGTTTTCGGATCAGGCGACGAGCGCCTCACCGCCGTCGACGCCGATCACATTGCCGGTGATCCACGACGAATTCGACAGCGACAGTGCGACAATCGCCTCCGCGACGTCCTCGGCCGTGGTCAGCCGGCCGTGCGGGTTGATCCCGGCGCACCGTCGCAGCACCTGATCACTGCCCGGAATCTTGCGCAGGGCAGGGGTATCGGTGATTCCCGCCCGAATCGCGTTGACCGCGATACCGCGTGGCGCCAGCTCCGCCGCCAGTTGCCGGCAATGCGCCTCCAGGGCCGCCTTCGCGGCCGAGACGGCGCCGTAGTTCGCCAGCACCCGCGTACCACCGGAACTCGTCATCGCGTAGATTTTCGAACCGGTTCCGAGCAGGCCCGCCGCGAGCAGATCCTGCGTCCAGTACACGAGGCTGTGCGCCATCACCTCGGAGGTCATGGCCTGCTGCGTCAGCGTGATCGCCTTGCCGCGGCCCGCATCGCCGACAGCCGGCACGAACGGCAGCAAGCTGCCGAAAGCGACCGAATGCAGCACCACGCGCACCCCCGCCGACCCGGTCAGATCCCGCAGCAAGGCCGGAATATCCGCGCGCGCTTGCGGATCGGTGAGATTGCGGTTGAACAGATGCGCCTGTACCCCGGCGGTGCGCAACTCGACGGCCAGTTCGTCGGCCTGCTCCTGGCCCGCGGCCAGATCGAAATGCACACCCACGATGTGGCAGCCCGCGGCGGCGAGTGCGCGTGCTGCCGCGCGGCCCATTCCGCTGGAGACGCCGAAGATCAGCGCCCACGATCCCTCGAGCGGTATCAGCATTCGTCAATTCCCATCGTGCGAGCCGGATCCGCCGGTGAGCGTGACCGCGGCGAGGTTGCCGTGCGGGGAGGCGGTGAGGATCAGCCGCCGGGGCGCGACAGTCATCGCGGATCGTGACTCGGCCGCGGTATCGGGTCGAGAAGTGGTCGCGAGGTGGCCCACGAGCAGCCGGATCGGGGTGAGGCAGCCGGCGTCGGGGACGGTGCGGGTGACGGTCAGCAGGCCGGGCGGCACATGCGCGGCCAGCCATTCCGCGACCGCCATCCCGACCGGGGAGTTGTCGAGGACCGCGTCCACCACCGCATCACCCCACTCGGCGACGTCCGGACGGGCATCCGGCCCGGCCACTGCCGAGGCGTCACACAGCAACCGTTCGAGCGCCGGTGCGGCGTCGGGCGCGACCGGGTCGAGGAAGGCCGAGCGGGCCGCGCAGTAGCCGTACACTCGTGCGCCGCGGGCCGCGGCCGAGGTGCTGGACTCGCAGATCAGCACGGCCGCACCGCGATCGGCCGGGCCGGTGAACCGATCCTGCGGCGGTGGCGCCTCGACAGCGCCGACCAGGAGCACCGACGCCCGGCCGGTGACCAGCGCCCGCGCCGCGACGCCGAGCGCGTCGAGGCCGGCGGTGGCCGGTGAGTTCGTGGTCAGGTTGAATCCGTTGATCCGGTGTTCCGTCGACAACCGGCTGGCGAACAGGCTCATCGCCATGAACGGTGCGCGCGCCGGGGACAACTCCTCCGCGCCGGCGTCGATGATGGTGCGGTCCATGGATTCCAGCACGCCGGCGCCCGCATTGTTGGTGCCGACCACGACTCCGGTGCGTTCGGGACCGGCGGTGGTCACCGCCGTGTCATCGGCGGCGAGGGCGGCCCGCGCGGCGGCCAGCAGATACTGGCCGGCCGCGGGCACTTTCTTGTAACCCCGGCCCGGGAGGGCAGTGGCGAGATCGAACCAGTCCTCGGCCGTGCTTTCGGGCCGCAGCGCGGCGGCCGGGCCGTCCACGCCGGGGGCGACGATGCCCAGCGCGGTCACGGCGAGCGTTGCGGCGGTGGGGTGCGCGGTGGTCATCGCCGTCCCGCCTCGCGAAGTACGAACGAGGTGTTGTTGCCACCGAAGGCATACGTGTTCACCAGTATCGAGTCGCCGGTCAGGGGCACCGGGCCCGCGCTCGGCAGCCAGACCTCGCAGTCCGGGTCCTGGTCGACGGGCACATTGGCGGGTACGGTGGCGTTCCGCAGGATCAGAGCCGCTGTGAGACAACCGAATACGCCGGCCGCCCCCGCGGTGTGGCCGATCATCGCCTTCAGCGAGAGCAGCGGCAGGCGGTCGGTGCGCGCACCGAACACTCGGCGCAGCGCCCGGCTCTCCACCACGTCGTTCACGGGTGTGCCGGTGCCGTGCGGGATGACGCAGGCGATCTCGTCGGCGGCCAGCCCGGCCGCCGACAGCGCCTCGGTCATCGCCCGTACCGCCTGCCGGCCCTCCGGATCGGGCGCGGTCGGATGGTAGGCGTCGCAACTCCATGCCGCCCCGGCCAATTCGGCGTACGGGCGTACGCCGCGGCGGCGAGCGGAGGCGGCCGACTCCAGCACCACCACCGCCGCACCGTCGCCGAACATGGTGCCCGCCCGCTGCTTGTCGAAGGGCCTGCAGCGCAACGGATCCGCCGCACCCAGGCGATCGAAGCCCGCCATACCGACCCGGGTGACGCCCTCGCCACCACCGACCAGGACCCGCTCGGTCTCCCCACCGCGAATCATGTCCAGCGCGATGGTGAGTGCGTAGCCGCCGGCCGAGCAGGCATTGCCGACACTGACGTTCTCCGCGCGCGACCCGATCGCCGCTCCGACCGCGGAGGACGTGAGAGTCAGTGCGCTCCAGCCGATTCCACCGGCACCGCCCGGGCCCCGGGTGGCCTCGTGGACATCGGCATTGCCCATCTCGACGCCCATGATCACCGGCAGATCCGCGCACTCTGCGGCCGCGATGCCGGCGTCGGCCAGCGCCTCGCGAGCCGCGGCGACGGCCATGCGCGGTCCACGGCCCAGCGGCACCGTCCCCAGCCGGTGCGGCCCGGCCGGCACGGCGGCGTCCGGCGTCAGGTACATCCGGGTGGTCCGCATGTTCAGATGTGGCAGCGGCACCTCGCGGGGCGCCCCGCCGCCGGCGACCAGCCCCCGCCAGTATTCGGCCTGCCCACCGCCGAGGCAGGAGATCGAGCCGAGTCCGGTCACCACCACCCGGTTCGTTTCAGCAATCCGGGTCATGGCCGGAATCCTTTCCTTCACATGGCTTCTCCAGCACCATCGCGGCGGCGGCGCCGCCCTCGCCTTCGGTGTCGGGGCCGCCGGCGACCGCGAGCACACCGGGGTCGCCCGCCGGTTGTCCGGCGAGATATTCGGCCCCCACCGCGCACTGCAGCACGCCGAGTGCACCGGAGCAACGACCCAGTCGCGCGCTGAGATCCAGCGTCCGCGGATACCCGGCAGCCGGTCCGGCGCCGAGCCACAGACCGATCCCGGTGCGGGACTCGGCATTCGGCTCGGCGCTCGACTCGAGCAGCGCGGCCCGCTCCGCCGATTCCGGATCGAGCGTGCGACCGTACCCGCGGATCTCGGCATGCGCGGTCGCGCCCCGGGCGCGGGCATGATCGCCGGCCTCGACCACCAGTGCCACCGCCCCGTCGAGCCACCTGTCGGCACCGGTCTCGCGGTGCAGCCGTGCCACCGGCGCGGTATCGGGTTCGACCCCGATGACCAGCGCCACGTCCGCGCGCCCCGCGACAATGAGGGTGCGGGCCCAGGCGAGCGCGTCGAGGCCGCTCGGAATGCCGCTGCAGAGCGTGAGATTGGGGCCGCTGAGACCGTGCTCGAGAGCCACCCAGCAGGCGGTGACATTGCTCGACATGTGCGGCACCCGGATCGGGCTGATCTCGGTGACCGTTTCCGCGGCAATGGTGTCCACGAAGTCGCAGACCGTATCCAGATTGCCGAAATTGCTGCTCACCACGACCGCGGCGGCGCCCAGATCGGCGCCGAGCAGGCCCGCCGCCCGCAGTGCCCGCTCGGCGGCGCCCAGCGCCAGGCGCGAGGCCCGATCCTTGTGCCGTAACCCACGCCCGGTGACATCCCGCTCCAGGTCGAACACCGGACCGGCCTCCGAGCCCGGCCTCAGCAGATCGGTGACTCCGGCGAGTCCTGTGACGGCCCAGCCTGTTCCGGTGATCACCGCGGTGGTCATGCCGCCTCCACGACCGCGACGGCATTGATGCCGCCGAGCCCGATGGCATTGATCTGCGCGGTGCGCAGCGTGCCGGTCGCCGGTGCGCCACCGACCAGCCGCAGCCCCGCCGCCTCCGGCATGGGCCGGGTCAGCGCGTGGATCGGCGGCACCGCGCCGCACTGTAGTGCCAGCACGGCCGTGATCAGGCTCAGTAGTCCGGACCCGCCGCAAGTATGGCCCGTACCGCCTTTGATCGAAGTGATCCACGGTCCCGGTGCCACCCCGCCGAACACATCGTGCAAGGCTCGTGCTTCGGCGAGATCGTTGTGGTGGGTGCCGCTGCCGTGCACGATCACGAAATCCACCTCTGCCGCGTGTATCCCGCTGCGCCGGTGCGCATGCCGGATCGCACGGGCCACCGACACCGGGTCCGGCACCGTGGGATGCGAAGCGTCACAGTTCATCTCGACTCCGCGCACGACACCGTGCACCCGGCCGGCGTGCACGCCGCGCTTGCGCAGGACCACCGCGACCGCACCCTCCCCCATCACCATGCCGCGGCGGTCCGCATCGAACGGCCGGATCTCCCGAGGGGATGGGAACTGCACCCGATCGAGTGCGCCGAAAGAACTCTCGGCGATGGCGTCGGTGCCGGCCACGACGACGGTGTCGGTGATCCCCGACTCGATCAGGTCGGTGGCCAGGCCGAGCGTGTACAGGGCGGCCGCACAGGCACTCGCGACCGTCTCGGTGCGGCGCACTCCCAGCTGCTCCCGCAGCGCCCGCGCGAAGTGCAGGTCGGCGGGGGTGAGTGGAGCACCGTCGCGCCACCACAGCTCCCCGGATCGCAACTCCCGCAATGTCGTTCCGACAAGGACCGGGATGTCGGCGGCCCGGTCCTGCAGACCGGCCTCGCGCAACGCGTCGCCGACCACCCGCACCAGCCATCGGGTGGCGCGAAACGGCTCGTCACGACCGGGTTCGGCACGGTCGTCGATCTCGTAAGCGTGGCGCATCCGATAGTTCGCTGCCTCGAAGGCCCGCAGCGGTGCGAGGCCCGTGCGACCCGCGCACAGCGCGCGATATATCTCGGACGGTGTCGAACCCAAGCCGCCGACCGCGCTCATGGCGGCGATATCCCAGCTCACGCCGATTCCTTCCGCCCCTCCGGCGAATCACCCTGCAGCACCGGGTCTTCCGGCCTCGCACCGCCGCCCCCGCGGAGCCGGAAACGGGCCAGTTTGCCGACCGAGGTCGTCGGCAGGGCATCGTGCACCTCGATCCGGAAGGGGCGCTTGTACGGGGCCAGGCTCTGCTTGAACATCACCCGGATGGCCTTGTTCAGTGCCTCGGGCCGCCACCCCGGCGCCGCGACGACGTGCGCGACAGCCTGTTCCAGGCCGTGGGCGTCGGTGCGGGCCAC
This sequence comes from Nocardia sp. NPDC088792, assembly GCF_044750615.1. NCBI lineage: Bacteria > Bacillati > Actinomycetota > Actinomycetes > Mycobacteriales > Nocardiaceae > Nocardia > Nocardia sp. NPDC088792. The sequence goes on from NZ_JBIVKC010000001.1 coordinate 953,091, forward strand.
CACGGCGCAGTCCGCGACCCCCGGTACGGCGCGGACGACCGCTTCGATCTCCTGCGGCGACACCTTGAAGCCCCCCAAATTGAGCAGATCGTCCGAGCGGCACAGGTAATGCAGTTCACCGGCGGCATCCCGGTATCCGACATCGCCGGTGTACACCCCGCCATCGGCGAAAGTCGGTCTGACAGCGGGCCGCTGGTCCAGATAGCCGAGCGCCACCGAATCGCCGGCGACATGCAGTCTGCCCTGCATACCGTCGGGCAGGACCGCACCCGAATCGTCGCGGACGGTGATCCGGGCACCGGGCACCGACCGGCCCAGCGAACCGTTCGGTGCTGCCGCTGGATCGGTGGCGACCACGATGTGCAGGAGTTCGGTCGTACCCAGGCCGTTGATCAGTGCGAGACCGAACGTCTCGGTCAATCGGCACGCCAGATCGACCGGGTGATGCTCACCCGCCGACACCGCCAGCCGGACCGAGGACAGGTTCACCGGCTTACCGGCGGTGGCGAGTTCGAGCAGGCTCGCATAGGCGCGGGGCACCGCACAGAACACGGTGGGCCGATACCGGTCCAGCGCCGCCGCCACCGTGTACGGGTCCGGCAGGCCGGACATCAGCACCGAGGTGGCGCCGGCCGCCAGGGGGAACAGCAGCGAATTGCCGAAGCCGTACCCGAAAGACAGCTTCGCCGTGGACATCACCACATCGTCGGCGGTCAGCCGCAGCACACTACCGAAGCCGTCGAGTACCGCGCGGATACCGGACAGCGCATGCCGCACCCCGCGAGGGTGACCGGTGCTGCCTGAGGTGAACTGCACGAGCAGCTCCGCGTCGGGAGCGAATTCCGCCGGGCGGTCCGTCGCCGGAGCCCGCGAGTCCCGCAGGTCGAGGGCGGGTACTTCGGGTATGCCCAGTTGTGCGAGAGAGCGCGCGCGGTCGGCGCCCACCGCGAGCCGGGCCGCCACCACCCCGGCGCCGCAGGCGATCTCGGCGATCTCGCGGTCGCGCAGAATCGGATTGACCGGGACCGGGACACAGCCGTGCCACCACAGACCCAGGATCGTGGCGACCATGGCCGCCGAATCGTCGGAGACGACCAGCACCCGGCTGCCCGGGGCGACGCCGGCCGCCGCGAGCGCGGTCGCGTAACCGGCCGCGGCGCTCTCCAATTCGGCGTACGTCACCGGCCCGTGCTCGTGGTCGACACACGCGATGCGATCGCCGTGCCCGGCTCGGACATGCCGTGATATCAGTAGTTCGATCGGATTGGCGGCGCCGCTCATACAGCTCTCCGTAACAGTGGGATCAGATCGGCGAGGGTGTCAGCGCCGGCCACCTCGCCCAGCTCCAGCGTCCGGCCGAACGAACGTTCCGCGCGGGCGATGAATTCGATTTTCTGCAGTGAATTCATTTCCAGATCGTCCTGGAACGAGGTATGCGATCCGACCTCGGTGTCATCCACGTCCAGAACCAGAATCAGTATTTCCCGGACCTTGTCGAGCACAGCCATCTCGTCGACCATGTGCTCGGCCTCCTTCCGTCAACCAGTGCGATCAGGTTCCGAAAATTCGCAATTCGCGTCAACGGCTTGCCCCGGGGACGGGCGGGACTGCGCAATCGTTCCCGCCGCACCGCAACCGATGCCGATCGACTCAGCAACGGATGCACTGGCCCACCCGCGGAATTCTTGAGTGAATAGCTGGAGACCAGGGTGGACTCCGCTTGTCCGCTACGCGCGCAACCCATTCGTCAGGAGGCGTCAGATGGCCGAGAACACCGTTACCGAACCGGTGAGCACGGAATCCACCGCCGAGCCGTTCACCATCCGGTTCGAGGTCCGCAGCTACGAGACCGATCATCAATTGCATCTCAACAGCTCGGTCTACCAGCAGTTCTCGGACCACTCCCGGTTCGCGTGCGTCCGCGCGGCCGGCGTCTCGGTGGACGAACTACTGGGCGGTGGGCTGGGACCGGTCAACTTGGAGACCACCATCCGCTACCACCATGAACTGGTCGGCGGGGATCAGGTCGACGTGTCGTGCGCATGGGAGTGGGGCACCGGCAAGACCTATCGGGTGATCCACGAATTCCGGCTGCCCGACGGCACTCTGGCGGCCGAGGTGGTGCACGTCAGCGGCCTGCTACAGCTCGAGCAGCGCCGCCTGGTCGCCGATCCGGCCGAGCAGTGGCGGTCCCGCGCCACGCGACCGGAGCTGCTCGGCCTGCAGTGACCCGGCGACCTCAGGGCTTCCGTGCCATCAGGGTCAGCACGTCGTAGCGCGCCACAGTCACCCGCTCCTGGTTCTCCACCTCCACATCCCAGCGGACCTCGCTGTGGGTGGTATTCGGCCGGGGCGTGACCCGGATGGCGGTCAGATGCACGGTCAGCTCGTCCCCGGGCCGCACCGGCCCGAGGAAACGCAGATTCTCCAAACCGTAATTGGCCAGCACCGGTCCCGGCTCGGTCGTGGTGAAAAGACCTGCCGCCAGCGACAATACGAGATAGCCGTGCGCAATGATGCCGCGGAACATCGGATTCCGGCGGGCGGCGTCCTCGTCGGTGTGCAGGTAATAGTGGTCCCCGGTCAGTTCGGCGAATTCCGCGATATCGGCCCGGGTAACCGTGCGCGGCCCGGCCGACAGCGAATCGCCGGGCCGCAATTCATCCGCCCACATGTGCAGTGGGTGCCGCTCCGACGGGATGCGGGGAGCGCCACGCACCCAGGTGCCGGTCGCCCCCGCCAGGGTCGACGGCGCGGCGCGAAATGTGGTGACACGCATATGGTTGTGCACCTGGTCCAAGCATTCGGCATCGCTGTGATCCAAGGACGCGATGACCGAGTCCGGGAAGACGACGACCTCCGCGTACGGTGCGGCCGCCGCCGCCAGCCGACGTGCCGCCGCCGGATCCGGGGCGACGATCGCGCAGCGGGTGCGGCGGGGACCCCGGGCCAGCGCGGCAGCCAGCTCCGCCGCCGAACCGTAGCCGAGTAACACCGCCACCGGACCGCGGATGCCGAGCTCGCACGGCGCAGGCCGGTTCGGATCGGCTTCGGCCAGTACCGGGAGCAGATGGTCGCCGGTGTCCAGGGCGGGCGCCGCGAACCTGATCCGAGCGTCGCGCAGCAATTCGGTCAGCTGGGCCGTCACCAGGGCACGGTGCGCCGGGCCCGGCAGCGGGCCCATGGTCACATCCGGATCGCGGGGATCACCGGCGACGACCGCGGCCAGCCGGTCGGTGAGCGCCGCACCGACCTGCGGCACGAACGCGGCCGGTACGAGGATCTGCCGCACCGCGTGCGCGGGGCGGCCGGTCCATCGGGTCATCGAGTCCACGACATGGTCGGCGAACAGCTCGAAGGCGGGAGTGCCCGGTTCGGCGCCGGAACCGAGCACCGCGACGGCGCCGGACCGGACGCCGGCCGGCGCGATTACCTCGTGCGGCGCCGGCACGGCATCGAGATCGTCTGCGCCGCAGACGAATTGCAGTGCACCCGGCGGCAGCTCGGCGGTGATCACGCGCTCGGTCACCAGCGTCAGCAGTGGCGCGGTCAGCGGCGGTGGCAGGATCAGGCACGGCCGGCCGGCCAGGAATGCGGCCGCGAACCGGTCCAGGTAGGCCAGAATGGGCAGCTGATCATCGAGTGGGTGCACGGCCGCACCGGCTCCGGGCACCGCCATCCGCCGGACCGCCGTCGTAGCGGTCCGGCCCGGGAATTCCGCCGCACCCAGCGATATCCGGTTCCCGGCCGGCAGCTCTCGCAGCCCCAGATCGCCGTAACGACGGAGCAGGGCCGCCGCGGCACGGACCTCCAGTGCGGTGTCGACCGGGCGTACCCCCAGCGATACCGCCTCCGCGGCGAACTCCGCCGTATGTCCCCGTACCACCCGGGCCAGTTCCTTGAGCACCGCGGCCCGATCATGGAATCCGGTGTCCCGTAAGGCGGGCACACCCATCGCACCGGCATGATCCAGAGCCGCGGCGAGGACAACGCCGGGCGTGATGGCTCCGGTGGCGGACCCCTTGCCGGGCACCGGGCGACCGGCCGCTGGCCACCAGCGCGCGGCAGCGTAGCTGCTGAGTGTCGTCATTTCTTGCGGAATTCGCCGTAGATCGCGGGGACGGTCGTCTCCTCGGCCGCGCCGGGGAGACGCACCGTCATCGCCGACTCCGTCAGGGTCAGCGTCTGCCATCCGTCCGCGAAGGCGGCGGCCAGATCGGCGGGCACCAGCTGCGGCAGCTGCTCGAACGCCCGCGGCGGGACTCCCAGCTGCGCGAATCCGGCCAGCACCGATCCCGTTGCGGCGGCGCTGAGTTCGAGCATGAAGACGGTGGCTCCGGTCCGGCAGGCGCGATGTACCGCGGCGGCATAGGCGGCCTGTGCCGGTCGCGGGCAGACATCGAACAGTCCGCAGTCGACGACGGTGTCGAAGCGGTCCCGATAGCCCGGCAGCGTCAACGCGTCGCCGACCACGAACTCGATCGGGAGCCCATCCTCGGTGGCTTTGGCGCGGGCCTGCTCGATCGCGACCGCGGAGAGGTCGACACCGGTGACCGCATGGCCGTGCCTGGCCAGCAGCAGCGCCAATTCCCCTGTGCCGCAGCCCGCGTCGAGAACATCGCCGGTGATCCGGTGCCTCGCCGCGAGGTCGGTGAAAACCGGCTGAGCGCGGCCGATGTCCCAGGGCGCCCGCGCCCCGATCGGGCTGCGCCCGGCATAGATGGCGTCGTAGACGAGTGCTCGCACCGGATCACGCACCGTTCGCCAGCACGGTCCGGTACATGCCATTTCGAAACGCCGAGGGGGTGCTCTCGCAGAAAGTCTTGAAGACGCGCAGGAAATGGCTGCTGTCCTGATAGCCGACCATGGCGCCGACCTCATGGATCGGGATGGTCGTGTCACGCAACAGCGACTGCGCCTTCGTGATACGCAGCCCCGTCACGTAATCGATGTAGCGGGTGCCCGTGTGCTTCTTGAACGTCCGCGAGAAATGGAACCGGCTCATGTGCGCGGCGCGGGCGGCGTCGTCCAGCGACAACGTACAACGGGTGTAGTTGTTCCGGATGTATTTGATCGATTGCTCTATCTGCACCGGGACGAGGCCGCGGTCCTCCCCTTCGGCCCGGTGCGGCTCGGCGGTCGCGCTGTCCAGACGTTCACCGAACCAGCACAACTCGTCGGTGAACCGCCGCACCGGGTCCGGCGGCAGGCCGTCGTGCAGATCCTCGTCCGCGAAGGCCGGCGAGTACGGGATGACCACGGCATCGAGGCCGGCCATCACCAGGCGCAGATGGTCGATGGCGCGGGTGCCACGAGACTCGTCGATCACCACGATCCCGACCGGCTTGCGGGACAGGCAACCTCGGCCCAGCCCGTCGAGCGCATTGTTGATGGCGTTCGAGCAGGTGCTGTTGCGTACCTCCGCCACCAGTACGACCGATTGCGCGCCGCCGACCGCGGTGCGGAGCGCCGACACCGGCACGGTGGCGCCGCCGGGCGCGGTGGCCCCGCCGGCCGCCACATACCTTTCCTCGCGCCCGATCCCGATCTCATGGGTGGTGCTGCGCAGCCAGGTCAGCACCCGGGCAACCCGGGCGCTCTGCTGCGGATGGTCGCTGATCAGCACCGTCGTGGGGGTAGCTGTGTCCATTCATCGAGTACAACCCCCGCCCGCTGCACGGCCGCTGCAGGCGCGTTGCAGCAACATTCGCAGGTGCGACCGCGCCGGCCACGCTGCTGGTCAGGGGCGGTACGACGCGGCCCCGCGGCCGGACGACGCCGGTGAGGCGCGACCGGGTCCGTACAGGTCTGCAATGCTTTTACAATTCTTTTTCACCCGCGCGAGCCGATCGGTGACTGCGACTCGACCAGCGCTGAATAGCTGATCGGCAATCCACATTCTTTGCGGTATTCATCGACATCGGTTGCGTCCGGCAGTGAATCCTTGCTCGGTCCGGCCCGGCCGAAAGGCAACTCGTTGACGGTCTTCGCGAATTTCCCGACGCTTTGTCGTATACCGCTATCAAAGAGGTTGAAACCATGAGTCTCACCGAAATTCGCACAGCACCGATCACGAAACCCGTCAATTCACGCGAAGCGAATACACCACGCACCGATGCGGCAGCGGTGCTCCGCATACAGAAATTGGTGACGGCCTGCGTACACGGCAGCCCCGCGGCCTGGCGGATGTTGATCGACGAATACTCGCCGCTGGTCTGGTCCATCACCCGCACCTTCCGGATGACGGCCCACGATCGCGAGGACGCCTACCAGTCGACCTGGGCGAACGTGATCACGCACCTCGACGATCTGCAGTCGCCCGAACGGCTGACGGCCTGGCTGGCGACGACCGCGCGCCGGGAATGCCTCAAGCAGATCAAACGCAGCTCACGAGACATCCCGGTCGGCGACAGCGCCACGATGGAGACGCCCGATCATGAGAGCGAGGCCACGGTCCACCAGGTGTTCCGCCGAGTCGCGGGCGAAGAGGTGCGTGAGGCGTTCCGCCGCCTGCCCGACCGGGACCAGCGCCTGCTCGGACTGCTGGTATCCGACAAGGCGCCCAACTACGACTCGGTCAGCGTCCTGCTCGGACTGCCGCGCGGTTCCATCGGGCCGTTGCGCGGGCGCGCCCTGGCCCGGCTGCGCGGATTGCTGCCCGATTCGGCCCTGATCTGGGTCGCCTGAACACGGCCCGGCCGAAACGGAATGCGATGCCGTAGTCCCGCGAAAGTCCGCGAAACGTCGAAGAGGGTCTGCCCGGTCTCCGGGCAGACCCTCTTCGTATTCCTGCGTTCGTATTCCGGCGCGACTCTCCAGGCGCGGATCTCCGTGCGACTCAGTCGTTCTTCGACAATTCCGCGGCAATGCGGGGCCGGAGTTCCGCGGCCGATATCACCGCATCCACCGAGCCGACCCGGACCGCGCGCTCGATACTGTGGATCCGGTCGAATTCGGCGGCCAGGGCGGCCACCTGTTCGGCGCGGACCGCGGACTGGATTTCGAGCAATTCCGTGCGCAGCTTCAGTTCCTCGCTGTCACTCGCCGCGCCGAGGCGGCGGTCCAGATCCTGCACGCGGGGATCTTCGGCCACCCGGGCATCCACGGTGCGGGCGAACACCACCGCCGCGGCGGGGGCGCCACCGATGACCGAAGCGAACGAGCCCTCGACGGCAAGCACCGTCAAGTTCTCGTTCAATGCCTTGGAGAACACCACGAATGCGCCGCCGTGATACCTGGAGATCACCACGAACACGATCGGGCCGTCGAAATTCACTATGGCGCGCCCGATTTCGGCGCCGTACTCCAATTGGATGTTGCGCATGGAGTCCGGCGAACCGTCGAACCCGGACAGATTGGCCAGGACCACGACCGGGCGGTTGCCGGAGGCGGCATTGATGGCGCGAGCCACCTTCTTCGACGAGCGCGGGAACAAGGTGCCCGCGGTGTAGACGTCGGGCCCGTCGGCGGGCGGGAAGCCGTGCCGGGGCACCGGGCGCGACTCGATGCCGATCAAGGTCACCGCATACCCGTCGATGCGGGCGTCGACGGTGACCGCGGTGCCCGCATCGGCCATATCGGGCCACCGTTCCAGCAGCGGATGATCCTGATCGGCCACCGCGCCCAGCACGGCACGAATATCGAAGGCCTTCTTGCGATCCGGGTTCCGCACCGGCGAGAAGATCTCACCCACCGTGGTGAACTCGCTGTCCGGATGGGAGTGCGGCGACGCCGTCACATCCCGGTGCACCGGGTCCGCCGTCAAGGCGCGCCGTGGACCGCGCTCGCCGCCGGCGACGTAGGTGTAGTCGTAGTGGGTCATCAGGATCTCGTGGGCGCCGGCCAGCGTGGGCGCCCAGTACTGGGCCTGCCCGTTCGGTCCCATCACCCGGGCGTAACCACCGATGCCGAAGTTGTCCTCCGCCGACACCCCGCCGGAGAAATCGAGGGACTGCTTGCCGGTCAGCACCATCGCCGAGGCGGGCGTCATGATCAGAATGCCCTTGGTGTGCATGAGCATCGTGGCTTCGGCGTTCCAATACGGCTGCGCACCGACATTGATGCCCGAGACCACGATGTTGATCTCCCCGCCCGCCTGGGTGAAGCCCACGATCCGGCGCAGGGTGCGCGCGACCCAGTCCATGTTCTCGGTCCCGGAATCCATCGAGATCCTGGCTCCCGACGACAGCGCGAACCATTCCACCGGCAGGCCTTCCCGCTCGGCCAGGTCCAGTGCCGCGGTGATCCGGGCGCATTCGGGCTCGGACAACGCGCCCAGTGACTTCGTCGGATCGCCCAGCAGCACCACCCGCCGTATTCCCTCGGGGTGCAGGCCGGTCGGGGTGGAGAGCACGCCGGCCACGATCCCGCAGGTGTTGTGGCCCCACGGCCGCTGCACCGGCGACAGCGCCGGAATCGCCGCTCGCGCAGCGAACCCCGTGACGACATCGGCGAGATCGTATTCGACGAAGCTGCCGTCTCGGCCGGTGGACAACCGCAGGATCTCGTACGGGTACACGGTGTTCCGCCGGCGGGCCCGCAGCACCTGACGGCTGTAGTCGTCCAGTGGCGCCAGCGGCTCGGCGGTGGGCTCCTCGACCGCGACCAGCACCCCGCCGCCCGGCTCGTAGGTCATCCGGGTCACCACGTCGCGCCGGACACCGTCACCATCGACGACCGGGCCCTGCCACAGGATCTCCTCCACCCCGGCCTGCGCCACCCGCGGGGCGGTGGTGCGCTGCCATTCGGCCAGCGCATCCGCCGAAATGTTCACGACCGGGCGAATATCCAGCCATACATGGTTCGTGTCGAGCGTCCGGCCCGTGGGATCCAGCTCGTACCGGGCGCGGCCGATCGCCTCCAGGCAGTTGCCGAGAACCGTGTCCGCACCGGCGATCTCGGTGATGCGGCCCGTCGAATCATAGGTGATGTCCGGATGCCAGACCTGCGCCAGCGCCACCAGCCGCCGATCGCCGGCGTCCTTCTTGCCTACACAGTGATACAGCAGCAGCGGTTCCCGGGTGGGGATGCGAGTGATGTGGAAGTTGCTCAGCCGCCACAGCGACAGGTGACCGCCGGTCAGCGGGTGTACACCGCGGATCACCGGATCCTCGAGGAGGCCGCCGCTCGCGTCGTGACGGAACGTGAGGTACTGCAGATCGCCTGCGCCGGTGGTGATTCCGACCGAGATGCGCCGGGCGTGACGGTGCAGACCGGACGCGGCCAACTGCCCGGCGAGCACGCCGGCGCGCTCGCCCGCCGATTCCGGTGCGTCCGGCCAGTTCAGGTAGAGGTCGACGACGGCGACGTGCCCGTGCGGAACGGCTCCCAACTCGGTGACCAGCCTGCTGATCAGCGAACTCGGTTGCGACAGTTCGTCATAGCGGCCCACCGTGACGACGGCCGTGGTGGCGATGGCCGATCCGGGACGCAACGCCAGCTGATAATCGCAGACCACGACCGGACGGCCGCCGCGGCCCGAGGTGCGCACCGAATGCCCGGCCTGGCGGCCGTAGTGCCGATACGCGGTCACCTCCAGCATCGGCTCGTCCGGACCCGCGACCGGAATCCGGGCCGCGAGCAGATCGTCGAGGGATTCCGGGATACCGGCGATCCGCCGCAACCGCGCGGCGCGGTCCGCCGCCGCCGGCCGTCGCTCGAGGCCGCGCAACTCGGCGGCGGCATCGTCGAGCAGGCGAGTACGAGCGAGCGTGGCCTGCGGCCGTACATACCAGCGGAACAGCACACTGCGGGCCAGGTCCGCGACGGTCGGAGCGACGATCTGGCAGACCACGATCAGCCGATCGAGCACCTCGCGGGCCTGCTCGCCCGGGGCGATCGGGCCGGACTCGGCCAGCCACAGCTTCAACAGCGCGGTCACCGTGTCCACCGCCCGGCGCCGACGGCCGACGGCCAGGAACAGCCGGAAAACCGCCGCTTCGAGCGCCGGGCCGCGCTCGGTGCCGGCTACGTCGTAATGGACAAGCAGCCGGGCCAGCACCCGGCGGAACAACGCGGAGAGCCCATCCCGGTCGGCGTCGAGCGACCGCAGGTAGATATGGAACTGCTCGCGTAGGCTGCGCGCCTCCGACGACGCGGCGGGCAGGCACAATTCGAGCAGATCGGCGGCCAGGCTCACGACCGCGATCTCGGCCTCGCGGGCCGCGGGACGATATGCCAGCACCGCGTCACGGCGCGTCAGGTAGCGGGACAGCGCCGTCGCCTCGTCGGTGTCGAAGGTATCGAAACCCAGGAGCAGCCCGCGGATTTCGTCGATGCCGGGCAGATCGTCCGCCTCGGTCTCCACGGTGGCGGCCACCGGAGGCATCAGTACCGCATCGTCGGAATCGGCGTCCGGATCGGCTCCGCCCGCGGGCGCGTCCGCGCGCGGTTCCAGGCGGGCCAGCGCGGCGCCCGCCTCGATCTGACTGCCGACCGCGACCGACAGCTCCCGCAGCCGCGCCGGAAACGGCGCGCGCAGCACCGATTCCATCTTCATGCTCTCGACGACGAGGACCGGCGCACCGGCCTCGATCTCGTCGCCCTCGGCGTACGGGGTGGCCACCACCAAGCCCGGGGCATGCGCGCGGAGCACGCCACCTTCGTCGCGGCTCACCCGGTGTGCGACGCCATCGATCTCGACCAGATGGACGGGGCCGCAGTTCGCGGACACGACGCGAGCGGTGCTGCCGGCCACCGTGATCCGGCTGTGGTGCGCGTCGGCCCGCTGCACTCCGACCTCGAACTCGAGCAGTTCGTCCCGGTCGTGAATACGGACCCGGTAACCGGTGGATCCGATGCGGGCGGCGGCGACCCGGTACCGGCGCTCATCCAGCTTCCATTCGATACCGCGCCCCACCTCATGATGCACATGCGGCCGGCCGCCCCGGCCGGACTCCCACAACCGGCACTGTTCGGCGGCTTCGGATTCCGCGTACCCGTCGATCGCGGCCACTGCCAGCGCCAGCGCGGTATGCCGGACGCCCCGCAGGCCACCGGCATCACGGACGCGATCGACCCAGCGGGTATCGGCCGATCCGTCGATCACCTCGGCGGCATCGAGCAGGGTGAGCACGAAACTCTTGTTGGTGGCGCCGTTGTCGATGACCACAGTCGTGTCGGCGACAGCGCGCCGCAGCCGAGCCAGGGCCTCGTCCCGGTCCGCACCGACCGCAATGATCTTCGCGATCATCGAATCGAAATCAGCGGGAATCGAATCTCCCTCGGCGACACCGGTATCGACGCGGATGCCGGGGCCAGACGGGAAACGCAGCAGCCTGATGCGGCCGGGGGCGGGCGCGAAATCACGGTCGGGATCCTCGGCATTGAGCCGGGCCTCCACGGCGTGGCCGCGCTCGATCGGCTTGGCGCCGGAGAGCTTTTCGCCCGACGCCACCGACAGTTGCAGCTTGACCAGATCGGTGCCGGTGGTCACCTCGGTGATCGGATGTTCCACCTGCAGACGGGTATTCACCTCGAGGAAGGCGAAGAACCGCTCCCCCGGGTGGTACAGGAACTCCACCGTGCAGGCGCCGCGGTAGCCGACCGACACCGCCAGCCGCTCCGCGGACTGTTTCAGTTCCCGCGTCTGCGCGGCATCCAGCACCGGCGAGGCGGACTCCTCGATGATCTTCTGATTGCGCCGCTGGATCGAGCAGTCGCGCACGCCCAGCGCCCACGCCGTACCCTGGCCGTCGGCGATCACCTGTACCTCCACATGCCGGGCGCCGGTGACCAGCTTCTCCAGGAACATCACGCCGCTGCCGAAGGCACGCAACGCCTCCGCTGCGGTGCGCTCGTACGCCGCACGCAGCTCCGCCTCGGACTCCACGAGCCGGATGCCGCGCCCGCCACCACCCGCGGTGGCCTTCAGCATCAGCGGATATCCGATGCGCTCCGCCGCCGCGACCGCCTCCTCCACCGACGAGACCGGGCCCCGGCTCCACGGCGCCACCGGCACGCCGACCTCCTCGGCGAGCAGCTTGGCGCCGATCTTGTCCCCCAGCTTGCGCATCGCCTCCGCGTCCGGGCCCACGAAGGTGACCCCGATCCGGGCGCACAGCTCGGCGAAGGCCGGGTCCTCGGCCACGAAACCCCAGCCCACCCACGCGGCGTCCGCCCGGGTCTCACTCAGCGCCCGGGCCAGCACCTCCAGGTCCAGATAGGGCCGGGCCGATGCCGGACCGAGGCAGTACGCCTCGTCGGCCTCCCGCACGAAGGTGGCCAGCTGCTCCCCGTCGGTATACAGGGCAATGGTGCGGATCCGCGCCCTGCCGGGCAGCCGCCCCGCGTTCAATTCGCGGACCGCGTGGATCAGCCGGCGGGCGGGCTCGCCACGATTGACGATGGCAATCCTAGTGAACATACGCGTGATTCCTCATGAAGGTATTCCGGAGAATGACAATGTATTTCGGCGAATGACAATGCTCCGGAGACGGATCATGCGGTTCCGGAGAACGAATTACGCGCGCGCTACCGCAGGCAACGGGTTGTTCGCGCAGCCGAGAAATTCGGCGACCTCACCGATGGTCACCATTGCGATATCGTGTACCCCGGCGAAGATCCGGAGATCGTTTCGATCCGCCATCGCGGCCGTCCGCACCGGCGAGACCAGCTGCCCGATCACCCCGGCGGGCGCCAGGCCCGCGAGGCGGGTCAGATCCACCGCTGCCTCGGTGTGACCGCGGCGCTCGAGCACCCCGCCGGATCGTGCCCGGATCGGGAGCACGTGCCCGGGGCGGCAGAGCTCGTCGGGTTCGGTGCTCGCGGCGGCGAGCACCCGTGCGGTGCGCGCACGATCGGCGGCCGAGATGCCGGTGGAAATCCCTTCCGCCGCATCGACGGTGACGGCGTAGGAGGTCCGCCGCGGATGCTCGTTGCGAAACACCATCGGCGGCAACATGAGCCGATCACACTCGCCGGCGGGCAGTGCGACGCCGATCAATCCCGAGGTATGCCGCACCAGGAACGCCATGACACCGGCCGTCACCAGACTCGCCGCCGCCAGCAGATCACCGCCGTTGGCCTGATCCTCGTCGTCGACGACCAGCACACAGCGGCCGTCCGCCAGCTCGGCCAGCGCCCGCTCGACACCCATCACCGCACCTGCTCGCGGGGACGGACGTCCGCGAACCTGCTGCGGTGATAGACCAGCGGCTCGGCCGCACCCGGTCGGCCGACCTCATGGACCCGCGCCAACAGGATCAGGTGATCACCGGCGGGAATGACGCGATCCAGCCGGCATCCGAGCACACCGAGGGCCTCGGGCAGCACCGGCGCCTCGCCGAACCCGTCGATCACGGTAAGCCCGTCGAACTTGTCGTCCAGTTTCGAGGCGAACCGGCTCGCCAGCCGATCCTGGTGCGCGGCAAGGATGTTCACCGAGAGCCGGTCCGCGGCCGTGAACGCCGCCGCGCACCGCGCCGCGCGATCCACACAAACCGAGATCATCGGCGGATCCATCGACACCGAGGCGAAGGAATTCGCGGTGAACCCGTACCGAACTCCGTCCACCCGCGTCGTCACCACCGAAACACCGGTAGGCCACAACTTCATCAGGTCCCGGAAGTCCGGAATCACCTCGGCGACCGGAGTTGCCGCGGCAACCGAGCCGAGCGCGGTCAACGGCCCGTCCCGCCGTACGCCTCGGCCATGGCGGCGAGGTTCTCCGGAGTCTTCAGCGCATGCCGCGCGACGTCGGGAAGTTCGCGTCGCACCATTCCGGTGAGCGTGCCCGCCGGAGCGAGCTCGATCACGACGGACGCCTCCGCCGCGGCGATCGCCGCCATGCACAGATCCCATCGCACCGGCGCGGTGAGTTGCGCGACGATCTTGGCCAAGGCCTCGGAGCCCGAACGCACCTGCCGCCCATCGGAATTGGACAACAAGGGGCGGATCGGATCAGCCACCGCGACAGTCGCCGCGGCCGCCGCCAGCGCCTCCCGGGCGGGCTCCATGAAATGCGTGTGGAACGCACCCGCGACAGGCAGCTTGACGACCTTCGCACCGGCCGGCGGTGCGGCCGAAAGTTCTTGCAGTGCAGCGGATCTGCCGGCGGCGACGATCTGCCCGGCCCCGTTGCGGTTGGCCGGGACCAGCCCGAGTCGGGCGATCCGGTCGCAGACTTCGACCGGATCGCCGCCGACAATCGCGGACATTCCGGTCGATTCCAGTTCGCAGGCCGCGGCCATGGCCTTACCGCGGACCGCGGCGACGGCGATCGCATCCTCGGCGGAGAGCACGCCTGCCACGGCCGCCGCGGCCAGTTCACCGACCGAATGCCCCGCGACCAGGGTATCGGCGGACAGCATCCCGGTGGCCTCCAACGACTCGGAGACCACCAGCGCGGTGGCCACCACCAGAGGTTGCGTAATCGCCGTATCGACGAGTTCGCCTGCTTCGGCGGTGGTTCCGAGCCGTATCAGATCGATGCCGCAGATTCGCGACCAGCGGTCGAGCCGGCGTTCGACGTCCGGGGACAGCCAAGGTAGGAGCATGCCAGGTTTCTGCGCACCCTGTCCCGGTGCCAGGACGGCCGTTCGGGCTGTGCCACAGGATAATTCGGAAATGGTGAGCAGGTCGGATGTCAGAGTCATATCGTGCTCTCGGTCTGGTTGATTCGAGGTCTACGGCGACTCGGCGCGCGCCTTGGAATGAAACGGCGCGGAGACGAGAGCCGGGATTATCCGCTGGTGGAAGGGTTTGACCACCGCGAAATACGCGCGCCCGATCCGGTCCGAGAACTGGACCTCGGTGCTGAAGCTGCCGCGCAGCCGCACCTGATCGACCTCGAACATCGATCGGAACACGAAATGCTTATCGGTGTTGCCACACACGACCAGTTCGGGCGCGACCGATTCGACGACCAGCGGCCCGAACTTCCGGCCCACCTCCAGCTCGACCGGCTGACCGTAATTGCGCTCCTGGGTATTGAATCCGAGCGGACCGGCAACCCGATCGCGCAGGGACAGCACCAGCTCGAGCCAGGCAGGCGCCGACTCCAGTACCAGTGCACAGAACCGGGGTGCGTCCATCGGTTCCGGGAGGGCAACGGTGTACTTGTCGGCGTAGTCGGTGCGGCCGAGGGGGCTGGTGGTCATGAGTGATCCTCCGGTCAGCGAGCGGCCGCAATGATGGATTCCACGACCGCGATCTGTTCGCCATTCAACAGCGTCCGGCCCGACATGAACGCCGTCCCCCGGATGCTGCGGTCGAATCGGATCTCATGGACGAGGTCGTCACCGGGGAAGACATCGCGCAGGAAGGTCACGCCCTCCGCCTTGGCGAAGTAGAGGGTTCCGGCCGATTCCGCCGACTCGGCCTCGCGATGCAGCCACAGCGCGGCGGCTGCTTGACCGAGGGATTCGACGATCAATGCGCGGGGGTAGGCCCGCGAACCGGTCGCCTCGGTCTGCTGGAAGCAGGGCTCGCCGGCGTCGATCGACTTGTATCCGCGGGCGGTTTCGCCGTCCTCGGCCACGTCGAGCCGGTCGATCATCAGGATCGGCGGTCGGTGCGGCAGCAGATTCAGCAGCGCTGCCGTGTCGTAGGTCGTCGATGCGGTCATGAGTAGGACATCCTCGCTGTGAACTTCTTCTCCGCGTCCGGTGTGTCCGAGCGGCCCAGGAACGTGGCGCCGACGACCTGTCCCGCCGGCGACCGGCGCAGCGTCAATTCGATGCGGATGCGGTCACCCGGCAGGGTCGGCGCGGAGAAGCGCAGGGAATTCAGGTGATCGAACGGCCGCTCGACGGCCGGGCATGCGCTGACCAGCTTTTCGCACAGGTCGAGCAGAAACACCCCGGGATACACCGGATTACCCGGGTAATGCCCGGAAAGATACGGCTCGGCCGGGCCGATGGTCTTGATCGCGGTTGCTCCGGCAGGACCGATTTCGACGACATCCAGCGCGGTGGTGGTCGACGCCCGAGGGTGGCTCACAGCGTGGTCCCCCCGTCGATCACGATCGTCTGCCCGGTGATGTAGCTCGCATCGTCACCGTGCAGATAGCCGACCAGCCCCGCGACATCCTCGGGTCGCCCGATCCGGCGCAGCGACACCTTTTTGACCAGCGCCTTGACCTGGTCGGGCGTGAACGCGGCCGTCATATCCGATTCGATGAAGCCCGGCGCCACCGAATTGACCCGGATACCGGAACGGCCCAGCTCCCTGGACAGGGTCCGGGTCATCGCGTCGATGCCGCCTTTGGTGGCCGAGTAGTTGACCTGGCCGGGGTTGCCGTACACGCCGGCGATGCTGGAGATGTTCGTGATCACACCGAACTGGGCCCGCATCGCGGGCAGCGTGAAGGCCCTGGTGAGATTGAACGTCCCGGTGAGGTTGGTCTCCACCACCCGATCCCAGACATCGTCGGGCATCGTCGCGACCGCGCGGTCGTCGGTGATGCCCGCGCAGTTGACCAGGTCGGTGACGACGCGCCCGTCGGCCTTGATCGCCGCGAACAGCGCGGCCACGGCGTCGCGGTCGGCGGTGTCACAGAGGCGCAGCCCGCTGCCGGGCGAGACGGCGTCGAGGGTCTTACCGACCTGGTCCGCGCTGTCACTGCGCGAGCGGTGAATCCCGATGACCCGCATCCCGTTCTCCGCCAGCCGCAGGGCGATCGCGGCGCCGATGCCGCGCGACGCGCCGGATACCAGCGCGGTCCGAGCCTGCTCTCTGTCCTTGCTCATCGTTGTTCCTCCTGGGCGGCGCCGAGCGAACGCAGGTACGCGTGCGCCGGGTGCCGCTCGTCGGGCCGGTCGGAGCCGGTGAAGCGGGCACGGAAGGTCACCGGCGGCTCGTCGTCGAGGTCGCGGGCGAGCCCGCGGCGCCGCAACTCGGGCATGACCGACTCGATGACCTGCTGATAGGAGCCGGGGATCGTGTAATTGATGATGTTGATGCCGTCGATTCCGGCGTCGGCCCACACCTGGACCGCATCCGCGATCTCCTCGGGGGTGCCGACGATCCGCCCGGCACTGCGGTGGATCCGCGCGATATCGCGCACGGTCGGCTTGCCGTCGGGGATCGCCTGCTGCAGCCAGGCGACGACGGATTCGGTTCCGGCCTGGCGCAAGTCGCTTATCGGCTGGTCCAGATCGGCGAAGCCGAGGTCGACACCCATGATGCCGCCGGCGAAGGCCACGTAGGCAGCGTCGTCGAGGGTGGCGTCCAGCCGCGCGGCCTCGGCTTCGGCAGCCTCGTGCGTCTCGCCGACGACGAAGGTCAGGCCCTGCAGGATCTTGATATCGCGCGGATCGCGGCCGCAGGCCTCCGCACGGCGGCGGACGTCCGCGGCGTCGCGGGCGGCGACGGCGGGCGTCGGCGCGAGCAGGAACACCACCTCGGCGTGTTTGGCCGCGAAATCCCGCCCGCGTGCCGACGCGCCGGCCTGGAACAGGAACGGCACCCGCTGCGGGCTCGGCGACACCAAGTGCGGACCCTGCACCGAGTAGCGCGGCCCCTTGTGGTCGATGCGGTGCACGTGAGCGGCGTCCGCGACGACACCGGCACTCTTGTCCAGCAGTAGCGCCTCGTCGTCCCAGGACGCCTGCCACAGCTTGTAGACGACCTCCATGTACTCCTCGGCCCATTCGTAGCGCTCGTCGTGAGCGATGAGCTCGTCGAGGCCGAAATTGCGGGAGGCGTTGTCCGACATGCCCGTAACTACGTTCCACCCGATGCGGCCGCGCGTCGCATGGTCGAGGGTCGAGATCTTGCGCGCGAATTCGAACGGGTGCAGCTGCAGGATCGAACTCGTGAAGGCCAGTCCCAGCCGCTGAGTGGCCGCGGCCATCGCCGACACGATCACCATCGGGTCGTTGCACGGGATGTGCAGGCCCGCGGTGACGAATTTCTCTATGCCACCGGCGAAGTCGTGCACCAGACCGGTCATATCGGCGAAGAACATCATGTCGAACCCGCCGGCCTCGAGGGTGCGCGCGAGATCGACCCATAGGTCGAGTTCGTTCATGCGGGTCTGCTCCGCCTCCGGCAGGGTCCAGGCCCCGTGCTGCAGATGGGAGACGGTGTTCTGCAGGAAGGCCGAGAAGAACAGCGGTTCGGCCGGCCTGCGCTGAATGGTGGTCATCTGAGCTCACTTTCGAGTTTGGACGGGTTCCTTCCGGTGGCGGCCCGCAGATTGACCGCGCCGATCAGCACCGCGACCGCGGCGCCGGCCAGCCCGATCCAGCGCAGGCCCTCGCGCACTCCGTCCGCGGTGAGATGTGCGCCGACGTGGTGGGTCATGATCAGGCCGAGGACGCCGATGCCGACCGAGTTGCCGAGCTGGCGAGTCATCGTCAGCACGCTGGCCGCGGTGCCGTAGTCGTCCCCGGACGTGTGCGTGAACGCCTGCGCCGAGGTGGCCGGAAAGGCCAGGCCGATGCCGATGCCGAGCACCATCGTCGGCACGATCGTCGCGAGCGCGCCCGGCCGGGAACCGGCCAGCATGACCCACAGCAGCGCCAGACCGGCGCCGCAGATCAGCATCCCGGCGCCGATGGTGCCGGCCTGACCGATACGCTCGGCGACCTTGCGCCCGGCGCCGGCGAACACGACGAGCATCAGGCTCATCGGCAGGTAGCGCAGGCCGGTGGCGGTCGGGCCGAGGCCGGCGCCGTACTGCAGGTAGTACGACAGGAAGAAGAACAGGGAGAAGGCGGCGAAGCCGGTGACGAAACCGGTGAGCAGGCTACTGCGGAACTCCTTCTCCCGCCGCAGCGTCACCGGAACCAGCGGTCGTGGCGACCTGGCTTCCCGGATCAGGAAGAACGCGCTCCCGGCCACCGCGAGGCCGAACATCGCCAGCACGCGCGCATCCGCCCAGCCCCAGCTCGGGCCCTGGATGAGCGCGAGGGTCAGGGCGAAGGTCGCGAGGGCGAACGCGGCGACGGAGAGCGGATTCGGCAGTGCCTCGCGGCGCCGCCCGGTCGGTGCCGGCGTGCGCAGCAGCAAGACCACCAGCACAACGACCACCGGCAGGTTCAGCAGGAAGATCCAGGTCCAGCCGATGTGCTGGACGATGAGCCCGCCCACCAGCGGGCCGACGGCGGTCGACAGGCCGCTGACGGCGCTCCACAGCGCGATCAGTTTGGTCCGCGCGGCCGGCTCGGCGAACACGAAGATCATCGCCAGGGACAGCGGCAGGATCAGCGCCGCGCCGACGCCCTGCACGACCCGGCCGGTGAAGATCACCGCCGCGCCATGACCACCGCCGGAGTCGGCGAGGGCGCAGGCGAGCGACCCGAGGCCGAACACCACACCGCCGGCGCCGTACAGCACCCGGATGTCACGCAGGTCGCCGAGGATCCCGGCGGGCACGATCAGGGCGGCGAGGGCCAGGACGTACAGGCTGACGATCCACTGGGATTGGCTGAGCCCGCCGCCGAGCGCCCGCTGGATGTCCGGCAGCGCGACATTGACGATATTGGTGTCCAGCAGGCAGATGAACACGCCCAGCACGGAGGCCGCGATCGCCGCCTTCGAGGTATGGATCCGATCGGTGACAGGTGACGACAGTGTGCGGCTCATCCGCAGCCTCCCGGTGTATCGGCGTCGAACGACTCGGTCAGGGTGTCGATCGCGGGCACGGCGACCGGCTCGTCGGGTTGGCTGAATTTGCCTGTCTCGCACCAGTTGTCGTAGCAGGCCAGAAACCAGCCGACCCGTTCCATGCCCCAGAAGCGCTGGCTGCCGGCCTTGAAGTAGGGGATGCCGAAGACGTCATCGGTGTAGGCGCGCAACAGCACCTCGACGCCCTGGGCCGAGGTGTCCGGGTCCTTGTGAGCCTGGGCCAGCCGGGCATCGAGCCCGGCGGCGGCGAAGAGGCCGGCGACATGGTCCTCGTCGCAGATGTCCTCGCCGCGCCCCCAGCGGGCCTCCATGAGGGTGCGGTACACGGCCGGCCGATTCTCGGGGGATGCCGCCAGCCAGGCGAGATGCGGGATCTCCCAGCGCGGTGACCGGTCGACCGGCCACACCATGGTGAGGCCGAGGCGACGGGTGAGCCGCTTGGTGTCCTGCAGGATGTACAGGTGTTTGGCCCGGCTCATCTGGGTGTAGTGGTAGTCGCCGCGCCGCGCCCGCAGTGCCTCGAGCGTTTCCGGGGCCGGATCCCAGTAAGGCAGCAGGGTGCTGGTCGCCAAGACCTCGGGCCGCGTCGCCTCGATCAGTCGCAGGCTGATCCAGCTGAACGGGCTGCGCAGCGAGAAGTAGATCCGCGGCGTAGCGGGCGGGCGGGTCATCGCGGCTCTCCACGGGTGAGTGCCTTGATCGTGGCCTCGTCGAGCCGGGCCAGCGAACCCGCGGCGGCGCCGCGGCTGATGGCGTAGCCGTGCTGGATCTCACCGCGCGCGGTGCACACCCAGCCCGCCGGCTGCTCGGCGAAGGTCGCCCAGCTCGCATTGAAGACCGCGTCACCGACGACATCCTCGATCTTGAAGAAGGTCCGCACGCGGACGCCCATCGGTGCGGGGGCCAGGATCTCGAAGGAGTACTTCGCCACGACCGGAATCCACGCACGCTCGGCCAGCAGGCCGGGGATGGCGAGCCCGACATGGGCCAGGTATTCGTCGACGACGGTCTCGACCGTGCGTACATAGCCCCGGTAGGACAGCACTTCGGAGCGTTCGCAGTAGTAGTAGGGAACGACCCACTCGTGGGCGAAAACATCTGCGGCGGCAGGGGTCTCGGGGCCGGACAGGGTACCGCCGCGGGGTTTGGCCGCGACCGCGAGCGGTCCCTCGGCGAGGGTCTCCAGGACCGGTGCGAAACGCCCGGCGTCATCGGCCGGTGCGGTCAGCAGGATCTGGTAGCGGCCCTTGAGGGCGCGCTGGGCACTGCGCAGGTTGTCGATCTCCACGATGGCGCTGAGCCGATCGGCCGCGACCCGGATCAGCTCGACGATGCGGACGGTCAGCCGATCGCCGAGCTCGATCACGCTGGTGAGCGCCACCCGGGATGCGACGACCTCGAACGCGCCGCCGTCGATGATCAGTTGGCGCGCATCCACTCCGGACGCGGTGAGGTATTCGCGGATGGCATCGGAGACGACGTACTCGAAATGCTTGAACCCGATCCAGGTTCGGATGTTCGCGCCCTCTCCGGACGCGACGGTGTCGTAGGCGAAAATCATGCTCGGCTCACCTTCGGGACGATGGACTGAATGGTGTCGGCGACCGTCTGCGGCGCCGTGTAGTGCAGGAAGTGGTCGCGGCCGGGAAGCAGGGTCGTCTCCAGACCGAGCCGGGAGCCGAGCTCGCGGGCCCGGTCACCGGCGAATCCGGGGTCGTCCGCCGAGCCGAGTAGCCGTCCGGGGATGGCGAGGTCTTCGAGCGGCCGGTGCTGCATCAGTGCGAAGTGGCCGAACAGTTCGGTGAAGGCCAGCGGGTTGATCCCGCTGATCAGCTTGCCGACCATCAGGTCGATCGTCTCCTCGGAGACCGTCCGGCCGACGCGCCTGGCCCGCGCCACGATGGAGTCCCGCATCAGATTGGCGAACTCGATCCGGGTGCGGTCGAGCAGCCGCCAGTCCAGGCGTTCGGCCGTGTTCAGGTAGAACGGTGCGATCAGCACGATCGCGCGGGGCCGCAGCTCTTCCGGGCCGAGCAGCAGCGCCTCGATGAGTGCGAGCGCACCGAAGGAGTGGGCGACACAGATCTCCGGATGCACGCGCTCGAGTTCGGCCACCACCGCGTCGTGCGGCGACCGGGTGCACAACCACGTGAAACGGGTGCCGCGCTGCCACGGGAAATCCGGTGCCGCACAGTCGAAGTCCGCGTCCAGCGCGGCGCAGGTCTCGCGCCAGGACGCGCCCTGATCCTCGATGCCGTGGATGAACAGCGCCTTCATGACGCCGCCCCGGCAGCGGCCGGTATCGGCTGCGACGCCGCCGTCTCCCGGACGGAGTCGCCCAGGACGTCGTGGAGATCGGCGACCGGGTGCGGAGTGGACGGGGACCGTTCCGCGGAGACGACGACGGCGACCGCCACCGGGAGCTGCTGCGCGGCCGGCGACGGCTCGTCGAGGATCACGACGAGCAGGACTCGCGAGCAGCGGCCCGCCGACAGCATGGCCGTCGTCAGCCGCCACGCGGCGCTCGGGCCGCCGCCGCGGGTGTCGATCGTGAACGCCGGTCCTTTGGCGCCGAGTCGGATGCTCACCGACGAGGACACCACATTGGGAGATACGTTGGGCGCGTCCAGGATCGACACAATGCGGAAGCGGCCCTGCCGGGCGAGCCCGTCGACCTCGTGCACGGCCTCGCGGGACGCTCGCGGCGCCACCACGACGACGCCCGCGGAGGCCACCTCGGCCGCTTCACCGAATACGTTGGTGCGGGCCAGATCCGCGGCGGCGATCGCCACCAGCGACTGCCCGCGATGGCCCAGCAGGCCCTTGCGGCCTATCGCGGCGACGATGTCCGGCTTGGTATTCGGCACCCGTTGTGCGCCCGGCACCAGCCCGGGTCCGATTTCGATCGGTTCGGAAACGTACATGGTCATGCCGCGATCACCCCTACCGCATTGGCTCCTCCGAATCCGTACGCGCACACCAGTCCTCGTGCGGGCCGCCAGGATTCGCCGGGCTGCCACCGCAGTGCGGCGGCGCCCTCGATGGTGGTGCCCGGGACGTATCCGGGCGGCGGTGCGCCACGCGACACCGCTGTGGCCGTCAGCAGCGACATCAGGAAGGATGCGCCCGAGGTATGGCCGAGGCCGCCCTTGAGCGGCAGGAACACCGCGCGGCTGACCAGCTCGGGCAGCGCGGAGTACACCGCGGTCTCGCACTCGTCGTTGAGTGTGGTGCCGGTGCCGTGCGGTACGACGAAGTCGAGGTCGCCTGCCGTGAGGCCGGCTCGCGCGATCGCGCGGCGCACGGTCTGCTCGATGGTGTGCTGATCCGGTGCGGTCGGGTGGTTGGCGTCGCTGGAGCATTCGATGGCGCTGACCGTGCCGAATCGCTCGAGGCCGGGCAGCGCGTCGTCGAGGGAGAGCAGGCAGGTCGCCGCGCCTTCGCCGAGCACGGCGCCGGTGTGCTTCTCCTCGAAGGGTGCGCAGTGCCGGGCCGGTTCGGCCGCCACCTTGCCGATCATCGTCAGCATGGCGCGGGTCATGCTGTCGGCCGCGGCCAGTACGACCCGGTCGTAGGCTCCCGTCCGCAGTAGGTCCGCGCCGAGTGCCAGTCCCATGCCGCTCGCCGAGCAGGCGTTGGTGATCGAGTAGAGATCGACGTCCGGGCCGAGTTCCGCCCGGACCACATCCTCGGCGGCCGACCAGGACACGTCCGGGCCGGCTTCGTCGCCGGGTGTGACACCCAGTCCGGTGCAGACGACAGCGGCTGTCCGATGCGGTGCGGACGCGGGTAGTTCGGCCGCGGTCCGGCGCAGGGCGCGCCGCAGGTGTTCGGCGGCGCGCTGCACATATGGCACGTCGATGGTCGGATCGGCGTAGACGACCGCGACTCCCGGGATCTCGAATCCGGCGATGTCGACGAGGTCCCGGGTCCCGCGGCGGCCTTGGTGCAGGGCGCGCAGCGTCTCGTCGAAGTCGCCGAAGCAGCTGCTCATGGCGGGGGCGTAGAGGTGGATCACAGCTCGACCTCCGCCCAGGTGCGTTTGCGTGCGGCCGGGAACGGGATAATCACGCGGGCATGCTGTCCGGCGTGCAACAGGTGCAGTGCCATCAGGATCTGGCAGCCGAAGGTTGCCGCATCCACTACGCCGAACATCTCCTCCGCGTCCACGACGTGGCCGTCCGCGGCGCTGCCGCCGGAATCCGCGAGGCCCCAGGCGCCCGCGACGATCAGGGCGTCGGCGGGATCGGTGGTCCGCTCGCCCTCCCGCACGCGGATGCGGAACTTGCGATCGGCCACCTCGTCCGGCGTCAGCAGCAATGCGACGGCGGCCTCACCGATCGGCCCGTCTCCGGCCGCGGCGGCCCATGCCGACCGGGGAGCGGTGAGCTCCTCGGCACAGACGAGGAGACATGCGGACAGCAGCGCTGTCTCGGTCATCATCTCGATGTAGGACATGGCCTTGATGCCGCCCGCCTTGCCACCGGCGAGGGTGGTGTTCGGCCCGGTCAGGCCGTGGCGGATGGCGACGAGTCCGGCGGCCGCGTTCATGACGGTGTTCGGGAACAGCGACGGCGGCACGTTCCACGGTTTGGGATCCGTGATGGTGATGCCGGAGTAGTCCAGGGTGGACCGCATGCTGCCGACGGTGGTGGACACGGTGACGCCGGTGCCCGCGGGAATCGCGGGCGCCTGGTCGAGACAGTCACGCGCGGACAGCAGCGCGAGGGCGCTGAGCCGGTCGAGGGTGCTCGATCCCTTGCGCCCGAGTTCGGTGATCACATCGAACTCGGGCACCGCGAGCTGGTCGGGTGAGCCGTACGCGGACGGTTCACGCTGGGCGGCGTAGCCGATACCGAATCGGGTTACTGCGCCGATTGCGGAGCAGGAGAACCACATTCGCTCAGACCCTTCCGAACAGGACGATGGCGTTATTGCCGCCGAAGGCGAATCCGTGGTTCTGCACGACGTCGAGCCGCGCGGGCCGGCCCACGTTCGGTACCACGTCGGTCAGCGGCACGTCCGAACCCAGCTGCCGGAAGTTCGCTGTCGGCGGGCACATCTGCCGTAGGAGCCCGAGCACGCAGGCCACCGCACCGAAGCCGCTGGCCGCACCCATGGAATGGCCGAGCATCGACTTGATCGAGCTCACCGGCGGCGGGGCGGCGCCGAAAACGTCCGCGATCGCGGAGCTTTCGGTGGTGTCGTTGGCTTTGGTGCCGGTGCCGTGTGCGCAGATGTAGTCGACCTGATCCGGTGTGACGGCGGCACGTTCGTGGGCCAGCCGGATACAGCGGGCGACCGAATCGCGGTTCGGCGCCACCATGTGGTCGGCGTCGCAGTTGATGCCGGCGCCGAGCACGGTGGCCAGGGAGGTCGCGCCGCGTGCCCGTGCATGCGACTCGGATTCCAGTACCAGCGCGACTCCGCCCTCGGCGGTGAGCATGCCCTCGCGGTCGGCGTCGAAAGGCCGGCAGACATCGGGAGACATGGCCCCCAGCCGGTAGAAACCGGCATGGGCCCAGCGGCATACCGCATCGGCGCCGCCGACGATCGCGATATCGGCCTTGCCGGAGGCGATCAGCAGCGAGCCGAACGCGATGCTGTAATTGCTGGCCGAGCACGCGGTGGAGAAGGTGTAGTCGTCGGAGTGGCTCGCGCCGAGCTCGTCGGCGACAGCCTCGCCGATTCGCTGTGCCGGCAGCTTGCTCGCGACATCCGCGGAGATCACGCCCGGTGTGCTCACCAGGTATTCGGCGGTGGCCCGCTCCATCTCCTGTGATTCACCACTGGTCGTGCCCATACATATCGCGATGCGCGCGGTGTCCAGGTCGGTCTGCCCGAGCGCCGCGTCCTCCACGGCCAGCCGTGCGGCCGCTGCGGCGAGCAGGCTGCTGCGGCCGTATCGTTCGGCGCCGACGTTCTTGCAGATCTCTTCGGCAACGAAGTCGTGTACTTCGCCGGCCTGATCGGTGCGGAATCCGGAGGTGTCGAACGATCGTATGGTGGAGGTGCCCACCTGACCCGCGAAAAGCGCGGTGTCGTAAGCGTCGCGGCCGATGCCGATGCTGGAGACCGGTCCGAGACCGGTCACCAGAACCTTATGACTCACGCCCATTTCGCGTACTCCGCGACGACGTCGTAGACGTGCTGCAGGTTGTCCATCCGCGGCAGTTCCTCCTGCGGCACCTCGACGTCGAATTCTTTGTCGATGCGGGACAGGATTTCGATGGCGCGCAGGGAATCGGCTTCGTATTCCTCGACGAAAAGACCGGTGTCGGTCAGCTCGGCCGGGTCGATTTCGAGAATGTCGGCAACAATCTCGCGCAGGGTCTCGAGGTGAGTATTCCCGACTTCGGTGTTTGTCATTGTTCATTTCCTTTTCCGAGGAGCGTTGCGGTGTCTGACTTATAAGAGCGCGTGGCGGCCGGCCGGATACAGCACGCGCGGATCGGAGTAGGCCGCGTGCAGCAATGCCTGCTGGGTTTCGATGTCGGGCACCGTGGGCGCCGGGCCGTCGGGCCCGGTCGCGCCGCCGACCAGCACGTAGTACACGATGTCGCCGTCGAGGACGGCGTCGGTCAGGCGTTTGAGCACGGCCACACCGGTACTGCCGGACGCGAATCCGATCGTGCGCTCCAGTGCCGGGGGCAGGTGCGCGGCCTCGACCAGCGCGAGCCGGGCCGCACCGGAGCACAGACTCCGATACGCCAGGTCCGCCGGCCGGCCGCCGCCGAGGAATACCGCGGCCTCGGCGGCGCGGAGTATCTCCGGCGATGCCCCGGCGTCTTCCAGTGCGGCGCAGCTCAATTCGAGGATCAGCCGCCGATGGGGGTCCAGCGTGGCGAGTTCGGCCGTGGAGAGGCCGAACAGCGCTGCGTCGAATTCATCCGGGCCGTCGAGCCATTCGTCCCGGATCTGCTGATCCCGCGGCACATGCCACGAGCCGTGCTGCAATGGCGGGAATGCCCCGGCCACATCGCACAGCACATCCCAGAAGGTCTCCGGGTCCGTGGCATCGGGCAGCCAGTACGCCAGCCCGATCACCGCCACCGCCGCTTCGGACCGCACGCCGGTGCGTGCCGCGAGTACGTTGTCGCTCATCACGTTCCAGACCTCCTGGCCGTAGATTTGCCGTCGATGTCAAGAGGCGGACGGGCGGAATCCGGATACGGCAGGGAGCGATGCACTTCACACGATCATCGAGCGGTCTCGGGCCGGGGGATCCTTTCCACGGTCACCACGCGATCCGGCACGACCGAGATGTCCCGGCAATGCCTCAGCAGCCAGCCCAGCACGACGGAGCCCGGTACCGGTTCTGTCGTGGTCACGTATGCGAGGACCATCTCGCCGAATATCGTGTGCGGTGCGCCGACTGCCAGCACCTCGATGACCAGGGGACACTGGGCGACAACGTGTTCCACGTCCGCCGGGGCAACCGATTCACCGCCGCGGTTGATCATGTCGCCGTCTGCCGGATGCATGGCGAAGCGGCGCTCATCCACCGCCGTCGCCGGTTCCGCGGTGCGCAGCCGGCCGTCGGGGGTGAGGATCTGCACGGTGGCGCCGAACAGCCGGCGGAGCGCATCCACGTCCGCGGAATGGGGTGCCGGGCCGCCGATCTGCACCAGGCGCACCGGCGAGTCCGCCTGTGCCACACGGCCGTACCAGCGCCGGGCCTGTGCCAGCGTCAGCGGTAGCACCGTCACCCGGTGGCGGGCGATCGCGGCGACGATCCCGGCGTAGTCGGTGGCCTGAGTCAGCACCACCCGCGCCCCGGACAACAGTGCGCCCAGGATGCCGGGGCAGCCGAGCACATGGTGGTGCGCGACCGGGGTCGAGGCCAGGTAGCAATCGTAGGGGGTCAGCTCGGCATTGCGGGCGGCCAGCCAGAGCGTCAGCACGCAGTCGGCATGTGTGCGCGGGATCGATTCCGGATCGCCGGTGGATACACCGGGGGTCAGATACAGCGCCACCGCCGACCGGTCGTCATCGGAATCCGTGGTGGCGCAGGCGCGTATCCGGTGTAGCTCGGCGGAACTCACCGTGGCGCCGACTGTCAATACCGGTTGTAGCCCGGTCAACAGGTACGCGAGCAGGTCGATCACGAAATCGATCGAATTGCGTGACCGCAGCAGCGCCGGATCGCCGTGCGAGAACATGCCGCGCAGTACACCGCTGCGCCGCAGTGCCGCCTCGTGCAGTGCCGCGAAACTCAGCGTGCTGTCGTCGTCGGACACCGTCCCGCCGGGAAATCGGCGCAGGGCCTCGACCAGTTCCGCGGTCAAGGTGGTGGACGCGGCATGCGCCTCGGCCTCGGTCTCGGTAGCCAGGTCCAGCACGATCATGACGTCCGCACCCTCGCTCGTACAGCGTTGTCAGGCCGGCGCCTGTCCATGACGGGAATATGCATGTCCCTCAGTCCTTTCCGGTTGCAGTGCGCCGATTTCGGCGCCGGGCTCCTGCCGTAGATGAGGCGGCAGTCCCGCGCTCGGATGCGTTCGTTCTCGATCGCCGTAGGACGAGGGTGGTCGTGGAAACGTATCCAGCGCAGCACCGTTGGCATGGTGCCGCGCTGGATACGGGTGAGGCGCACCCCATTTCGTGTCAGCCCGTCACTGCCTCCATCGGTTGTTGTGCGAATCCGATGGAGAAGGCGCCGCTCGCGAATTCGGTCGAATACGAACGGAACGCGATATGGGTGGAGGTCCGGGAAATGCCGCGGACCTCGGCGATGCGCTCGACGACGAGTTGGCGGACCTGCTCCATGCGCGGGACACGCACGATCGCAATCAAATCCACCTCCCCGCCGCAGGAATACAGCTCGGAGACACCCTCGATATCGGCTACCTGTTGCGCCGCCTCGATGACGAGATCCGGATCGGTGGAGATGAGAATTATCGCCGTGATCATGAAATCACCCCATGCCCGAATAGCAGTGTGCCGGTCCCCCGCGCCATTGCGGGGGCCGGCATTGTTCTTCGAGAGCGTCATCGGCCTCGAGCACAGCGATCCGAAACACCGCGTGACGAAACACTGCGTCCAGGATGATCTCCGCACCGCACATCCGGATACAGCGCTGCCGCGACAATCACCCGGTGTGGTGCGCGCTACACCGAGATCCTGATGGTTCCGCGCGGCGGGCATACCGCGCACGATCCCCGGGAGCTGCAGCGACTTCAGAAGAGGGCGTCATCTCGGGCGGATTCGGGGAGTCGGAGCATAGCCGTGGCAGCGCTCCATCATCCGATGTCGCCGGGGAGCAATGACAGTCGTCATGTCCCGAGCATGACGATCGAGGAGGGAGCCGCGCCGGCCTCGCCGGGATCGTGGACACCATGAACCAGCAGACATCGACCGTCCCTCCGGCGGTCAGTATGACCAACCTGCACAAGCGATTTCGCGGGCCGGGCGGTGATCCGGTGCACGCGGTCAACGGGTTGAGCCTCGTTGTCGAGCCCGGGGAGATCGTCGCGTTCCTCGGCCCCAACGGAGCGGGCAAGTCCACCACCATCGATATGTTGCTCGGACTGGTCGTGCCCGACGAAGGGTCGGTGAGATTGTTCGGGAGTACACCGTCCGACGCCATCGCCGGAGGACGGGTCTCGGCCGTGCTGCAGAGCGGCGGCCTGCTCGAGGACGTCACCGTCGAGGAGACCGTGGAGATGATCGCCGCCGTATTCGGCGCCACGCGTCCAGTGGCGGAGGTGCTCGAGCGGGCGGGGATCACCGGCATCGCCGATCGGCAGGTCGGCAAGTGCTCCGGCGGCCAGCAGCAGCGGCTGCGGTTCGCGCTGGCGCTGCTACCGGACCCGGACCTCATCGTGCTCGACGAGCCGACCACCGGCATGGATGTGGAAGGCCGCCGGGACTTCTGGAACGCCATGCGCGAGGACTCCGCGCGGGGGCGAACCGTACTGTTCGCTACCCACTACCTCGACGAGGCCGACGCCTACGCCGACCGGATAGTGCTGGTCAGCAAGGGCCGGGTGGTCGCGGACGGCAGCGCGGCGCGGATCAAGAGCCTGGCCTCGGGCCGGCTGGTTTCGGCCACGCTGCACTCGGCCGACCGTGCCCGGCTGCTCGGTGTGGAGGGGGTGCGCGAGGTGGAGTTGCGCGGCGATCGGGTGCTGATCAAGGCGGGCGACTCCGACGCGGTGGCCCGTTACCTGCTGACACACACCGACGCAGTCGATCTCGAGATCACCTCGCACAACCTCGAGGACGCCTTCCTCGCTCTCACCACCGACACCGGCGAACTCGCCACGACCGGAGCTCACTCATGACAACTCTCGACGCCACTCGGCCGCGCCCCGCGCTCGGCGGGTTCAGCACCGAATTCCTTGCCCTCGAACTGCGTCGGCTATTGCGCAATCGGCGCATAGTGTCGTTCGCGCTGATCCTGCCGCCTGTGTTCTACCTCGTCATCGCTCTGCAAGGCAGCAACCACACCGAGTCGTACGGCAACACAAGAGGTTACGCCATGGTGACCGCGATCATCTTCAACAGTTTGTTCAACGCCGCCAACGGTGGGGCGTTGGTGGCGGTGGAACGCGGACTCGGCTGGAGTCGGCAGTTGCGGCTGACGCCGCTGCGGCCGGCCGCCTATATCGCCATCAAAACCATTGTCGCCATGGTGATGCCGCTCGCGGTGATGCTGTCGGTCTCGCTCCTCGGGGCGTTGACGGGCGCGCGGCTGACGGCGGCGGCCTGGGTCGGCTCCTGCTTGCTGGCGTGGGCGTGCTCGCTGGTGTTCGCGGCCTTCGGCCTGTTTCTGGGGTACCTGCTACCGTCGGAGAGTGTGATGCCGCTGCTCGGATTGTTGCTGGCGTTCCTGGATTTCGCGGGCGGATTGTTCTTCACGATGACCGGCTGGGTCGGCGTCGCGTCGAAATTCGTTCCGACCTACGGGATTGCGAGCATGGCACGGATGCCACTGGGCGTGGAAAGCGGAGGGGAGATTGCCGCGGGAGCGGCGAACATCGTGGTGTGGGGGGCTTTCTTCATCATCGGCGCGATGGTGCTGTTCCGTCGGGACACCGCGCGCGTATGACCGCGCGGTACCGATGGCTACGCGGTCCGCAGGCTGCCGAGCCCGCGGACCAGCATCCGGCCATATACCGCCGCGAGCAGTGGCTCGCGGCGGTGCTCACCGGTCTCTCGACCGTCTTTCTGCTCGGACCTGTCGTCGAGGTCTGGAGACGGGGGAATCTCGGCGAAACGGTGCTGATCATCGTCATCACGATCGCCTTCATCTGCCTGTGCGGGTCCGCGCCCTTCCTGTTCCACGGGTTCGGCCGAATGCGGCCGGCCGTGACCGGACTGTCGGCCTACCTGTGGTTTGCCGTGATGGCGGTTCTCGTCGCCGCGTCGGTGCCCGTGGAAGGTCTTGTGGCGCTGAACATGGTGGCGTATCTCGTGATGATCGGGGCCTACATCCTGCCCGACCGCGCTGCCCTCGGGATCGCGATCACCGGCATCGTCTTCTTCGCGGTGGTGCCGCCACTGGTGCCCCGCATGGGTATGACGCAGGTGACGGGACTGATCTTCGCGATGGTGATAGGGGTTTTCGCCGTCGCCAGGCATGTCGGCGTGGCCAATCACCGGCTCGACCGCGAGTTCCGCAAGCAGCGCGCCGAACTCGTGGTCGCCGAGGAACGCAACCGGGTGGCCCGCGATGTGCACGATATCCTCGGGCACTCGCTGACCGTCATCACCATCAAAACCGAACTGGCCCAACGGCTGATCGATATCGACCTGGACCGCTTGCAGGCCGAGCTCACCGATATCGAGCTACTCGCCCGCGAGGCGCTCGCCGGTGTCCGTGACACCGTCGGCGGGCTCCGGGAGATCACTCTGGACGGTGAGCTGGCCAACGCCCGCACCGCGTTGTCGGCCGCGGGCATCGAAGCGCGGCTGCCCGCCGACGGCACGGTCGTGTCGCGGCATCTCCGGCAGATATGCGGCTGGGTGCTGCGCGAAGCCGTGACCAACGTCGTGCGCCACAGCGGCGCGCAGCGCTGCACCGTCACCGTCGCCCCGGCGAGCATCGACATTCTCGATGACGGCAAGGGACTCGACCCGGCCGTGTCCGCCGGCTCGGGTCTGGACGGATTACACGAACGGGTGGCCGCCTTCGGCGGAACACTGCGCCTGGGCACGATGCGGGGCCGCGGCTTCCGGCTGACCGCCGAATTCCCTTACCCCGCAACAACGGAAGAGGACTGATCATGGCCGACCCGATCCGCCTCGTGCTCGCCGACGACCAGGCCCTGGTGCGCGGCGCCCTGGCCGCGCTGCTCGACATCGAGTCCGACTTGACCGTCGTCGGTGAGGCGGGCCGCGGCGACGAGGTGCTCGCCGTGGTCGAACGGACCGGGCCCGATGTGGTCCTGCTCGACATCGACATGCCCGGGCTCGACGGTATCGCCGTCGCCGCCGAGCTGCATCGGACCCGGCCCGAGGTGCGCATCCTCATGGTCACCACCTTCGGCCGCCCCGGCTACCTGCGCCGCGCCATGGACGCCGGTGCGGCGGGTTTCATCGTCAAGGACACTCCCGCCCGCAAACTCGCCGACGCTGTCCGGCGCGTTCACCTCGGCCTGCGTCTCATCGACCCCGCGCTGGCCGCCGAATCCCGCACTCACGGCGCCTCGCCGTTCACGGCCCGCGAACGCGAAGTCCTCAGCGCCGCCGCTGCCGGCGGCAGCACCGCCGCCATCGCCGAACGATTGCACCTGTCCGAAGGCGCGGTCCGCAACCATCTTTCCGCGGCCATCGGCAAGACCTCCACCACCACCCGCGCCGCGGCCGTCCGCGAAGCCGAACGCTTCGGCTGGTTGTAGACCGGAATACGCTGTGGCCGAGGGGATTCCGCCTATTCGGTGTCGATGCGGGCGATCGGATCAGGAGCCTGTTCGAGGTCCGATTTCAGTTGTTTCCATGCGGTGCCGTCGATTCCGAGGGCGCTGCGGAGGTAGGCCCACGCGGTCTGCCGGATGAGGGCGACCCGTTCGGGGCTCTCGTCGGTGGTGTCCTTCGCGTTGTAGCCGTGGATGCCGCCGAGCGAGTGCTCGGCGCCGAACACGGTGAGCAGGCTCTGCGCACCGGGGGCGTGGGCGTACACGTCGGTGAACCAGTCGGGGCCGCGGGTGGTGAGCAGGGATTGGTCGTGATCGCCCGCGACCACGAGGGTCGGCGTGGCCAGGCCGTCGAAGTCGGGGCTCATGAAGGAGAAGTTCTCCGCGGCGAATGCCGACAGGTTGTCACCGCCGAGACCCGTATTGGCAAGCAGCACACCGGCTTTCACCCGGGCATCGGTCAGGTCGGGGCCGGGTTGCCCGTCCGCGCCGAGCACGCGCGCGCCGAGCAGCATGCCGACGGTCTGCGCGCCCCAGGAGTGTCCGGCGACGGCGATACGGTCGCGATCGATGCGAGCATCGAGCCCGGGGACGGCGGCCACGACATGGTCGAGCTCGTCGAGTACGCGCCCGACATCCCGGACTCGAATGCGCCAGATGTCCGGGTATCGAGGATCGGCGGGCGTGATACCGAGCGTCTGCGAATCCAGGAACGTGGGCTGGATGACGACGAAGCCGTTGCCGGCCCAGAAGTCGACCAGCGGGTCATAGGAGGACATCGATTGGCCGAAGCCGTGCGCGAACACGAGCACCGGGAGATCAGTGCCGGACGCGGGCGCCGACACCCGCAGTTGCAGGTCGGCGCCGCGCTCCGGCGCAGGCAGGACAACTGGTTTCACGCTGATGATCGGCGTGGTCAGAGCGGGGACGGCACTCGGGGCGAGCGTGAGCGGTGCGGGCATGGGTAGCTTCCCTTCGAACGTGACGGGCGCGGATTCCGATGGGCTGGGCCACCGGATAGACTCTTGAAACGGAGCGCTGTTCCGAATATACGGAGCAGTGTTCCGCTTGACAAGGGCACCCGTCAGAAAGGAACGCCGCGTGACTACAGGCGACGAGCCGACCACCGCGAATCCGGCCAAACGCGCCGACGCACGCAGGAACGAGAAGGCCCTGCTCGATGCCGCCGCAGCGGTTTTCGTCACCGACGGAGTGAACGCCCCCGTACGCCGGATCGCCGCGGAAGCCTCCGTCGGCATGGGCACGATCTACCGCCACTTCCCCACCCGCGCGGACCTGGTCGCCGCCGTCTACCGCCATCAGATCGACGCCTGCGCCGAAGCCGGGCCCACCCTGCTCGCGACCACCGGTTCACCGTTCGCCGCACTCCAGCAATGGGTGAACCTGTTCGCCGACTTCCTGACCACCAAACACGGCCTCGCCGCCGCCATGCGCGACGATCCGGCCGGCTTCACGGCCCTGCACACCCTGTTTCTCGATCGCTTGCTGCCGGTACTCGACGACCTCCTCACCGCCGGCCGCGACGCGGGCGAGATCACCGCCGACTTCAGCGCCTACCAACTGATGCGCGCGATCGGCGACATCTGCGCGGGCGCCGAACGAGTCGATCCGGATTACGACGCGCGCCTCACCCTTCGGCTACTACTCGATGGATGCCGGGGTCGGCTCCGGCGCGGGTGAAGTCGCTGTGATCGCGAGAGCCGTTGGGGCCCGGCCGATTCCGAAGACACGCTCGGCGGTGCGGTGGGCGATCGCCGTCCGCTGATCGTCGGCCAGGGGTATGTCCCGCAGGAATGTCATTGCCGCCGTCGGGTCTTCGTACGGATAGTCGATCGCGAACATGATCGCGTCCGTGCCGACTGCGCGCAGGGCCAGCCCGAGCACATCCGGATCGTCGATGCCGCTCGTGGTGATCACGAAGTTGCGGCGGAAGTACTCACTCGGCGTGAGCGACAAGCGCGGCATGTCCGTGGCGGCCCCGGCCGTCCGCGTCGCGAAGGCGTGCCGGTTGTCGATTCGCCGCAGCCAGTACGGGATTCCCTCGCCGAGGTGGCCGAGCACGATGGTCAGCCCCGGGTAGCGGTCCAGGGCGCCGCCGAGAATGAGCCGCATGGCGTGCAGCCCGGCCTCGGCGTGGTAGCCCCAGATCGCGGCGGGCATTCCGTAGTCGCGGTAGGGGGCGAGCATGCTCGGCACTCGCGGGTGCAGATAGATCGGCGCGTGGTTCGCTTCGGCGGCGGCCAGCAGTGGCGCGAACTCCGGCTCGTCCAGATACCGGCCGCCGGTGTGTGAGTTGATCATGATGCCGTTGAGGCCGAGTGGTCCCATGGCCCGTTCGATCTCGGCGGCGGCGGCGATCGGATCTTGCGGTGCGACCGTGGCCAATCCGCCGAACCGGTCCGGATGCCGCCGCACGATGGCGGCCAGCGCGTCATTGAACTCCCGGGCCAGCGGCACCGCGTCGGCCGCCGAATAAGGCTGCACACCGGGCGGATTCAGGCTGAGCACCGCCATGTCCTGCCCGAGCGCATCCATCTCCCGCAGCCGGGCATCGAGATCCACAAGCCTGCCACGCAGCTCGGGAGTGCCCTCGACCGTGCGCATGAGACCCATCTCGGTCTCGTCACCGGGCACGACATCCAGGCCGTGCGCGGCGATCAGGAACGCCTCGGTGGCCATATGCTCCTCTACCGCAATGACTTTCATGCCCGCCGCCCGCCGTCGACCGACAGCGCGATGCCGGTGATGTAAGAAGCGGCATCGGAACAGAGCCACACCGCCGCTGCCGCAGCCTCTTCCGGCAGGCCGAGTCGGCCGAGGGGCGTGATCGCGGCCTGCCGCTCGAGCATGTCGGTGCCGACCGCGACGCTCTCGAACCCGGGGGTCAGGGTCGGGCCGGGGCAGACGGCGTTGACCCGAATGCTCTTCGGCGCGTAGTCGATCGCGGCGACCTTGGTGAGACCGACGATCCCGTGCTTGGCGGCCACGTACGCCGGAGCGTTCGGGATCGCGTACAGGCCACCGTTCGAGGCGATATTGACGATCGCGCCGCCGCCCTCGAGCAAAGGCAGCTCGTACTTCATGCACAGGAAGGTTCCGGCCAGGTTGACGTGGACCACGCGCTCGAACTCGTCCAGGGTCATCCGGTCGAGTTGCTTGTGGTGCGAGGCCATTCCGGCATTGTTCACGGCGAAATCGAGGCCACCGAACGCCTCGACCGTGCGCTCGACGGCGGTCCGCACCGAGTCCTCATCGCCGATGTCGACGGTGACGGTCAGTGCTTCGCCGCCCTCCTTCTCGATCAGCTCGGTGGTTTCGGCCGCCGCGCGCCCATCGATATCGAGCACGGCGACCGCCGCGCCGCTCCGGGCGAACGCGAGCGCGGCCGCGCGGCCGATTCCGCTCCCGGCGCCGGTGACCAGTCCCGCCCGGCGGGTTTCGCCGCTCATGCCAGCGGCTCGTGGTTCGCCCAGGCGACGCGGTACGGGTGCCGCGACTGCCAGCGGTCGATCACCTCGTGCATGCCGGGTGCGCCGAACGCCTTTGCGAGCGTGTCGATGTCGGACACGGCGAGCTGCACGATCGCGGTCCCGATCAATGCCGGAATGGCCTCCTCGCCGGGAACGCCGAGGTGCCGGCGAGCCTCGAACGACTGCACCAGACCGCTGCCGAGCATGACCTGTTCGATATCCGTCAGATATCGGTCCAGCTCGCCGTCGGGGAGGGGTTCATTGAAGGAAACGATCATCGTGTGCTGGATCATGCAGCAATTCTCGATGCGACAGCGCGGCAGTGTCCAAGATCCGTTCGATATTCAGCGATAACCTGTAGGCATGGTTGAACTGGAGACCCGCGAGCTCGAGTACTTCATCGCGGTAGCCGACGAGCTGCATTTCGGCCGGGCCGCCACCCGGCTCTCGATCGCGCAGCCGGCGCTCTCGAAGGCGATCCAGCGCATCGAAACACGACTCGGCGTCCCGCTTTTCGTCCGCTCGAGCCGGCATGTCGAACTCACCCCGGCGGGGGAAGCGTTGCGGGAGCACGGCCGCCATGCCCTCAACGCGGTCGGCGCAGCCGTCCGCAATGCCCGCCGTGCCGGCGACCTCGATCCTCATTTGCGACTGGTACTCAAGCCCGGCGGCGACGCCGGCCTGCTGTCCGGCATCCTGGCCGAGTACTCCCAGCAGCCCGCCGCCCGGCGCGTGGACATCCTCTTCAGCGGCCCCGCGGACCGCACCGACTTCCTGCGCGACGGCCGCGCCGATGTCGGCCTGCTCTACGCCCCCTTCGACAACCTCGACGGCTTGGCCTGCGAAATCCTGCACACCGAAGACCGCGTGGCCATCCTCCCGGCCACCCACCACTTGGCCGCACAGGAGGGAGTGCGAATGTCCGAACTGGCGGGCGAAACCCTCCCGCGCTGGAAGGGAATCCCCGCCGGCGCCGGCGATGGCACCGGCCCCGAGGTAGCCGACGTGGTCCAGTTACTCCACATGATCGCGGTGGGCCGCATGATCGGAGTACTCCCCCGCTCCCTGGTCGACCCGGCTCCGCCCGGGCTGGTCTGCCTCCCGGTAATCGACGCGCCCCCGAGCCATCTCGTCCTGGCCTGGAACGAACAGGACCATCGTCCCCTGGTCACGTCCTTCGTGGCCGCGGCCCGCCGAACCCTCCGCACGGCCTGACCGATCCGGCGGACCGCGAATCGCCTTACTCCGCAACCCTTTCCGCGCCCTCGGCGGCGAGGGTTTCCGCACTGTAGGGCAGCCCTTGGCCGATCCCCCAGTTCTCGGCGATGCGGCCGTTGTCGAGGCGGAAGATCTCGATCATCGTCGGTTCCGGGCCGTCGTCCGCGATGGGGATTCCTTCGATGGTCGAGCGGACGGCCACCCGGTCGCCGTCGACCAGAACATCCTGGGCGATCACGCGAATATCGGGGAATTGGGTGACGAGGCTGCGCCAGGCGCTCTTGCCTGCCTCGAATCCGGTGCTGCCGAGGGGATGGCTGAAGCAGTCCGGGGTGTGCAGGTCGTCGGCTGCATCGAATTGCCGGGTGTTGAAGCAGTTCTGGAGTTGCCGCACGAGGGTTCCGGCGTCGACCGTGGCCATGACTGTGTCCTCCTGAGATGGTCGTTCAGATCCCGTGAGCGGCGCGATCCGCTAAGCGGTGCGCCGCCCCGGTTACCGAGGCAGCATACGGGGCGGCGACCCGGTTATGCTAGGGCCGAGATGTCTCACCAACTCCCCGAACCCATTCCCGCCGAATCGCCCGCGGCCCACGGCACCGCCCGGGCGCTGCGGGCCGATGCGCGCCGCAATCGTGAACGGGTCCTCCGGACCGCTCAGCAGCTGTTCGCCCAGGAGGGGCTGGGCGTCTCGCTCGATGAGATCGCGCGGCGGGCCGGTGTCGGGCCCGGGACGGTACATCGGCACTTCCCGTCCAAAGAAGCGCTGTACCTCGCGGTTTCGATCGATCAGCTCGAGCGTCTGGTGGCCGAGGCGGCGGCACTCGCGGCCGGCGGCGATCCCGCGGCCGTGTTCACGCTGTTGTCGCGCATGATGGCCGACGGGGCCGAGAACTCCACGGTCAAGAGCGCACTCACCGCCGCCGAGTTCGACTTGCGCACCGCCGCACCGGAGGTGGCGACCGATCTCACCGGCTATGTCACCGAGTTGCTCGATCGCGCACGGACAGCCGGTCTGGTGCGCGACGACGTCACCGCCGATGAAGTGATGGCACTGGTGGCCGGCGCCTTCGCGGCGATCCGGCATGCCGATGCGCACGCCGATCCGGCGCGGGCGGCGCGCATCGGCGGGATCATCCTCGACGGGATACGACCTCGATCCCGTTGAGGGTCGGGCGTATCCGTCAGCGTTCGCCGCGGTCGGCGGCGATGAATTCGTCGATGCAGACCACGATCGCCAAGGTCAGCGGGACGTCGGGATGGAAGATGTCCACGCCGTAGGTATCGCGGATGCGGAACCACTTGCGCGAGGTTTGGGCTACCACGCCCCGAGGACCTTCGAGGGTGTAGTTCTTTTCGATCAGATCGCCGCGCGCAGTCCAGTGTTCGCCGTCGGCGAGGGTGATGGTGAAGCTGTGCCGGAGCGGGCTGAAGAGCTTCTTGCGGACGGTGGCGGCGTGCCGGCCGCCCGATTCGATAACTCTGGTGTCGCGCAAGGCGATCAGTCGCTTGTGGGCGGTGGCGTAAACCTCGCCGCCCGGTCCCCGCAGCTGGAAGGATCGCCGGAACGTCAGAATCTTGCCGGCCACCAGGAAGGCCCGGTTCCCGGCTTCGTCGTTCACCCAGTAGTCGTCGCCGAGGCTCAGCACCCGATGCCGCATCACGTATCGCACCCCGCCCAGTGTGCCCGAACGAGTCAGGGTGTACCGGCGACCGCGATGACGGCCTTGCGCGCGGCCACCTGGATGGGATCCCAGACCGGCGAGAACGGCGGCGCGTAGCCGAGATCCAGTTGCGCGACCTGCTCGACCGTGAAGTCGGCGGTGAGTGCGACGGCGGCGATATCGACCCGTTTGGCCGCGCCCTCCCGTCCGACGATCTGCACAC
This sequence comes from Nocardia sp. NPDC088792, assembly GCF_044750615.1. Classification (NCBI taxonomy): domain Bacteria; kingdom Bacillati; phylum Actinomycetota; class Actinomycetes; order Mycobacteriales; family Nocardiaceae; genus Nocardia; species Nocardia sp. NPDC088792. Next base: position 992,116 of record NZ_JBIVKC010000001.1, read on the forward strand.
CGAGCAGACGGCCCGTCTCGCATTCGGCGAGCATCTTCACCGTCATCGGCGCGGCGTCGGGGTAGTAGCCTGCGCGGCTGGTGGATTCGATGGTGACCGTCACGAAACGCAGTCCCACGGCGTGCGCATCCCGCTCGCGCAGGCCGGTGCGCGCCACCTCGAGATCGCAGACCTTGCTGATCGCGGTGCCCACCACGCCCGGAAAACTGGCATGACCGCCGCCCACCCGGGACCCGATCACCTGCCCCTGCTTATTGGCGTGCGTGCCCAGCGGGACGTACCGGCGGCGGCCGGACACCAGGTCCAGTACCTCCACGCAATCCCCACCGGCCCAGATGTTCTCGTGCCCGAGCACCCGCATCCCCGGGTCGGTGAGCAAGCCGCCGAACTCGCCGAGCGGCAGTCCGGCCGCCCGCGCCAACCGGGTGGCGGGCGTGACGCCGATCCCGAGCACCACCACATCGGCGGGGTATTCGGCGTCCTCGGTGACCACGGCGGCGGCCCGGCCGTCCGGCCCGGTGCGGATCTCCGTCACCTCGGCGTCGTCGATCAGTTCGATGCCCAGCCCGCGCATCGCCTTGCCCACCAGCGCACCCATATCGGGGTCCAGGGTCGACATCGGCTGGGCTCCACGGTTGACCAGCGTGACCCGGAAGCCTCGATTGATCAGGGCCTCGGCCATTTCGACGCCGATATAGCCCGCGCCCACCACCACCGCGCGCCGGCCGGTGGTCTGCTCGAGCGAATCGATCAGCGCCTGACCGTCATCCAGGGTCTGCACGCCGTGCACGCCCGGCGCGTCGATGCCCGGTAGCGGCGGCCGGATCGGTTCCGCGCCGGTGGCGATGACGAGTTTGCCGTAGCCGGTCCATGATTCGACACCGGTGTCGAGGTTGCGCGATCGGACGCGGTTACCCGGCACATCGATCTCGATCACCTCGGTGCGCATGCGCAGGTCGATATCGCGGGCCCGATGTTCCTCGGGCGTCCGGGCGATGAGGGCGTCGCGCTCGCGCACGTCGCCACCCACCCAGTACGGAATCCCGCACGCCGAATAGGAAGTGAACCCTCCGCGTTCGAAGACCACGATCTCGAGTTCGCTCGCCGCGCGCTGCCGCCGCGCCTGCGACGCCGCCGACATGCCGGCCGCATCCGCGCCGATCACCACCAGTCGCTCCACTGCGCCCACGCTACCGCCGTCGCGGCCCGGGACGGCCGCACCTCCGTATCAGACAGTCTCGGCCCGTCGCGGAACCGTCTCGGCATTTGCCCAAACGGACCCGCCGAATATCGGCGTTCTGCGAATGGATTGCCGGGTCACAGCGCTGGAAGGCTCCACTGCATGAACAGTGTTGTTCGATCGACGGTGCGCAGACGCGGCTGTGTCGCCCTGATGGCCTCCGCAGTGCTCACGACGGCACTGTCTCATCCAGGCATCGCCGCCGCCGATCCCGAACCGGTGAGCGCGGCGAGCGACCGTCGGGAACAGGTCTTGTCGACCCACGACGGGATCGTCACCTCGTATGTCAGTCTGGCGCTGCCCTTGCCCGCCGATGCGCCGCCGCATCCGGCGAGCTGCGATCGCGTCGGGTTCCTGCGGTACCGGCCGGTGGACGGGCCGGCGGCGTCCGCGGACGCCGACCACATCGTCGTCCAGGAGCAGGGACTCGGTGGCGGAGCCGAGAACTCGGACAGTGTCGCCTTCGACACCGTGCACTCCGCGCGGGCGATGGGGCAGCACATCGAGTTCTGGGCGCTGGCCCGGCGCAGCGCCTGCCTGGACGAGACCGAGGGCTTCGACTACGCGTTGAAGAGCGGCAACTACCTCGACGCTGTGGACTACTACTTCAACGGGAAACCACTGGACGGCAAGGTGTTTCCCGGTTTCGAGACCTCGGCCGACCTGGCGGTGCTCGACGATATGGGGCTCGAGCGCATCGTCCGCGACCAGTACGAGGTCATGTTGCACGAGGTGCCCGGCCAGGCACAGCGGCAGCGGGAATTCGTCTGCACCGGAATCTCACTGGGCGGCTTGGTGACCGGCTTCTTCTCCGACTGGGATTTCGACGGGCATCCGGGCGCCGACCAGTGCGCGGCCTTCGCCGCCCAGGATTCGATGATCTCCTCCGACCCGGTCGCCATCCAGAACACGCCCTTCCTGCACGATCTCACCGATGCGATCCTCGGACCTACGGATTCGGTCGTACAGGCGGGCTTCCGCGCCGGTGTGCTGCCGCGCATCTTCGGCCCGATGCCGGTGCTGGGCACCAAGACCTTCATGCTGCTGCGCCTGGCCGGCCTGGCCGCCCACCTGGATCCGGACGGCGAGAGCGCCCTGCTCGCACACCTCCCCCACGACCTGGAAATCGACACCAGCCTGAACTACCTGTTCGCGCCGACCTGGAGCGCGTTCGCCACCAATGGCGCGGACGGCACCGGCACCATCCGCGACTATCGGTTCACCAATACCGCGCTGCTGGGTGAGCTGATCGACAACAACTCCACGAATTTCACGTTGTTCCAACAGGGTGTGGGCGCCTTGAGCGGCGGGCCGGTGCAGGAGAAGACCTTCCCCAATCCCGGATCCCTCACGCAGCTCCCGCTTTTCGGCGGTTTCCTGAAGATCAGCGCCGGTACCCAGGAGCGCGTCGCACCGGCCGATCGCAGCGTCCTGTACACGTGGCGCAACTACAACGACACCGCCGGCGTCCCCTTCACCACGCCCGCGCACGAGGTCGCCGATATCCGGGACGCCGCCCGGCAGCTCGCCATGGGATCGCCGTATGCGTACTGGGAGACCTACTTTCCGCTGCGCGCGGTCGTGGATATCGGCGCCGGATACGGCGGTGCGCGCAGCGGTGAGATGGCCGGGCTCCGCTATCACGGCATGAGCCGCACCAAACCGAACTATGTCGCCTGGGCCGGCGACAGCGCCGTGCAGGGCACGGCGGGCACCTTCTTCCCCGCGCCCGCCTCGGCGACGGTGGTGACCCTGCCCGGATACAACCATGTCGACACCATTGGAGCCGCCGCCGTGCAGAATGACGGAAACCCCGACTACAGCGGCGAAACCCTCGCCCGATTCATCCGGACGCTCGGATGATCCGCCCGGCCTTCGCAGCCGTGATCTGCTGCACCGCAACGGTTCTGGCCGGTACCGCGCTGCCGCTCGCGGCGCATGCGGATCCGGTGCGGCTCGGGGTGCCCGATCGTGAGGTCGTCACGCCCATCACCGGCGATCCCGGATTGGGTGACGATGTCGAGGCCACCTATGTGCGACTGCACTATCCGAGCCCGTACTCCACCATGGCGCATCCGGAAGCGTGCGACTGGATCAGCTATGTGCGGTACCGCTCGAAGCAGGGCCCCGGCGAGAGCGCCGACGCGGATGCGGTGCTCACCGTGCAACCCGGAACCTATTCCGGTGCAGGGAATCTCGATATCCAAGGCCCGCAGGTGGTACGAAAGGCGGCCGAGAAGGGCAAGCACGTCGAATACATCTCCCTGCAGCGGCGCTCCACCTGCGCCGAGGATCGGACCGGCTGGGAAGCCGCGCAGCGTGCGAACGACTATCACCTCGCCGCCGACTACTACTTCCACGGCGCGCAGATCGACGGGCGCACCTATCAGTATCAGACGCCGGAGAACCTGAATTATATAGGCGAATACGGTCTTTCGCTGACGCTCGACGATTGGCGGGCCGTCATCGAGCATCTGCTGCCGGATCCGGCGCAGCGCACCAAGAGCTTCTGCGGCGGGCATTCGCTGGGCGCGTTCCTGACCGGGCCGATGATGGCGTGGAACTTCGCCGGCGATGCCTCGAACATGGATTACGCCGGATTCAACCTGTGCGGTGGCGGCATCATCCCCGAGGACGGCTTCGCCATGACCGATCCGGCCGGGTTCTCCGGTACCGGGGTGGTCGACCAGGTGCTGTCCGCGGCGGGCGGGGTCGTCAAGAACGCCGTGAACTCGCTGCTGCAGAACGGGCTGGGAGTCGCTCAGCTGCCGGTCATTTCGGCGTCGGAGGTGATGAACACCTACTACCTCGCCGCCATGGCGGCCGACCAGCGGCCCGATGACGAAAGCGATATGAGGAACCTGGTCCCGCGGGACCTGAAGACCGAACCGTGGATGCGGCTGTTCTACGGCAAGGACTACCTGGACCTGTTCACGGGCGCGAATCTGCCGGACGATTTCCGGGTCACCAATACCGCGCGACTGGGCATGTACTTCGACCAGAACTCGGCCGAGTACGTGCTGCAGGCCGGACTCGGGTTCTACGACTGCCCGGTGGAAGGCAAGACCTATCCGATTCCCAACGGGCTGGCCTCGGTGCCGATTCTCGGGCCGACATTGTTCGTGATTCCGCTGCGGGTCGGCTACGGGCAGAACTACGTGCCCGCCGATCACTCCCGGCTGTGCGGCTGGAAGAACTACGACCAGGTGCCGCCGTCGAGCATCGACGGGCCGGTGCTCGGGCACGGCCCGGCCACCGATCAGGACCACGAGGTGACCGATATCCGGCAGTTCGCGCACGCCATGAATCCGGGCTGGCAGCCGGTCGGCTACTTCGAGGAGTACACGCCGCTGCGGCTCGTCACCGACACCGTGTTCGCACTCGGCGTGGGCCGGGACGGGGATCTGGGCAAGCTCACCTACCGGTCCGGCGGCATCCTGAACTTCCTGCTGCACGGCGACCGCTGGCAGAGCACGCCGGCCGGAAAACGCAATCTGACCTTGCTCAGCGGTGATTCACCGGTGCAGAATGCGGGCCTCGCCGGACTGCTGCCCTACAACGCGAAGTACATTCCGGGTTACCGCCACTACGACGTGGTGACGGCCGCGGAGAAGCAGAACAACGGCATGCCGGAGCCCGCCAGCTCCTACATCGCCGACTTCATGATCCAAGGGACCTAGCGACCGTTCGACCCGAAGCCGGAGGGGCCATCGTGGAACAGACCCGACCCCCGCACGGCGCGAACGGCAGCGGCCCGGAAAGCTCCACCGTGGACATACTGCAACAGCAGGCCAACAACCTCATCCGGGACTTCACCGCGGAGACCCTGTCATTCAACGCACTCCCGCAGTCGATCCTCGACGCGGACTTCGTGCACAGCGCACACCTCAATATCGAGCTGTTCTTCCGCTACCTCGCCGAGGGCATCGAACCGTCGGAGGCCGCGACCCGGCCGCTGGTCGACCGCGCGACCGAACTGATCCGCGACGGCATGTCGGTGTCCGAGGCGCTGGGAAACTATCGGGAGGGCGCCCGCTTCTTCTGGGCGCAGCTGGTACCGCTGGTCGAGGAGCAGGAACCCGCCATGCTCCAGGAACTGGGCTCCCGGCTGACCGGCTACCTGGGCCTGATCACCGCGCGCATCGCCGAGGCGCTCGTCGCGGATGTGCGGCAACCACATTGGGAACTATTGGAACATCAGCACGAGATCGCCGACGCCCTGCTGACCGGCCGCTCACTGGGCGGCTGGGTCGGCGATCCCGAAACCCCGCTCGCCGACGCGTATCTGGTGACCGCCATCCGGATGGGCGCCGCCGCACCGGGCGCCCTGACCGCCGTGCGCCGGGCCCTGGCCGCCGAACCCGGCACCCTCCTGCATCGCGACAGCGCCGGCTGGACCGCCCTCCTCCCCCTGCGCGGCGAGCGCCTGCCCGACCCGCTGCAGAGCCTGGCCCATCCGAAAACCACAGCGGCGGAACCACATCCACAACTATGGATAGGCATAGCCCCCGCCGCCTCGCACGACGCCATCCCCCAGGCCTACAGCGAAGCCAGAATCGTCGCCGACGCCGCCCGCTGCCTGCGCCGCCCCGAAATCGTCTGCCGCCACCGGGACATGGTCCTCGAATACGCGATAGCCGCCTCCGGCCCTGCCCGCAAAAGCCTTACCGCCCTGCTGATTCCACTCACCGAACACCCGCTCCTGAATGAAACCCTGGACGCACTGATCGACAATCAGCTCAATACCAGCGCCGTCGCCAGGGCGCTGCACGTGCACCGCAACACGGTCCACTACCGCCTGACCCGCATCGCCGAACTCACCGGCCACGACCCGCAACAGCCCCACGGCATCGCCGCCCTGGTTGCCGCACGGACTGCGGCGACGCTGGAACGCAACGCATTCCAGCCCTGATCGAACGGTCCGGCCTCAGGCGAGGGCGTGTGCGTTCTCGGTGGCGGCAGCCTGCGGAGTGGTGGTGGCGCGGCGGACCGCGCCGGTGCCGATGGCCTCGACATTCTCGGTGCCGTGGATGACGTCGGTGAAGGCGCGGGTCACGGCCTCGTTGTCGGCCATGGCGGCTTCGCAGCGCCGGGCCAGGTCGTGGCGGTCGGTGCCGGGGGCTTCCAGGGGCTGGAGGGTGATCTCGGCGGTTACGCCGCGGGCGTGGAGGACTCGGCGGATGGAGTCGCCGAGGGAGTCGACGCCCACGAAGCCGGGGACGGTGGAGAGTTCGCCGTGCCGGTCCACATAGCGCAAACGGATCGGCTGGACCGGGGTTTCGGCGTCGACCGCGGCTTGGAAGAGGGCGGGCCGCAGCCGGCCGTGGGCGCGACCGCACCAGGTGGTGCCCTCGGGGAAGAAGGTGATGTGCTCGCCGGCGGTGAGGCGGCGGGCCATGCTCTCGATGACCGCCGGCAGGGTGCGCAGCTTCTCGCGTTCGATGGGGATCACCCGGACGCGCTTGGCAATATCGCCGAGCATGGGCCACTCGACCATGTCGGCGCGAGCCACGAAGGCCATGGGCTCGACGGCGGTCAGGGCGACGATATCGGTCCAGCCGATGTGGCGGGCCGCGACCAGCACGCCACCGGACCGGTCGTCCGGGCCGCGATTGTCGATGATGCGAACTCGAATTCCACAGGAGCCCAGCAGCATTCGCGCATAGCGGCGCTGCACGGCCGGACGGTGCCTGCGCGGGGTGGCGTAGTGCGCGAGCGGGAAGCTGACCAGGGTGCCGACAATGCCGAGGACGCGCGCCGCGACGCGCAGGGCGCCCGCCTCGGCGGCTGCGTCGACGCAGGTCGGGCCGCACGGGCTGGCGGGCATCCAGGCGTGCACCGGCTGAGCGGGAGGACACGACAGGGCCGCGGTGTCCGGAGCGAGGAGGGCGGGCATCATGGGTGCGTCACCGGCCTAGAGACTGTTGGCAGCGCCTTGCAGGCGCTCCAGATAACGGGTGTTGATGGTCGACAGGCCCAGCAGGGCAACGAAATCGGCGACGGCGAACTCGGGATCGTGGGCGGGCTCGCCGCAGATCTCGGCGCCCAGGCGCAGGTAGCCGTTCAGCAGCGGCGGCAGCTTGGGGCGCGCCGGCGCCTCCAGCTCGTCGAGGCCGCGGCCGTCCACCACGACCGGATTGTACGGGCGCACATGGCGTTCCGCGTCCAGCGCGTGCTTCTTCATGAGCATGTCGCGAACCCCGCGCACGTTCACGCCCGGCTGATCCTCCGGCGTCATCCGCATGGGGACGGAGACGCAACCCATGACCCACTCGTAACCGGTGAGCTGGATGTAGTGCAGGATGCCCGCCCACATGAGGGTGAGCACCGAACCGTTGCGGTGATCGGGCACCACGCAGGCGCGGCCCATCTCCACGATCCGGTGACCGGTGGGATCCAGTGCGGTCAAATCGAATTCGGTGGCGGTGTAGTAACCACCGGCCGCGGACACCTTGTCCGGCGGCAGCATGCGGTAGCAGCCGACGAACTGATCGGTCAGCTCGTCCCGCACCAGGAGGTGGTCGCAGTGATCATCGAAGCGGTCGGAATCCAGACCGGTGCCGTGGTCCGGAATGGTGAAACCCGGCTCGTTGGCGAATACCTGGTAGCGCAGGCGCTGGGCGGCCTCCCGATGCTCGGCGTCGGAGGAGACGACCAAGGAGTACTGGGACCGGCCCGTCGTGCGGGGCGGTTCCGGCTTGACATATGACGCGGGGGCGAGGCTGGCGCTCGACGCTGCCATGGTGGTCATACGCTTGATCAAGCCAGTCCCAGACTGCCTTGGCGCTACCGCCAGATGACCTGCCGATGCCAGTCGGGTGAACGCGACGCAGACCACACCCGGCGTTCATCGGACCGCCTCCGAAAGTTCCCTACCAGGACAAACGCTCGTATTCTGGCTGGGTACCGGGCCGGATCCGATAGCCGGTGAGCCGGGAATCGGACACTGGATCAGCGGGCCGCGCGGCCCGGATCGAGCCTGCCGCGACGCGTAGAAGACGCAACACTACGCCTGCTCACAGCGGTCCGCGCGACGGGGTCGGGATGCGCCGCGGCGGCCGATCCGGCACCGGTCCGGGCCGCCCCCGGGCGCGCGAACACCCGGGCTTCACCTCCTCAGATGAGCGCGCGCAAAGGCCCTTCGGGGACCTCGACACCCATCGCGGTCAGCGCGGAGGAGTGATAGATCGAACCGGGCGTGTGGATGGCATGTTGCAGCCCCACATGCGCGTCACGCCAGAAGCGTTGCAGCACACCGGTCCTGCGCGCCGCATTGCCGCCGGAGCGGGCGAAGATCTCGTCGACCGCGGTCACGGCGCGCCAGGCGCAGCGAGTCTGATTGCGGCGCACCATCGAACGGTCCGCGAAACTCACCGTCTCGCCGGCCTCGACCAGGTCGTAAAGACGGCTGATGCCGTCCAGCAACTGGGTGCGGGACGCCGCGATCTCCGCCGCCGCCTCCGAAATGGCGTACAGGACATAGGGATCGTCCTTGATCCGGGTGTGCATGGCCGTGACCCGCTCGCGCTGATAGTCCAGATGTGCTGCCATCGCGCCCTCCGCGATGCCGATCACCGCCGCGGTGATACCCAGCGGGAACATGGCCCAGAACGGCAGCCGGTACACGGTGCCGGTGCGGCCCGCGCGGGCCGCCGCGCTCTCCCCCTCGGCCACCTCACCGGAGTCGATGGTGCGGTACTCGGGAATGAACGCGTCGTCGACGATCACATCCTTGCTGCCCGTACCGCACAGGCCGATGACATCCCAGGAATCCTCGACGATCGTGTAATCCGCGCGCGGCAGCACCACGTGCAGCACCTTGGGCGGCTGCGCGGGCGCACCATCGGGACCGGCCACCAGCGCGCCGAGGAAAATCCAATCGCAGTGATCCGTGCCGGAGGAGAAATTCCAATGGCCGCGGAGCCGGTAACCACCCTCGACCGGGGTAGCGATGCCCTGCGCGGCGTACGGCGACGCGATCCAGGTATCCGGGTCGGCGCCCCAGACCTCGTCCTGCAGTTCGCGATCCATGAGCGCCATCTCCCACGGATGCACGCCACCGACGCCGCACACCCAGCCGGTGGAACCGCAGTATTGCGACACCGCCATCACCGCTTCGGCGAAATCGCGTGGGTGGGCGGCGTATCCGCCGAACTCGGTGGGCTGCAACATGCGCATGACGCCCGCCTCGCGCACCAGCGCGACGCTCTGATCGGACAATCGGCCGAGCCGCTCGGTCTCGGCCGCGTGCGCGGCCAGCCGATCGCCGAGCTCCGTTACACGGCGCACTACTTCGTGCGACATCACGCACCTCCGAATCACTGTGTGAGACAACCACCGGGGCGGGTGGGTGCCGACGACGGTAGGCGCTCTCCCTGCGCGGGGCGAGTCCCGTTTCCGCTCATCGAAACCCGCTGCGGCGCGAGTTCCGCTGTGGCACGGGTTCAGCGGAAGGGCGCGAGGATGAGCCGGGTGGCCAGGCGCAGGTCCGATTCCGCGAGCTCCGCGGGGAGCTTGTGGTTGAGCCCGGAAACCAGCACACCCCACCAGCTGTAGATGAGCAGCCGTATGGCGGCGAGATCCGCGCGATCCGGCACCCGATCACCGAGGGTGTCCAGGATCGCGCGCACGATCATCAGATCCGGCATGCCGTCGTCATCGGGCGGCCCGGCCACATACGAGGCGGCGGCAGCGTGCATCAGGGTCGCGCACAACTTCGGCGTGCTCAGCAGATCCCGGCTCAAGGCCACCAGCCGCTCACCGAGGTCCTCGACGGGGTCCCCGGTCGACCCGGTCCAGTAGCGCGTGACGAAGCGGTCGATGCGCGCCTCGAATACCGCTGCGAACAAATGCGTTTTGGACGGAAAGTAGCGATAGAGCGTGGCGATGGCGACATCCGCGCGCCGGGCCACATCCAGCATCTGCACCTGCTCGTAGGCGGCGTCCGCGCCGAGTTCGGCTGCGGCGTCGAGGATCCGCTCACGCCGTGCCACCTGCCGCTCGGAGATGGCTGCGGCCGGACGCCGCGCTTCAGCGATGCGCGGCACCGTTCTCCCCCTCCCGCACTGTGACTTCGGTGTCCGGACAGAAAGGAGTCCGCCCGCAGCGCGCGCCGGGCGGACCGTCGGCCAGCTCACGGAGGACGGTGCGTGCGGCGGCGGCCAGCACGGGTGCGATGCGCCGCATCGGTGTGCGCACATCGCAGACCGCCGAGATGGCGCCCACCGGCCCGTCGGGCGTGCGCAATGCGACACCCGCGCAACCGATGTGCGGCACGCATTCACCCCGCTCGAAGGTCAGTCCGCTGACCGATCGAATATGTACCAGCTGGCGATGCAGGACGGCGACGTCACCGATGCTGCGCGGGGTCCGGCGCGGCAGCCCGTCCCGGTAGAGCGCGTCGACCTCCTCGGGCGGCAACCAGGCCAGCATGGCCTTGCCCAGCGCGGTGCAGTGCGCCGGCGCCCGGCCGCCCACCCGGGACGGCACCTCGACCGCGGCCGGGCCGCCCATCTTGTCCAGGTAATACACCTCGGCGCCGTCCAGTACGGCCAGATGGATGACCAGTCCGGTGCGTACCGCCAGCTCGTGCAGCACCGGCGCCGCCGCCGCGCGCAGCGCCGAATGCTCGAACTCGCGGCCGCCCAGTCCCAGTGCCCGCGGCCCGAGCCGGTATCCGTTCGGGCCGCGGTCCAGCCATTGCAGGCGCACCAGTTGCTCGATGATGCGGTAGGCCGTCGACCGGGGCAGCCTCGTGCTGCGGGCGATCTGCTCCAAGGTGCGCCGGGTGCGGGGGTTCTCGAACAGATCCATGATCAGGGTGACCCGTTCGATCATCGACGGCGGCAGCGGGGACTGCCCGGAAACGGACCGGGCGTGCCCACTCAACGCTGAGGTCATGCCACTCACCTTCAAAACTGAAATTGATTACAGTTTCGACGCTAGCAACCGGCTTGCCGCTGCGGAAGGATTCGGATCCCTCTGGCGGGCACGGGTTCCGGTGAGTGGAACGCCACCGTCAGGACGAGGCCGCTTCCGCGGCACGACGTTCGACGGTGGCGCGAATCTCGCCGCGCCAGGTCTCCAGCGCACGAGTGGTGTCGAGCTCGTATTCGAAGCGGTCCACCATCTCCGGCCGGATATCGGCGACGTCCACATAGAACTGCTCGTACCAGCGCCGCAGCTGATAGACCGGGCCGTCCTCCTCGCACAGCAGCGGATTGTCGATGCGCGCCTTGGACTTCCAGATGGTCACATCCTGCTCGAATCCGAGCTTGACCCAGTCGCCGAGCGCGATCGCCGTCTGCTCGGCCGCCGCCGCGGGCAACCCGGCCACCTTCTCGACGATGATGCCGTACTGCAACACGAAGGAATTCGCGTCGATCGGATAGTGGCAGTTCAGCAGGACGGTGCGATGGTCACCGTGCTCGTAGTGGTAGGTCAGGTCGTCGATCATGAACGACGGGCCGTGATAGGACGCGACCGAGCTGTTGCCCAGCAGCCGCGGCTGACCGACCGGGCCGGGCAGGTCCTCGCGCGCACCGCTCTCGAAATACTGCGTCGCCGTATGCCCTTCGAAGACGTTCTTGAAGAAGGTGGGCAGCGAACCGTGCACGTAATAGAAGTGCGCCATGTCGACGACATTGTCGACGATCTCCCGGCAATTGGTGTGCACCACCGTGCTGTACCAGTGCCAATCGGTCCATTCGGCGCTGCCGGCGCCCTCGATGCGCGGGATCGTCACGTCCGGCGGCGGCGGATTGCCCTCCGGATCGTTCCAGACGAACAGCATCCCGTCCTGCTCCAGCGTGGTCCACGCGCGCGTGCGAGCCAGCGGCGGCACCCGCCGGGCATACGGGATCTGCTTGCAGCGCCCGTTTCCGCCCCAGCGCCAATCGTGGAAAGGGCAGGCGATCTCGTCACCCTTCACCTCGCCTTGCGACAGATCCCCGCCCATGTGCCGGCAGAAGGCATCCAGCACGTGCAACGCGCCGCCCGCGCCGCGGAACACGACGAGTTTGGTGCCGAAGGCCTGTACGGGATGCGGTTGCCCGTCCCCGAAATCGCTGACCAGGCCCAGGCAGTGCCAGCCGCGGGCGAATCGTGCCGGGGCCGGAGCGGCCTCGATCCGGCGTACTTCCTGAAATTCTGACTCCACCGTGCTCATGGCCACCGTTCTAACACCGGTAACTCGGCTGTCGTAGAACGGTTTTCACTGACCGAAACAGCGGTCAGTCCCGGAACAACAGCGCCGAATCCCCGAATTCGTGCCACAGATAGCCGCTCTGCAGCGCGGCCCGGTAAGCCGCACGCACCACACTCGCGCCGGCCACCGACTCCAGCAGTTGCAGATGCGAGGCGCCGGGCGCGTGCCAGCCGGTGACGATCCCGTCCACCGCCCGCGCCGGCCGCGAACCGTCCAGCACGAGATCCGTCCAGCCGGAGGCCGCATGCACCGAACCATCGGCGCCGACCGCCGATTCCAGCGCACGGGTCACGGTGGTGCCCACCGCGATCACGCGACCGCCCGCCGCATGGGTGGCCTGCACCAGGCGGGCCGTCGAGGCCGGCACCCGGAAACGCTCCGGACTCGGCGGCTCCCCCGTCTCCGGTGAAGAGACCCCCGTATGCAGCGTGATCGGCGCCGAACCGATACCGGCGACCACCAGATCGGTCACCAGCGTCTCCGTGAACGGCCGTCCCGCACTGGGCATTTCGGCACTGCCAGGCTCACGCCCGAACACCGTCCGGTAATAGGACGACGACCAGCGTTCCGGCACATACGAATACGTGATCGGGCGGCCGTACCGCGCCAGCAATTGCCGCACGCCGTCCCCCTCCGGAGCCGGGTCGGCGATCCAGAGGCGGGCGGAGCCGGGCAGCCAGGGGGTGCGCAAGGTGAGCGTCTGTCCGTCCGGAAGCCACACGGGCGCACCGGGTTCCAGCGCTCGGCCGTGCCACGGGACACCCCTCGGGTCCCGTAATTCCACCACCCAGCCACCGTCGTCGAGCCAGGTCGAGAAGTGTAATACCGCCGTCTCGTCCCGATACTGGACGTCCACGGCCGCGTCGAGGACGGCCGAGTTGTTGACCACCACCAGATCGCCCGGGTAGAGGAAGTCCGGTAGTTCGCGGAACCGCGCGTGGGTGAGGGTGGATTCGTCGCTCACCAGCAGCCTGACCTCATCACGAGCCAGTCCGCGCGCTTCCGGCGGGCTGGTCGCGGACAGCTCGTCCGGGAGGGTGAACTCGATGGCGTCCATGCTCAATGTCATGACGCCACCGGCAGTTCCGATGCGATGTATCGGCCGCTCGCCGGACGGGTGTCCAGGAGGTGCAGGAGTGCGGGGACCACGGTTTCGGGGAGCGGGCGATCCGAGATGTCCTCGCCGGGGAAGGCGGCCTGATGCATCTCGGTGCGCATATCGCCCGGATCGAAACTGTAGATCCGCAGCGCGGGGTTCTCGGCCGCGAGCACATTCGTCAACTGATCCAGGGCCGCCTTCGAGGCGCCGTAGCCGCCCCAGCCCTCGTAGCCGCCGATCGCCGCATCCGAGCTGACATCGATCAGCACACCGTTCGCGGCACGCAATGACGGCAGGGTCAGTTGCGCGATCGCCAGGGGCGCAAGGACATTGGTGTCGAGCACCGCCGCCAGCTCGGCGAGCGGATAGTGCTCCAATGCCGGTAGCGGGCTGGGGCCGAGGGCGCTGGCATTGTTGAGCACCAGATCCAGCGGCCGCCCGCCGACGATACGAGCGAGTTCGGCGCGGTGCGCGGGGTCGGCGATATCGCCCGCCACCGCCACCGCGCCGGTGTCCGCGCGGATCTTCCCGAGCCGATCCTCGCCGCGCGCGGTGAGGATCAACTGCCAGCCGCGGCCGGCCAGGGCGAGCGCTACCGCCCGCCCGAAGCCGGCCGACGCCCCGGTGACCAGGGCTGTTTTCGTGGTTTCTTCCATATAACCATGGTTAAACCTGAACCTCTGTTCAGGTCAATGTCTTTCGCCCGCAGCGAAGACAGGAACCGGTCAGGCGTTCTCGCGGGCGAAGCCGCGAGCGCCGATGGCCATCAGGATCAGGGAGAACACCACGGTCACAACGGTACCGACGTAGACGTCGTGGGTGCCGAAATCGCCGCGGAACAACGCCCGCGCGGCATTCACGGTGTGCGAATACGGATTGATCTCGGCGATGTCCTGCAACCACTTCGGCCCGACCGTCATCGGCAACAGGATGCCCGACAGCAGCATGACCGGCACCGACACCGAGTTCAGCAGTGAGGCGAGCGTGTCCTCGGAACGCGCCCACAGCCCCAGCGCATAGGACGCGGCGGCCAGCCCCGCCCCCATCACCGCGATGAGCAGCAGCGACAACACCAAGCCCAGCGGATCGGGTCGCAACCCGAAAGCCGCGGCAGCCACCGCCACCAGCACCAGCGCCTGCACGACCAGCACGGTCATATCCTTGAGCACGCGCCCGAGCAGTAGTGCGCCACGCGCGGCGGGCGTGACCCGCTGCCGCTCGATCACGCCGGCCCGCAATTCCGCCACGATGCCGAAACCCACGAACAGGGCGCCGAACAACCCGATCTGGATGACCAGTGCGGGAGTGAGAATCTTCCACGGGTCGGCGCCCGGGCCGAGCGACCCCGCGATGCCCTTCACCAGTGGGCCGAACAGCACCAGATAGATGATCGGCTGCATCACGCCGATGATCACCCACAATGGGTTGCGCAGATTGGAACGCAGCTGGGACCAGAAGATCAATCCGGTATCGCGCAGGAATGTCATGACCGGTCTCCTTCCCGGAGCGAACGCCCGGTGAGCGTGAGGAACACATCGTCGAGGCTGGGACGTTTGACGGTGAGCGAGCCGGGCGTGATGCCCCGATCCCCGAGCGCGTGCAGCAGCGGAACCACCGCGGCATCACCGTGTTCGACGGTGAGATGCACGAGACTCTTTCCGGCATGGCCGTTCTCGAGTCCCTCGGTGCGCAGGCGGCTGCGCAGTTCGAGCACCTCCCCCGCGATGTCCATGGCGAGATCGGCGCTGCCGGAATCGATTTCGAGACTGATCACGTCACCCGAGATGCGCCGCTTGAGCTCGTCCGGGGTGCCCTCGGCCACGATGACGCCATTGTCCATCACCAGGATGCGGTCACAGAGCGCGTCCGCCTCCTCCAGGTAGTGGGTGGTGAGCACGACGGTGGTGCCTTCATCACGCAGCCGGCGGATGTGGTCCCACAGGTTGGCCCGGCTCTGCGGATCCAGTCCAGTGGTGGGTTCGTCGAGATAGATGAGGGTGGGCCGATGCACCATGCCGAGTGCGATATCCACGCGGCGTCGCTGCCCGCCGGAGAGCTGCCCGCACTTGCGGCGTTCCAGGCCGTCGAATTCCAGGGCCTTGGCCAGGTCGGCGGCGTTCTGCTGCGCCTCGGCCTTCGACAGCCCGAAAAGCCTGGCCTGCAAGACCAATTCGTCGCCGACCAGTTCGGCTTCATTGGTGGAGCCGCCCTGCGGCACATAGCCGATGCGGGAACGCACGGTACGGGGCGCGGTGCGCGGATCCGCGCCGACCACGGTGGCCTCGCCGGCGGTGGGGGCGAGCAGGGTGGAGATCATGCGCAGGGTGGTGGTCTTACCGGCGCCGTTCGGGCCGAGCAGGCCCATGATCTCGCCGGCTCGCACATCGAAGTCGATACCGGAAACCGCTTGCACGACACCGGTTTTGGTTTTGAAGGTACGCGCCAGCCCGCGAACCCGGATCACCGGATCGGTGGGCTGGGTGCGGACGGGGGTAGTCGTTTCCACCTGTCCTACGGTAGGAACGACCACTCGAATAGTCAAGCTTGACTATTAAAACTTGATTACTTCACGGGTGGCGGACCACCCCACTGGACCGTCCACACATCCAGTTCCCCGCTCTCGATCCGGGCCAGGGTCCGGCGCGTCCACTCCAGATCCGCCCGCAAGTAGTCCGCGCCCAGCTGCATCCCATCGGCGGCGTGATAGGGCACCGCCTCCAGCGGATTCCCACTCCCGGCCAGCACCCGGGCGATCTCGCGATCCAACCGCATGAGCTCCGCCTCGAACTTCAGGATCCGGGCCCGCAGGGCCGAGATCACCTCATCGCGCGGCACGGTCGGAAACAGCGCGACCGATGCGAAATACGGGGACCTCGGCAGATCGGCGGAGTACAAGGCGGTACGGATCATGTCGCCGTACTCCTTCTCCCCCTCGGCGGTCAGCCGGTACGTGGTGCGTTCCGGCCGCGCCCCGTCCTGCCCCACCCCCTCCAACTCGATGAGCCCGTCCCGCTGCATCGTCTTCAACGAACCGTAGACGGACCCGGGCTTGATGCCGGCCCATTCGTCCGCCTGCCAACTCCGCAGCTCACGCAACACGTCATAACCGTGCACCGGCTGCATCATGCGGACAACCGCCAGCACCAGCAATCGAGTAGTAGGAACAGCCATCTTCGCAGGCTAACGCGAACGAGCCGCCCGGTTGAGAACCGGGCGGCTCGTAATCGGGCCGAATTCAGGCCGCGGCGCGTGGTTGCTGCAGAGTCTTTGGCGCGGCGTCCTTTTGGACTTCCTTGAAGCCGGGGCGGCCGGTGCCGATGAAGGCGACCAGCCACGACGCCACCGCGGCGAAACGGTTACGGAAGCCGACCATGTAGAACACGTGCACCGCCAGCCAGGTGAACCAGGCGAGCAGACCGGTGAACTTGATCTTGTCGTTCAGCTTGGTGACGGCGCTGAAGGTGCTGATCACCGCCATGCTGCCCTTGTCCCAGTACTCGAACGGGGTGGCCGCCTGCTTCTTGCCGCGAATGATGTCCGCGACGTGGCGGCCCTCCTGCATGGCCACCGGCGACTGGCCGGGGTAGCCCTTGAGGGAGGTCATATCACCGATGGCGAAGATGTCCGCGTGCCCGCCGACAGTGCAGTCATCATTGATGAGAAGCCTTCCGGCACGGTCGGTTTCGCAGCCGGTCGCGTCGGCCAGCAGTTTGGCGAAACCGCCCGCCGCCACACCCGCCGACCACACCACGGTCTCGGCGGCGATACCGCGCTCCACACCGTCCTTGCTCTTGACGGTCACCTTGCCGGGCTCGATATCCGTCACGAAGGTGTCAACCAACACCTCGACGCCATTGCCCGTCAACGACTTCCGCGCGTACTCCGACAGCCCGCCGCCGAACGGGGGCAGCACCACGGGCGCGCCCTCGACCAGGGTGACCGAATCCTCCATGTGGAAGTGGCGCTTGGCGAGCTCCTTGAGCTGACCCGCGACCTCGACCCCGGTGGCGCCCGCGCCGACCACGACGAAACTCAGCAGCCGGCGCCGGGTTTCGGGATCCGCGGTCTTGGCCTGCTCGAAAACCCGCTCGATCTGGGCGCGCAGGCGGCACGCATCGTCGATGGTCTTGAGCGAGAAGGTCTTGTCCGCGAAGTCATCCCGGCCGAAGTACGACTGGCTGGCACCGGTCGCGGCGATCAGCTTGCCGTAGCGGATCTTGCGCGGGCCCTCGGCGGTCTCATAGGTGAGTACGGCATTCGGGGCGTCGATCTCGGTGACCTTGCCCAGGCGCGCATCACCGTTCTTGTGGTGCCGAATGATGTTCGCGATCGGCGGGGCAATCTCGTCGGATGCCAGCACACCGGTCGCTACTTGATAGAGGAGAGGTTGGAAGAGGTGCTCGGGCGTACTCGAAATGAGGACGTAGTTGACCCCCGACTTGTTCAACTGCTTCGCGGCGGCGAGCCCGCCGAAGCCCGATCCGACGATGACGACATCCGCGGTTTCGATGCCCGCTTCCACGTACTGCATGACAACTCCCTTCTCTGTCATTACTAACCGTGATTCGAAGTGCGAATGTTCCAGGGGTCAGGGCGCATAATCTAGATGACTCTTATCTACGTTGATCATGAATCGAGGACGAGCCGTGGAGCTGCGCCAACTGGCCTACTTCGTCGCGGTCTGCGAGGAGCTCAGCTTCAGCAAGGCCGCCACACGCTCTTTCATCTCCCAATCGGCGATCAGTCACCAGATCGCCCGCCTGGAACGCGATCTCGGCGTACCGCTCTTCGAGCGGTCCACCCGATCCGTCGTACCCACCGACGCGACCACCCGGCTACTTCCCCTTGCGAAGCAAATGCTGAGCCTGGAATCGGCCATTCGCGCAGCTGTACGGTCTTCCGGGCCGCGAATTCGCCTGGCGGCGAACATGAGCTTCGCAACAAGATCGCTGTCCGCCATCGCCGGAGCACGCGAAGCGCATCCCGGCGCCGAGATCGAATTCGTCATCAAGCCCTTCCGCCAGCGCATTCAGGCCGTCGCCGACGGCGACTGTGATCTTGCTCTCATCCGCGGCAGTATCGACCAACCCGGACTCGCCGTGGAACAGCTCTGGATCGAAGATCCGGTCATAGCCACCTCCACCGCACACCCCCTCGCCATCCGCGGCGGCGACGTCACCCTCACCGAACTCGGGGCCTACCCACTACTGCTGCCACCGGAATCGGAACAGGTCCTGCTGCACAATGTCGTCCGCGGCGCCTTCGCCGATCTACCCACCGGGCCGGCATTCGGACCACCGATTCCGCCGGACCACACCGCCACCATGGAGCTCATCAATCGGCCCGACGCGTGGACCATCCTCTACGCCGACAGCTCGATCGAAGGCATCGCCACCCTGCACCTCACCGGACACCCACTCCGGATTCCGGTCTCGGCCGTGCTGCGCAGCGACATCCGCCGCTCCGCCATCCTCGAAACCTTGGTCGCCGCGCTGCACAGTTCCTAGGTGGTGTGCGCGTCCAGCCACTGGGTCAGCGCGGACAGGGCCGTCGCGTCGATGGGCTGGAAATCATCGGCGAGCACATCGGGCGTGCGGCCCAGCGAGTGCCCGAGGCCCGGAAGCACACGCAGCGTGTGATCGCGATTGCCGGCCAGCGCCAGCGCCGCATCGAGGGCGCTCGCGCCCTCCGCGGGGACATTCGCATCGTCGCGCCCCTGCAGAATCAGCACGGGCCCGGTCAGTTTCGGCGCCTGCTCCGGCACCGTGGGCAAGGTCTTCCCCGGACCGTAGATGAACCCGTCCGAAGCGAAGAGGCGATCGAGGTACTGCTCGGACACCGGACGGAATTCGAGATTCACGTCGAGCTTCCCGTCGTGGTTCGAGTCGAAGTAGGGCGCCACCGTGAAATCACCGTGCGACGCATCGACCGTCGCGTACCCCACGGCCGACCGGGCGACCGCACCACC
The DNA here is from genome assembly GCF_044750615.1 of Nocardia sp. NPDC088792. Classification (NCBI taxonomy): domain Bacteria; kingdom Bacillati; phylum Actinomycetota; class Actinomycetes; order Mycobacteriales; family Nocardiaceae; genus Nocardia; species Nocardia sp. NPDC088792. The sequence goes on from NZ_JBIVKC010000001.1 coordinate 1,011,629, forward strand.
CTCACCGGTATAGGCACGCCGCAGCTCGTCCGGGCCCAGCAGGCCGTCGACCGAATAGCGTTGCAGGTAAGCGGCTTCGACCTGCTCGGTCTGATACGCGAAAACCAGCCGCCACGGCGCTGCCACCGACCCCTGGAAGACGGCGCCCGCCAACTCCGGATGCGACACCGCGAGCGCGGCCGCCACCGTACTGCCCTCGCTCCAGCCGTACAGGAACACCCGATGCGGATCGATATGCGAATCCTGTTCCGCCGCACGGAGCACCTGCTCGGCATCGGAACGGAAGTCGTTCAGATCCACATCCGTGTCGAACCTCGGATCCACCACATGGGGCTCGCGGACGAAACGCTTGTCGTAGCGCATCACCGCATAGCCGTGCGCAGTCAGCTCATCGGCGATATCGCGGAAGATGTGAGTGGTGCCGTCGTGCGCGGTCGGAATATCGGCATCCCGATCCTCCGGACCCGAACCCGGAATCAGCACCACCACAGGCGCATTCCGCGCACCGGCCGGATAATCGAGTTCCGCACCCGCGCTCACCGGCCCGAATTGAAACGTGAACGCCTCATGCTCGACCGCCGGCACATCCGCCGCCGCCTGCCCCCAGCACACCGATCCCGCGGCCAAGCCCACCGCGACAGCCATCCGAATCCCCATGGCGCACAATCTAGCCTGCGCGGCATCGTGGCCTGGAAGGACCGCCGCAACCGACGCGAGGCCCGGGACCGGTATCGGGACCTACGCCAGCGCGGACGCCACTGAAACGTGCAGGCGCAGGTCGTCGGGCTCCTCATCCTCGACGGCCCAGACGATCTCCTCCATCGATCGCATGAACGCCCAGGCGTGGGCGCGATCCGCGGAGACATCCAGTGCGGCCGCCGTCCTTTCGACCACCGCGCGTGCATGCGCAGGGGTCGGGTTGCTCTGCACCTGGATCATCACGAGAAAACCCGCATCGAAAGCGGCCTCGCCGAGGTATGCCTTGGGGTCGATCAACAACCACGGCTCACGTTCCGCCGCAACGATATTGCCGAGATGCGTATCGCGATTCACCACCAGGAGGGGACCGTCCGGCACGGCGAGTTCCGCGCATCGTTGCGCCGCGCGATCCAGTAGGCCCGCCGGAATCACCTGTGCCACCTGCGGATCCGGGTCGTGGAACATCTTCACCCAGCCGTCGACCATGCTCGCGGCCTCCGGCAGGGCCGGGAATCCCGCGGGGATCTCACCCGGCACGCGGCGCAGTCGCTTGTACAGCGCGCACGCCTGCTCGACCTTCCCGATGTTCTCCGACCGGCCCTCCAGGCTCGGAAACCCGGGCTGGAACAGCAGTTCCGTTCCCGGTCGCGCCCACTCCAGCAGCATCGAACCGCTCACCGGATCGAATTCGTAGAGCCGGACGGCACCGTCACCGCCATAGCAGTACAGCCCGGTGGGCTCGCCGTAGTTCTCTTCGTCCACGACCGGCACCTTCAGCACCGCGACGGATCCGTCCGCCCTGCGTACCGGTGCGACGAAGGAATGCGTTCCCCCGCCGAAGCTGTCGCCGATCAGCTCCAATTCCCAAGCCGCGCAACGCTCGCCCACCAAGGCGGGCAGCGCCGCCACCCACGCCCTGCCGCGCTCCCCGAAGTACTTCTCGATGGACTCGGCGATTCCGGGCGGCAGTGAGATCGGCATTTCCTCACCTTATGTTTCCGGTACTCCGGTCTCGTGCACGGTCCGCCACAGGTAGGTGCGGCCATCCGTGACCAGCACGGCGGTCACCCACCGCTTGGTCACCGCGCCGCCGAACTGGTTCTCCGCGACGAACCGCACCACGATGAGATTCCCACTCCGTGCCAGCTCGACCACATCGGAGACCTCGATCTCCAATCCCGGCTGTAGATTCCGCGCGGACCACAATCCGCCCAGCAGCCCTTCCCGATCCACGGCCTGCCCGGTGGTCACGACCGACGTGAATTGTTCGTCGAGTGCGCCCGAGATCCGGTCGAAGACTTTCGGCAACGCATCGGTTCCCAGCCATTCGGCGAGATCCCAGTGAAGCGCCGCGACCACTTCGGTCAGCACGGGATCAGTAGACATACCCGGAAATCTAAACGACCCGGCCCAACCCACCCCACCCAACACGAGTGCCCCGGCCCTAGGGCCGGGGCACTCGATTTGTTCTACGAGACCGTTAGGTCTCAGCCCTTGTGGGCCTTGACTGCCTCGGTCAGCTGCGGGGCGACGTTGAACAGGTCGCCGACGATGCCGTAGTCCGAGATCTCGAAGATCGGGGCCTCTTCGTCCTTGTTGACGGCCACGATGGTCTTCGAGGTCTGCATGCCGGCGCGGTGCTGGATCGCGCCGGAGATGCCCAGCGCGATGTACAGCTGCGGGGAGACCGTCTTACCGGTCTGACCGACCTGGAACTGGCCCGGGTAGTAGCCCGAGTCGACGGCGGCGCGCGAGGCGCCCACTGCGGCGCCCAGAGCGTCGGCCAGCGGCTCGACGACCTTGCCGAAGTTGTCGGCCGAGCCGACGCCACGACCACCGGAGACCACGATCGCGGCCTCGGTGAGCTCCGGACGGTCACCGCCCACGTTCGGCTCGCGGGAGACGATCTTGACGACGCCTTCCTCCTGAGCCGGAACCTCGACGGCCACCTTCTCGCCCGCGGCGGCCTGCGGGGCCGCCTCGATGGCGCCCGGGCGGACCGAGATCACCGGCACGTCGCCGGTGGCCTTGGCATCCACGGTGAACGCGCCACCGAAGATGGAGTGCTGCACCGAGCCGTCGCCGTTCACGGCGATGGCGTCGATGAGCAGGCCGGAACCGATGCGGGCGGCCAGGCGACCCGACACCTCCTTGCCCTCCGCGGTGGCGGCGACCAGGATCGCGGCCGGGGCGGCGGACTCGGACAGGCCGGCGAGGACGTCGACCTTCGGGGTCACCAGGAAGCCCTCGGCGTCGTCGGACTCGGCGACGTAGATCTTCTCGGCGCCGGCCGCGGCCAGCGCGTCACCCAGCTTGTCGGCGGTGCCGGGCACGGCGACGACGACGGCGGCCGGGGTACCCAGCGCGCGAGCGGCGGTGAGGAGTTCGGTGGTGACCTTCTTGGGGGCACCTTCAGCGTGCTCCACGAGCACGAGTACTTCTGCCATTGTTCTTTCTCCTGAAGTTCGTTGCTCGGGGGGCTTTAGATGATCTTCTGGCCGACCAGGTAGGTGGCGATCTGGTTGCCGCCCTCACCCTCGTCGACGATCTTCTCGCCCGCCGTGCGCGCCGGCTTCGGGGTCACACCGGTCACCTTGGTGCCGGCGTTCGCAACGCCCACGGTCTCCGGGTCGACGCCCAGATCCGCCAGGGTGAAGGTCTGAACTTCCTTCTTCTTGGCGGCCATGATGCCCTTGAAGGACGGGAAACGCGGCTCGTTGATCTTCTCGGTGACCGAGACGATGGCCGGGAGGGTGGCCTCCAGCTTGAAGACGCCCTCGTCGGTCTCGCGCTCGCCGGTGATGCGCTCACCGTCGACGGTCAGCTTGCGGAGGTGGGTCAGCTGCGGCAGGCCCAGGTACTCGGCCACGATGGCCGGCACGGCGCCCGCGCGACCGTCGGTCGCCTCGTTGCCGGCGATGACCAGCTCGATGCCCTCGATCTGGCCGAGAGCGGCGGCCAGGATGTACGAGGTCTGCACGGCGTCGGAGCCGTGGATGGCGTCATCCTGGATGTGGATGGCCTTGTCGGCGCCCATGGACAGCGCCTTGCGGATGGCCTCGGAGGCCCGGGCCGGGCCGGCGGCCAGCACGGTGACCTCGCCGCCCTGCGCTTCCTTGATCAACAGCGCCTCTTCGACGGCGCGCTCGTTGATCTCGTCCAGGATGGCGTCGGCGGCCTCACGGTCGAGGGTGTAGTCACCGCTGGTCAGCTTGCGCTCGGACCAGGTGTCGGGAACCTGCTTGATCAGTACGACGATGTTCGGCATTGGTCTTCGTCGACCTCCTGTTCTGGGGGCACTGGATCTGGCGGTCGCACGATCGATTGCCGTACGTCCACAAGTAGCTCGCGGTGGAGATTACCCTACGTTAAGTTACTCATGGGTAACTTAGCCTGTGATGTTCTGCATCAGCCGATCCGCTTAACGCTGTGATATGGGCAACCGCTAACGTCGATCCAATGAGCGAGGCCGTGACGCACACCGAAAACCCTGCCGATCCCCTGCCTTTGACCGGTGAGCGGACCGTGCCCGGCATCGCCGAGGAGAACTACTGGTTCCGCCGCCACGAAATCGCCTACGTGCGCATGCTCGAACAATGCGCCGGCAAGACCGTGCTCGAAGCCGGCAGCGGAGAAGGCTACGGCGCCAATATGATCGCCGACGTCGCCACGCAGGTCATCGGCCTCGACTACGACGACAGCGCCGTCGCGCACGTGCGCGCCAAGTACCCGCGCGTCGAAATGATCCAGGGCAATCTGGCCGAACTTCCCCTCGACGAAGCCGCCGTCGACATCGTCGTCAACTTCCAAGTGATCGAACACCTTTGGGACCAGTCGCAGTTCCTGCGCGAATGCCTGCGAGTGCTGCGGCCCGGCGGGAAACTGTTGATCAGCACACCCAACCGGATCACCTTCTCCCCCGGGCGCGACACCCCGCTCAACCCTTTCCACACGCGTGAACTGAATGCCGCGGAAATGACCGAACTTCTTGTCGAGGCCGGTTTCCGGGTCGAGTTGATGGCGGGCATCTTCCACGGGCCCGCACTGGTCGCGCTGGACGAGAAGTGGGGCGGATCCCTCATCGACGCGCAGATCGAGCGGGCGCTCGCGGGCGAACCATGGCCGGCCGATCTCACCGGCGATGTGGCTGCCGTGCGTATCGAGGACTTCGAACTGCTCGCCGATGCCGAGCGGGATATCGATGCCAGCCTCGATCTGGTCGCCATCGCGGTGAAGCCGTGACGTCCGCCGAGAACAATGCCGTCCCAGGACAGTTCACGCTGGTCCTGCATTCGCATCTGCCGTGGCTGGCGCATCACGGGCGCTGGCCGGTGGGTGAGGAATGGCTGTACCAGTCCTGGGCGTCCTCCTATCTGCCTGTCGCGCAGGTATTGAGAAAGCTTGCGGCCGAAGGGCGTTCGCATCTGATCAGTCTCGGCATCACGCCGGTGCTGGCCGCGCAGCTGGACGATCCGCACTGCCTGGCGGGCATGCATCACTGGCTCGGCAACTGGCGGTTGCGGGCCGACGAGGCGTCCATGGCGGGCAATACCGCGCTCGGACGGCACGAGCATCGGCTGGCGAACGCGGCGCTGGAAGACTTCGAAACCCGTTGGCGGCACGGGGCTTCGCCGGTGTGGCGGGAACTCATCGACGCCGACGCCATCGAATTGCTGGGCGGGCCGCTGTCGCATCCGTTCCAGCCGTTGCTGGACCAGCGGCTGCGTCAATTCGAACTGGTCGAGGGCCTGGCCGACGCCCGGCATCGGTGGGGGCATACGCCCGCGGGCATCTGGGCTCCCGAATGCGGTTTCACGCCGGGCATGGAACGCGATTACGCGGCGGCGGGCATCTCGCATTTCATGACCGACGGGCCCGCGTTGAAGGGTGACACCACGCTCGGGCGACCGGTGTGGGATTCGGATGTGGTGGCGTTCGGGCGCGACCTGCAGGTGAGCTACCGGGTGTGGTCGCCGAAATCCGGGTATCCCGGGCAGCCCTACTACCGTGATTTCCATCACTACGATCACGCCACCGGGCTCAAACCGGCGCGCGTCACCGGCAAGACCGTGGACGGTCCGGACAAGGCGCCCTACGACCCGATCCTGGCCGGGTCGGCGGTCGGCCGGGACGTGGTCGACTTCGTCGAGACCGTGCGCGAACGGCTCATCTCCGAGTCCGCGCGGATCGGGCGGCCCGCCCTGGTGGTGGCCGCCTTCGACACCGAACTCTTCGGGCACTGGTGGCACGAAGGGCCGCAGTGGCTGGAACAGGTGCTGCGGGCGCTGCCCGAGGCCGGCATCACCGTCGGCACCCTCGCCGACGCACGGGCCCGCGGTTACGTGGGCGAACGCGTGGAACTCGCCGATTCCTCGTGGGGTTCGGGCAAGGACTGGCGGGTGTGGGCCGGCGATCAGGTGACCGATCTCGTCGAACTCAATGCCGAGGTGGTGCGGCTGGCGCTGGACACCCTCGACAAGATGCGGGTGGACGCCGGTACGCTCGGCGGCAGTGCCGGCGGGTTGCGCAACCCGGTCGCGGACCAGCTGCTGCGGGAGGCGATTCTCGCCGTCTCCAGCGACTGGGCGTTCATGGTGTCGAAGGATTCGGCGGCCGGATACGCCCGTGATCGAGCCCATCAGCACGCGCACGCGGTGCGTGAGATTGCCGCTTCGGTAGCCGCCGGGCAACTCGCCAAAGCAGGGCAATTGGCGGCAGGATGGTACGCGGCCGACGGACTGTTTCCCGCGCTGGATGCGCGCCGGCTCGGCCCCGCTTCAGAAGGACCCGCATGAAGATCTTGATGGTTTCGTGGGAGTACCCACCCGTCGTAGTCGGTGGGCTGGGCCGCCACGTCCATCACCTCGCCGTCGAGCTGGCCGCCGCCGGGCACGAAGTCGTGATCCTGGCGCGCCGCCCGATGGGCACCGACGCCACCACCCACCCGACCCACTCGTTCATCGAAGAGGGCGTGCTGGTGGTGGCGGTCGCCGAGGACCCGCCCTGCTTCGATTTCGGCGAAGACATGCTGGCCTGGACGCTGGCCATGGGGCACGCCATGGTGCGCGCCGGAATCGCCCTGCACAAACCGGGAATCGGCGAAGGCTGGACGCCGGACGTCGTGCACGCCCACGACTGGCTGGTCGCGCATCCCGCCATCACCCTGGCCGAGTATTACGACGTCCCTCTGGTTTCCACCATTCACGCCACCGAAGCCGGCCGGCACAGCGGCTGGGTCTCCGGCCGCGTGAACAAGCAGGTGCACTCCGTCGAATGGTGGCTGGCGCACGAATCCGATGCGCTCATCACGTGTTCCGAGTCCATGAAGGACGAGGTGACGCGCCTCTACGGCCCCGAGAAGACGCCGATCACGGTGATCCGCAATGGAATCGACGTGGGCGCCTGGACCTTCCGTGAACGCGCCCCGCGTTCCGGCCCCCCGCGTCTGCTGTATGTCGGCCGGCTCGAATACGAAAAAGGCATCCAGGACGCGATCGCCGCGCTGCCACGCATCCGCAAGGCGCACCCCGGCACCACCCTCACCATCGCCGGCATCGGCACCCAATTCGATTGGCTGCGTGAGCGAGCACGTGCGCATCGGGTGGCCCGCGCGGTGAATTTCGCAGGCCGCCTGGACCATACGGATCTGCTCGGCTGGCTGCACAGCGCCGACGCCGTCGTATTGCCCAGTCGCTACGAACCTTTCGGCATTGTGGCCCTGGAAGCCGCCGCGGCAGGCACTCCCCTGGTCACCTCGAACGCCGGCGGCCTCGGCGACCTGGTGACGGACGGCGTCACCGGTTCCTCCTTCGAACCGGCCGACGTGAACGGCATCGTCGACGCGGTCTGCACCGTCCTCGACGACCCGGCCGGCGCCCAGGACCGCGCCTGGGCCGCCCGCGAACGCCTCACCGCCGACTTCGCCTGGGACGTCGTCGCCCAGGAAACCACCCTGGTCTACCAGCAGGCCAAACGCCGCGTCCGCAACCCCCTGGCCCGCCCGGTCATCGCGGAACGCCCCCTCCCGGAACGCGATCCGAACCAGCCGTACTGACCCAGCCGCCCTCGAAATCGCCACCGGACCAGCCCGCCCGGAACTCGATCAAATATCGACCGTTGTTCGGGACGTTACAAGGGGGCGGTTCCGGGGGCAGTGAAGGGGCTCAGGAGTCGAGTTTCTTCAGGGCCTTTTGGACGGTGAGGAAGGTGCGGGTGGTGACGTTGTCTTTGCCGTACTGCTTTTCTACCCAGGACATGAAGGCGGGGGTGTTGGGGTCGGTGTTGTCGATGATGCTGAGGATGGCGCCGGCGGCTTCGTCGTAGGCGACTACTCGGATTGTGGGAGAGGGGGATTCATCCTTGGGAACCGCGGCGAGGTCCAGGTGGGCGCCCTTGATGAAGGTGACCGTGAGATAGGTTTCGCGGCAGTGGGTGAGGCCGGGGAAGGGGTCGGAGGCGACCAGGTCGTGGAGTTGGTCTCGGGTGCGGATCAGGGTGCCGCCGGGGATGCCGAGTTCCGTGTTCAACGCCTTCTGGATGCGGGATTCCAGTGTGGCGGAGGCGGTTTCGCGAGCCTGGAAGGTTACGTTGCCGCTGGAGAGGAGCGTGGTTACCTGCTCGTAGCCCAGGCCCTCGAAGACCGCGCGGAGTTTCTCGTTGCGCATGTTGGGGTTGCTGGGCATGATCCCGCGCAGGAAGGCGGCGTAACCGGTCATGGGTGAAACCTACCTGCGCGGGGGGACACGTTTCAGGAGGCGGCTACGCCGTTCTTCTTGCGTTCGATGTCGGCCAGGGCCTCGAGGTGCGCGGCGCGTTTCTCGGCGGCGGAATCCCAGGCTTCCTTGCGGTTCTTGACCACGCGGGCGGGGGCGCCCACGGCGATGGAGTAGTCGGGGTAGTCGCCCTTGACCACGGCGTGGGCGCCGAGGACGCAGCCGCGGCCGACCCGGGTGGAGCGGAGGACCGTGACCTTGGCGGCGATCCAGGTGTCGGGGCCGATGCGGACGGGGGACTTGACGATGCCCTGGTCCTTGATGGGGAGGTTGATGTTGTCGGTGACATGGTCGAAATCGCAGATGTAGCACCAGTCCGCGACCAGGGTCGACTCGCCGATCTCGATGTCGAGGTAGGTGTTGACGACATTGTCCTTGCCGAACACCACCTTGTCGCCGATGCGCAGTGAACCCTCGTGGCAGCGCAGGGCATTGCCGTCGCCGATGTGGACCCAGCGGCCGATCTCCATGCGGGCCAGGTCGGGGGTCGCGTGGATCTCCACATTGCGGCCCAGGAAGACCATGCCGCGCAACACGATATGCGGGTTGGCCATCTTGAACTTCCACAGGCGGTAGTACCGGACCAGGTACCAGGGCGTGTACGCGCGATTGGCGAGCACCCACTTCAACGACGCCACCGTGAGGAAGCGCGCCTGCTCCGGATCATGGCGTCGCGAACCCCGCCACCGCGAGCGCAGCGGTGCGCCCCACATACTCGTCACAGACTTCTCCCTGTAGTACTCTCCGGCCGTTTGGACGAGGGTATCGGTACCCCTCCCAGGGCACGAAAGTAGGCTGTGCTCCGGCTGCATCAGGCCCAGGGCTATCCAGAGACTTCCGTACTGGCAGAAGGGACACCAGCAGGTGCGAAGCGGCAGGCGGCAGACCGGACGTGACCATGCACCGCGAACCGGTCACGAGCCGGACGGTGGAGCGATCCCGGACCGTCCGCGGCCACGCACCGCCTCGACCGTCGCGCGGGCCCTGGTGGTCGCCGCGGTCGGCGCGGTCACGCTGAGCTCCTGCGCCTTCGGCAGCACCAAGTACGACGACATCACCGTCGGCGCGGGCAAAGGCTGGCCGCTCGCGTTCCGGGACGCCCGCAACAGTGGATCGACTCCGGTCACCGGCTCGCGGAATCTCGGATTGAGCTGGTCGCGTCCCGTGGGCGGGCCGGTGGGCGCGCCGGTCACCATCGGCGGCGACGGGCAGATCTTCGTCACCACCCGCACCTCGTCGTGCAATATCTTCTCGTTCCAGATGCTCACCGGGCGCAAACGCTTCTGCAATCAGATGGGGCCCAGCGCGGTCGACGCCGGATCCGCCGTGGACGGCTCCGACAATGTGTATGTCGGCGACGACGGCGCCTTGTACTCGTTCAACAATATGGGGCAGCCGCGCTGGCGCACCCCGGTCGCGGGAGTGCCCGTCTCCGTGCAGTTCACCGGGGACGGAAATGTGTTGTCCGCCAGCCAGTTCGGGCAGCTCGACGTGCTCTCCCGGCAGACCGGTGAGCGCGAGGTGCCGACCTTCCAGCTGCTGGGCGACCCGGACTTCCTGCAGGCGCCCGACCTGAACCGGCCGCCGGACGGGCAGGGCATCGAGGACTGCGCCACCGGCGGGCCGCAATGCCCCGTCGCGAACGTGTCCGCGGTGGACGAGAAGTCGGGCCGCTTCTACGCGACCGTCTGGCAGCCCGGGCAGGGCACGGCCGACCTGGTGGCTCTCACCTACGACGGCAAGGAGATTCGCCGCGACTGGAGCGCCGCCATGCTCGACGGCGGCAGCGGCACCAGCCCGGCGCTGTCCTCCGACGGCAAGACCGTGTACGTGGGCGACAACAGCAATCGGCTGATGGCCGTGGATGCTTCGAACGGGCACACCAAGTGGGTGCAGGATCTCGGATTCCCGGCGCGCGGGGGCATTTCGGTGTCGAACGGGCTGCTGCTACCGGCCGGTGACGGCGGGCATCTGATGGCGCTGCGCGACAAGGGCGACAGTGCGGAGATCGCTTGGGAGCGCAAGGATCTCGAACTGCGCGGGCAGCCGGTGCAGACCGCGGGCGGGACCGGGTACACGGTCGCGCCGATGGGCGATCAGCTCACGCTGGTCACGTTCGATACGCGGTCGGGTGCGACCGTGCATTCGAACGATCTGCCGGGTGCGCAGGGCACGACCATCGGGACATCCGTGGGCGCCGACGGCGAGGTGCTGGTAACTACCCGCATCGGCGAGATCTTCGCTTTCAAACCCGAGAAGTAAGTCACTTCAGCGTCAGGGCAAAGGCGTCGACGTTGTCGGCGATGCGCTGCAGCGTGGCGAGCAGGTTGTTGTAGTCGTCCGTACTGAGACCCTCGGTGACGGCTTTGCGCTGCACCTGGATGCGGGCGAAGAGATCCGCGTGGGCCGCAATGCCTTCCGGGGTGAGGGTGTGCGCGGTCGCCTCATCGACGGTGACCCAGCCGCGCTCGATCAGTGCCGCGACATACGGTGCGGGCGTGGGGTCTTCGGCGTCGAGGAAGGGTGCGAGCGCCGTCTTCAGGCCCGCCGCGTCGATCGGGCCGCCGGCCAGGGTATGCATGATCTGCCAGTGGCGGCGCTTCAGTTCCTGGGTGGCGAGCAAGGTTTCGAAGTTCGATTCGAGCGTCACGTCGATGTGCTTGAGCCAGTAGCCGATCGGTTCGGGTGTGTTGCCGTTCATGGTTCACCTTCAAGAACATGTCAGATTACATATACATGTAATGTAGCAAGTACTTGTACGATGTCAAGCATGGAACAGAGCGACCCCGCGATCGTCGCCATCGAACGCGCCATGGTGGCCATCCGCCGCAGCCAGACCCGGCGCGCACTGAACCGGATCGCCGCCCGCAGCGGCGGTCCCGCGGTCGATCCGACGCTCTTCGGCGTACTCGATGCCGTGGAAGCGCACGACGGCGACGCGACCGTCACCGATATCGCCGCGGCGCTCGGCGTGGATCAGCCGCGCGCCAGCCGTCTGGTGGGGCGTGCGGTCGCCGAGGAACTCCTGGAACGCCGCGCCGACCAGACCGATGCGCGGCGCGTCCTGCTGCACCTGACCCCGCGCGCCCACACCGTCCTCGATCAGGCGCACGCCAATCGGCAGGCCGTCTTCGCCACGGCCACGGCCGCCTGGCCGGAGCGCGATCGCACCGAATTCGCCCGGCTGCTCACCACATTCGTCGCCGACTACCAGACCCTCACGCTGCCCTAGCTCTTACACCGCCCTAGCCTTCGGGGCGAACGGAATCCAGCAGCGTGGTGGCGCGGGCGAGCATGTCCATCAACGATTTTCGCTCGGCATCGGTGAATTCGTCGGCGAGGGCGCGTTCGACCTTCACGGCGCGGGCGTCGGCGGCGTACATGACCCGGCGGCCCTCGTCGGTCAGCGAGGTCTCCAGGACATTGCGATGCCAGGCGTGCGGGGTGCGTTCGATGAGACCGCGGTCGCGCATGTTGTTCAGGATGGTGTTCATGGTGGGCGGGGTGACGCCGCAGCGACGGGCCAGCTCGGCGGCGGAGATTCCCGGGTTCTCGCTGAGCACGTAGAGGGCGGCGTATTGGGGGACGGTGACGCCCTCGTGTTTGAGGGTGGCGTTCTTCGCACCCTGCAGCGCCTGTTCGGCGCGCTTGATGAAGCTTCCGAGTCGCTCTTCGATGGGCATGGACGTCACGCAGGCATGATAACCCACTCTCTCATTCGAATCTTGACGAGCATTAGACCTCTAATCTATGTTCGCATTCGCACTCAGGTGCCGGCTCCGACGAACCGACCCGAAAGGCCCGACCAATGCCCCACCCGATCCGCCGCTGGGCCGCGCCCGCAATCGCGGCAATGCTGCTGGTCCTAGCGGCCTGCAGCAATGGCGACGCCGCGACGCCCGCGGCCACGCCGGCCGCCGATCAGATCACCACGGCCTACCAGCTGCCCGAGAACGCCTACCCCGAAAGCATCACGGCCGACCCGCGCACCGGCGATATCTACGCGAGCTCCTTCCTCACCGGCGCGGTGTACCGCGCGAAACCCGGTGCGAGCCAGGCCGAAACCTTCCTCCCCGCGGGTACGGACGGACGGCGCACCGCCAATGGGGTCAAGGTCGATGCCGCCGGGCGGCTCTGGGTCATCGATCACACCGCGGGAGTCGCGGTGTACGACACCGGAACCCGCGCGCTGCGCGCACGCTTCGACGAGCCCGCCACCGGGAACCCGTTCCGCAATGACCTGGCCATCACCCCGGACGGCAGCGTCTACCTGACCGACAGCGGACGGCCCGTGGTCTACCGCATCGGACCCGAGCGGATCGCCGACGCCGTCGCACACGGCGGGCACGGCGGGGAACTGCAGCCGTACGCCGATCTGAGCACAGCGAAAAACCCTGCCGCACAAGCGCCGATGACTCTCAACGGCATCGCCGCCGACACCGCCGGGCACTATCTGCTGGTGGTCGACATGACCAACGGCGACCTGTACCGGGTGGCGCTGGGCGCACAGCCCGCCGTCCGCCAGGTAGCCCTGCGCGGCGGCAACGCCCTCGACGGCGACGGGCTCGAACTCGACGCCGACACCCTGTGGATCGTGCACAACAAGGGCAATGCCGTCAGCCGCTGGCACGTCACCGGTGACGGCGCGAATGCCGAACTGCAGCACCGCGTCACCGATCCGGCGCTCGACATTCCGACATCCATCGTGCACGCCGGTGGCCGCGCGCTGGTGACCGTCTCACAATTCGACAAGAACGGGCCGTACGGGCCCGGCACCCCGGCCCCTTTCCGCATCGTAGAAATCAACCGACTCTGATGGAGCACACCATGACTCACCCCGTAGTTCCCGACAGTCACGCCGATCTGCTGACCCGGCCGCTGTTCGCGCACCTCGCCACCCTCAATGCGGACGGCAGTCCGCAGGTGACGCCGATCTGGCAGCTCTGGGACGGCGAATTCCTGCGGTTCACGACCACAACCGATCGCGCCAAACACCGCAATACGGCGCGTGATCCGCACGTGGCGGTGAGCATCAACGACCCGGAGGCCCCGTACCGGTACCTGGAGGTGCGCGGGGTGATCGAGCGCATCGAACCCGATCCCGAGGGTGATTTCTTCGATGTCCTCGCGCAACGGTACGGCCTGGCCTACGAGCGCCCCGTCGGCGACCACCCGCGCCGCGTCGTCCTGGTCATGCGACCCACGCATGTCACCAAGCAAGGCTGAGGCAGATCGACTACTGCTGCGGCAGATCACACAGCCGCGCGGCGGGAATCAGGGCGTCGCGCAGAGGAAGACCGTGGCCGTCCGCCCGATCCTGGTGATCACCAGCGTGTACGGCTGGGCGCCGCGGGGCTTGATCCGCGCCCGCAGCGCGTCCGGGTCGATATCGACGCCGCGCGTGAGGATTTCGAGGGGGCCGCAGTCGCGCCGATGCAGTTCGGCGCGCAGCGGCTTCTCCCTGAAGTCCAGCCGATCGAGAATCCGGAAACCCCGCACCCCGTCGGGAACGGTGTCGCCGGTCAGATAGGCGATGCGCGGATCCAGCTGCCACAGACCGTGTTTCGCGGCGTAGTGCCGCACCAGCCCGGCCCGCACCACCGCGCCGTCCGGGTCGATGATCCACTCCCCCGGCGCCTGCTCCGGAATATCGTCGGGTTCGGCGTCGGTGATCGTCCACGAATCACCCGCGGACGAGAGCACGCTCGCACGCCGCGACACCCCGGATTCCGCCAATCCCGGTGTCCAGAGGCACGCTTCACGCACCCCGCCGTCGAGCGAGACGACCTCGACCTCCCCGTCCCAGGCGAGCTTGTCGAAATCCAGTCCGGGAGCGCACTTCACGGCCAGATCGCGCCCCGCGTAAGCAGCCAGCAGATCCGGCAGCGGTGGCTGCAACTTGGCCGGATCATGCGTCCGCCGACCGTCGGCCCGCCGCGCCGGATCCGCGATCACCACCTCCGCCACACTGCACGGCACCAGCGCATCCGCCTTGGCCAGCAACACATTCCGGCTCGGCGGCGAGCCGGGACCGGCCGGGCGGAGGTTGTGGGCGGCCATGGCCAGACGGATGTCGTCCAGGTCGCTGCCGATGACGGCGGGGCAGGTCTCGGCGAGGGCCGCGAGTTCCGCGCCGATGGAGCAGGTGACGTCGTGGACGGTGCGACCGGCGAGGCGGGTGGCGCGGTGGCGGGCGACTGCCGACGGTGTGGCCTGCTGGAGGGCGTCATCGGTGAAGAGCCACTCGCCCGCGTCGATGAGCTTCGCGGCGGCGCGGCGGCGGAGGCGGACCGTTTCGACAAGGGCGGCGGCGTGGTCGCCGTGGGTGCGGCGGAGTTGCCCGAGGTCTTTGAGCAAGGTGGCCGGGGTAAGGGCGAGGGTGCCGGTCTCGGTCAGCGCGGCCGTGGCGGCCGCGCTGCCGAGGTAGGCGACATCGTCGCGGGTGAAGGCGTAGCCCAAGGGATTTCGCCGGTCGTGGCTACTTGGCGGAGGCGCCGGGCTTCACGCCGGTGATCATGGCGTTGTAGAAGAACTGGCGGGGCACGACGTGCCGGAGCACCTTCTCGTCGAGGGCGCTGAGCGCCAGCCAGGCCTTGTACTGGGCCATGCGGTAGCGGAAGGTCAGCTTGTCGGCGGGGACGGCGGCCTCGAAGGTGCGGACCGGCCAGCCCCAGAGGGCGGCGGCGAACTCTTCGGTCTTGGCCTGTACTTCGACGGCGCCGGCGCTGCGGGCCATGGCCTCCAGGTCGGAGGGGTCGAAGGTGTGCAGGTCGACGACGGCCTCGAGGGCGGCGGCGCGGGAGGACTCGTCGAGTTCCTCCTGCGGGCGGCGCCAGCCGGAGAGGAACGGCAGCTTGGTGATCTCGGTGGTGATCTTCCAGGTGACCTGGCCGAGCCGGCGCGCGTAGATGTTGCCGATGGTGGTCGGCTCGCCCGCGAAGACGAAACGGCCGCCCGGCTTCAGCACGCGCAGGCATTCCTTGAGCGCCAGCTCCACATCCGGAATGTGGTGCAGCACAGCGTGACCCACGACCAGGTCGAAGGTGTCGTCCTCGTACGGGATGGTCTCGGCGTCGGCCACCCGGCCGTCGACCTCGAGGCCCAGGTTGAGGCCGTTGCGGGTGGCGACCTTGACCATGCCCGGGGACAGGTCGGTGACCGAGCCGCGCTTCGCCACGCCGGACTGCATCAGGTTCAGCAGGAAGAATCCGGTGCCGCAGCCGAGCTCGAGGGCGCGCTCATAGGGCGCCTCGTCGGCGGGGGCGACGGCGTCGAAGCGGCCGCGGGCGTATTCGATGCAGCGCTCGTCGTAGGAGATCGACCACTTGTCGTCGTAGGTCTCGGCCTCCCAGTCGTGGTAAAGGACCTGGGCGAGCTTGTTGTCGCTATACGCGGCCTGGACCTCGGCCTCGGTGGCGTGCGGGTTCGGCGCGGGGTCTTCAGGACCAACAGTCATGCAGGGCAGCCTAATGAATACCCCGGTGAGACCTGTTATCGGGCCGCTTAACGGCCCGTGAACCGGGCGACTCCCGGACCATCGACCAAATAGGAACGTGTTCCAACCAGCTGATCTTCGGAACCGAACAGTTCAGCCCACTCGGTGCGCGCCCGATCATGCCCGTGCGTACCGGCCTCGAAGACCCGTTTGGCGGCCGCCAGCGCCAGACTCGGACCGTCGACGAAACGCTCCGCCCAGCGCATGGCCGAGGCGAACACATCGTCCGGCGCCACCACCGCATCGACCAGACCCAGCGCCGCGGCCTCCTTCGCATCCACGAAGCGACCCGAATACACCAGATCCTTGGCCTTCGCCGGACCGATCAGCAGACTCAACCGGCGGATACCGGCCAGCGGAATCAGGCCCGCCTTGATCTGCGGCAGGCCCAGCTTCACGTTGTCGCCGATGATGCGGTGATCCGCGCCCAGCGCCAATTCCAGCCCCGCACCCAGGGCGTAACCGGTAATGGCGGCCACCGTCGGCTGCGGAATCTTGGCCAGGCAGTTCAGCGCCGCCTGGAAATCGGGGACGATGGCCGCCGCATGCTCGGGAGTCAGCGCGGCCAGCTCGGCCTGCTCGTCACCCGCCGAGAACACGCGTTCATCGCCGTACACCACCACCGCCGAAATCGACGGATCCCCCCCGATATCGGCCGCGGCGGCAGCCACCTCGAGAGCCACTTGCAGATCGATCAGATTCATCGGCGGGCGCCCGATCCGGAGGACGGCAATGCCCTCTGCCACGCCCCGGTCCACGGTCACGAATTCGGCCACAGGGCAACACCCTACTGCCGTCTCGCGGCGGTATCGTGGCCACTCTGCATTACTTCTCGATCGCGGGGTTCGGATGCGTGAAAACGATGGGGTGCGGTTACTGCTGATCGCACTCGCTCAGGTCGGATTACCGGTCGCCCTCGCCACCGGACTCGAGACACATGTGCTGGTCGCGGGCCTGGCGGTCGGCTTCGCGGTCAGCACCATCCTGTGGAGTCTGCTCTGGGTCCGCGACGGAACGCACCGCGCATGACGAGCGAACAGCGCCCCGGAGGCAGTGGAACACAGGGCACGGGCTGCGCCACCGTCGTGCTGGTGCCGATCGCGCTCGTCATCGGCTTCGCGCTCGGCGTGATGGTGTGGATCTCCAGCGGCAGCGCGTTCGTCGGCGTGCTCGCCTTCGCCGCGATACCGCTGCTCACCGTGATCATCCTCGCGCAGGTGACGCGCCGCAGGTGACTACTCCGGGCGCTGGGAGCCACGCAGGCGAGCATGCTCCGGGAGGTCCGCGAAATAGCGGTCGGCGTCCGGGAAGGCCAGGGCGGGACCGCCGCCGGACGGGTCGTAGACCGGCATGATCGGGGTGATGGTGCGTTCCGCCGCGAGAATGTCTGCGGTGGAAGCGAATTCGGCGATGGCGTCGAGCTGCGTCCAGGTGGGCGGGAGCAGCACGTCGAGGCCCTGCTTCCAGCGGTCGATCGCCGCGCGCGGCGTGCTCCAGGTGACGACCTCGGCCTCCGAGGTGGCGCCGTCGGCCAGCTGACCGCCGGGCAGGACGGCCACGAAGAAGCGGGTGTCGTAGCGGCGCGGCTCGACCACCGGGGTGATCCAGTGATCCCACGGACGCAGCAGATCCGCACGCAGGACCAGGTTTTCGCGCGTGAGGAACTGCGCGAAGGAGAGTTCGCGGCGCTCCAGCCGCCCGCGCGCCTCCGCGTACACCGAGGTGTCGGAGACCACCGAATCGGCGGTCGGCCCGGCCAGCAGCACCCCGCACTCCTCGAAGGTTTCGCGGACCGCGGCGCACACCAGCGCCTGCGCACGAGCCACGTCCGTGTCGAAACGCGCTGCCCACCAGGCGGGTTCGGGACCGGCCCAGTCGAGGGCGACCTCGGCATCCGACGGGTCGACGCCGCCGCCGGGGAACACGGTCATGCCGGCGGCGAAGGCCATGGCATTGACGCGGCGCTGCAGGAATACCTCGGGCCCGTGCGCCCCGTCGCGCACCAGCACCACCGTGGACGCGTCCTTCACGGGCGCGGCGGCGGGCTGGGATTCGGGCTGGATAACGGTCTCGCTCACCTTTCGCACACTAACTGTTGCCCAGGGTAAGCAACAGAACCCGATTCGGTCTCAGTCGGTCAGACGCACGGATCCGGTGCGGGATTCGATGACGAAGCCGGTCTCGGTGTCGGCGCGGCGACTGAAGGTGGCCTGAAGTTTGCCGGTCTTGTAATCCTGAATCTGACTGATCACCGTGCCATTTTCCTCGGTCCAGGTGACGAGAAAGATCCCCGCCTCCACCGGCACCACCGCCACCGGAGACGTGGTCTTGCGGCCGGTATCGGCGGCGATGAAAGTGAGCGACTTCCCGTCCCCCGCGAAGGTGACCGTGCCCCCGGAACCGGAATCGTAGGTCAGCTGAACCGTTTTCCCGTCCAGGTCCGAGGGGACGGCGGCGGGGCCGAGACTCGCGGCCGCATGGGATTTGGAGACCTTCTGCGGCGCGGGTGGATCGGCTACACAGCCGGTCGCGGCGAGTGCGACGGCGACGAGCGCCAGCGCACCGATGATCCGGCCCAACCCCTGCTCCCTCCATCCACCCTATTTGCGGACAGTTTGCCCGGAGGGTGGAGGAGATGCAACGGCAGCGCGCCGCAAGAATGCGGCACAAACAAACTCGGCGTGTGCGGCGCCGATCGGCTCAGCGCGTGCGGTGCCGACCGAAACGCTGCGAGCGCCGGGCGAAGTAGCGGCCGTCGATCCGGTCCAGCTGAATCGACTGGTGGAACGCCTCACTCAGATTCTCCGAGGTCAGCACATCCGTCAGCAGGCCCTGCGCCACCACACTGCCCTCGTTCAGCAGCATGCCGTGCGTGAAGCCCGGCGGAATCTCCTCCACGTGATGCGTGACCAGCACCGTGGCAGGCGCATCCGGATCCGCGGCCAGATCGCCGAGCCGCTCCACCAGTTCCTCCCGCCCGCCCAGGTCCAGACCGGCGGCCGGTTCGTCCAGCAGCAGCAGTTCCGGATCGCACATGAGCGCGCGGGCGATGAGCACCCGCTTCCGCTCGCCCTCCGACAGCGTGCCGTAGGCGCGGTCGGAAAGATGTTCCGCGCCCAGGCTTTCCAGAATGTCGATGGCCCGATCGGTGTCCATCTCGTCGTAACGTTCGCGCCAGCGGCCCATCACCGCGTACCCGGCGGACACCACCAGATCCGCGACCTTCTCGTCCAGCGGCACCCGGCTCGCCACCGCCGCCGACGACAGTCCGATGCGCGGGCGTAGCTCGTTGATGTCGACGCGGCCCAGGGTCTCCCCCAGCAGATTCGCGATACCCGACGTGGGATGCATCTCGGCCGCCGCCATGCGCAGCAGCGAGGTCTTCCCGGCGCCGTTGGGACCGAGCACAACCCAGCGTTCGTCGAGTTCCACCTGCCAGGTCACCGGTCCGACCAGGGTATGGCCCGAACGTCGCACGGTGACGTCGTTGAAGTCGATGAGCAGATCTGGATCCGGTTGCGGCACGGGGTCCATCTTGGCCCACCACCCTGGACGATCGTCAACGTGGTGGGAAAACTCGATGCGTGTCCTTTCCCATAGTTTGCGGGCGTGCAGGGAATTCACCAGGGGCGCTGTCGAATTCCGGCGAACCCTGCGATAGCTCGCCGTGCTCGCGGCGACCGGCCTCGGACCGCGTCGACCGGAACATGCGAGCCAGGATGAGTGCCACCGGAATCGAGAGCACCACCCACGCGATGAGAATCACCAGCAGTGTGTTCATTTCCGTTGGTTTCCTTTCGGAGGAAACTCGGGCACCGCGGCGGCGTTCACGCCACCGCGATCACCGTTGTCGAACCGGGCGCCACCTCGGTGAAACCGGCATCACGCACCGGCACCGCGGTACCGTCGGCGACGCGACGCAGCAAACGCGCCCACCGATCGGGATCCGCCTCGGCGACCGTGCAGCGAAAACCCTGTCCGGCCCAGGCATACGCCCGCTGCACCGGCATGGCGCCCGCGAGCAACATGCTCGCGTGCCCTACCTGTGCGGCGGCCTTGCCTACAGTCATACCCAATTCTGCGTTCACCCACAGCACCGGGAATTCCGAATCAATTTCTCCCAGCTCATCGGAAGGTAGTTCGGTGCCGCCTATCTGCAGGCGTTTGATCCGCGGATCGATCTCACCGACCGGGCCGGGGACCAGCGCCCGCGCCCGCGCGCCCGCGAATTCCACGGTGAGACCGTCGACTTCCTGCGCGGCCAGCCATTGCCCGCCACGCGCGCGGCGCGCCACCTTGCGGATGCGGGAACGCTTCCAGCCCAGGTAGCGGTCCTCCCATTCGCCTTCGGGACCGACCCGTTCGTCCAGGCAGAGCGTCACCACCGCCATGGCGGCCGCCGCGAGCAGGGCGCTGCGGGCGGGCGGATCGGACTTCTCGATGTGCAACACCATTTGCATGGCCTGCACGAGTGCGGGATCGTCCGGATCGCCCCCGCCGCCGTAGCCGAGCGCCAATTCCGCATGCCTGGCCGCGAATCCGGCATCGATGGTGGACTCGACACTGGACACCCGGCATCACTCCTCGGCTACAACGATTGACCCCGCCAGCTTAGCCATCGGCCGAAAAGTCGCTGCCACACCGGTTTCAATGGCGCGGATGCGCCGTCTATTGCACCGTGAGATTCACGCTGAAGGTCTTGGCCGGGGGCACGCCCTGCTCCCAGGAACGTTTGTATTCGAGCACCAGGCGGGTGCCGCCCGGATTCGCGGCGACGAAATTCAGCACCGACTTACCGCCGACCCCGACCCTGCCGTCCGGATTCGGGTCCTGTTCGTATTCGGCGGCGCCATTCTGCTTGACGATGTTCTGATCGAGATCGGTCAGCGCCCAGGTGAATCCGGTGGTCGGATTGGCGTCGAGGGTGACGACCAGACCCTGCCCGGCGGTCAGGGTGATCGCCTTGCCGTCGGAATCCGAGCCGATCCGCACGGCCGGGTGCGCGTCCGGGGTCGGTTTCACCGCGCTCGTCGACGCCGTGGTGGTGGCCGCGGGCGAAGTCGTCTTCGACGCGTCGTTCGAATCGTTCTTTCCGCAGCCGGCCACCATGAGCAGGCCGGCCAGCACCATCAGCACGGGTGTACGCATGCGCATCGAAGCCTCCTGGTAGCGACCGGAATACCCCATCCACGCTACCCAGAACGGCCGTTACTGCGTCAGCGGCACGCGGCGGATGCCGCCGTCGCTCGCGTCGGCCGCCTCCACCTCGTCGCGGGTGACGCCCAGGATGAACAGCACCGCATCCAGATAGGGGTGCGAGAGCGCGGCATCGGCCACCTCGCGCAGTGCGGGCTTGGCATTGAAGGCGATGCCGAGGCCGGCCGCATTGAGCATGTCGATGTCATTGGCGCCGTCGCCGACCGCGACCGTCTGATCCATGGCCACACCGGTTTCGGCGGCGAAACGACGCAGCGCCACCGCCTTGGCCTCGCGGTCCACGATCTCGCCGAGCACCTTGCCGGTCAGCTTGCCGTTCAGCACCTCGAGGGTGTTGGCCTGCACGAAATCCAATTCCAGCTCGTGCGCGAGCGGTTCGATGACCTGGCGGAAACCGCCCGACACCACACCGCAGCGGAAACCCAGCCGGCGCAGCGTGCGAATCGTGGTGCGCGCGCCCGGGGTCAGTTCGATCTGATCGGCGACCTCGTCGATGACGGAGGCGTCCAGGCCGGCCAGGGTGGCGACGCGCTGCCGCAGCGATTCGGCGAAGTCGAGTTCACCGCGCATGGCGGCCTCGGTGACCTGCCGGACCTCGTCCTCGACGCCCGCGTGCGCGGCCAGCATCTCGATGACCTCGCCCTGGATGAGGGTGGAGTCCACGTCGAAGACGATGAGCCGCTTGGCGCGGCGGGCCAGGCCCGCGCGCTCGACGGCGATGTCCACGCTCTGCTTGGCGGCGACGGCCGACAGGGTGGTGCGCAGCTCGGTCTCGGTGTCGCCGTCCGGTTTCGGCACGGTGACCAGGAGTTCGAGGCCGGTCACCGGATAGTCGGCGATGCCCCGGATGGAGTCGATGTTCACGCCCTGCTCGGCCAGCTTGCGCGCGATCCCGCTGAACGCGCGGGCCGTCACGGGGCTACCCAGCACCACCACGGCGTGCGTCGAAAGCCGCGCCCCCGCAACCGAATTCGCGCCGATCTCGACATCCACGTTCATGCCGACGGTCGCCATGGCGTCCTCGAGCTGATCCTGCAGCGCCTCCGGATCGGTCGGGCACGACACCAGCACGCCCAGGGTCAACCGCCCCCGGATCACGACCTGCTCCACATCCAGCAAGCTGACGGCATTATTGGACAGCGCCGCGAGCAATACCGACGTCACGCCCGGCTTGTCGGGCCCGGTAACCGTGACCAGAACAGTCGTCTCAGACGTGCTCAATCGATACTCCGTTTCTCGCAGACATCACCACCGCCCGCCTAGCGGCAGCGCAGCTCATTCTGTCAGGTGCCGCACCGGATGCCCGCGCCGCCCGCCGCGCTGGTGGCGGGTATCACGCCCGGGATACGCGGATGCCGGGTCGCGCGTTCTTCCGCGCGGGGAATGGCCGTGGCGCCCGAGGGACACGCGATACGAAAGCGGCCCCGGGCACTTCACAGTGCCCGGGGCCGTTTCGGTTGTCGCGTAAGCGATTACTTGGAGATCTTGTCCATCTCCTGCACGGTGTGGGACTTGGAGCCCCAGCCCACGTGCGCCTCGGCGCGCATGCGCTCCACCATGTGCGGGTAGTGCAACTCGAATGCCGGCCGCTCCGAACGGATGCGGGGCAGTTCGTAGAAGTTGTGCCGCGGCGGCGGGCACGAGGTCGCCCATTCGAGCGAGTTGCCGTAGCCCCACGGGTCATCCACGGTCACGACCTCGCCGTAGCGGTACGACTTGAAGACGTTCCAGATGAACGGCAGCATCGACGCACCCAGGATGAAGGCACCGATCGTGGAGATGGTGTTCAGGGTGGTGAAGCCGTCGGTCGGCAGGTAGTCGGCGTAACGACGCGGCATACCCATGTTGCCCAGCCAGTGCTGCACCAGGAACGTGGTGTGGAAGCCGATGAAGGTGGTCCAGAAGTGCCACTTGCCCAGCTTCTCGTCCATCATGCGGCCGGTGATCTTCGGGAACCAGAAGTAGATACCCGCGAAGGTCGCGAACACGATGGTGCCGAAGAGCACGTAGTGGAAGTGCGCCACCACGAAATACGTGTCGGACACGTGGAAGTCGATCGGCGGCGCGGCCAGGATGACACCCGACAGACCACCGAAGAGGAACGTGACCAGGAAGCCGATGCTGAAGAGCATGGGCGTCTCGAAGGTCAGCTGACCCCGC
Source organism: Nocardia sp. NPDC088792 (assembly GCF_044750615.1). Taxonomy (NCBI): domain Bacteria; kingdom Bacillati; phylum Actinomycetota; class Actinomycetes; order Mycobacteriales; family Nocardiaceae; genus Nocardia; species Nocardia sp. NPDC088792. The sequence goes on from NZ_JBIVKC010000001.1 coordinate 1,034,972, forward strand.
CACATGGTGCCGATCCAGTTGAAGAACTTCACACCGGTCGGAACCGCGATGAGGAACGTCATGAACGAGAAGTACGGCAGCAGTACCGCACCCGTGGCGTACATGTGGTGCGCCCACACGGCGATGGACAGCGCCGCGATACCCAGCGTCGCGTACACCAGCGTGGTGTAGCCGAAGATCGGCTTACGCGAGAAGACCGGGAAGATCTCGGACACGATGCCGAAGAACGGCAGCGCGATGATGTACACCTCGGGGTGGCCGAAGTACCAGAACAGGTGCTGGTAGAGCAGCACACCACCATTGGCCGGGTCGTAGATGTGCCCGCCCAGGTGCCGGTCGTACGCGAGGCCGAACAGGGCCGCGGTGAGCAGCGGGAAGGCCAGCAGCACGAGCACCGAGGTGACCGCGATGTTCCAGGTGAAGATCGGCATCCGGAACATGGTCATACCGGGGCAGCGCAGGCAGACCACGGTGGTGAGCATATTGACGCCACCCAGGATGGTGCCCAGACCGGAGACGGCCAGGCCCAGAATCCACAGGTCGGCGCCGACGCCGGGCGAGTGGACGATGTCCGACAGCGGGGCGTACGCGGTCCAGCCGAAGTCGGCGGCGCCGCCCGGGGTCACGAAGCCCGCGACCGCCATGGTGCCGCCGAAGAGGTACAGCCAGTAGCTGAAGGCGTTCAGGCGGGGGAAGGCGACGTCGGGTGCGCCGATCTGCAGCGGCAGCACGATGTTGGCGAAGCCGAACACGATCGCGGTCGCGTAGAAGAGCAGCATGATCGTGCCGTGCATGGTGAACAGCTGGTTGAACTGTTCCGGCGACAGGAACTGCAGACCCGGGCGTGCCAACTCGGCGCGCATGAGCAGCGCCATGATGCCGCCGACGAGGAAGAACGACATGGCCGTCACCAAGTACATGACACCAAGAACCTTGGGGTCGGTCGTGGTGACCATCTTGTAGATGAACGAACCCTTCGGCCCCGTCCGTTGCGGGTATGGCCGAGCCGCTTCCACTTCTTGGACTGGGCGTGGCTCTACGGCAGTCACTGAACCTCCTGACAGGTGCCTTTTGGTCGTGCGTCGCGGTTGCTTCCGGCGTCCGGATTCGTGCCTGGACGAACGACGGGCTGCTTGCGCTTCGTGAATCGTAAACTGTGCTCCCACAGCGGTCGCGGGCTGGTCCTACTCTGTGTCGTAATTGGGTGTCGGCGCAAGCGGCTGTACGCTGCCAGCCATGCCGGTGCGCGAGTCCGCTTCCACCCGAAACACGTTCGCCTCCACCCCGACCTCTTTGCGCCGTTTGCGCAGTTGGGGGCTGCTGCCGGCCGCTGCGGCGGTGCTTGCGGCGAGTCTGGTGGCGGGCTGCAGCAAGACCGATGATTCCGAGAGCTCGATTGTGCGCACCACCACCGTCATCGCGGGTGCGGGCGTGGTCGGCATCGACCGCGACACCACCCAGGCGTGCGGGCTGCCGAGCGCGGTCGACGCGGGCGCCGGCACGACGCGGTCGCTCGCGCACGCGGCGGGCGTCTCCGAGGTGCCCACCGATCCGAAACGCATCGTTGTGCTCTCCACCGCCGCCCTCGACGCCGCCTGCGCACTGGGCCTGTGGGAGCGAGTGGTCGGCGCCGCAACGGTTTCCGGCCCCACCCCGCAACCCGCCTACCTGGGCTCGGGCATCTCCGCCATCCCCGGCGTGGGCGCGGTCGGCAGTATCGATCCCGCGAAGATCGCGGCGCTGAAACCGGATGTGATCATCGGCGCGGCCGCCGACGGCCCGCAGTACGACGCCTTGAAGGCCATCGCCCCGACCGTGCTGGTCGCCCCCGACGCCGGCTGGCAGGAACAGTTCGGCGCGATCGGCGAGGCCCTGGGCCGGCACACCGCCGCCGAGAAGGACCTCGACGACTACCGCACCGCCGCCCGTGACGCGGGCGCGGCGGTGAACTCCGGTCTCACCCAGGCCTCGGTGATCCGCTTCGGCGCCAAGGACATTCAGGTGCAGGGCGGGAACAGCTTCGCCGGGCAGGTGCTCGGCGACACCGGCGTGCAGCGGCCGCAGCCGCAGCGCGGGAACTCCTTCGACCTGACTTCGTTGAGCGCGCAAGCCGACCGGATCAAGATCGAGGGCGACATCATCTATGTGATGTTCGATGGGCCCGACGGCCTGAGCTACGGCAAATCGGTGATGAACGGCGACGATTGGAAGAAGCTCGGCGCCGTCTCCGATCGCCGCGAGTTCGCGGTGGACGACAGCATCTGGCACGGCTCCGGCATCACCGCCGCCCGCGCCCTGGTCGCCGACATCGGCAAGTCGCTCAACAACTACGTATCCGACTAGCACCGGTCGGCGGACGCGCAGAAGCCCGGCATCCGAGGAATCGGATTGCCGGGCTTCTTTGTCGAACCCACCAGCTGGATCAGTTAGTTGGGGGTGGTGATGAAGAAGTGGGGCAGGCCGTCGCCCTGGACCGGGCAGGAGTAGGTCACGCCGGGCTGGCCCTTGACCGAGGTGCCGTTGTAGGTCCAGTCATTGTTGTTGGCATGGTCGTCACAGTTCTCGCCGGCCGCGAGCGGGCCATCGTCCCAGGTCTGTGCGGCATGTGCGGTACCGGCGCCGAGGGCGGCGAAACCGAGGGTCAGAACACCGGCTGCGAAAATCTTCTTGATCTGCATGGCACGAAGTTCACCAGGCCGATCGTGACCGTTTCGTGAACGCGAAAAACACGGCGGCCCCGGGCTTTTCGCCCGGGGCCGCGACTGTTCAGGTGGTCAGAACTCCCAGTCTTCGTCTTCGGTGTTGACTGCCTTGCCGATGACGTAGCTGGAGCCCGAACCGGAGAAGAAGTCGTGGTTCTCGTCGGCGTTGGGGGAAAGGGCCGACAGGATGGCGGGATTCACGTCGCACTCGTCCTTGGGGAACAAGCCCTCGTAGCCGAGGTTCATGAGCGCCTTGTTGGCGTTGTAGCGCAGGAACTTCTTGACGTCCTCGGTGAGGCCGACCTCGTCGTAGAGGTCCTGGGTGTATTCGACCTCGTTCTCGTACAGCTCGAACAGCAACTCGAAGGTGTAGGCCTTGAGCTCCTCGCGCTCGGCCTCGGAGACGAGTTCCAGGCCCTTCTGGTACTTGTAGCCGATGTAGTAGCCGTGCACGGCCTCGTCGCGGATGATCAGGCGGATCATGTCGGCGGTATTGGTGAGCTTGGCCCGCGAGGACCAGTGCATGGGCAGGTAGAAGCCGGAGTAGAAGAGGAAGGACTCCAGCAGGGTGGAGGCCACCTTGCGCTTGAGCGGATCCTCGCCGTTGTAGTAGTCGAGCACGATCTCGGCCTTGCGCTGCAGGTTCCGGTTCTCCTCGGACCAGCGGAAGGCCTCGTCGATCTCGCGCGAGGAGCACAGCGTGGAGAAGATCTGGCTGTAGCTCTTGGCGTGCACCGACTCCATGAAGGCGACGTTGGTGAGGACGGCCTCCTCGTGCGGGGTGAGCGCGTCGGGGATGAGGCTGACCGCGCCGACCGTGCCCTGGATGGTGTCCAGCAGGGTGAGGCCGGTGAAAACCCGCATGGTCAGCTGCTTCTCACCGGCGGTCAGCGTGGCCCAGGAGGGGATGTCGTTGGAGACCGGGACCTTTTCCGGCAACCAGAAGTTGCCGGTGAGCCGATCCCAGACCTCGGCATCCTTGTCGTCCTGCACGCGGTTCCAGTTGATCGCCGATACCCGGTCGATCACCTTGGTCACCCGCATCGATGTATGGTCCACAGTCATCCTCTCAGCTCACCCATTCCCGTGCCTGAAACACTACTACTTGGGGACGTCAGCTCCTTGCAGCACAAGACCTTGTGTCCCAGTGAGGTCATCGAGCTGGGCTGGGGCTATGCCGGAAATCGTGTGCCAGTACATCCTCCGGACCAGCAAATTACAGGCGTGTGTTCCGACACAGCAGCAGGGGCCGGGCGTGGCGGCGTCCACCACGGAGATTGCCGATAGTTCCCCGGGGCATAATTTTTCGATCATTTTCCGCTAAGCAGGCCCTCCGCGGCATTGGGCGCGCGTACCCGCATGGCCTAATCTCTGGCCCTGTGCGTGTTTTGGTATTGGAGGACGACCAGCAGCTCTGCCGTGAAGTGACCGAGGGGTTGCGCTCGGCAGGGTTCGCGGTCGACCACGCACACCATATCGCCGACGCCGATTTCAAGATCGCCATCAATCGCTACGACTGCCTGGTGATCGACCGCGGCCTGCCCGACGGCGACGGCCTCGACCTCGTCGCGGGGGCGCGGCATGCCGGGCATACGGTGCCGGTGCTCATGCTCACCGGCCGCGACGGCCTGCACGACCGGCTGGCCGGCTTCGAACAGGGCGCCGACGACTACCTGACCAAACCGTTCGCGCTGCCCGAGCTGGTGATGCGGGTGCGGGCCCTGTGCCGGCGCCGCGAACAGCCGGCCGCCGCGCGAATCGTGCTGGGCGACATCGATATCGACCTGATGCGGCGGCGGGTGGCGCGCGGCGGGATCCTGTTGTCGTTGACGCCCAAGGAATTCGCCGTGCTCGAACTGATCGCGTCCCGGCGCGGCAGCGTGGTCTCGCGCACCGATCTCATCGAATGCTGCTGGGACGAAATGGCGGAGCCGGCCTCCAATGTGGTGGACGCGGTGGTCGCGAAGCTGCGCCGCAAACTCGGCGAACCGTGCGTGATCGAAACCGTGCGCGGCAGCGGGTTTCTCATCTCGGGTGAGGCCGTGTCCGGGATGGCGCAGCGGTGAGCGCGCACCGGTCACCCGCGGTCGCCAGGCTGCGGCGGGCCCGCTGGATGATGACCGCCATGGTCGCGGTGATCACGCTGACCTCCGTGCTGGTGCTGGGTTTCGTCGCGTCCGGCATCGATGCGCGGGCTCGGGCCACCGCGGCCGACCGGCAGGTCGAGGCGGTGGCGGGCGGGCTCGCGCGGGCCATCCAGCACGATGACAAACGGGCACTGGACCTCTCGACGGTGATCGACGATCAACTCGCCAAGGGGTCCACCGGCGTCGTGGTGATGGTGCACAAGGCGGGTGAACCCTGGAAGCAGGCGCACACCTATCAGCGGTCGCTCATGCCGGACGACAATCAGCTGTCCACCTTCGCCACCCAGACCGACGATCACTCCGACGGCGTCCTCTACGCCTCGGACCTGTACTCCGCCACCGATATCACCGGCCGGCCGGTGCGGATCGCGGGCACCCCGGTGTACTGGCAGGACTGGGACAATGTGGTGGTCATCCTGGCCGGTTCGGAGGCCATGGCGAATCCGGGCGCGCACCGGAACCTGGTGTGGGAGTTGATCATCGGCGGTGGCCTGCTGGTGGTGCTGTCCACCACCGCCGCCTTCTTCCTGTCCGGCCGCAGCCTGCGGCACGCGGTGCGCATGCTGGACGAGCACGAGCAGTTCCTCGGCGATGCCGCACACGAATTGCGCACGCCCCTCACGACTTTGAAGCTCCTCACCGAATCCCGCCCGAAACCGGAGGAGGTGCAGCAAACCCTCGCCGAGGCCCGCCGCCTGGCCGACCGCATGGCCCGCCTGGTCACCGGCCTGCTCGCCCGCGCCCGCATGCAATCCGGCATCGCCGAGCCCGAACGCACCATGCTGCGCCTGGACCAACTGGCCGAGGCCGTCGCCGACGAGGCCGCCGACCCCCGCATCACGGTCACCGTCCACCCGAGCGTGGTGGTCGGCGACCCGCAATTGCTGAGCCTCGCCATCCGGAACATGCTGGAGAACGGCCTCACTCACGGCGCGGTCAACCGCGCCGCCCCCGTCGAGGTCCACGTCGCCGAGGGCCGGGTCAGTATCCGCGACCACGGACCCGGCGTCGATCCGGTCATGTCCGCCAGCCCCTTCAACCGTGGCGCCGCCGGCCGCAGCGGCCGCAACGGCATCGGGCTCGCCCTGGTCGCCTGGGTCGCGGAAGCCCACGGCGGCAACGCCTCCATAGAACCCGCGGCCGGCGGCGGCACCATCGCCACCCTCTGGCTCCCGCCCGCCGACATCACCGCCGGCGCTTCGGCCCCCGCCCGCGGATAACCGCACGGGTATCCGCCACGCGGGCGGCGGGCCGGCCGTCGGTGGGCGCGGGTAGCATCGCGGGTCGCGGGGCACGCCAGTGGAGGGCACGGGTATGGGGTTGGAATCGCTGACCATGGTGCGGCACGGGGAAAGTACCGGGAATGCCGCACTGGCACAGGCCATTCAGGACGGGGCGGAGGTATTCGACAAGGGCGGGCGCGATGCCGATGTGCCGCTGTCCGAGCGGGGGAAGATCCAGGCCGGACTGGTGGGCGCGTGGCTCATGCGGCGGCCCGAGCGGCCCACCAGCGTGCTGTGCTCGCCGTATGTGCGGGCGCGGGAAACCGCCGGGATCGCACTGCAATCCATCCTGGTACCGGAATCCCGGCTGGACGAGCGGCTGCGGGATCGCGAGAACGGTGTGCTCTCCGGGCTCACGGCGCGGGGCATCGCCCGCCGCTACCCGGTCGAGCGGCAGGAACGAGAGCGGTTGGGGCGGTTCTACTATCGGCCGCCGGGTGGTGAGTCGTGGACCGACGTGGCCTTGCGACTGCGCAGCCTGCTGCCCGAATTATCGGGACACGTCCTGGTTTTCGCGCATGACATCGTCGTGGTCATGACGCGCTACATCCTCGAAGAGCTGGACGAGCGGGCCATCCTGGAGATCGAGTCGAACCAGCTGGCGAACGCCTCGATCTCCCGTTGGGAGCGGACGGATTCCGGGCTGCGGCGGATCGCCTACAACGACACCTCACATCTGGAATAACTCAACGTTGTTGCGGGGCGGCCGGCACCAGGGCGCCGGTGCAGACGCTCGTGATCAGGGGGATATCCGCGCGGCGGGCGCGCAGCCAGTCGAGGGTGGGTTCGTCGTGAACGAGGGGCCGGGTGCCCATGCCGCCGGGGAAGAGCAGGATTCCGATGGTGCGCGTGGTCTCACCCATGGCGTCGATCGTCCCATGTGCCGGGTTATGAACCTTCACAACGTGGGTATGGATGACCTCGGGCCGCATCACAGCGGTTGATCGAACCTCATCGCCGAAGGCCCGGCGATGCGTTACCGTTCTGTGTCCGGGGACTGGCTTACCGGGGGTGGAAGTAAGGAGTCGTCATGTCCGTCGACATCCCGCTCACCGTGTCGGGAACCCCGATTTCCTCACCGCTCAAGGACGTTCGCGGGCTGGCGCAGCACATGGTGGGTCATTTCGTGGAGACGGTGGCGCCGTGCGGCACGCTGCCCGGCGACGCCATCCACGGCGATGTCACCACCATCACCCGCACCTGCCTGGAGCTGGCGGTGGGCATGCTGGACGGCCGCGACCTCCCGGAGAAGACCAAGCGCCTGGAGCAGGCCGCCGCGCAGTGGGCGCGCGAGGGCATTCCGATCGACACCATCCATCACGCCATCCACGAGGGTTTCAAGATCGGTTTCGAGCTGGTGATCTCGTCCGCCGCGACGCAGCACATCCGGCAGGACGAACCGGACGGGGAGACCACCCTCGCGCTCTCCGTCACCGATTTCATGAACATGATGGACGGCGCGAAACTCGTGGTCGAACTGCTGGATCGGATGACCTCGGCGGTGGCGATGGCGTATGTGCGCGAATTGCGTTCCGTGGTCAGCGAACACCACACCGCCGTGCACACGCTCACCTCGGCGCTGCTGGGCGGGCACAGCACCTCCACCATGGCGCGCGAATGCGGTATCGAGATCGCCGATTCGTATCACGTGCTGGCCGTATCGATTCCGGCGCATCCGGAGGAGCAGGATCCGGCGGTGGACGGCAAGGTGGTGGCGCGGCGCAAACTGCGCCGGGTACAGGCCGAACTGGCCACCCGCTGCACCGGGCAGGCGCTGTCGCTGCTGAGCGTGGACGGCGGGACCATCCTGGTGCCGGTCGCCGAGGGCTCGGACGAGGGGCTGGATGCCTTGGTGGATCAGCTGTCCCGGGCCGCGCAGGTGCCGGTGACCGCGACCCTGGTGTCGGCGCCGCCGCCGCGCTTGCCGGATGCGGCCGATCAGGCGCACGAGCTGCTCGATATCGTGCAGCGATTGGGCTTGGTGCGCGGGCTGTTCCGCTTCGACGAGCTGGCGCTGGAGTATCAGCTGACGCGGCCGGGGCCGGGGCGTGATCATCTGGGTTCGCTGCTGGACACCCTGGAGGAGCATCCGGAGTTGCTGGAGACGTTGCAGGTGCACATCAGCAATAATCTGAATCGGCAGCGGACCGCGCGGTTGCTGCATGTGCACACCAATACGGTCGACTACAGGCTGAAGAAGATCGGGCAGCTCACGGGATTCGACCCGACCCAGGCTTCCGGCCTCTGGTACCTACGCTCGGCGCTGGTGGCCCGCACCTACGAAGCAGGCTGAGCCACAACCCGAATCCCCTGTTCAGACCAGCCTATGTTTCTGTTCCGACGAGTAACAACAAAACTCGCGACCCCCTTGTGAGTTGTCCAAGGCGGCCCGCGAAACACCGTCTGTGACAGCCGGCTACCCCTACCTTCGGTACGAGGCACCATCCGGACGAAGGAGCAGGGTATGACCGGAATCGCCGAGGACAGAATACTTTTCGACAGCTCGGGGGAAGCTTTGACGCACAGGGTAACCGTCTATCTCGGCGCACCGGCCGACGGCGCCGAACTCACCATGGAATACGCCGCCACCTGGGCCGAGGCCAGCGAATTCACCATGGCCGCGGTGCATGCCGGACTGGTCGTCACGGTCGACGGCCGGCTGCGGCCCGGCCTGCGCCGACTACCGCGATACGGCCTGCGACACTAGCTATTCGGGCGGGAACGCGGTCGACAGCGTTTGCCACATCGGCCCCAGCTGGGCGGAGAAATCCGCCCAGTCGTGAATACCGGCGGGCAGATAGTCCACGGTCGCCGGAATCCCGAGATCGGCCAGGCGATGCGCGAAGGTCTCGGTGCAGATCCGAGCCCCGGCCTCCAGCGCCACTCCCCCGCCCGCCTGCTGCAGGGCGCCGAGCGGATTCGGGGACTGCAGGATCTGGTTCAGATCCAGCGAGGTGGGTAGCCCGCTCGCCGCGGAGAGATGAATCACCGTGCCGCGCAAGGCCGCCGCGCCCAGCAGACTGTCATGGGTGAGCCAGTCCAGGGTCCCGGGCGGTCCCCACATCTTGGCGACATTGCCGCCCCGCGATTCCACGGTCAGGGTGGTGACCGCGGCCCCGGTGCTGTCGACGGTGGAGTAGCAGCCGCTCAAACCGCCCACGGCCTGGTAGAAACCGGGATGCCGGTGCGCGAGCATCATCGCGCCCTGGGCGCCCATGGAGACGCCCGCGATGCCCCGCCGGCCGTCGGAATGCAGGTAGGGCTCGATGATTCCGGGCAATTCGGTGGTGAGGAACGTCTCCCATCGATTCACGCCGAGCGCGGCGTCGGGGCGCAGCCAGTCGGTGTACATGCTGCCGGTGCCGCCGGAGGGCAGCACCACGTCGACCGGTTTGTCCGCGAAGAAGTCCGCGGCATTGCCCTTGGTGAGCCAGTCCGAAACCGGTTCGGCGTCGACGCCGTCCAGCAGGTAGAGCGTCGGACGCGGGCCGTCCCCCGCCCCGTGCAGGACATCCACCGACAGCGTCCGGTTCATCGCGGCCGAGTGCACCTGCACCCGTTCCCATTGCGGCCCTATCTGTTCGCTGCTGATCACCCCCGCGTGCGCCGTCAGCCCGTGCATCGGTGGCGTCGCCCGCACTTCGCCCGCCGGCAGTACCGCGAGGGCTGCCATCACGACCGCGGCTCCGGCGATCATCCGCCGCTGCACGATGTCCGACATCGCCACTCCTCCCGTAGGGTTCGCTCGAGCACCGAGGCTAGGGCGGGCCCCGATGCGAAGGTGTCGATTCGATAAAGATCTGGGCCATTCACCGCCACCCGGGCGGGGCGCTGTTGCCCGTCACAATGACTACCGTGCGGAAATACTGCGTACTGCGCGGAAATCGGACGACACGCGGCGTCAGGCCGCCTACACACGAATACCCACCGTGCGGGTTCTAAACGGAGACCCACACGAAAAGGCTCGCTGCACACAGGAAAAGGCCCACCGAGCGGGCGCGAGAACTCCGCTCGGTGGGCTGTTGTTTCCGGTAGGGGAAGTACGGCTGTTGCCGCACTGGCTGTTCGAGAACACCGGCCCCGGCTGCGGCAGTCGAGCGGGGCCCAGATACCTCCGATTCCGTTGTCGCAGTGAGGAATTCAGCTACGACGCCGGACCGCGCTGAGGTGGCGTCGAAACCACAGCGAGCGTATCCGCGGCGCCGCCCGGGAGACCCGGGGCGGCATCGGGTTCTGGAGAGTTCACAACCGCCACCGCGTGTGCTCGGGGATCGAGCACAGCGGTAGCGGTAATTCTCAGGGGTTGACGGCGAGGAGCAACTTGCCGGTCGAGGTGCGCCCGCCCATGAGCCGGTGCGCGTCCGCCGCATCCTCGAGGGCGAACTCCGCCGTGATCGGCAACTCCACCTTCCCCGAGGTGGCCAGCGCGAAGGCGTGGGAGGCGATGTCCTGCAACAGCTCCGGATCGTCGACGCTCAGACCGAGAATGGAGAACGCGGACACCGACCGGCCCTCGGGCGCGAGATCGCCCGCGCCGACTGTCCAGGCCGCTTCACCGCCGGCATTGCCGTAGGACACCAATCGGCCGAAGCGGGCCAGCGCGCCGAGCCCGTGGCGCAGCGTCTCGCCGCCGACGGAATCGAAGACCAGATCCACGCCGCGGCCATCGGTCGCCCGGCGCACATCCGCGCCGAAAGAGGCGTTCAGGAAGGCGTCGTCGTAGCCGAGTTTGCGCGCGTACTCGGCCTTCTCGGCACTCGAGACCACACCGTAGACCGCGCCCGCACCGGCCAGCTTCGCGACCTGGCCCAGCACGCTGCCGACCCCGCCGGCGGCGGCCTGCACCAGCACCGACTCGCCCTCGCGCACCCGGCCGACCAGGTGCACCAGCGCGTACGCGGTGGGCAGCACGGTGGGCAGGGTTGCGGCCGTGCGCAGGTCGACACCCTCGGGGATAGGGAACACGGTGGAGGTGGGCACCACCGCGATATCGGCGTAGGCGCCGGACTGCGTGATGGCCGCGACCCGCTGGCCGACGGTCAGCCCCTGCACGCCCGCGCCCAGCGCGCGAATCCGGCCGGACAGTTCCAGTCCGGGCACGAACGGCAACGCCGGTACCCGGTAGCCGACCTGGGTGGCCTGGAGATCCGCGAAATTGACGCCGACATAAGCGACCTCGATCGAGACCTCACCCGGTCCGGGTTCGGGCACGTCCAGCTCTACCAGCTGAAGTACCTCGGGCCCACCGTATTCCTCGAAACGCACTGCACGCATCGTCACAACTCCCATTCTCGATCCCATGTGACGATGCATAGTAACCAGCTGGTTGGCTCGAGTATTTCGGTCGAAGACACGAAAAGGGCGCTCCCGGAAACCGGAAGCGCCCCTTCACATTGCCGTGGTTTACAGCATGCAGCTCACGCAGCCCTCGACCTCGGTGCCTTCCAGGGCCATCTGCCGGATGCGGATGTAGTACAGCGTCTTGATGCCCTTGCGCCAGGCGTAGATCTGCGCCCGGTTCACATCGCGGGTGGTGGCGCTGTCCTTGAAGAAGAGCGTCAGCGACAGCCCCTGATCCACGTGCTGGGTGGCCGCGGCGTAGGTGTCGATGATCTTCTCGTAGCCGATTTCGTAGGCGTCCTCGAAGTAGTCGAGGTTCTCGTTGGTCAGGTAAGGGGCCGGGTAGTAGACGCGGCCGATCTTGCCTTCCTTGCGGATCTCGATCTTCGACGCGACCGGGTGGATGGAACTGGTCGAGTGGTTGATGTAGGAGATCGAGCCGGTCGGCGGCACCGCCTGCAGGTTCTGGTTGTAGATGCCGTGCGCCATGACCGACGCCTTCAGCTCCCGCCAGTCGTCCTGGGTCGGAATGTGCACGCCCGCCTCGGCGAAGATCTGCCGCACCCGCTCGGTCTTCGGCTCCCACACCTGCTCGGTGTATTTGTCGAAGAACTCACCCGACGCGTACTTCGAATCCGGGAAGCCACCGAAGTAGCTGCCGCGCTCGATGGCGATCAGGTTCGACGCCCGGATGGCGTGGTAGGCAACCGAATAGAAGTAGATATTGGTGAAGTCCACGCCCTCTTCGGAGCCGTAGTGGACGTGCTCGCGCGCCAGGTAGCCGTGCAGGTTCATCTGCCCCAGGCCGATGGCGTGCGATTCATTGTTGCCCTGCTCGATCGACGGCACCGAGTAGATGTGCGTCTGATCCGAGACGGCGGTGAGCGCGCGGATCGCGGTCTCCACGGTCTTGCCGAGATCCGGCGAATCCATGGTCTTCGCGATGTTCAGCGAGCCCAGGTTGCAGGAGATGTCCTTGCCCACCTTGGAATAGGACAGATCGTCGTTGAACTCCGACGGCGTGGAGACCTGCAGGATCTCCGAGCACAGGTTGGAGTGGGTGATCTTGCCCTTCACCGGGTTGGACCGGTTCACGGTGTCCTCGTACATGATGTACGGGTAGCCGGACTCGAACTGCAGCTCGGCAATGGTCTGGAAGAACTCGCGCGCCTTGATCTTCGACTTGCGGATGCGCTTGTCGTCGACCATCTCGTAGTACTTCTCGGTGACATCGATATCGGCGAACGGCACGCCGTAGATGCGCTCCACGTCGTACGGCGAGAACAGGTACATGTCCTCGTTCTTCTTCGCCAGCTCGAAGGTGATGTCCGGGATGACCACACCCAGCGAGAGCGTCTTGATGCGGATCTTCTCGTCCGCGTTCTCGCGCTTGGTGTCGAGGAAGCGGTAGATGTCCGGGTGGTGGGCGTGCAGGTAGACCGCGCCCGCACCCTGCCGCGCACCCAGCTGGTTCGCGTAGGAGAAGGAGTCCTCGAGCAGCTTCATGATCGGGATGACACCCGAGGACTGGTTCTCGATCTTCTTGATCGGCGCGCCGGTCTCACGAATATTGCTGAGCAGCAAGGCGACACCGCCGCCGCGCTTGGACAGCTGCAGGGCGGAGTTGATGGAGCGCCCGATGGACTCCATATTGTCTTCGATGCGCAGCAGGAAACAGGACACCGGTTCGCCGCGCTGCTTCTTGCCCGAGTTGAGGAAGGTCGGGGTGGCCGGCTGGAAGCGGCCGTCCATGATCTCCTCGACCAGCTCCTGCGCCAGGGTTTCGTCACCGGCGGCCAGGGTCATGGCGACCAGGCAGACGCGGTCCTCGAAACGCTCCAGGTAGCGCTTGCCGTCGAAGGTCTTGAGCGTGTAGCTCGTGTAGTACTTGAACGCGCCGAGGAAGGTCGGGAAGCGGAACTTCTTGCCGTACGCCTGCTTGAACAGCTTCTTGGTGAAGTCGAAGCTGTACTGATCGAGTACCTCGGTCTCGTAATAGTTTTCCTTGACCAGGTAGTCGAGCTTCTCGCGCAGGTTGTGGAAGAAGACCGTGTTCTGGTTGACGTGCTGCAGGAAGTACTGGTGCGCGGCCTCGCGGTCCTTGTCGAACTGGATCTCGCCGTTGGGGCCGTACAGATTCAGCATCGCGTTGAGCGCGTGGTAGTCCAGGCCCGCGGTATTCGAGTCCCCGCTGACGGGTCGCTCTACGCGGGCAGTCTTTCCGACCGGTGCTGTTGTCGTTGCCAAAACAATCCCAATCCCTCTCGGACGCGCGCGACGTCCTCGGCAGTTCCCATGAGTTCGAAGCGATACAGGTAGGGGACCCCTGTTTTGCGTGAGATGACTTCTCCCGCATAGCAGTACGTATCGCCGAAGTTCGTATTGCCGGCCGCGATCACGCCCCGCAGCAGTGCGCGGTTGGGTGGATCGTTGAGGAACTTGGCCACCTGACGGGGGACGAATTCCTTATCGGATCGCTGGCCACCCAGCACGTGCTTACCGCCCCCGTAGGTCGGGACGATGAGCACGTAGGGTTGGTCGACGCGAAGGGAGTCGGCAGTGTGTATCGGTATGCGAGCGGCGGGGAGACCCAGCCGTTCGACGAAGCGGTGCGTGTTCTCCGAAGCGCTCGAGAAGTAGACGAGATCCGGTGTCCCGGAAGATATCTCGGTCATCTCCCCTCCTTTCGATTCGGACGAACCTGCAGGAGTGCCGCCGGCCGGGCCGGCGGCTCCGGCCGCGGTTAGGCGACCGCGACGGCGTCGGCGAGCGCCTTGATGCGGTCCGGGCGGAAGCCGGACCAGTGGTTGTCACCGGCGACGACGACGGGGGCCTGCAGGTAGCCCAGGGCCATGACGTAATCGCGGGCTTCGGGGTTCTCGGAGATGTCGATGACTTCGTAGTCGACACCGGCCTTGTCGAGGGCGCGGTAGGTGGCGTTGCACTGGACACAAGCGGGCTTGGTGTAAACGGTGATGGTCATTGGTATCCCCTGTCTCCTGGCCTTCGGTCCGTTGCTTGTGCACGACTGAAAAGCGATCCACGTACTTGATGCGCAAACCCCTGGAAGCGAGACCGAAGCCCCTGGTCACTCGGCTGCGTTCGAGGCGCTGCCCTAGTGGCCTTCCAGCTCCCAAGACACTACACCTAGTGGCCGACAGATTCTGACAACACGACATGTTGCGACTCACAAACGTGAAATTCGGATCGGGTAAGTACCTGGACACTCGATTCGCAACTCGACACGACTGAGGCGTAGATCACAATTTCGGCATTCAGCACATTTCCAGCAAACCCACCGTTCCCGCTGATCAACAACCATCACACGAGTCACAGACGCAGCGATCGACCAAGCGGTTCCAAGGGGTTCGATTGCACTGCCCCAACTTTCGGGGGCTTCCGCGCTTCGGCGTGTCGCGACTCAGCCGATGGTGAAGCGCGAGCCCTCGACAGGGCCGGGTACGAGCATGCGATTCATCGCCGGAATCCCGTACATCTCGGCGTTGTAGGCGGCGAGGGGCTGCCCGTCGATGGCGATCTCGGTGAAGGTCACCGGGTCGAAGCCGGGCAGCGCGGCATTCAGATGTCCCTCGAGCACGATCTCCGCGGTCCGCGGCGGCGCGGCGGACGCCGCCACCGTGGTGTGCGACCAGCCGAGCGTCCGGTTCTCCAGCGTCATGATGTAGCTGCCGCCGTCCCACGCCACCCGCGAATGCATGACATCGCCGCCGCGCACCACATCGCTGTAGGTGATCGGCGGATCCGGATAGCCCTCCCACCAGCCGTCGATCTGCTGATCCGGGCGGCAGGCATCGCCCAGCACGCCGAGGGCGCACAGCCCGTCCGCCGCGGCGCCCAGCACATTGCTCATCACCGCGCCCATGTTCATGACCGAGCCGGACAGGTTCGCATCCGCGTA
This sequence comes from Nocardia sp. NPDC088792, assembly GCF_044750615.1. Classification (NCBI taxonomy): domain Bacteria; kingdom Bacillati; phylum Actinomycetota; class Actinomycetes; order Mycobacteriales; family Nocardiaceae; genus Nocardia; species Nocardia sp. NPDC088792. Next base: position 1,050,363 of record NZ_JBIVKC010000001.1, read on the forward strand.
GGCGATACCGGCGGCCAGGTTCTCCACCTGAATTCCCGGCATGGCCGCATATACGGCGGCGTCACTCGCGCACATCGACTCGACACCGGTTTGCATGAGCGGCAAGGCGACCTGCCCGCTCAGTGCGGCCGCGCCGTTGAGGCCGACCCATGGCACCACCCGCTGCAGCACACCCGGGTTGTCACAGGAGATCTGCGGTTGTACCCAGGTGGCGCTCACCTCGTGGAAATCACCCCGGACCACATAACCGGCCCAATTGCCGAGATAGAGGCGGACATTCGACTCGGCGACGGTCTCCGCGGCGGCGGCATCGGCCGCGTTCCCCACCATCACGGCGGCCGAAACGGTCAGCGTGAGGGCCATCCAACACCGACTCAACACTGAGTTGCCCGTTGGTAGCTTCATGTTTCGAAGTTACCCCGCAATGGTCCGGAAAAGCCGCAGGCCACGGCTGAAAAGCCGTGGCCTTGCGCTGAATTCAGGGAATGACCGCCGAAATTGTTAAATTGTTGCCGAACCCGATTCAAAGTGCGTTGCCGAACCCGATTCGGAGCGCGTTCCGGGTTAATCCTCTAATCCCGGAAATCGCGTTCCCTTCAGGCGTTGGCGTGCGCCTTGGCGGCCTCCGCCAGCAGGTGGACCGTGCCGGCCAGCTGGGTCAGCGCCTCGGCATCGTCGGCCGGGTGCGTCTCCGCGAAACGCTGCCCGATGCCGCCGAAGTTCAGCGACGCGTCCCCGAGCACCTCGGCGCCCGCCACGCCCAGCGCCTTCACCGCGTCGCCGTGCGACCACTTGGCGGCGTTCGAGCTGATGGACGCGCTGATCACGGCGACCGGGCGGCCCTTCAGCGCGCCGACGCCGTACGGGCGGGAGGCCCAGTCGATGGCGTTCTTGAGCACGGCCGGCAGCGTGCCGTTGTATTCGGGGGTGACGAGCAGCAGGCCGTCGGCCTGGCCGACCGCGTCGCGCAGGGCCTGGGCGGCGGCCGGGGCCTCACCGGGGACGTCGAGATCCTCGTTGTAGAACGGGATATCGCCGAGGCCCTCGTAGATTGTGATGTCGACGCCCTCGGGCGCGGTCTGTACGGCCGCCTCGGCGAGGCGGCGGTTGATCGACGCGGCACGGAGGCTGCCGACGAGGACGAGCAGGCGGGTCTGCGACATGATGATCACTCCTGTGCGGTACTGATTCAACGGTGGAAGTTTCGATACACTGTAACCGGACTGCGGTCCGGTTACATTCCACGGGGTAGGAGCACAGAGCTGTGACACGCGACACACCATCGACGGACTCGGGTCCGGAGTTCACCGTCGCACTTCCGATCGAACCCATCGGCGCGCTCGCGCCCGAACACTCCGTACCGCTGCTCATGCCCGGCAGCAGCCAGGAACGCAGCGACGCCGCCCGCAACCGGCAACTCCTGCTCGACGCCGCCGAGGCCCTGGTCCGCGAATTCGGCGCCGACGCCGTCACCATGGACGCCGTCGCCAAACGCGCCGGCGTCGGCAAGGGCACCGTGTTCCGGCGCTTCGGCAACCGCGCCGGACTCATGCTCGCCCTGCTCGACCAATCCGACCAGAAACTGCAGTGGGCCTACATGTTCGGGCCGCCACCGCTCGGGCCGGGCGGGGAACCGGTACCACGACTCATCGCCTTCGGGCGCGCCCACCTGGAGCGTGTCGAGGTGGAGGGTGATGTCCGCCGGGCCGCGGCCGCCGGCGCCAGCCGCTACTCCGGCGCGCCCTACAACATCGCGAAAACCCATGTGTCCCTGCTGCTCCGGCAGGCCGACACGCCCGGGGAGATCCCGCTGCTCGCGGACACCCTGCTGGCCTCGCTGGACGCCGAGCTGGTGCTGCATCAGATCCGGGCCAACGGCTACACGCCCGAACAGATCGGCGACCAGTGGGAAACCCTCGTCCGGCAGGTCACCGCGGGGGGCCGACCGTTACAGTGACCCGCATGGGAGACCTGCGCGAACAGATCATCGCCGAATTGGGCGTTCAGCCGACCATCGTCCCGAAAACCGAAGTGCGGCGGCGCATCGACTTTCTCAAGGACTATGTGCGCGCCACGCCCGCCAAGGGCTTCGTGCTCGGCATCAGCGGCGGCCAGGACTCCACCCTCACCGGCCGGCTCTGCCAGCTCGCCGTCGAGGAACTCCGCACCGAAGGACAGGACGCCACCTTCGTGGCCGTGCGCCTCCCCTACGGCGTGCAGGCCGACGAGGCCGACGCCCAGATCGCGCTGCGTTTCATCAAGCCCGACCACTCCGTGGTCGTGAACGTCAAGCCCAGCGCCGACGCCGCCGCCGAAGAGGCCGCCTACGGCATCGACGAACTGCTCGGCAGTGACACCCGCCTCCGCGATTTCGTCCGCGGCAATATCAAGGCCCGCGAGCGCATGGTCCTGCAATATGCCATCGCCGGGCAGCTCAATCTCCTGGTGGTCGGCACCGACCATGCCGCCGAAGCCATCACCGGCTTCTTCACCAAGTTCGGCGACGGCGGCGTGGACATCACCCCCCTCACCGGACTCACCAAACGCCAAGGCGCAGACCTCCTCCAAGAACTCGGCGCCCCGCCCAGCGTCTGGCAGAAGGTCCCCACCGCCGACCTCGAGGACGGCCGCCCCGCCCTCCCCGACGAAGAGGCCCTCGGCCTCAAGTACAACCAGATCGACGATTACCTCGAAGGCAGGGAAGTAACCCCCGAGGTGGCCGAAAAACTCGAAACCATTTACCGCAACACCCGCCACAAGCGCACGGTCCCCGTCACCCCGCTCGACAATTGGTGGCAGTGACCCTTACCCGGAATTCGATGGCCCGCTAGTTCGCGCCGCTCTTGCCGTCCGGGTCGTCGATGAGACGGCGGTGGAGTTCGGTCGTCATGGCGTGGATGGCGCGGGTGAGTTCGGTGTTGGTCTTGAGTTCGAGTTCCTGCTGGGTGAAGTCGTGATCGGCTTTGATCTGCTGGAATTCGGCCTGCCGGTTCTGGCCGATCATGACGAAGGTGGAGAGGAAGATCGCCTCCAGCGAGACGACCAGGGTGAGGGTCGGCCAGGGGGACTTCTCCACCCAGATCATCCAGACCGCGAAACCGATCGCGTGGATGTAGACGAACCGCATGGAGCCGGCGAACTTGGTGATCCAATCCGCTACTCGCAGTTGCAGACTGGCGGCGCGCTCCTCGCGGAGTTTGATTACGGCGGGGTGCTGGGCGGGCTTCGATGCCTGCGACATGACCGGGGCTCCTGGCTGCGATTGCGGGGACGCGCCGAATGCTAGTGGCAGCAACCGCACTTCGCGCGCGCGACGCGAATCAGGCGCGCGGCCCGGCAGATCGGCGCGCTAGCCGCCCGCGAAGGGCGGGAGGACGTCGACCCGGGAGGTGAGGGGGGCGGTGGCATCGCGGGTGAGTTCGTCGCCGATGAGGTAGGCGCAGACCTTCAGCATCGGGTCGAGTTTCTCGCCGTAGGTGGCGGAGAGTGTGGTGCGCAGATCGCCCACGGTAGCGGTGGCGGGCAGGTCCAGGACTTCGGACTGCTTGCCCACCGCATCGGCGATGGCGGCGAAATAGCGGACCTCAACCACCGATGGCTCCCATCGTTCGTTCGGGCGGGACGAAACCGGCGGCATCGATGCCGTGACCGGCCCACTTGTTCCACATGGCGCCGCGCCACAGCCCGGCGATCTCCGCGTCACCCGCGCCGGAGCGCAGGGCGGCGCGCACATCGTATTCCTGGTCGCTGAAGAGGCAGGAGCGGATGCGGCCGTCGGCGGTCAAGCGGGTGCGGTCGCAGTCGCCGCAGAATTTGCGGGTCACCGAGGCGATGATGCCGACGGTGGCGGGACCGCCGTTCACCAGCCAGCGTTCGGCGGGTGCGGCCGGATCGTCGCGGCCGACCTCGGTGAGGGTGAAGCGCCTGCCGAGTTCGGCGAGCAGTTCCTCGGCGGTGATCATGTTCGCGCGCGCCCATTCGTGGTCGGCGTCGAGCGGCATCTCCTCGATGAACCGGAGTTCGCAACGCTCGTCGATGCACCACCGCAGCAGGTCGGCCGCCCCGGCGAGGGTGTCGCGCATGAGCACCGCATTGATCTTGATGGGCGCCAGCCCGGCATCGCGTGCGGTGCGGATGCCGGCCAGTACCGAATCCAGCCGGTCGCGGCGGGTGAGGCGGGCGAACCCGTCCCGGTCCACGGTATCGAGCGAGACATTGATGCGATTCAGCCCGGCCGCCACGAGTTTGCGCGCGCGATGCTCGAGCCCCACCCCATTGGTGGTCATGGCGATCGGAATATCGGGGAGTTCGGCGCGGCAGCCCGCGATGATCGTTTCCAGATCCCGGCGCATGAGCGGTTCGCCGCCGGTGAATCGCACTTCGCGCACACCCAGTTCGTGAGCCGCCAGCGTGACCAGCCGCACGATTTCGCCGGCGGTCAGCAATTCGTCGGCGGGGATGGGCGGCAAACCCTCTTCGGGCATGCAGTAGGTACAGCGCAGCGAACACTTCTCGGTAATGGACACCCGCAGGTCACGCGCCACCCGGCCGAAGCGGTCGATGAGGAGGGGCGTGTCCGGGCGGCCGTCCGACGAGGGCTGCCCGGTGCGCACTGCGGGCATGCCCATCGCGACCACGGTCATTCGACCATTATGTCTACCTGCGCAAGCCTTTGTGTGATCCTACGAATTCGGCTATATCACGGCACTCGGGTAGGGCCTTTGCCGTGCGGCCGCGTATAGGCTCGGCGGCATGAGTTTCCGCCCTGCCGTCGCCCCGGCCCGATCCGTCGAAGACCACCGGCTTCACATCGAGGATTTGCTGAATCCGCTCGCGATGCGTGGCAGTGAGACGGCGGCGATGGCGGCGGCGCTGGGCCGGCGGCTCGCGGCGGACGTGTTCGCCCCCCTGGATCTGCCGGTGTTCCGGAACTCGGCAATGGACGGTTACGCGGTGCGGGCGGCGTCAGTCGCGGTGGTGCCGGTGACCCTGCCGCTGGCGGGTGTCGTCGCCGCCGGCAATACCGATCAGCCGGTGCTGCCGCCGGGCGCGGCCATGAAGGTGATGACCGGGGCGCCCATCCCGCCCGGCGCGGACTGCGTCATCCCCGTCGAGCACACGCGCAGCGACGGTAAGACGGTCACCGTCGAACACGGCCGCAGCGCAGGCGAATTCGTCCGCGAACCCGGCACCGACGTGCGTGCCGGACAATTGCTGGCCACCGCGGGCACCGTGCTGCGCCCCCGCCACATCGCCGCCCTCGCCGCGGTCGGCCTCGGCGAACTGACCGTCACCCGGCGCGTCCGCGCCGCCGTCATCACCACCGGCGACGAACTCCGCCCGGCCGGCGCCCACCTGCTGCCGGGTCAGATCTACAACTCGAACGGCATCGCCCTGGCCGCGGCGCTCACCGACAATGACGTCGACGTGGTGTCGGTCGCGCATTCCACCGACGATCCCGCCGAATTCCGCGCCCGCCTCGCCGAGGCCGTCGCACAGGCCGACGTGGTCTTCACTTCCGGCGGCGTCTCCATGGGCGACTTCGAGGTGGTGAAGGACGTGCTCGCCGAGCTCGGCGGCCGGTTCGGCGCGGTCGCCATGCAACCCGGCGGACCGCAGGGCCTGAGCGTCGTCGACGACATCCCCGTACTCAGCTTCCCCGGCAATCCGGTGAGCACCATGGTCTCGTTCGAGGTGTTCGCGCGGCCGGTGCTGCGCCGCCTGGCGGGACTGCCCGATCTCCCCATTTCCGAACTGCCGCTGCTGGATCCGGTCCGCTCCCCCGCCGGCAAGCGGCAGTTCCTGCGCGGCAAGCTCGCCGACGGCGGCGTGCACCTGGTGTCCGGTCAGGGCTCGCATCTGGTGGCGAGCATGGCTCGAGCCGATGTGCTGGTGAACATTCCGCCGCAGGCCACCGACGTGGCGGCCGGGACGATCGTCGAAGTGCACCCGCTGTGAGTGGCGACTGCCGCACGTCCGAACGGGTGTGCCAGGGTGGATGGCATGAGTGAGTTGTCGCATGTCGACCGTGAGGGCCGGGCGCGCATGGTGGATGTGAGCGCCAAGGCGGAGACCGCGCGCATCGCGGTCGCGGCGGGCGAACTGCAGACGACGGCCGAGGTCATCCGGCTGGTCCGCGCCGACGATATGCCCAAGGCCGATGTGCTGACCACGGCCCGGCTGGCCGGTATCAACGGCGCGAAGAAGACCTCCGAACTGATCCCGCTGTGCCATCAGCTGGCACTCTCCTCGGTGCATGTGAGTTTCGGTTTCACCGATACCACCATCACCATCGAGGCGACCGCGAAGACCAAGGGGCCCACCGGCGTCGAGATGGAGGCCCTCACCGCGGTCGCCGTCGCGGGACTGACATTGCACGACATGATCAAGGCCGTGGACCCGGGCGCGGTCATGAACGGCGTCCGGCTGCTCACCAAAGACGGTGGCAAGCACGGACATTGGGAGCGATCGCAGGCCGCCGGGGCGCATCGGGCGGAGCACGGTGCGCAGCAGCAGCATTCGAAGCAGCACGAGCCTTCGCAGGATGTCGTGGTGCAGCAGCCGTTCGGCACGGGACTCCCGGCCGTCGTCCTCGTCGCCTCGACCGGCGCCGCCGCCGGGACGCGCGTCGACACCACGGGCCCGGTACTCGCGAAATGGCTGGAGGGACTGGGCTTCTCGGTCCGCGGCCCGCTCGTCTACGCCGACTCGGATATCTCCTACGGCCTCGCCGACGCCCTGGCGGGTGAACCGGCGCTGGTGATCAGCACCGGCGGCACCGGCGCCTCCCCCACCGACGCGACCCCGGAGGCCACCCTGGCCGTGCTGGATCGCGAACTCCCCGGCGTGGCCGACGCCGTGCGCCAGCGTGGCACCGCGAAATTCCCGCTCGCCGCCCTGAGTCGTGGCGTGGCCGGGCTGGCCGGGGGCAGTGTCGTCGTCAATCTGCCCGGTTCGCCGGGCGGGGTGAAGGACGGGATCGCCGTCCTGGAACCACTTCTCGAACATCTGCTGGCCCAGGTGGCCGGAGGAGGCAGCCATGAGTGACGGCGACCTGCTGGCCCGGATCAGCGATCAGCCTCTCGACCCCACCGAGGTCGAGAAGGCCGTGAGCGGGCCGGAGCACGGTGCGGTGGTGGTGTTCACCGGCAAGGTGCGCAATCACGATGAGGGCCAGGATGTCTCGTCCCTCGAATACTCGGCGCACCCGCAGGCGGAGCAGTTCCTGCGCCGCATCTGCGCCGATGTCGCGGCGACCGCCGGGCTGCCGGTGGCGGCCGTGCACCGGATCGGCTCGCTCACCATCGGCGACCTGGCCATCACCGTGGCCGTCGCCGCCCCGCATCGCGCCGAGGCCTTCAGCACGTGCGCCCTGCTCGTGGACCGCATCAAGCACGAGGTCCCGATCTGGAAGCGTCAGCTGTTCGCCGACGGCATGTCGGAGTGGGTCAACGCCTGCGGCTGAACCGCGCCGTCCGGGGATTCCAGTGCGCCGCGGGCGATTTCACCGAGCTTCGTGTGGTTGAACAGGATGTTCAGCACGAAGGCGGTGAGCGCCGCCAGGCTGATGCCGCTGTTCAGCAGGATCTGCGCGGAGGACGGGAAGCGCCCGAACATCCCCGGCGTGAGCACCGGCACCAGCCCGACCCCGATCGCCACCGCGACAATGCTGAGGTTCACCCGATCCTGCAGTTCCGCCTTGCGCAGCGTATCCACGCCGATCACGGTGATGGTCGCGAACAGCACCAGGCCGACACCGCCGATAACCGGTTGCGGCACCGCCGCCACCAGCGCGCCGAAACGCGGAACCAGGCCCAGCACAATGAGTATCGCGCCGCTGACCGCCGTCACGTACCGCGAGTAGACGCGGGTCTGCGCGACCGCGCCCACATTCTGATTGAAGATCGTGTCGATGAAGGAGCCGAACACGCCGGCCAGCACCGCCGACAGCCCGTCACCGGCCAGACCGCGCGCCAGATCCCCACGCGTCAAAGACTTTCCGGTGATCTCGCCGATGGCCAGCATGCTCGCCGTCGACTCCGCGAACACCACCGCCATGACGATGCTCATGGCCACCACCGCCGTGATCGGGAATTGCGGTGCGCCGAAATGGAATACGCGCGGCGCACCCAGCCAGGCCGTGCCCGCCACACCGTCCAGCTTCATCAGGCCCATGGGCAGCGAGATCAGCACCCCGGCGATGAGCGCGATGAGCACTCCCAGCTGCGACCACACCCCGCGGCCCAGCACCGTGCACAGCAGCGCGATCACCAATACCGCCGCCGCCAGCGCGATATGCGAGGGCGCGGCATAGGACGCGGATTTCGGGTCACTGCCCACCACCAGCCCACCGGCCACGCCGATCAGCGAAATCCCCACCACCGTCAGCACGGTGCCCGACACCAGCGGCGGGAAGAACCGCACGATCGCCGCGAACGGCCAGGCCAGCGCGAGCCCGACGACACCGCCCACCAGCATGGACCCGTATACGGCGGGTAGCCCGTACTGCTTGGCTATCAGGATCATCGGGCTCATGGCGACGAAGGTGGCGCCGGTGATGATCGGCAGCCGCGCGCCCGCGAACCTGCCCAGCCCGAGACTCTGCACCACCGTGACGATGCCCGCGACCAGCAGGTCCGCGCTGATCAGCAAGGCGATGGTGCGCGCGTCCAGTCCGGCGGCCGCACCGAACACCAGCGGCACGGTGACGCAGCCGGTGTACATGATGAGCACGTGCTGGATGCCGAACACCAGCAGCCGATGCCAGGGCAGCCGGGTGTCGACGGGATGCGGCACGGGTGCCGCGGTCATCTGGCTCCCGATGTTCATAGAGCACTGCCTTTCTGCCTGGTGCGGCCAACGCTAACCAGCCGCGTCGATCCGATGGTTTGTCCGATTCGCCAGAGAGCGGGCCGTGCCGGACGCACGTTTTGTCTCCCGAACCAGCGTGTGCGGCGGCGCGGGTACGCCACAGTGGGGCAGGGTGATGATCGACCACGGGAGGCGACCATGAACGATGGCAACGGCAAGATCGTGCTGGGCCCGCACCAATACGGCAAGGCCGAGAACCGGGTGGTGCGCATCTACCGCGACACCGACCGGCACGAGATCCGCGACCTGAACGTCTCGTCCTGCCTGCGCGGTGCGTTCGACGAAGCGCACATCACCGGTGACCAGGGTGCGGTGCTGCCCACGGATACGCAGAAGCAGACCATCTACGCGTACGCCAAGGCGCACGGTGACGGCAGTATCGAGGACTACGGGCTGGCCTTGGCCCGGCATTTCGTGGACGATATCGACCCGGTCGAGTCGGCCCGCATCGAGATCGAAGAGTATGCGTGGCAACGGGTTCCGGTCGGCGGCTCCGGCCACGATCACACCTGGACCCGGATCGGGCCGGAGGTGCGGATCGCGGCGATCACGGTGGCGGATACCGATACCGGCAGGCAGGAGTGGGTGATCGGCGGCGTCAAGGATCTGGTGATCCTCAAGTCCACCGGTTCGGAGTTCGCGGGCTTCCTCACCGACCCGTTCACCGTCCTCGAACCCGCCTACGACCGCATCCTCGCCACCAGCCTCACCGCCCGCTGGCGTTTCGCGACCCCGCCGGACGACTGGGACGCGACATACTCCGGCATCCGCGCGGCCATGGTCGAGGTCTTCGCCACCTTGCACTCGAAGGCCTTGCAGCAGACCCTCTTCGAGATGGGCAGGGCCGCCCTCGAGGCCTACCCCTGCCTCGCCGAGGTCCGCCTCTCCGCACCCAACAAACATCACTGGTACTTCGACCTGTCCCGCTTCGGCATCCCCAACAACGGCGAGGTCTTCCACGCCGACGACCGCCCCTACGGCCTCATCCACGCCAGCGCCCTCCGCGAGCACGCCCCCGCCCCCGGCACCGCCTGGGACCCCTACACCGGCGCCGTCTAGCCGAGTGGCACATGAGGGACGCCGCTTCTCGCGTTTTGCGAACCTCATGTGCCACTCGTGTTTTCAAGCGGGGGCGGCCTGGCTGGTGATGGTGCGGAGGGCCAGGTAGAGGTCCAGGCGGTCGTCGAGGCGGGACAGGTCACGGCCGGTGAGCTCCTCGACTCGGCCCATGCGGTAGCGAATCGTATTGAGGTGCACATGCATTCGCTGGGCGGACTGCCGCCAGGAGCCCTCACATCCGAGGAATACCTCGAGCGTCTCCAGCAGCTCCGCCCGATGCTGGCGGTCGTAATCCACGATCGGCCCCAGCACCCGTTCCGCGAACCGGCGCTGCAACTGCCCCGGCACCGCTGTCAGCAACCCGACTGCGCTGTCGATATCGGCGACCCGGACACTCACGCGGCCTTCGTCGTCCCGCGCCGCGGTCGAGGCGGCCGCGGCGGCACCCACCGCCCCGGTGAGCGGCTCGTCCCGATGCCGGGCGCTGACCCCGAGCGCGAGCCGAATCCCGTTTAGTGCGGGCGCGATTCGCGCCAATCGGCGGCGCAGGGCGGTCGCGACCTCATCTTGTGCACCGGTGACGACACCGACGATCCGGCCCTCCGCGTCGATGGCGGTACTGATGCCCGGCAGTGCGTCGTGCAAGGCCGTCCGTATCGCCTTGCGAGTGTCCTCGGAGGTTCCGCCGGCATGGATCTCACACACCACCGCGACGAGTGCGGCGTCGGCCGGTTCGGGGAAGGGCATCGGGAAGCGGTCGGCGAGTTCCCAATCCAGGTGCAGGCGGTCGGTGGTGCGCTGACGGTAGAGCTCGGTGACGGCGGCCAGATCGGCGCCGAACGGGTCGGGTTCGGCGGCGGCGGGACGGAGCGCCAGGTACCAGGCGGTGATCCGGTCGCCGGAGCCGACCTGCAGGAGGCGGACGGCGCCGGTGGTGACGGCGGGGAGGCGGGGCGCGGTCACGGCGGTGGTGACCATGCGGTCGATCTCGTCTTCGGACAGCGGTGCGGTGCCCGCGATGACGCGGCCGGTGGCGGTCACCAGCCAGGCCGAAATGTCTTGTTCCGCGGCTACTTCGGTGAGCAGGTCACCGACGCTGCGACCCGCGGCCACCGAGGCGAGCAGGCGGCGTTGCCGGTCGGCGCGGGATTGCACGCGCCGCCAACGGGTTTCGGCGGCCTGTTCCGCCAGGTATTCGATGATGCGGCTGAAGGGCACGCTCTGCGGCGAGGACAGCAGGGGCAGGCCGTGCTTCTCGCAGGCGGCCACCACATCCGCGGGGACGTGGCCGTGCAGCGCCTGGCCCGCGATCACGCCGGAGACGCCCGCGGCGGCCAGCAGGCCGACATAGCGGTCGGAGTCGGCGGCGTCCTGCCGCCACACCAGTCCGGTGCACACGAGGGCGCCCGGGGTCACGAACGGGCGCGGGTCGGGCATATCCGTCGCACAGACCCGAGCGACCGTCCGGTCCAATGCGCCGGCTTCCCCGTGCAGCAATCGCATCCGCAACTGCGGCGCGTCCAGAATGTCCCGCACTCGCACGACGCACCTCCCGTATTCGGTCCGAATAGTCCGTCACGGTAGAACCCGGGTATTTCCACCCGGTTTCGTCCATGCTGCGGCCGAATATCCCGGCTCGGTAGGGTGGCCGGATGAGTCGGCGCATCCCTGTCCTGGTCGTGGCCGGATTCCTCGGAGCCGGCAAAACCACCCTGCTGAACCGGCTACTGCGCCACCGCGAAGTGCGGATCGGCGTGGTGGTCAACGACTTCGGCGCGGTCAATATCGACGCCATGCTGGTGGCCGGGCAGGTCGACGCCATGGTGTCGCTCGGCAACGGCTGCGTGTGCTGCGCCGTGGACGTCAGCGAACTCGACGACCTCTTCGACCGGCTCGCGCACCCGAAACAGCAGATCGACGTGATCGTGGTCGAGGCCAGCGGCCTGGCCGAACCACGCAATCTGATCCGCATGGTGGCGGGCAGCGACAATCCGCGCATCGGCTACGGCGGACTGATCGAGGTGGTGGACGCCGAACACTTCCCGGAATCCAGTGCCCGGCACCCGGAACTCGCCACCCACCTGCGCATGGCCGACCTGGTCGTCCTCAACAAGGCCGACCGCATCGCACCCGAGGCCCTGGAACGGCTGCGCGGCGAGATCACCGGACTCGTCGGCCAGACGCCCGTCTACTCGACCACGCACGGCCGCATCGACCCCGGCCTGCTCTTCGACCTGCCCGCCCGCGCGGCCCGTGCACCCCGCCCCGGCGACCAGCTCAGCTTCGACGAACTGCTGCTCGACGCGCCCGACGAGCACGACCACCACTGCGACGAGCACTGCGACCACCACCACCTGCACGACGACTACGACAGCATCTCCTTCACCAGCACCACCGACCTCAACCCCCGCGAACTCATTGCCGTCCTGGAGGATCCGCCGCCCGGCCTTTTCCGCGCCAAGGGCGTGCTCGCCTTCGCCGTCCCCGACGACCAGCGAAAGTTCATCCTGCACATGGTCGGCCGCCACATCACCGTCGAACCCACCCACTGGGCCCGCCACGAACCCCGCACCTCCAGCCTGGTCCTCATCGGCGCCGGCCTGGACGCCGCAGCCGTCACCGCGCGACTCGAAGCCACCGTCCACACCGGCCCCCAACCCCTGGACGAGCAGGAACTCCTGCCCATCTGGCGCTACGTCGCCCCCGAGGACGCCCTGACCACCGGCGATTAGGACGTCGAAAGCCACAGCATTCCGAACGGTCGACTGGCGAATCCCGGCGTCCGCGTCCGATACTGGCATCGCTGCGTTGCGCGGCCCGCCACACGGACGGGAGCTGTACATGGCCGGACCGACCATCGCCCTCGCTCCCCTGCCCGCGGCCGCCTCCTGGCGGCATACGGACGCCCGCACCGGATTCGAAGTGGCGTTCTTCACCATCGACGGCCGCGGCGTACGCATCGAGGGCAGCACCACCGCCACCGAGAACGACGACAGCTGGATCGTGGATTACGCCATCCGGCTGGACAATTCGTGGTCCACCCGCTGGGCGCGCATCACCGGGCGCGGCATCGCGGGCGCCCACGTCACCGAGATCGAGGCGGACGGCACGGGCAACTGGACCATCGACGGCATCCCCGCACCCCGGCTACGCGGCTGCCTCGACCTCGATCTCGAATCCTCGGCCATGACCAACACCTTCCCGATACACCGCCTGCGCATGAGGCTCGGCAGCACCGTCTCCGCACCGGCCGCATATGTCCGCGCGACCGGACTCGCGGTGGAACGGCTCGAACAGACCTACACCCGATCGAGCACCGAAGGCTACGACTACGCGGCGCCCGATCTCGGCTTCCGGTGCCCCCTCACCTACGACGTCCACGGCCTCGTCGTCGACTATCCCGGCATCGCCACCCGCGTGCACTGAACAGCGGTCGGTGACGGCCGCCACAATGCCGGTGTCCTGACCGGAATGCCCGTGTCATAGCCTGACGACGTGCGAGTCGTGATTGCCAACCGGGGAGAAGTCGCGGTACGAGTACTGCGTACCGCACGAGAGCGGGGATACGCCACGCTGGCGCTGCACACCGCCGAGGAATCCGCGAACCTGCCCGTGCGACTCGCCGACCAAGCGGTGGAACTGCCCGGCCAAGGGGCCGCGGCCTACCTCGACGTGAAAGCCGTGGTGGCGGCCGCACTGACCGCCGGACCCGGCGCGGTAGTGCATCCCGGCTATGGATTCCTCAGCGAGAGCGCCGATTTCGCGGAAGCCTGCGCCGCCGCCGGACTCGTCTTCGCCGGACCCGCGCCCGATGTGCTGCGGATCTTCGGCGACAAGGTGGCGGCCCGCGCTGCGGCCGAGCGCGCCGGCATCGCGGTGCTGCCCGCGACCCGCGCCGGAGCCGGTCCCACCGAAATCGCGGAACTCCTTGCCGCCCACCCGGATGGCGTCATGGTGAAGGCGGCGGCCGGTGGCGGCGGCCGCGGCATGCGCGCCCTGCACGACCCCGACCTGGTGACCGAGACCTACGAGCGCTGCCGCGCCGAGGCCCTCGCCGGATTCGGCGACGACACCGTGTACGCCGAAGCCTTGGCCGGCGCGGCCCGGCACATCGAGGTGCAGGTGGTGGCCGACGGCGTCAGCGCCCTCACCCTCGGCGACCGCGATTGCAGCGTGCAACGCCGCCACCAGAAGCTGATCGAGATCGCCCCCGCCCCGGATCTGCCTGCCGCCGTACGGGATCGACTCCACCGCGACGCCGTACTGATCGCAGAATCCACCGGCTGCCGCGGCGTGATCACAATCGAATTCCTGGTCAGCGGCGAGGAATCCTGGTTCCTCGAAGTGAACCCGCGCCTGCAAGTGGAGCACACCGTCACCGAGTCCGTGACCGGCGTGGATCTCGTTGCGGTACAACTGGATCTCGCCCAGGGCCGCACCCTCACCGAACTCGGCCTGCGCGGCCTCGAAGCCCGCGGCTACGCCGTCCAGGCCCGCGTCAACGCCGAGCTCGTGACCGCCGACGGCACGGTCCTGCCCAGCAGCGGCACCATCACCCGCTTCGACGCGCCGACCGGCCTCGGCGTGCGCGTGGACACCGCAGTCCACTCCGGCACGCGCCAGGGCGTGCGATTCGATTCCTTGCTGGCCAAGGTCATCACGCACGCCCCGCTCTACTCCGCCGCCCTGCGCCGCTGCGCGGACGCCCTGTCCGAGACCGTGATCACGGGCGTGGACACCAATCTCGGCCTCCTGCGCGCCGTCCTCGACGAGCTGGCCCGCTCCGGCCCGGTAACCACCGCCTGGTTCGAGCAGCACCTCGCCGAATTGCGCAGCAGCGCCGAAGAATACGAGAACCCGGCGGCCGAGTACCCGGGCGCGCCCGATGATCCGGCAACGGCCGGGCGAGGCAGCGACCGCGCAACCGACGCCGTACATCCCGGCGACCGCCCCGTAGCAGCCGGATTCGGCACAGCCACACCCGGAACCACTGCCGTCGTCCGTGCCGGGCGCTCCGCCGCACCCGGTGAGCCGGCGACCGCGGGGCGCGGCCTCGACCGCACGGCCGACGCCGCGCGGCCCGGCGACAGTCTCGCCGCGGCAGATCCTGCCCGCGCCGGCGGTTCCAGTGCCCCGGGCGGCAGCGGTTCCCTCTACGCCACGGCTCAATCCACCGCGGCCACAGCCGAATCCACCGGCAGCGTTCTCACCGAGGGCGAGCAGGCCCTGCGCTCCCCCATGGGCGCAACGGTCGTCTCACTCGCCGAACCCGGCACGGTGCTGGCCGCCGGTGCGGAGGTGGCTGTGCTGGAGGCCATGAAGATGCAGCATGTGCTGCGCGCCGAAACACCGCTCCGGGTACTGCGGCATGCCGTCGCACCGGGCGATGTGGTGGATCCGCATGCCGTGCTGATGATCTGGTCCGAGGCCGACCATGACGGTCCCGCCGCCGAATCCGCGTTCGTGGACCTGGATTCGGTGCGTGCGGACCTCGCCGAGGTGCGCGCGCGGCACGAAACCACCCTGGATGCCGCACGCTCGGCAGCGGTTGCCAAGCGGCATCGGTTCGGCCGCCGCACGGCGCGAGAGAACATCACCGACCTCGTCGATGCCGACAGCTTCGTGGAGTACGGCGGGCTGGCCATCGCGGCGCAGCGGGCGCGGCGCGGGCTCGAGGATCTGATCGCGAACACTCCCGCGGACGGGCTCGTCGCCGGGGTCGCCACCGTCGATGCCGATCGCTTCGGGCTCGACCGGGCGCGGGCCGTGGTCATGTCGTACGACTATACGGTGCTGGCCGGGACGCAGGGCGTGCGCAATCACGCCAAGACCGATCGGATGCTGGAACTTGCCCGGGAACAACAACTTCCGGTGGTCTTCTTCACCGAGGGCGGCGGCGGGCGGCCCGGCGATACCGACCACGGCGGCATCTCCGGGCTGGACGTCACCACCTTCCGCGCCATGGCGGCGCTGTCGGGGCGGGTGCCGTTGATCGGCATCGTGTCCGGGCGTTGCTTCGCGGGCAATGCGGCGCTGCTGGGCATGTGCGATGTCGTGATCGCCACGCCGGACGCGAATATCGGCATGGGCGGCCCGGCCATGATCGAGGGCGGCGGTCTCGGCGTGTACACGCCGGAGGACATCGGGCCGATCGAGGTGCAACGCCGCAATGGCGTAGTGCACGTGGTCGCGGCCGACGAGGCCGAAGCCGTCGCCATCGCCCGGCGCTACCTCGCGTATTTCCAAGGCACAGTGGATGATTGGGAGGCTCCCGATCCCCGGCTGGCCCGGCACGCCGTGCCGGAGAATCGCTTGCACGCCTACGATATCCGCGCGGCGATAACGGCCGTCGTCGATGTGGATTCGTTCCTGGAGTTGCGCCGCGACTGGGGTACCGGCATCGTCACCGCCCTGGTCCGGGTGGAGGGCCGTCCCTTCGGCCTGATCGCCAATGACTGCCACCACCTGGGTGGCGCGATCGATGCCCCTGCCGCCGACAAGCTGAGCGCGTTCCTGCGCCTGTGCGGAGCCCATGGCCTCCCGATCGTCTCCCTGTGCGACACACCGGGTTTCATGGTCGGCCCCGAGGCCGAGAAGGACGCCACGGTCACCAAGTTCAGCCGCCTGTTCATCGATGCCGCCGCCTTGGATGTCCCCTTCGGCACGGTCATCCTCCGCAAGGGTTACGGCCTCGGCGCGCAGGCCATGGCCGCGGGCTCCTTCCGTGCCCCGCGCTTCGTCATCGCCTGGCCCACCGGCGAAATCGGCGGCATGGGCCTGGAAGGAGCGGTCCGCCTCGGCTTCGCCAAGGAACTGGCCGCCCTCGAGGACCCGATCCAGCGTCAGCAGGCCTTCGACAACCTGGTGGCCGCCGCCTACTCCGCAGGTAAGGCGCTCACCGCCGCCACCGCCCTCGAACTGGACGATGTCATCGACCCCGCCGACACCCGCCGCTGGCTCCGCACGCTGCGTTGAATCCATTGAACTGCTGATGGATCCCATAGAGATTTCTATTGGCCCGGCAGTGCCCGCCGCGAAAGGATGGACGTCATGCAGCAGCACAAGCTCGGCGCGGATCTGACAGTGTCCGCGATCGGCCTGGGATGTATGGGCTTCTCCCAGGGCTACGGCGCCACCGACGACGACGAGTCGGTGGCCGCGATCCACACCGCGATCGACGCCGGCATCACCCTTTTCGACACCGCCATGAGCTACGGCCAGGGCCACAATGAACGCCTCCTCGCCCGCGCCCTGCACGATGCGGGCGAGAACATCCGCGTAGCAACCAAATTCGGCATCGTCCGCACCGAAGCCGGTGTGGGCCTGGACGCCAAGCCCGAGCATATCCCCGGCTTCTGCGACGCCTCCCTGGCCCGCCTCGACCGCGATGTCATCGACCTCTACTACCTGCACCGCATCGATCCGGAGGTCCCGGTAGCCGAAACCGTCGGCGCCATGGCCGAATTGGTGCGGGCCGGCAAGGTCCGCCACCTCGGCATCTCCGAAGCCACCCCGGAACAGCTGGCCGAAGCGGCCGCCGTGCACCCGATCGCCGCCGTCCAGTTCGAATGGTCCATGCTGTGGCGCGAACCGGAACGCGACATCATCCCCGCCGCCCGTGAACTGGGCATCGGCCTGGTCCCCTACAGCCCCCTGGGCCGCGGACTCCTCACCGCCACACTCGATTCCGAAACCGTCGCCACCAGCGACTTCCGCCGCAACGACCCCCGCTTCCAGGGCGACAACCTGACCAGCAACCTGGACCAGGTGGCGGCCCTCCGCGACCTGGCCGCCCGCCTGAACATCTCGGCGGGCCGGCTCGCCCTGGCCTGGCTCCTGGCCCAGGGCAACGATGTGGTCCCCATCCCCGGCAGCCGCCGCGCCGCCCGCATCACCGAGAACGCCGCGGCGGCAGCGGTAGAGCTCACCCCCGCCGAGCTCGAGGACCTCGCGAAACTGGTCCCCGACCACGGCTGGGCAGGCGACCGTCAATCCTTCGCGGTCCCCTCCAAGACGCGAACGACCTCCTGAGCCGGTTCTGCCTACCGACAGAAAACGCGCCCGCTGCGAGCAATTCCGCAGCGGGCGCGATGTTTTCCGATATCAGGCAGGCTTCCCGGCATCCGACAGTTCCGGCACCTCGGGCGCGCTGACGACGGCCTGCGACACCGGCAGTTCCGGGATGCGGGTCGCTCGCGCGTACACGGTCTCCCCTTCCGCCAGGTGCAGGGCCTCGGCGTCGCCGCGGGTCACCTGTGCGGTGAACAGGTCACCGGTGGCGGCATTGCGGAGTTCGACGCGCACCTCGAAGCCCAGGTGCACGACTCGTTCCACCGTGGCGCGGGTGACGCCCGCGGACTGCGCGGTGCCCTCGTGCGCGGCCAGGGCCATGCTCGGATCCCGGCCGACGCGGATATCGTGCGGCCGCACCAGATGCCCGTTGAGCTTGGCGACCGCACCCAGGAACGACATGACGAAGTCGTTCGCGGGACGATCGTAGACGTCCTCGGGCGAACCGACCTGTTCGATGCGGCCCTTGTTCATGACCGCGATACGGTCGGCCACGTCGAGGGCCTCTTCCTGGTCGTGGGTGACCAGGACGGTGGTGACGTGCACTTCCTCGTGCAGGCGGCGCAGCCAGGTGCGCAGGTCCGCACGGACTTTCGCGTCGAGCGCGCCGAACGGCTCGTCCAGCAGCAGCACCTGCGGGTCCACCGCCAGCGCGCGGGCCAGGGCCATGCGCTGGCGCTGGCCGCCGGAAAGCTGTGCGGGATACCGGTGCTGGAAACCGTCCAGACCCACGATCTCGAGCAGGTCGTCGACCTTCTTCTTGATCTCCGGCTTGGGCCGCTTGCGGATCTTCAGGCCGAACGCCACATTGTCACGCACGGTCATGTGCTTGAACGCGGCGTAATGCTGGAAGACGAAACCGATATCGCGTTTCTGCGGCGGCACATTGGTGACGTCGCGGCCCGCGATGGTGACGATGCCGCCGTCCAGGGTTTCCAGTCCGGCGATGGAACGCAGCAGGGTGGACTTGCCCGAACCCGAGGGACCCAGCAGCGCGGTCAGCTCCCCGGACGGAATGTCCAGGCTGACATCGTTCAGAGCGGCGAACGTTCCGTAATTCTTGTTCGCATTGGTCACGGTGATCATTTGGCAGCGCCCCGCTTGCGTTCGAGAAGGGTCATCAAGAGAAGAACAACGAGGGCGATACCCATGAGCAGGGTCGCCGCGCAATACGCGCCGAAGGTGTTGTTGTCGTTGACGTACCGGCCCTGGACCAGCAACGTCAGCGTCTGCGATTTACCGGGCAGTCCGGTGGAAACCATGATCACGGCGCCGAATTCGCCGAGCGCCCGCGCCACCGTCAGCACCACGCCGTAGGTCAGGCCCCAGCGGATGGCCGGCAGGGTGATGCGCCAGAACGTCTGCCAGCGGGACGCGCCCAGGGTGGCCGCGGCCTGCTCCTGATCGTCGCCGATCTCGTGCAGGACCGGCTCCACCTCGCGCACCACGAACGGCAGCGTCACGAAAATGGTGGCGATGACCATGCCGGGCAGATTGAAGATGATCTTCAACCCGTGATGCTCCAGCCCGCCGAACCAGCCGTTCACACCCCACAGCAGAATCAGCGAAACACCCACCACCACAGGCGAAACCGCGAACGGCAGATCGACCAGCCCCTGCAGCAGATTGCGGCCCGGGAACCGGCCGCGCACCAGGGCGAGCGCGGTGAGAATGCCGAACACCACATTCACCGGCACCGTGATCGCGATGATCAGCACCGACAGATTGAACGCCGAAATGGCCGCCGGCGTACTGATCGAGTCGTAGAACGCGCCGATACCGTCGCCGAAGGTACGCCAGAGAATGATGCCCAGCGGCAGCAGCAACAGCACGAACAGATACGCCAGCACGATCGTGCGCAGCGAAATACGGGTCCGGGCACCGAGTTTCATCGCGACTCCTGCTCCTTCCGCGCCGTGCGGTCCGCGAACAACCGCAGCACCAGCAGCACCGCGAACGAGATCACCAGCAGCGCAACCGAAACCGCCGCCGCGTTCACCGGCCGGTCCACCTCGATCTGCTGCTGGATGTACTGCGAGGCCATCTGCGTACGCTTCGGAATACCGCCGCCGATCAGCACCACCGAACCGTATTCCCCGATGGCGCGCGCGAAGGCCAGCCCGCCGCCACTGATGATGGACGGCGCCAGCGTCGGCAGGATGATGCTCCGGAAGATGGTCCAGTTGTCCGCGCCCAGCGAGGCCGCGGCCTGCTCCACATCCCGGTCCACCTCCATCAGCACCGGCTGCACCGACCGCACCACGAACGGCAGCGTCACGAACGCCAGCGCCACCACCAGCGCCGGCTGGGTCGCGTAGAGATGCACGCCCACCGGCGAATCCGGGCCGTACAGCGCCAGCAGCACGATGCTGGCCACGATGGTGGGCAGCGCGAAGGGCAGATCGATGAGCGCGTTGACGAACCCCTTGCCGGGGAAGTCGTCCCGCACCAGCACCCAGGCGATGAGCGTGCCCATCACCACGTTCACCACGGCCACGATCACCGACACGAAGACCGTCACCTTCAGCGCGTCCAGCGCGCCGGGCGCGCTGACCGCATCCCAGAATCCGGACCAGCCATTGCCGAAGGAGTGATAGGTGAGCGCCGCCAGCGGCAGCAGCACGATGATGCTGAGCCACAGCACCGAGGTGGCGATGCCGAGCGGGCCGACCGAGCCGGTCACCCGCAGCCAGGACCGCCGGGATCGGCGTGGCCGGGACCCGTTGTCCGGCGAAACGCCGGGACCGTGCTCGGTCCCGGCGTCCGAAACGCTGTTACTCACAGGTTCGAGTATCACGTGTGTTCCAGCTCACCAGGCTACTTGGTGGCCTTGTCGTAGATCTGCGCCACCGAACCGGTGTTCGGCGTGAACAGATCCTTGTCGACCTTCTTCCAGCCACCGAGGTCGTCGATGGTGTACAGCTTCTGCGGCGCCGGGAAGTCCTTGGCGTACTGCGCGGCCACACCCGGGTCGACCGGGCGGAAGCCGGCGGTCGCGAACGCGGTCTGGCCGTCCTTCGTGTACAGGAAGTCCTTGAAGGCCACGGCCTGCTTGGCGTTCTTCGCGTTCTTCAGCACCGCGACCGGATTGTCGATGCGGAAGGTGCTGTCCGGCACGAAGTGCTCGATCGGGTCGCCGTTGCGCTCGGAGGTGATGGCCTCGTTCTCGTAGCTGATGAGCACGTCGCCGGTGCCCTGCAGGAACGTCTGGGTGGCGTCACGGCCGGAGGCCGGCTGCACGTGCACATGGGTGAGCAGCTGGCTCAGGTAGTCCAGACCGGCCTGCGGGTTCTTGCCGCCGTCGCTCTTGACCGCGTAGGGAGCGAGCAGGTTCCACTTGGCCGAACCCGAGCTGAACGGGTTGGGGGTGACCACGGAGATGCCCGGCTTCAGCAGGTCGTCCCAGTCCTTGATGCCCTTCGGGTTGCCCTTGCGGACCGCGATGACGACCACGGAACCGAACGGAACTCCCTTGTCGGCGTCCGCATTCCAGCTCGGATCGATCTGGCCGGAATCCACCAGGCGGGTGATGTCGGGCTCCACCGAGAAGCTCACCACATCGGCTTCGGCGCCGTCCTTGACCTTGCGGGACTGGTCACCGGACGCACCGTAGGAGGCTTGGAACTGCACGCCCTTACCGGCATCGGTCTTGTTGAAGGCCGGAATCACGCTGTCGTAGGCCGATTTCGCCACCGAGTACGCGTACAGGTTCAGGGTGCCGGCGTTGCCGCCCGCGGCGGGCGCCGCGTCCTTGGTGTCGCTCGAGCCGCCGCTGCAGGCGGTCAGCACGGTGGCGACGACCGCGGTCACGGCGACGGCGAAGGTAGATCGGCGGGAGAGGCGGAGATTGCGGGACATCGGCGTGGACCTTTCCGGGTTACCCGCCGGGGAGTGGACGTCGTGCCGGCGGGAAATCATGCGTACTGCCGTAGACCCGTCACAGTCTTGCTGTGACGGTGGCGCTGGGCCCGAAGGCCGCCGGGGGGACGAACACGAACTGCGAAAAGGTGCGCGCGCCAGTCTACTCAGACGTGCAGCAGTGCCCGGTCGGCCATCATCGACAGTGGATATCCGCGACCGCGAGGCAGCCCACTGCGATCAACGCCAATTCATGGCGGACCTGGGGGAGAGCACTCGACGACACGAGCAGACCTTAACAGAGTGCCATGTCAACCAGCGAATCTTCGTGTCCACACTGTGAGAAAGCGGGCAGACTGGAGCGAGCGGTGCGCACCGCGGCAGAATCGGACAAAGCAGACGGGGGAAAGAATTGACCACGCCCGACACCTCCCACCGGCCACCGGCCCGCATCCGCCGGGAATTCCCCGGCATCAGCACCCGCGCCTGGGAACACCCGGCCGACCGCACCGCCCTTGTGGGCTTGCGCACACTCAGCGGATTCGACACCCTGCTGCGCACCCTCTCCGGCCTGCTCGCCGAACGACAGCACCGGCTCATGTACCTCGCCACCGCCGTCCGCGTGGACGAACGCCAGTTCCGCAACATCCATCAACTGCGCGAAGACGCCGTGCGCATCCTGGACGCGCCGACCGTCCCGGAGATGTTCGTGCTGCAGAGCCCGGTGGTCAATGCCTTCACCATCGGGATGGACCGGCCGTTCATCGTGCTCACCACCGGCCTGCTGGATCTGCTGGACCCCGAGGAACTGCGTTTCGTCGTCGGCCACGAACTCGGGCACGCGCTGTCGGGGCATGCGGTGTACCGGACCATGCTCATGCACCTGATGCGGCTGGCCTCGAATATCGGCTGGATGCCGGTGGGCGGCTGGGCTTTACGCGCCATCGTCGCCGCGCTCATGGAGTGGAGCCGCAAATCCGAACTCTCGGGCGACCGGGCCGGACTGCTGGCCGGGCAGGACGTGGAAGCCTCGGTGCGAGTTCATATGAAGCTCGCGGGCGGCTCCCGCGTCGACGAGATGAGCCACGCCGCGTTCCTGGCCCAGGCCGACGATTACGACAGCGCGGGCGACCTGCGCGACGGCGTGCTCAAACTGCTGAATCTGGAACTCCAGACCCACCCGTTCTCGGTACTGCGGGCCGCCGAACTGCGGCGCTGGATCACGAGCGGCGACTACGACCGCATCCTGGACGGCCAATACCCGCTGCGGGAGCAGGACAAGAACGTCCGCCTCGGCGACGAGATCAAGGACGCGGCCCGCATCTACCGGCAGAATTTCGATCAATCGGACGACCCGCTCATCCGCACCGTGCGCAACCTCGGCCGCGATGTGGCGGACGCGGTCAGCACGGTGGGACAAGAGGTAGGGGAAACCATTTCGAAGCTCGGCCGCCGGATCACCGGCCGAGATCAGAACTGACGCAGACCTATTCGTCGGCCTCGACCACGGGCGGGGTCTCGAGGATGTCGAGCACCCACTCCTCGGTGGCCGTTTCGGGATCTTCCTCGTCGGGGCGGATGCGGTTCGAGAGCCGCACGCCCAGGCCCAGCAGCTGGGCCGCCTTCACCATGTCGACGGCCTCGTCGGGGCCGCAGTAGTGGGTGGAAATCAGACGGGGTTCGTCTTCGAAGTCCTCATCGGACAACAACGTCTCCAGTTCCAGACCTTCATCGGTTGACATGGTGCAGCACAGTACGCCGAGAGTTCGCCGTAGCGGTACCGAAACCCGCTCAGCGAGTGAACAACCAGGCGACGACTACGAGAACAAGAAGTGCTATCAGGGCAAGCTGGACACGCGAACGCGGCATCAGGCGGCTTCCTTCCGCATGCGACGCGGCTGCGGCGCGGAGGCCGGGGCTTCCTGGGCGGCCACCCGGTCGCGGCCGAGCGCGCGCAGCGTGAACCGCAGCGTCCGGTCGAGCGCGAAGGCGATGATCAGGCAGACCGGCACCATGGCCGACAGCACCACCGCGAACTGGGGAACGAAGGGCAGGCCGGCCACCCACAGTTCGACGCCGTCCCACCATCCTGCAATCGCATGCACGGACCCCAGCCTAGGCCGATAACACGACAGCGGACGATTCGGGCCACCGATCGGGGCGAATGCGGGACCGGCCAGGCTCGAGGGTGGCGGTGGATGCCGACCGGGCTGATTATGTAGTGCATGGAGTCCTACGACGAACCGGAATCCTTCGCCCGCCCACTGGGCAGCGAGGCCGAGGATTTCGCAGACGATCCGACCGGCCTGTACGACGGTCCGGTGGACCGCCCCGACGCCGAGCTCTCCGCCGACTATCTCCCCTCCGCCACCGGGGGCACCCACAAATCGGTGTATCCCCCCATCGACGACTACGCCTTCCTCTCCGACTGCGAGACCACCTGCCTGATCGCACGGGACGGCTCCGTCGAATGGATGTGCGTCCCCCGCCCCGACTCCCCCAGCGTCTTCGGCGCCATGCTCGACCGCAGCGCCGGCCACTTCCGCCTCGGCCCCTACGGCCGCAAGGTGCCCGCCGCCCGCCGCTACCTGCCCGGCGGGCTCATTGTGGAAACCACCTGGCAAACCGAGACCGGCTGGATCATCGTGCGCGACGCCCTCGTCATGGGGCCGTGGCACAACAACCGTTCCCGCAGCCGCAGCCACCGCCGCACCCCCATGGACTGGGACGCCGAGCACATCCTGCTGCGCACCGTGAAATGCGTGAACGGCGTGGTCGAACTCGAAATGAGCTGCGAGCCCGCCTTCGACTACCACCGCGGCGCCGCCAACTGGGTCTACAGCGGCGACGTCTACGAACAGGCCACGGCCACAACCGAAATCGAAGGCTGCCCCACCCTGACCCTCGCCACCGACATGCGACTCGGCCTGGAGGGCCGCGAGGCGCGCGCCCGCACCCGCATGAAGGAAGGCGACCAGGTATTCGTCGCCCTCGCCTGGTCGGACCTGCCGCTCCCGCGCACCTTCGAGGAAGCCGCCGAGAAGATGTGGGCCACCACCGAATGCTGGCGGCAGTGGATCACCACCGGCCGCTTCCCCGATCACCCGTGGCGCGGATACCTGCAGCGCAGCGCGCTCACCCTGAAGGGTCTCACCTACGCGCCCACCGGCGCGCTGCTCGCCGCCTCCACCACCTCGCTCCCGGAAACCCCTGGCGGCGAACGCAATTGGGACTACCGCTACACCTGGGTGCGGGACTCCAGCTTCGCCCTGTGGGGCCTGTACACGCTCGGCCTGGACCGGGAGGCCGACGACTTCTTCGCCTTCCTGCACGATGTCGCCAGCGACGGCAACGGCGGCGCCGTACCGCTGCAGGTGCTCTACGGCATCGGCGGCGAACGCGAGATCACCGAATCCGAACTGCCGCACCTGTCCGGTTACGACGGCGCGCAACCGGTACGCATCGGCAACGGCGCCTACAACCAGGACCAGCACGATATCTGGGGCACCATCCTGGATTCCGTTTACCTGCACGTGAAGTCGCGCCAGCAGGTCCCGGAAACCTTGTGGCCCGTGCTCGAACGACAGGTGCAGGCGGCAATCGAGAACTGGCGCAACCCCGATCGCGGCATCTGGGAGGTGCGCGGCGAACCACAGCACTTCACCTCCTCCAAGGTGATGTGCTGGGTGGCGCTGGACCGCGGCGCGAAACTGGCCGAACTGCACGGCGAATTCGACTACGCCAAGAAGTGGCGCGAGATCGCCGACGAGATCCATGCCGACATCCTCGACAACGGCGTCAACACCGAAGGCGTCTTCACCCAGACCTACGGCGGCGACACCCTGGACGCCTCCCTGCTGCTCGTGGTGCTGCTCCGGTTCCTGCCGCCCACCGACCACCGGGTGCGCGCCACCGTGCTGGCCATCGCGGACGATCTCACCGAGAACGGCCTCGTCCTGCGCTACCGCACCGACACCACCGACGACGGCTTGTCCGGCGCCGAAGGGTCCTTCACCATCTGCTCGTTCTGGCTGGTCTCCGCGCTCGTGGAGATCGGCGAGCTGCAGCGCGGCCGCCAGCTGTGCGAACGACTGCTCGGCTACGCCAGCCCGCTCAAGCTGTACGCCGAGGAGATCGACTCCCGCACCGGACGACACCTCGGCAACTTCCCGCAGGCGTTCACGCACCTGGCGCTCATCAATGCCGTCATGCACGTGATCCGCGCCGAGGAGAACCACCGGGCCGGGAACTTCCACCCCGCACACCTCGGGCGCTGAACTCTCCGGAGCCGCAAAGCAAAACGCCGCCACCCGCATGACGTGGGTGGCGGCGTTTCTCGTCTAGTACGAAGAGCTTTCGCCCAGCACGTCGGCGCGCTCACGCAGTTCGCGCAGCCGCACCAGTGAGGTCTCGATCTCGGTGAGCCGCTGCTCCCGGCGGACCCCCGAATGCACGGCCGCGGCCTCCTCGGCGGCCCGCATGGAGGCGTCCACCGAGCGCAGGGTCGAGTTGGCGATCTCGGTGAAATGGTCACGCAGACTGCGCTGTACGGCGCGCAGCCGGTAGCGGGACTCCTTGCTCACCTGGAAGATCACATCGTCCATGAGCCGTGCCACCGCCACCTTGGCCTCGGACTGACGCCGCTGCCGGCGGCCCTTGCGGTCGTCCCACAGCGCGTTCACGCCCAGCAGCACGCCCGCACCGGCCGAGTACCAGTTCACCAGCGACATGCCCAGCAAGCTGGTGGCCAGGCCGACCATCAGCAGGCCCGCGTAGGAGCCGCGCAAGGTGTTCAGGATCTGTTGGATGATCCCGTGTTTCGCGCTCTCCAAGGGTTCCATGGTGGCGACGGGCTCCAGCACCGCACCCACATCACCCGGATTGTCCAGCTTCAGATCCGGGGTCGGAATGCCGCTCTCGGGGAACTTGGCCGCCACCTGCTCGGCCAGCTCCACCGACCGGTAGTGGGCGATGACGAAGTTCTCCTCCACCGCCTCGCAGATCTTGGCATCCAGTTCGGCACTGAAATCCGCCCACTTGCGCACCGGATCACGCTGCATGATCTGCGATTCGGAATCACGGATCAGACTGCGCAGCCGGTGCCGCAGATCATGTTCGGTATCGGCCATCAGCTCGGCCGCGCCGTCGGCGAGGGTGAGCGACCAGTTGGCCGTGCGCAGGCGCAGCTGCTCGGCTTCTTCGCGAGTACGGCGCAACTGCTCGGTGATGACGGTGAAGCGGCGCGGATCCCGCAGCGTCTCACCCTCACTGCGCAGCGCGAGCGCCAGATGATCGGTAATGAGCCGGATATCGCGCACCGCCGCCTCGCTGGCGACCACGTCCGCGCGGCCCAGCACGTAGGCGCGCAGATGGTCCAGCAATTGCGGCACACCGGATTCCAGATCCAGCTGCTGATCACCGAGCGCGGCGGCATGCTCGTGCAACTGCGCCGAGGCTGGAGCGACCGCGAAGGCCAGCCCGGCATCGTCGAGCAGCTGCCGGTCCTGCTGCTGCACCTGCGGCCACTGCGGATACTGATCGATCTTGTTGAGCACGCACACGACCGTCGGGCACACCTGCTGAATACGCTGCAACTGCTCGATCTGCGCGGGCGTGAACGGCGCACCCGCATCCGCGACGTACAGCACCGCATCCGCGGCCGCCAGCAGCGACCAGGTGGACGGCGTCTCGCCGGGCGAACCCGGCGCGTCCAGCACCACGAAGCCCTCCGCCAACAGCGGGCTGGGCGCGGTGAACTCGGCGCGGATGACGCCCTCGGTCCGCAGTTCGGCGACCGCGGTCGCCGGATCCACCGGCAGGCGCTCGGCCGTACCCGCGGCACCCACCTTCACCAGCGTGGCGGTCGCCTGGGCGCCGTACTCGGCGATCACCGGCACGCCGGGCTGCCCGTCGGTCGCGCTCACCGGCGCACCGACCAGGCTGTTCACCAAAGTGCTCATGCCGCTGTGGGATTCACCCACCACGACCAGGCGCACCCGCGGATCGGCGACCCGGGCGCGGGCGATGCCCAGCCGGTTCGCCAGATCGGTCCGGCCCGCGGCATGGGTCAGCCCGAGCAGCTCGTCGAGCAGCTCGAGCAACGGTCCCATCGCATCGGGATTCTTCACTACAGCAAGTCGTTCGGCGCCGCTCACAGCAGCATTGTGTGATCGAACGGGCCGTGCGCCCCGTAGTGGTGACTGTCGGCCGGCGCCGCATCGGGCAGCAGCCCGGACGAGAGGCCCGCATCGTGCATGAGACCGGACGACAGATCGTGCATGGACAGCGACGAATCGTCACTCACCAGCGCGGTGTCGTGCAAGGTCAGCGCGGGATCGTGATAGGTCGGCGCGGTGTAGGAGGCCAGTGCCACATCGTGCACGCCCGGCTGCGACCCCGGATTCACCTGGTAGTCCATCGGTTTCATCGGCTGCACCTCCGGCACGTGCACATCCGGGATGCTGGGCTGCGTCGTCGGCACGGACGGCATCGACGGCACGGTCTGCGGCGCCGGCACCGGCGCCACCGAAATCTGCGGCTGCGAACCGTGATCGGGCAGTCCGCCGTGATCCGGCTGGCCACCGTGATTCGGCACGTCCGGGACGGTCGGCGGCACGGTGTTGTCCGGCAACGTGTTGTGATCCGGGGTCACGGTCGGCTGATGCGCCGTACCCGAATCCGGGTCGCTCGGCACGCCGTGCGTCGGCCCGCCACCGTGCGTGGTGCCGCCATTGCCACCGTCGTCGGTCGGCTGATGCTGATCGGTCGGCTGGTGCTGCGGCGTGGTGCCCGGGTCCGGCTTGTCATTGGTCGGGACGGTCGTCGGGTCCGGCTGCTTGGTCGGCTCCGGCGCGGTGGTCACCGCATTCCCGGTGTCCGGCTTGGTGGTTCCGGTGTCGGGCTTGGTGGTCCCGGCATCGGGCACGGTCGGCAGCTTGGTGGTGGCGGGCACCGGCGGCACCGTGGTGAGACCCGCATCGGGCTTGGGCGACGGCACACTGACCTGCGGCGAAGTCCCCGCGGACGGCGACTGGGTGACGGGCACCGGCTTGGCGACCACGGTGGCCGGATCATGCGACTCCGGCTGATCGCGCAGCCCGGACGCGGTGAGCACCGGCTGCCGCTGATCGAACAGCACCGGCACGGCGGCCGCGGGCGCGGTCAGCGGCGACGGGCCACCGGTCGTGCCGAGCAGGTTTCCGATCGGATGATTCGCCGCATCGGGCTGAATCGTGGTCTGCAACGGCGTCGCCGCCACCGGCTGCGCAAAGGCGACCGGCGCCGTCACCACGGGCGCGACCGCCACCGGCACCACCGGCGCGACCACCGAAGACACGGGCGCCACCGGCGAAACCGCCACGGGCGCAACCGGAGCCGCGGGCCCGGACCCGAAAGCGGGAGCAACCGCACCCGGTCCCCCGATCGAAGCCGCCGGACCACCGAAACCGGACCCACCCGGGGCACCGAAACCCGAACCGGGCGAGCCGAATCCGGGCGCACCGGCGGATGCGCCGGGACCGAAACCAGGAGCACCGGCAGCCGCACCAGGGGCGCCGAACCCGGGAGCACCAGCGGAAGCGCCGGGAGCACCGAAACCAGGGGCACCGGCGGGCGCGCCGGGAGCACCGAAACCGGGGACACCCGCAGACGCGCCAGGAGTGCCGAAACCGGGAGCGCCCACGGACGAACCGGGGACACCGTGTGCATTCGAACCGGGAGCGCCGGAGCCACCGAACGGCGAGCCGGGCGCACCGGATCCGGGCGCACCGGCGGGCGCGCCTTGACCGCCGAAGGGCGAGAACTGGCTTCCCGCAGTGGAACCCGGTGCATTCCCGCCACCGAATGCGGCGTCCGGCGCCTGTCCCGGAACGGCATTCGGGCCACCCGCCGCGATATTCTGCATACCGGGCGAATCACTATGTGCCGCAGTGGTGTTCACACCCTGGTCGCCACCGTTGAGCGACTGGCCGTGGTAACCCGGCGCATGCGAGAGACCGTCGTGCAGCTGGTTGCCCAACTGGTTGTACTGATTGCCGATATTGCCGACCGCCACATCGACCTGCATCTCCGAGTGGACCCACACGCCGTCCAGGCCGACATGCACGTCGACGCTCAAGCCGGTGTGCACGACCGCACCGAAACCCTGCTGCTCGCCACCGAACCCCGGCTGCTGCTCACCGACACCGTCGAAGAAATGCCCCGGCTGACCGGCGTCACCGCCACCGAAGAAATGCCCCGACTGCCCCGGCGCGCCGCCGCCGTCACCGAAGAAGTGCCCGGACTGACCGGGCACGGCGCCGCCGCCGGATCCCTCGGGGAAACCGGTTCCGGCGCCCGGGAAGAACCCGCCGCCGCCGTTCATCCCCGGCAGGAAGCTCTGGCCGTCGCCGATCGGCTGCCCGGTCTGGCCGCCGAACAGGTTGCCCAGCTGACCGAACGGATCTGCGGCGGCCGGCTGATTGACGAACGGCTGGCCGAAAGCATTACCGGCCTGGTCGAGCGGTATGCCGGAACCCGGTACCCCGCCGCCGGTTTCGTACGGCAGGCCGAAGGCATTGGTCGCGGTGCCGGGATCGGAGACGCCGATCCCGTGGAAGCCGGAGTCGGACGGGTCGGGGGCGGGCCCGCCGTAGTTGGCGGGGAGCAGCCCGGCGTCCGTGCCGTGCTGGAAGTCGTGCCGCGAGTCGGGCGAGCTGACCGGGGCGTAGGACTGTCCGGGGCGGGAGGGCGGCAGCGAATCGGCGGTGAGGTCCGGGAAGGACACCGTCGCGCTGGGGGCGTGCTGCTGCGGGTCGTCGGCTTCGGACCAGTGGCTGTCGTGTTCGATGGCCGGCGTGACGCCGGTGCGGGTCCCGGCGGAGGCGATCAGCGCGCCGCCGGTCACGTATGCGCCTGCCCTCGCCACGCGGGCGACACCGGTGGCAATGGTGTACGCGGCGTCGCCGGCGTTTTCTCCGTGGCCGGGGTCGTCGTCGTAGGGCAGATCACGTGGCATACGGGCTCCCGGTCTCAGGGTTCGGCGGCCTACGGGGAGTAGGCCGCCGTTTACACGCTTGTTTCACACCCTATTTCCGGATATCCGGTCTGTCACATCCGCCAGGTAGGCGGCGGTGTGCGCAGTGGTGAGAGACATAGCTTGACAGCCTGTATATCCGGACGGAAGCCCCATTTTTCACCTGCTCAGCCAACCCAGGTTTTGATGCGGTCCGACCGGTCTCGCCGATCGACAGACTCTTTCTGAATGTCTCGAGAACGTCAAGTGCCAATCACGCCCACCGCCCCACTCCCCCACCGCCACACGCCCCAGCAGCGAGCCATCTCGCCCACCCGATCAACCGCGACACCCCACCGCCCTGAGGCAGCGAGGCATCCCCCTATCAACAGCCGTGCCCCGCTGCCGTATAGGCAGCGGGGCACGAGAGTCCCGAGAGCGGGTGTTACTTCTTCTTGTCGGATGGGGCGTCGGACGAGAGCGCCGCCACGAAGGCTTCCTGCGGGACCTCGACACGGCCGATCGTCTTCATCCGCTTCTTGCCTTCCTTCTGCTTCTCGAGCAGCTTGCGCTTACGGCTGATGTCACCGCCGTAGCACTTGGCGAGCACGTCCTTGCGGATCGCCCGAATGTTCTCGCGCGCAATGACCTTCGAGCCGATGGCGGCCTGGATCGGCACCTCGAACTGCTGCCGCGGGATGAGCTCGCGCAGCTTGGTGGTCATCTTGTGCCCGTAGGCCTGGGCGGCGTCCTTGTGCATGATGGCCGAGAACGCGTCCACCGCCTCGCCCTGCAACAGAATGTCCACCTTGACCAGCGCGGCCTGCTGTTCGCCGGTCTCCTCGTAGTCGAGCGAGGCGTACCCGCGGGTCCGCGACTTCAGCGCGTCGAAGAAGTCGAAGATGATCTCCGCCATGGGCAGCGTGTACCGCATCTCCACGCGGGTCTCGGACAGGTAATCCATCCCCAGCAGCTCACCGCGCCGCGACTGGCACAACTCCATGATGGTGCCGATGAATTCGCTCGGCGCGATGACGGTGCACTTGGTGATCGGCTCGTAGATCTCGCGCACCTTGCCCTCGGGCCAGTACGAGGGGTTGGTCACGACCTGCTCGGCGCCGTCCTCCAGGACCACCCGGTAGATCACGTTGGGCGCGGTGGAGATCAGCTCCAGCCCGAATTCTCGTTGCAGCCGTTCACGAGTGATCTCCATGTGCAGCAATCCCAGGAAGCCACAACGGAATCCGAAGCCGAGGGCCACGGAGGTCTCGGGCACGTAGGTCAGCGCGGCATCGTTGAGCTGCAGCTTGTCCAGTGCGTCACGCAGATCCGGGTAGTCGGATCCGTCGAGCGGGTAGAGACCGGAGTAGACCATGGGCCGCGGTTCGCGGTAGCCGGTGAGCGCGTCGGTCGCGCCGTCACGCATGGTGGTGACGGTGTCGCCGACCTTCGACTGCCGGACGTCCTTCACACCGGTGATGAGGTAGCCCACCTCGCCGACGCCCAGCCCCTGTGTGGGTTTGGGTTCGGGCGAGACGATGCCGATCTCCAGCAGTTCGTGGGTGGCGCCGGTGGACATCATCTTGATCTTCTGGCGCGGGGTGAGCTTGCCGTCCACCACACGCACGTAGGTGACGACACCGCGGTAGGTGTCGTAGACCGAGTCGAAGATGAGGGCGCGCGCGGGTGCGTCGGGCTTGCCGACCGGCGCCGGAATCTCGGCGATGACCTTGTTCAGCAGTTCGGGCACGCCGACGCCGGTCTTACCGGAAACCCGCAGCACGTCATCGGGTTCGCAGCCGATGATGTGCGCGATCTCGGCGGCGTAGCGGTCGGGGTCGGCGGCCGGCAGGTCGATCTTGTTGAGGACGGGAATGATGGTCAGATCCCGTTCCATGGCCAGATAGAGATTGGCGAGCGTCTGCGCCTCGATGCCCTGTGCGGCGTCGACCAGCAGCACCGCGCCTTCACACGCCTCCAGCGCACGTGACACTTCGTAGGTGAAGTCCACGTGTCCGGGCGTGTCGATCAGGTGCAGGACGTAGTCCTCACCGTCGACCTGCCAGGGCAGCCGCACGTTCTGGGCCTTGATGGTGATGCCGCGCTCGCGCTCGATATCCATCCGGTCGAGGTACTGCGCACGCATCGCCCGCTCCTCGACCACCCCGGTGAGTTGCAGCATGCGGTCGGCCAGGGTCGATTTCCCGTGGTCGATATGCGCGATGATGCAGAAGTTCCTGATCCGCTGGGGATCGGTGAACGTCGTATCGGCGAAGCTGGGCACTCCACTCCCTCACAATGGTCGATGAACTGCCGACCATCGTCCCATGACGGACGCACCGGCCCGTGCATCGGTCCACCGCACCCGCTGCGGCGGGGGCGGTGGACCGCGCGGTCAGACCGTGGCCGGGACGGGTTCGGGGACGGTGGTCGTGACCGCTTCGTCGCGGCCGCTGCGCAGGGTGACCAGGGCGAGCGGTATCCCGACGGCCACGATGATGCCGGCGACGATGATCGCGAGCCGATACCCGTCGAGGAAGGCGTGCAAGGGCGCGGCGCCGTGCTGGGCGGCGGACGCCGAGCGGGTGGTGAGGATCGCACCCACGATGGTGATCCCGAGCAGGGCCGAGATCTCCCGGGCGGCATTGACGACCGCGCCCGCCGCGCCCGCGACGGCCGGCGGCATCCGGTCCATGATGGCCGCGTTCAGCGGTGTCATGACCAGGCCGGAGCCGAGGCCGAACAGGATGAACGGCGGCATCAGGTCGATGATGTGCCCGTGCTCGCCGATCATGGCGATGCCCAGCAGCGCGCCGACGATGCCGGCGACGCCGATCGCGACGGTGATATTGGTGCCCAGCCGCCGGTCGGCGAGGGGTGCGATCGGTGAGATCACCACCATGCTGACGGCCATCGGGATGAAGGCCGCGCCGGCCGCGGTCGGCGAGAAGCCGAGCACGTTCTGCATATACATGGCGGTGAAGAAGTAGATGCCCATGACGCCGAAGCCCCACAGCATCATGGTGACGACGCCGCCGCTGAAGATCCGGTTCCGGAACATGGACATGTCCACCATCGGGTCGGCGGTGCGCATCTCGACGGTGACGAAGGCGGCGAGGGCAGCGGCGGCGAGGGCGAAGCAGCCGAGGATCACGGCCGAGGTCCAGCCGCGATCGTGGCCTTCGATGAGCGCGTAGGTGACGGCGAACAGTGCGACGGTCGAGGTCACCAGGCCCGGCAGGTCGAGGCGGCGGCGTTCCCGTTCACGGGTTTCGTCGAGGGTGAGGGCGGTGATGGCCATGGTGACGAGCCCGAAGGGCACGTTGATCAGGAAGATCCAACCCCAGTCCACATGCTGGCTGATCACGCCGCCGGTGAACGGCCCGAGTGCGAGGGCGAGCGCGCCGATGGCACTCCAGACTCCGACGGCCTTGGTGCGTTCGGCGTCGTCGGGGAAGAGCCCGGAGATGATGGCCAGCGTGGGTGGGATGGCCGCGGCCGCGCCGACGCCCTGCAGGACGCGGGCCGCGATGAGCATGGTCTGGCTGTCGGCCAGTCCGGCCAGCAGTGACGCGAGGGTGAAGACGCCGAGTCCGCCGAGGAACATGCGGCGGCGTCCGAAGAGGTCAGCGAGTCGTCCGCCGGCCAGCATGAGCCCGGCGAATACCAGGATGTAGCTGCTCACCACCCATTCGAGGCCGGAGATGGAGAGGCCGAGGTGGCGCTGGATGGACGGCAGCGCGACGTTCACCACGTTGTTGTCGAGAAATGTCATGAAGGTGGCCAGGGAGACCCCGATGAGGGCCCACCAGCGGCGAGGCAGTGTTGGCACCGTGCGACTCCTATACGCAGTGCTCGTACATCGTTCCTATACGAAGTACATGTACGAGGTACAGGAAAGCCTGTACGTTGTATATTTGTCAAGTGGCGAAAATGGAGAACCGACTGAGCCGGGAGACGGTGGCCGACGCCGCGCTCGCACTCGCCGACGCCGAGGGCCTCGAGGCGCTCACCATCCGGCGCCTGGCACAGGATCTGGGCGTCACCCCGATGGCGCTGTACTGGCACTTCAAGAACAAGGACGAGCTGCTCAGCGGCGTCGTCGACCGCCTCTGGGATCGGGTCGACACCGCCCGCGACCGCTCCCTGCCGCTGCTGGACCAGTTCCGCGCGCTCGTCGAATCGGTGGCGACGGTGCTCCGCGCGCACCGCACCCTGGTCCCGCTCCTGGAGATGCCCCGCGATCACGAGCCGAGCCTCGGCTTCCTGGAGGCCACCGAGACCGCGCTGCAGATCCTCACCGAGTACGGCTTCGACACCGAGCGCGCCGCCTCGATCTGCGGCAATGCCCTCCGCACCGCGATCGCCCTGGTCCTGGGCGAACCGGGCGCCGCCACCCCGCAACAGTCCCCCGAGGACGTCACCGAGATGATCCGCCGGAAGCGCCTGCGCCTGGAAACCCTTCCCCAGCAACGCTATCCGCGAGTCGTGGAGGCCGCCGGCTACCTGACCTCCTGCGAGCCCGAGCGGCACTACAGCTTCGGCCTCGACTTCTTCATGGCCGCCCTCACCGCCCTCCCCCGCCCCGTACAACCCGGCTGAACTGCCCGTATCCGGCCCGGATGAGAAACCGGACATCCGCCGTTAGGCTGCCGGTCATGGCCGGCAGGTGGAACGCCTTGGGGAAGCAGTTGGGGAACGTGGCTAAGGAACAGAGTTCACAGATCGCGAAGCAGCAGGCGCCCAAGTTGTTCGGGCGGGTGCGGGCGTCGGCGCTGTGGGATCGGGCAGTGCGCGCGGTCGCCGCGCCGAAGCCGGGACCCGGCGTGACGGTCCGGCCGACCGCGTCGACCGCGGTGCCGTCGCGGGAGCGGGCGCGGCAGATCGTGTACTGCCCGCAGCTGGACGGTCGCGCCGATCCGGGTGAAATCGTCTGGACCTGGGTGCCTTACGAGGAGGATCCGGGCAATGGCAAGGATCGTCCGGTGCTGGTGGTGGGCCGGGAGGGTAGGACCCTGCTCGGCCTGATGCTCTCGTCCAATGAGGAGCACGCGCACCACCCGAACTGGGTCGGCATCGGTTCCGGCCCATGGGATCACGCGGACCGGCCCAGCTGGGTGCGGCTGGATCGGGTGCTGGATGTGCCGGAGATGGGTATCCGGCGCGAGGGCGCGATCCTGGAGCGCAAGCTCTTCGATCGGGTCGCGCACCGCCTGTGCGCCGAATACCACTGGTACTGAACGCCTTTCAGCTGAGCATGTTTCGGGAGCGCCCGTACAGCACGCCGTACACCAGCGCGCCGAGCACGCCGCCGATCAGCGGGAAGACGATGAACACCCACACCTGCGGCATCGCGCCGTCCTGATACGGCGCGACCGCCAGGCTGCGGGCCGGGTTCACGGAGGTGTAGTCCACCGGGATCGAGATCAGGTTGATGACCGCCAGGGTGATACCGATGGACAGTCCGGCCAGCGGCACATCGGAGAGCTGATCGGTGGAGGCGAGCACCACGAACACCAGCAGCGCCGTCAGCAGCACCTCCACGGTGATGGCCGCGGCGAGCCCGTAGCCGTCCGTGGTGACATCACCCAGCACCGTCGCCGAGGGACTGTGCGCACCCCAGCCATTGGCGGCGAGCCCGTTGGTGGCCCGGTCGTAGGCCGGCAGGTTCTTGGCGACGGCGTAGACGACGGCGCCCGCGGCGAATCCGCCCAGCAGTTGCGCGATCCAGTAGGTGACCGCCGTGAGCGCCGAAATCCGGCCCAGCAGCAGTTGTCCCACCGTGACCGCGGGGTTCACATGGCAGCCGGAGATCGGCCCGATGGCGTAGACCAGGAACATCAGCGTGAATCCGAACGCGAGGGCAATGCCGAGCGCACCCACCCGTTCACCGGCGATGACCGCGGTGCCGACACCGGCGAGCACCAGGACAAAAGTGCCGAGCGCCTCCGCGAACAGCTTCCTGCCCAGGGAGATCCCTTCGTTCTCCGCCAGTTCCTCGACGATTTCCTGCGCTGTGGGAGACATCAGCCACCTTCCGGATCGTCCCGCTCGGGAGCGGAAAACACCTGTAGTTCTGCTGAATCACGCATGCGAAGCACGTCTCACGCGAGCCGAGTGATCTCCACCGTCACTTCGAGATCGGTCGAGCCGCTTCCGCTGAAGATACCTTTGAGGGGCGGTACATCCGCGTAATCACGTCCGACGCCGACGGACACGTGTTGCTCGGTGACGGGAATGTTGTTGGTCGGGTCGTAGCCCCACCACTGCCCGGTCCAGGCTTCCACCCAGGCGTGCATCTGCCCGGCGACGGTGTCGCCGACCTCGGCGGCCGGGTCGGGATGCAGGTAGCCGGAGACGTAGCGGCTGGGAATCCCCATGGTGCGCAGGAGCAGCAGGGTGAGGTGTGCGTAATCCTGGCAGACGCCCTGTCGTTCGGCGAAGGCCTCCACGGCGGAGGTGTGCACCGAGGTGGTGCCGGCCAGGTAGTTCATTTCCCGGTGCACCCATTCCGCGCCGCGCACAACGGCTTTGGCGGGTGGTACGCCGCGGGAGAGCTGCCGGGCGATGGGGGCGAGGCGGCGTTCGCGGGGCACGTAGGCGGTGGGCGTGAGCAGTTCGTCGAAGCGGTCGGCGACGTCGGCGGAGCGCAACTGCTCCCACGACAGTTCTTCGGCCGGACCGGCGAACGGTTCGGTCTCCACCACCGAGGCGCTGGTGACCTCCAGTTCGGTGTGCGGGGCGTTCAGGTCGAAGGCGGTGACGCTGGTGCCCCAGTAGTCGATGTACCGGTAGGACCGGGTGGAGGGCACGGTCTCGACCCGGTTCAGGATGACGTTCTGCCGGCTGTCGGCGCGCGGGGTGAGCCGCGCCTCGTTGAACGACCGGGTGACCGGTGCGTCGTACACGTATCCGGTGGTGTGCACCACCCGCATCCGCCAGCTCATGCGGGCTCCTCCACCATCGAGTTGTTGCGGCCGTGCAGCCCGGTCCAGGCCACCCAGGATTCGGCGTGGAAGTACTGCAGCGCCACCGCTTCCCCGACTTCCCGGCAGGTCTGCTGGAGCCACAGCAATCTGCTGGGCAGGTCCTCGAGCAGTTCGGTCGAGGGGAGGAATTCGAGTTCGCTGCGCGCCCGGCCGAGCAGCCGATGCGCCTCCTGCCGGGCGGCGAAGCGACTGTTGGGCCGTTGATCCAGTTCCTGCAGACAGGTTTCGGCGACACGCAGGGAATGGAAGACCGATCGCGGGAAGAGCCGGTCCAGCAGGATGAAGTCGGCGATCTGATTGGCGTCGAGCACGCCGCGGTGCGTGCGCAGATAAGGATCGTGCGCGCCCGCCGAGCGCAGCACCGTCACCCAGGCGGGCGAGGAGGTGCGATCACCCGCACGGGAAAGCAACAGCCGCACAGTCATATCCACGCGTTCGATGGATCTGCCGAGCAGCAGGAACCGGTAGCCGTCGTCGCGGCTGAGCGTGGAGTCGGACAGTCCGGCGAACATGGCGGCCCGGTCGGTGATGTAGTGGCAGAATTCGTGCGGGCCCAGCGCGCGGGCGGCGCGTTCGGCGGCGGCCAGCCCGTTGTAGGTGGCGTTCAGGCATTCCCACATTTCGGTGGAGGTGACTTCTCGTGCGCCCCGGGCATTTTCGCGGGCCCGGCCGACGGAGTCGACGATAGAGCCGCCGTCGCGGCCGAAGGCGACCAGTTCGGTCACCGACCAGACATCCAATTCCTTTGCAGGCGTTTCTATTCCGAGTACCCGCAGTAGTACTCGTGAGGTTTTGTCGGGGTCGACGGTGGCGTCCTCGAGTAGTTGATGCACCGCGACGTCGAGAATGCGCGCCGTATATTCGGCGCGCTCCACATAGCGCCCGATCCAGTAGAGGGATTCGGCATTGCGCGCCAGCATGATCGGTCCCGCCTAAAAGTAGTCACCTGCCCAGCGCCATTGCTGTTTCGAAATACCGGCCCGTTTCCGGACCTGTTGCCGGCCCGCCACGGGGCCTGTTGTGGGCCTGCTGCTCAGGCCTGTTGTTGTTGCTGTTGCTGCTGGCTGCCGTGCGCGGGCGCGACCTCCCGCGACTGGTCGCGTTCGGGTGCGATATGCATTTCGCTGACCAGCTGTTCCCCCGCCAATTCGCGTTCCGCGCCGGAGGTTCTGGGCGCCAATACCCAGGTGTCCTTACTGCCGCCGCCCTGACTGGAATTGACGACCAGCGAGTCGGCGGGCAGCGCCACCCGGGTCAAACCGCCCGGCAGGACCCAGATGTCGTCGCCGTCATTGACGGCGAAGGGGCGTAGGTCCACATGCCGGGGCGCGAGCCGGTTGTCGATCTTGCTGGGCACGGTGGACAGCTGGACCACGGGCTGCCCGATCCATCCGCGCGGATTCGCCTTCACCTTGCGCCGGATCGCTTCCAGCTCTTTGGCACTGGCGTCGGGGCCGATGACGATCCCGTATCCGCCGGAGCCCTCGACCGGTTTCACCACGAGTTCGCCGACGCGGTCGAGCACTTCGTCGCGTTCCTCGGGCTCCCAGCAGCGGTAGGAATCCACATTGGGCAGCACCGGTTTCTCGCCGAGGTAGTACTCGATGAACGCGGGCACATAGGTGTAGACGAGTTTGTCGTCGCCGACGCCATTGCCGACCGCATTGGCCAGCACCACGCTGCCCGCGCGGGCCGCGTTCAGGATTCCGGCGACGCCGAGCATCGAATCCGGCCGGAACTGCATGGGATCCAGAAAGGTGTCGTCGATGCGCCGGTAGATGACGTCCACCTGCCGCTCGCCCGCGGTGGTGCGCATGTAGACGACATTGTCGCGGCAGAACAGGTCCCGGCCCTCGACCAGTTCCACGCCCATCTGCCGGGCCAGCAGTGAGTGCTCGAAATAGGCGGAGTTGTAGACGCCGGGGGTGAGCACGACCACGGTCGGGTCGGCCTCATTGGGTGCGGCGGCGGCTCGCAGGGCGCGCAGCAGGTTGCTCGGGTAGTCGCCGACGGCCCGCACCCGGTGCGAGGCGAACAGGTCGGGGAACACGCGCGCCATGGTGCGGCGGTTCTCCATTACATAGGACACTCCGGACGGGGAGCGCAGATTGTCTTCCAGCACACGGAAATCGCCGTGTTCGTCGCGGATCAGGTCGATGCCGGCGACGTGAATGCGGACGCCGTTGGGCGGGACCAGCCCGGCCGCCTCGCGATGGAAATGCGCGCAGGAGGTGACGAGTCGTTTCGGGATCACCCCGTCGCGCAGGATGGTCTGTTCCCCGTACACGTCGGCGAGGAAGGCTTCCAGGGCCCGCACCCGCTGTTTGATGCCGCGTTCGAGTTTGGTCCATTCCGTGGCGGCTATGACTCGCGGTACCAGGTCGAGCGGGAAGGGCCGCTCCTGTCCGGACAGCGAGAAGGTGATGCCCTGATCCACGAAGGCCCGCGCCAGCGCTTCGGCGCGGGCGGCCAGTTCCTCGGCGTCGATCACGGCCAGGGCATTGAAGATGCCCCGGTAGGGCGCCCGGATGCGGCCGGACGTGTCGAACATCTCGTCGTATGCCTGGGCGTAGCGGCCGGGCATGTAACCGGCGAAGACACCGGTTCTCTCGTGTTTCTCGCGCGCGACGCCCGCCGGTGGGTGCGTGGACGAAGCGTGTGCGACCGTATTCAATGCCCTTGAAGGACTCGGCGCGGCGGCAGCGGGAGTCATGCAAAAATCGTCCGTCACGCAGGGGCAACACGCAGTCGGACGGTGATAAATTTCTGGTTTCAGCCACGTAGCGAACGGGCCCGATTTCATACGTCACTGTGTCGCCTGGTAACCTCGATCGTCGGTGCGGCCCTATGTCGGCTCGTCAGCCTGTTTTCATGGTTACGAGGCCTGTTGTAGTGCGCTCCCGAAGACTTTTGCATCCTGCATCCCGTCAAACGAAGGAACCAGAGGAACCGGCGTGGCCAATATCAAGTCCCAGATGAAGCGGATCCGCACCAACGAGGCTGCGCGCCAGCGCAATCAGTCGGTGAAGTCCGCGCTGCGCACCTCGATCCGCAAGTTCCGTGAGGCCGCCTCGGCGGGCGAGAAGGACAAGGCGCTCGAGCTGCTGCAGACCGCGAGCAAGAGCCTGGACAAGGCCGCCTCGAAGGGCGTCATCCACGCCAACCAGGCCGCCAACAAGAAGTCGGCGCTGTCGCTGGCTTTCAACAAGCTCGGCTGATCAACCCCGGTAGACAAACCGGCTTTTACTTCGAACAGCCGCCGTGGCCACGATGACCGCGGCGGCTTTTGTTGTACCTGTTTCACCTCTCCACACCGCAGCGCACGGCCCGGATGCCGTCGACGCCAACTTGCCTCGTCGCCTGGTTCGCAGCAGGATGGCTGCGAACGTCGGGGTAATCGGAGAGTCACCTGCGTTGGGAGTTGTCTTGGCATCGCGTCGTAGAAATCTGTCGTCTGTCGGCCGGGGAGTGCTCGCGGCGAGCGCGGCCGCGCTCATGCTGGCCACCGGTGCCGGAATGGCCGACGCCCGGCCGATCGGGCCGTTCGATGTGGGCGGGCAGATCGAGGTGGAGTACGACCGCGCGGGCGGTCCCGGATTCTTCGGCGACCCGGTGGGCCCGGAGGTCGATGCGGCCGGCGGCGGACGCAAGCAGGACTTCACCAACAATGTGTCCATCTACTGGACCGCGACCACCGACGCGCACGCCATCGGCGGCTCGATCCGCGACAAGTGGCGCACCACCGGTTCCGAGGCCGGATCGCTGAAGTACGCGGTCACCGATGAGGGCGAGACCTCGAAACCCGGCCGCTTCCAGCACTTCCAGGGCGGTTCCATCTACTGGTCGCTCGGCGCGGGCACACATGTGGTGTCCGGCGCGATCCGCGACAAGTACGCCGCGGCCGGCTGGGAGAGCAGCGCGCTGGGCTTCCCCATCGCCGATCAGAGCAAGGGTTCCAGCGCGGTGAACCAACTCTTCGAGGGCGGCGCCATCTACTCCTCGCAGAGCACCGGCACCCACATCGTGTGGGGCGCCATCCGCGACGACTGGGTCCGGGCCGGCGGCGAGAACGGCCGCTACGGCTACCCGACCGGCGACGAATACGACTACAAGGGCGGCAAGGCCCAGGACTTCCAGGGCGGCAAGATCACCTGGTCGCCCTCGACCCAGTAGCGCCCGATCACGCCGGGGCTCAGGGTTGTTCGCCCGTCGTGCCGAGCAGCGCGGTCGCCAGATCGCGCAGGCTCGTGCGCAGGCGCTCGAATTCGCCGTCGCGAATGAGCTGGGCCACCGGTTCGGTGTGCATGCCGCCGAGAATGATATGCGCCAGCAGTGCGCCGTCCAGCTCCGGGCGGGCTTCCTCGATGAGCCCGGCGACGTGCGCATGCCAGGTCTGATAGACCGAATTCGCCTGCCGCTCACCGGAAGTGTTCTTCCGCACCGCGGCGGCATGATCGTGCGCGGTCATCAGGCCAGCGTTCTGCGTGACGAGATCGGTCACCGCATCCAGGAAGGCGATGAACCGTTCCGGGGCCGGTGCGCCTGGGCCCAGCGGCGGCGGTCCGGAGACCATCGCCTCCTGTAGTGCGGTGGCCCGCTGTTCCATGACGGACTGCATCAACCCCATGCGATTGCCGAACCGGTGGAACACAGTCGCCTTGCCGACTCCGGCCGCTTCGGCGACCCGTTCGATGGTCACCTGTCCGGGATCGCTTCCACGCAACAGCTTTTCGGTCGCGGCCAGGATGGCGTGGCGGTTCCGCTCGGCATCGGCGCGCACCCGGCGCGGTTCGGCCACGATCTGCTCTTCTCTCTAGACATCTGAACCAGTGGTTCATATAGTAGCGTTCATTAAATGAACCACTGGTTCAGATAACTGCTCATGGAGAAGAGACGTGAACATGAAGGCAATCGTTCTGCACGAGCCCGGTGGACCCGAAGCGCTTCGGCTGCAAGAGATTCCGGTTCCGGAGGCCGATGCGGGCCAGGTACTCGTCCGCACCGAGGCGATCGGTGTGAGCTTTCACGAGACGCTCATGCGAGCGGGCGTGTTCCCCATGCCCAGCGGGCCGCCGGCCACGTTCGGGTTCGAGGCGGTGGGCGTGGTGACCGCCGTCGGGGACGAGGTCGATGCCGGCCTGATCGGGCAGCGAGTGTTCGTAATGTACGGCGGCGGTGGGCAATTCGGCAGCGGGACCTACGCGGAGTACTGCACCGCTCCGGTCGCGACGCTCACGCCCATCCCCGAAGATCTCCCGGGACCGGATGCGCTGACTCTCGGCGTGCAGGGCGCGGTCGCGCTGGCCTTGTTCCACACCGCCGGGCTGACCGGGGCCGAGAATGTGCTGATCGAGGTCGCGGGCAGTGGTATCGGCGCGTACCTGACCCAGTTGGTCCGGGATCGCGGCGCCCACCGGATCGTGGCCACGGCAGGCACTTCCGCCAAACGGGATCGCGCGAAGGCGCTGGGCGCGGATGTCGTGGTCGACCACACCGATCCGGCGTGGCCGGAGCAGGTGCGTGCGGCACTCGGTGCGGAGCGGCTGGATCTGGTCTTCGAATCCCTCGGCGGCCCCGGCACCGAGCTCCTGGACACGTTGACGCCGGGCACCGGCCGCATCCTGCTCTACGGCCTGCTGAACGGGGCGCCGGATTACACGCCCCTGGATCTACTGATCCGCGGATTGACAGTGGTCGGCTGCGGCGGGCTC
This sequence comes from Nocardia sp. NPDC088792, assembly GCF_044750615.1. NCBI lineage: Bacteria > Bacillati > Actinomycetota > Actinomycetes > Mycobacteriales > Nocardiaceae > Nocardia > Nocardia sp. NPDC088792. The sequence goes on from NZ_JBIVKC010000001.1 coordinate 1,093,913, forward strand.
ACCGGTTGGGCGGACCGCGTGGCCGCCGCCCGCACCGAGGCCTTCGCCCTGGCGTCGGCGGGCCTGCTCACACCGCTGATCGAGGAGGTCCTTCCACTGGCCGCTGCCGCCGAGGCGCACCGCCGCCTCGAAAATCGCACCGCCACAGGCAAACTCGTTCTCGTGCCGTGACGGGCACCAAGTGCCGGTGTCGCTCAGGCGGATTCGCGGAGATCGAGAATGCGCGCCAGCGCGTGTTCGAGGGCGTAATCGGTATCGGCCGCCTGCCCCTTCACATCAGCGTTCAGAGCGGCGACGACCTGGAGCGCCTCCCCGATAGTGGCCGGAGTCCACCCACGGACCTGCCCCTGGGCCTTCTTCACCTTCCAGGGCGGCATCCCGAGATCACCGGCGAGCTTGAACGGATCCCCACGCCCCGCGGAGCCGACCCGAGCAATGGTGTGCACGGAATCCGCCAAGGCGTCAGCAAGCAGGACGGCGGGCACACCACGATCGGTGGCCCAGCGCAGCGCCTCCATGGCGGCGGGCCGATCCCCGGACACGGCAAGATCGGCCACGTCGAACCCGGTGACCTCGGCCCGCCCCGAGTAGTACTGCCGCACCGCGGCCACATCCACCTTGCCACCGGTATCGGCCGCCAATTGTGAACTGGCCGCGGCCAATTCCCGCAGATCGGAGCCGACCGCCTCGATGAGGGCCTGCACCACATCCGGCGACACCCGCACATTGGCGGCCCGGAACTCATTGCGCACGAACTCGACCCGCTCCCCCGCCTTGGCGAGCTTCGCGCAGTTGTGCACCACCGCCCCGAGCTTCTGCAGGGCAGGCGCAAGCGCCTTCGCCCGTCCACCGCCGGAGTGCAGGATCACCAGCACCACCCCTTCGGGCGGTGAAGCCGCGGCATCCTGAATCACCGAAACCGCATCCTTCCCGGCCTCGGCCGCCGATTCGAGCACGATCACCCGATCCTCGGCAAACAACGAAGGACTCAACAGTTCAGCCAGCTCAGCCGTGCTGGCGTCCCCCGCCCGCATCCGATCCACCGGCATCGAATCCGGCTCATTGGTAGCAGCTCGAGCCTGCGCGGCAATCTCCCCCACCGCCCTCTCGACAAGCAATTCCTCATCACCGAGCACAAGATGCAGGGGCGCGGGTCGTTGGCTCACGCCCCGATCCTACGAGTCCCCTCCGACAACCCCGTCACCCCGTGTCACTCGGCTTGCGGACCGGGGCCTCGCGTCACACCGCCTGGCCTGACTGATCGATCAGTCAGGCGTCCGATGCCTCGGTGCCGGGTGGGCGGGGTCGGGGACGTAGGGCGAGCAGGACGAGGGCACAGAGGACTGCGGCGATGAGGCCCGAGCGGGTTCCGGTGGGGAGGCTTATCGAGGCACCCAAGGCGCCGGCGCGGTCGGAGACGGTGAGCAGCCACCACATCGGGGGTGTGGTGCAGTGCAGCACGAGGGTGGCCGCGGGGGACCAGAGGCAGGCGAGGATCGCTACGGCTGCGCCCAGGATGGTGATGGGGGCGATCACCGGCTCTACGAGCATGTTCACCAGGATGGCGACCAGGCTCAGGTGACCGCTCATGGCGATCATCAGTGGGGTGGTGACCACGAACGCCGCAGCGGCCACGGCGAAGGCCTCTGCCGGAATTCGCCACCAGCCGTGCATGATCAGCCACTCCGACCAGTCGGGGGCGATCACGATCAGACCGGCGGTGGCGAGCACCGACAGCGCGAAACCCGCGTCCACGGCGAGATTCGGTGACCAGGCCAGCAATCCGATGACAGCAGTGCACAGCGCGGGTAGTGCCTGCTTTCGCCGGCCAGTGCACATGCCGAGTAGTGCCACCGCGCCCATCACCGCCGCTCGCAGCACACTCGGTGAAGGGCGCGCGAGGATCACGAACATCACCAGCGCGAGGGCTGCCGCGGCTGCGCCGAACCGCGGATCGACGGTGAGGGCCCGCATCGAAACCAGCACCACCCCGAGCAGAATCGTGACGTTCGCACCACTCACGGCGGTGAGGTGGGTCAGGTCCGATTCCTCGAAGTTCTTCTGCACATGCTCGGTCAGATGGGACGTGTCACCGATGACCAGCCCGGGCAACAACCCCGCCGCATCCGCGGGCAATGTCCGCTGCGCGGCATCCGCGAAGTCTCTCCGCACCCGCCCCGCCACCCGCTGCCACCACGGCGCCGCGCCGATCGCGATCGGCGCACCCTCGGCCCGGAGCACCGCCACGGTCAGATCCGTCCGCCACGGCGGGCCCACCTTCCCCCGAAACTCCACCCGCTGCCCCGGCAGTACCGCCCGCCACGCGGCAGCCGGTGCCAGCACCACCACCGCTCCCCCGGCCCGCACAGTCCTCCCACCCAGCTGATACTCCACCAACTGCGCCCGCATCATGACCTTCGGCCCACCGAACGGCTTGCCCGCCACCGCCTTCGGATCATCCGTCCCCACAACCACCGCCACCAGCCGCTGCCCACTCCGCACCTCCCGCAGCGGATGCACCTCCACCCGATGCTCATGCCAGGCCCCCGCCCCCGCAAACCCCGCCCCGATCACCAACGCCCCCACCAAAACCCACCCCACCCGCTGCCGACCGCCATTCTCCTTACACTCGTCGCGACGCTGTCCATCTCGGTCGCCGCTCCCTCTGGCTTCCCCACCAGATCGCGCCGACCGAAACATGAGCACCGACAACCCGATTCCTATTGCGGCACATCCGACCGCGAGGCCCACTCCTGCCCGCCATCCCCACAACAGCGCCACGAGCGTTGCGCCCCAGCAACACACCGTCGCCGGCACCAATCGCGCATCCAGAACCTCTCCGGCTTCGGCGGCCTCAATATCGGCCTCAGCGTCGTCCGCTGTTTCGCGTTCGTCCTCATCCGAGTTCATCTCACGACCTCCGGGCCGGGCCGCCCGGCACCGCCGGTCACAGGGTCACCGCCGGGCGGAGGCGGGCGAGGCGGGAGTGGCCTATGCCTTCGATTTCGGAGAGTTGGTCTATGGAGGTGAAGCGGCCGTGGCGGGTGCGCCAGGCGAGGATGGCGCGGGCGGTGGAGGGGCCCACGCCGGGGAGGGAGTCGAGTTCGGCTTCGGTGGCGGTGTTGAGGTTGACCTTGGCGGGCGGGGTGGCCGGGCGGGCGGAGGTCGTGGGGACGGCTGGATCGGCAGCGGTGGGGCGGGCCGCGTTGACTACCGTGCTGCCTTGTTGCTGGGGATTGGGACGCGTTGTGGTGGTGCGGGCGATCACGATCTGGTCGCCGTCGCAGAGTTGCTGGGCGAGATTCAAGCCGGACAGGTCGGCATCGGGGCGTGGGGCGGCGGCGCGCAGGGCGTCGGCTACGCGAGCGCCCGGAGCGAAGCGGCGGAGGCCGCCGTGTTCGACGTAGCCGACCACACTGACCACCACAACCGCGGATCCGGGCTGGGCAGCGCCACCGGGTGAGCCGGTGCCACCGACGGGAGCACCGGCGCCGGGCGCTGTGGTGGTACCGGGCGTGGCGGTGCCGGGCAGGTTGGTGCCCACGGGGTTTCGGCTCGGCAGGGGCGCGTTGGGCGCGTCGACCGGTTGAGGGTTGTGGGTCCCTGCGGCGTCCCGGGCCGCCGGTGGAGCGCCTTTCAGCGCGTCAGGGTTCGAGTCCGCTGCGCCGTCGGCCGGCGGCGGGTCGGCGGGGATGGTTTCGCCGGCGACGGCGATGGGCGGGACCGGTTGGGACACAGGCTCTTCACGCAGGGATACGTAGCCGGCCAGCAGTACCGCGACTACGCCGATCGCGGCGATGATCAACGCGCCGCGTGGGCCGGGATCCCAGCGGGTGCCGCGGAAACGCTCGGGCACCAGGCGGTCGTGCCAGAGTGAGACGCTGCCGCAGGGCTCGGAGAGCCATGGGGGCGTGGACGATTCAGCCGGGTCGTGGGCGTCATGGGATGCCGCTTCGATGGATTCTTCGTCCCAGCGCGCCGAGTGGGCGCGTTCGGAGTCAGCGGGTGGTTCGGGACCGGTGAGGGCATCGAGCCGGCGGCGGACCTGGGTGCTTTCGTCGATTCGTGGCATGGGGCCACGGTATGGCGGATACCTGATTCGGACTTCGGCGCGACCTGGGGTTTCAGCGCGCCTGTGGATACCGGAATCGGTTGTGGACAACCGGATTCCGGTACGACATCAGCAGGTCAGCCGCATCCGCCGGGAACCACCAGGGCGCCGACGGCGCCCATGCCGAGATGTACTCCGAGCGTCGGCCCGAACTCGGCGACGATCAGCTCACGGATCCCCGGAATGAGATCACGCAGTTGTCCGGCGATGGTCTCCGCCGCCTCCGCCGCACCGAGATGCTGGACCGCGACCGCCGCCCCGTCCTCACCGGCCGCATCCACCGCCGCCGCAACGAGTTTCATGAACGCCTTGGATCGCGTGCGGGCCTTCTCACGCAGTTCCAGCCGCCCGTCCACGATCTGCAGGATCGGCTTGGTGACCAGTTCGGTACCGAAAAACGCAGCGGCCGTGCTCAATCGCCCGCCGCGCCGCAGTTGCTCGGTGCGGTTCACCACGATGAACGCGCGCCCGCGCCCGGCGGCGGCCACGGCGGCGTCATAGACGATGTCCAGCGATCCGCCCTGTTGTGCTCGGCGCGCGGCCGCCAGCACCGGCAGTCCGGTGCCCAGTCCCGCACTCAGCGAGTCGACCAACCGCACCCGGTCGCCCGCATCCATATCGCGGACGGCCTGCCGCCCCGCCTCCCAGGTCCCGGAGAGCTGCCGCGAGATGTGCACGGCCACCACCCCGTCCCCATTGCTGAGTTCGAGCGCCTTCTCGTAGACGTCGCGCAGGTCACCGGGCGATGCGGCGGAGGTGGTGACGGTCGAGGAGCCGTAGTCGATGGCGTAGTCGTCCAGGCCTTCCCGGATTTCGCGGTCGTCCACCAGGACGTGCAGGGGTACGGAGAGGACACCGAGTTCGCCGGTGAGGTCGGCGGGCAGGCTCGCCGATGAGTCGGTGACAACCACCACGGTCATCGGTCAGCGGCCCTCTCCGCGTGGCCAGGCCTTCATGCAGTGGGTACCTCGCGCGCGGTCGCCTCGGACAGCACCTTCACCATGGCGCGGGCGACGGCGGTGTGCCCTTCCCAGCCCCAGTGGATGCCGTCGGGATTGGCGGGACCGTTGAAGACGTTGTCGCGCACCGCTTCCCCGAGATCCACCAGCGGCACGTCATGCTCGGCAGCCCATTTCTGCACGGCCGCCACCATGGGTTCGCGCCCGTTGTGCACGCTCGCGTACGCCTCGCACTTGTGCACGGACGGCAGCACTCCCACCACCGGCAGCTCGGGCCGCAACTGCGCCAGCGAGTTCCGCGACTGCTCCAGATAATCGACACTGACATGCGGCGGCAGGGCCACCGGCCATCCCAGCGGCGAAAGCCGCGGCTGCAGCCAGCCGTACGCGTCCCGCACCCGGCGTCGCAGCATCGGCGGCCGCACATACCGGATCAGTTCGCGCAGCGCGGTAGGCAGCGGCGAAGGCAGCGAATCCATGCCGCCGGTCGCGAAAACCACTGCGCCCGCGCGCGGTACGGCCGCCCACACCCGCGGGTCCCCGATCAGCGCCCAGTAGGCGTCCCGGCAGGTCCACCCGATCCGGGCGACCAGTTCCACATCCCAGTCCAGCTCGGCCGCAACCAGATTCGGCCAGATCCGCGGATGATCCGCGGACAGTCCGCCTTTGGGCCCGAAGTAGGACAGCGAATCCGCGATCACCAGCAGCGTCTTGCGTTCCCCAGCGGCAGCCGGCCCGGAATCGGACTCCGCCGCTTCGGATTCCGGCGCCCCCGCTCCACCGAGGAGCGCGTCCGGCAGCTGCCGGACCGCTTCCGCTTCGGAAGCCTGCCGTTCTCCGGAGGGACCGTCAGAGGACATCGGGGGCGACCTTCGCGAGCGCGTTCCACACGTCGAGGCGCCAGCCGGGCTGGTCGGGGCCCGGACCGTGGCTGGTGAGCTGCACCCAGCTGGTATTGGCGAGTCCGCCCAGGACCGGCCAGTTCGAGGGCGGCAGTTCGAGCAGTGCCGCGGTCAGCGCCGCGATGAGCCCACCGTGCGCGACCAGCATGACGGTACGGCCGGGCCAGTCGGCCCGCTCGGCGAAGAGTTCCTGCACCACGGGTAGCGCGCGGGCGCCGACCTGGAGCTTGTTCTCGCCGCCGGGCGGGCTGAAGGTGGCGTCGAGCCGCCAGGCCTTGCGGGCGCCGGGGTAGAGCGCGTCGACTTCGGTGTGGTTCATGCCTTCCCACTCGCCCAGGTCGGTTTCCCGGAGGCGGGGGTCGGTGAGTACCGGTAGTGCGGCGTGTTCGGCGACGGCCAGCGCGGTGTCGTGTGCGCGCTTGAGGTCGGAGGCCACGATGGTCAGGAGCTCACCGGACGCCATTTCGCGGGCGCAGTCCTTGGCCTGCCGCTTGCCCACTTCGCTGAGTTCGGTGTCGATCTGGCCCTGCATGCGATCGGTGGCGTTCCATTCGGTTTGACCGTGCCGCAGCAGAATCAACCGCCGGACGCCGGCGTGCTTACTCACTCGTCGTCCCCGGCCTCGTCGTCTCCGGCCGTCGCGGCCACATTGGTGCGCGGATCACCGATGCCGTCGATCGGCACCTGCGGACAGTCCTTCCACAGTCGTTCCAGACCGTAGAAGTCACGCTCATCGTTGTGCTGGATGTGGATGACGATCTCGACGTAGTCGAGCAGCGCCCAGCGGCCCTCGCGGGTGCCCTCGCGACGTACCGGCTTGTGCCCGACCTCGCGCAGCTTCTCCTCGATATTGTCAACGATGGCGTTGACCTGCCGCTCGTTCGGCGCGGACGCGATGACGAAGCAGTCGGTGATCACCAACTGCTCGGAGACGTCGAGGACGACCACATCGGAAGCCAGCTTCTCGTCGGCCGCCAGTGCGGCGACCGTTGCCATCTTCAGTGCTTCGGCGGATGCGCTCACCCTGCTTCTACCTTCCCGTTGCCTCCCGGCACATACAGGTGCCGTTTAGATATGTATTGCACGACCCCGTCGGGGACGAGGTACCACACCGGCCGTCCCTCGCCTGCGCGTCGCCGGCAGTCGCTGGACGAGATGGCCAGGGCCGGAATCTCGATCATGGTGACAGTGTCGGCGGGGTAGTCGCGGAGATGGTCGGCCAGGTGGTCGATATTCAATTCGTACCCCGGACGGCTCACTCCGACGAACTTCGCCAGTTCGAACAGTTCCGACCAATCGTGCCAGGTGAGGATGCTGGCCAGCGCATCGGCTCCGGTGATGAAGTACAGATCGGCGTCGGGATGGAGTTCGGCCAGGTCACGGAGGGTGTCTACGGTGTAGGTCTCCTTGCCGCGGTCGACGTCGGCCCGGCTGACCGAGAACCGCGGATTCGACGCGGTCGCGATGACGGTCATCAGATATCGGTCCTCGGCGGGACTGATATGCCGGTCGGATTTCTGCCACGGCTCACCGGTCGGCACGAAAATGACCTCGTCCAGGTCGAATCGGTTGGCGACCTCGCTGGCCGCCACCAGGTGTCCGTGGTGGATGGGGTCGAAGGTGCCGCCCATCACGCCTAGCTTGCGGCGCCCGTTCGTTTGCACGAAAAGCGAGCTTACCGGGGGCTATTGCCGGGCCCGAGCAGCGGCCGAGGGGCCGCAGTTTTTCTCGGGTTCGGATCAGCGTGACCGCAACCCGCGACTTTCCCCGGGACTCGAGTTGCCATGTGTGTGCTGCCCCCACTTCTGGAGTCCATAGCACCTGATCACTCGAGGGAACACGTCATGTCACGGAATTCGTATCGGTTTGCTGCGGCCATCGCCGCGGTCGGCGTGTCGGTGCTGGCGGCGCCGGCCGCGCATGCGGCGCCTACGGCTCTGGACGGGTTGTTCGCGCTCACGCCGGGGGTGTGCGCGAACGGAGTGGTGACCGGGAGTTTCTTCCGGATGATCCTGCCCACCGGGGATGCGAGCGGTCCGTATCTGCAGAACAGCGATTCGCGCTGCAGTGATCAGACGGTGACGCCCTTGTCGGCGGGCACGGACGGCGGGCTGGTGTCCGGGAGTTATCAGCCGCAGCCGGCGACCGCGTTCGACGGCGCGGGGAACGCGCAGTCGGGCCGGGTCACCACGCCGGTGCGGTTCTACGGCGTCGATTTCGCGACGGCCACCAATCCGACCGATCCGCAGACCGGCGCCGCAACCGCGTTGCCGCGCTTGTTCAGTGACGGCGGCAGGCTGTCCGGCGATCTGAGCAGTCTCGGGGTCACCTGGAACAACCAAGTGTTCAACCAGGGTTCGCCGAAGCCGGGCGGCGGGCTGCCGGGCAAGACCGGCCCGATCAGCGGAAGCATCGATCAGGCGGGCAATTACGTCATCGAGTGGACCAGTCAGATCGTCGGCGGGCCGTTCAACAACTTCACGGGACTGTGGCATCTGGCCGGGCACTATCAGGGCACGGTGCCGCAGGCCGCGCCCGCGGCCGCGCCGATCGCCGCCCCGCCGGCCGCATCCGCCCGCGAATCCATTGCGCCCCAGGCTCCGAGCTCGGACGCGCCCGGCGCAGCCCAGGCCCCGGCCGCTGCCCCGCCGGCTGCCGGTGCGCCACAGAATCCGGTCGCACCGCAGGCTCCGGCCTCCGCCCCGGCCGGTGCACCGAATCCGGGTGGCGTTGCCCCACAGACCGTTCAGGCCGCTCCGGCGCTGGCGACCAAGACGGTGGATATCCCGCGCGGTCAGCCTAATTCGTGGCTGGTGCCGGTCTTGCTGATCGTCGCCGTGGCCGGTACCGCTGTCTTCTTCACCGCCGGACGCCTGGTCCGGATCCGGCGATGACGACCGTGCCCGCGTTCTCGGAACTGCCCGCCTACTCCGAATTCGTCTCGCACGTCGAGCGGGCGCCGGCGCGGGTGGCGGCGCGGTGGCCGTTCGCCGTGCTGGCCGTGATCGGGGCGCTGCTGGTGATCGCGCCGCTGGCGTCGGGCATGTTCCCGCGGGCGGTCAAGGGCGAGGCCATGATCGACGCCTTTCATCCGTATATGACGCAGCAGAGCATCGACGGCTACCGCGGCGATCTGCAGGTGCTGGACAAGGCCAGGACGAATGTTCTTGCCTTGCAGGCGGCATCGCAGCAGCCCGGTGACTTTCCGAGGGTGGAAACCTTCGTCCGGGACTATCCCGGAATCCACGCGGATATGTCGTCCATGCTGAATACGATCGACGCCAATCGCGGCAACTACGGAAAGCTCTCCGGCACCGCGCCTTTCGGTTCACTGCCGTGGCTGCTGGCCTTGCCGGGCGTGGTGCTGATCGCCGCAGGAGTATTCGGCTTCCGTGCCGCCGCGGCGGGCAAGCGTGGCGTCTTCTGGCGCTCGCTGGCCGCACTGGCGGGGCTGGGCCTGATCGTGGTTCCGATCGCCGGCGGCCTGTTTCCGGCCGCGCCCGCCGCGCAGCCGCTCATCGACGGCTTCCGGCCGATCCTCACCACGTCCGAAGTGCACAAGCTACAAGGCTATTTCGTCACTCTGGTGGCCGCCGACGGCGAGTTGAACAGCCGGTACGTCGCCACGGTGCAGGCCGCTCATCCGACTGCGGACCTGACCGGCATCACCGCGCTGGAGGCGAGCTGGCAGCCGATGACCTCGCGTTTCGCCGCGCTGGTCGGTGCGATGAACGACAATGTCGGCAACTTCGATGCCGTGGTCGCACTGAACGATTCGACCCGCCCGCTCGGCTTCACCGCCTTCCGCGGCCTCGCCTGGGGCTACCTCGTGCCCGGCGTACTGATCCTGGCGCTGGCCCTCGCGGGTCCCCGGCTGTCCCGAACCGGCTCCGGCCGCACAGGTTCCACCGCAGGAGCCCCGGAATGACCCGACGATCTCATCTTGCCCTGCGTGGGATCGCGATGGCGGCAGTCCTCGCGACCGCCGCGGTGTTCGCCACCGGTTGCGGCAGCAGCTCCTCGGAGAAGGCGTCGACCGGCCCCGAACAGCTGGTGGGCCTGCTCCGCTTCACCCCCGGCACGGTCGACGGAAACACGGTGCACGGCACCTGGTTCCGCATGGTGCAGCCGGGCGGTACCCCGGACAACGGCCCTTACATGCCCAACGGCGACTCCCCCGCCCAAGGCGGTTCCACCACCCTCCTCTCCCCCGGCACCGCGGGCGGCCTCCGCGTCGGCGGCTACCAGAGCGAGCCCAAACCGGGCTTCGACCACGGCAATTCGCTCTCGGATTCGATCACCGAGCCGACCAAGTTCTTCGCCGTCGAGTTCGGTATCTCCACCAACCCGGTCGACCCGCAGACCCAGCGCGACGTACCGCCTCCGACCGTGACGAACAACGACGGCAAGCTCACCGCCGACCTGTCCTCCTGGGCAGCCTCCTGGAACGACCAGGAATTCAACCAGGGCGCCCCCAAGCCCCCCGAAAAACAGGGCCCCCAGGTAGCAGGCTCCGAGCAGGTCCAGAAGATCTGGGACTGGGTAGGCCACCAATGGTTCGACCGCCCCAAATCCGATGCCGCCCAGGGCCCTTCCGCCACCGGCACCTACGACCCGAAGACCAAGGCCTTCACCTTGGAGTGGACCAGCCTGATAGTCGGCGGCCCCTTCAACAGCTTCACCGGCGTCTGGCACCTGGAAGGCATTTACGAACCCTCCGCCGCCGCCCCGGCCAACAGCGCACCAACCACGGCACCACAGAAATAGCCGCGAGCACACGACCAGGAGTCGACCGATGACCATCGCCGAACCGACCAGGCGCCCTGCCCTGGTCGCCGCCATACGCGCGATTGCCGCACTCACGGTGGTCGGTAGCGCGGCCGCCGCGACGACGCTGACCGTGCGCGCCGACGAACGGGTTTCGACCGTTGTCGCGGCCGAACAGCCCACTACCGCAGCCGCTTCCACACCCGGCCGGGTGACCGTGGCGCCCGCACCGGTTCCGGACGGTTCGCCGCAGGCCGCGGGCGGTCCCGCGGCGGGTGCACCGGCGCCGAATGCCACTGCGCCGCAGAGCGCGGCTCCCATTGCGGGTGGCCCGGCGCCGAGCAATGCCGTGCCGCTCGGCGGCGCCGGTGTACCGGCCGCCGCCGTTCCGCTCGGTGGTGGCGGTGCACCCAGCAGCTCCGTCCCGATCGGCGGCGGGGGCGCGCCTGCCAGCTCTGTTCCTTTGGGTCAGGGTGGCGGACCGGCGAACGCTACGCCGCTGGCTCCCGGTGCGGCACCGAACAGTTCGGTGCCCATCGGTCCGGGTAGTCCGTTCGCGGCCCAGACCGTGAATACGCAGCCCGCGTGCCCGCTGGGGTGGCCGGCGCCGAAGGAGCAGGGTGGGCTTGCTTCGTTGATCGGGTTGGCGCCGTTGGCGGGGCCGTTCTCGTCGGAGGCGTTCGCGCTGGGTTCGGTGTATCAGCCGATTCTGCAGTTGGTGGGTCCGGTGCTGGCGCAGATCGCTCCGGTGATCACGGCGAATCAGCCGTTGATCGATCCGATCATCACGCAGGTGCAGGGTGTGGAAGCGGTTGTGCTGGAGGCGATCCTGCCGTATTACGGGCCGTATCGGGGTCAGTTGATTGCCGCGGAAGGCGATTTCGCGAAGGCGATCGCCCCGGTGCTGGACAAGGTTTACAACAGTGAGGCGGCGTCCTGCTTCGTGGCGTGGCAGGGGCAGATCATCGATCAGGCCAAGGGTGGCCGCATCACCGTTGCGTCGCTTGCGCATCCGGGTCAGGTGGTCGATCTCGGGCCGGAGAAGTAGACGCGGTTCAGGCCGTGGGGCGTTTGGCTTTGGGGAGTTTGGCGACGATGGCCTCGTAGGAGAGGTCGATGAGTTCGCGGATCTCGTCGTCGGGGATCTTGCCACCGAGGTAGACACGGTTCCAGCCGAAGCGCCCGATGTAGTGGGATGACGAGACGTCGTCCGGGTAGATGCGGACCAGTTCGTCGGCTTCTTCGCGATTGCGGCCGCATTTCAGGCCGACGGACTCCCCGTCGCCGATGAAGGCGAACACCTTGTCCCCGACCTTGGCGACAATGTCGCCCTCCCACGGTTCGTCCTGCCAGGCGCCCGGTTTGGTGAGGCAGTAGGCCAGTACGTCCATCGTGTCCTCCTCACCCCCGGTTTCGCTGTTCAGCGGGTACGAACGGCGAGTTTACCGGGGGCGCCGGCAGGAGCTAGACGGTCGCGGCAGCCGTTGCCCGCCGGGCCGCTGCGACGTAGGCGCCGATCATGATGGCCGCCGCACCGAGGACCGGTCCGGCCGCCGCGAACGGATTGCCGGGGCGCAGGGCCATGAGGAACGCCGCCGCGAGGGTCACGGCCGGTACTCCCCACCGAACAGCAGCGATGAGGGCGGGCCGGGTGTCGGCGGGATTGCGCAACCGGCGCAGGGTCCAGCCGGAGGCGGCCGCGATGAGGGCCGTGGAGATCACGCCCGCGGCCACCCACGGCCCGCCCTTGGCGCCGTCGGCCAGCACCAGCCCGCCGGTGATGAAGGTGAGCAGGGACAACCCCGGGATCCAGCGCAGGGTGGTGCGCAGTGCGCGGGTATCTGCGCCGGGTTCGCGGATGCGGCCGAGTTCGGCGCACTGGACGCCGACGAGGATGGTCAGGGCCAGCGCGATGGTGATGTGGACGGCGAGGATTATCGGGTGGGACATCTCGTTCTATCTCCTTGATGCTCTGCGGTTTTCGGTGGAGAAGGTCACTGCCGGCGCGCGGTCAGCAGCAGCCCTGGAATATCGCCGTCGGTGAGACCCGGGAGGCGCCCGAGCATGGCGATATGCCGCAGGGTGTCGACGGTCCAGCCGGATTCGAAGGCGGCGAGCAGCTCGTCCGGCGTGATCCGGCGCGGTCCGGGGCCGGCGGGCGCGCTGTCGGAGACCGCGAGAATATGCACGCGCGCACCAGCTTTGGTGACGCGGTGGAGTGCGTCGACGTACAGTTTGCGATCGGTTTCGTCGAAGACGTGGAACAGTCCGCTGTCCAGGACGGTGTCGAATCTGCCCTCGTATCCGGTCATTTCGCGGGCGTCGGCGGTGTCGAGGGTCAGTTCCAGCCCGCGGTCGGCGGCTTTCTGCCGGGCCAGTGCCAGCGCGGCCGGCGCCGCGTCGATGCCGGTGACGGTGTGCCCGCGGGCGACCAGGTACAGCGCGTTCTCGCCACTGCCACAGCCGATGTCGAGTACTTCGCCGCCGATCTCACCGGCTTCTTCGAGTTCGATGACGGCGGTTTGCGGTCGTCCGATGTCCCAGCCGGCGAGGCCGCGGTCGTCGGGTCGGCGGTTGCGGTAGGCGGTTTCGAAGAATTCGGCGGGTGGGTGTGGATCCGTCATGGGTGACCTCACTCAAAAGGTTCAAGTTCGTGAACAGTTCACATTATTGAACTAGTATGATGAGGGTGTCAATGGCCGAACGCGGCCGGAACCGGAGGTCGAGTGGAACCCGTCAGCGCAGCAGAGCAGCGCGAGCTGAAGGCCGTCGTGCCGATGATCTCGGCGCATTTCAAGCGCGCCCGATCCGACATGCCCGCATCCTTGCGCGAGGCTTTCGCGGCACACGGGTTGAGCCCCAGGCACGGCGCGGCGCTGGCCGCCGTGCTGTCGGCGGAGTCGATCAGCGTCAGTGAACTGGCCAAGCAGCTGGGCATCGGCCTCACGAATGCCAGCCAGATCACCGGCGACCTGACCAGAGCGGGCTGGCTGCAACGTGATCCGGATCCGGCCGATCACCGCCGGGTACTACTCTCCCTGCCGCCGGACCGGCGCGACGAGGTGAGCGGGTTCATCGACCGTCGCTCGGATTCCCTCCTGCGCGCCATGAGCCGGCTGACGGCCGGGGAGCGCGCAGGCTTCCTGGCCGGGCTGCGGGCGTGGCAGCGGGAACTGGAGCAGAGCTGAACCGGCGGCAGCCTGCGGTCAGACCGGCAGCAGCCGGCCGACCACCGTGGTGAGCTGCCGGGCATTGCGGCATTCGTGCATCTCGATGATGTCCGCGTACCGCTGCGCGGCGGAATCGCCGGTGCCCCACATCTTCTCGGCCTCGGGATTGAGCCAGTACGCGTGCTTGGCGGTGTCCACTAGTCGTTTCAGCGTGCCCAGCGCCGGATCACGATAGTTGGTGCGCCCGTCCCCGAGAATGAGCAGCGAGGTGCGGCTGGTGACCGCGTCGGGGAAGTCCGCGGCGAAACCCTCCAGCGCGGAACCGTAATCGGAATGCCCCTCGATACCGACGACCTTGGTCTCGGTGAAGATCCGCTTGGTGATCTGATCCAGCGGCGTCACCGAATCGAAGATCTGCGTCACCTCGTCCACCCGGTCCACGAAGGCGAAGATCCGGACTCGCGAGAACTGTTCACGCAGCGCGTTCACCAAGAGCATGGTGAAGCTGGAGAACCCGGCCACCGAGCCCGAGATATCGCACACCAGCACCAGATCCGGGCGGCCCGGTCGCGGTTTGCGGGTCACCAGATTGACCGGTACGCCGCCGGTGGACATGGATTTGCGCATGGTCTTGCGCAGGTCGATCTCGCCGCGGCGGGAGCGACGGCGGCGAGCGGCCAAGCGGGAGGCCAGGACTCGGGCCAGGCGCTGACTGCTGCGACGCAGTTCGTCCAGTTCGTTCTGGGAGATGCGCAGGAAGTCGGCGTCCTCGGCCTGCCGGGCCACCCCGTAGGTGGCGACGCGTTCGCGGCCGACGCGTTCGGCGACGCGGCGGCGGGTCTCGGCCTCGACGGTGCCGCGGAAGGATTTGATGCGATCGCGGGCGGAACGGCGGGCCACCTCGGAGTCGAAGTCGGTGGCGTCCATACCGGCGGTGAGCCCGGCGATGATCCGGCTGACCAGAATCTCCGGCTGCAGATCCTTGAGCGTCTGATACGCGGAGAAGGACGGCCCGCCCGCCGCGTTGTACTGCCCCAGCTGCTCGACCATCTGCGCGGCGAGGGCCTGCAATTGCTGCGCCTGCTCCGGAGACGGATCCTGCATGAGCATTTCGGCCAGCAGCTTGCGCAGTTCGATGATGTCGACCGAACCGTCGGGCCGCTGCGGGATCTCGACCTCGTCGGCCCCGATACGTTCCCCGAGCGCGGCCGGGAACCAGAGGTCGAACATGCCGTCGAAGGTGCTGCGCTGGGTGGTGCGGCGCAGCAGTGCGCAGGCCAGACCCTCGCGCAGGGCTTCGCGGTCCATCAGGTCGAGGACGGTGAGAACCTGTCCGGCGTCGACGGTTTCGGACGGTCCGACCGGAATTCCCCGGCCGCGCAGGGCTTCCACGAAGCCGACCAGATGCCCGGAGAGCCCGTGCTCTGCCGTCGGCCCCGGTACGGCCGCGGATTTCCCTGCGGGCGTGCCGGTCACCGCCCGCACGGCCGCCGAGACCAGGCCGCGCGGGTTGTTCGAACCGCCGGCCATGTCAGGCCAGCTTCAGCTCGTTGAGTGCGCGCACGTGGTCGGCCTGATGCTTGAGCACCACGCCGAGGGTGGCGCGCACCGTCTTGTCGTCGAGATCCTTCGCACTCAAGGCGAGCAGCGTGCGCGCCCAGTCGATGGACTCGGCCACCGACGGCAGCTTCTTGAGCTGCATGCCGCGCAGCACATGCACGATCCGCACGAGTTGCGCGGCCACCGCGGGCTTGAGTTCGGGCACCCGGGACGCCAGGATGCGGCGTTCCAGTTCCTCGTCCGGGAAGTCGATGTGCAGGTAGAGGCAGCGTCGCTTCAGCGCTTCCGAAAGTTCGCGGGTGGCATTGGAAGTCAGCACCACGAACGGTTTGCGGGTGGCGGTGATGGTGCCGAGTTCCGGCACGGTGACCGAGAAGTCGGACAGCACCTCGAGCAGCAGACCCTCGATCTCGACGTCGGCCTTGTCGGTCTCGTCGATGAGCAGCACGGTGGGTTCGCTGCGGCGGATGGCGGTCAGCAGCGGGCGTTCGAGGAGGAATTCCTCGGTGAAGACGTCGGCTTTGGTGTCCGCCCAATTGTTTTCGGAGCCGGCCTGGATGCGCAGGATCTGCTTGGCATGGTTCCACTCGTAGAGGGCGCGGGCCTCGTCGACGCCTTCGTAGCATTGCAGGCGGATCAGTTCGGCGCCCGCCACCTCGGCGACGGCCTTGGACAGTTCGGTCTTGCCGACGCCCGCGGGGCCCTCGACGAGCAGGGGCTTGCCGAGCCGGTCGGCGAGGAAAACCGAAGTGGCGGTGGCCTTGTCGGCCAGGTAGCCGGTGCCGGCGAGACGTTCGATCACATCGTCGACCGACGAGAAGATCGGCTCCTGGTTCGGTGCGGTGGTAGCGGCCACGCGCCCTTCCTTCCTTCGAAAAGCTTTGTTACACGGGCCGGATCTGGCCGTCGCCCCACACGATCCACTTGGTGGAGGTGAGTTCCGGCAGCCCCATGGGGCCGCGCGCGTGCAGTTTCTGGGTGGAGATGCCGATTTCGGCGCCGAACCCGAACTGCTCACCGTCGGTGAAGGCGGTGGAGGCGTTGACCATGACCGCGGCGGCATCGACGCGGCTGGTGAATTCGCGGGCGGCCTTCAGGTCGCCGGTGACGATGGCCTCGGTGTGGCCGGTGCCCCATTCGGTGATGTGCTCGACGGCGGCGTCCAGGTCGTCGACGACCTTGAGCGCGATATCCAGCGAGAGGTATTCGTCGGCCCAGTCGGTGTCGGTGGCCGGGACCAGTCCGGGCAGATCGCCGTGGATGGTGACGCCCTTGTCCTCGAGAGCCTTGATCAACCGCGGGACGGCGGTATCGGCGATGGCCTTGTCGATGAGGACGGTCTCGGCGGTATTGCACACGCTGGGACGCCGGGTCTTGGCGTTGATCAGGATGTTCTCGGCCATCTCGAGATCCGCGTCGCGGTGCACGAAGATATGGCAGTTGCCGGTGCCGGTTTCGATGGTGGGCACCAGGGCATCGCGCACGACCGCATTGATGAGGCCCGCGCCGCCGCGCGGAATGACCACGTCGACCAGTCCGCGCGCCTGGATCAGGTGCGTGACGCTGGAACGGTCCTCGGCGGGCAGCAGTTGCACCGCGTCGGCCGGGATGTCCTGCGCCGCAAGCGCTTCCCGCAGCACGGCGACCAGGGCCGCATTGGACCGGGCGGCCGAGGAGGAGCCGCGCAGCAGGGCGGCGTTACCGGACTTCAGGGCCAGCCCGAACGCGTCCACGGTGACGTTCGGCCGCGCCTCGTACACCATGCCGACCACGCCCAGCGGTACTCGCACCTGGCGGATCTCCAGGCCGTTGGGGAGCGTGGAACCGCGCACCACCACACCCACGGGATCCGGCAGCCCGGCCACCTGGCGCAGGCCGGAGGCGATGCCGTCGATGCGGGAATCGCTCAGCCGCAGCCGGTCCAGCTGCGCTTCCGCGGTGCCCGCGGCGCGGGCGATCTCGATGTCCTCGGTATTGGCGCCGAGAATGGCGTCCTTTGCGCCGAGCAGCGCGTCGGCGGCGGCGTGCAGGGCCGCATCCTTCTGCGCGGTGGTGAGCTGCGCGAGGGTGCGCGAAGCAACCCGGGCCCGGCGCGCCGCATCGTGCACCACCTCGCGGACGCTGTCCAGGTCGGTGGCAGTTCCTGCTGTCATGGGTACAGATTACTGACCGGTCGGCAATAGGCGACGGCGCGGATGCCTCTCGGCCTCCGCGAGGGCCGGGCCGGTTCGCTGGGAGCGGACGGCTCGCCCCGAGGCCCGGTTCGCCCGGTAGGTGTCGGCTTGCCCCGCTACCGTGTGGTCATGACCGCGAGCATTCGGTTGTCATCCGCTTCCGGCCGTTGGGTTCTGCTGGCCACCGTCCTCGGTTCGGGGATGGCCATGTTGGACGCGACCGTCGTGAATGTGGCGCTGCCACGCATCGGTGACGAATTCGGCGCCTCCATGGCCGGATTGCAATGGACGGTGAACGCCTACACGCTCACGCTGGCGGGGCTGATCCTGCTGGGCGGTTCGCTCGGGGACCGGTTCGGGCGGCGCAAGATCTTCCTGATCGGGGTGGTGTGGTTCGCCGTCGCCTCGGCCTTGTGCGGTGCGGCGCAGGATGTTTCGATGCTCATCGCCGCGCGAGCGCTGCAGGGGGTGGGCGGGGCGCTGCTGACGCCCGGATCGCTGGCCATCATTCAAGCGTCGTTCCAGCCGGAGGATCGGGCGCGCGCCGTGGGCGCCTGGTCCGGGCTGGGCGGTGTCGCCGGCGCGATCGGGCCGTTCCTGGGCGGCTGGCTGGTGGAGGCGGCCGGCTGGCGCTGGGTGTTCCTGCTCAATATTCCACTGGCCGTGGTGGTGCTCGCGGTGACCGTGCGGCATGTGCCGGAAACCTATGACTCCCAGGCGCGCGGGAAGTTCGATGTGCGGGGCGCGGCACTCGCGGCGCTGTGCCTGGCCGGAATCACCTACGCGCTCACCATGGCTCCGGAGAAGGACACGAATCTGACACTGGTGTGGGGCAGTGCGATCGCCGGTGTCGGGGCGGGCGTGTGGTTCGTGTTCACCGAGCGGCGGCGGTCCCGGCCCGCGCACGATCCGTCCGCCATGCTGCCGGTGGATGTGTTCGCGTCCAAGCAGTTCACGGCGATCAATGTGGTGACGTTCGTGATGTACGGGGCCATGAGCGTGGTGTTCTTCCTGCTGGTGCTGACCCTGCAGGTGGTGGCGGGCTTCAAGCCCATCGCGGCGGGCACGGCCATGCTGCCGGTGACGGTGCTCATGCTGCTGTTCTCGGCGCGGTCCGGGGCGCTGGCGCAGCGCATCGGCCCGCGACTGCCCATCACGCTCGGCGTACTGCTGGCGGCGGGCGGCATGCTGCTCATGACCCGCATCAGCACGCACACCGATTACGTGACCGTGGTGCTGCCCGCCGCACTGGTTTTCGGCGCCGGGCTCACCCTGGCGGTCGCGCCGCTCACCGCGACAGTGCTGGCCACCGCCGACGAACGGCATGCCGGAGTGGCTTCCGGCGTCAACAATGCGGTGGCCCGCGCCGCCGGTTTGCTTGCGGTAGCGGCGATTCCGCCGCTGACCGGACTCACCGGCGCGGCCTACACCCATCCCGCCGACTTCCAGCACGGTTTCCGCATGGCCCTGCTGGTGTGCGCCGTCCTCATGGTGGCCGCGGCCGTACTGGCCTTCACGACCGTGCGCAACGACGCCCTGCGCACCGCCCCGCCCTCCGCCGAACCCGAATGCCGCATCAATTGCCCGGTGGCCGCCCCGCCCCTGGAACCAGCGCACAACGCACCGACCGAAAGCGAGCGATGATGACCGACGCGAAGACCGATGCACAGCAACCGGAACCGACCATCACCCAGGTCACCGACACCGCCCCGCAGTACTACCGCATCGACGTCGCCGGCGAGCGCGCCGGCCTGACGGAGTACGTGGACAACGCCCGCCAGCGCATCTTCTTCCACACGGAAATCGACCCCCGCTTCGCCGGCCGCGGCCTCGCGAGCCGCCTCATCCGCGCCGCCCTCACCGACACCCGCAAGGCCGGCCGCCGCATAGTCCCCATCTGCCCCTTCGTCGCCGACTACGTCCAGAAGCACCACGACTTCGACGACATCCTCGACCCGGTCACCCCGCAGGCCCGCGCCACCGTCGAAAGCGCGCTGGGCTGAGCGGCTCTCACGCGCGCCGGCCGGTCCGCGCCCGCTCAGCGCTGCTCAGCGCATGCCCGCGACGTGATAGTCGCCGGGAGTATGGCCGAGGGTCTTCCGATAGACGTCGATGAAGGCGCTCGGGGTGGCCCAGCCGCACCGGTGCGCCACCGCGGTGACCGCCGCACCGCCCGCCAGTAGTTGCACGGCCCGGTGCAGACGCAGCTGGGTTCGCCACTGCGGGTAGGTCATCGCGAATTCACTGCGGAACAAACGGGTCAGGGTGCGCTCCCCCGCACCGACGACCCGGCCCAGTTCGGGCAGCGTCCATTGCACGGTCAGATCCTCCGCGACCAGATCGCAGGTGCGGCGTAGCCGATCATCCTGGGCGGCCGGAAGCCGCAGCGGCTCTTCGGGACTCCGATCCAGCTGATCGAGCAGCACCTGACGCAGCCGCTCGACCTCGTTCGCGGGCAGATCGCGCGGATCGGAGCAGACGATGATCAGCTCACGCAGCAGCGGCTGGACGCTGATCACCGCGGGCGTCCGGCGATGCGGGAGCCGCTCGGGCGGAAACGCCACCGTGTGAAATCGGGTGGGCCCGTAGAAATCGTGCTCGTGCCAGCAGCCCGCCGGAATCCAGATGGCGCGGTCGCCGGGCGCGATCCAGTGCCCCGCATCGGTATGCACCTCTGCCGCACCGGAACTCGTATAGACAATCTGGTCCTCGGCATGCCGATGCCGATCGATGCGCGCCCCCGCCGGCAACCGCTGAGCCGAGGTGGCCTTGGCATCGTGCTGCGCGGCGGCCGAATTGTGGCGGAATTCCGACATGGATTGGCATTTTATCGGAAGTAAGCCACGGTCCGGATTTCTACGCTCTTTCCTGAGAGTCGAGAGGAGGACCGGTCATGGTGAATGTTCGAGCGGAATCAGCGGCGGTCGAGCGGGTCGAATCGGCGTGGAATCGGATGCGGTACTGGGCTATTGCGCATGCTGTCGACGATTTCTATCAGGGTTTGGTGCCGGCGAGTATTCCGTTCTTCGTGCTGGAGCGGCACTACAGCTATGTCGGAGCCTCGGGTCTCGCGCTGGCTGCCACGCTGGGTAGTGCGCTGCCGCAACCGCTGCTCGGGATGCTGGCCGATCGGCGGCGGATGCCGTGGATGGCGCCGGCCGGGTTGGCGCTCGCCGGGATCGGCGCGGGATCGGCCGGGCTCGCGCCCGGTTATGCGCTGGTGTGGGTGCTATTGCTGTTGTCCGGTCTGGGCGTCGCGGCATTCCATCCTGCGGCGGGGCGCGATGCTCGCCGCGATGCGGGTGACAGCGCGGCGGCCATGAGTTTGTTCGCGGCCGGCGGCAGTGTCGGATTCTTCCTCGCTCCCGCACTGGCCACTCCGGCCTTGGACATGCTGGGCGTCGGTGCGACGGCACTGTTCCTGCCGCCGGCGGTGCTGATGGGTTTCGTGCTGTGGCGGTATCAGCGGCGGCGGATTCAGGAGACGGCTGCCGCCAAGGTGATCGGCGGCCATGACCGCTGGGCGCCGTTCGCACTGCTCACCGCGGTGGAGGTGGCGCGCTCGACGATCTTCTTCGGCATGAACACCTTCATCGCTCTGTTCTGGATCAAGCACCTCGGTGCGTCTCCGGCCATGGGTGGCGCGGCCTTGACCGCCTTCCTGGTCGGTGGCGTTCTGGGGACGTTGAGCGGTGGCCGCCTGGCCGATCGCTTCGGGATGGTGCGCACCATCCAGATAGGTAGTGCCGCACTGATTCCCGCCTCGATCGCGGTCCGCCTCGCTCCCTCACCGCTCTGGGGCCTCCCCTTGGCCGTCCTGGCGGGTATCACCGCCAACATTCCGTTCGCCGTCCTGGTGAAGCTCGGCCAGGACTACCTGCCCACCCGCCCCGGCACCGCCGCGGGCGTCACCCTCGGCCTGGCGGTCAGCGCCGGCGGCCTGTTCGTCCCGATCTTCGGCGCCCTGGCCGACGGCCACGGCCCGCAAGCAGCCATCACCGCTGTCTGCTGCCTCCCGATCCTCGCCCTGACCCTGGCCTTCTTCCTCCCGAGCCCCTTGCCTCACAACCAGAAGACCGTCACTTCCGAATGAGCGCGGTGAGTGCTGCCGCGTCGAGGAGCCGAGCGGTACCGGTTTGCAGGGGCGCGAGGTCGACGTCGCGATTCGGGATGGTGTCGTGGAGGACGTCGGCGCCGTGGATGCGGTCCAGCCGGAAGCCCCTCAGGTCGTTGCGCATTCGGCACCAGGCGTAGAGCTGCCAGTGGTCGCCGATGAGGAGGGCGAGGGGTTCTACGATCCGGTCGGTCGGATTGCCGTGACGGTCGGTGTATTCCAGGCGCAGCACCCGGCGGCGGAGCAGGGCTTCCAGCACTTCCGGTGGCACGGCAAACGACTCACCGGACGGCAGGCGGATCCGGTCGCTCAGACTGGTGGACAGCGCCTCGTCACCATCGGTGAGCAGCTCCAGTACCTTGCGGGCGGCGGTGCGTGCCGCAGCCGCGAAAGGTGTTCCGGCCAGACGGGGTAGCGCCGCCAGGAGCGCGGTGGCCTCGGTGGCGGTGAGCTCGAGTGGGCGGAGCGGACGATCGGGGTCGAGAACCTGACCGGAGTCTGCGGCGCGATCGGAGTCCGCGGGGCGACCGGCGTCGGAGGGGTGACCGGGGGCAGGGGCGTGGCGAGGGCGGGTGTCCGGGGGCCGCTCGGTGCTGCTCACTCTTCGATTGTGACGCGGAGGGGCGACACGTTCGAGGGGGCGGGGATTGGGGTGGGGGTCGTCTAGGGTCCGGGGCATGGCGCGAATTGTGGTGGTGGGCAGCATCAATATGGATTTGGTGACGACGGTGGGGCGGCGGCCGGAGCCGGGCGAGACTGTCAATGGGGAGGGGTTCGCGCTGGTGCCGGGCGGGAAAGGGTCGAATCAGGCGATTGCCGCGCGGAAGGCGGGGGCCGAGGTGGAGTTCGTGGGGGCGGTCGGGGCGGATGTGTTCGCGGACGCCTTGCGCGGGGTGTTGCGGGATGCGGGCGTGGGGGTTTCGCGGCTGCGGACGGTGGACGGTCCGAGTGGGATCGCGGCCATTGTGGTGGACGGCGAGGGTGAGAACACGATCATCGTGGTGGGTGGGGCCAATTCCCGGATGACCGCCCTGGAGGCGGCGGATCTGGATGTGCTCGCGGCGGCCGATGTGCTCATGTGCCAGCTGGAGATTCCGGTGCCGACAGTGCTGGCGGCCGCCCGGCATGCGCACGCGCACGAGACGACGGTCATGCTGAATCCGTCGCCGGTGCGCGAGCTGCCGCCGGAGCTGTGGGCGCAGATCGACGTGGCGGTGGTCAACGAAGGTGAAGCGGCGCAGCTGGATTCGGTCCTGGCCGGAGTGCCGCACGTGATCACCACCCGCGGCGCGGCGGGCGCCGCCTATCGCGGCCCGGACGGCAGCTCACTGACTCATCCGGGACTGCGAGTCGAAGTCGTGGACACCACCGGGGCGGGCGACACCTTCACCGGCGCCCTCGCCGCCCACTGGCACGAAGGCCCCGCGACAGCCCTGGCCTGGGCCTGCACCGCCGGCGCGCTGGCCACCACGAAACTCGGTGCGAGCGCCGCCATCCCGTCGCGCAAGGAAATCGAGCAAGCACTGCCCGCGCAGTCCTGATCGCGCTAGGCGCGAGTCTCTGCGGCGCGCTTGCCTGTGTGCAGGGCGACCAGTTCGGACAGCTGCTGGGCGGCGCGCTCGAGGGGTGCCGTCGTGCGGGTGGCGGCGGACATGATCACTGCGCCTTCGACGGCGGCCACGATGGTGGTGGCGAGGGATTTCGCGGTTTCGGGTGCGACGGCTTCGGCTTCGAGGCGGTCGGCGAGGATGCTTTCCCATTCGGTGAAGGTCTCGCCGGCGACGTCGGCCGCCTCCGGGGATTCGGAGCGGCCGAGGGCGGCGGCGACGATCGGGCAGCCGGCCCGGAAGTCGCTGGTCAGCAGTCCTTCACGCCACATGCCGGGGAAGGCGGAGATGACGTTGGCCAGGTCGGCGCCGCTGGTGAGGGCGCGCATGAGGGCGCTGGAGGCCTGTCCGGCGGTGCGGGTGGCCTCGGCGACGAGCTCGGATTTGCCGCCGGGGAAGTTGAGGTAGATGGATCGGCGTGAGATCCCGCTGTGTTCCAGCAGCTGGGAGATGCCGGTGCCGGCGATGCCATTGCAGCGCATGAGGGCGATGGCGCTGTCGATGAGGCGGTCGCGCGCTCCCATTGGAGATCCTTCCTTGCCTGTATACCGATCGGTGTACTACGGTTCTTTTATACCGATTGGTCTACCCGAGTGTAGACCGCCGCACTTCCTTCGACGATCGATCGGGGCCACCATGACGACGCTGCACGATCCCCTGCCGCTGGCCAGTGGCCAGGTCCTCCCCAACCGGCTCGTGAAATCCGCCCTCAGCGAGGGCCTGGCCGGTGCGGACAATGCGCCCGACGGGCGGTTGGAACGACTCTACGCGCGCTGGAGTCAGGGCGGGTTCGGCCTGATCGTGACCGGCAATGTGATGGTCGACCGCCGCCACTGCGGCGAACCCGGCAATGTCGCCATGGAGGACGAACGCGATCTGGCCACCCTGACCCGCTGGGCCAAGATCGCCAAGGACGGCGGCAGCAAGGTCTGGGTGCAGCTCAATCATCCGGGCCGGCAGGCCAATCCGATCGTCACCCGCACCCGCGCGGTCGCCCCCTCGGCCCTGGCCATGGGTATTCCGGGTATCCCCGCACCGCGTGCCCTCACCGAGGACGAGATCCTCGACATCATCAGGCGTTTCGGCACGGCCGCCCGCGTCGCCGAGGCCGCCGGTTTCGACGGCGTCCAGATCCACGGCGCCCACGGCTATCTGGTCTCCCAGTTCCTCTCACCACTGTCGAATCAGCGCACCGACGCCTGGGGCGGTGACGCGGAGCGCCGGCGGCAGTTCGTCGTAGAGGTGGCCCGCAGTATTCGCGCTTCGGTGAGCCCCGGCTTCGGCCTGGGCATCAAACTGAATTCGGCCGACTTCCAGCGCGGCGGATTCACCGAGGAGGAGTCACGCGCGGTCATCGAGGAATTGTCCGCCGAGCAGCTCGATATGTTCGAAATCAGCGGCGGCAGTTACGAATCCCCCGCCATGATGGGCCGCCCGCAAACCGCCTCCGCCAGCACCAGGGCCCGCGAGGCGTACTTCCTCGACTACGCCGAGTCCGCCCGTAAGGCCGCCGGCACCGTCCCGATCGCTGTAACGGGTGGCTTCCGCTCCCGCACCGCCATGTCCGAGGCCGTCTCCGACGATATCTGCGACCTGGTCGGCATCGGCCGCCCCGCAGCCGTATTCCCCACCGCCGCAGCCGATCTCCTCAGCGAACGGGTAGCGGTCCTGCACGCCCCGCACATCACCCTCGGCCTGCCGCCGCGCCTGGCCGCCGCCCGCAGCCTGAAGTCCGCCGACGGCGCCCTCGACCTGCAATGGCACACCGACCAACTGCACCGCCTGGGCGCGGGCAAGGACCCCGACCTCAACCGCTCCCCCCTCCTTACTGCCGGAACCATGCTGCGCCGCAACGGCTTCGACGCCTTCCGCAGCAAGCGCGCCGCCGCCCAGCGCACTACCGGAAAGGACGGAAACCCCATGCCGGACAAGACCGCCCGCAAGTTCCGCCGCGAGCGCGCCATCGGCCGCTACGTCATGAATCCCACCGTCCGCGCCCTCGGCAAGGTCGGTATCCACACCGCCCTGGCCACCGAGATCGAAACTGTCGGCCGCAAGTCCGGCCGGCCCCGCCGCGTCCCGGTCTCCGTTCTGTTCGATCGCGACGGCGGCGGCGCCTGGGCCATCTGCCAGCACGGCATGCGCTCCGGCTGGGGCAGCAACCTGTCGGCGAACCCGAATATCCGGGTGCGCCAGGGTGATCGGTGGCTGTCCGGCCTGGCCATATTCCTCCCGGACGACGATGTGGTGGCCCGCGCCCGCACCTTCGCCCCGCACCCCGCGCTCGGCGGCGTGGCCCGCGGTATGTTCGCGGCCCTCGAGACCACGCCCGTGACAGTCCGAATCACGTTCAACGACCGATAGTGGGAAGACGGCCCGCCCTATCGGGAGCGGAGTCGTGAGCGCCGGCGTTTCGGCCCGTTGGTCGCGATGACGCCGGACGGGCCGCGCCCGCGACAACGCACTGCGTGACGTCGGTCGCGGCTTTCGTCGTGCCGGGTCGTCACTGGTTGGGGCGTACCAGAATCTGGATGTGGTCGGCGGGATTCCGCAGGGATTCGATGGCGCCTGCGACGTCGTCCAGACCGACCTGGTCGGTAATGAGGGAGGCGGCGTCGATGGTGCCTTCGGCTATGCGGTGCAACGTCTTCGCGTACTCCTCGTGGGGGTAGACCATGCACATCTGCAGCGAGATGTCCTTGTAGATGCCGACGATCGGGCGGAGGACGTCGTCGGTCATGACGGCGCCGATCTGGAGGATCGCGGTCTCGCGGGGGACCTTGTACATGAGGTCGTTGAGCAGACCCGGGACCGCGGCGCAGACCCAGACGTGGAGCTTCTGACCGGGCGCGGCGAGCTCCTGCCAGACCTCCACGGGATCTTCGGTATTCGGGTCGACGACGCGGTGCGCCCCGAGCCGCAGTGCCGCTTCCCGGCGGAGCTCGGACGGATCCGACGCCACGATCGGCGCGACGCCGCGTTCGGCCAGGGCGGCGACCGCGCCCAGACCGACCGGACCGCAACCGATCACGATGCCGGTGCCCTCGGGCCCGATACCGGTACGGGCCACATTGCCGAAACCCACGGCCAGGGGTTCGGTCATGGCGGCGACATGCGGGGGTACGTGCTCGGGGATGGGTTCGAGAGCCATGGCCTGCAACACCATTCGCTCGCCGTACCCGCCGGGGAACTCGTTGGAGTAGCCGACGCCGTGGATGCCGCCGGCGGCATCGAGCGCCCATGGCAGGGCGACGACGTTCCGGCCCTCCACGAATGGCGTATCCGGTCCCGCGCCCACGACCCGCGCGGCGAGTTCGTGGCCCATGACGAGATCCCGGTGCGGGTCGAACAGGAAGGTCGGTACTCCGCTGTCGCGGCTGGCCCGGAGGAATTCGTCGGTGTAATCCAGGGCCTGTTTATCGCTGCCGCAGATGCCGCAGGCAATGGTTTCCACCAGCACCTGGCCGGGACCCGGCACCGGCTCCGGCACTTCGTCGACGACGAGCTTCCGGTTGCGCATGACTACCGCACGCATGTCACTCTCCTTCCTGGGCGGGCGTGAGGGCGGCCTGCAGGGCCTGGGCGTGCCGTTCGAAGGCGGCTTCGACGCCGGCGCGCATACCGGACATGAGCCGCTCGCTATTGACACTGGCCCAGTCCAGGGAGGCGACCCGCGGACGATTCGCCCCTGTGAAATGTGGGATGACATGCTCGGCGAACAGTCGCACCGACCGCTGCGTGGCATCCCAGTCTGCGACATTGAGCGCCAGCACCAGGAACGTGCCGAACCCGCCGGACTGTTCGGTGAGCGCCTCGATCGCGGCAATCGCATCGTCGGGCGTGCCGATGGTCGCCCGCCCGAAGGCGGGAAAACCGGGCCCGGTCCATTGTTCGACGGCCTCGGCCGCGGTGTCGCCCCACGGCAGTTCCATGCCACTGAGTTTCTTGATGTAGTGCACGAGATGCCCGATGCCCCATTCGGCTTCGCGCCGGGCCTGTTCCCGCGTCTCGGCAAGGTGCATGGGTGCGACGAGCCGCCACTTCGCACGATCCACGCGATGGCCGTTGGCGGCCATGGTCTGTTCGTAGATCTTCCAGTTGGGCAGGAGCGCTTCGTATCCGCTGGGATCGGAGGCGGCGAGTGAGAGCAGTCCCGCGCCGTGGCGTCCGGCCAGCACCGCGCCGGAGGGCGAGATGGTCGAGGCCACCGCCATTTCCAGTCCGCCCTGCTGATACGGCAGCAGGTGCAGCCGCGCCTCGTCGAGCGAGAACCAATCCGATTTGGCCGTCACCACTTCGCCGCGCAGCAGCTGGGTGATGGCGTCCATGGATTCGTGCATCATGTCGCGCTGCCGCGGCTGCGGTACGCCCATCATGGAGGCGTCGGAGGCGAGCTGGCCGGGCCCGATGCCCATCATGACGCGGCCCTGGGTGAGGTGGTCGAGCAGGCAGAGCCGGTCGGCCAGCATCATGGGCTGGTGGTAGGGCAGCGAGTTCACGCCGGTGCCCAGCCGGATCTGCCGGGTGCGCTGGGCGGCGGCGGCCAGGAAGACCTCGGGGGCGGAGATGATCTCCATGCCGGCGGAATGATGTTCACCCACCCAGGCTTCGGCGTAGCCGAGTTCGTCGGCCAGCTCGACCAGCTGGAGATCGCGCTGGATCTGCAGGGTCGGGTTGCCGGTGAGCGGGTGATATGGCGCGATGAAGAATCCGAACCGGGTGGGTCCGGACGCATTGGGCTGGGTCACTTTTCGTCGCTCCTTTGCGGGATATTCAGTTGTGCTCCGAAAAGTCGCGCACCCGGCGGGGCTCTACCGGGTGCGCGACAGGTCAGTGCTGCCGAAGGTTCAGCCGCGGGCCCACTCGTGGCCCCAGTAGCTGTCGGCGGTCATCTCCTCGGCGACGTAGTCGTCGCCGACCAGCTTTCCCTCGCAACCGAATTCGAGATCCCAGCCGCCGGGCGTGCGGACGTAGAAGGAGATCATCTTGTCGTTGGTGTGCCGGCCCAGCGTGGAGGACAGGTGGTAGCCGGCCTTGGTGACGCGGTCCAGCGCGCGGCCCACATCGTCGAGCTTGTCGACCTCGACCATGACGTGCACGATGCCGGGCCCGTCCGGCCGCGAGCCAGGAATGAGCGCGAGGCTGTGGTGTCGCGGGTTGACGCCCATGAAGCGGATCCAGATCGGGTGCTCGGGCGGTCCGACGCGAAAGGAGCCGCGCGACTTGAAGTCCAGCACCTCGGTGTAGAACTTGCGCGCGGCCTCGATATCCGGCACCGGCAGCACCACATGGCCCAGGCCGAGATCGCCGGTCACGAAGGTAGCGCCGTGCTTGCCGATCACCGGGCTGTGGTCGAGCAGCGGTCCGTGGAAGACCTCGATGGTGAACCCGGCCGGATCGACGAAGCTGATGGCCTCCTCGACATGCCGGCCCGCGGCCTCGGCGAGCGACAGTGCGGTGACGGCGATTCCGGCCTTCTCCAGGATCTCGCGCACCAGCCCGAGCGAGCGGCTGTCGGCCACCTGCCAGCCCACGGCGATGACCGCGTCGCGCTCGCCGGGAACCAGTTCGAGACGGTAGGTGTGCTCGTCCACGCGCAGGTAGACCGAGTCCGGGTCGGGCCCGCTGCCCTCCGCGAATCCGATGGTGTCGAAGGCGAATTCGCGCCAGGCGGCGACATCCGCGATATGGGCCCGTACGTAGCCGAGAGAGGCGAACGCAGCCATGATGAAACTCCTCGCGTGATCGGGGTGATCAGGAATAGGTGACGGAGACGTCGTCGGTCACCGGAACGGCCTGGCAGGCCAGCACATAGCCGTCGGCGATATCGGCGTCCTCCAGGATTTCATTGCGGCGCATGCGCACTGCGCCGGACACCACCCGGCACACGCAGGCGCTGCACGCGCCCTCGCGGCACGAGTAGGGCGCGTCGACGCCCTTGGCGAGCAGCACGTCCAGCAGGACCTGTTTTCGAGGCCAGGCGAATTCGTGGTGCTCACCGTCGAGTTCGACCTGCACGGTGGCGGTATCGCCGTCCGCGTCGGCCGCGACCGCGGTTTCGATCTCGAACGGATTGCCGAACAGCGAGACGAACTTCTCGATGTGCACCCGCTTGCGATCCGCGCCGAGCCCGCTCATCGCCGCCGCGACCGCGTCCATGAACGGGCCGGGACCACAGACAAAGGTCTCCCGGCCCGCCCACGGACGGGCCAGCGCGGCCAGCTGATCCACGGTCGGCAGGCCCTGCACCGACTGGAGCCAGTGCAGGACGACCAGCCGGTCGGGATACGCGGCAGCCAGTTCCGCGAGTTCGGTGGCGAAGATGACGGATTTCTCGTGCTGGTTGGCGTAGAGCAGGGTGACGTGCCCGGAGCCCTGCGCCAGCACCGATTTCAGGATGGACAGCACGGGCGTGATCCCGCTGCCGCCGGCGAACAGCAGCAGATCGGTGTCGAGTGAGGCGGGGGTGAACAGCCCGGCGGGCGGCAGCACGTCGAGGTCCAGGCCCTCGACCGCGTTGTCGCACAGCCAGTTCGAGCCGTACCCGTCAACCGTGCGCTTGACGGTGACCTTGAGCGGGCCATCCTCGTGCGGCGCACTGGACAGCGAGTAGCAGCGGCTCACCGAACCGGTCAGCTCACTCGGAATGCGCAGTGTGAGGAACTGACCGGGCCGATAGGAGAACCGTGCCGCGTGCGCCGGATCGGGAGTCAGCTCCAATGACACGGCATCCTCGGTCTCCCGCACCACACGGGAAACCCGCACGGCGGCAATCCCACCCGCCGCCTGCGCGGTCTCCAGCGCGGCCGAGGCGTCGAGCGACGCCGAATCCGGTTCGATCTCCGTCACCGTCATCCGTCCCACCAATTCCATTCCACTAATAACAATTCCGCTACGCCGCCGAGTGGCACATGAGGGCCGCATCGGCCGAGAGGGCCCGGTCCTGATGTGCCACTCGGCCCTCAGGCCAGGGTGCGACCCCTGGTTCGGACGTCGATGTCGCGCGTGCTGACGGTCAGGTCGCCCGAGTCGACGGCCGCTTCGATGCTGGCGCGCAGCGACGGGCAGGTGTGTGTGCGTAGTCCGCCTGCGGCGAGTTCGGTGCAGGCCGCCTCGGCCGTCTTGTTCCATTGCACGCTGGTGTGCTGGTCGCTGTATTTCTCGACCAGCACGCAGGTCCCGCAGGACCGGCACGAAACCTTGTCCATCCCTTTGCCTTTCAGGCGTGTGCGGCTGCGTCGGCTTCGCTCGCGGCGCGCTTGGCGAGGTTGTCGGCGACCTCGGCCTCCCAGGCGGTCACGGCGCGGGTGGTGTCCACCTCGTACTCGAAGCGGTCGGTCATCTCGTCCTTGATGTCCGCCACGTCGGTGTAGAACTGCTCGTACCAGCGGCGCAGCTGGTAGACCGGGCCGTCTTCCTCGCACAGCAGCGGATTGTTGATGCGCGACTTGCGCTTCCAGATGGCCGCGTCCTGTTCGAAGCCGCGACCCAGGCCGCCCACGAACTTCTCGGCGATCTCCTGCGCCTGCTCCGGCGGCAGGCCGGCGGGCTTCCTGGCGATGGCGCCGTACATGAGGACGAACCGGTTCTCGCTGATCGGGTAGTGGCAGTTGATCAGGTAGCCCTCGACGGTGAGCCCGGGGCTCTCGCTCTTCAGGTAGTCGATCATGTAGGAGGGCCCGTAGTAGGAGGCCTCCGACTGCAGGACGTTCTTGCCGCCCAGCGCTTTCGCGGTGGCGCCCATCATGTCCTCGCGGGAGATGGAGGTCATGTACTGGCCGGCGGTGTGGCCCTCGAAGACGTTCTTGAAGAAGGTCGGGAAGCCGTAGTGCACATAGAAGAAGTGCGCCATGTCCACCACATTGTCGACGACCTCGCGGCAGTTGGCGTCGACGATCATGGAGTTCCAGGTCCAGTCGGTCCACTCGTCGTCGAAGGCGGCGTCGACGCGCGGGATGGCGAGTTCGGCCGGGGGCTGCTTGCCCTCGGGGTCGTTCCACACGAAGAGCTGCTTGTTCTGCTCGAGGGTCGGCCAGGCCTTGGTGCGGGCCAGCGGCGGGACGCGCCGCGCGTAGGGGATGCCGGTGCACTTGCCCTTGCCGTTCCAGCGCCAGTCGTGGAACGGGCAGGCGATGGAGTCGCCCTTGACCGTGCCGTCGGCCAGGTTGCCGCCCATGTGGGGGCAGTAGGCATTGAGCACGTTGAGGCTGCCGTCCGCGGCCGCGAACACGACGATCTCGGTGCCGAAAGCCTTGACGGTGTGCGGTTTTCCGTCGCGGAAGGAGTCGGCCAGGCCCAGGCAGTGCCAGCCGCGCGCGAATCGCGCGGGCGGGGCGCCCGCGTCGATGACTCGCACATCGGTTGATGTCTCGGCACTTTCCGTGGTGGTCATGTGAATTCCTCTCCCTTGCCTTGCTTCGATAGTTGCGGCCGATGTGACGCCGACGACAACGGCTGTCTCACTGGCCGGGAGGTAGCTACTGATGGGCGAGACGCCCGAAGGCCGCGCGATAGAAGAGCAGAGGCGTGGCCTCGGAATGCTCGTTCAGGCTGGTCACGCGGCCGATGACGATGGTGTGATCGCCGCCGTCGACTTCGTCGTGCAGTTCGCAGTCGATGGATGCCAGCGCACCCGACAACAGCGGCGAGCCGTTCTCGGAAGGGATCCACTCCACACCGGTGAACTTGTCCGGGCCGGGGCGGCCCAGTTGCCGGCACACCTCGGTCTGATCGTCGGCGAGGATATTGACGCAGAACCGGCCCGCGGCGCGGATGCGCGGCCAGGTGCTCGAGCTGCGCGCCGGGAAGAAGCTCACCAGCGGCGGGTCCAGGGACAGCGAGGCGAACGACTGGCAGGCGAAGCCTATGGGTTCGCCCGCGTCGAGGGCGGTGATCACGGTGACTCCCGAGCAGAATCGCCCGAGCACAGTCTTGAAAGCCACCGGGTCCACGGCGCCTCCTTTATTTCGGTTCGAAATATAGCTGTCAGTCATGACAGCAGGTGGCGACCGGGGGGCGTCAATATCGTGGTTCGCTGATCGGGATACGTAGGTCCGGTTTTACGTAGTTCTCCCGATTCCGCGGCCTGTGGGCCGGGGCACAGTGAGCTGTGACACCGAATCAGGCACATGCCTAATCGGCATACACCTAGACTGGATATGAACCAACGGAGGTCTTTATGTCCGTCGCCCTGCTCCCCCCGGCGGAGACTCGAAACACCCACAGCCCCATGCGTTCCAAGGAAGCCCGCGGCAACTCCGCCGAAGTCCCCGTCTCGATGATCGAGCGGATGACCTTGATCCTGGACGCTTTCGACGCCTCCACCCCCACGCTCACCCTGCTCGGCCTGGTCGAGCGCACCGGGCTGCCGCGGTCCACCGTGCACCGGATCCTCGACCAGATGATCAAGCTGCGCTGGCTCGCCCACACCTCCGGCGGCTACCGCCTCGGCATGCGCGCCCTGGAGCTGGGCGGACTCACCGCGGACCACAACGAGATCCGCGATGCCGTCTCCCCGCTGCTGCACGAACTGAGCCAGCGCACCGGCATGGTCGGCCACCTCGCCGTCCTGGACGGCCGCGATGTGGTCTACCTGGACAAGGCGGGCGGGCGTTTCGCCGCCAGCCTGCCCACCCGCCTCGGCGGCCGGATGCCCGCGCACGCAACGGCTCTCGGCAAGGCCATGCTCGCCTGTCTCGAACCCAATATCGCCGAGGCCGCGCTGCGCACCCGGCTGCCGCGCCTGACCCCGCGCACCCTCTGCGAGCCCGAGGCGCTCACCCGCGAACTGCAGCAGATCCGGCTGCGTCAGGGCGTGGCCATCGACCGCGAGGAGGCCGTGGCCGGAATCGCCTGCGTCGCAGCCCCGTTGCGCGGCCGCGGCACCGCACCCGCCGCGCTGTCGCTCTCCGGGCGTGCCGACGGCATGAGCTATGACCGGCTGGCCCGCGTCGTGCTCGAGGTCGCCCATGAGGCCGGCCGTACCCTGTTCCCACGTCGTGCACACTGGCGCTGAGCGGAGAATCCCTATGCGGGGGCGAAACAGTTCGACCGTGACCGAGGGCGCCGGGCCCGCTCGTTCCGATGAGCGGCAAGGGGTTCCGGAGTTGCCCACCACGGCCTGGGCCGTGCTCGGCATGCTCTCGCACGCCGAAGAGCTCTCCGGATACGACCTGAAGAAATGGGCGGACTGGAGTCTGCAGTTCTTCTATTGGAGTCCGTCGTTCAGTCAGATCTACGCGGAACTGAAACGACTGGAGAAACACGGTTACGCGACCTCGCGCACCGTGGTGTCGGAAGACGGTATGCGCGGTAAACGTATGTACGCCATTACCGACAGCGGCCGCGAGGCCGCGTCCCACTGGGTGAACCACTCCCCCGTCGAAGTGCCGGTGCTCAAGCACAGCGTCATGTTGCGGGCCTGGCTCGGGCATCTCGCCGAACCCGACCGCATGCGGGAAATCCTCACCCAGCACATCGATTACGCCGAGCAGATGCGCCGCCGCGCCGCGGCCGACGCCGAGGGCTCCGACGCCAATCCCGATTGGGCCTATCCCAGCGCCGTATTGCGCTGGTGTGTACGACATTACGAAGCGGAACGGGAATTCGCTCAGGATCTACTGGACGACCTCGACAAACTGGCGCGGAAGCGTAGCCGCCGCAAGCCCGCGGCAAAGCAGAATTCCGAAGATTCCCACTGAACGGACTTTCCCATAGGCGGCAACCTCCAGCGGTGACACGGTTCACAAATCGTGTTACCCATCTCTACTGGAGGACGCCCCATGTCCACCTCCGTCGACACCGCGGTGCCGCCCGGCCCCGCATCCGATGAATCCGGCCGTCTCGACGGCGCCTCGAACCTGAGGATATGGTCGGTTCTCGCCATTATCGTGCTGTTCACCGAGGTCTCCCCGATGCAGTACGTCATGGTCGCCTCGGCCCTGCGGCAGATCGCACCCACCTTTCCCGGCGAGGGCGCGAATATCAACTGGGCCATCATTGTTTTCGGCATTGTCGGCGCCGCCGTATCACCTTTGATCGGCAAACTCAGTGACATCTGGGGCAAGAAGAAGATGTTCTTGCTGTGCGGTGTGCTGTTCCTCATCGGCACCGCCATGTGCGCGATCACCAGCAGCTGGGCCGTCTTCCTGATCGGCCGCGCATTCGAGGCGACCGCCATCGCGACGACCGTCGTCTCCTATGGGCTCATCCGGGATCTCATGCCGCGCAGGCTGGTTCCCATCGGACTGGGCATCGCCTCCACCGGGCTGGGCGTGTCTGCCCTGGCCGGGCCGCTCATCGGCGGCTACATCACCGATCACTACAGCTGGCGGGCGCTGTTCTGGTTCCTGTTCGTCTTCACCCTGATCATGATTCCGCTGCTGATCATCGTGGTGCCGGAATCCAAGCTGCGGACCCCGCAGCGGCTGGATATCGTCGGCGTACTGCTGCTCGGCGCGGGCGCCACGCTCACGCTCATCTACCTGGACAAGGGCCAGGATTGGGGCTGGGGCAAGTTCTCCACCCTGATCTGGCTGATCGCCGGCCTGGTGTTGCTGGCACTGTTCCCGCTGGTGGAAATGCGGGCGAAGCATCCGATCATGGATATGAAACTGCTGTTCACGCCCCGCGTGGCCGTGCTGTTGTTCATCGGTCTGCTGGCCTCGTTCATGATCGGGTACCAGTCCTACGCCACCGGCTACATGACGCAGTCGCCGCCCGCTTCCGAGGTGGTCTCGCAGGTCAAGGACGCCACCTGGACCCAGGTGAAGGCCGGTGCGCTGGCACAGGCGCAGGCGCAGGCCGAAGCGCAGGCCAAGGCCCAGCTGCCGCCGGGCGTGCAATTGCCGCCGGGTGCGGTGAAGGTGCCACCGGAAGCCGTGTACTCGCAGCTGCCGCCGAACATGGTGAACGTCAAACTGGATCCGGGCTACAGCTACGGCAACAACTTCACCTTGCTGAAGTTCGCCACGCACGTCACCCTCGCACAATCGCTGATAGCCATGGTCTTCGGATTCATCGGCGGCCTCTGGATCCGGCGCTCGGGTGCGCGCTGGCCACTCGTCACCGCGCTGGTGATCTTCGTCGGCAGCGGATTGGCCTACGCGGCACTGTCGCACGGCTGGCAGACGCAGGCGTTGATCAGCGCGGTGTACGGCATCGCGTTCGCGCTGTACTACGCCTCGACGCCGAACCTCATAGTGGAAGGGGTTCCGGCGCAACAGCAGGGCATCAGCGCGGGCATGCTGGGCGTCATGCAGGCCATGGGCGCGGCCATCGGTCTCGCGGTGGCCACCGCCTTCCTGACCGCCAATCCGGTGAAGGCCGTGGTGTCGGTGACGGGAGCGCCCTCGGTCACCAAGGACATCCCACTCCTGTACTCGGACAAGGGATATGAGATCAGCTTCTACTTCGTGGCGATCTCGGCGGCCATCGCCCTGATCGGCGCGCTGATCATGAAGCACGGCCGCACCGCCGCGACCGGCGGCGCCGCGCACTGACAATCGGAAGGGCCCGGAGGCGGTGTGCCTCCGGGCCTTTTCCATGCCGTTCTCCTTCCGGTGAGCGGGACGCCACCTCGATGTTCTCCGCGCGGCATATTTCTATTTGAAATAGGGCCGACGGAGTTCGGCCGAGGAGGTGGTCGACGATGACCGAAGGACTCGACAGCATCACCGATGCGGTGCAAGCGCTCGCCCACGGCGGCCCGGTGCTGGTGGTGGACGACGAAGATCGCGAGAACGAAGGCGATCTGATCCTGGCCGCCGAATTGGCGACCACCGAGAACATCGCCTTCCTGGTGCGGCACACCAGCGGCGTCCTCTGCGTCCCCCTCACCGGCGAGGACTGCGACCGCCTCGACCTGCCGCCCATGACCGCGCACAACCAGGACCCCAAAGGCACCGCCTACACGGTCTCGGTCGACGCGAGTTCCGGTGTCAGCACCGGTATTTCGGCCGCCGACCGGGCCCGCACCATGCGCCTGCTGGCCGACCCCCGCACCGCCCCCGCCGACCTCACCCGTCCCGGCCACGTCTTCCCCCTGCGCGCGAATCCCCGTGGCGTCCTGGGCCGCCCGGGCCACACCGAAGCCGCCGTGGACCTCATGCGCCTGGCCGGCCTCCGCCCCGCCGGCGTCATCGCCGAGGTCGTCAATGACGACGGCACCATGTCCCGCCTCCCCGACCTCCGAATCTTCGCGAAGCAGTGGGACATTCCCCTGATCTCCATCGCCGACCTCATCGAATACCGGAAGCGCCTGGAACACGGCATCTCCCGCGTAGTCGAAACCCGCCTCCCACCCCCCACGGCAACTTCCGCGTCCTGGGTTACGCCGACGAGCACACCGGCACGGAACATCTCGCCCTCATCCACGGCGAACCCACCGGTCCCGATGCGCTCACCCGCATCCACTCCGAATGCCTCACCGGCGACGCCTTCGGCTCCCTCCGTTGCGACTGCGGCGAACAACTGGACGCCGCCATGGCAGCCGTAGCGGCCGAAGGCAACGGCATCATCATCTACCTCCGAGGTCAGGAGGGCCGCGGCATCGGCCTCCTGAACAAGCTCCGCGCCTACGAACTCCAGGACGCCGGCGCCGACACCGTGGACGCCAACATTCAACTGGGCCTCCCCATAGACGCCCGCGACTACCGGCCCGCCGCCCGCATCCTGCACGACCTCGACGTGACTTCCGTCCGTCTACTGAGCAACAACCCCGCCAAGCAATCCGGCCTCGAAACCCACGGCATCACAGTGGCTTCCCGGATTCCCTTGCAAACCCGCCCCACCGAACACAACGTCCACTACCTCCGCACCAAACGCGACCGCATGCGCCACCACCTCACCGAGGTCGAGCCCGCAGTCGGATTCCACTGACCGTCGCGGCCATTGCCCGTCCGGCGGCGTGCAGAGGTTCGGCGGTGCGCAAGGTTCGGCTGAGGATGAAGGCGCCTTCCAGGGCGGACAGGACGGCGAGGATCAGTTCGCGGGCTTCGGGTTCGGTGAGGCCGCGGCCGACGAAATAGGTTGTGCCCTGGTCGATCCAGGAGGTGATGACTTCGGCGGCTACCTCGCGGAGGGCGGGTTCGGAGTCGGCGATTTCGCCGGCGACGGTGCCTACGGGGCACATGTTCATCCAACCGGATTGTTCGATGGTTTCGGCGGCCGCTTCGAAGGCGGCGGGGATGGCTATCTGCAGGTCGTCGTGGGCGTCCATCAGTAGCGGGAGCAGTTGGATGTAGGCCGCGCCCGAGGTGCGCAGGGCTTCGGCGGCTATCTGCGGTTTGCCGCCGGGGAAGTGGTGATACAGCGAGCCCATGGGGGCGTTCGAGGCGGCGGTGATCTGTTTGACGGTGACGGCGCTGTAGCCGTTGCTGCGCATGAGTTCGCCGACGGCCGTGATGAGTCGGTCTCGGGTGGTGGTTGACATTTTCTCGGCCACGCCATCAGACTAGAGCAAATGCACTAGAGCGTTTGCTCTATCGGAGGTAATCATGGCCGTTGTCGAGATTCCCGCAGGTCGGATCCACTATGAGGAGCGCGGGGAGGGGCCCGCGGTGGTGTTCTTGCACGGGCTGCTGATGAATCACACGCTGTGGGATCAGGTGCTCGAACTGCTGCCCGCCGGGTTCCGGTACGTGCTGCCGGATCTGCCGCTCGGGGCGCACCCGGAACCCTTGCGGGCGGATGCGGACCTGAGCATGCGGGGGATGAATCAGCTTGTCGCGGACTTCCTCGAAGCGCTCGATCTGCGGGATGTCACGCTGGTGCACAGTGATTGGGGCGGCGCGCTGTTCCTCACCGCCTACGGGCTGGATGAGCGGGTCGGGCGGTTGATCGTGTTGCCGTGCGAGGCCTTCGACAACTTCCCGCCGGGGCTGCCCGGCAAGACCGCCAAGCTGCTGCCGATACTGCCGGGCGGAGTGCTGCTGGCATTGAAGCAGTTCCGGATCGGATGGATTCGCCGGTCTCCCCTCATGTTCGGGTGGATGGCGCGGAAACCGCTGCCGGACGAGCTGGTCCACGGCTGGACCGAACCGGGGCTCCGGGACAAGCGGATCCGCCGGGATCTGCTCGGCTACGCCGGCATCGATATCGACAAGAACGCGTACATCGCGAATACCGAAGCGCTGCGCGGCTTTTCCGGCGACGCCCTGATCCTGTGGTCCGCGCAGGACAAGGTGATGCCACCCGAGCACGGCCGCCGGCTGGCCGAACTCATCCCGAACGCCCGGCTGGTCGAGATCGACGACGCCTACGTGCTGTCCATGCTGGACCAGCCGCGCGCCGTGGCCGCCGCCATGTCGGCCTTCCTCACCGGCGCCGCCGTCGAACACGCCTGATGTCGTGACGCCCGGGTAGGGTCGCGGCATCGGGATGTGCTTGCGAGGAGGCAACGATGCCGAGTTTGGTCAGCCGGATGGTGCCGGTCTATCTGCGGATCATGCGCGCGAACGAACCGTTCGTCACCGCCGAGGGCGCGCGGAAACACATTCGCGAACGCAGCATCCGGCCGCAGCCGTACGGCCCGCCGCGATTACTGCGCCGCGATGTCCGGGTATCCGTCGAAAAATGGCGCGGGTGGCCCGTTTACACGCTCACGCCGCGCACCGGCCTGCCGTCCGGGAATGTGGTGTACGCGCACGGCGGCGGCTGGGTCAATGAAATCGCGCCGCAGCACTGGAGTTTGGCGGCCGATATCGCCGTCGGCAGCGCCACCACGGTCACGCTGCCCATTTATCCGCTCATCCCGTTCGGCACCGCCGACAAGGTGATTCCGGACATGGTGGATCTGGTGCTGGCCAACCGTTCTCGCTACGGGGAAGTCCGGCTGGGCGGCGACTCCGCGGGCGGGCAGATCGTGCTCTCGACGGCGGTGGCCCTGCGCGATGAACACGATGTGCGAATTCCGCGCACCATTCTCATCGCCCCAGCGCTCGATCTCTCGATGAGCAATCCGGAAATCCCCGTCGTGCAGCGGGTCGATCCGTGGCTGGGCCGGGACGGCGGCCTCATCCTCGGCGAGCATTGGCGCGGCGCTTTTCCCATCGACCATCCGTGGGTCAGTCCGCTGTTCGCGACCTTCGAAGGTCTCGGCCCCTTGACCGTATTCAGCGGCACCCGCGACATCCTGAATCCCGATGCCCGGTTGCTCGCAGGCAAGGCCCGCGCGGCCGGTGTCGACCTCGAATACCACGAGGGCGAGCAGCTGGTGCACGTCTATCCGCTGACGCCGACCGCGGAGGGCCGGGCCGCGCGCGCCGTCATCGTGAACGAGCTACGCGCGGAACGCACTCCGCATCAGCAGAATTAGGCACTGCGCGCGACCATCGGGTTTGCTGCGAATCATGTTGCTCGCCGCGCGAATTCCCGCGGGTGCACCTTAATGTGCCTGATGGGCGCCGAGTGGCGCCCATCCACACGCGTGACTTATCGAAGGGCAGTAACCAGGTGAAGAACTCACGAATCCGTCGGGCGGGGATCGGCATCACCGGATTCGCGGCCATGGCCACGGCGGCGGTCATCGCCGCGCCGGGCGCGCTGGCCGATACGACCAACAACAATCTGACGGTGGCGGGCAGCAACTTCTACTCGAACACGGCCTACACCGTCACGGCGAACATCTCCAATATCACCGACGCCGTGAATGTCTGGTTCTACGACAATGGGAACGCCATCGTCCCGAGCGGCCAGAACTCGCCCGGCATTACGCCGGCCAATGGCACCGCCACCCTCAACTGGACGCCGACCACCGACGGCACCCACCAGATCACCGCCACCGTCGCCGAACCCGGCAACAATGTCTGGCTGGGCCCGGTCACCGTCTCGGTGACCGACGCGCCCGTCGGCGGCGGTGGCGGCAACGGCGCGCTGAGCAACCTGCTCAGCACGCTGCTGAGCAGCCTCAGCGCCAGCGCCGGCAACGGCCAGTAGCTACGGCCGGGCCGGGCCGCGACGTCCGCGGCCCGGCCGTCAGGCCGAATTCTCGGCGAGCCATTTACGGGCGCGCGTCGGCGAGGCGCGGGACAGCCACGCGTCCTGAACAACCTCGGCCAGTTCCTGAATCGTCAATTCCCCCACCCGGGAAGTACGCAACAGCACCGACAGATGCCCGTCGAAATGCTTCGTCGTGAAGAACGGCGAATCCGGATCCTGTACCAGCGCCAGCTTGTCCGATTCGGACGGCACCCAGAAAACCACGACATCCG
Organism: Nocardia sp. NPDC088792; assembly: GCF_044750615.1. NCBI lineage: Bacteria > Bacillati > Actinomycetota > Actinomycetes > Mycobacteriales > Nocardiaceae > Nocardia > Nocardia sp. NPDC088792. Next base: position 1,134,487 of record NZ_JBIVKC010000001.1, read on the forward strand.
GATACTTCTCCCCGGTCTCCGGATCGACGGCATCCGGTCGCGGCGTCCGGAAGAAGACGAACGATTTCCCGCCCACCTGATAGACGGGATTCTCCGCGGGACCCGCCACGACGGTCACATGCGGCATACCCTGGGCCAGCTCGTGAATGTCGGCCACCCGGGCCCGGCGTATTCTGCTCGACACGCGGTCGAGTGTATCGCCGCCCACAGTCGAGCAGGCCACGACCAGGCATTATGTCAGGCAGCTGGCAGGCAATGCGACAGATCACATAGGTTGTAACGTATGGCACGGCGGGTCAATGGAAACCTCCCTGAAGAGGTGACTTCTTTCGTGGGCCGCCGCGACGAAATGGCCACCGCCAAGCGGCTGCTGCCCACCACCCGGGTGCTGACCCTGCTCGGACCGGGCGGTATGGGCAAGACCCGGCTCTCCCGGCAGATCGGCCAGCTGGTGGCGCGCGCCTTCCCCGACGGCATCTGGCTGGTCGAACTGGCCGACCTACAGGACCCCAGCCTGGTGACGCTGACCGTGGCCGAGGCCCTGAACCTGCGCGACGAATCGACCGCGCCGCTGCCCCGGCTCACCGAATTCCTCGCCGACAAGCGGCTGCTGCTGATTCTGGACAACTGCGAGCACCTCATCGAGGCGTGCGCGGCGCTGGTCGGCCGGATCATCGCCACCACACCCGACGTACGAGTGCTGGCGACCAGCCGCGAAGTGCTCGGCATCCCCGGCGAACAGGTCATGCCCGTACCGCCGCTGGCCGTACCGGAGGAGGCCGAGGACGGGGACGCGCTGCAACTGTTCGTGGAACGCGCCAGTGCCGCCAACCCCGGCTTCCGGACCACTCCCGCCAATCGCGCGGTGCTCGCCGAGATCTGCCGCCGGCTCGAAGGTATGCCGCTCGCACTGGAATTGGCGGCGCTGCGGCTGCGCATGTTCACCCCGGAACAGATCCTGGACCGGCTCGACGACACCATGGGCCTGCTCAGCGCCGGACCGCGCACCGCCCCCGAACGGCAGCAGACCATCGAGGGCGCCATCCGCTGGAGCTACAACCTGTGCACGCCCGCGGAACAGCTGCTGTGGGAACAGCTTTCGGTCTTCGCCGGCGGCTACGATATCGACGCCGCCGAGGCGGTCTGCGAGCTGGGCGCGGCCTCGCTCATGGAGGCGCTCACCGGGCTGGTCGACAAGTCGGTCGTCATGCTGCGCTTCGACGGCATGGTGGCGCGCTACTCCATGCTCGAACCCATCCGCCAGTTCGCCGCCGACCGGCTCGCGGAACGCGGTGCGGCACAAGCGGTCCGGGCCCGCCACCGCGAGTACTATCGGCAGCTCGCCATGCGCGGGCAGACCGCGTACTGGACCGACGAGGACGTCGCCTGGTTCCGCGATCTGAGCCGGGAGCATGCGAACCTGCGCGCCGCGCTGCGGTCGGGACTGGCGGACGAGCCGCTGCCCACCCTGGCGACGGTGACCGTGCTGCGCCCGTTCTGGGAACACAATCGCTTCCTGTCCGAGGGCTTCCGCTGGCTCACCGAGGCGCTGGAACACAATCCGGAGGCGACGCCGGAGCGCGCCAAGGCGCTGTCCTCGGCGGCCTCCCTGGCGGCGCTGCTGGGTGATCGGGCGTCGGCGGCGAAGCTGGTCGGCGAATGCCTGGAACTCGCTGCGGCACTGGACGATAAAGACATCATGGCCGAGGTGGCGCTGGACCGGTCGCTGCTGGCCTTCGCCGACGACGATCGCGAGCACTCCCTGGAGCTGGGGCGCACCGCCATCGCACTGGCCGCCGCCGATGGTCAGCACGCCATCGAAATGGACAGCCACGCCTTCTCCTTCATGGCGGCCATGGTGCTGGAGGCGCCCGGCCGCACCGAACTGGCCGAACGCTTCCTGGAGCTCACCACCGACAGCGGTTCACACCTGCTCGGCGGTTTGGCGCTGTGGACGGTCGGCATCGACCACTGGCGACGTGGCGAACTCGACGAGGCCGCCGAATTCCACAGTCGCGCAATCGAACAGCTGGCCCTGTTCGAGCGCTGCATCTGGCTGTCCTCCGCCTTCGAAGGACTGGCCTGGACGGTATCGGCCCGCGGCGACTTCGAACGCGCCGCACGACTGCTCGGCGCCGCGGAAAGCCTGCAGCGCAGCACCATCCGGCTGGCTCACACCATCACCGTCGCGGTCGGCGAGAAGGAACGCCGCAAGGTCCGGGAAGCCCTCGGCGAGGACGCTTTCCGCGCCGCCTTCGGTGCGGGCGCGAACCTTCCGCTGGAAGAGGCCATCGATTACGCGCTCGGCCGGACGCCGCCCGAGCCGGAACCGATCACCGTCCCGGCCCCCTTCAAACGCGCCGCACGATCGGCCACCGCGACGCTCACCGAGACCGCCCTGCTCACCCGGCGGCAGCGGGATGTGGCCCGGCTGGTGGCGGCGGGGCACAGCAACAAGCGGATCGCGGCCGAACTGGTGATCTCCGTCCGCACGGCCGAGACCCACGTCGAGCACATTCTCACCAAGCTCGGGCTGACCTCCCGCACCCAGCTGGCCGCGTGGGTGCACGAGCACGAACTGTGAGGCTATAGGCCGGTCACGCCGTCGATGCGCTCGCGCAGCAGATCGGCATGGCCGTTGTGGCGCGCGTATTCCTCGATCATGTGCAGGTAGATCCAGCGCAGCGAGAGCTCGTTACCGCTGCGCGGATGCGTGAACGTCAGGTCCAGCGGCAGCTCGGCTACGGCCTTGGCGCACAGGGCGATCTCCTCGCGATAACGGTCGAGATCGTGCTCCGCCGCGAGCGCCATGACATCGTCGAAGTCGCCGTCCAGATTGCCCTCCTCGCAGTAGGCGTAGGGCAGCCGCTCCCCGCCCGCGAGTTTGCGGAACCAGCCGCGTTCCACTTCGGTCATGTGCCGGATCAATCCGAGCAGCGACATCGACGAGGGCTCCGCACTGCGGATGGCCAGTTGAATTCCATTGAGGCCCCGGCATTTCAGCAGCAGGGTCCCGCGCTGGTGTTCGAGAAAACTGTCGAGCATGGCACGCTCGTCACCGACGACGAGCTGCCGGGTGCGGTCGATTTCCGGTGCGATCCACGTCATCACCGGAATCTACCGCCACCCGGCAGCAGGGTTCGAGCGTTTACAGGCCGTGGTGCAGGAAGTCGATCACCGCACGCTCGAAGGCGTCCTTGCGTTCGATCTGCACCCAGTGACCGCAGCGCGCGAAGGTGCGCAGATCCGCATTGGGCAGCTGCCGCGCCGGGAACAGCGCGCCCTCTACCGGGGTGACCCGGTCGTCGCGGCCCCACAGCATGAGGACCTCGTGCCGCAGACCTTTCAGCCGCGCCCACAGCGGGAGCGGTTCGGCGAACTTCGGGTTGTAGAAGGTGGCGTACGCATCCTGAATGGCCGCAATGGCTTTCGGATCCGAGGCCGCTTTCAGCCGCGTCTCGATCAGCTCGGGAGTGAGCGTGGCCTCGTCGAAGACCATGGCGCGCAGGAAGCCGAGCGCGTTCGCCTCGGTCGGGTCCGCGTTGAACTGCATGAGCCGCCGAATGCCCTCGGACGGTTCGGGTCCCAGGATATTCACGCCGACGCCGCCGGGAGCCATGAGCACCAGTTTGTCCGCCCGGTCCGGATGGTCCAGCGCGGTCAAGGTCGCCACCGCGCCGCCCATGGAATTGCCCAGCAGGTGCGCCTTCTCGATGCCCAGCTCGTCCAGCATGCCGATCACCGCGTCCGAGGCGATGCGCAGATAGTTCTGCTCGTACACCTCCGGCCGGCCGCTCTCACCGAAACCCGGCTGATCCAGTACCAGGCAGCGGAAGTGTTGCGCCAGCACATCCAGATTGCCGCCGAAGTTGGCCCAGCTGGACACGCCCGCGCCCGAACCGTGCAGCAGCACCAGCGGTGCGCCCGAACCGGCCTCGTGATAGCGGAGCTTGTGGCCGCCGACCGTGACCCAGCGGGTGGTGTTCTCAACGGTGTAAGTCATCAGAGCATCCGATCCTCGACGTCGAGGCCCATGGCGCCCTTGCCGAACATGGCGAGCGCGCGTTCCACATCATTGATCACGTGCACACTGCCCGCGTGGGCGTCGCGCCAGTTGCGCTCGATGATGTTGGGGCGGCGGATGGCGTGGCCGCCGGAGTTCTTGAACAGCAGGTCGATGGCCTCCAGCGCGCGCTCGGTGCCGCGCACCTGATCGCGGCGGGTGGCCAGCCGCAACTCGAACGGAATCTCCTCGCCCGCCCGGGCGTAGCGCAGCTGCTCGCTCATATTGCGCTCCATCTGCAGCACGGCGGCGTCGATTTCCGAAGCGGCACGGGCGATCCGGACCTGTGCGAAGGGATCCTCCGAGACCTTCTGGCCGCCGTACGACAGTCGCACCCGTTCGCGCTGCCGCTCGATGTGGGCGTCATAGGCGCCCTGGGCGGCGCCGATGATCGGCGCGGTGATGGTGTTGGAGAACAGCGCGCCGAACGAGATCTTGTACAGCGGTGAGGTATTCACCTCCTGGCCCGGGCCGATCAGGTTGGACTGGTCCGTGGCCGAGTAGGCGCGGTGGGCGGGCACGAACGCCTTCTCGATGACGATGTCGTTGGAGCCGGTGCCGGACAGGCCGGACACGTTCCAGGTGTCCTCGATGCGGTAGTCGGTGCGCGGTACCAGCACCGTGTAGTAATCCATGCCCGTGCCGGTCGGCACCAGCGCGCCGAGGAACACCCACTGGGCGTGGTCGCAGCCGGAGGAGAAGGCCCAGCGCCCCGACATCTCGTAGCCGCCCTCGACCGGAGTGAGCTTGCCGGTCGGCGCGTACGAGGAGGACACCAGGGTGTCCGGATTCGCGGACCACACGTCCTGCTGCGCCCGATCCTCGAACAGCGCCAGCTGCCACGGGTGCGCACCCAGCACCGAGGACACCCACGCCGTGGACGGGCACGCGGTCGCGATGGTGCGGATCACCTCGTAGAAGGCGACCGGCGACTCCTCCAGGCCGCCGAAGCGCGCGGGCTGCAGCATGCGGAAGACACCGGCCTCGGTCAGTTCGGCGATGCCGGCGTCGGGGACCCGCCGCTGCTCCTCGGCCTGGACCGCCCGTTCCCGGATCGCGGGCAGCAGATCGCGAACCCGATCGAGCACCTTGTTCGTCATGCGGCTGATTCCTCCTCGTGCGTGCGTCTTGGTGTCGACGCTATGAGCAGGAGGCATATGTCAGGCGGAAAAGTCCCGGTCAACGGAACATGGGTCCCGCTATTTGTGCTTGTACTCCCAGTCGATGTCCTCGTCGAGGGCGATGCGGATGCGCTCGGTCAGGTCGGGGGTGATGTCCGGCGGCTGCGCCACGGCTTCCCAGGCGTCGAGGACCTGGGTGCCGTATTTGTGGCCGTGCCCCGCCGGAACCCCTTGGGCGTGTGCGAGATCCGCGCTGACCTGCCAGAAGGTGACGACGGGCCACCAGCGGATGGACTTCGAGACGTCCGAGCCGCGCGGTTCCTGCAGCCAATCCGGTTGCGTGAACAGCAGATCCGGCGACCACCACACGATGGGGTCGGAGGCATGCTGCAGGTACACGATGCGCGGTGAGGTCCACGGGCGCGGCGGGTTCTTCAGATCATCGGGCTTGCCGGCGAAGCGGACGATCAGCCCATCGGCGTAGATGGGCAGGATCTCCGGAGTGCCCGGATCACGCCGCTGTTCGAGCTGACTCCAGATGCGGTTGGAGTTCGGCGGGCCCACCCACAGCACGCCGTCCACCATGCTGCGAATGTCGTCGAGGCCGTTGAACGCGCCTTCGGAGCCCTGCGAGCCGAGACTCTCGCCGTACACCAGCAGCTTCGGCCGATGCTCCGGCGGCAGCTGCGCCCAGCGCGCGTGCACGGTGTGCACCAGCAGCTTCCCGGCCTCGGTGGCCTTGGCCTTGTCGGAGAGGAAGGACAGCACGCTCGGCAGATACGAATACTGTGTCGCGGCAATGGCGGTATCGCCGCCGTACATGAATTCCAGGGCCTCGGCGGTGGTGGAGTCGACCCAGCCGGTGCCGGTGGTGGTGACCACGGCCAGCACCTTGCGATCCCAGGCGTGGGTCCGATCCAGTTCGGCCACCACGACATCGGCGATGTCCTGCGGGGTCTTCGCGGTCTGCAGGCCCGCGTAGACCCGGATCGGTTCGCGCGCAGGCATTCCGGTGACCTGCGTGATGTGGGCCGCGGTCGGCACATACGAGACGAACCAGCGGCCCTCCGAGCCGAGCGTCTTCCAGGGCGCGAGCGAATCCGGGCTACCGGATCGCTCCGGCAACTGCGGTTGCAGCGCCGCCGCCGAGGTGTGGCCGTTACGCGCGCTGAACGCCGAATTCGCCACGGAGAAGAAGGCTTTCGCCAGCACACCCTGCACCAGCAGCACGCACAGCACCAGCACCAGCGCGATCCCGGCGGGCAGTGCGAAGCGCCGCGGAATCTTCAGATCGAGACTCAGCACCCGCACGATCCGCAGCACCAGCCAGCGCAGCGCGCGGAAGACCCCGATGACGAACGCCAGCGTCGCCGCCGCGAGCAATTCGGTGCGCAGATAACTGGAGGTGGTGGTCGGCTGCATCCCCATCAGCACTTCCAGATCCTGCTGCCAGCGCGCCGACCGCGCCAGCATCACCGCCGCACCCACGATCACACCGATGATGATGACCAGCTTGCTCACGTCCCGCGTGGTCCGCGAGGGCCGCCACAAACTGCTCAGCACCCCCGCCTCCGCGGGCAGCCTGGGCAGCACCCACTTCCCGACCGCCCACCCGATCAGACAGCCCACGCCGTACCCGATGGCCGCGCTGACACCACTCACCAGCCCCTGGAACAACCAGGTCCGCGGCAGCAACGACGGCGACACCGACCACGCGAAGAACACCGCCGCCACCAGCACCCCGGGATAGTTCGGCTTGATGGCCTCCTCCCCCGCCAGCAGCGCCCGCCACACCCGCCGCAATACCCCGGCGAGGGCGCCCGCCGGCTGCTGCGGCCCGGCCGCCTCGGCCGCGACTGCCTGCTCGGGCGCGGCCGGCGGCTGGTCCTGGGCCGGGGGCTCGGGCGGCTCGGTTGCCGATGAGTGGGGTGGCTCGACAGTCATGGGGCTGAGTCTTCCGCACAGGGCACCCGGGCCGCTCGGTTCGACACGCGGCACGACACGCGAAAACGGCCCGGCAACCCGGTTTCCCGGGGCACGAGGGGTCGGGGCAGCGGTGGTCGGGGCAGAGGATTTGCCGGATACGACGGGACCGCCCGCTCCCATAACGTCGTCGCCCGATGGGAAACAGCGGTGGTGCAGGGGGAATAAGCGACATGGTAGGACAATCGGTGGCCGAGGCAGTGCGAGCGGATGACGCGCGCGAGCCCGGCCCCGGGCGGCGGGAGCCGGACCCGCGATGGCATCCGGTGCTGCGGGTGATCTTCCGGTTCGCCTTCGTCTTCGTGGGTATCGGCATGGCGGGGACGTACCTGGCGACAGTGCTGCTCGTCGCCATCAAGGTGCCGCGGGAGTCGGTCGCGACAGTAGCGAAGTGGCTGGCCCTGCACCCGCTCACCGACTGGGTGGGCCGTGAGTTCTTCGGCGTGCAGGTGGATTACCGGGAGACCGGCAGCGGTGACACTGCCGCACATTGGATTTCGGTGTTCACGCTGTTGCTGGTCGCGATCGTGGTCACCGTCGTGTGGTCGATGCTCGATCGCCGGCTCGCCTACCCGCGTTTGTACGCGTGGTTCCGGCTACTGCTGCGCGCCACGCTGATCGCCGGCTTCCTGCTCTACGGCATGATCAAGCTGCTGCCCTCGCAGATGTCGTTCAATCTGGAACGGCTGGTGGAACCCTTCGGGGATATGAGCCCCATGGCGGTGCTGTGGGCGCAGAGCGGACTCTCGGAACCGTACGAGATGGCCTTGGGCGCAGCGGAAGTCACCGCCGCCCTGCTCCTGATCCTGCCGTTCACCGCGGGCCTCGGTTCAGTGCTGACGTTCATCGTGGCCATGCAGGTGTTCCTGCTGAACCTCACCTTCGACGTCCCGGTGAAACTCTTCTCGGGCCAATTGTTCCTGTACGCGGCGATCCTCGCCGCCCCCGACATCCTGCGCATCGTCCGCACACTGCTCGGCCGCGCCGTCCCCGCCCGGAACCCCGAACCACTCCTCACCTCCGCACGAGGCCTGCGAATCCTCCTGATAGCCCAGCTGATCTTCGGCCTCCTGATGGTCTACGACACCGTCGATCAGGGCTACGACGCCTGGCACGGCTGGGGCAGCGCCCGCCCCCGCTCCCCCCTCTACGGCATCTGGAACGTCACCGAATACACCCTCGCCGGAACGGAACTACCACCCCTCGTCGACTTCACCACCACACCCCAGAACAACGCCACGATCGGCCAGCAACGCTTCCGCCGCATCCTCTTCGACACCCCCGAAGTGGTCACCGCACAACGCATGAACGATTCCCTCCTGGGCATACCCGCCCACATAGACACCACCACCCACACCATCCGCCTCTCGGGCGACCTGGCCCAGCACTGGACCATAGCCACCCTCAATTACGAACAGCCCCAACCAGATCACCTCATCCTGACCGGCCAACTCGCCGGCCGCCCAGTCCACATGCAACTGGACCGAATCGACCTCGACACCTACCCGTCCATCTCCCGAGGCTTCCACTGGATCCAACCCGCGCCCTACCTCCGATAACTCACAACGGCTGCGCACCCGGTTCCAGCAGACGCTTGGGATGCATGCCGTCCACCTGCTCGATGAAAGACGGATGGCTTGAGTAACCGAGCATGCGGCAAATGCCCGGCTGGATATTGATGACCTGCAACATGGACACCGGCACGTTCGATTAGCGCGAATGTGACAGGGGTGTGAACTCGGCACGGAGTTGTTGGCTGGCGAGCCGCCGGTAGGTCATGTCGCGGGCGAACAGGTCGGTGTGGGTACCGCGGGCGCGCAGTCGCCCGGATTCCATGACCAGGATGTAGTCGGCGGCCAGGACGGTGGAGATACGGTGGGCGATGGTGATGACCTGGCGGCTGTGGCCGATGGTGGCAATGGTGTCGCGCAGTACCGTCTCGGCGTCGGAGTCCAGGTGGGAGGTTGGTTCGTCCAGTAGCAGTACGTCGGGCTGGGCGAGCAGGGCACGGGCGATGGCCAGGCGCTGGCGCTGCCCGCCGGACAGGCTGCTGCCGCCCTCGCCGAGTGAGGTGTCCAGCCCCTCAGGCAGCCTGTCGATGACTGCAGTCAGATTTGCCGCAGTGACCACCTCGGCGATGTCGGCGTCAGTGGCCTCGGGGCGACCGTAGACGAGGTTCTCGCGGATCGTGCCGTGGATCAGTGGGCAGTCCTGCTCCACCAGACCGATCCGGGCCCGCAGCTGCTGGAGTGACATAGCGGCGGTATCGGCGCCGCAAAGCAGGATACTGCCCTGGTCGGGAGTGCAGAATCGCTCAAGTAGCTGGAAGATGGTGGATTTTCCGGCTCCTGACGGGCCGACGATCGCGGTTACTCCCTGCCCTGGTAGGCGAAACGACACCCGGTCCACTGCGGGGGCGGCAGAATCGGGGTAGCTGAAGGTGACCTCATGAAACTCGACCGCCGATACGCCAGCGACGGTGTCGGAGCCGCTGCCGCCGCTGGGTTCCTGCTCGATCGTGCTCAGCTGGCGGACACGGTCGATCGCAGCGCGGCCCTGTTGGATCTCGCCGATCGCCATGAACAGCATGACCAGCGGAGAAATCAGGTAGAACAGATACATCAGGAAAGCGGTGAGATCTTCCAAGGGCAGGCTACCTGTCGCGGTACGGGCCATGCCCCAGGCGATCACGACGGCGATGGACACCTGGGTGCCGATGTTGATGACCGGCATTAGCATCGCCGACAAGCCGGTCACCTTGATGCCGCTACGGCGAACATCGTCGGCAAGGTCTCTGAGGCGTTCGGCTTCACGCTGCTCGGCTCGGAAGGCCTTCACCGTAGTCAGGACACCGAAAACCTGCAGCAGGCGCGAGCCGTAGTCACTGGTCTTCTCCCGGTTCACCAGAGCCGCCTTGCGGACAGCGCGAGCTAGGGCCAGGGCGGTGACCGTCGTTAGGACGAGACTGGCGCAGGTCACCACCAGCAGCGTCGGATCGATCCACGCCATCACCGTCAGGCAGCCGACGGTGGTGAATCCAGCCGTGATCATCTGCGCCGTCGAGGTCGACAGCGCGATCTGCGCCAGAGATGTGTCAGCGATCGTGCGTGTGAATATGTCACCGTGGGTGAGCCTGGTGAACGATCCCATCCTGGAGCCGAGGAGGCGACCGGTCAGAGTGATACGCATGTCGAAGACGATGTTCTCCCCTGCCCGCCCGATCAGGTAGGCATGCAGCGCAGTCAGTACGGCATCCACGAGAACCACGGCGCCGACGAGCATGATCGGACGCGTCACAGGGTCATGGGCGGCGACCGCACTGATCAGTTTCCCGGTGAGCAACGGCTGAAGAAGGGTGGCCATGGTGCCCGTCAGCCCGAAGACGAGGCCTACGACCAGCAGCATTCCCTGACGACGAACGATCGGAACCAGATTCACCGGGCGCTCCTAGCCCCAGCGTCTTCCCTCGTCCGGGGTGGCTGAACTCGTGGATTCACCACACAGGCACACGCGGTCATGGATGCACCCGTTCGTAGTCGAGGACCGCGTCGTATTTGGGATCTTCGCTGTGATCGTATCCGGCGTAGCGCACCAGCATTACTTGAAAGAACGGATAAGCCGGCCGCGGGGTCAGACGAGCACGAACGAACTCGTTGATCAGAGGAGCCAAGGAAGCCGGGTCGCCGAAGTAGGCAGACGATACGTCGAACACCGACTTCTCTATCCGCCGACCGGGAAACCAGATGGCGTGCACCAACCGTCGGCGGGCCGCCGGATAAGCCTCCTCCCACTCGGTGTGCTCCGTCTTGTCCTCGTTGGCCAGGCGGTACAGAAAATGGACGTCATCCGTCGCGGGATTCGGCGCGAAGAATCGCCAGTTCGGGATTAGGACGTCGGCCCCGGTCTTATCCAGTAGGCGGACTTTGTCGTAGCTGCGATCAGGGTGCTGGCCGAGCACGGAGGCCACGAACCACCCCGCGAGAACGACGGGGATAACCCATTCCAGCATCGTCCCGGCTAGCCTGATCATCGAACCAGCTCCTCACATGTGGTGACCACATTCGCAGCAGTGATTGCGGCGACCGCCTTCTCGATCATTTGAGCCGTCGACGGCGCATGCTCGACGCTGCAGAGCACAGACAGATGGCTTGAGCCTTCGACGGTTACACAGCTACCGTCGGTCCCGGAGACGACGTACTTCTGATGCAAGTCCATTTGTTCGGGGGTCTGCTCCAGGGTCTCTGCGGCGGCCACCACCAAGACCGGAACCTCCAGCCGGTCGAGAGGCCGACCCGCATCGAGCAGGAAGGCGTAGGTATAGCCCCACTCACGCCGCCCGGCGCGCCACGTCGCTGCCGCCGAGAGTTCGAGCCGAAGGGCTGCCGCATGTGGGCTGCCATCCGCAAAGGCGTACAGGCTCTGCTTGTCGATGAGCAGCCCGCCGCCGAAGGTCACCGACCAGGGACCCAGCTTCATCGCCATATTCGTTGTGGTCGCTCCTGCACGCTGTTTGAGAGAATTCCGCAACTCGCGCGGATGAGTCGGGTCGACCAGCACTAGCCCGTGCACCCGGTCCGGGGCAGCGGAGGCTGCGCGGTGCGCGATGTAGCCACCTAGGGAGTGCCCTGCCAGAACACAAAAGCCGCCACCGACTCCGTCTGCGATCACTTCGACTAGGTCAGCCACCGACTCGGCCAGGCAGTATTCCTCCGGGCAGCGTCGCAACGAGCCTCGGTATCCGGCCCGGTCGTAAACCAGTACCGAAATATCCGGATCCAGATGGTCGGCGACTAGCAGCCACGAGGTGGATGTGCTCATGAAGCCTGCCTCGCATACCACCGTCGGTCCACCCACTGCGCCGCGTCGCAGGTAGTAGGTAAGAATGTTGCCGCTCGTGCACCGAACTCGGTGCCGTTCGAATCCAGTGGGGCATCTGCGTGACATAACAGTGGCGTAGCCCTGATGGGTCACACCCACAGTCAGACATGTGGCCAAACCCATCGCGGTCAGGCTGCGGAACATCTGCGGACTCATGCTGCGGCCGCCGTCCCCTTGGCGAGCGCTCGAACCGCGGGGTACGTGGACGTGAAAGCCCACACGAAACGCGACAGGCCCATGAACCGGGCATTGATCAGGTGGAAGGACCCCATAATCACCAACCCGGCATCGATGTATCTGCCCTTGTGGAGCAGCAACAGCGGAAAGCCACACTCCAACGCGAGCACGATATGACACACCAGGCGGGAACCAGCCGGAAACCTGTCCAGCATTCGGAACACGTTCTCGTCGCCATAAGTCCTAGTACGCATGATCTTCGCAAGGGCATCGCCGGAGCGCCACGCGCTGCCAGGCAGCTTCGCCCATCCCGAGGCGCCGTAGGACAACACGGTCTGCGCGCCGATGAACTGAACGGCCGCGGTGCGAGAATTATCCGTACCACCGAGACGGCCAAGCGCTGCGGCGCTTTGCACGAGGAACGAGACCTGGTCGGAGCCATCGGTGCCGAAAAAGTGCCGCGGATAGAGGACCAACTGGCTTGCGGCCAGATAGGCGTTGGCCAGCAACCGGGTCTTGTTCCCCGTCACTGGCACAATGAGCGCTGCGGCCGCCACCACCCGCGAAGCATGTAAAGCCTGCGTCATCGGCTCTCGCGCCACGACGTCCCTGACTGTTTGTAGCGCCCTGGATTTCGTTGGAATCTGAGTCCGGGTATGGGACCAGTCGTTCAGCCCGCCCGGCGCCCGGTCGGCTCGTGATCCCAAATATTCCAGGCTAGATAACATGTGTGTCGCCGCAGACAATTGTTCGGCGGTCTGCAAAGGTCTGTCGAACGCCGACTCGAAAGCCCTGGAAAGCCATTCCAGCATGAAGAATTCCTCACTCTTGCTATGCTGCGCGGCAACAGCCCGGAGCTCGAAAGAACCGAGGTGGGAAGCCCCACTGCCCGAGAGGCCTCCCACGCTCAGCGCAGCTACTTTTGTGTATTCAATTCCTGGACATCAACGAGGGGTCGCCGACATCTCCGATCAGCGGATATGGTTGGCCACATAACCCACAGCAGCGCCAGGGGTTCCGCCGGCCGCAACCGCGCGGGCAGCGCCGGGGCACGCCGCGCGAACGGCCACAGGGGTCACGACCCGGGCGGCAGCGAAAGCCGCCGGCGTGGACATGATCGGCGCAGCCTCGCCAGTGAGTGTGCCAATCTCAAGCTTCCCACTCAACGCGGTATTCCCGTTCACCTTCTGTAGCAACATGAAATTATTACTCCTTTTCGATGTCCCGACCAGGCCCGAAGGCGTGAGCGAGGAATGTGGTACGGATAATCCGAGTGGATCGATCCGCGTAATGAGTACATCACGGACATGACCGGAAGGCGATGGAAGTATTTCTGAAAGTTGGGGGCGCAGCACTGCTGAGCTGGGGTGACCGGAGTGCGACGGAAAGATTCCCAGAATACTTTATCCGGCACGCCGATCACCGAATAATCTTCGGGATCACCCCAAGGTCTGTGATCGGCATAGAATTCAATCACTTGCTTTGTCCATAGCCTATCGAGGTCGAACTGATGGAGCTATCGCATCGAGGGCGAGTCCGGTTTCGGCGAGTAGTCCGCGTCCAGGAGAACGCCTTCTCGACACTGCATTCGAGCACCGATCTCACGCCCTCGAGGGGATCGCGGCTGAACCGTTCGCCTCCTGGGCCTAGGCGACAGCAGCCTTGCCACAATTGAGCGACCGTACTCAAACACTCCGCCACGCATCGTCAACGGCAATGCTCGAATGGAACAGATTAGGCACGCCGCAGTCGTTCTGCTGCGATGCACAACGACGCGGTCGCTATATTTGCACCTCACCGCATGGACCGACCCGTGAGGTCCGCCGTGGGTTCGGCGACACGACGGACCGCATAGCATCACCGAAAATCGGTCGGATGCAGCCGCGCGAGGTGCCCGGCCGAGCAGGCACGGCACCGAACTCCGCCGGGTCTTCCGCTGATGCTGGGACCGTCGCCGATTACATCGGACGCGAGACCCCGCAGACGATGGCACCCGCAAACGAACTATCACAGACAAATTCCGGACTCAACGGGGCCCTGGAGGCCGGTACCGGAGGGCTGCCCCCGGCGGGTCCGGTCGCGCGAACTCGGGTGCTTAAGGCACCACAATAGATAAGTGCCAATTACCTGCGATATCCTGCTAGCGCCGGATTTCTCAAAGAGGCTCCCCGCCCTCCAGCCACGCCGGTCCTGGCATAGGCGGCCGCTTGAACCGCCGGTGTTAGGCACATGACTGGCGCAGCGCCGCCGGTGAGCGTGCCGATTTCAAGCTTCCCACTCAACGCGGTATTGGTGTTCACCTTCTGCAGCAACATGAAGTTGTTACTCCTTTCAATGTCCCGACCGGGCTCGAATGCACTAGCCGGAATTTCGTACGAATACTCCGAGTGGATCATCGTATGGTCGTCGACCTCCGTGAAACTGTGATCGATATCGAATTCAAGTATTTGCACGGTGCTCAGCCTCTACCAACCGCGGTAACCCGATAAGCGTGACGTACCTTCGCAGGTTTGGACCGCACAAGCCTGGCCGAGAGGCGGAACACGCACACCCCGGAATCGGGACGGGCAGATAATTCGGTCAGCTGGCAGCTTGCTGGATCACCGAATCGGCGAACAGCAGTGCGGATGCTAGACCGACAGGCCCGCCGACCAGGACTGTTCCGGCGACAGCGCCGATGGCTCCCAGAGCAGCGCCGGTGACAACGCAACCGCCGAGGAAACCTGGGATCGCCAGCGTCCCGACCGTGGGAACAGCTGCGGCCGCACCGACGGCCGCACCGCCGGCTATGCAGCCGACTGTTGCTCCGATGATCGTGCCGATGAGGCCGCCGATCGCGACGCCCAGGCTCGACTGCGCGAAGAAGCGGTTGACCGCGATATCGAACTCCAACGACCGTGGGTCGAATCCGATGTCGTGCAAGGGAATTGACGATTGGACGGACGGCGTCGCCGCAGACGAGTCCACACTGGGCGTCAGAATCGCAGTGCGACCACGGATCTCGGTGGCGACCGGGTAGTTCAGGTGGTCACGTTGGTAGGACGCGGGAAAGGTTGCGACCAACTGCCCGCCCGGGGCTGCGACCTGCAAGCTCCCGTCGACGACAGACAGCGATCCGGCGTCGAGCGTCACGATTACAGACTTGTCAGCGATCGTCGCTTGGTAGTGGAGGAAGGCCGCCGCGGGCGAGTCGATGATGTCCGGTGGTGGTAGCGCACCTGCGGTCGCCAGCGTCGGCGCGGTCATAGCGCCGATAATCGATGCAGACAGAACTACCTTGCTGAAATTCGTCATGAATCTCCCCTCATCGGTTCGACTGTTGTCGATCTCTGCCCGTCGCCGCAGAGCTGGAATCGCCGACTGTCGGCGGTATTGAAAACTAGTTCTTCTACGAGGTTTCGCGATGTTCGGCACCCGTTTTAGACACTGCGTCGAAATCTCCGGGGCAGATAATTCGCTGCCCGTCGTCTTTTCTCCTCTATGGAATACCGATCAACGATCGCATCGATCACGGGATATGCGCAGTCCTCAACTGCCATAAACCCCCCGTTTCCTGCTCAGAGGATCACGAAGTGGGCCCATTGTGATCTTCATGGCCACTACAGCACACGTCCCAGAAGGCCTGCTATCGGTGCACCGACGAAAGTTGACGGTGAATCGACGCTGAGCTGGGGCAGCCGGGTACTGAGCACAAACTCCCCCACAAGTTGACGCTACAACATGTAACACATATTTCGGCGGTCGCCCCCCGGTGGTCACGAAAGGGACTCGCGGTTTCCAGCCGAACACGGGTTGATGAGAACGGAATCGTAATGTTTACTTGCTCGCTGTACCAAGGGTTGGCAAAGGGGGGTTCCCCAACCGTCTTCGCATCAGGGGGTATGCGTGAGAGGAACGCGTTTTCGAAGCTGTGTCGTCCGAGGTCGGGCCGGTCGTCAGATGGGTCCGCCCCGCCGGGCGGCAGTGCTCCCATGCGCGCACAGGAGTCCGTGCGCGAGGTGGCCGGCTGGCGTCGGCGATAGGTACGTTGCGTCAGGGCGAGTGGGCTCTCATCAAAATGTTCGACGGTCCGGTTGAATTCGCTGCATATCTCTCCGATCGGCCGACACGACGTTACGGGAGCAGTAAAGATATGCCGCGAAAACCCGCTCTGACAGCAGAAGAAAAAGGACGGCTCATACTAGAGCTCATCAGCGGCGCCCGGACGCTATCCGATGCCGCCCGGGCGGCCGATGTCTCGACACAATCGGTGGTGAACTGGCGCAAGCAGTTCATCGACGCAGGCGTCAAGGGCTTTGCACCACTGCGGAAGGATCCTGAAAACGAACGCCGCATTCGCGAACTGGATGATGAGGTAAGAATGCTTAAAGTGGCGTTGGCCGAAGCGCATCTTGCATTGAGGGCGATCAAGCGGCGAGTGGTGACGAGATGAAGTATCGAAGGAAACTTGATGTTCCTCTGCATTCTCACAGTTCATCACTGGTTCGTAGTCAACTTTCACGACATCACCAATAGTCCGGCGAGCTTGGTCATGATGTACTAATCGAGTGAATCAACGGCGATTCATATCGATCGCCAGATTACCTTATAGCGAACTGCTGGTACAAATCGTGGATACTGTCATATCGGTACAGAAGATCGACAATCCGACGCGACATTTTCATCCATTGAACGAGAACTCTACCGACTTACCGGAGCAGAACACAATCAACCGCGAGAGGAGAACCTGTGTCCGACCAGACATTCGCAGAGCGCCACATTCTCATCACCGGCGGCGGCACCGGCATCGGCCGGGCCACAGCGCTCGCGTTCGCCGATCAGGGCGCCGCCAGAGTAACCATCGTCGGACGCAGAAACGAACCGCTGGCCGAGGTCGCGGCGATCCACCCCGCCGTCGTACCGCTCACAGCCGATGCGACCACATCCGAGGGGATCGAGGCGATCGATGCCTCGGTCACCGAACACGGCGGCCTCGATGTCCTGGTCCACAACGCCGGCATCTACCGGACCACACCGTTGGACGAGCTCAATGTCGACGCAGTGCGAGACCAGCTGGAAATCAATCTCATCGCACCATTGCTGCTGACCGCCCGGCTGCTGCCGGTGCTGACCGCGCCCGGCGCAAGCATTGTGCTCGTGTCCAGTATCTCCGCCCGCTTCGCCTCACCCACCACATCGGTGTACGCAGCGACCAAGGCTGCCACCGACAGCTTCATCCGCAGCTGGGCAATGGAACTGGGCCCTAAGGGAATCCGTGTCAATGGTGTAGCCCCCGGCCTGATCGACACCGATATCCACGCAGCCGGCGGACTGGATCAGAAACTGATCACAGCCTGGCATGAAACCTACGCAGCGGCTGTCCCCACCGAACGCGTCGGCCGGGTCGAGGACGTCACACCCTGGATAACTCGACTGGCCGAACCCGCCAGCGCATGGGTGACCGGCGAGATCATCGCCATGGACGGCGGCGGGCTACTCCTTTGACCCTCGGTGGTGCTACTCAGGCTGGATCCACCGGCCCGCCTTGAGCAGTCCGTGAATATGTGAAATGAGATGCGTTAAGAACCTCGGCGTCCCGCCGTTCCCGTGCGGCGACCAACGCGATCCGTCGGCGCGTTCTGCAGATGCCCGCCTCGTCGTCGCTGATCTGTTCGGCTACCACGACATCACCACAACCACCACCAACCGCCGTATTGCAAATACTACGTACTTTCGTATATTTGAAGTATGAGTCTGGAAGAGAAGGTGGCGGATCTGGAGCGCCGAGTCATGACCCTGGAAGCCGCCCGCATCAGCCCTCGAAAAGCGCCTTCGCTTGGGCAGAGCTCCGGGGAAATGAAAAGTTCGGAACAAGAGTTCGCCGACGCACCCACGTACGACCACAACATCATGTTCAGCGGCTCGGTCCACCTCCCGACCAACGAGCGATATGAGTGGCAGGCGCACTTCGCCACCGACGACCTCCTCACAGATGCCCGCGACGATGAGGTCGCCACATGCCTTGCCGCACTGGGTAACACGGTCCGACTGCAACTCATACGCGAAATCATAGGAGGCCGCCGCACCGTCACCGAACTCACTGAAGTAGATGGACTGGGCACTTCCGGTCAGATCTATCACCATCTCCGCCAGCTCGTCGCCGCCGGATGGTTGCGGACCGCCGGTCGCGGTCGCTTCGAAGTACCGCCGGCCCGGCTGGTGCCGCTATTGGTTGCGCTGGCCAGCACGCGACAATCCCAGACACCAGGAGAAGCCCGATGACCCTCGTACCCAGACTGTTTCGCGCCATCCAAACCGCGGCCTGCATCTTGGTGTTCGTCACCGGTATCGCGAAACTGCTATCGGTGGAATGGATCCTCGATGCGAGTTCGTCACCATACGGCACGTGGATCTGGCGCGCTGCCCTGTTGCTCGCGCTCCTGTTCTTTGCCGAATGGATCATACGTCTGCTGGTCAGGCGCAAAGGGACAACTACTCGATCCGAGCCTGTGTTGATCGCGCCACCGTTTACCGGGCTGTGGAAAGCCCACAACAGTCCGGCCGACAACGTCCCCAGCCATGGCACCCCTTGGGGAGGCCAAAGCTATGCGATCGACCTGACCGTCGTCTCCGACAGGGCTCCCCGCTTCGGACTGTGGCGACTGCACGCACCCGCCGAATTCCCCTCGTTCGGCCAGCCGATCCTGGCCCCGGCCGACGGCACAGTCGTGACGACCGTCGATCACTGCCGCGACCATCATGCTCGCACCAGTCTGCTCGGGTTGCTCTACTTCGTGCTCTGCGAGCAGTTCGTGCGCTCCTGCGGCCCGGACAGCTTCGCCTTCGGCAACAACTTGGTCCTCGAGCTCAGCGATGGAACCTATGCCCGGCTCTGCCACCTGCAGCAGGGTTCCCTGCTGGTTCGTCCTGGCGACCTGGTGCGCACCGGCCAACCCCTGGCTCTGTGTGGCAACTCCGGCCGCAGCACCGAACCTCACCTGCATTTCCAGTTGATGAACTCTCTCAATACCAAGACCGCCTACGGCATCCCCTTCACTTGGCAGGGCATCGGGGTGCCGCGCAACGGCGAACACGTTTCCGTAACCGCACCCTGACCGCCGCTCCGGCCTTCGGCGATTGCTACCTATCGTCAGCTTCCCAGAAAGAGACAGGGATATCCGTGACAACTATGGAATCTGAACGAACTGTCGTCGACACTCTGGTCTTCGGCAATATCGTGATCGAGCGCACCGACTGCAGTGTCTCGGCGCGATTGGAATCCGACGACTCGTTGGTCGTGACGATCGAACGCAGCGGTCCGCGTACCCGCAAGCTGATTCCGATCGGGACCCGCGACGCTGCTTGTCTGTCGGCGCGGGTGAACGAGCGGGCACTGGGACTGGCCCTGGGCCGGGCCTGGATCGGAATGCGTTCCTATCGCGTGGTTGTCGAAACCGAAGGACGGTATCTGAGCCTGCAGCCACGCGACTTGGAAACCAGCGCCTTCCTCAACGGCAAGCCCCGGGAGATCGGCAAGCAGTTCGGCGAGCTGACCGCACACTCGGACGGCACGATCGATGTGCTGTGGGAAGTGCCGCGGACGGTGACACTGTTCGGGCAGAGCGCCGAACACGATCCTCCGCAGCCCACAGCCGAGGAACTGCTCATCGGTTATGCCGTTGCCGCCGCCTTCGGCACCGGCGGCCTGTCGGTGGTCGGTCTCATCGGGCGCCTGGTCGAAGCGGTGCCGTTCCCGGTGTGAACGATGCGCCCGGCGGGTACGCCGGCGGTGGAGGGGTCAGGCGTTGCGGGCGGCGGCGGTGCCGGCTCGGCGGCCGAAGAAGGTGGCGTCGCCGAGGGAGGTGCCGCTGATGTAGCCGAGGCCGTGGAGGCCGTTGGCTGCTCGGCCGGCGGCGAAGAGGCCTGGGATCGGGCGGCGGTCGAAATTCAGGACGTGGCCCTCCAGGTCGGTGTGCAGGCCGCCGAGGGTGAAGACCGAGGCGCCGGTGCCGCGGCGGTCGCCGGCTTCGGATGGGGGGCGGATTCCGGCTTTTACGTCGATGGCGGCGTAGGGCGGTTCAAGGGGGCGGAGCCAGCGCGCGGACTTGTGGTGGTCGGGATCAGTTCCGTGGGTGGCGAATTCGTTGTAGCGGTGGATTGTGTCGGCGAGGGAGCCGGTGGGTAGACCGGTGAGTTGTTCCAGTTCCGAAGGGGTTTCGGCGACGTGGGTCGGGCGCACGCCCCAGCGCTGGGGTTCGGGGACGTCTTCGAAGCCGGATTCGTCCACGATCACCCAGACCGCGGTGTCGCCGCCGGCCCAGCTGCCGCCCATGTTCTGGCGGAAGAGGGCGGATCGGCCGATGCGGCCCGGATAGGTGTCCTCGTTGATGAAGCGGCGGCCGAGGGCGTTCACCACCATGCCGCGGGCGGCCAGGCCGGGGATGAGGGACATGCCCACCTGGGCCGATGACATGTGGCGGACCGCCGCGCCTGCCGCTTGGGCCATGCGGATGCCGCTGCCGTCGTCGGTGCCGGCGCTGACCTTGGTGTGGCCGAGGAGTTGAGGGGCGTGGTCGGCGAGCATGTCGTCGTTGTCGACGAAGCCGCCGGTGGTGAGGATGACGCCGCGGCGGGCGCGGACCAGGATTTCTTTACCGTATTGCCGCGCAACGACTCCCGCCACGGACCCGTCGCCGGCGACGATCAACGTCGTCACGTAGGTATCGAACATGGCTGTGGCGCCGGCGGATTCGGCCGCGCCGGACAGGCATTCCATCAGGAGCTTGCCGCCGAAGTCCTTGGCGGTGGGCCGGTGCCCGCGGGGTGCGGGGTGCGCCGATTCGGTGAAGGGCCAACTGTTCTCGCCCAGCCACATGAGGCCGTCGTCGGTGGGCGGCACCCAGGTCGGCGCATCCCACATGGACGGTTTGAACGGCACTCCGCGATCGACCAGCCAGTGGAAGTGCTCGACGCTGCCCGCGCAGTATTCATCGATTTTGGCTGTGTCAGCGCCGATTCCGAGGGCAGCGGTCAGGAATGCGGCCATGGCTTCGGGACTGTCGTCGTATCCGCAGGCGCGCTGAATCGGTGTCCCGCCACCGAGATAGATCTCTCCGCCCGACATGGCGGAGGCCCCGCCGGGCCCGCCCGCCCGGTCCAGCACCAGCACCGCCGCTCCGGCGTGCGCGGCCTCGAAGGCGGCGGACGCGCCCGCGGCCCCGTAGCCGACGACCAGCACATCGGTCTCGATGTCGTACCGGTCCACCGCGTTCGCCGCCCGGGGCGCCACCGAATTCCGCACTGTCATGACATCGACATTCCCGGTCTACGGGCCGGTACTTAGCGTCCCATCTTGCTGAATGATTCTCGGATCCCGTTGACCGGGACTGCGGCGGATCGGGCCGCTCGCCACTGGGGATGGTGTGTGAACGGCGTCACTGTGGTTGGGGTCGCCGGCATGAGGAGGAGAGTCGATGCGGATTCTGGTCACCGGAGTCACCGAACCGAGTGGACGTGCCGTCGCGCGCATGCTGCTGGCGGCCGGCCATGATGTGGCCGGCGTGGACCGGCAGCGGCACCGCTATGTCGACCCACGCGTCGAGGTGACGGTCGGCGACCTGTCCGATGCGCGGGTCTGTGCGCGGGCGATGGCCGGAGCGGATGCCGTCGTGCATCCGGCCGGCAGCGCCGTCGCCGGAATCGCCAGGGCCGCAGCGGATGCGGGCACGCGCCTGGTGGTTCCCGTTGCGGTGGGCCAGGGTTCGAGTATCGAGCAGATCGTGTCGGGCAGCGGCGCGGACGCGCTGCTCGTGCGCACGCCCATCGTGGGCGGCCGCCGCATCGACGGTGACAGCTGGCGGACGCTGGAGAGCCTGACCGGCGCGCACGGCAGCACCTCGCTGCAGGTACTGCACTACGACGATCTGGAGCGATTCCTGGTGCTGGCCGCGCTCTCCCAGCGCAGCGGGACGATCGGCCTGGCCGCGCCGGGCTCGGTGTCCGGCGACGATGTGCGCCGCATGCTGAAGGACGCGGGCGTCAAATACGCTGCGTGGCTGCACAAGTCGCCCGCGACGCACGCGACCGTGGACACCGCCGCCGCCCGCGAGGAGTGGGGCTTCCGCTACGGCTGGACCGCGCAGGAGGTGATCGCCGATATCGCGCGCGGCCTGCCCGGCCGCAAGGCCGGCGGCACCGGCTTCCGCACCCGCGCCGGCGCCATCCCGCTGCCCACCCACCTGGTGCCGCAGAACGCGCTCACCTCCGACGATCACGCCTTGAAATCCGGTGCGCCCGAGGGCTTACAGGGCGAGTTCGACGATCTGGTGGACGAGCGCATCCCGGTGTTCACCGCCACCAACACCTCCGAGGCGCTGCCCGGCCCGCTCACCCCGCTCACCATCGACCTGCAGGCCGGCGCCATCCGGCTGGGCAACGAGGCCATGGGCCAGATGATCGCGCTCGAGGGCATCGCCTTGGAGCACTGGGTTTCCCGCGTCACCTCGGTGCTGGGCCACAGCTTCTACATCAATGCTTCGATCGGCGTGCTGGCCGCGGAGAACATGCCCGGCTGGGACGAGGAGACCATCCGCAAGGACGTCTACGGCTCCATCCCGGCGGAAGTCCCGTTGCAGCCCAAGGGCCGCCCGCCCATGCCGGAGGGCCTCGCGGGCCGATTGGGCACCTTCAAGGCCACCGGCCGGGTCGCGGCCACCGCCCTGAGCTACCGCAAGACCGCCGAACTCATCAATGCCGCCTCGCATGCGGAAGCGCTTACCCGGGACCGGATCTCCGAACTCACCGACGAGCAGTTGCACGCGCGCGCACTACTGTGGCGAGACCGCCTCAACCAGGGCTGGCAGGCCGCCTCCATCGGCGTCATGCTGACCGGCGCGGCCGCGGCCACCCACAAGGGCGAGGTGAAGATCGACCTGAACCGCCTGGAATCGGCCAAGCCCATGCTCGCCGTGGAACGGCTGGCGGCCCTGTGCCGCAAGGATTCCACGCTGCAGCAGGTCGCGAAGGCCGGGGATGTGAAGGCGGCCCGCGAGGCCTCCCCCGAATTCTCGAAGGCCCTCGACGAGGAACTGGCCAAGGTCGGCCACCGCGGCCCGGGTGAGTGCGAACTCATCAACGCCACCTTCGGCGACCGGCCGGAACTGCTGGTGACCGCCGCCGCCCGCGCCGCGGAAATGCCCGCCCCGCACCGTGACCCGGTGCCGGCACCGGACAGCCGCACCGCCAAGATGGCCGTCGGCGCGACCGTCTACCGCGAGCGCGCCCGCGACGCGGTCGTGCGCATCACCAACTGCCTGCGCCTGGCCACCCAGGAGCGGGCCGCCCGCCTGGTGAAGGCGGGCAAGCTCACCGAGATCGAGGATTCCGCCTTCCTCACCCTCGACGAGATCCTGTGGGCACCGGCCGATCTCACCGATCGCGTGGCCCGCCGCCGGGCGGAACGCACCCGCCTGCAAGGTGTCCGCATGCCCGACCTGGTGGTCGACACCTGGGAGCCCGAAGCGGTCTCCGGCGCGATCGCGGTGGGCGACACCATCACCGGCCTCGGCGTCAGCCCCGGCGTGGTCGAGGGCACCGTCAAACGGGTGCTGACCATCGACGACGATATCGAGCCCGGCGACATCCTGGTCGCCTCGGTGACCGATACCGGCCACACCGCCATGTTCGCCTACGCGGGCGCGGTGGTCACCGATATCGGCGGCGCGGCCTCGCACGCCGCCATCGTGGCCCGCGAGTTCGGCGTCCCCTGCGTGGTCGACACCAAGACCGCGAGCACCGGCCTGGCCGACGGCCAGCGCGTCCGGGTGGACGGCGGCACGGGCGTCATCACCTTGCTGGCCGACACCGCCCAGCGGCCGCCGCACGGCGACCTGGAATAGCAAGAGCTTCACGGCAATCGCCGCGGTGGCACGTGACCGGGTGCCGCCGCGCGATGGGTCGTGCGCAGAACCCGGACCGGAGACCCATTGCTCCGGTCCGTGAAGGAAAGGAAATACGAGTAGTGACGATTTCGCGCGTAGTCCGCGGCACACTGACCGGTGTGGCCGCCGCGCTCATCGCCGTTTCCCCGGTCACCCTCACCCCTGCGCTGGCGGCGCCCGCCGCGCCGATGATGCAGTCCTCGCAGGGCAATGTCATGGGCCTGTCCGGCGCACCCAATGCCCGAGATCTGGGCGGCATCCATATCGACGGGGGCGATATCAAGGCGGGCACCGTCTTCCGTTCCGACGCCCTCAATGCGCTGACCTCCGACGATCAGCAGAAGCTGGTCTCGGCGGGCATCGTGAAGATCATCGATTTCCGTAGCCCGACCGAAGCGGCGGCGAGCCCGGATCAGGTGCCGTCCTCGATTCCGGAGGAAGCGCTCCCGATCTACGACCCCGCCAACGATTTCTACGTCTTCGTATCCAAGGCCATCGAGGGCGGCCCGACCGTACAGCAGCAGGAGCTGGGTGACGGCAAGGGTAAGCAGATCATGATCGACTACTACAAGTGGATGGTCACCGATCCGACCGCACGCGGCCAGTTCGCGGCCACGCTGAAGGAGATCGCCGGCGACAACGGCCCGGTCATGTACCACTGCAGCGCGGGCAAGGACCGGACCGGCTGGATGACCGCCATCCTGCTGCAGGCGCTGGGCGCCTCGAAGCTGGACATCTACGCCAACTACCTGGAGTCCAACGATCTGCTCGCCGCCTCCAACAAGGCGGAGATGGACGCGCTGGTGGCCAAGGGCCTGGTCACCGACCCGAAACTGTTCGACCCGATCCTGGGCGTGGACGCGAGCTTCCTCCACGCCGCCGACGAGCAGGTGCGACAGAGCTACGGCTCCTTCGACAACTTCCTGTCGCAGGGGCTCGGCATCGACAGCGGCACAGTGAGCGCTTTGAAGGCCAAGCTACTCGGCTAGTGATCTGATTTCGGATGCCCGGCACGCGTGTGGGAGGTGCCGGGCATTCTTATGTCCGGGACCGGCCATGTCCGATACACAGACCCGTTTAACATGCCAAAATTCGCATGGTGCAGGAGATCTGGCATCTCGACACCCGACGCACCCGCTCGATCAGCGCGGAGAACCCCACCGGTGAGCCCGGTGCGGGCGGGCGAGCCATCGCCGGTACCGGCGCCTTCGCCGCCGCCGGTTTGGGTCGCGGCTGGAAGGTCTCGCCCTCGATAGATCTGGGACCAGGCGAAACCGTCACCCTCGCAGACATTTCCGGTCCCGGGGTGATCCGGCATCTGTGGCTCACCACGGATCGGTCGATCCTGCGGGATTTCACCTTGCAGATGTACTGGGACGGCGCGCCCGACCCCGCGATAGCGGTCCCGCTCGGCGACTTCTTCTGCAATGGCTGGGATCAGCTGGCGCTGGTCAATTCGCAGCAGATCGTGGTCGCGCCGGCGGGCGGGCTGAACAGCTACTGGCCCATGCCCTTCCACTCGCATGCGCTGGTCACCTTGCACAACGGCGCCGACCGGCACGTACCGGTCTATTACCAGATCACCTATGTAGAGGAAGACATTCCGGACCTATCCGGCTATCTGCACGCGACCTGGCGTTGCAGTGATCCGCTCGGCGCCCCGGCCGTCCATCCCATCCTGGAGACCGGCGGCGGTCCCGGCCGGTATGCCGGAACGTATCTCGCGGTGCAACCGCGCGCCGACGGCTGGTGGGGTGAGGGCGAACTGAAGTTCTATCTCGATGACGATGCCGAATACCCGACCATCTGCGGTACCGGCACCGAGGACTATTTCGGCGGCGCCTGGAATTTCGATCTCGAAGGCGCTTATCGCCCCTACTCCACCCCCTATCTGGGCATGGTGCAGGTGATCCCGCCGCATCGAATCTACGAACCGCACCAGCGGTTCGGCATGTACCGCTGGCACATTCCCGATCCCATCTGTTTCGAGGACTCCCTGCGGGTCACCGTGCAGGCGCTCGGCTGGCGCGAGGACGGGCACTACCTGCCGCTCGAGCAGGCGCACATCGCGAGTACGGCGCTGTGGTACCACGCGCTCCCGTGATCCACCCACATCAATTCTGCGATTGCGATTGGGTAAAACGCATCGAATAGCACCGGTGCGGGTGCATGGTATTGCTATGCGCGCGTTGCTCGTCGAGAAGCCTGGACAGTTCTCGGTGAACACGGTGCCGGACCCGACACCGGGTACCGGCGAAGCCGTCATCCGAGTCGATGCCGTCGGGATATGCGGTACGGATATCCATATCGTGGAAGGCGAATTCCCGCCGACGCCCTATCCCATCATCCCGGGCCACGAATTCGCCGGTGAGGTGGTCGCACTCGGCCCCCAGCCGGTGATCGCGAAGAACGGGTCGGGCGTGCGCATCGGCGACCGCGTCGCGGTGGACCCCTCGCTGTTCTGCGGGCGCTGCCACTACTGCGCCATCGGCCGCGGCAACCTGTGCGAGAACTGGGGCGCCATCGGCGACACCGTCGACGGCGCCATGGCCGAATTCGTGAAAGTGCCCGCCGCCAACTGCTATCGGCTGCCCGGCCACCTGAGCGCCGCGCAAGGCGCACTGGTCGAACCGCTCTCGTGCGCCGTGCACGGATTCGATGTGCTGCCACGGCAACTCGGCACCCACTATCTGATCTACGGCGCGGGCACGATGGGCCTGCTCATGCTGCAGCTCGCCATCGCGGCCGGCGCGGCTTCGGTGTCCATGGTGGACGCCAATCCCGACCGGCTCGCCATGGCTCGCACCCTGGGCGCGGACGCCGCCACCACCTCCGCCGACGAGATGGACCGGCCGCAGGGCTGGGAGATCGTCATCGAATGCAGCGGCGCGGTCGGCGCCATCGAGGACGGACTGTCGCGGGTGCGCCGCGGCGGCACGTATCAGCAATTCGGCGTCGCCGCGGCGACGGCGCGGGCGGCCATCTCGCCGTTCCGCATCTACAACGACGAGATCACCATCGTCGGCTCCATGGCGGTCCTGCACAGCTTCGGGCGCGCGGTGGACCTCATGGGCGAAGGCGTCATCGACGCCGACACGGTGATCACCCACGACTTCGCGCTCGACGAATTCGGCGATGCCCTGCGGACCTTCCGCGCGGGCACCGGCCGCAAGATCCAGCTGCATCCCCGACGGGCGGCACGATAAGACGGGTAGGGGCCAATGACGGTCGTTGCCGGAGTGGATTCGTCCACGCAGTCCTGCAAGATCGTGGTGTGCGACGCGGACACCGGAACGGTGCTGCGCCAGCGGCAGATCCCGCACCACGACGGCACCGAGGTGCCACCCGATATGTGGTGGGAGGCCTTGCGCGCGGCCACCGATCGCATGATGCGCGATGTGGAGGCCATCGCGGTGGCCGGGCAACAGCACGGGCTCGTGGTGCTCGACGCGGCCGGGCATCCGGTACGAGACGCGCTGCTGTGGAACGACACTCGCTCGGCGGAGGCGGCCGAGCAACTGGTAATCGAACTGGGCGGTCCGCAAGCCTGGGCCGATGCCGTGGGCAGTGTGCCGCTCGCCGCGCACACCGTCGCCAAACTGCGCTGGTTCGCCGACCACGAACCCGAACTCGCCGACCGCACGGCGCGGGTCCTGCTGCCGCACGACTACCTGACCTGGCAACTGCGCGGCGGGGATCCGGTCACCGAACCCACCACCGACCGCGGCGACGCCTCCGGCACCGGGTACTGGTCGCCCGCCGAAGGGTATTACCGAACGGACCTGCTGTCCTTGGCCTTCCGCGGCCGGACCCCGGTGCTCCCCCGGGTGCTGGCGCCCGCGGAGATCGCCGGGCACACCCCGGGCGGACGCCTGGTGGCGGCCGGGACCGGCGACAATGCCGCGGCCGCACTCGGTTTGGCCATCGAGGACGGCGATGTGGTGGTGTCGCTGGGCACCAGCGGCACCGTGTTCACCCGTGCCGCCTCGCCCAGCGCCGATCCCTCGGGTGCGGTCAACGGTTTCGCCGATGCCACCGGGGCCTTCCTGCCGCTGGTGTGCACGCTGAATGCCGCACGGGTATTGGAGGCCACCGCGACCCTGCTCGGTACCGACCTGTCGGGCTTGGAATTCCTTGCCGCGCAATCCCCCGCGGGCGCGGACGGGCTCACCATGCTCCCGTACCTGATGGGTGAGCGGACCCCGAACCTGCCCGATGCCACCGGCAGCCTGCATGGTCTGCGGCCGCACACCATGCGCCCGCATCATCTGGCGCGGGCCGCCATCGAGGGCATGCTCTGCAATATCGCCGAATCCTTCGACCGGCTGCCGACGGTGCCGCAGCGCATTCTGCTCATCGGCGGCGCGGCGCGGTCACGATTGATCTCCCATACCGCCGCAACGATTTTCGGGCGCACGGTGACGGTGCCCCATCCGGGCGAGTACGTCGCGCTGGGTGCGGCCCGCCAGGCCGCGTGGGCGCTGCGCGGCGGACCGGTGCCGCCGCGCTGGGCCGGCCCGGCGGGCACCGAATTCCATCCGCTCGCGGCCGGTATCGGCGCGGCCGTGCGCGAGCGGTATGCCGAGATACGGGATGCGTACTACCCCTGAGCATCCCCGGACGAGCCCTATCCGAAGACGACCGGGCCTTCCGACAGATAGTCGTCCCAGGTGCGCTGTCTGGTCAGGTAGGTACGGATGGCGTCCCGGGTGATCTCCTGTTTGGATCGCCCTTCGGCCACCGCCTGCGCGCTCAGCGCAGCCTCTTCGTCCTCGCTGAGCCGCAAAGTCCATGCCACGCGCAAGTCATACCATCCGGATACGAAATTCGCCTTACGTTCCGGCATCGTTGGACGACCGCCCGGTATCTATCAGGAACGATGCAGGGCCAGCACCGGAATCGTCCGGATCCCCGCGGTCTTCTGCTCGTACTCCGCGAAACCCGGGTAGCGGCGCGCCTGTTCGGCATAGATCCGATCCCGATCCGCACCCGTCACCTCGGTGACCGTCACCGGATAGGTCTCGGTGCCGATCTCCGCATCGCCCGACCCCGCGGTGGTGAGGTTGTAATACCAGTCGGGATTGGTCGGCGCGCCGGCCTTGGACGCGAAGATGTAGACGAGACCCGGATCCTGCTCGTCCCGCAGGTACATCATGGGCGTAACCGACTGCTTGCCGGACTTGCGCCCGCGATGATGCACCAGCACCATCGGCGCACCCTCGAACGGGCCACCGACCCGTCCCTCGTTAGCGCGAAACTCCTCGATGATGTTCGTGTTCCAGTCGCTCATCCTCAGCATTCTGCCCTCAGTCGGACGGCCAGTTCCGGAGTACGGCATCCAGCGCGTCGAGCGCGCGCGCCCAGGACGCGTCCACATCGCGGGCGGAATGCCGGAAACCACCGGACTTCTCGATGCTCACATACCCGTGCAGGGCGCCGTTCAGGAAGCGCACCGCATCGGTCTCATCGGGTTCGGCCAGGTTGTAACCGCGCAGCAGGGCCCGGGCGAGCTCGGCATGCCGGCGGGCCGGGGGCACCGCCGGGGAATCGAGGTCGATATCGAGCTGACCGGCGGCATACCGGCCCGGGTACTCCTTGGCGTAGTCCCGATACGCACCGGCGAAGGCGATCAGCGCGTCCTTGCCCGCCCGCCCGGCCAGCGCGTCGGCGGCCTTGTCGGCGAGCTCGGTGAGGGCCAGTGCCGCCACCCGTTCGCGCAGCTCGCGCACGTTCTTGATGTGCGAGTACAGGCTCGCGTCCTTCACCCCGAAGCGCCGCGCCAAGGCGATGACGGTGACGTTGTCGAAGCCGACCTCATCGGCCATATCCGCCGCCGCCGCGATGAGCGCCTCGGCAGTCACCCGTGTTTTCACCACGGTTCCGAGCTTAACTCATAGTTATCCAAGTAGTTTGCCTAGAGCCTCTAGGTAGATTACTGTCAGGTCTCATGAACACACGACCGACCGACTTCGGCCGGATCTTCCCGCCGGACGAGCCCTGGCTCGCCCAGCAGGAGCGAGAGGAGATCCTGCTCCCGGACCTGCCCATCGTCGATCCGCACCACCACCTCTGGGACGCCCCCGGATTCCGCTACCTCCCGGCCGAATTCGCCGCCGACACCGGCAGCGGCCACCGCGTGACGGCCACCGTCCACGCCGAATGCCACTCCGCGTACCGCACCGACGGACCGCCGCACCTGCGGCCGGTCGGCGAGACCGAGCACATCGCGGCCCTGGCCGCGGCGAGCGAGGCCGCCGGCGGTCCGACCCGAGTGGCGGCCGGAATCATCGGCTCCGCCGATCTCCGGCTGGGCGCGGCCGTCGCCGAGGTGCTGGAACAGCACGTGATCGCCGGTCAGGGCCGATTCAGCGGAGTCCGGTTCAATGCCGCCTGGGATGCCGACCCACGGATCCAGCTGGGTCCGCCCGCCAATCGGCCGCACCTGCTCACCGAGCCCGGAATCCAAGCGGGCGCGCGCACGGTCGCGGAATCCGGTCTGGCCCTGGACCTGTGGCTGCTGTCCCCGCAACTCGCCGACGCCGCCGCGCTGGCGGACGCGGCGCCCGCGGCGCGACTGGTGCTCGACCACTGCGGCGGCCCGCTGGGCTTCGGCCCGTACGCGAGCGACCGCGACGAGCATTTCGACCGGTGGGAGCACGGAATTCGCGCGCTGGCACGGCGTCCCAACGTGGTGTGCAAGCTCGGCGGCATTCTGGGCTGCGCGGCCGCCTACGACTATCCGCACGCGCCCGTGCCGCCCACCTCGAAAGAGCTTGCCGCCCTGTGGCAGCCGTGGTTCGACGTGTGCATCGACGCCTTCGGGCCGGAGCGCTGCATGTTCGAGAGCAACTTCCCCGTGGAGAAGATGGGCACCGGTTACGCGACGCTGTGGAACACCTTCAAGCGACTCGCCTCCGGCGCCTCGGGCACGGAATTGTCCGCCCTCTTCTCCGAAACCGCCCGGCGCACCTACCGCCTGGCCCACTGACACCGATATGTGAGGACATCATGACCGACCTGATCACCACGCCGATCGACGAGAAACTGGTCCGCGGCGCAATCGAACTGGAACGCACCGGCCACGGCGTACTGCCGCACCGGCTGCCCGCCCGGGCCCGCCGGCAGTTCGCCGACGGCTTCCTCACCATGGTCGAGGCGCAGCCCACCGGCGTGCGGATCGCTTTCCGGACCCGCGCGACCGTCATCGAGCTCGAGGCCCTCCCCACCCGGATCGCCTACAGCAATGGCCTGAGCCTGCCGCTCGGCGTCTACGAACTGGTTGTCGACGGCGAACTGTCCGGCGCGGCAAGCATTTCCACCGGCATCCTGCACACGATCGACGCGGCCACCGGAGCGATGAGCACCGACGCCGGACCCTCCGGCGCCGTGCGCTTCACCGGCCTGCCCGACACCATGAAGGATGTCGAGATCTGGCTGCCGCACACCGAGACCACCGAACTCGTCGCCCTGCGCACCGACGCCCCGGTGGAACCCGCGCCCGCGCCCGAGCGGACCTGGGTGCACTACGGCAGCTCGATCAGCCACGGCTCCAATGCCGAACGCCCCACCGCGACCTGGGCCGCCATCGCCGCCCGCCGCGCCGGCGTGAACCTGATCAACCTCGGCCTGCGCGGCAATGCCCTGCTCGATCAGTTCGTGGCCCGCACCATCCGCGACACCCCCGCCGAAGCGATCAGCCTCGCCATCGGCATCAACCTGGTCAATGCCGACGCCCTGCGGATGCGCACCTTCACCTCCGCCGTCCACGGCTTCCTCGACACCATCCGGGACGGCCACCCCACCACCCCGATACTCATCGTCTCCCCCATCCTCTGCCCCATCCACGAGGACACCCCCGGCCCCATCGCCCCCGAAATCGTCGACGGCACAATCCTTTTCCGCGCCACCGGCGATCCTGCCGACCCCACCCGCCTCACCCTCACCCGCATCCGCGCCGAACTGTCCCGCATCATCACCGAACGCGCACAGGAGGACCCGAACCTGCACTACCTGAACGGCCTCGACCTCTACGGCGAACCCGACGCCGCAGACCTCCCCCTCCCCGACCGCCTGCACCCCGACGCCGCCACCCACCTCCTCATGGGTGACCGCTTCGCAACCCTGGCCTTCGCCCCCGGCACGGCCTTGGCCACTCGCTGAAACCTGGCCTGACAACAACTGCCAGTGCCCTGCCAGCGCGGCCTGCCACACTCCGCCCGGTGGCAGGCCACCCGAGATCGACCTGCCCCGACCCCCGCCCTCAGGCATTCGCCCCTGCATGAATGCCTGAGGGCGGCCTACGTTCGGCGCCGAACTCCTCGTCATCGAGAGGGAAATGGCAGCCGCCCAAGCTGGACGCCGCGTCCTGATCAGAAGCGGTTGAGCGGGCGGATCGGCGGCGACACAGCGGAATTCACCTGCAACGCGATGATCAGGCCGATGCTCAGATAGGTGCTGATCGGGGACAGCGCCACACACACCGCATAGAGCACCTGGACGATGGCGATCCGTTTGCGGATCGCCATCGTGTCGTCCGGCGTGGTGGCCTCGGAGAGCAGGTCCGCCCGCCGCGCATACCGCAGGCTCACCAGCTGCACGAGCCCCAGGTACAGCAGATCGACCCAGTAGACCAGCAGCGCCAGCCGCGACTGCGGGAACGCCGCCAGCAGGGCGGTGGCGAAGGGCACCAGGCAGATTCCGAACAGGAACATGATGTGGATCCAGGCCAGCGTCCGATCCGCGCGAACCATCAGATTCAGCTGGGTCTGCTGGCCGATCCAGAACATCCCGAGGGTCAGGAACCCCAGCAGACAGATGAGGAACTGCGGCCCGACATGGGTCAGCGCATGCCACACCGGTTCCTCCGCGGACACCGCGCCACCCGACCACAGCAGCCGCTCGTTCCAGGCCTGCGCGGCCGGCACGTGCAGATCCAGCACCAGCAGCGTCATGGCGACGGCGAAGATGCCATCGCTCAGGGCGCCGAGGCGGCCCAGATCCTGCGCGGCGATGCGGTGATAACGCGTCATAGGCGGAACCTTAGGCGAGGTCAGACCGCCTGGCCGAACAGCTGGGCGGCCATGGCGACACTCATCTCCACATTGCCGAAACCCCGCGGCAGCATGACGCTTTCGTAGTCCGCGACGGCCTCGGCGAGCGGTTTGCCGCCACGGCCGGCGGCCGCCAGCTGCGCGGCCAGGGTGGCGGCGTCCTGTAGCGCGGTGGTGGCGCCGATACCGCCGGTCGGGGAGATGGCGTGGACCGCGTCGCCGAGCACGGTGACCGGGCCGGAGCGCCAGGGCTCGATGCGATCGCCCACGCGAATGGTGATGGGGCAGAACGTTTCCGGATCGGCGTGGGCGAACAGCTCCCGCACCGACGCATCCCAGTCCGCGCTGGCGCCGATGGTGAGCCGCCACAACTCCTCCGGCGTGAGCGCGAAGAGCCTCTCGTCCGGGATGCCGAGCCGCTCGATGGTCGCGACGAGGGTCGTCATCAGGTAGTCCCCGCGTCCTTCGGGCCTGGTGCGGAAGCGCTGTGGCGCGAATCCCGCTCCGCAGCCGTGCTCGTCGCCGACCCAGCAGAAGCCGCGATCGAAATCCGCCGGAATCAGTGGTTCGGTGACCTCGGTGATGGGCATGCGCCCGTAGATACAACGCAGTCCGAGATCGCGCGGCTCGGCGTGCGGCAGCAACTGCTTGCGGACGGCCGAGCCGACACCGTCCGCGCCGACCAGGATGTCGCCCTCGTCCGTGCCGCCCTCGGCGAATTCCACTCGCACCCGGCCGGATTCGGTGATCGTGTAGCCCGCCACCGACCGGCCGAACCGGACGATGTCGTCCAAGCCGTGGAACAGGCTCTGCCGGAAGGTCTCCCGATCCACGTGCGTGAGGAAGTCCGGCCCGGGGTCCGGGAAGGTCTGCGCCATGACCTGCGCCATCCGATGCGTGTAGGCGGCGACCAGTTCGGTGTTCCGGCCGCTGGTGTCGCGCACCAGGTCGAATACTTCGGGCGGCAGGCAGGCGCGCAGTGCGGCATTGCCGTCGGGGTTGATGTGGATGCGGTAGCCCTGGTCGCGGGTCCGCAGGGCGGCGTCGCGTTCGTGGACGACGACGTCCAGCCCGTCCCGGTGCAGCGCCTGGGCCAGCGCGAGGCCGCCGATCCCTCCGCCCGCGATGAGAACTCGGGTGCGCTTCGACATTTCGACCGTCCTTGCTGTCGGAGTGAGTCGTGCCGCCGACCGCGGCACCTTCTCATGGTCAAACGGACCCCAAACGTTGTCAAGTGTTTGTTTGATTAACTCAACCTCATACTTGATTCTGCTGAATAGCGGTACGATCCAGTCGTGTCGCCGAAACCTCGCAGGTCACCCAAGCCCCAGGAGCGGCAGCGCGATCCGGAGCGCACCCGCAAGCTGATCCTCGACGCGGCCATCGCCGAATTCGGCGCACACGGTTATGCCGGTGCGCGCATCAGCGCCATCTCCGCCCGCGCCGGCGTCAACGTGCAGCTGATCTCCTACTACTTCGATGGCAAAGAGGGCCTCTACCAGGCCGTTTCACAGCTGTGGCAGGAGCGGCAGCGCGAGCTCGTCCCGCCCGATACCGCACTGCCCGAACAGCTGCGCCGGTACGCGCTGGAGGCGACGAACAATCCGGACGGCGCCCGCCTGCTGGCGTGGAGCGGCCTGCAATACACGGGCCCCGCGGACGATCCCGATCACGAGACACGCAATCGCATGCTCGGCGCCGGCGTGGGCGAACTGCGCGCACTCCAGGCGGCCGGGCGCTTCCCGGCCGAGCTGGATCCGGCCTGCCTGCTGGTCATGCTGATGTCCGCGGCCATGGCTCCCACCACGCTGCCGCAGATCGTCGAGGGGGTCTGCGGCGTGGATCCCCGCTCCCCCGAATTCATCGCGCACTTCGCCGACCAGATCGCCGTATTGGCTCGCACAGTGGGCCTGGACCTGCCCGATCCCGAATAGCCCGCGCGACCTGCAGCAGATAGCCCCGCGCGATCCGCAGCAGACAGCCCTGCGCGATCCGAGAGCCGAGCCCTCGGCACTCCGCAGCAGGCAGCCTCCGTGCAATCCCCGATCGGCCGTACGCCGCCCGGCGTAGGCGCGGATACGCAAACCGGCGCAGGCGCATCCCCCGAAACGCGCCTACGCTGGGGGACAGCGTGATTGGTCCCCGGATTAGGCGGTTGGCACAATGACCGATTTCAACCCTGCGATGTTCGGCGCGCCCGGACTACGCGTCGGCACTGCGGAACGTGAGCAGGCCGCGGAGGCGCTGGGCAAGCACTTCGCAGCCGGGCGACTCGATGTCGATGAATACGACGAGCGGGTGGGCCGCGCCTATGCGGCCAAGACCGTGGGTGAACTGACGCCTCTGTTCACCGATCTGCCCACACCCGCCCCCGCACCCGTCCCCGTCCCGCCGCCCCTCGCGCAGCGACGGATGGCGCAGGGCGGGCGCCGGCCGCGCACGCCGGTGCCGATCATCCTGATCGCGCTGCTCGTGCTGGGCGTCGCTGTCGGGGTGACCACGCACTTCGTGCCGTTCTTCCTGTTCCCGGTGTTCTTCTTCGTGTTCGCGCACCACCGCCGCTACAACA
Source organism: Nocardia sp. NPDC088792 (assembly GCF_044750615.1). Lineage (NCBI taxonomy): Bacteria > Bacillati > Actinomycetota > Actinomycetes > Mycobacteriales > Nocardiaceae > Nocardia > Nocardia sp. NPDC088792. The sequence goes on from NZ_JBIVKC010000001.1 coordinate 1,170,246, forward strand.
ACACGCGCTGGCAGAACTGACGCGCTAGCGCCGGGCGCCGGGCGGCGCCGCGGCCCGATGCTGTTCGGCGGCCAGGAAATGCGCGGTGGCACGGGTGGATTCGTACAGTGCGCGGTAGTGCCGGTAGTAGTGCGCATAGCTCGCGGTGCGTGCGGGATCCGGCTCGATGGTCGCGATAATGGGATTCCATCCGGCGGTATCCAGGCCGACGGCCTCCGCGGCCAGCAGTGCGTCACCGAGCGCGGCGCCCACCGTATCGGCCGGAAGCTGTTGCGGCAGACCGGTGATATCGGAGACGATGCGCGTCCACAGCCCGCCCTTGGTGCCACCGCCCACGGCGACCAGCCGGGTGGCCTGCCCGCCCGCCGCCGTCATGGCCTCCAGATTGTGGCGCACCCCGTAGCCGATGCCTTCCAGCACGGCGCGATACAGCTCGGGCCGGCCATGGCCGAGGGTGAGTCCGGCGATCATGCCGCGCGCCTCCGGATCGAACAGTGGCGTCCGTTCCCCGGCGAAATACGGCAGTACCAGCAGGCCGCGGCTCCCCGGCGGCACCTGCGCGGCCTCGTCGACCAGATCGGTGAAATCACCGCCGGTGAGCGTGCGCAGCCAATCCGTGACCGCGCCGGACGTAGCCATGCCGGCGGCCAGAGTGTAAGTGCCGGGCCAGGTTCCGCAGGTGGTCCACAACCCCGGATGCGGGGTCGGCTCGGTGAGCACCTGGGTGAGGAACATGGTGGTGCCGTACATGAGCATGATGTCGCCGGGCGCGCGCACCCCGATGCCCGCGGCCTCCGCCCACGCGTCGATGGTGCCGGTGGTGACCGGCAGTCCCGCGGGCAGACCCGTCACGGCCGCCGCCGCGGGCGTGACCCGGCCGGCGATCTCGGTGGGCCAGGCCAACTCCGGTAGTCGCAGGCCCGGCGCTACGGATTCGGCCCAGTCCCACGCCCAGGTGCGGGCCGGCAGGTCGTACATGGGCACGCATTGGCTGGCGGATTGATGATCGAGCACATAGCGGCCGGTGAGGCGGTGCACCAGAAACGAACTCGCCATGAGCAGCATGCGGGTGTCCGCCCATACGCGCGGCTCGTGGCGGATGAGCCAGCGCAGTTTCGGCCCCACCGCCTGACTGGTGAGCGGGGATCCGGAGCGTTCCAGAACCGTCGCGGCGCCCAATTCCGCGTCCAGTTCCGCGATCTCGATGCCGGCGCGAGTGTCGACGCCGTAGAGGATGGCCGGGCGCAGCGGATTGCCGTCGCCGTCGGCGGGTAGCAGGCACGGCCCGATACCACTCACCGCGAGCGCGTCCAGCGGTTCGCCGTCGGCGGCGGCCACCAGTTCCCGCGCGATGGTGACGAAGTCCGCCCACCACACCCGCTCGGCATCGTGTTCCACCCAGCCCGGTCGCGGGGTCGAAACCCGGTGTGGCCGTTCGGCTCGCATGGCGACCATGCCGTGCCGGTCGACGAGCACGCCCTTGGAGCCCGAGGTGCCGATATCGATGCCGAGCAGCATGTCAGCCCGCCCTGGAGAATTCGTCGAGGGTGACGCCCAGCAGCTCGCAGGCGACCCGCACGGTCGCCCGCTGATCACCCGGCACCGCGTGAATGTGGTTGGCGCCGAAGCGGTTCAGGAAGTCGCCCGCCTCGGCGTCCAGGCGGGCGAAGGCGTGCGGCCACTCCCGGGTGGACTGTTTCATCAAGGCCTCGTTGGTGTCGTCGTCGTAGGTCTCGAAATCGCCGAGCATCAACTGCATCCGGTATTCGCCCGCCTTGCGGGTGAGCCGGGCCAGCGTCATCCGGCCGGGCGCGGCCAGATGGTGCACCGATGCGCCGCCCGCCGGGAAGAAGAACACCTCCGGATACAGGTGCACGCGTGCCAGGTTCTCCGCCGGGTCGTCACTGCGGGCGGCGAACCAGGTGGCGTGCTGGCCGGAATTGCACAGATCCCAGATATCGCGGTCGGCGTGGTAGTGCCGGACATCCGCGAAAAGCACCGGGGTGCCGGAGATCTGCTTGAGCAGCTGCATGGTGAGGGCGCCGTCCATATCCGCCTCGGTGGCGCACACATGCGGGGGTTTGGGCCCGTTCCAGTCGTATGGATCGTTGAGGAAGGCCTCGGTGATGTCCATGGTGGCGAAGTGCTGGGTGAGCTCCGGCTGACCCTTGATGCCGGAGAAGTCCAGATGCCATTCGGCGATGAGATCCCGCATGGCCAGGTAGGAGCGCAACTGTCGTTCCAGCAGTTCGGGCGTGAGCTTGCGGCCGTCGTAGTGCACCCCCGCGGTGGTGCGCTCCAGCCATTCTCGCGCCGCGCCCGCCTCCTTGGCGTCGGCCTGATCGGCGCGGCGCACGATCTCCCACTGGTCGATCTCCTCCACGTCGATGCCGAACAGCCGCTGCCACTGGTCGGTATTGGCGACCGCGGTGTTCATGCCCATGGGCCGGCCGCCGATGCGCCCGAAGGTACTGCCGCGCAGGCTTGCCACCGCCGCCGCGGCTCGCGCCCGCTCGCCGACCGCGGCAATGAGTTCCGCGTCGGCGGGATCGCCCCACAGCCGGGCGTGCGCGCGCCCGATCTGATCGAGCGCGCCACCGGCCGCCAGCATGCCGACCATGCCCGGCTGCACCGGGTCGATATTCGAGAGCAACAGCAACGGGCCGCTCAATTGCCCGGCCGCGAGCATGGTGAAGTGCGGGAACGCCCACACCGCATAGTGCAGCACGGTGAGATCGACGCCCGCGGCCTGCACCTTCCGCGCCACCGCGACCGCCTGGTCATTGCCGGCGACCGGCTCGACCCCGCGAATCACGGTGTGCCCGGCCGCGGTCAGCTCGGCGACCAGCCGATCCTCCACCGTGCGAATGAATCCGACAATGCCGCCGTGCACGTAGTCGCGGCCGTCGGAGAAACTGATCACGCCGATCCGGGCCATGCCTGCCTCCCCGCAGTGGGTGGACTCTCGACTCGGGGTCCAGAATTCCAGCCCGGACCGCCCGCCACGCCCGAAATCCGCAGAATCGATCAACCGGGGAACGTCAAGGGGGCCAGTGCGACTCCGCCCTGTCCCCACCCGGCGCTGGTGATCCAGAGCCGGCCGTCGTCCACGATCTCCGCGGCATGGGCGGCGATATGTCCGACTCTCCCGGCGGGGTCGAAGTGAAACGGGTCGTCACCGCGGAAGACGTCGGTGCCGAGGTAGTCCGGGCGGGGACCGAGGAACAGATACCAGGAATCCCTGTGCCGCAGCACGAACGGTGATTCGGTATTGCCCGCGCCGGTCCCGGTGAGCGGGTCGGTGTAGGCGATCCGGCGATCACTCCAGTTCAGCAGATCGGTGCTGGTCCGGTAGGCGACCACATGATTGCCGCCCGCCGGAGTGCTGGTGGCGCAGTAGTACATGACCCACTGATCCCGGAGTCGCAACAGCATGGGGTCGCGGGCGTCGTAGCCGTCCCGGAAGACCGGATTGCCCGGATGCCTGGTCCATTCGAAGAGGTCGGCGGAAGTGGCGAGATGCATGCCCGTCGCCGTGCGGTCGATTCCGCCGCCGTCATAGAACATGCAGTACCGGTCCCCGCCGTCGACCACGAACGGCGCCCACAGATGGGTCTCGCCGGCGTCATGGTCCGCGGTCAATACGGCAGGATGTTTGATCCAGGGCCCGTGCAGGTCCGCGGCGGTAGCGTGCGCGAACTCGCGCTCGTCCCACGGGTCGGCGGGCTCCGCATGCGTGATCCCGAACAGATGCCACCGCCCATCCCGGCCACGGATCACCGTGTGATCGTTGATGTACCAGGGCACGCCGGGTTCGCTCGGATCGTAGACGCGCCGGAAGTCACCGGCATTCACCGATCGAGGCATACTTCCTCCCTTCCTCACCCATAGTCCCCCGCCGCCGATCCATGTAGGACCGAAACTGACCTACATGAATCCGACACTGTTCCCATGAAGGAACTGTCGCTGCGCGAGCTCAACCGAACCCTGCTGCTCCGCCAGCACCTCACCACCCGAGTCTCGATGCCCGCCCTCGACCTGATCCGCCACCTGATCGCCGTCCAGGGCCAGGAACCCAACTGGCCCTACGTGGGCCTCTGGACCCGCCTCACCGACTTCCGCCACGAAGACCTCACCACCCTGCTCGAGGACCGAACAGTGGTGCGCGCCACCACAATCCGCCGCACCGTCCACCTCTCCACCGCCGACGACTACCGCTGGCTCTACCCCACCGTCCGCCCCGACCCCGACGCGGCCCTCCGAGCCATCTACTTCCGCGAAACCCTCTCCGGCCTGGATCTGGGCGAATTCGCCACGGCAGGAAAGGAATTGCTCACCGGCCGCACCGTCCCCCGCCGCGACCTGGGCCGCGCCCTCACCGAGCGCTTCCCCCACCGCGACCCCGGCCGCCTCGTCCACATCCTCGGCCACCTCCACCCCCTCATCCACGACACCGACTCCGCCCGCTGGAACAACTGGGGCTCCTACTCCGTCGCGGTGACCCTCGCCGACGAATGGACGAACGCCCCACTCGCGTCGGCCCCGCAGTCCGAGACGATGGTCCTGCGCTATCTCGCCGCCTTCGGCCCGGCCACCATCGCCGACATCCAGGCGTGGGCCGGCGTCACCCGCCTGACCGAAGTAGTAACCCGCCTCCGCCCCCGCCTACGCGTCTTCCAGGACGAATCCGGCCGCGAACTCTTCGACGTCCCCGACGCCCCCCTCGCCGCCGCCGACACCCCCGCCCCGGTCCGCTTCCTCCCCGCCTTCGACAACGCCCTCCTGGCCCACCGCGACCGCCGCCGCATGATCAGCGACGAAGACCGAGCCCGAATCAACAAGATCGCCTCCGGCGGCGTCCCCATGTACCTGGTAGACGGCTTCGTCCACGGCCGCTGGGACCTGGACGGTTCAACCATCCGGGTAACCCCGTGGCACCCCCTCACCCGCACCGACGAAGCCGCCATCCTCGAGGAGGCAGCAAACCTGCTGCCGTACATCACACCCGATACCGACGGAAAGGTGATCATCGATCGCCGCTGAGTTCGGTCAGCGAGCCACCAGAACTTCGCGGAGTTGTTCCAGTTCGGGTTCGGTGAGGCCGTTGGAGAGGAGCCATTCGGCGGCGCCGCCGTAGTCGGCGTAGAGGTTTTCGAGGAAGCGGAGCATGACCTCGGGGGTGACGGCGAGGATGCCGGTGTTGGCGGGTGGGAGGCCCGTGTAGGAGGGGAGGGCGTCGAGGCGGTCGCGGACGCGTTGCATGCGTTCGTTGGTGAGGGCGTAGTCGTTGGCGATTGCCGTCATGTGGACGCCTACCGCGTCCAGGAGGATGGCGGCCAGGACGCCGGTGCGGTCTTTGCCTGCGGCGCAGTGGAAGAGGATCGAGTGACGGTCCGGGTTGATTACCAAGCGGACGGCGTCGACGATCTGGTCGGGGCTGCCCGCGAGCAACTGGCCGTAGAGTTCGGCCAGGTCCACTCGGGTCTTGTCGGGGACCAGATCCCTTGCGGCGAGCGAGGATTGCGGCGACTTGCGGATCGGGAGGTTGGCGATGTGCAGTTCCGCCGTGCCGATCAGGCCGTAGCCCTCGCGCTCGATTTCGTCGGCCAGGCGCAGGTCGATGACGGTGCGCAGGCCCAGGGCGCCGGTGAGGTGGGTGACGTCTTCGCAGGTGGCCTGTTGCAGGGTGCTGGAGCGGAAGGCGACGCCGAAACGCGTTGTTCCGCCGCCGATTACGGGGAGGCCGCCGAGGTCGCGGACATTGTCGATCTGGTCGAGGTCGACCCAGCGGGAATCAGTGGGCACGGCCGGCCGCCGCCTCTTCCGCGCGGGTCAGGCCGCAGAGGCCGATGAGGTCTTCGTGGAGTTCGAACCAGACCGTGTGGTAGCTGTCCATGATGGGGCGGGCCACGTAGGTGTGGTCACCCGCGCCGATGCGCTCGACGGCGCGGTCGAGGCGGCCGGTATAGCGCACCAGGCGCGGTGCGAGACCGCCGAGCCGCTGGATGAGCGGGCGCAGGCGCTGATGGGTGGCGGTGAGGCGGGTCAGGACGCCGGCGTCGTACTCGGGGTCGGCGTGATCGTTGACGGTGGCCGGGTCCTTCATCTGCCAGTCGGTGATGATGACCTTGAGATCCGCGTTGTAGACACAGAATTCGTCGTAGGCGGCGGTCAGGGCGGCCGCGTCGACGGTACCGCGCTCCTCGGCGAGCAGGAGTTCCAGCCGCGGTAGGCCCGCGGGGGTGAGCCGGAAACCGGCAGGCGTGGCGGCGCAGAGCCCGGCGCCGACCAATTCCGCACAGCGGGAGGCTATTTCAGTCGCCTCGGCACCGAGACTTGCGGCCAGGTTGTCGGCATCGACCCGGCCCTTGATGCCGACCAGCCGCAGCAGGGCCAGTTCGGTCACGGGTGCGTCCACGGCGGAAACCTGTTCCTGCTCACCGTTTTCCAGTGCGGCGGTGTGGCTTTCCAGCCGGTCGGCCAGCTGTTCGCCGTTCACGCCCGCCCATTGCCCCAGTTGCGCGACATCGTCGAGCACGGCCTGCTCCACCGGCTTGCCCGCCACGGCGCCGGGCAGCACCAGACCCGCCCCGCCGTCCACGGTCACGGTCCGGCCGGTCAATGCCTCGACGACGCCCGGTCCGCAGCCGACCACGCAGGGGCGGCCGAGTTCGCGGCTCACCAGCGCGGCATGCGAAGTGGTGCCGCCCAATTCGGTGACGATGGCGCGGGCGGCGATCATGCCGTGCAGATCGTCGGGACTGGTGGTGGGGCGCACCAGAATGACATCCTCGCCCGCCTCCGCGCGGGTCTCCGCCTCGTCGGGATCGGTCACGACAATGCCGGAAGCCAGTCCTGGGCAGGCGGATTCGCCGCGCGTCAAGGGTTCCCGACCGGCCGAATCGCCGGAGGCCGGGCGCAGTACTTCGCGCACCTGATCGGCGGTGACCCGGGCCAGCGCCTCGTCGGTGCTGATCAGATCCTCGGCCACCATGGCGACGGCGGCGCGCACCGCGGCCCGCGCCGACCGCTTGGCCGGGCGCGACTGCAACAGCCACAGCGTCCCGGATTCCACGGTGAATTCGACGTCCTGGATATCCCGGCCGTCCTGTTCCAGCAGCTGCGCGGCGGCGATCAGCCGCTCGTGCACCTCCGGCTGCGCGGCGGCCAGTTCGTCGAGCGGGCGCGGGGTGGTGCGTCCGGACACCACATCCTCGCCCTGCCCGCCGACCAGCCATTCACCATAGACTGGCCCGTTCCCCGTATTGGGGCTCCGGCTGAAAAGCACTCCGGTGCCCGAGAATTCGTCCAGATTGCCGAACACCATGGCCTGCACGGTGACGGCGGTGCCGAGCGTGCCGGACACCCCGCGGTTGGCGCGATAGGTCTTGGCCCGCGGCGAATCCCAGGACCGGAACACCGCCTCGATCGCGCCACGCAGCTGCTCCCACGGATCCGCGGGCACCGCCCCGGCCGGATCCCCGAGCACGGTCTCGCGGTACTGGTGCAGGAACCGCTGCCGAGTGTCGTTGGCATATTCGGGATTACGGGTCTCGTCGCCGAGCGCCCGCTGCACCGCATCGGTCATTCCGAGATTGAGGACGGTATCCATCATGCCGGGCATGGAGATGGCCGCACCCGACCGCACCGACACCAGCAACGGCCGCTCGGCGGATCCGAACCGCCGCCCCGTGCCGCGCTCGAGCACGGCGATCCCGGCCAGCACCTGCGCCCAGATCTCGTCGGCGAGCACACCGCGCCGGGTGTAGTCGGCCCAGGCATCGGTGGTGAGCACGAAGGCCGGGGGCACGGGCAGGCCGAGCGCCCGCATGTGGTCGATGCTCCACGCCTTGCCGCCGATCTTTTCGCGGGACAGCCCGCAGGCGCCGTCGAGTTCGACCACGGCGACGTCCGCTGTGGCAGCATCCGCCACGCTGCCGGGTCGCTGCGCAAGTTCGGCGGTCATGTCACTCCTTCGATGTCGTGCACTCATCCCCATCCCGGAACCCCGCCTCGGGAACATCTATCGAGCGTGCCGCGTGCCGCCCCGCACACCCAAGCCGCATCCCGATCAGCGGAACCCGCCCCGACATGCTCTTGGCACGCCCGGTCAGCGGGATGGCACGCGGAAAACGGGCATCGGGGCAGGGGTGGTACGGCAGGATGGGCGCATGGATCGGCGGCTGAGCCCCCGAGCCCCCGCAGCCCCGGTATCGACCATTCCGGCGCTGGTGGCGGACCGGGCGCGGCGGTACCCGGACGCGGTGGCGATCGCCGGACCGGCGGGGCGGTTGACCTTCGCGGAATTGGCCGATCGGGTGGACGCGGTGACCCGGGCGGCCATGGCGTCGGGCCTCGAAACCGGTGACCGAGTGGGCTTGTGGGCACCGAACGGCCTGCGCTGGATCGTCACCGCGCTGGGCCTGCTCGGTGCGGGCGCGACGCTGGTGCCGATCAGCACCCGCCTGCGCGGACCCGAGACCGCGGAGGTGCTGGCCCGCAGCCACGCCAAGGCGGTGTGCACGGTGCAGACGTTCCTGGGCGCCGACTATCCGGCCATGCTCGCCGAATCCGGCCGTCCGCTACCGGATCTGGAGAATCTGATCCTGCTCGACGACGCGGTCGGGGCGGGCGACGCGGACTGGGACATCAGTTCCTGGGCGGGATTCCTGGCCCCCGGCAGCACGATTCCGCCGGAGGCCGTGCGGCAGCGCCTCGACGAGATTGCGCCGGAGGCCATTTCCGACATCCTGTTCACCTCGGGCACTACCGGCGCCCCCAAGGGCGTGCTGGCCACCCACCGGCAGACGCTGGAGGTGTTCTCGCTGTGGGCGGATGCGGTGACCTTGCGCGCCCGCGACCGATATCTCCTGGTGAACCCGTTCTCCCACACCTTCGGATACAAGGCGGGCATCCTGGCCTGCCTGTTGAAGACCGCCACCATGGTCCCGATCGAACGCTTCGAACCGGCGCGCGCACTGCAACTCATCGAGCACGAGCGCATCACCGTCCTGGCCGGTCCGCCAACGATTTTCACCGACCTGCTGCAAGCCGGCTACCGGGACCACATGCTCGGTTCCCTGCGCCTGGCCGGCACCGGCGGCGCACCCGTCCCGACCGAACTGGTGGAACGCATCCGCGAAGACCTGCGCGTCCCCTACGTGTTCACCGCCTACGGCCTCACCGAATCGATCGGCGTCGTGACGGTGTGCCCACCGAACTCCCCCGCCGAACTCATCGCCGGTACGGTCGGAAAGGCCCTGCCCGGCACCGATATCCGCCTCCTCGACCGCGACGGCGCCCCGGTACCGCCCGGCGAACCCGGCGAGATCACCGTCAAGGGCCCCAATGTCATGCAGGGCTACCTCGACGACCCCGAGGCCACCGCCGCCGCCATCGACCCGTCCGGCTACCTGCACACCGGCGATATCGGAACCCTCGACGACGACGGCTATCTCCGCATCACCGACCGACTGAAGGACATGTACATAGTCGGCGGCTTCAACGCCTACCCCGCCGAGATCGAGCGAATCCTCCTGCAACACCCGGACATCCACGATGTCGCCGTCATCGGCATCCCCGATCCGCGCCTGGGCGAGGTCGGCCGCGCGGTGATCGTCCCGCGCGACGGCACCACCCTCGACCCGGCCGCTGTCATCGAATGGTCGCGCACCCGTCTCGCCGGTTACAAGGTGCCCCGCGAGGTCGTCTTCACCGACTCGCTCCCGCACAACGCCGGCGGCAAGGTCGCGAAACACTTGCTCCGCGAAGCGGATTGACGACCACCGGCCCCGTACCACGAGGGCACGGGGCGGTGGTCATCGTCCGGCGCCTGGATCGCGGCGGGCGCGGGACTCAGATCTCCTTGCGCATCTGCGCGGTCAGCGGCTTCATATAGGCGGAGCCGAGGATGCGGCGCATCCAGTTCATGGCCTTGGCGTCGGAGCCGATCAGAATGAGGGGCTTGTTCTTTCGCATGCCCTCGACGATGGTGTGGGCGCACTGCTGCGGGGTGGTCTTGGCCAGCTTGTCGAAGTTGGCGGCCAGGGCGTCACGGTCGCGGTTGGCGGAAGCCCTTGCCTTCCAAGCGATCTCGGTCTTTATCATGCCCGGGTGCACGCTGGAGACGCCCACGTTGTAGCCGGAGATGATCATTTCCTGGCGCAGTGCGTCGGTGAACCCGTGCATGGCGTACTTCGAGGAGCTGTAGCCGCCCTGGCTCGGGCAGGCCACCAGGCCGAACATGCTGGACACATTGGCGATATGACCGTCACCCGAGGCGATCACATGCGGCAGGAAGGCCTTGGTGCCGTGCGCGGTGCCCCAGAAGTTGATGCCGAAGATCCACTCCAGATCTTCCCAGGTGACGTCCTCGATATTGGCGGTCAGCGAGACGCCCGCATTGTTGACGACAATATTGACCTGCCCGAAATCCGCGACCACCTCATCGGCGTGCGCGTACACCGCGGCCCGGTCGGTGACATCGAGCCGGTATGCCCGCGCCTTCGCGCCCTCCTTCTCGCACAGCGCGGCCGTCTCGGCCACACTGTCGAGATTGCGCCCCGACAGCGCGAGCTGCGCGCCGTTACGAGCCAATTCGAGGGCCACTGCCCGCCCGATGCCGGCGCCCGCACCGGTGATGACGGCGACTTTGCCGCGGAAGTCTTTCATGGGGGTATTTCCTTGTCTCGCAGCGGAGTTACTGAGTGGTGAAGCCGCCATCGGCCACGAATTCCGAGCCGGTGCTGTAGGAGGACTCGTCCGAGATCAGGAACAGCACCAGATTGGCGAGCTCCTGCGGGGACGCGGGGCGGGCGATGGGCTGATTGGCCGCGATATTCGCCGAGCGGTCGGAGGCCGCGACCATCTCGGTGGCGACAATGCCCGGGTGCACGGAGTTGACGCGCACATTGTCGGCGGCGAATTCCTGTGCGGCAGTTTTGGACATGCCACGCACGGCCCACTTCGACGCCACATAACCGAGGATGTTCGAGTAGCCGATCAGTCCGCCGGTCGAGGAGATGTTCACGATCGAACCGACGCCGGCCCGCCGCATGGACCCGATGACGGCTTTCATACCGAGGAAGACACCGACCTGATTGACGTCGATCACCTTGCGGTAGTCGGCTTCCGCGAGCTTCTCGATCGGATCCACGTGCACGATGCCCGCATTGTTGACCAGCCCGGAGACCGGCCCGAACTTCGCCTCGGCCTGCGCGACCACATCGTTCCACGCGGCCTCGTCGGTCACGTCGAGCGGCAGAAACAGTGCGGCGTCACCGATTTCGGCCGCCACCGCCTGCCCCTGCTCCACGAGCACATCGGTGATGACCACCCGCGCGCCCTCGGCGGCGAGCGTCCGCGCGAACGCCGCGCCCATGCCCCGCGCACCACCGGTGACGATCACGACCTTGCTACCGACCCGTCCCATATCACTTCTCCTGATCCGCGAGGTGGTTGGCGGCGATATAGCCGAACACCATGGCGGGGCCGATGGTCGCGCCCGCACCGGCGTAGTCGTTGCCCATGACCGCGGCGGAGTTGTTGCCCGCCGCATAGAGTCCCTCGATGACCGCGCCCTGATCGTTCAGCACGCGGGCGTGCTCATCGATGACCAGGCCGCCCTTGGTGCCGAGATCGCCGGGCACCATCTCGACCGCATAGAACGGGCCACGCTCCAGCGGCGCCATGGTCGGATTGGGCTTCACGGTCGGGTCACCGTAGTAACGGTCATAGGCGGAATCGCCACGCAGGAAGTCCTCGTCACGACCCTTGCGCGCAAAACCGTTGAAGCGCTCCACGGTGGCGGCCAGCCGATCCGCCGGCACACCCAGCTTCGCGGCCAGCTCGGCGAGCGTATCGGCCTGCTTGATGATCCCCGCGTCGAAGTACTTCCGCGGCAGCGGCCGCTTGGGGAAGTTGCCGAGGAACAGGTACCGGTCGCGGAAGTTCTGATCGAAGATGAAATGCGCCGGAATACTGCCCGGCACTTCCGCTTCCACCTCGTACATCTTGTGCACGACATTCACGTACGGCGCGGACTCGTTGACGAACCGCTCACCATTGGCGTTCACGATGATCGCGCCCGGCTGCGACCGCTCCGCCAGGCAGAAGAACGGCGGGCCGTCGGGATTCCGCACCGACGGACCCCACCAGGCGTCATCCATGAGATCGACTGCGGCGCCGGCCTTCTGGCCCGCCACGATGCCCTCACCGACATTCTCGGTGGCGCCCACGGTCCACTCGGTGTTCTGCGGCCCGGAGATGTACTGCTTGCGCATCTCCAGGTTGTGCTCGAAGCCGCCCGCGGCCAGCACCACACCGCGCCGCGCCTTGATGACCACCGGCCGGCCCTCGTGCTCGGCGCGCACGCCGACCACGGTGCCGCCCTCCGTGATCAGCTCGGTCAGCGGCGTGTTCAGCCAGATCGGTACGCCCGCATCGCGCAGTGACAGCCACAGCCGGGCGGCGAGCGCCTTGCCCAGGCTCAACGGCAGCGCGCCCTTGATCAGGTTCAGCGCGGTCAGCGCACCCACCTTGAGCGCGGTCTTCTTACCCGCCCAGGTGCGCGCGATCATGTTCAGGTCGTGGAAGTCGCTGACCGTGATGGCAATGCCTTTGGGCGCGGACATGGTCGGCTGATTGATCTTGTGCAGATCCCCGCCGAGCAGCCGCCCGTCGATCGGCTTGGGCTCGATGCTGCGGCCCTGTGCCAGACCGCCCGGGTACTCCGGGTGGTAATCGGAGTAGCCCCGGTCGTACACGAAGTCCCAATACTTCGACCGCGCGCCGATGTACTGGAACATGGCCGGGCCGTTGTCCAGGAACGCCCGCTGCTTGACCTCCGGAACCCGATCGCCCACAACGGCTTTCAGATAAGTCCGCGCCAGCTCCGGGCTGTCCGGCACACCTGCCGCCTGCAGCACCGGATTGTTCGGCACCCAGACGCCGCCGCCGGAACGCGCGGTCGAGCCGCCGAACAGGCGGCTCTTCTCGATGAGTGTCACCGACAGCCCGCGATAGGCCGCGGTCAGCGCGGCCGTCATACCCGCCGCGCCGGAACCAACGACAACGACATCGAATTCGAATTCCATGAAAGGCCCGTCCAGATGAATTGACTTGCCCTGCGCCGCGCGTTCAGCGCGGCGCAGGGTTGAAATGTGTCTGTTCATCCGACGCTAAGTCGGGGGTCCGGAGTGAGCACCGTGTGGTCCCGGCCACTGAGACAAGCGCATGACCTGAGGCTATGGGTGCAGAAGTATTCCGTTTAGGCATAGACGCCCGGACAGGCCGGACGTCGTCGGCAGGAGCCCCCGATGAAGTTCTCCATGATCTTCGAAGCGCAGATGACCGACCCGACCGCCGCACACGAGGCGCAGGTCCTGCGCGACTGCGTGGACCAGGCCGTGCTGGCCGACCAGGTCGGATTCGATGCCGTCTGGGCGGTCGAACATCACGGACTCAAGTGGTACGCGCACATGAGCGCACCGGAAATCTTCCTCACCTGGGTGGCCGCCAAAACCTCGCGCGTCCGCATCGGCCACGGCGTGGTCTGCATGCCGTTCAACTTCAATCACCCGGTTCGCGCCGCCGAACGCGCCGCCATGCTGGACGTACTCTCCGGCGGCCGCCTGAACCTGGGCGCGGGCCGCGGCGCCACCGAGGTCGAAACCTCCATGTGCGGAGTCGATCCCGCCCGCACCTATCGGGAGGTGGAGGAATCACTGCGCATGATCGCCACCGCCTGGCAGGACCCGGAAGGCGAATTCGAGTACCACGGTGAACTTCTCGACATCCCGCCGCATCGCCTGCTGCCGCGACCGGTGCAACGCCCGCATCCGCCGCTGTTCATGGCCTGCACCCGCAAGGACACCCTGAAACTCGCCGCCGACTACGGAATCGGTGCTCTCGTACTGGGATTCGCGGGCATCGAGGAGATCGCCGAACTCCGCGGCATCTACGACGACGCCATTGCATCCCGCACCGGCGAACGATTCGTCTCCACCGTCGTCAACGACCACTTCGCCGCCCTGTGCCCGACCATCGTGCTCGACGATCGCGAGCAGGCCCAGCAGATCGGCGCGCGCGGCCAGCGGTTCTTCGCCCAGTCCATCAAGCATTACTACGGCGCCGGACCGGTCCCCGACGAGGCCGTCGACCCCGCCGTCGACGAGGTCGCCAAGATCCGGCAAGCGGCCGAGGAACACGTCGCCTACCTGCACGAAGCCAAGATTCCCGTGAAGTCCGGCGCCACCGCCATCTTCAATACCGAGCACGCCTACGGCAATGCCGACGACGCCATCGCGTACGTGGAGCGGTTGCAGGAAGCCGGGGCCGACGAGATCCTGTGCCTGATCCAGATGGGCACCGTGCCGCAAGCGGCCTGCCTCGAAACCATCCGTCAATGGGGAGACAAGGTCATTCCCCACTTCCGTGCGAACCAACACCGTCGTAACAAGTAGAAGGAAGTCGAAATGGCTGATCTGACCGGCAAAGTCGCCCTCATCACCGGCGCCGCCCGCGGCCAGGGCGCCGCCGAGGCGCGCCTGTTCGTCGAACGCGGCGCGCAGGTGGTCATCACCGATGTACTCGACACCGAAGGCAAGAAACTCGCCGAATCCCTCGGCACGGCAGCCCGTTTCGTGCGCCACGATGTCACCGACACCGACAGCTGGGCCGCCGCCGTCGGGGCGGCCGTCTCGGCCTTCGGCAAGCTGGATGTCCTGGTGAACAATGCCGCCATCTACACCATGAAATCGATTATGGAGACGAGTTCCGAAGAGCTGGAACGCATCCTGAAGGTGAACCTGGTCGGCGCGTTCAACGGCATCAAGGCCGCCGTCCCCGCCATGATCGAGGCCGGCGGCGGCGCCATCGTCAATATCTCCTCGCAGTCCGGGCTCGAGGGCCTGATGAACCACGCCGCCTACGGCTCCTCCAAGTGGGCCCTGCGCGGCCTGAGCCGGGTCGCCGCACTGGAACTGGGCCTGAACCAGATCCGCGTCAACTCCGTCTACCCCGGCCCCATCGCGACCCCGATGGTGCCGTACCTGACCATCGGCCCGGGCAGCTTCCCCACCCTGCCGCTGGAACGCTCCGGCCTGCCGGAAGAGGTCGCCGAACTCGTCGCCTTCCTCGCCTCCGACGCCGCCGCCTACATCACCGGCGCCGAGGTCTCGGTGGACGGCGGCCTGGCCGCGGGCAAGTTCATTCCGCGCGGCATGTAATCCACCGATCGACCGGTCTCCCCGAGGAACTCACCATGCCGCTGTCTCCCGAATGGCGCGCCTTCGTCGACGCCGCCAGTGCCGCCTTCCCGGAACTCGGCACCGAGGTGCTCGACGCCGGGGAGGCGCGGGCCTTCCTGGCCGCCCGGCCCGCCCCGGTGGTCGAGCCGATTCCCGTTGCGGGCGTGGAGGACTGGCTGGTGCCCGGCCCGGAGGACGCGCCCGAGGTGCCGGTCCGGCTGTACCGGCCACTCGACGCCGACGGGACACCGGGTGTGGTGGTGTTCTATCACGGCGGCGGATTCGTGCTGTGCGGCTTGGACAGTCACGATCGCTTCTGCCGCACCATGGCCGATCAAGCGGGCGTCATCGTGGTGTCGGTGGACTACCGGCGCGCACCCGACGCCCGCTTCCCCGCGGCCGCCGACGATGCCTATGCCGTCCTGCGCTGGGTCGCCGACAATGCCGAATCCCTCGGCGGCGATCCGGAGCGGGTGGCCGTCGCGGGCGACAGCGCGGGCGGCAATCTCGCCACCGTCGCCGCCTTGCAGGCCCGCGACAACGGCGGCCCCGACATCGTGTTCCAGCTGCTCATGTATCCGATGCTGAATCCGTTCTGCGACACCGGATCCCACACCGAGAACGCCGAGGGCTACTTCACGACCGCCGCCCACATCCGCTGGTACTGGCAGCAATACCTGAACTCGGACGCCGAACGGTCCGACCCCTACGCCAATCCTGCCGTCGCCGACCTCACCGGATTGCCGCCCGCGCATATCGTCACCGCCGAATTCGATCCGCTGCGGGACGAGGGCGAGGAGTACGGCCGGCGGCTGCGGGCCGCCCGGGTCCCGGCGGAGATCCACCGCAGCCCCGGCACGGTGCACGGCTTCATGACCATGGCCTTCCACCTCGAGGAGACCCGGCAAGCCAATGCCGCCGCCTTCGACGCGCTGCGCCGGGCCCTGGCCCGCACCAGGTCCGAGGCCCGCTGACCGGAGCGCCACCCGCTTCCCAGGCAAATTCCAGCGCGAAACCTGTTCACGCACGCCCGATTTGCGTAACATCGCGAAGGTCAGTTGATCTTCGGATGTCTCGGGGAAGCTCTTGTCTCTCGCACGGATGGCCGCTCTCACCGCGGCCATGACTGTTGTCGGATGCACGATCGGCGCGGCCGGCACGGCGGCCGCCGACCAGCCCGGCCAGTACTACGGCGCCATCGCGGTCTCGCGGCTGAAGAACTCCGCCGTGGTCGACGCGGGCCTGCCCAGCAAAACCACCGCCGACGCCGCCGTCATCCGCGACTGTTCCAACTACGACTGCGAGATAGTCCTGCACTTCACCGGCGGCTGCGCCGCCGTCGCCCAGGGCGCGGACGGCCAATTCGGCTGGGCCACCGGCGGCAGCAAGAGCGATGCCGAACAGGCCGCCGTCACCAGCCTCGGCCAGAGCAACCCGCCCTTCCCCGATCTCGGCAGCGCCCAAGCCCAACCCGCCCACGTGGTCACCTCCGCCTGCGGCCCCGACGCGCAGTAACCCATCGCGCAATAGCTCACGAGCGGGAAACCATGGTGGCGGCCTCTCGGCCGATGCCGCAATGAGTTCCCGCTCAGTGCGGGTAGCGCGCTTCGTAGGCGGCGCGTTCGGCGGCGCGGCGGGTGGCGCGGGCCGGGTTCTCCAGGTCTTGGGGGAAGCCGTGTTTCGCCAGGCGGTGTGCGCGGTTCATCGGCATGTAGGCGACGATGTAGAAGACCGCCAGCAGTACGGCCAGCAGAATCATGGCGCCGCGCAACCACAGTTCGCCCGGGAACAGCAGGAACAGCGCGAAGATCGGGGTCAGCGGGAACAGCCCGCGCACGATGTGCCGGGGCAGCGCGAAGGTTCCGGTGAGGTCGTGGCGGACCCAATCCCGCAGGTCGTCGGGGAGTTTGCGACCGCAGGAGTAACCGATCCACTGAATGGGGTTGGGACGCTTCACTTCCGGGTTCCCTTCGACGGTTCCACCAGCACCGAGCGACGTGCCGCGTCATTGACGCGGGTGAGCACGTCGCGCAGTTCCTCCAGGTCGGCCAGGCTCACGCCGAGGCGTTCCACCACCGCGGGCGGAATCCGCTCGGCCTCGTTGCGCAGCGCCCGGCCTTCCGGAGTCAGATCGACGACGAGATTGCGTTCATCGTTGCTGTCCCGCCGCCGGGTGATGAGCCCGGCCGCCTCCAACCGCTTGAGCAGCGGCGACAGCGTCGGCGAATCGAGTTGAATGGCCTCGCCGATGTCCTTGACCGACATCGGCGCCTCCCCCCACAGCGCCAGCAGCACCAGATACTGCGGATGGGTGAGTCCCATGGGCTCCAGCAGTGGCCGATACACCGCGAGCACCGCGCGATTGGCGACCGCCAGCGCGAAGCAGACCTGCCGGTCCAGCCGCAGCGGATCCTCGGCCTCCGATTCCATGTGCCGGCCCTCCTCGATCGTCGTCGTTAGGGCAATAATAGTTAACGCACTAACTGTTTGTCCGCGATCTGATGGGTAATAGCCGTCACACCTACAGCTGCGACAGGGCCAGACTCAGCAGCCGGGCCGTGTCCATGTAGTCGCGGAAGAGCGTGACCTGGCCGTTCCGGACGTGCACCACATTGACCGAGCTGCGCACCGACCGCCGCTCCTGACCGGGGCGCGTCATATCGACATCGTTCTCGACCACGAAGACCCCCGGATCGGTGGTCTCGTAGATATGCGGGGTGATGCCGTGAACCTCCAAGCCGGACATGCCCGTCCAGCGGTTCGCCAGATACTCGCGGATCTGATCGCGGCCCTCCAGTCGCGCCGGCATGCCGGGCACCCGGAACGGCATTTCGAACACCGCGTCATCGGCCATCAGCTTGGCGAAGCCGTCGGCATCGCGCGAGGGCAGCCCGCGGAAAAGCTGTTCGACCAGGTCACGAGGGGTGGCTACGGAAGTGGACATTTTTGCCTCCAAAAACGGAACGTAGGACCCGGTTAGTATTCGGGGCGCTCGCCCCGCTTGTCAATGGCCGGGTAGGCTTTCGCAGATGACCGACCGTCCACTGCGCGCCGACGCCCGCCGCAATCGCGAACGCGTCCTGGCCGCCGCACAGGAAGCCTTTGCGACCGAAGGCATTTCGGTGCCACTGGACGAGATCGCCCGACGCGCGGGAGTCGGCGCGGGGACCGTGTACCGGCACTTCCCCACCAAAGAAGCGCTGTTCGAGGCCGCCATGCTCGACCGCGTCGAGCGCATGACCGCCATCGCCCGGGCGGGCGCCGAAACCGACGACCCGGGTGCGGCCTTCTTCGACTATCTGGAACAGATGGCCGCGGACGGCGGCGTCAAACGAGACCTGGCCGACGCCATCGGGCCCCGGCGCGCAGCGGACTTCCTGGCGCAGACCTACGAAATGAAAAGTGCCATAGGCGAATTGCTGACCGCGGCACAACGAGCGGGCGCGGTGCGGAACGATATCGGCATCGACGACCTGATGGCCATCCTGAAGGGGCTGTTCCTCGCCATCCACGACGGTGGGGCCGATCCCGGAATTCACGCCCGCGCCTTCACCGTCATGATCGACGGATTGCGTACCCACTAGCCGCAAATGTTCAGCACACGCTGATCGCGAATGTGCACACGTTTCGTCATCGCGAGTGATTGGATGCACGCATGTGCTGAGCGGTCGCCATTCCGGCGCCCCGGCCCGGCTTGTTCTTCCCGTTAATCCACTGCGTCGATGACAGGAGATCAGGTTCGATGATGCGTGCGTTCCGTGCCGTCGCCCTCACGGCCGGTCTGACCTTGACAGCTTGCGGCCAGCACACCACCCCCACCGCCCAGCAGCCACCGCAGGCGCCACCGCGAACACTCACCATCGGCATCAAATTCGACCAACCCGGACTTTCCGTCCGCGCACCGGACGGCACCCCGCACGGCTTCGATATCGACACCGCCCGCTATATCGCCGGCAAACTCGGCGTCACCCCCGACCACATCACCTGGAAAGAAGCCCGATCCGACCAGCGGGAAAACCTGTTGAATTCCGGCGCAGTCGATTTCGTCGTGGCCTCCTACTCCATCACCGCCGGCCGCCAGCAGCTCGTCTCCTTCGCCGGGCCCTATCTGATGACCGGGCAGGACCTGCTGGTGCGGCAGAGCGAGAAGGACATCGACCGGCCCGAGGACCTCGACGGCCGCACCGTCTGCACCGCCGAAGGCTCCACCTCCGCCGACAAGATCCGGCGCAGCTTCGCCCAGGACGTCAAACTCAGCACCCGCGACACCTATACGCAATGCGTCGCCGACCTCATCTCCGGCACCGCCGACGCCGTCAGCACCGACGACGTCATCCTCGCCGGCTTCGCCCACGAACACCCCGGCATGCTGCGCGTGGCCGGACACCGCTTCACCCGCGAACGCTACGGAATCGGCATCCGCAAGGGCGATCTCGACCTGCAGACCCGCATCACCTCGATCGTGCGCATGATGATCGACGACGGCAGCTGGCGCCGCTTCATGGAAGGCAACCTCGCCGCCACCGGCTACGTCCCACTGCCCGAACCCGTCGTCTTCAACGCACCCGACCGGGCCGTCGAACCCGGCGACCCCACCACCCTCGACACCGATCTGGTGCAGACCACCAAGGCCGTCACGGCAACCTCCAACGCCCGCGACTGGGAAGGTTTCCGCTCCCTGGTCTGCCCCGAAACCGCCGACGAAATCGACCAGATCGTCCTGCAATACACCCCGCAATACGACAAAACCCTCGGCGCCGAAGTGAAGTCCGCCGGCTTCACCAACACCGTCACCGGCGTCACCCAAACCGACCCGAACAACGCCACTTTCGCCTTCCACGAAGCCTTCACCAATGTCCCCGACAAATACCGCGGCTACTTCAAGGACATCGACTACACCGGCACCATGGTCCGCCGCGAAGGCTCCTGGAAACTCTGCGGCCTCGCCGCCGACTTCGTCGAACCCTGAGACCACCGCCCGAATAATCCGATGCGTGCGGGCCCGGCCCGCACCTACGGTGGGTGGCAGTCAACAGGAAGGAAAGTCCGATGTTTCCCGTCGAGCTGCGCGGTACCCGAGCGCAGACACTTATGTGGGCCCACGAGCACGAGGTCGAACCGGCCGCGCTGCAACAGCTGCGGAATATCGCGCAACTGGAATGGGTCCACGGCGTACGGGTAATGCCGGATGTGCACCTCGGCAAGGGTGCGACCGTCGGATCCGTCATCGCCATGAAGGACGCGGTCGCGCCCGCCGCCGTCGGAGTCGATATCGGCTGCGGCATGGAGGCGGTGCGGACCTCGCTGACGGCATCGGATCTGCCGGACAGCCTGCACCCGTTGCGATCTCGGATCGAGGCGGCGGTGCCGGTCGGGTTCGCCGCGCACGACGACCCGGTGAACGTGAACCGGCTCAATGCCGAGATCTCCGGGCAACGAGCGGCGGGCACCACCCTGCGTGCGGGGTGGGAGCGCTTCTGGAAGGCGTTCGACGCCCTGGATCCGGCCGTGCAGGCTCGTGAATCCAAGGCGCACAAGCAGATGGGAACGCTAGGCGGCGGCAATCACTTCTGCGAGGTTTGTCTGGATTCGGAAGATCGAGTCTGGATCCTGCTGCACTCCGGAAGCCGCAATATCGGCAAGGAACTCGCCGAACGGCACATGGCCGTCGCCCGCAAGCTCCCGCACAACCAGGACCTGCCCGATCGCGATCTGGCCGTATTCCTCTCCGGGACACCGGAAATGGATGCCTACCGGCGCGATCTGACCTGGGCACAGGAGTACGCGGCCCGTAATCGGGCCGTCATGCTGGCCCTGGTCTGCAAGGCGGTCCGCGAGGAATTCGGCGAGCGCACAGTGCTTTTCGACGACCCCATCTCCTGCCACCACAACTATGTGGCGGAGGAGCTCATCGACGGCATCCCCATGCTGGTGACCCGTAAGGGCGCGGTGCGGGCGGGCGCGGGGGATCTCGCGCTCATTCCGGGGTCGATGGGTACTCGGTCGTATGTGGTGCGGGGCAAGGGGAATGCGGCCTCGTTCCAGTCGGCGTCGCACGGGGCGGGGCGGCGGATGAGCCGGAATGCGGCCAAGCGGCAGTTCACGGTGGCCGATCTGATCGCGCAGACCGAAGGTGTGGAGTCGCGGAAGGATGCCGGAGTCGTGGACGAGATTCCGGCGGCGTACAAGGACATCGATCAGGTCATCGCCGCGCAGGCGGACCTGGTGGATATCGTCGCCACGCTTCGCCAGGTCCTGTGCGTGAAGGGTTGATCCTGCTCGTAGACGGGTGATCCTGTTGGTAGCGGCGGCGATTCAGCGGCGGCGCAAGGTCGCCGCCGCTCCTGCCCCGACCAGCAGGATGCCGACTATCAACGGAAAACCCGTCTGCAGCCACTGGAACAATGCCACCTGCATATCGGACGAGATGTTCGGGATATCACCGATCAACCGGAAGGTGTCGTCCGGAAAGATCAAATGGATGACGCCGGGCAGTACACCCCAGACCAGGCCCGCGATCAGGGTACCCGGCGGGGAATAGGCGGCCAGCGCCGCCACGATCAGGAAAAGCGCTGCGCCCAGCAGGATTTCGAAGGTCGACCCCAGGCGATCGCTCAGATTGCCCAGGATGACCCACTGTCTGGTCCCGGCGGCGCCGCGGGCGGCGAACGCGATGCCGATCGGGGTGAGAATCAGGCCCACAACGGTCCCGATCACGGTCCTGGAGGTATTGTTCTTGCTACGGAACTGCGCCCCCGGCGGCGACCAGCCCGCGGGCGATGGGAACTTCTCCGGCATCCTCGTCTCCCTGCGCACCCCCGGGACGCCCTTCGTGCCCGGACTCCCATTGTCCGTCCCGGCACGGGATTCTGCGCGATCTTGACTGCACCGCAATCAATGCGCTCCCAACAGGAGTTTCACACGGCGAGCGACTGTCCGGTTGGGAGTATTTGCACCACTGTGTCCGGCGCGAGATCCGCTGCGGCAACGAGGAAACGCTCCGGACCCTGCTTATCGGATTTGGTCATGATGCGGTCGCCGAGCGGGCCGCTGGAGAAGGCGTAGTGGATGGGCACCGCGATGCGCGGGCGCAGCGTCCCGACCAGATCGGCGGCCTCGCCGGCATCCATGACCACCTGACGATTGAAGGCGGGCCGGATACGCAGCCCGTTGACCGGGACCAGCGCCAGATCCACCTCGCCGAATCGGGCTGCGATATCGTCCAATTCGGCGATGCGCAGGGTGTCGGCGCCGAAGAACACGGTATGGCCGTCGGCGCGCAGCACGAACGTGACCTCCGGGACGCCGTGGCTGGCGGGGGCGGCCGTCACCTCCACCGGGCCCAGCTGCGTTCGCTGCCACGGTGCCAGCTCGACAACCTGGGTGAAACCGGCGGCCCGCACCCGGTCGGCCAGGCCCGGCACCACGGCGAACGGGACCGATTTATCCGGATAGCCGGTGAGGTTCGCGAGATCACAGTGATCGATATGGCCGTGGCTGATGACAATGCCCGCCAATTCGGGCAACTCAGCGGCGGTGGCGATGCTGCGTGGCTCGCCGGGGCGATAGAAGCGGCTCTCGGAGAACCAGGGATCGGTGAGGATCCGGGCGCCACCGAAATCGAGGAGAACGCTGGCATGGACGATGCGGGTCATGGTGAGCATCGCGATTCCTAACAAGACAAGCGTCTGTTGACACGTGTCAGTAGACGCCCGTCTTGTTAAGCTGTCAAGGTGAACGCCAACCCCACCGTCCGCAGCCGCAACCGCCGCGGCGAGGGAGCCCTGCTGCGCGCCGAACTCGTCGAAGCGGCCAGCCGCCTGCTGGAGGAACTCGACGGCCAGGAGGCGCTGTCCATGCGCGCCGTCGCCCGCGCCGTCGGCATCGCACCACAGAGCGCCTATCTGCACTTCGCCGACCGCCGGGAACTGCTCACCGCCGTCTACGCGCTGCGCTTCACCGAGTTGCACGCCGCCCTGCTCGCCGCCCGCGACTCCGCACCGGAAGACGATCCGGCACAACAGCTTTCCGCCATCTGCCACGCCTACGCCGACTACGGCGTCCACCACCCCGGCCACTACCGCGTCCTCTTCGGCACCGCCGGCACCCCCGGCTGGGAACCCACCGACGCCCAACTCCCCGGCCTCCCCACCTTCCGCCTCCTCGTCGACACCGCCGCCGCCTGCGACAGCCCCGACCCCACCGCCACCGCGTCCTGCCTCTGGGCAGCCCTGCACGGCCTCATCACCCTCCGCCAGGACCGCCCCAGCTTCCCCTGGCCACCCTTGGAGACACTGATCCGCACCCTGGTGGACGCCCACCTGGCCGCAGCACACTGACGGCCGATTCGAACCGACGCGGCGGCGGGCGCCCTGACGGCCACGACGTACGCCGAAGCAGCTGACGCCGATCCATCTCGGCGTGGGTTCGGCAGGTGCCGAGGTCGGGGTGATTCCTTGCGCAGAGCGTGCGGCGCCCGGCCGGGGCGTCAGGTGCAGCAGGGGGTGCGAAGTTGTGGTGCGGGGGGTGGGGTGTCGGTGGGGTGGGGCATGCTGGAGCGCGTGACCTCGACCGATTCCGACACCTCGACCACGACCGCACTCGGCCTCCGGGAGGATGCGGAACGGCTGCTGCGCGAGCTGGCCGGACCGGACGCGCGGCTACGGGAGGATCAGTGGACCGCCATCGAGGCACTGGTGGTGCAGCGGCGACGGGCACTGGTGGTACAGCGGACGGGCTGGGGTAAGTCCGCGGTCTACTTCATTTCCGCGAAGCTGCTGCGTGCGCAGGGGCGCGGGCCGACGGTCATCGTGTCACCGCTGCTGGCGCTCATGCGCAACCAGGTGGCGGCCGCCGAACGCGCGGGAGTCGTTGCGGCAACCATCAATTCGGGCAATGTCACCGAGTGGGACGAGATCCACGCGCACGTCGCCGCCGGTGAGGTGGACGTGCTGCTGGTCAGCCCGGAGCGGCTGAACAATCCGGACTTCCGCGATTCCGTGCTGCCGAAGCTGGCTGCCGACGCCGGACTTGTCGTCATCGACGAGGCGCACTGCGTCTCCGACTGGGGGCACGATTTCCGGCCCGACTATCGCCGGATCCGCACGCTCATCGCCGATCTCGGCTCCGAAGTGCCCGTGCTGGCCACCACCGCCACCGCCAACGACCGCGTCGTCACCGACGTCGCCACCCAGATCGGCACGGACACACTGGTGCTGCGCGGCAGCCTGGACCGCGAATCACTGCACCTGTCGGTGGCCGGCATCCCCGACGCCGTCGAACGCACCGCCTGGCTCAGCAAACGCCTGCACGAGCTGCCCGGTTCGGGCATCGTCTACGCCCTCACCGTCGCCGCCGCACACGACCTCGCGGATGTACTGAACTCGCACGGCCATCACGTCGCCGCCTACACCGGCCAGACCGACCCCACCGAACGCGAAGCCCTGGAAATCGCGTTGCTCGACAACGAGGTGAAGGCGCTCATCGCCACCTCCGCGCTCGGAATGGGTTTCGACAAGCCGGATCTCGGCTTCGTCGTGCACATCGGCGCACCCTCCTCCCCCATCTCCTACTACCAGCAGGTCGGCCGCGCGGGCCGTGGCACGGCCCGCGCGGAGGTCATCCTGCTCCCCGGACCGGAAGACCGCCGGATCTGGAGTTACTTCGCCTCGGTGGCATTCCCGCGCGAACACGTTGTGCGCTCGGTGCTTTCGGCCCTCGACTCGGACCGCGCCGTCTCCACCGCCGCTCTGGAACCCCAGGTCGAACTCAACCGCTCCCGCCTCGAAATGGTGCTGAAGGTCCTCGATGTCGACGGCGCGGTCCGCCGCGTGCGCGGCGGCTGGATCGGCACCGGTCAGCCCTGGGTCTACGACACCGAACGCTACGAACGCCTGACCGTCGCCCGGGAAGCCGAGCAGCAGGCCATGATCGACTACCAGTCCACCACCGCCTGCCGGATGAACTTCCTGCGCGCCCAGCTCGACGACCCGGGCCTGACCGCCGGCGCCCCCGGCTGCGGCCGCTGCGACAACTGCACCGGCACCCGCGCCGACACCGCCGTGGACACCGCCGAACTGGCCGCCATCCGCACCCGCCTGGACCGCCCCGGCATCGACCTCGCCCCGCGCAAGCAATGGCCCACCGGCATGGCCAAACTCGGAATCTCCCTGTCCGGCAAGATCACCGGCGGCGCCGAGACCGGCCGTGTCCTCGGCCGCCTCAGCGATATCGGCTGGGGCCAGCGCCTGCGCCCCCTCATCGAAGGCCCCGACGCCCCGGTCCCGGACGAGGTCTTCCGCGCGTGCACAACCGTTCTGCGCGAATGGACCTGGACCGAACGGCCCACCGCCGTCCTGGCCCTGGAATCCCCCCGCCACCCCCTCCTCACCCGATCGCTCGCCGCCCGCCTCGCCGAGGTGGGCCGTCTCCGCGATCTCGGCGTCCTCCCCCTCCGCCCCGACCTCCCGCCCATCTCCGCCGCCAACTCGGCCCTCCGCGTAGCCGCCCTCCACAATGCCTGGGACACACCGGATCTCACCGACATCGAAGGCCCGATCCTCCTGGTGGACGCCCTCACCGACACCGGATGGACCTTCACCATGGCGGCCCGCGCCCTACGCGCCGCCGGCGCGGACGCGATACTCCCCTTCGCCCTCGCCACCCCCGCCTGACCGGAACAACACCACCCGATCAGGGCAAGGAGCCGATGATGACCGATCACACGGACGACACCGCCTCCGACCCGCGCGCCCGCTGGCGGAAGCTACCCCCGGAGCCGACGGAATGGGTCGAGGAAGTCCAAGCGAAGAACCCTGTGCCGGATCCCGAGAAGCCCTCGGATGGTCCGGGTATCGGCTATGCCGGCGGCCTCCTTCAGCCCTGATTCCTGTTCGGCACGAACCTAATCCGCCTGCATCGATTCCGCGCGAGTCGCCGCCTCGACCTCACGGGCGGTGCGGCGATCACGGAGTCGCTCTATCGAATCCACGTACTGGAGCATGAGGCGGGCGAATTCCAGGCGATCGTGTTCGAGCCAGTCGGCGGTGATGTTTTCGAAGGCTTCGCGCTGGCAGTGGCGGAAGCGGGCCATGAGTTCGTGGCCGGCGGGAGTGAGTCGCAGGACGGCGCGGCGGCCGTCCCGCTGGGAGGGGACGCGCATCAGGTAGCCGGCCTTGATGCTGTCGGTCACCGTGCGGCTCGCCACCGAGGGATCGATGCAGAGATGCTCGGCGAGACCGCCGACCGTGACCTCCGATCCGGGCGATTCGCTTTGCTCCGCAACGATATTCAGCACCAGCGTGCGTGACATGTCCTTGGCGGACAGGGGGTTCTCCACTTCACGCAGGACGCCGCGGCGCAACTTGCCGAACGCCGGTCCCACGGCATCCAGCAGTTCGTCGGCGGTGTATTCGTCCTTCGCGGTCATGGACACATCATATGCATGCCTCCGCGAATATATGTGTTGACGGCCAATTATGTGCATGACAGCATCTACATGTCTCGTGACATAGATTTTCCGGAATGGAGATCCACCATGACCACCCTCATCACCGGCGTCCGCGGCCAGGTCGGCCGAACGGTCCTCGACCGGCTGCACGCCGCCGGCCTGCCGGTCCGCGCCGCCAGCAAGGCGCCCGCCGACCTCACCCTGCCCGCCGGCGTCGAGGTCGCCGAGCTGCGGCTCGACGCGCCGGAGACCTTCGGCCCGGCCCTCGACGGGGCGCGCCAGGTATTCCTCTACGCGGAGCCCGCCGGAATCGACACCTTCGTCACCGCCGCCCGCGCGGCCGGAGTCGACCACATCGTGCTGCTCTCCTCATCCGCCGTCGACAGCCCCACCGCGGCGGACAATCCGATCGGCGCCCGCCACCTCGCGGTCGAAAATGCCCTCGCCGCTTCGGGAATCCTCACCACGGTGCTGCGGCCCGGCGGCTTCGACTCCAACTCCCTCTCCTGGGCCCGGGCCATCGCCGGCAAGCAGCCCGTCGAACTCCCGTATCCGGAGGCCGCGCTGGCGATGATCCATCCCGGCGATATCGCCGATATCGCCGTCGCCGCCCTCACCGGACCCGAATTGCGTGGCCGCACAGTCAGTCTCACCGGGCCGGAGGCGGTCAGCTTCGAGCGCCAGATCGCCCTGCTGGGCGAGGCGCTCGGCCGCGATATCCCGGTCGTCCGCGTCAGCCCCGAACAGGCCGCCCGGCAGATGTCCGTCACCATGCCCGCCTTCATCGTCGACACCCTGCTCACCACGTGGGCCACGCTCGCCGACACTCCGCAACCCGTCGCCGACACCACCGAAACCCTGCTCGGCGTTCCCGCCCGCAGCTACGCCCAGTGGGCCCGGGAAAACGCCGCCGCCTTCTCCGCCTGACGCCCCGCGCCCGAATTTCGCTATTCACCAGCTACATTCCGCGTACCCTCCACATATCCCCGAGCAGCCGCCACACGACCCTTTGGAGTTCCTCATGGCGTCCGCAGCACCCAAGGTCCCGCCGCTCCCATTGGCCCGGGCCGTCGGACGGTTCCGTGACGGACTGGCGGCCCTGCACCGGAGGTTCGTGCCCGGTCACATCGCGTTGCTGGAACTACACATGATGGGCTTCCTGTCACAGTCCATCAGCGCGGCGGCACAACTCGGCATCGCCGACGCACTCGCCCGGGGACCACGGCAGCCGGGTGAGCTCGCGCGGGAGCTCGGCGTCGACGAGGACGCACTCCGGCGGTTGCTACGGCTGCTCGTCAGCTTCGGCATCTTCGAGCAACGGCGGGACGGGGGCTACCAGCTGAATCGGATGTCCCAGGCGCTGCGCAGCGACGGCGCGGTATCGCTGCGAGACCTGTTCCTGTTCTTCGGATCCGAATATCACCGCACGCACTGGGGGCATCTCGCCGACGCGGTGCGCACCGGGAAGTCGGTCGGCCCGGCGCTCGACGGCATGGACTTCTTCGAATACGCGGCCACCAACCGGGAGATCGGCGATCTGTTCGACCGCGCCATGACCGCCGTCAGCGGCCTCTCGGTGGACACGCTGCTGGCCGCCTACGACTTCGGGCAGTTCGGGACCATCGTGGATATCGGTGCGGGACAGGGCAGTCTGCTCACCGACATCCTGCGGCGCACTCCCGCCATCCACGGGGTGGTCTTCGACCTGCCGGAAGTGGTGGCGGAGCTGTCGATGCAGCTGCCCGATCTCGGTCTCGCCGACCGGCTCACCATCGAGACCGGATCCTTCTTCGACACCGCGCCCAAGGGCGGAGACGCCTACCTGCTCAAACACATCGTCCACGACTGGTCCGACGCCGACGCCGAACGCATCCTGCGCACGGTCCGCGAAGCCATGGATCCCGCCGCCCGCCTGCTGCTCATCGATATCGTGCTGCCCGAGCACGGGCGCCCGCACGTCGGCAAGTTCACCGATCTCGAAATGCTGGTGAACGCCACCGGCCGGGAGCGCGATGCGCACAGCTTCGGAACCCTGTTGTCGCGCAGCGGTTTCACGCTCAGCCGCATCATCCCCACCGTGGGGCCGGACAGCATTCTCGAAGCGCACCCCGCCTGGTAATGACACCCCCGAGCGGTGATCGGCCCCCTGCGCCGACCACCGCGCCGGGTCGCCCGGGCACCGGACCACGGCGCTCGGACGACCCGCATCCCCGCGGCCCCGGCAAGACCTGCGCTCGGCCGGCCGGGACGTCTCCGGAAGTGGCGGTCCGGCTCTCACGCCGTGCGGCGGGCGTGCGGAGTCACCACCTGGGCGGCGCGATCGGTCCAGCCGTCCGCCATCTGCGCGAGCATGAACCAGGCCGCATGCACTTGTTCGTCGGACACCTTCTCCACGGTCTTCAGCAGATACACCGCGCGGACATGCGCCGCGGCCATCGCATCCACCACCGAACCCAGGGACTCACCGCGCGCCACACCCCTCCGCAGCGCTCGATTCGCCACCCACTCATCGATGAAGTGGACCACTTGCGCGCGTAGCTCGTCGATGCCGCCGGCGTCGCCGGAGTGGTTGCGGCGCTGCAGATGCAGTTCGGCGAGCGTGCGGGCCCAGCGGGTGACCGGATGGTCCTCGGGCTGGTCCCCGATATGGCCGCAGAACGCGGCCAGCAGTTCGTGCCAGTCGGGTAGCAGGGGGCGAATCTCGAAACCGTTGTCCCGGCCGCTCGCCCGCCACAACTGTGCGTTATCCGGTTGCGGTACGTACATACCTACCTCCCACGGCGGTGCGGGCACACCCGGCGCCGCGGGCGATCACCGGACCGCGAGCCCGACGCGGCAAGGGCGGACCGCGCCGGATCCAGGCAATCGCTATCGGCGAAGGGCACATCTCGATGCGGCGCCGGGTGCCATTCCAGGATGCGCCGGACCGCCCGCCCGCCCACTGCCCTTTCCACGCCTTTCCCCCGCCCATCCCCCCGCGCGCCCACCGACACGCCCAAAAACCAAACCGCCCGCCCAGTAGGATTCTCGCCGGATATCCGTGCCTACCACCCACACTGCACATTCCGGATGCCGAATCCACAGCGCGACTGCCACTCTCCGCGGCGTCCGGCCTCGCAAGCGAGACGCAGCCGATCTGCGTCGCCACGGATCGAAAATCGTTGCGAGGCAGATCCGCTCCGCGAACCGCCGGCGCGCTGCGGCTAAACCTTCACGAGATCGTCGGCGTGGACGACCGGGCGCTGCATGCTGTCGGGGAGGTCGGAGGTGGAGCGGCCCTTCATGGAGTCGAGTTCGTCGCTGTCGTAAGCGACTACGCCGCGGGCCACCACGTGACCGTCGGGGGCTACCAGGTCGATGACATCGCCGCCGTAGAAGTGGCCGGTCACCTGGGTGATGCCGGCCGCCAGGAGGGAGCGGCGGCGTTCGGCGACGGCCTGGACCGCACCGGCGTCGAGATGGACCGCGCCGTGCGGGTCGGCGGCGTGGCGGACCCAGAACTTGCGGGCGGACAGGCGGACCGGGCGGGCGGCGAAGGCCGTGCCCACCGTGGCGCCCGAAAGGGCTGCTGCCGCATCGGAAGCGGCCGCCAGCAGGACCGGTACGCCGGCGTCCGCGGCGAGGCGGGCGGCGGAGAGTTTGGAGGCCATGCCGCCGGTGCCGAGAGCGCCGCCGCTGCCGGCGATGACGCCGTCCAGATCGGCGCTGCTGCGGACCTCGGGGATGAAATTGGCCGCGCCCTTGCGGGGGTCGCCGTCGTAGAGGCCGTCCACATCGGAGAGCAAGATCAGGGCGTCGGCGCCGACGAGGTGGGCGACCAGCGCGGCCAGGCGGTCGTTGTCGCCGAAACGGATCTCTTCCGTTGCGACAGTGTCGTTTTCGTTGACGACGGCGATCGCGTGCAGGGAGCGCAAGCGGTCCAGGGTGCGTTGCGCATTGCGGTGCGGCTCGCGGCGGCCGAAGTCACCGGCACTCAACAGCACCTGACCGACCACCCGGTCGTAGCGCGCGAACGACGTCCCCCATGCGTGCGCGAGAGCCAGCTGGCCGACGCTCGCGGCGGCCTGCTTGGTGGCCAGATCCTTGGGGCGCTTGGACAGTCCGAGCGGCGCGATACCGGCGCCGATCGCGCCGGAGGACACCACGACCAGATCCGATCCGGCGCGCATGCGCGTCTCCACCGCATCGGCCAGCGCATCCAGCCGGGCCGTGTCGAGACCGCCTTCGAGACTCGTCAGCGCCGAGGAGCCGATCTTCACGACCACGCTGCGCGCCGTCGCGATCGCCCGGCGTGCCTCGCTCACCTCGCCTGCCCCGGTCACTCCGGCCTCCGCCTGCGTGATACTCGAACTCACCTGCACCACACCTCAATTCGCTCGCGATACGAAAAGTATCGCCGCACTTCCGTTCTCGCCCGCGGCACCCCCGCCCGCCGCACCGCGGGCGGGGGTATCGCCGCGCGCTACTACTCCTCGTCCTCCGTCAGCAGACCACGGCGCGCCCGCGAGGCATGCTTGCGCTCGGCGGCGCCGATGCGGTCGGTCTGTTCGAGTCGCGGATCCACGCCGCGGCGCGTCAGCAGCGTCTCCACGCCCGCGGAAATCGAAGGCTCCCAATCGAAGACGTAATCGCCGATGGTCACCGAGGCGCCCGGCTCCGCGCCCAGCTTCACCAGCTCGTCCTCGACGCCCAGGCGCGCCAGACGGTCCGCCAGGTAGCCGACGGCCTCGTCATTGTCGAACTGGGTCTGCGCCACCCAGCGCTCCGGACGCTCACCGTGCACGATGAACCCGCCCTCGATCTCGGGATCGACCACGACACGGAATCCGCTGTCGCCCTTGACAACCGGCCGCAGCACCGGCCGCTTCGGCTCCACCACGACCTGCGACGCACGATAGTCGAGGACCATCTGCGCGAGCGCGAATGTCAACGGCCGCAAGCCTTCCCGGCTCACCGCCGAGATCTTGAACACCGGCCAGCCGCGGGACTCGAACTCCGGCGTCACCATATCGGCGAGCTCGTCCGCATCCGGGATATCCGTCTTGTTGAGAATGACCACGCGCGGCCGATCCGCCAGCTCACCCAGACCGGTATCGGCCTTCAGCGCAGGCTGATACGCGGCCAGCTCGGCCTCCAGCGCATCCACATCGGAGATCGGATCACGACCCGGATCCAGCGTCGCGCAGTCCACCACATGCGCCAGCACGGCGGTCCGCTCCAGATGCCGCAGGAAGTCCAGCCCCAGGCCACGCCCCTCGCTGGCACCCGGAATCAGGCCCGGCACATCGGCGATGGTGAAAGTCGTGTCACCCGACTGCACCACACCGAGATTCGGCACCAGCGTGGTGAACGGGTAATCCGCGATCTTCGGCTTCGCCGCCGACAGCACCGACACCAGCGACGACTTGCCCGCCGACGGGAAGCCCACCAGGCCCACATCCGCGACCGACTTCAGCTCCAGAACGAGATCCCGTTCCTGGCCGTCCTCGCCGAGCAGCGCGAAACCGGGCGCCTTGCGCGCCTTCGACACCAGCGCCGCATTGCCGAGACCACCGCGACCACCCTGCGCCGCGATGAACCGGGTACCCGGGCCGACCAGATCGGCAAGCACCTCCCCGTCCTCGGTCAGGATCACGGTGCCCGACGGCACCTTCAGCAACAGCTCCTCACCCTGCTTGCCACTGCGGTTGCTGCCCTCACCGGGCTTGCCGTTACCGCCCTTGGCATGCGGATGGAAATGGAAATCCAGCAGCGTGTGGACATTGGGATCGACCTCGAGGATCACGTCCCCGCCATTACCGCCGTTACCCCCATCGGGGCCACCCAGCGGCATGAACTTCTCCCGGCGCACCGAAGCGCACCCGTGGCCACCCTTGCCCGCACGAACGTGCAGCACGACACGGTCGATGAATTTGGACATGTCGGTGATCATCCTCCTTCAGGACTCGTATGCCGTGATCGGCGTATCGAAAACAACAAAACGGGCCAGGGTTGTACAACCCTGACCCGCTTCGGAAGTAAGTGGAGAGGACTCCGGTGTGCCGGTCAGGCGTTCACCGGCTCCGGAACCACGATGTTGATGGTCTTGCGGCCACGCTTGGTGCCGAACTTGACCGCACCCGCCTCGAGGGCGAACAGCGTGTCGTCGCCGCCACGGCCGACGTTCACGCCGGGGTGGAAGTGCGTGCCACGCTGGCGAACCAGGATCTCGCCGGCCTTGACGACCTGACCGCCGAAGCGCTTCACGCCGAGCCGCTGGGCATTCGAATCGCGACCATTGCGCGAGCTGGATGCACCCTTCTTATGTGCCATTTCAAACTCCTCGTGCCGGGGTGACGAACCCCAAGTCGGATTACTTGATGCCGGTGACCTTCAGGACCGTCAGCTTCTGACGGTGGCCCTGACGCTTGTGGTAGCCGGTCTTGTTCTTGAACTTGTGGATCCGGATCTTCGGGCCCTTGGTCTGCTCTACGACCTCGGCGGACACGGAAACCTTCGCCAGCTTGTCAGCATCGGTGGTCAGCTCGGCGCCATCAACAAGCAGCACCGGCGACAGCGACACCGCAGTGCCCGGCTCACCCTCGATCTTCTCGACCTTCACCAGGTCACCGACCGCGACCTTGTACTGCTTTCCGCCGGTCTTGACGATCGCGTACGTTGCCATCGGTCGGCTGCCCTTCTTTCTGTTCGAGTGCTCGAAATACTCGGCACTCTGCTCACACGGCGGGCATCCGATTCACACCGGAAACCGCCGCAGACTGGTCTGGGGTATTCACCGCCGCCTCGGGGCCGTTGGCTCTCAAACCGAACCGGGGCCCACTCTCACAGCACTAGTCACAACAGAGTGCCGTCGCATGGGGCAGCGACTGGCCAAGACTACAGGAACTAGCCAACCCCCTCCAAACTGGGGTGATCGGCGCAACTCCGCGGTCGCTGTCGCATTCCTACAAGCCGAGTATCCGCAGGTCCGCTGCACAACCGTCGACGCGGACGGCACCCACCGCATCCGGTGCGACTACGAACCGCCCTGAACAGACGTGAGTGGCCCCGCCGGTGGAACCGGCGGGGCCACTCACGTTTCTGCCTTACAGGTCAGTTACCGCCCTCGGGGGCACCCGCCGGACGACCGGCCGCACGGCGACGCGGACGACTGCGCGGAGGCACCTCCGCCGGCGCCAGGTCCTCGAGGTTGAGGGCCGGCGTCTGCGGCTGATCCGAACTGGAGAGCACGAACACCGCGCCCTTGCTGTCGGAGGCCGGGGCGGCCGCAGTACGGGCCACCCGGCGACGCCCCGGGCGACGGGCAGGCGCCGCATCGCTCAAGCCGGTACCGCTCGAACCCGATGCCGTATCGCCCGAAAGCGGTGCAGCCGTCTGCACCTCCGCCGCGGCCTGCGCCTCGGTCACCACGACCGCAGCCTCGGCTGCATCGGCCACAGCCGCAGGAGCAACCACCGCATCGGCGGCGGCCTGCGCGGATGCACCGGCAGCCCGCGGAGATTCGGTGGCAGCCCGCGCGGCGGTCCCGTTCGAGGACGGCTCGGCCAACTGCAGGGTCTGCGCGGAGACCACGCCACCCGATTCGGCGGCCGCCGTCGCGGCCTGTGCCGCAGCGGCTTCCGCGTCCGCCTCGGTGGCGGCCTCGATCTTCTCGATCGCGCCGGCCGCCAGCGCGGCCTCGGCGGCGGCGTTCTCCGCCTCGGTCACGATGCGACCCACCGCCGCGGTGACATCCGCGGTGCTCGCGGTATCACCCTCGGCGAGAATCGTATTCGCCGCATCGGCGGCCGCGATGGCATCCTCGCCCGTCGAATGCGCGGCTTCCTCGGCCTGATGCGCGGCCATGGCCAGGGCGACCGGGTGGGCGCGCTTGGCGGCCACCCTGGTCTCCTCTTCCTCGTCGAGCTCCTCGGCCGGAGCCTCGGCGACGGCCGGAACAGCCTCCGCCGCATTGTCCTTGCCGCGGTCCTTGCGACGGCGACGCGAACCCTCGCGACGGCCCGCACCCTCGTCGGAACTGGCCGCCGGAGCGGACTCGACCGGGTAGTTGTGCACCAGGATGCCGCGACCGTGGCAGGTCTCGCAGGTGGTCGAGAACGCCTCCACCAGACCGGTACCCAGCTTCTTGCGGGTCATCTGGACCAGGCCCAGCGAGGTCACCTCGGACACCTGGTGGCGGGTGCGATCCCGGCCCAGCGCCTCGGTCAGCCTGCGCAGCACCAGATCCCGGTTGGACTCCAGCACCATGTCGATGAAGTCGACGACGATCATGCCGCCGATATCGCGCAGGCGCATCTGGCGGACGATCTCCTCGGCCGCCTCCAGGTTGTTGCGGGTGACGGTTTCTTCGAGGTTCGAACCGCCGGAGCCGGTGAACTTGCCGGTGTTGACGTCGATGACCGTCATGGCCTCGGTGCGGTCGATCACCAGGGTGCCGCCGGACGGCAGCCACACCTTGCGGTCGAGAGCCTTGGCCAGCTGCTCGTCGATGCGGAACGCACCGAACACATCGACGCCGCTGCTCTCGTGGCGTTCCACACGGGCCAGCATGTCCGGAGCCACCGTGCGCACGTAGTTCTCGACGGTGGTCCAGGCGCGGTCGCCCTCGATGACCAGCTTGGAGAAGTCCTCGTTGAACAGGTCGCGGACGACCTTGACCAGCAGGTCGGGCTCCTCGTACAGCGTCTTGGGCGCGCCGGAGCCGTTCTTGGCCTGCTCCTCGATGGTGCGCCAAGTGGCCTGCAGCCGTTCGACATCGCGCGCCAGCTCGGGCTCGGAGACGCCCTCCGAAGCGGTGCGGATGATGACGCCCGCGTCCTGCGGGACGATATCGCGCAGAATCTCCTTGAGCCGCTTGCGTTCCGTATCGGGCAGCTTGCGGGAGATACCGGTGGACGTACCGCCCGGCACGTACACCAGGAAGCGACCGGCCAGGCTGATCTGCGTGGTCAGGCGGGCACCCTTGTGCCCCACCGGATCCTTCGACACCTGCACCAGCACGGTGTCACCGGGCTTGAGCGCCTGCTCGATCTTGCGCTCCTTGCCGCCCAGACCGGCGGCCTCCCAGTTCACCTCGCCCGCGTACAGCACGCCATTGCGGCCACGGCCGATATCGACGAACGCGGCCTCCATCGACGGCAGCACGTTCTGCACCTTGCCCAGGTACACATTGCCGACCATGGACGCCGAACCCGTCGACGTCACGAAGTGCTCGACCAGGATGTTGTCCTCGAGCACCGCCACCTGCGTGGTGGACGTCGGGTGATCGGGGAAGTGCTTCTCGCGCACCACCATCACCCGGTCCACCGCCTCGCGGCGGGCCAAAAACTCCGACTCGGTCAGGATCGGCGGGCGACGGCGACCGGCCTCCCGGCCGTCCCGGCGGCGCTGACGCTTGGCCTCGAGCCGCGTCGAACCGCTGATGCCCTGCACCTCGTCCGACGCGGACGCGGCGGCGGCCGCAGCGGCGGCCCGGCGCTTGCTGCGCGGCTCCCGCTCGTGCACGACCGTGTTCGGCGGATCGTCCTCGGCGACCTCGGGCTCGTTGTCCTCGCCACCCTTACGGCGACGGCGGCGACGGCGGCGACGGCTGCTCGAACCCTCCGGCACCGCGTCCGACTCGTCGTCGTCCTCGGCATCGTTGTCGGCGGAGTCGGCCGACTCGTCCTCGGCATCACCCGCGGACTGCGGACGCTGGTCCTCGTCATCGGCGTCGTTGTCGCCGTGCTGTTCGCCACGGCCGCGACCCCGACCGCGACGACCACGACGGCGGCGGCGCGAACCGCTCTCGCCGCGCTGCTCGCGGTCCTGACCGTCCTCCCAGTCGCCGTCGTCCTCGGTGTCCTCGGCGTCATCCGCCGCGGTCTCCTCGGTCACAACCGGCTGCGGCTGCGGACGCTTGTCCTCGACGGGCGGGGCGGCGGGCTTGTCCTCGGGCGCCTCTTCGAAGCGGGCCTTGCGTTCGGCCCGGCGCTTGCGGCGGGTCTCCTCGACGGCGGTGGCGTCCGGCGCGAGGAACAGCGGCCCGGCCACCATGGCGGCGGGCTGATAGGTCACCGGCTCGGCGGGCGCCGGCTCGGGCGCCTGGAACGGGCTGGTGAACAGCGACTGCTGCGGCTGCGCCACGGACTTGGCGGTGGCGGCCTCGGCCGCTTCGACCTCGATGGCGGCCAGCTCGTCGGCCGCGCGGTCGTCGCCGGCCGCGATGGCCTCGTCGACGGTCGCCTCGGCGATCGGTGCCGGCGATACCGGCTCGGGTGCGCCGGCTTCGACGTCACGCGGCCCGAAGGCATCGCGCACCGATTCGGCGACATTGCGGTCCAGGCTGGATTGCGGGCTTCGCGCCTGCGCGCCCATCTCGGTCAGGTGGGCCAGAATACGTTTGCTGGTGACTCCCAGCAGCTTCGCCAGTGCGTGCACTCGGATCCGTTCCGGCAACTGTTCGGCAGCCCCGGTGGTGTCCGAAGCCTCCCCAACACCATTCACCTGCGATGCATCCTGCGGCTCTTGATCGGCCACGAATTCTCCTCGGGCCCCCGGGCGCGTCCCTCCTGAGAGTGACCGCGGCCGACGCGGGGGCAATTAGTTGGCCTCGCACCCCACCGGGGCACGAGATCGTAAGTCTTCGCGCCGTGTGGCCCGTTATCACCTTGTTCTCGTCGTTCGGGCTAACTGGTCACGTGGCGCCTGGCTGGTTGGCTCAACTCCACGGCCCGAGCGTTCATCCAGCGTGCCAGCCGACAGCCGAGTCTTGGAAGCCGTCGGCGGCAGCGATGATCGTCCGTCGTGCCGCGGTGTCAATCGAAGGTGGCAGCCACCTGCCGCTAATGACGGGCGTCGGCCACTTCCAGAGCCAGTATCCCACACGCGCCGGAGGCGTCGCGCCCGCGACGCGTGGTTGCCCGGCTCGGCGGGCTGTCGTGCGCACGCCCAGGGAAGGGCGTCAAGCGATTTTCGGCGGGTCCGGGGCCGGTCGAGCCCGGTCTTTCCGGGACTCCGTGGGCCGCTTCCGGCCGCTGCCGGGCGGCTCGGACCCGCTTTCAGCTGGGTCTGAGCGCGACCCGGGGTCGCGCCCGGGTCTGGGGGTGCGACCCCCAGACCTCCTGCGACAAGGCGTTCAGGGGTATAACTCCCGAGCCTGCTCTAGAGAGCGAATTCGGGGAACCAGAGGGAAATCTCACGCTTGGCGGACTCGGGCGAGTCGGAGCCGTGCACGAGGTTGTACTGGGTCTCGAGCGCGTAGTCGCCGCGGATGCTGCCCGGTACGGCCTTCTCGACCGGGTCGGTGCCGCCGGCGATCTGGCGGAAGGCGGTGATGGCGCGGGGGCCTTCGAGCACGGCCGCGATGACCGGGCCCGAGGTGATGAATTCGATGAGAGAGCCGAAGAACGGCTTCTCGGCGTGCTCGGCGTAGTGCTGGGCGGCGAGTTCCTCGGACACGTTCACGAGCTTCAGGTCCGCGAGCTTCAGACCCTTGCGCTCGATGCGGGTGATGATCTCCCCGACCAGGCCCCGGGCCACGCCGTCCGGCTTGATGAGTACCAACGTCTGCTCAGTCACGGGCGCAACAGTACCGCCTCCCCGAAACCTCAGCGCACGGCCTGGGAGCCGTAGACAGTCAGGCATGCGGGCCGGCGGTTGAGTACCGAACCGATTTTGGACGTACCCGATGAGTTACCCGGTCGCAGCGAAACCAGTTGTCGCCGAAGCCACGAACGCTCAGGCACCGGATATCCGCTGGCTGGGCAGCAATCCCGCTTCCATGCGCTTCTTCACATCCGCGCGGAGGAAAAGGATGAACAGCCAGACCGCGGCGAAGACGACACCGATGATCAGGATGGAGAGGTGGATGAACCCGCCGAGCAGCAGCAGGACCTGCAGGCCGAGGTTGAACGGGATCGCCCACGGGCGGCGCTGCAGACCGGCGCCGAGGAACATGACCACGGCGAGGCCGACGACATAGAGGATGGACCACCACTTCAGCCCGCCGCCGACCGAGCTGATCACCGGCAGCGCCAGCAGCACGGTGATGGCCTCCAGGACCAGGGTCCCGGCCATGACACCGCGCAGACCCTTCCACGGGTCGGTCGCGGGCGGCGGGACTTCGGCCTCGGCGTTGCCACCACCGTCAGCGTGGTCCGTCATGCGGGATCCTTTCCGAACAGACTCCGGGCAGCACCGGCGGTGACCACCGATCCGGTGATGACGATGCCCGCACCGGAGATGAGTTCAGCATCCTCTCCCCCCTCGGCGAGCGCGATGGCGGTCTCGATGGCATCCGCGAGATCGTGTGCGACGGCGACCCGTTCGTCACCGAAGCGCTGCACGGCGAGGTTGGCGAGATCGTCCACGGGCATGGCGCGCGGGGAACCGTTCTCGGTGACCACGATCTCGTCGAAGACCGGTTCGAGGGCGTCGAGGATGCCGCCGGCGTCCTTGTCGCCCAGTACCGCGATCACGCCGACCAGCTTGCGGAAGTCGAATTCGCTTGTCAGCGTGGCCGCCAGCGCCGCCGCCCCGTGCGGGTTGTGCGCGGCGTCGATGAAGATGGTCGGCGCGCTGCGCATGCGTTCCATGCGGCCCGGGCTGACCGAGCCCGCGAAACCGGCTCGGACGGCGTCGATATCGAGCTGGCGGGAGGCGCCCGCACCGAAGAACGCCTCGACCGCGGCGAGTGCCAGCGCCGCATTGCGGGCCTGATGCTCACCGTGCAAGGGCAGGAAGATGTCCTCGTAGACGCCGCCCAGGCCCTGCAGTTCCAGTACCTGCCCGCCGACGGCGACGCGCCGGGCCAGCACCTGGAACTCCGAACCTTCGCGGGCCACAGCCGCATCCACCTCGACGGCGCGGCGCAGCAGCACGTCCATGACCTCGGGCTCCTGCTGCGCGATGACCGCCACGGTGTCGATCGGGACGAGTTCGTTCGCGGGGGCCTTCTTGATGATCCCGGCCTTCTCCCCCGCGATGGAGGTGAGATCGGGGCCCAGGTATTCGGTGTGGTCCAGGCCGATCGGGGTGATGACGGCGACCTGGCTGTCGATCACATTGGTGGCGTCCCAGCGGCCGCCCATCCCGGTCTCGACGACCGCCACATCGACGGGCGCTTCGGCGAAGGCCGCGTAGGCCATGGCGGTGAGCACCTCGAACTTGCTCATGGCCGGGCCACCCGCCGCCTCGGACTGCTTGTCGATCATCTCGACGAAAGGCTGTAGTTCCCGGAACGTTTCGACATAGCGGCCCGGGGTGATCGGGGCATTGTCGATGGCGATGCGTTCGGTGGCCAGCTGCAGGTGCGGGCTGGTGATGCGCCCGGTGCGCCGGTGCAGGGCGGTGAGCAGCGAGTCGATCATGCGGGTGACCGAGGTCTTGCCGTTGGTGCCCGCGACGTGGATGGACGGGTAGCTCTGCTGTGGTGAGCCCAGCAGGTCCATGAGCGCGGCGATGCGGGCCAGCGAGGGCTCGATCTTGGTTTCCGGCCAGCGCTGATCGAGTTCGGCCTCGACCAGCGCCATTTCGGCCAGATCCACCGGTGAGGTGCCGGTGGTCAGCGGGATGTCCTGCGCGTACT
Organism: Nocardia sp. NPDC088792; assembly: GCF_044750615.1. Lineage (NCBI taxonomy): Bacteria > Bacillati > Actinomycetota > Actinomycetes > Mycobacteriales > Nocardiaceae > Nocardia > Nocardia sp. NPDC088792. The sequence continues at coordinate 1,210,510 of NZ_JBIVKC010000001.1, forward strand.
GCTGACGTTCGGGTTCGTCGTTCACTTGCGCTCCGCCAGTTTCGCGATTTCGGCCAGCCGGGCCTGGATACGGTGGACTTCGGACTCGGCGATCTCCTTGCGCGCCTTGATCTTCGCGACCACATCGTCCGGGGCCTTGGCGAGGAAGGCCTCGTTGCCGAGCTTGCCGGTGGTGCCGGCCAGTTCCTTCTGCGCGGCGGCGAGGTCCTTTTCGAGGCGACGCGCCTCGGCCTCGAGGTCGACGGTGCCGGAGGTGTCGATCTCGACCGTCACCATGCCACCGGTCAACCGCACCTCGAGCGAGGCGGTAGCGGCGAAATCGGCGTCCGCGTCGGTGAGCCGGACGAGGTTGGCGATCTCGGCGAGCTGACCGTTCAGGCCGGCCTCGCCGATGCCGATGAGCTTGGCGGCCACCTTCTGCTTATCGGTGAGGCCCTGGTCGCTGCGGAAGCGGCGGATCTCGGTGATCAGCTTCTGCAGGTCCGAGATGCGGCGGGCCGCAACGGTATCGGCGGCGATGCCGGTGGCCCGCGGCCAGTCGGCGACGACGATGGAGGCGCCCGCGGCGCCCTCGGTGAGGGCCTGCCACAGCGATTCGGTGACGAACGGGATCGCCGGATGCAGCAGGCGCAGCACCGAATCCAGCACATTGCCGAGCACGATGCGGGTGCTTGCGGCACGCTCCTCGGATTCCGCGAACTGCACCTTGGCCAATTCCAGGTACCAGCTGCAGAATTCGTCCCACGCGAAGTGGTAGAGCGCCTCGCAGGCCTTGCCGAATTCGTAGCGGTCGAATGCCGCGTCCACTTCGGCGCGCACCTCGTCGAGGCGGTCCAGGATCCAGCGGTCGGTGTCGGTGAGGGTGTCGCGGGCGGGCAGGTCGCCCGGCGCGGCGCCGTTCATGAGCGCGAACTTGCTGGCGTTGAACAGCTTCGTGATGAAGCTGCGCGAGGCCGTCACGTGCGGGGTGCCCACCGACAGGTCGGAGCCGGGCTGGGCGCCGCGGGCGAGGGTGAATCGGGTTGCGTCCGCACCGTATTCGTCGATCCATTCGAGCGGGTCGACGCCGATGCCCTTGGACTTGGAGTACTTGCGGCCGAATTCGTCGCGGATGAGGCCGTGCAGGAACACGTCGTCGAACGGCACCTGCCGCTGTTGCGGGTCCTTGCCGGCATTGATGACCGGGTCGTCGGACACGAACATGCCGAACATCATCATGCGGGCCACCCAGAAGAACAGGATGTCGTAACCCGTCACGAGGACGCTGGTGGGATAGAACTTCTGCAGTTCCGGGGTGGCGTCGGGCCAGCCCATGGTGGAGAAGGGCCACAGGCCGGAGGAGAACCAGGTGTCGAGGACGTCCGGGTCCTGCACCCAGCCTTCGGGGGCCTGCTCGTCGGGGCCGACGCAGAGGGTTTCGCCCTCGGGGCCGTACCAGATGGGAATGCGGTGGCCCCACCACAGCTGGCGCGAGATGCACCAGTCGTGCATGTTGTCGACCCAGTCGAACCAGCGCGGTTCCTGGCTGGCCGGGTAGATCTTGACGTCGCCGTTGCGGACGGCGTCGCCGGCGGCCTTGGCGAGGGTTTCCACCTTCACCCACCACTGCATGGACAGGCGGGGTTCGATGGGTTCGCCGGAGCGTTCGGAGTGGCCGACGCTGTGCACGTACGGGAACTTGCGGGCGACCACGCGGCCTTCGGCTTCCAGGCGTTCGCGGATCTTCAGCCGCGCCTCGAAGCGGTCCATGCCGTCGAATTCGGTTCCGCTGTCGGCGATCTTGCCGGTCTTGTCCATGATGGTGGGCATGGGCAGGCCGTGGCGCAGGCCGAGTTCGAAGTCGTTGGGGTCGTGCGCGGGGGTGATCTTGACTGCGCCGGAACCGAATTCGGGGTCGACGTAGTCGTCGGCCACGATCGGGATCTGCCGGCCGGTGATGGGGTGGTAGACGGTGGTGCCGACGAGGGCCCGATAGCGCTCGTCGTCGGGGTGCACGGCCACGGCGGTGTCGCCGAGCATGGTCTCCACCCGGGTGGTGGCCACGATCACGTGCGGCTCATCGTCGTTCAGGGAGCCGTAGCGCAGCGAGACCAGCTCGCCGTCCACGTCCTCGTACTTCACCTCGACATCGGAGATGGCGGTCTCCAGCGACGGCGACCAGTTCACCAGGCGTTCGGCGCGGTAGATGAGGCCCGCGTCGAAGAGGCGTTTGAAGATGGTCTGCACGGCGCGGGACAGGCCCTCGTCCATGGTGAAGCGGTCGCGGCTCCAGTCGATGCCGTCGCCGAGGCGGCGCATCTGGCCCTGGATGGCGCCGCCGGATTCGCGCTTCCAGTCCCACACCTTGTCGATGAAGAGTTCGCGGCCGAAGTCTTCCTTGGTCTTGCCGTCGGCGCCGAGCTGCTTCTCCACCACGGATTGGGTGGCGATGCCGGCGTGGTCCATGCCGGGCAGCCACAGCACCTCGTAGCCCTGCATGCGCTTGCGGCGGGTGAGCAGGTCCATGAGGGTGTGATCGAAGGCATGGCCCATGTGCAGGTTGCCGGTCACATTGGGCGGGGGGAGCACGATCGAGTAGGGGGGCTTGCCGCTGCTCGCGTCGGCGGTGAAGTATCCAGCGGCTACCCAGCCTTCGTACAGGTCGACCTCTACTTCACTGGGGTTCCAGCTCTTGGGGAGGGCATCGGCACGATTGCGTGGGGTCTCAGAGGCTGCGCTGGTCACCGTGCGATTCTAATTGCTGTGATTCGACGGTCCCTACCGGGTTTTACACAGCCGAAGAGCGGGGCTCTCGGCGGATGAGGGACACCGAGAACCCCGCCCTCGAAGGCAAGATTACCGCCTTTTCGCGCAGCTTCTCCGAACCCACATCGAATTCTCAGCTTCCGGCCCAAATGCGCCAGGCTAGAGCACAATTCGTTGCATCCACGTTGCATCGAGCGCACAGAACCGACCGCCTTCCACTGTGATTTCACACAGCCCCTGCGGGGATCGGCGGTAGCCTGCGGGATGTGAACGCCATTGTCTCGAAGGTGATGTCCACCGTCGCCGGGCAACTCGGTAAGCCGCACGGCCTGCTAGGGAAGGGTGTGGTGGCGCGGCTGCTGGATCGGGCGAACCTGTTCATGATCGAGGGCGCGGTCGCGGCGGCCGACGTGACGCCGGGCGATGTGGCGGGCGACCTCGGATTCGGTGGCGGGGTGGGTATTTCACTGCTGCTGGATCGGGTCGGGCCGAGCGGTTCGGTGATCGGCGTCGAACTGTCCCGGGACATGCTGGAACGGGCCGGATCACGCTTCCGCGGCGATATCGCGACCGGGCGGCTGCGGGTGCAGGAGGGTTCGCTGACCGAGCTACCGCTGGACGATGCGTCGCTGGACGCGGTGATCACCCTCAATACGGTGTACTTCGTGCCCGAACTGGATCGGGTGTGCGCCGAGCTGGCGCGGGTGCTGCGACCGAAGGGCCGGGCCGTGGTCGGCATCGGCGATCCGGCGGCCATGGCGCGGATGCCGTTCACCGCGCACGGTTTCCGGCTGCGGCCGGTCGCGGACGTGATCGCCGCGCTGGAGAATGCGGGACTCACCGTGGAGCAGCGGACACTGGACCGCAAGCCGATCCCCGGCCACCTGCTCATCGCCCGGCACGCCTAGCCCGGTCGGATCGCCCCGGTCAGAGCATGTGTCCTGAGTCACAAGATCGTCGCTTCGTGAGCATCGCGGCATTCCTCTTGTCACCGCTATCGACACGGGTGTGTTCTTGATGTCCGGCTGGCGCCAGTCGCTACCACTTCGAATACGCAGTTCCGGGACACCTCCACCACCGCGGGCCGATCCGGTCTCGCTGAGGGAAAGAGAGTCATCATGCGTGCTCGCGTCCTCATCGTCACCGCCGCTCTCGCCACTGCCACCGCCGCCGGGTTATTGGCGGCCGGAAACGCCTCCGCCGCAACGCCGATCGCGATTCCGCAGTTCGGGGCCTACGGACTCGAACTCTCGCACGGCGAAACCCAATCCCTGGCCGGCAGCCCGCTGCCCGCACTCGTGGATCGTTTTGCCCCGCATTCCGCGGTGACCGTCGGCATCCAGCCGGATTCCGCGCTCCCCCAGGACAATTCCAATGTCTACGCCGGACTGAACGACATTGTCGGCGAAGCCGCATCCCGGCCCGGCGGCCAGGTGGACGTGCTGCTCGATACGCAGGGTCTGATCGTCTTCCAACAGTGGTGAGACACATCGAATACCTTGCGCCCCTCGCCTGTACGGCGAGGGGCGCTGTCGATCAGGGCACGAGGACGTCCAACGCACCCGCGTGAGCCTGGAAGGTGGCGGGCAGCAGGCCGACCGGATCACCATCGGCGGTCGCGGGAGCACCCGGAGCCGTCAAGGTGATGGTGGCCGCCCGATAGCCGACCGCGGCCGGGTGATCGATGCGCTTGCCCGACGACAGGGTCGGGAGCAGGCGCAGCATGTCCAGCCGCGACATGGCGCCGACCACGGTGAGATCCAGCAGGCCGTCGTCGATGAGCGCGTCCGGGCAGATCAGCATGCCGCCGCCGTAGGTGCGGGTATTGCCGACCGCGACCATGACCGCATCCAATTCGATGACGGTGCCGTCCGCGTGATCCGGGGAGCCGTGCAGTTCGATGCGGTAGGGGACGTCGAGTTTTCCGGCGAGCTCCAGCAGCGCTGCCACCGTGTAGCGCAGCGGCCCCTTGGGGTAGCGCATGGCATTGGCCCGCAAGGTGACTCGCGCGTCGAGGCCGGTGCCCGTGACCGTGGCGAACCAGATCGGGGTGCTCGAATCGCCGGTTTCGACGGTGCCGAGATCGATGGTGCGGGTCCGGCCGCCGAGCACCACGTCGACCGCGGCGGCGGTGTCATCGGGCACCCCGACCTCGCGGGCGAGGTCGTTGCCGGTGCCGGCGGGCACCAGGCCGAGCGGCACACCCTGGCCCACCAGGGCCTGCAAGGTGACGCACACCAGTCCGTCGCCGCCGGCCGCCACCACGGCGTCGGGCCGGGCGGCCGGGTCGGCGAGCGCCTTGCGGACCAGCAGTGCGGTATCGGCCGCGGAGCTGCCGAGAATCTCGTGCACGGCGATATCGCGGGCCGCGAAGAGCCGCGCGGCCTCGCGGGCCACCTGTTCACCCTTGCCCTGACCGGACAGCGGGTTGGTCACCAGGGCTACCGATCTGATCTGGGTCACGGAATCAGCTTCCCGGGGTTGAGGATTCCGGCGGGGTCGACCGTCTGCTTCACCGCGCGCAGTACCCGCACGCCCAGGTCGCCGATCTCGGCGGTCATCCACGGCCGGTGATCGGCGCCGACGGCGTGATGGTGGGTGATGGTGCCGGAGGCGGCGATGATGGCATCGCCGGCGGCCCGCTTGGCCCGCGCCCATTGGGCGATCGGGTCGTCGGCCTGCTTGCCGACAATGGTGAAGTACAGCGAGGCGCCGGTCGGGTAGGTGTGCGAGATATGGCACATGACCAGCGCCGGAGCGCCCTGCGCGGTCAGTGATTCGGTCAGTGCCGCGGTGACTTTCGCCTTGAGCTCGGCGAGATTGGACCAACTGGTGGCGGTTTCGAGGGTCTCGCACAGGATTCCGGCATCCAGCAGCGCATCCCGCAGGTAGGGGGCGGAGAAGCGGCCGTGTTCCCATTCCTTGGCAGGGGTTTCGCCGAGGGCGGTGCCGCCGGCGGCGGCCAGCAGGTCGGCGGCCTCGGCGCTGCGGGCCGCGACATGGGCGGCAGTGCCTTCGAAGGTGGTGACGGCGAGGCAGCCGCCGACGGGCGCGCCGCCGACGTCACCGGCGCGGGCCAGGTTCAGGCCGGTCTCGGCCTCGTCGGACAGGCGCATGACGGTGGGGGCGGCGCCGGCCTGGATCACCGAGCGCAGAGCCGCTGCGCCGGTGGCGAAGTCGGGGAAGGACCAGGCCTGGTAGGCGGTGGTTTCCGGGACGGGGTGCACGCGCAGGGTGACCTCGGTGATGATGCCGAGGGTGCCTTCGGAGCCGGAGAAGAGTTCGCGCAGATCGGGTCCGGCGGCGGAGGCGGGGGCGCGGCCGAGGTCGAGGGTGCCCCGCGGGGTGGCGATGCGCAGGTGCTGGATCATGTCGTCGAAGCGGCCGTAACCGGCCGACGCCTGACCGGAGGAACGGGTGGCGGCGAAACCGCCGATGGTGGCGTATTCGAAGCTCTGCGGGAAGTGGCCGAGCGAAAGTCCGTGTGCGCCCAGCAGTTCCTCGGCCTGCGGTCCGGTGAGACCGGCGCCGAGGGTCGCGGTGCTGCTGACGGGGTCGACCCGGGTGAGGGTGTCGAGGCGGCGCAGGTCCACGGCGAGGACGGCATCGAAGGCGCCGCGCACGGGGTCGAGTCCGCCGACGACGCTGGTGCCGCCGCCGAAAGGGACGACGGCGATGGCGTGGGCGGAGCAGTACTCCAGCAGGGCGAGGACTTCGGCGTGATCGGCCGGGAAGAGCACGGCGTCGGGGGCGTCCTGTTCCCCGGTTGCGCGGCGGCGCAGCAGGTCGGGGGTGGATTTGCCGCCGGCGTGCCGGAGCCGATCGCGGTGATCGGTGGAGACATTGCCGGCGCCGACCACCGCGACGAGCCCGGCGTGCTGTTCGGGGGTGAGGGCCGATGGGCGCAGCGGCACGTCGCCCTCATCGCGACGGGTCGCCGGCTCACCGGACACCCCGAATACCTGACCGAGCAGTCCCCGGATCTTTTCCGGGAGCGGTTTGTGTCCGGACGGGGAGCCCCAGGCGTCCCACACCATACTCGCGCGGGCTTGCGGCTCGCCCGGGTTTGCTGTCGATGCGGAGGCTGCTCGAGTGTCGACCATGCGTTACAGTCTGACATATAATGTCAAGCAGTAACGGAACTACTCTCCGGTGGTGGCAATCGTGACCTCGACCGAAACCCCCTCCGCCGTCGATCGGGCGATCCTCGACGCGGCACGCGCCTGCGTGGCCGAATTCGGCGTACGGCGCACCACCCTCACCGAAGTCGCGCGACGCGCGGGCGTCAGCCGGCCCACCGTGTACCGGCGCTGGCCCGACACCGGATCACTGGTCGCCGACCTGCTGGTGCGGGAACTGCGCGAGATCATCGCCGAGGCCGTGCCCGCCGCGGGCAGCGCACGCGAACGGCTGGTCGGCGCGATCGTGGGCGGCGGCGCGACCATGCGGCAGAACCCGCTGTTCGCCAAGATCTTCCGCGCGGACGCCGACCTGATGCTGACGTACGTGTTCGAACGGCTCGGCCGCAATCAGCGCGCACTGCTCGAACTGTTCCGCGACGGGATCCGGGAAGGCCAGGCGGACGGGTCGATTCGCGCCGGGGATCCGCAACGCATGGCGGGCATGGTGCTGCTCATCGGGCAGTCCGCGGTGCAATCGGCCGGCACCATCGCACCCGTCCTCGACTTCGAACATCTCGACACCGAACTCGCGCACGCGCTGCACGCCTACCTGGCTCCCAGCAAGTAGCTCTCCGCCTCGTCGAAAGGTCTTCCCATGACCGGGAATCCAGTCCACCCCGACTCCGTGCTCGATGCCGCGCGACGACAGCGGGAACTGCGGGCGCTCGGCGACGCCGCCGCCATCGACGTGCTGGTGATCGGCGGCGGCATCACCGGCGTCGGAGTGGCTCTCGATGCCGCCGCGCGCGGGCTGCGCACGGTCCTGGTGGAGAAGCACGATCTGGCGTTCGGCACCAGCCGCTGGAGTTCCAAACTGGTGCACGGTGGACTGCGCTACCTGGCCAGCGGCGGCGTGGGCATCGCGCACGAGAGCGCGGTGGAGCGCGACATCCTGCTGACCCGCACCGCACCGCATCTCACCCGGGCACTGCCGCAGGTGGTGCCGCTGCTGCCGAATATCGGTGTGGCGCAGAAGCTTCTGGTGCGGACCGGATTCGTGGCCGGTGATGTACTGCGGCGGGCGGCCGGCACCGCACCGTCGGTGCTGCCGCGGTCGCGGCGAGTGGCGGCGGCCGAGGCGCTGCGGCTGGCGCCGACGGTGCGGCGGGCCGGGCTGCGCGGCGGGCTGCTCGCCTGGGACGGGCAACTGGTGGACGATGCGCGACTGGTGGTCGCGATCGCACGCACGGCGGCGTCACACGGGGCGTCGATTCTCACGCGTGTGGCCGCGACCGGCGTCTCCGGTGAGCAGGCCACGCTGGTGGATCAGCTGACCGGCGAAACCCTCACCGTCACAGCACGTTCGGTCATCAACGCGACCGGCGTGTGGGCCGATCAGGTGGATCCGAGCATCGAACTGCGACCCTCACGCGGGACGCACCTGGTGTTCGATGCCGCGGCCTTCGGCGGGCTGACGGCCTCGCTGACGGTGCCGATTCCGGGCAGCACCAGTCGTTTCATCTTCGCGTTCCCGGCAGCGCACAATCGCGTATACCTGGGGCTCACCGATGAGGAAGCGCCCGGACCGGTGCCGGACGTGCCGCACGCCACCGACTCCGAGATCGATTTCCTGCTCGACACCGTCAATACCGTCCTGCGGGAACCATTGACCCGCAACGATATCCGCGGCACCTTCGCGGGCCTGCGCCCACTGTTGCGCACCGGCGGTGACAGCACCGCCGACATCTCCCGCGAGCACGCCGTCCTGACCTCGCCCACCGGCGTGATCACCGTGGTCGGCGGCAAACTCACCACCTACCGCAAGATGGCCGAGGACGCCGTGGACGCGGCCGTCAGCCACTCCCACCTGACCGCATCCCCTTGCCGCACCAAGCGCCTCCCCCTGGTCGGCGCGGTCTCCGGTGCGGCCCGCGACCGCATCCCGGCCCCCGCCCGCCTGGTCGAACGCTACGGCAGCGAAGCCACCGCCATCCTCGACCTCATCGAGGACAGTCCGGCCCTGGCCGCCCCGGTCGCCCCCGGAATCGATGTCGCCGCAGCAGAATTCGTCTTCGCCGTCCGCACCGAGGGCGCCCTGGACATCGACGACCTCCTGGACCGGCGCACCCGCATCGGCCTGGTCGAAGACGACCGGCGCGCCGCCGAACCCGCCGCCAAGGCCGCCTTCGAATAGCGGCACGACTTTCGGAGACGGCGCTGTTCGAAAGGACCGAGCTCCGCCGCCCCGGCCGCACCGCCGAAGGAGTTGCGACCAGCGCAGGCGGGCCTTCAGTTCCAGAGTTGGGCGATGCGAGGCGCTTCCGCGCGGCCCTGGGCGCGGCCTGCTTCGGCGGCGGGGGTGCGGGTGGCGGGGTCGAGGGGGTTGTCGCCGACGACCGCGAAGGTGGCCGCGTCGGGAGCGATCACCTCGACTCGGGAGCCGGCGGCGGTGAGTGCGGCGACCTCTTCGTCTACGCGGAGGTCGGGGGTGGGTAGCAGGATGAGGATGCGGTCGTGGCCCGCGGCGAGATCCGAATTGCTGCTGGAGCGGACGCCGCCGTCGATGTAGCGGGCGCCGGCGATGGGGACCACCGGCCAGACCAGGGGCACTGCCGAACTCGCCGCCACCGCGTGGATCAGAGATACGCCCGAGGCGCGGTGGAAGACCTGCGGTTCGCCGGTATCGGCGTCGACGGCGACGACCCGCAGGTTGCGGTCCGGCCAATCGTGGACGGGCAGGCGGGTTTCGATGACGGCGTACCGGGCGATGACGGGCACGGTGTGCGCGGCGCCGGCCAGTTCACCCAGGCGGCGGCCCACTTTCGCCTGATCGCCGCCGGATTCGACGACGATTTCACCCCACAGCGTGCCGAGGTCGAGGAGTGGGTTGCCGGGCGGCACGATTTCCCGGCTCTGCAGGCTGGGTTCGGTCTGCCGCCGGAACAGTTCCTCGAGGGGCAGTCCGCTGCCCACCTGCGCGGCCACATTCGCGCCGGCGGAGGTGCCGAGCAGCAGGTCGGCGCCGGTGACGTCGACTCCGGCATCGGCCAGTCCCGCGATGATCCCGGTTTCCCAGGCGATTCCGGCCACGCCTCCGCCGCCCAGTACGAGTGCCCGTGCCCGCGCCATTCTCGACTCCTCTGCTCGGATCGAAGCAACCGGTCTGTCGCCCAGCGCATTCCCGGTGTGCGTCAGTTGATGACGAGGCAGCCGGACCCCGAGGACAGGCCCATACCCACGTGCACGTCGACGTACGGGAACACATCCGGGCCCGGCTGACTGTGCTGGACCGCCTGGATGCGGTGCGGACCGGGCGTCGCAGGCGTCCAGGGCGCCTGGGCCAGCCAGCCCGACGGCGCTGACCAGGCGAACGGAATCCCGTTGTCGTAGAACACGACCGGTGTCGTCGGATCGTCGACGTAGCCGTTGATCGTGTACGCGCAGCCGGTCCCGAAATTCGACGCCATCCCGAAACTGATGCCGGGTTCCGCCCCGACCCGGGTCGCGGTGGCCTGCGCGGGCGCGGCGCACACCGTCAGGGCGGCCAGCCCGGACAGGCCGAGCGCGCCGGTCAGGTATCGCATGCGGCGGGTGCGGAGTGCCGGAGTTGTAGTCCTGTTCCTGATGATCGTGCCCATCATGGTGCGGTCCTCGTCGGTCCTGCCGGGGCCTGGTGCGCCGGCACGATGACCCGATCCTTCCGCCCGAGGCTGCCCTGCGAGGCGTATTGCCACAATCTGGCGAGTCGCGTCGGCCCGTACCGCCCGAACGCCACCGGTCCTATGCTTGGCTGCGATATGGCGAGCGCCGGCAGAGGGAGGCGCGCATGGGACGCATTCCGACCACTGTCGCATTGACGCGCGGGGACGGCCTGGTCGCGCGATTCGGGGCGGTATGCATCGTGGTCGCGGGCGAAAGCCCCTCCACGGAACGGATTCTGGGCGCGGCCGAAACCGCGGCCACCGCCGCCGATCCGGGCGTGGCGATCGCGCAACGCCTGGCAGCGACGGTATTCAGCGGCGGCTCCGGACAGCCACCGGCCTTCGGCGTGGTGGCCCCGACCGCGGGCGGCATCCTGGTCCTGCTGCACGGTCCCGTCCTGGCAGTCGTGGAAGGTCCGGAAGGCACCCGCCGCCTCTCCGGCGAACGCGCCATGACCTGGGCCGACGAAATCATCCGCGACCCGGTCCGGCGCATCTCCGTGAGCACCGAAGGCCCCACCGCCACCCCGATCCCGCACACCGACCTGCGCGCCGGCGTGGTCGCCGCCGGCGGCTTCGTGCTGCACGCGCCCCCGACCGGCCTCACCGCCCGCCCGCGCAGACCCGCCGACACCAACCCCGAACTCCATCCCCCGCAACCCCCAGCCACCGACCTCACCCGCCGAGCCCCACTCCCCACCCCCTCGCACACCCGCTTCGGCTCCGAACCGGTCCGCCTCCCGATCCAATCCCCCAGCGCCCCACCCCGATCCGCCGCCGGCGACCCGCCACCCGTCTACGACCGCCGAGCCGCCACCTTCCCGGTCGGCGGCCCCGAAAAACCCGAAGCCCCCGCCGCGACGCCGCTCACCGAATCCGCCTCCGGCCCGCCGCAGCTCACCGCACAGGTGGACGACCCGCCCGCGACGGCCGCGATCGAACCCCTCGACGCAGCGAAATCGAAGCAGGAGAAACCCGCGGAACCGGCGCGACCATCGCAACGTGCGGATGAGCAGCAGGCGAGAAAGCCCAACCGCGCAGGCCGCCCCGATCCGGAGGATCAGCCACCCACCGCCGCCTTCGACGCCGAAGCCGCAGCCGCAGAGGACGCCGCCGAGCAGTCGTCCACGCCGACACCACAATCCACGCCCGGCCCACATTCCCCACCGGGCCCGCAGCCCACGCCCACCCCTCCTCAGCCCGCGCCCGGTCCGCAACCCACACCATCATCACAATCCGCCCCAAGGCCGCAACCCACTCCGGCACCTCACCCCTTACCGGCATCGTCTGCCACGCCGGCAGCACGATCCGCGGGCGCGGCACCCATGGAAACGGTCGCCTATCAGGCCGGAGCGCTCGTCGGTCCGGACGGCGCACGATATCCCCTGGATCGGCCGTACGTGATCGGCCGCGACCCCATGATCGACGACTCGGTCCGCCGAGCCCAAGCCTCACCGATCGTGATCCCTCGCGACCGCCACGTCTCCCGCGTGCACGCGCACCTGACCGTCAGCGGCGGCACAGTTTTCGTGCGCGACGCCGGAACCCCGGGCGGCACCTTCATGGCAGCGCCCGGCGCATCCGAGTGGATGCGGGTCGGCCAACGTCCCGTCGAACTACAGCGCGGCTGGAGCCTGCGCATAGGCGAACGCATCTTCACCTACCGCACAGACCAACCCCACACCTGACTGTGACCTATTGCAGCGCAGACCAATCGCCGGCGTGGAGGGCGGGGCGGGCGGTGGGTGGGATGGGGGTGGCGGTGCGGATGGCTTGCTGGGCTGCGGCCGTGTCGGTGGGGTGGTGGCCGAGGACGGTGGCGCCCACGACGCGGTCGCGGGAGATTATGAGGCGGCGGTAGGAGTGCGAGCGGGGGGCGTCGAGGTAGCACCGGCGCGGTCCGAGCCCCGGTGGTGAGCGCGTACTGCAGTTCGCTGACCCTGGTGCGGGCCAGGAACAACACGGTCGCCACCAGCACCACCGCACTGATCACCCATCGCAGCCCCGGCGCCACCACTCCCGTCACGGTGGTGAAGGAGGCGGCGAGCACCGTGCCCCCGAACCAATAGAAGGCATTCAACGCCACCGCGGCATACCCCGCCGACAGCATGGCCTGACTCACCGAGGTCAAGGCTTCCACCACGAAGAACAACCCCACGGCGACCACCATCGCCAGCCCCAATACCACGAACCGTTGCGGCAGCAGCATATTCGGGTTCCCCGCGACCACCACGAACCCGATCACGAACCCGGGCAGCGCGGCCGCGAACAGCTTGCGCGGCGCCGCCCAGCCGCGTTCCGGGTCGGCCAGGTCGGCCTGATAGGCGGCGCGCGGTTTGAAGTCGAAGCAGTTCTTGGCGCATCCCACGCACGGCTGACAGTGATTGTTGGCCACGGTCACGAAGGGCGTCTGCCCATACGCGCGCTGCAGCGGGAACAACGGGCAGATACTGCTGCACCAGCCGCTCTTGCCCTTGAACGCCACCCCGCCCGCGAACGCGGCCGCGATGACCGCGGAAAGCACTGCACCGGTGGTGATTCCATTACGATCCAACCCCGCCAGCCGGGACCCGACGATGCCGAAGAACAAGACCACCGCGATCAGATACCCACGCTGCTGGAACCAGTTCGGCACGGTGGCCGCGCGGCTGAAGCGCAGCAACCGCGGCAGCTGATTGGTGGCGGCCAGCGGACACACATTGCGCCACAGGCCCGGTGCGATGAGGAACAGTCCCGGCAACAGTGGCGCGATCACCTTGAAGAACACGAACAATCCTGCCGCGGGTCGCACGAACAGCAGGACGATGACGGTGAAATACGCAGCGATACTCACCACCCGCACGGCCTGCCACACCGGCAGCGGCACCCGCGCGGGCAGTTCGGTGAAGGCGGGGAACAGATTCCGGGTCCCGGTGGGATCGATGCCGAGGATGCGTTCGGTCCAGCGCACGCCGCGGGTCGGCGGCCGGTCGGCGGGTGGCGGCGGTGCGGTGACGCCGGGCGTTCCGCGATACGTTTCGCCGGAGTCGAATTCGGCGGGTTCGGCGGTGGGCGTGTGCAGCACGATGATTTCGCTGCGGCCGAGGCGCACCACGTCGCCGGTGGTGAGTACCCGCCGGCCCGCCAGGGTCAGGCCGTTGACGGTGGTGCCGTTGCGGCTGCCGAGGTCGACCACCGAGAGTGCGGTCGGGGTGGGGACGAGGCGCAGGTGACGGCGGGAGACGCCGCTGTCCGCGAGTGATTCGTGGGCGCCCTCCCGCCCGAATATGAGAGGACCGTCCAGTTCCCTCCGTCGCGCTGGGCGACCCCATTCCCGGATCTCGATCAGTGGCCGCCCCACCATCTCCACGCCCTCCCCTCCACGCCGTCACCCGCCGCCGATGACATTCCCCGGTATATCGGTCCACACCCCGTGTTGCGCAACGAACGACCGGATTCACCGAGCCGCGGGCCGCGCCCGCACATACCGGTACCGCCTGCCGACCCGGCGGCACCCCACCGCCGACACCACCCCGGCCCCCGCGCCCACCACCGCACACACCAGCAGCGCGACCAGCGTCGGCTCCCGGCCGAACAGAATCCAGCTCACCCCCACCGCGCCGATGCCGAGCAGCCCGGTACTCACCGCCAGCCCCACCGTCGCGGCCCGGCCCGCCCGCCCCTGGCACAGGGCACGCACGGACGATTCGGCGTAAACGACGGCCAGCAGGACCAGCAACAGCACACCGACCGCCGTCACCGTGATGAGCGGGCGCTGCGCGGTATGCACCGGGAACCGGTAGACGGCGGTGGTGGATCCATTGCGGGACAAGGTGATCTCCGCCGTGACATCACCCGCGAGCACATGCGGATCCAGCGGCACCGGCAGTGCGGTCGCCACACCCGGCCCGCCCGGCGACAGGGGCGTGCTCACATCGCCGATGTTCACGCCCAGCACGTCGAGGGACAGTTCCGCCGAATCCGCGGTCGTGCCGTTCACCGAAAGCAGCACGGGCTCGGACAGATCCAGCGGAACCCGGTCCACTCGCGCCGGATCGACCCCGTCGACCTGGATCAATCCGATCGGCGGCGTGGCCCGCGTGGGACCCACCCCCAACCCGAGCACCGCCACCAGGGCCACCACCACCGCCAGCACCGCGGCGATCACGAACGGCAGCCGCGGCGACGGCAGGGCCACCACCCGCTGCGCCGGTATCAGGTCCTTCGGCTGCACATCCACCAGCCGAATCCCGCCCTGCCGCAACGGCTGCCGCGGCCGCACCCGCGTCCCACTCGGCCTGGTAGTGCCCTTCGATCCGATTGCCGGCGTCGCGAGCGGCAGGGCGCCACGCGGCTCCCCGGCGGGTGCGTCCGGATCCCGGGTCTGCGGCCCACCGCGGAATATGCCGGTGGCCGCAGCCACAATAGTGTCCGCGCCGAGGACCGGAATACCGACGGGCAGCAGCCAATTCGTGCCCCAGCAGTGCGCGGCGGCAGCGGCGAGGGAGATGCCGAAGGATTCGGCGGAATCGAACCGCCCGTCCGGATCACGGGCGAGACCGAGCATGACGGTCTCGGCGATCGGCGACGGCACCGCGGGCGCCACCTCGGACAGCGGCGCCGGTGCACCGTAGGCGTGGCCGAACAGGACATCGAGCGGGTCGGCGCCGGGCGGGAACGGCAGCACACCGGCCAGCAGCTGATAGAGCATGGTCGCCAGTGCGTACACATCGGTGGCGGGCGACAGTGGCAGGCCGAGCAGCTGCTCCGGGGCGAGATAGGCGGGGGTACCGACGATTTCACCGGTCCGGGTCGCGGGCGTCTCGTCACCGCCGACGATCTCGGCGATACCGAGATCGGTGAGCTTCAGCGTGCCATTGGCCGCGAACAGGAGATTGCCCGGTTTCACCGCGCGATGCAGGAGCCCGCGCTCGTGCGCCGCGGCCAGCCCCGCCGCTGCCGACAATGCCACCGCGACGGCCGCGGGCGCCTCGAAACCGGCTGTGCTGAACCGTCTCTCGACGTTCCCGCGTGGCAGGTACTCGCTCACCAGCAGGCATAAACCCGCATGTTCGACGTGCTCGTACACGGCCGCCAGATGCGGGTGTTCCCATGCCGTCAGCGCCTGCCCGACCGTCTCGAATCGCTGCCGCACCAAGGGTTCGGCCGCGAATTGCGCAGGCAGCTGCTTGATCGCGACCCGCCGGCCCGATCGTCGATGCCGTCCGGCCAGCACGACCCCGCAGCCGCCGCGCCCGGCCGGACCGTCGACGTCGTACTCCGGTAGTGCTGCCCGCACCCGTGCGATATCCGCCTCGGTTGCTCCCCCGTCGGTCATTCGTACGCACCTCCACGCCGATTCCCTCGCTGGGTGAGTGCGCA
Source organism: Nocardia sp. NPDC088792 (assembly GCF_044750615.1). Taxonomy (NCBI): domain Bacteria; kingdom Bacillati; phylum Actinomycetota; class Actinomycetes; order Mycobacteriales; family Nocardiaceae; genus Nocardia; species Nocardia sp. NPDC088792. The sequence goes on from NZ_JBIVKC010000001.1 coordinate 1,226,438, forward strand.
TGTTGCGGCGGGGTGCGCCTGGATGGTCATCCCGGTGTGACCTCGCTGATTTCGATGGTAGGTCCGGCGGCCCGCCCGTGGGGCCATCCGGTTCAGGCGTTACCCGCTGGATGCCTTGCGCAACATTCGTGGCTCCGGCGAAATCGGACATACGATCGAAGGGGTCCGCCCGGACAGCTGTGCGTCAGAGAGGACAATGGTCACCATGCATCGCGCCGCCCCGAAAGCCGATATCGACGAATCCGCGCTCTCGGTCACCACACCGAAAACGCAGGCGGCGGGGGTCAAGGCGGTGACAGTGGCCCTGGAACGCGCGGTCGAGGAGATGGGCGTGCTGCGGACCGCACGCACGCTGGCCCGGGTCAATCACCGCAATGGTTTCGACTGCCCGGGCTGCGCCTGGCCGGAACCGACCGGTATGCGGCGGCCCGCGGAATTCTGCGAGAACGGCGCCAAGGCGGTCGCCGAAGAGGCGACACTGCGCACCGTCACCCCCGAATTCTTCGCCACGCACTCGGTCGACGAGCTCGCCGGCAAGTCCGGATACTGGCTCGGCCAGCAAGGGCGGCTCACCCACCCCATGGTGCTGCGCGCCGGCGACACCCACTACACGCCCATCGCCTGGGACGACGCCTACCGGATCATCGCCGGCCACCTGCGCGAACTGGACTCACCCGACGAGGCCCTCTTCTACACCTCCGGCCGCACCGCCAACGAAACCGCCTTCCTCTATCAGCTGCTCGTGCGCAGTTACGGCACCAACAATCTGCCGGACTGCTCCAACATGTGCCACGAATCCTCCGGCGCCGCACTGACCGCCTCCATCGGCATCGGCAAGGGGTCGGTGTCCATCGACGACTTCAAGAAGGCCGACCTCATCATCGTGGCCGGACAGAACCCGGGCACCAATCACCCGCGCATGCTGTCCGCGCTGAGCGAGGCGAAAGCGCACGGCGCCAAGGTGATCGCGGTCAACCCGCTGCCCGAGACCGGGCTCATCGGATTCCGCGACCCGCAGACGATCAAGGGCTTCACCAGCGGCACCACCATCGCCGACGACTTCCTGCAGATCCGGCTCGGCGGCGATATGGCGTTGTTCCAAGGGCTCGGCAAACTGCTGTTCGAGGCCGAGGATCGCGCGCCCGGGACCGTGGTCGACCGCGCCTTCGTGGACGCACACACCGCCGGATTCGCCGAATACGAGAAGCAGATGCGGGCGGTCGACCTCGGCGTGGTCGAGGAGGCCACCGGGCTCACCCGCCCCGACCTGGATCGAACCGCGGAGCTGCTGGCCTCGTCCAAAGCCGTGATCATCTGCTGGGCAATGGGTTTGACGCAGCAGGTGCACGGCGTCGCCACCATCGAGGAGGCCACCAACCTGCTGCTCGTGCGCGGCATGATCGGCAAACCCGGCGCGGGCGTGTGCCCGGTGCGCGGGCATTCCAACGTGCAGGGCGACCGCACCATGGGCATCTGGGAGAAGATGCCCGACACCTTCCTCGACGCGCTGGACAAACGATTCGGCATCACCAGCCCGCGCGAACACGGCTGGGACACCGTCGATTCCATTCGCGCCATGCGGGACGGGCGCGCCAAGGTGTTCTTCGGTATGGGCGGCAACTTCGTCTCCGCCACCCCCGACACCGACGTCACCGAGGCCGCGCTGCGCGCCTGCGAACTCACCGTGCACGTGTCCACGAAACTCAACCGCAGTCACGTCGTGCACGGCCGGACCGCCTTGATCCTGCCGACCCTGGGCCGCACCGACGACGATCTGCAAGACGGTGTGCGCCAGCAGGTTTCGGTCGAGGACTCGATGTCCATGGTGCACCTGTCCACCGGCCGCCTGCAGCCGGTCAGCGATCAGCTGCGCAGCGAGGTCACCATCGTGTGCGAGCTGGCGCAGGAACTGTTCGGTCCCGGGCATCCGGTGCCGTGGGCGGACTTCCGCCGCGACTACGACCGCATCCGCGAAGCCATCGCCGATGTCGTGCCCGGCTGCACCGACTACAACTCGAAGGTGCGCGGCCGCAACGGTTTCCAGCTCCCGCACCCGCCACGCGATGCCCGCGAATTCCGGACCAGCACCGGCAAGGCCAATTTCGGCATCAACGACCTGCACTGGCTGCCGGTCCCCGCAGGCCGACTGATCCTGCAAACCCTGCGCAGCCACGACCAGTACAACACCACCATCTACGGCCTCGACGACCGCTACCGCGGCATCCACAACGCCCGTCGCGTGGTGCTGGTCAATCCGGAGGACATCGCCGAACTCGGCTTCGCGGAAGACGATCTGGTGGATCTGATCTCGGAATGGACCGACGAGAAAACTCCCGACGCCGCTCCTCAGGAACGCCGAGTCACCGGCTTCCGCCTGGTCGGCTACGCCACCCCCCGTGGCAATGCCGCCGCCTACTACCCCGAAACCAACCCGCTGGTGCCCCTGGACCACGTGGCCCGGCGCTCGAACACCCCCGTCTCGAAAGCGGTCACCATCCGCCTGGAACGACACGTGCACACCGCATGAGCAGAGTCACCGCCCGCCGCCCCACCCTGCGCATAACCCCCGCCGGCGCCATCCAGCGCCCCGACACCCTGGCCGTCGAGGAACCGCTCGAAATCCGCACCGCCGGAAAGTCTCTGACGGTCACCATGCGCACCCCGGGCGCCGATATCGACCTCATCCACGGCTTCCTCCTCACCGAGGGCATCATCACCTCCCGCGAGGACATCCGCACCGCCCGCTACTGCGCCGGCACCGACGAGAACGGCCAGAACACCTACAACGTCCTCGACATCCAATTCCGCCACCCCACCCCCATCACCCCCCGCAACTTCCTCACCAACAGCGCCTGCGGCCTCTGCGGCAAAACCGCCCTGGACGAAGTCCGCACCCGCCTGCCCTGCCCCCTCCCCGATCCGGTCCCCCTGATCGACGTGGACACCCTCGCGAAGCTCCCCACCGAACTCCGAGCCCGCCAACAGGTCTTCGACGCCACCGGCGGCCTGCACGCCGCCGGCCTCTTCACCCCCGACGGCACCGCCCTCGCAGTCCGCGAAGACATAGGCCGCCACAACGCCGTAGACAAGGTAATAGGCTGGGCCCTCCGCGAAAACGCCCTCGCCCCCAACCTCACCCTCATGGTGAGCGGCCGAGCCTCCTTCGAACTGGTCCAGAAAGCCGCCATGGCCGGCATCCCCCTCCTCGGCGCCGTCTCCGCCCCCAGCTCCCTGGCCGTAGACCTGGCCACCGAAACCACCCTCACCCTCATCGGCTTCCTCCGCGGCAACACCATGAACATCTACTCCACCCCCGACCGCATAAAGCGCTGAATAGGGCATTTCGCCCGTCGGGGGTGCGAAGTAGCGCCCGCCGACATTGGACGGCATCATCCCAGCTACCCTCGTGCGCGTGGGAGGGGAGCTGAAAGTCCATCGGTTCATTCGGCACCGACGCCGGCGCGCTCCGCCAGTCGGCTGGAACCTTCGTCCAGGTCGACCGCGCGCGGGCAACCGCCACCGATCAGGCGGGCTCCAGCCTCGACCTGCCGCCAGTGGTGTAGCCGATGAGCGCCGACTACCGCGTGGACCTCCCCGGACTGCAGCGTCTCATCGACGGCGCGGCCGCCAATCACAACGACGTCCCGCCGCCCGCGGCTCCCCGGTTGCTCCCGTCCCTCTGCTTGGTCGAATCGGCCCCTTCGGCCGCCGGTGACGGCATCCCCGAACCCTTCGGCTGGTCTCTCATCAAGGACATGGTCGGCTGGGCCTGGCCCAACGGCCACCAGGACCAACTGCACTCCGCGGAAACCGCCTGGCACACAGCCGCCGCCGACTTCCGCCTCCTCGCCGCCGAAGTCCCCCAAGCGATTTCCCTCCTCAGCAGCTCGCAATCCGACGAAATCCCCACCGCCACAGCCACCTGCAACGACCGCAAATCCGACCTGACAGACCTCGGCGACATCTGCCAACTCCTCGGCGAGGCCTGCGGCACCTACGCCACCCAACTGGACGAGGCCCACCACAAAATCCTCGCCGAACTAAAAGAATTCGCCATAGAAACCGGCATAGCCGAAGGCGCCTTCGCCCTCCTCACCCCCTTCACCGCCGGCCTCTCCGAATGGATAGGCAACACCGCCCTGGGCGCCCGCCTAGCAGTAAAAGCCCGCCGAATAGCCACCATCATCGCCGAACTGGCCACCAAGGCAAGAGAAATCACCACCCGCCTCGGCAAAACCCTCCTCGAACGCGTCGGATCGCTGGCCGAGAAAGTAGGCAAATGGATCGAAGAAGCGCGAACCAGCCTGATGCAGTTCGCGCGGCGCATGATGGGCAAAGGGGTTCTGAAGGATGAGCTCGACAAGGCGCAGCTGGCCGAATGGAAACCTACCGACTCAGGGCGGTCCACCGAACGGATACCTGGTCAAACGCGATCCGCAGGGCAACATCACCAACTACTCCTTCTATGATTCGGACGGCATCGCGACGAAGCGTGTGGACCTGACCGGTAGGCCGCACCTGGACAAGACGACCCGTGAGTACATTCCGACACCGCACGTCGTCGACATCGAGAGAAACATCAATCCGAACTCCGGCGAGATCTATGCCAGAACCCTTCGAGACAGCGTCAGACCCGCTCTCCCCGAGGAGATTCCGTGATGAATGCAGACCCGCAGGACACCGATCTGGAGTCCGCGCTGCGGCACTCACACGAAGCTGACGCTTTCGAGCGACTGGCGTCCATCCCCGAGCTCAGGGGCCATATCGATCAGCCTGCCGCTCGCGAGCGTTTGGAGCAGATGCTTGCCGACGATGTGGTCACCGTGGAGGTGGAGGCCGCCGAAGCGCTGGTCAAATCAGGCGGTAAGGCGGGGCTGTTGGCGGTGCTCGGTGTACTCGGGCGACGGCATGACGATCCCGACGTGGACTACATCGCATACATGCTCAACGACATCGATCACGATGACGAGTTCCCGGTGCTGCAGGATGCCCTTGCCATCGACGATGCCGAGTTGACACTCGCCGAAAAGCTTGGTCTGGAGAACCTTCGGCGGCTCATGGGGCGATGAGGGCCGGTCTCGGAGAGTGGGGTCGAGGGGGGAATTCGGGGGTGGGGGGCTGCTAGGGTGCGGGTGGAACAGGTTTCAATTCGTTGGGAGTTCTCATGGCAGCGCAGCCTCGTGACGTGGCGGAACAGTATGTGAAGTTGGTGGCTTCGGGGCCTACCGAGCAGATTCTTTCGCTGTATGCGGAGGGGGCTGTGGTGGAGGATCCGATCGGGAGTGCCGCTCGGGTGGGGCATGACGCCATTCGAGAGATGTACGGGGCGTTGGAGAATCTGGAGCGGACTACCGAGCTGCACAGTGTGCGGTCGGCGGGGCGGCATGTGGCGGTTTCGTTCACGTTGGTGACGAAGTTCGGGGACAAGCAGATGACGTTGTCGCCCATCGACATCATGGAGTTCGATGATGAGGGGAAGATCGTCAGCATGAAGGCGTACTGGGGGCCGGACGATATGCGGATGGAAGATATCTGAGGCCGGGTGCGGGCGGGGGCTCTTGCCCGCCGCCCGCCGCCGCTCTACCGTGACTGCAAGTCGAGCCGGGAGAGCTGGGAGGGCCGATGCGGATCTCATTGCGGGGCACGGGGGATGGCGTGCACGTGCGGATGCGGCTGGAGGTGAACCGCCGACGCTGGGTGGCGCTCTGGATCATGCTGGGGATACTCGCGGCGCAGGCGATCATCATCGGGGTGTGGGCCATCCTCGGGCCGATGTCGTTCTATGACAATTTCCCGGGGTTCGGGGTGCACTGGGTGAGCGTGGACGGGCCCTACAACCATCATCTGACCGGTGACGTGGGGGCGTTCTTCCTCGCCATGGGCGTGATGACCGCGGCCGCGCTGTGGTTCCGGGACAGTGTGATCGCCCGGGTGGCGGGACTCGGATGGCTGGTATTCGGCGTGCCGCACTTCATCTACCACCTCTTTCACCGGCCCGCGGAGCTCGGGACGACCAGTTACGTCTGCAGTCTCATTGGCGCGCTTGCGCTTCCGGCGCTGGGCCTGGCCTGCATGCTGGTGGCGCCGCGGGAACGCTTCCCGGTGCCCGAGCCGGCGCCCTTCACGCTGAGATTTCCCCGCCGCCGATGAATCCCGCCGCGCCGGTCCGTCGTAACAGGTGAAGGCCACGCACCGATTTCCGGAGTAGCGGAGCAAGAAGGTTCAAAGACGAACTCGAGGATCAACGGCGATCCCCACCCTGGCTCTGACAGCCAACGAAAACGGCCCCGCGAGGATCTCGCAGGGCCGTTCGTCGTAGCGGAAGGTTACGCCGACTTCTCGCGGCGCTCCGGACCCGACTGCCGCTTGCGCGGCACGATGGTCGGCAGCACATTGTCGTTGACGGTCTCGGCGGTGACGACCACCTTGGCCACATCATCGCGGCTGGGGATGTCGTACATGACCGGGAGGAGGACCTCCTCCATGATGGCCCGCAGGCCACGCGCGCCGGTACCCCGCAGGATCGCCTGGTCCGCAACGGCTTCCAGCGCGTCCTGGCTGAATTCCAGGTCCACGCCGTCCATTTCGAACAGGCGCACGTACTGCTTGACGAGCGCGTTCTTCGGCTCGGCCAGGATCCGGACCAGGGATTCCTTGTCCAGGTTGGTGACCGAGGCGACGATCGGCAACCGGCCGATGAACTCGGGGATCAGACCGTACTTGATCAGATCCTCGGGCATGACGTCCGCGAAGTGATCGGCGGTGTCGATCTCCTGCTTCGAGCGGACCTCCGCACCGAAACCGATGCCGCGCTTGCCGACTCGATCCTGGACGATCCGCTCCAGCCCCGCGAACGCACCAGCGACGATGAAAAGCACGTTGGTGGTGTCGATCTGGATGAATTCCTGGTGCGGATGCTTGCGACCGCCCTGCGGCGGCACCGACGCCTGCGTGCCTTCCAGGATCTTCAGCAGCGCCTGCTGCACGCCCTCACCGGACACGTCACGGGTGATGGACGGGTTCTCCGACTTGCGGGCGATCTTGTCGACCTCGTCGATGTAGATGATGCCCGTCTCGGCGCGCTTCACGTCGTAGTCGGCGGCCTGGATCAGCTTCAGCAGGATGTTCTCGACATCCTCACCGACATAACCGGCTTCGGTGAGCGCCGTGGCGTCCGCGATCGCGAAGGGCACGTTCAGCATCTTGGCCAGGGTCTGCGCCAGATAGGTCTTGCCGCAACCGGTCGGTCCGAGCATGAGAATGTTCGACTTCATCAGCTCGACGGCCTCGCCGCGCGAGTCGCGGCCCTTGTCGCCGGCCTGAATTCGCTTGTAGTGGTTGTAGACCGCGACCGCCAAGGTCCTCTTGGCCGGGTCCTGACCTATCACATACTGCTCGAGGAAGTCCCGGATCTCCTGCGGCTTCGGCAGCTCATCGAGTTTGACCTCGCTCGACTCCGCGAGTTCCTCTTCGATGATCTCGTTGCACAGGTCGATGCACTCGTCGCAGATGTACACCCCCGGTCCCGCAATGAGCTTCTTGACCTGCTTCTGGCTCTTTCCGCAGAACGAGCACTTGAGCAGATCGCCGCCATCACCGATGCGCGCCATCTCCTGGGTCCCTACTTCCTTGTCCGCGTGCAACCGTCTGTCCCCGGCTGCCGGCGAGCTGCCTTCTTCGAGCGTAAGCCGCGACCCCTGAGTTTGCGGATCCGGCGATTCGGCTTTTTCTATCCAAAGGCAGAGCCGACAACCACGAGCAAAGGTCCCTAGAGTGACCGTACCCGCTGTACGCGACCGAGGTCGACAAGTTGGGCACGTTTCTCGACGGACAGTGTGTGTTCTCACCCCTGCCGCAGGTGGCGGGACCGATAACGATCCCGCCGCCTCGCGAACTTCCTGCGCGCCCTGCGAACTACTTCTGAGCGCTGAGCTTGCGGTACTCGAACACCGTGTCGATGAGGCCGTATTCCTTGGCCTCGTCGGCGGTGAGGATCTTGTCGCGATCGGTGTCCTTGCGGATGACATCCGCGTCCTTGCCGGTGTGCCGCGCCAGCGTGGTCTCCATGAGCCGGCGCATGCGCTCGATCTCCGCGGCCTGGATCTCCAGATCGGACACCTGACCCTGGATACCGCCCGAGGTGGACGGCTGGTGGATCAGCACCCGGGCGTTCGGCAGCGCGGCCCGCTTGCCGGGGGCGCCGGCGGCGAGCAACACGGCGGCGGCCGAGGCGGCCTGGCCCAGGCAGACGGTCGCGACATCGGCGCGCACGTACTGCATGGTGTCGTAGATGGCCATCAGCGCGGTGAAGGAACCACCGGGCGAGTTGATGTACATGGTGATGTCGCGGTCCGGGTCAAGGGATTCCAGCACCAGCAGCTGCGCCATGATGTCGTTCGCGGAGGTGTCGTCCACCTGCGCGCCGAGGAAGATGATGCGCTCCTCGAACAGCTTGTTGTACGGGTTGGACTCCTTCACGCCGAAGCTGGAGTGCTCGACGAAGGACGGCAGGATGTACCGCGACTGCGGCATCTGAGCGCCGGCGGCGGCGAAGGTGATGCCCGCGGCCCGCGGATCGATCATGTTGGACATAGATGTCTCCAAAGTCTGTGTGGTGGGCTGCGGACCTAGTTGCCGGCGCCGTTCGCCTGGCTGGCGTGCGTGACCACGTGGTCGATGAAGCCGTAATCCAGCGCCTCGGCCGCGGTGAACCAGCGGTCGCGGTCGGCGTCGGCGGTCACCTGCTCGATGGACTTACCGGTGAAGCGCGACTGCAGCTCGTTCATCTCACGCTTGGTGTACGCGAACTGCTCGGCCTGGATGGCGATGTCGGCGGCGGAACCACCGATACCGGCGGACGGCTGATGCATCATGATCCGCGCGTGCGGCAGTGCGAACCGCTTGCCCTTGGTACCCGCGGCCAGCAGGAACTGACCCATCGACGCCGCCAGGCCCATACCCACCGTCTTGATATCGCAGTCCGCGAATTCCATGGTGTCGTAGATGGCCATACCGGCCGTCACGGAACCACCCGGCGAGTTGATGTAGAGCGAGATGTCCTTGGTCGGATCCTCGGCCGACAGCAGCAGGATCTGCGCGCAGAGCTTGTTGGCGATGTCATCGTCGACCTGGGTGCCCAGGAAGATGATTCGCTCGCGCAGCAGGCGCTCGTAGACCGAATCACTGAGGTTCAGACCAGCAGTCGCGGATGTCATCTGCACCCCTGCCTGATTGATTGTCACGGATACCTGCCCTCTCTCAACGGCTCGGTTTACAAGCCCCTACTGATCACTTCGGAAGTTCCAGCGCTGACACAAACCCTAACGAAGCAGGGCGGCACCGAACTCCCGGTACCGCCCTGCTTCGCTCACAGCGCAAAACTTACGCTATTACGCTTCGGCCTCGGTGGCGTCGGCGACCTCGGCGAGCTCCTCGGCGGAAACCTCTTCGGCTTCTTCGGCCGGAGTGCCGAACATTTCGGCGGTGTCCACGGTGTTGCCCGCGGTGTCGGTGACGACAGTCTGGGTGACGATACCGGCGAGGGCCTTGCCGCGGCGGACGTCGGCGAAGACGGCGCCGAGCTGACCGGCCTGCTGGATCTGCTGGATGAACTGATCGGGCGACATGCCGTAGCGCTGCGCCTGGAAGATGATCCGCTCGTACAGCTCGTCCTGGCCGACCTGGGTGTTCTCGGCCTCGGCGACGGCGTCCAGCAGCAGCTGGGTCTTGACCGACTTCTCGGCGGCTTCCTGGGTGTCCTTGTTGAACTCGTCCAGCGAGGAACCCTCGGCCTCGAGCGCCTCGGCCAGCTTGGCCTCGTCGTGGTCGAAGCCGTGGACGGCGTCGTGCTTGACGGCGTCGACCTCGGCCTGCACGACCTTCTCGGGCAGCGGGATCTCGACGGCCGCGAGCAGCGCCTCGAGCACCTTGTCGCGGATCTCGCCGGCCTGCTGCACCTTCTTGACGCGCTCGACGCGGGTCTTCAGGTCGGCCTTCAGCTCGTCGATGGTGTCGAATTCGCTTGCCAGCTGGGCGAATTCGTCGTCGGCGTCGGGCAGCTCGCGCTCCTTGACGGAGCTCACCTTGACGGTGATGACGGCTTCCTTGCCGGCGTGCTCACCGGCGACCAGGGTGGAGTTGAAGTCCTTGGACTCCTCCGCCTTCAGGCCGATGAGGGCCTCGTCCAGGCCCTCGATGAGCTGGCCGGAGCCGACCTCGTGGGACAGGCCGGTGGTGGAGGCCTCTTCGACCTCGGCGCCGTCGACGGTGGCCGACAGGTCGATGGAGACGAAGTCCCCGTTCTCGATGGCGCGCTCGACCGACTTGAGGGTGCCGAACCGCTGCCGCAGCGACTGCAGCTGCTGGTCGATGTCCTCGTCGGTGATCTCGATCGGGTCGACCTCGACCTTCAGGGTGCCGTAGTCGGGGAGGGCGATCTCCGGGCGCACGTCGACCTCGGCGGTGAAGGCGAGCTCCTGGCCGTCCTCGATCTTGGTGATCTCGATCTCCGGCTGGCCGATGACCTTCACGTCGGAGGCGGTGACGGCGTCGCTGTAGCGCTTGGGCAGCACATCGTTGACGACCTGCTCCAGCACGGCGCCGCGACCCAGGCGGGCCTCGAGAAGCTTGGCCGGGGCCTTGCCCGGGCGGAAGCCGGGGATACGGACCTGCGAGGCCAGCGCCTTGTACGCCTTGTCGAAGTCCGGCTTCAGCTCCTCGAAGGGCACCTCGACATTGATGCGGACCCGAGTCGGGCTCAGCTGCTCGACGGTGCTCTTCACGGACATGCTCCTTGTTCGTAGTTCATCGTTGACGTCTAGGTTCCCCCCGCAACGCATCCCGACCAGGTTAGTTGACGGCCCCCAGGGCCGTGTAACCGGTCGCGCAGCAGTGCGCGGCCACGGCCGGTCGGTCGACCGGTCGCCCTGGTGAGGCAGGCGAATCCCGGCTGGTGCGGGGGGTTCGCGTCTCAGTTGGTGGAGGGCTGCTGTCAGCTACCGACCTTGACGGCGTCGGTGACGAAGACCAGCGTCTCACCCGGGTGCATGCCGGGGGGCGGGGTGTCGCCGTAGCCGAGGTTCGGCGGGATGACCAGCAGGCGGCGGGTGCCCTGCTGGATGCCGACGAGGCCCTGGTCCCAGCCCTGGATGACCTGACCCGCGCCCAGTTTCAGGGGCAGCGTCTGGCCGCGATCGAAGGAGCTGTCCAGCTTCTTCTTGTCCGACCAGGTGACGAGGGTGTAGTTGGTGCTCAGCGCCTGCCCGGCGACCGCGCCCGGCCCGGTGCCGGTGACGAGGTCCTTGGTGAACAGTTCCTTCGGCGGTTCGCAGCCGTCGGGGATATCGATCTTGGGGGCCTGCCCGAAGCCGCCCTCGACCTTGATCGAGCAGTCCTTGCCGTTGGTCTGCGGCAGCGCGACGGTGAAGGTCGGATCGGATTTACTGTCGTTGCCGCTACTGCTGCAGCCCGTGAGTAACAGCCCCGCTGCCGCGATCACGCCGATCGTGCCTGCCAAACGCATTCCCGCTCCTGTTCGCCGAGTCTGATTCCGTTTGCCGGAAATCGGGTGCTGCCGCAACGATTTGCGACGCCGCGCCGAAACCTACACGGCGTGTCCGCCTCTCGCCGGGGCGGTATGGCGGCGAGTCGTGGAGCGGCGCCGCGATATCGGCGACGTGGCGGCGTACCACGAATTTCCTGGACGGGAAATGGTTTGCGGGCCCTTTCGGCGTACGGGAGCATCTCAGGATGCTGTTGACGATTTCTTGTACGCGACCGGAGGGCGCCGCCTGGGCGGCGACCGATCTGGGCTTTCTGCTGCACAAGAATCCTTCGCGCATGCAATCTTTCGACCAGTCGTACGGGGTGGCGCAGGTGTTCTACCCCGAAGCAGACGAAGAACGGTGCACGGCCGCGCTGCTGCTGGAAATCGATCCGGTGCGCCTGGTCCGCGGAAAGTCGCGGAACACACCCGAATTCAGCCTCGGCCAGTATGTGAACGACCGCCCGTATGCGGCGTCGTCGCTGCTGGCGGTGGCGATCTCCACGGTGTTCGGGTCCGCGTTGCACGGCCGGTGCGCGCAGCGACCGGAACTCGCGGAGACCGCGATCCCCTTGCGTATCGAACTGCCGGCGGTGCCGTGCAAGGGCGGGCCGGAGTATGCCGAGCGGGTGTTCGCGCCGCTCGGCTGGACGGTGACGGCCACTCCCCTGCCTTTGGATCCGGCCTTCCCGGACTGGGGCGATTCGCATTATGTGCGACTCGAATTGACCGGCACCCTGCGTTTGGCGGACGCGCTCTCGCACCTCTATGTCCTGCTGCCGGTGCTGGACGGTTCGAAGCACTACTGGCTGGACGCCACCGAGATCGACAAGCTGCTGCGCATGGGCGAGTCCTGGCTGCCCGGTCACCCGGAGCGCGCTTGGATCACCCAGCGCTATCTGGCGCGCCGGCACTCGCTGGTGCAGGTCGCGCTGGCCCGTCTCGCCGAGCTCGACGATGCGGAGCCGGAGGAGCTGGGCGCCGTCGACGACTCCGTGGACGATACGGCCGAATCCGATACCGCGACAACGGAACCCGAAGCAGGTAAGCCGCCATCGCTGGCGGTGCTGCGCCGGGCGGCGGTAGTCGGCGCACTGCGCGCGGTCGGCGCCAGCCGGGTGCTGGATCTCGGCTGCGGACCGGGTGCGCTGCTGCGCGAGCTGGTGACGGACCGTGCTTTCAGCGAGATCGTCGGTGTGGATGTGTCGGTCATGTCGCTGCGGATCGCGCAGCGGCGGCTGCGCCGGCTGCCGGTGTGGCAGGCCGAGCGGGTGACCCTGAGGCAGGGCGCGCTCACGTACACCGATGCCTCGTTGCAGGGTTATGACGCGGCGGTGCTGATGGAGGTCATCGAGCACGTCGACGCGAACCGGCTCGGCGCGCTGGAGCAGTCCGTATTCGGTTCCGCCGCACCGGGCGCCGTCATCGTGACCACGCCGAACAGCGAGTACAACGCGCTCTACGAGGGCATGACGCCGGGCGTGTTCCGGCATCACGATCACCGATTCGAGTGGAGCCGTGCGGAATTCGCGGATTGGGCGCACCGGGTCGGTGAGCGGTTCGGCTATGCCGTGCGATTCGAGCCGGTCGGCCCCGAGGATGCGGAGCGGGGTGCGTCCACCCAGATGGCCGTGTTCACGAAACACAAGGGAATCACCACGGAACAGAACGACAGCGATGAGAAAGGAGCCGCGTAATGGCTGAGCTGTCCATCCCGGTGCTCTCGCTGGTCGTACTGATCGGCAGTTCCGGGTCCGGTAAATCGACGTTCGCGCACCAGCACTTCCGGTCCACGGCGGTGTTGTCCTCGGACGCCTATCGCGGTCTCGTCAGTGATGACGAGGCCGATCAGAGCGCCACCAACGATGCCTTCGAACTGCTGCATCACGTGGCCGGGGTGCGGCTGCGGCGCGGCCTGCGCACGGTCATCGACGCCACCAATGTGCAGCCCAAGTCGCGGCAGGCGCTGGTCGAGCTGGCGCGCGCGCACGATGTGCTGCCGGTGGCGATCGTGCTGGATGTACCCGAGAAGATCTGTGTGGAGCGCAATGCGCTGCGCCTGGATCGCGCCGACCTGGGTCCGCACGTGGTGTCCCGGCAGCAGCGGGAGCTGCGGCGGAGCCTCAAATTCCTGGAGCGTGAGGGCTTCCGGAAGGTGCACGTGCTGCACGGGGTCGAGGAGATCGAGGCCGCGACCATCGTGGACGAGCGCCTCTGGAACGACCGCCGCGACCTCACCGGGCCGTTCGACGTGATCGGCGATATCCACGGCTGCCGTTCCGAACTGGAGACGCTGCTGGGTGAACTCGGCTACGCGCTGGAGCGCGATGCCGCGGGCCGCCCGGTGGATGCACGGCATCCGGAGGGCCGTACCGCGGTCTTCGTGGGCGACCTGGTGGACCGTGGGCCGGACACTCCCGGCGTGCTGCGGCTCGTCATGGGCATGACAGGTTCCGGAAATGCCCTGTGCGTCACCGGTAATCACGAGTTCAAGCTGGTGCGCGCCCTGGACGGCCGCAAGGTCAAGGTGGCGCACGGCCTGGGCGAGTCGCTGGCGCAACTGGAGGCCGAGGATCCGGAGTTCCGGAAGGCGGCGCACGAATTCATGCGCGGCCTGATCAGTCACTACGTGCTCGACGAGGGCAAGCTGGTGGTCGCGCACGCGGGCCTGAAGGAGCAGTACCAGGGCCGCGCCTCCGGGCGGGTGCGCGAGTTCGCCATGTACGGCGAATCCACCGGGGAGACCGATGAATACGGTCTGCCGGTGCGTTACCCGTGGGCCGACGACTATCGCGGTAAGGCGCTGGTGCTGTACGGCCACACGCCGATGTCCGAGCTGGTGTGGGTGAACAACACGTTGTGCCTGGACACCGGTGTGGTGTTCGGCGGCAAGCTGACCGCGCTGCGCTATCCGGAGCGGGAGCCGGTATCGGTGCCCGCCGAGCAGGTGTGGTTCGAGCCGGTGCGCCCACTGGAAGCGCCGGGATTCGTCACGAGTTCCGGTGTGGTGCACCGCGATCCGGGCGTGCTCGACCTGGACGACGTGACCGGCCGCCGTGCGGTGGAGACCCGTCACCTGGGCCGGGTCGGCGTGCAGGAGGACGCGGCCGCGGCGGCGCTCGAGGTGATGAGCCGTTTCGCCGTGGACCCGCGCTGGCTGGCGTACCTGCCGCCGACCATGTCGCCGTGCGCCACTACCGCGCTGGACGGGCTGCTGGAGCATCCGGCGGAGGCCTTCGAGTACTACCGCTCGGAGGGTGTCGGCACGGTGGTGTGCGAGGAGAAGCACATGGGTTCGCGTGCGGTCGTGGTGGTTTCGCGATCGCGGGCGGCGGCGCGGGATCGTTTCGGCGTCGAGGACGGCAGTACCGGGGCGGTGTACACGCGGACCGGTCGCCCGTTCTTCGATTCGCCGGAGCGGACCGAGGCGTTGCTGGCGCGGGTGCGGGCAGCGGCCGAGAAAGCCGGGTTGTTCGAGGAATTGGACACCGGCTGGTTGCTGCTGGATACCGAGCTCATGCCGTGGTCGGCCAAGGCCATGGGCCTGCTGCGCAATCAGTACGCGGCGGTCGGTGCGGCGGCGCGGGCCACGCTGGGTTCGGCCGCCGGGGTGCTGGCGTCCGCGGCGGCCCGTGGTCTGGATGTCGGTGACCTCACCGAGCGCACCACGGCGCGCCGGTCGGACGCGGATGCTTTCACCGCCGCGTACGGCCGGTACTGCTGGCCGGTGGATGGACTGGACGGTGTCCGTCTGGCGCCGTTCCAGATCCTGGCGGCGGAGGGCGTGAACTTCGCCGTGCGCGAACACGATTGGCATCTGGAACGGATCGACCGGTTGGTCGCCGCCGACCCGGAGCTCTTCACCCCCACCCGGCGCCTACTGGTGGAGTTGTCCGACCCGGACAGTGAATCCGCGGCAACCGCGTGGTGGACCGAGCTCACCGCGGCCGGCGGCGAGGGCATGGTGGTCAAACCACTGGATTCCCTGGTCGCGGGCTCGGGTTCGCGTAGTGGCCGTCCGGTGCAGCCCGGGGTGAAATGCCGTGGCCCGGAATACCTCCGGATCATCTACGGCCCCGAGTACCTGCGCCCGGACAACCTGCGTCAGCTGCGTAGACGCGGTCTGGGCGGCAAGCGCTCGCTCGCCCTCCGCGAATACGCCCTCGGCCTGGAGTCGCTGGACCGCTTCGTGGCCGCCGAACCTTTGTGGCGCGTCCACGAGGCCGTTTTCGCGGTCCTCGCCCTGGAGACGGAACCCGTCGACCCGCGCCTCTGACGTCCGTCGCTCAGGGCCGGGGGTCGGGACGGACCAGGCCGGTCTGGTAGGCGATGACGACGAGCTGGGCGCGATCCCGGGCGCCCAGCTTGGTCATGGCCCGGTTGACGTGGGTCTTGGCGGTCAGGGCCGTGACGTAGAGGCGTTCGGCTATCTCGTCGTTGGACAGGCCGGTCGCCACCAGGGTGACCACTTCGCGTTCCCGCGGGGTGAGCGGGGCCAGCTGGTCCGGCGGATCCCAGCGCGCGGGATCGGGCTGGGCCAGGAAGCGGGTGATGAGAGCCTTTGTGGCAGTGGGTGACAGCAGGGCGTCGCCCGACATCACCACGCGGATGGCGGCGAGCAGCTCGTCGGCGTTGATGCCCTTGCCGAGGAAGCCGCTCGCGCCCGCGTGCAGTGCCTCGGCGACGTACTCCTCGTGTTCGAAAGTGGTGAGTATCAAGACCTTCACGCCGGCGAGGTCCTCGTCGGCGCTGATGAGGCGGGTGGCGTCGAGGCCGTCCAGGTCCGGCATGCGAATATCCATGAGCACCAGGTCGACTCGATGTTCGCGGGCCAATTCGACGGCCTCGCGCCCGTTCGCGGCCTCGGCCACCACTTCCATGCCGTCGGTGGAGTCGATCAGCATCCGGAAGGAGTCGCGCAGCAGAGCCTGATCGTCCGCGAGTAGCACCCGTATGGTCATGATCCGCCCTTTCGTCCTGTGCGCCGGGGTAATTCGGCCGTCACCCGGAAGCCGCCCTCCGGTCGCTGCCGCGCGATGAGGGTGCCGCCGACGGCCTTCACCCGTTCGCGCATGCCGATCAGCCCGTAGCCGGAGCCGCCGCCGGCAGGGTCGTGGCCGTCGTCGTCGATGGTGACCCGGAGCCGATCGGGCCGGTAATCCAGCCGCACCCGGGCCGAGGCGGCGCCCGCGTGCTTGCGGGTATTCGTCAAGGCTTCCTGCACGATCCGGTATGCGGTCAGGTCGGTGAGCGGGGGCAGTTCCGCTGCGTCGCCGGATGTTTCGACCGTGACGTCCAGTCCCGCGTGCCGGAAGGATTGCACCAGCTCGCCGAGGTCCGCGAGCCCGGGTGACGGGGTCCGGGCGTGCGCGGAATCGTCACCGGCGCGCAGTACCCCGACGGTGGCGCGCAGATCGTCGAGGGCGGTCCGGCTGGTATCGCGAATGCGTTCGAGCGCTTGGTAAGCGTGTTCGGGATTGGTGCGCATCAGATGGTGTGCGACTCCGGCCTGCGCATTGACCAGCGTGATGTGATGGGCCACCACATCGTGCAGTTCGCGTGCGATGCGTAACCGTTCCTCCGCGACCCGGCGGCCGGCCTCGATCTCCCGATCGTGCTCGGCCCGCTCCGCCCGTTCGACGACCGAGGCGAGCAGTTCCCGGCGAGTCCGGACGGCGTCGCCCGCGGCGACCCCGAGCAGCGTCCACGCCACCTGCCCGAGCGCGCTCGAAAGATCCAGCGGATGCGGTTGCGAGATCAGAATCGCGGCGACCAGCGGCACCGCGGCACCGACTCCGACCAGCCACGCCGTGCGCCTGTCGACCCGGTCGGCCACGGTGAAGAGTGCGACCGCGGTGGCCGCGGGCGGCAGCGTGGAGTAGGGAAATACCAGGTAGCGTCCGGCTTCCACCACGACCGTCGCCGCCACCACCGCTATCGGCCATCGACTCCGCGCGAGCAGTGGCACACAGGTGAGGACGAGCCCGCCGACCGCCCGATCGACGGGACTGTGCCGCAGGTATGCCATGGTGGCGGCCACCGGCGTGGCCACGAGGAAACATCCGACCGCGACGACGAGGTCGGTCAGCCACGGCCGGTCCCGCAACCACCACCGCACGATCATCAGCACGCCGCCAAGGTACCTACCCGGCGCCGCGGACCGGGTCAGCCGGCGCGGTGACACGGCAGCGGTATTCGCGCAGCGTGCGGACGCTGTTCCAGCCGAGGGCGCCGACGACCCGGCCGCCGCGGTGGTAGAGGGCGACGAAGCTGCGGTCGCCCGGGTCACCCGCGACGATCTCGACGCGGGCGCCGGCGGGGCACCAGCCGTGGAGTTGGATCTTGTCGCGGTATAGATCGGTCCAGCCGAAAGGGACCGGGGCATAGGGCGTTTCCTGTCCGGGCTCGGCGAGCAGATTGCGTGCGGCGGTGCCGGCCTGATCGCCGGCATTGGTGCGTTGTTCGAGCCGGATGCGGGCGCCGAGGGCGGGGTGGGGCCAGTTGGCCATATCGCCGGCGGCGTAGATGTCCGGTGCGGCACGGCAGTATTCGTCGCAGCGCAGGCCGTCGCCGAGCGGGAGACCGGAATCGGCGAGCCAGTCGACGGCCGGTGTCGAGCCGATCGCGACCACGACCACCTCGGCGGGCAGCCGGGTGCCGTCGTCGAGGGTGACCGCGGTGACCCGGCCGTGCGCGCCTTCGAGAGCGGATACCTTGCGGCCCATGCGCAGTCGCACGCCGTGGTCGCGGTGCAGGCCGGCCACCAGGTCCGCTACGACCGGCCCGAACTGGCGGGTCAGGGGTGCGGGCTCGACATCCACGAGGGTGACGTCCAGGCCGAGTTCGCGGGCGGATGCTGCGATCTCGCTGCCGAGGAAGCCGCCGCCGATCACGACCACGCGGGGCGCCGTGGTCAGTTCCGCGCGGAGGGTCAGGGCGTCGTCCATCGTGCGCAGCACGTGTACCCCGGTCAGGTCGTGCCCGGACGGCAGGAGGCGGGGGCGCAGTCCGGTGGCTATGACGAGGCCGTCGTACCGCACCCGGTCCGCGGTGCGCGTCCGGCCGGGCGCGTGGTTCGCGTCGGCGAACGTGACGATGCGTGCCGCGGTATCCACACCTGTTGCGCGGCAACCGGATCGCAGCTCCAGGTCGAGTCGCCCGAGGAGGTCCGGGGCGCGGAGCGCGAGCTGTTCCGGTGCCCGATCGCCGGTGAGCACCTGTTTCGACAGTGGCGGGCGATCGTAGGGGGCGTGGATCTCGTCGCCGATCATGGTGAGCGTTCCGGTGAAGCCTTCGCGCCGCAGGGTTTCGGCCGCGGTCAGTCCCGCGGCCGAGGCTCCCACCACGACGATGTGTTCGAGAGCGGGCACTAGTGATCGACCCGGATGGCCAGTGCGGGGCAGCGTGCCGCCGCATCCGTCACCTGCGGCAGCAGGGTTTCGGGCGGGTCGGCGTCGAGCAGGACGACCACGCCGTCGGTGTCGCGCTGGTCGAAGACTTCGGGCGCGGCCACTACGCACTGGCCGCCGCCGCAGCATTTGCCCTCGTCGATGCTGATATGCATGGAATGCTCCTTTTACCAGGTCACCGGCAGTTCGTGAACGCCGTAGACGATCATTTCGTCGCGCATCGGGATGTCCGCGACCGGCGCCGCGAGCCGCAGGCCGGGGAAGCGCCGGAACAGGGCGGTGAGCGCGACCTGCATTTCCAGTCGCGCCAGCTGCTGGCCCAGGCACTGGTGGATGCCGAAGCCGAAGGCCAGGTGCGGCTGATGCAGGCGCAGCAGGTCCAGGGTTTCCGGGTCGCCGGTGAAGTGTTCCGGGTCGCGGTTGGCGGCAGGCAGGTGCGCGACGACTGTGCTGCCCTTGGGAATCAGCCGCCCGCCCAGTTCGATGTCCTCGGAAGCCGTTCGGCGGACGCCGAATTGGATGACGCTCAGGTAGCGCAGCAGCTCCTCGACGACGCCGTCGGCCTGGTCGGGTTCCGCGCGGAACCGGGCCAGCTGCTCGGGGTTCCGGAGCAGGCACAGGGTGCTGAGGGCGATCATGTTCGCGGTGGTCTCGTGGCCCGCGGCCAGCAGCAGGACGCCGACACCGGCCAGCTCCTGGTCGGTGAGCTCCCCGGATTGTGCGAGCGCGCTGAGGATGTCGCCGGTCGGCCGGGCGCGCTTCTCGGCAGCCAGCCTGGTGATCAGCTCGTTCATTTCCCGCTGCGCCCGCCGCGTCTCCTCGACGGTGGTGTCGATGCGCAGCAGGGTGGCCGAATTGTGCTGGAACTCTTCACGGTCCGCGTAGGGCACGCCCAGCAGCTCGCAGATCACCAGGGACGGAATCGGCAGCGCGAAGGCCTGCACCAGGTCGATCGGGCCGCCCTGCGCGGCCATGGCGTCCAGGTGATCGGTGACGATCCGCTCGACCGCGGGCGCGAGCTCGCGGGTCCGCCGCACGGTGAAATGACCGGTGAGCAGCCGGCGCAGGCGGGTGTGGTCCGGCGGGTCCATCATGATGAACCAGCCGGGCGCGGCCTCCGGGAGTTCGTCCAGCGCCCGGTCGACACCGCCCGAGATGCCGCGCCGGCGCGAACTGAACCGGGTATCCGACAGCAGCGCGCGCACCTCCGCATACCGGGTGACCAGCCAGCCGGGAATGCCGTCCGGCAGCGTGACCTCCGTGATCGGATCCTGCTCGCGCAGCGCCCGGTATTCCTCCGGCGGGCTGAACGGGCAGGTCCGCACCACGGGCTGGATCCCGGCAGTGAGTTGTGACTCGGTCATCGAAGTCCTTTCCCGAACGATGGTCCGCAAGCGCGGCATTCATCACACTGCCGCGGCGCGGGGGTGACGGTCATCGTCCAGGCGTGGACTCTTGGCGTACTGCGAACGCGGTACGGCTATTCGCCGGCGTCGGCCAGGTGAGCGCGCAAACGATCCAGGTATGGGCGCTGGCCCTTGCCGAGCTTCTCGTCGGCGATATCCGGGGTGAACCAGGCGGCCCGGTCTATTTCGGGGAATTCGGCTTTCCGCCCGGAGCGCGGCGGCCATTCCATTTCGAAGGTGCCGGGCACCACATCGGCCGGATCGAGGTCCGCTTCGACCGCCCAGACGGTGACCTGTTTGCGGCTGCGGCCGGACCCGTATTCGACGTCCCCGAGCGGGATCCACTCGCCTTCGGGGACGGGAAGTCCCAGCTCTTCGCCGAATTCGCGGGCCGCGGCGGCGCGTGGTTCCTCCTCGGCGGGTTCGTATTCGCCCTTGGGGATGGACCAGGCGGAGGCGTCCTTCTTCGCCCAGAGGGGGCCGCCCATGTGGCCGATCAGTACTTCCAGGTCGGGGGATCGGCGGAAGAGGAGGACGCCGGCGCTGTACCTGAGGCTCATTCCTGAAGTCTGCCTCGTTCGGCGGACACATGTATCGCCGGGCGTTAGAGTTGGCGACGCCGTGGCTAACCCCCGCGGGCGAATAATTATCGGATAGTTGCTCGATTGTTCAGACCGGACATATTGCGATCCAACAGTTCTGGATGCCACGGTCTCCGTTAAGCTCCACTGTTTGGATCTGCCCCACACCTGATGATCGGATTGGATACCGCATGGAGTTCCGCAGCACCACCGCGGCAGCCTCCCTGGTGATCGGCGCCCTCGTAGTTCAGGGGGCAGCATCGACCGTCCTGGCCGGTTCGGCGAATGCCGACCCCGCCCCTGCCCCGCATATCGCCTATTCGGCGAAGCTGGTGGACAAGACGGTCGTCACCACTCTCAAGGGCGGCACCTTCGCACTATCTCAGGCTCTCGACAGTGATCTGGCCGCGGGCGGTACGCAACGCCTGACGCAGCGCGACGGTGTCACCGTCGCCGCGGACGGCACGCCTGTCGATCCGGCCAAGGTCGTGAACGTGGTCGATGTGAAGGACGATGCCGGGCACGTGCTACTCACGCTGCCGCTCGAGGTCCACCTGGGCCCGATCGACATCCCGGTGAAACCGGCCGTGGAGCAGAACGGCACGGTGCTGAACCTGACCCCGGACAAGCCGGCCGGTCTCACCTTCACGCAGCCGGTCACGGTGCAGCCCATTGCCTCCCAGTTGGAGGATCAGCGCGCGCAGAACGATTTCACCACCCAGTTCAGTCTCGCGACAGCCGTCGGCACCTTCATCGGCACCGCCCTCGGCGCGACCATCGGGTGCGTGGCGACCATTGCCGCGGGCTGTGTCCCGGGGCTCGTCACCGGCGCGGGTGTCGGCGGCATCATCGGCACCGTGGCCCTCGGCGGCCCGACGCTGATCGCCTCCGGCCTCGACCTCCTGAACACCCTCAACGCGCCCGCAGGCACCACCAAGTGGGCGGACAAGACCAGTACCGTCCCGGCGCCCGCGCCGGCCGTGCCGCCCACGCAAGCGGCGCAGCCGCAAGCGAACCCGTCCAACTAGGCACCAACCCGACCCGATTACGCCATCCCCTGTTTGCGCAGGGGGTGGCGTAATCGCTTATGTCTCGGACCGATCCGATCGGGACTCCGCTCCGACACTCTCCGGTCGGCTCCGGTCCGGTCGTCGATCACCGATCCAGAGGCAGGAGAGCCCTCGGCCTGGGCTGCTCCCGTCAGTCGCGACGGAGGGGTACCCGCCACAGCAGGGCGGTGCCGCGGCCGTCGAGGCCGGGACCGAGTTCGAGGACGCCGCCGAGGGTGGTGGCGCGGTCGGCGATATTACGGAGGCCGCCGCGGGGGTGTGCATCACCGACGCCGATTCCATTGTCGGCCACCGAAATACGTAGTTCGTCCGGATTTACGGTGACGGCCACGTCGATGCGGGTGGCATCGGCATGCCGCACCACATTGGACAGCGATTCGCGGAGGACGGCCACCGCTTGCCGGCCGGTCTCCGCCGGTACCGCGGTGTCGATCGGCCCGCGCTGGCGCAGGGCCGGGGTGAAGCCCAGGTGCCGGGCCGCGGCGGTCACCAATTCGGCTATCTCGCTGCGCAATCCGCCGGATCCGCCGGTCGTGGACTGCAGCGAGAAGATGGTGGCGCGAATGTCCTGAATGGTTTCGTCCAGCGCGGTGACCACGCGTTCCAGGCGTTCGGCGACTTCGTGCGCGGGCGCCAGCCGCAGTGCGCCCTGCAGGGCGAGCCCGGAGGCGTAGATGCGCTGAATGACCGTGTCGTGCAGGTCGCGGGCGATGCGGTCGCGGTCCTCCATGAGCGCGATCTTGATCGAATCCTGTTGCCGCCGTACCGCATCCAGCTGCACCTGCTCGTACATTCGGACATTGGCGATCTTCACGGCGGCGATGACCGCCAGCGCCTCGATGATCCGCTCGTCCTCGGAGGTGAACTGCCCGCCGCCACGCTTGTTGGCGAGATACAGGTCGCCGAGCAGCCGCCCGCGGATCCGCACCGGTACGCCGAGGAAGCTGCGCATATCCGGATGCCCGGCGGGCCAGCCCTCGAAGGCCGGATGGGTGGTGAGGTCGGTGAGCCGCACCGGATCCTCGCCCGCGAGTACCGCGCCGAGCACTCCCCCGCCCTGTGGCCAGTGCCCGATGCGCTGCACGGTGGCCTCGTCCATGCCGACCTGTACGAACTCGTCGAGCCGCCGTTCGGTGTCGTCGCCGGGTGGCAGCAATCCCAGTGCGCCGTATTCGGCGTCGACCAGGCGGACGGCCGCCGCGACCAGTTGCCGGAGTACGACGGCCACGTCGAGGTCGGAAACCACGGTGTATACGGCCTCCACGAGATCGTGCAGTCGTTCCCGGGAGGCGGTCAGTTCGCGGAGTTCATCCGGTACGAGACCCCACGGTTCTTCCGGCATGACGAAAGGCTACCCATCGGCAACCTGGGGACATTTGTCTCTGCCGCCGACTGTCGCGACCGTCCAGCATGGAATCGGAGCATTCGGCTGGAAAAGGAGTCAACGATGACCATGATCGGTAGCGCGTACGGCGTCGAGGAGGACCCGCGCGTCACCGAGATCTTTACCGAGTACCGCAAGACCCACAATGACGGCGTTTTCGACGCCTACACCGAGGACATTCGCGCCGCCCGCAGCGCCGGCCTCGTCACCGGTCTGCCGGATACCTACGGCCGCGGCCGCATCATCGGCGACTACCGCCGCGTCGCGCTGTACGGCGTGGACCGGCTCATCGTGGAGAAGATGGCCGACAAGAACGGCCTCGACGAGCTCTGGGCCGCCGACGAGATCATCAGGCCCGGCAGGAGTTCGAGTCATATGAGCTCGTCACCTACTAGACCTGCGAAGATGTTGCCGTGGACAACTCAGCCAAGATCCGCGTCTTCCTGCTCGACGATCATGAGATCGTGCGCCGCGGCGTCCAGGATCTCCTGGAGGCCGAGGGCGATATCGAGGTGGTCGGGGAGGCGGGTACGGCCGCCGAGGCGCTGCGCCGGGTACCGGCCGTGCGACCCGATGTGGCGGTGCTCGATGTCCGGCTGGAGGACGGTGACGGTGTCAGCGTGTGCCGTGACCTCCTGTCGGAGTTGCCGGATCTGAATGTCCTCATGCTCACTTCGTTCTCCGATGACGAGGCGCTGCTGGGTGCGGTGCTGGCCGGGGCCAAAGGCTATGTGCTCAAACAGCTCCGCGGTCCGCAGCTGGTGACGGCGATCCGCCGGGTGGCGGCCGGGGAATCCCTCATCGATCCCCGGACCGCCGCGGAGGTCACCGCGCGGCTGCGGCACCGGACGGATCGCGCCGATCCGCTGGCCGGTGTGGACCTGACCGAACGCGAGCGGCAGATCCTGTCGCATATCGGGCAGGGCCGCAGTAACAAGGAGATCGCCGCCGCGATCTTCCTGTCCGAGAAGACCGTTCGGAACTATGTGTCGGCACTGCTCGGCAAGCTGGGCCTGGCCCGCCGCTCGCAGGCCGCCATTCTCGCCGAGCACCTGCGGCACGAGCACGGCGACGATTGGGCCGGCGGGAACGACTGACACTCACCGCTGATCCGGTGGGATCGGCGGGATGGCCCAGCGCGCGTAGGTCTCCTCGGGTTCGACGGTGATCACGTCGACGAGCTGCACCAGATCACTCGGAACCTGTTCACCGACAAAATGTTTCGCACTGGGGACGATGACCGCCTCGGCGTCGAGCCGCCGCAGGGTGGCCTTCAGCCCCGCTAGTAACGCTCCGCCGCCCTGCCCTTGTCCCCCGGATCTCGCATCGGCGACCACGATCTTGGCGAAGTCGTACCCGAGTCGCTTTGCGCGACTGCGGATCCGTTCTTCGTCCCAGGCTTGTCGCGCGCCGCTGACATCGCTGCGCACGTAGCCGACCGCGGTCGGTCGAAATCTCACAGCTACCCCTTCACAGATTCGATTCAACTCCCGTACGCCAAGTGTATGCGCAGATGCGTATACGCATTGTCGATTTGTGCATACCCACCCCCATATACTGAAATCACGCGTCATCATCGAGATGCCGCAGATTCGAAGGGATTCAGCGCCATGGGTGAACCGGCCTACGTCTCCATCGCCGGCGATTACGCACGCCGAATCCGGACCGGCGCGCTACCTCCCGGCAGCCGCCTGCCCAGCCTCACCGACATCGCCGAACGCAGCGGCGTCTCGCCGATCGTGGTGCGTCAGGCGGTGAGATTGCTTGCCAGCCAAGGCCTGGTCCGCACGGTGGAACGGCGCGGGATCTTCGTCACCGATCGCCCGAATCTGATCCGGGTGGCGCCGGAGCGGCAATTGGAAAGCCCGGAAACCTCTTTCGGCAATGAAACAGACCGAGAGGTACGGGTCGAGCGGGATACCGAACGCATCCTCGCCACCGAAGTCCTCGCCTCCTGGCTCGGCCTGCAGATCGGCCAGGAGATCACCCACACCGTCACCCGCGCCAGCGAAGACGGCCGCCCCATCTCCATCTCCGACACCTACCAGCCGCCCGAGATCGAGGACACCACCGCCGCCCGCTTCCTGGAGGAAACCCTCGCCGACCGCCTCCCCACCGAAACCCACGCCCAATGGCTCGGTACCCCGGCAGGCGACCTCGTCAAGGCCGTCCACCAGCGCTTCCTCGACCCCGAGGAACGCGTCCTCATGGTCGCCGACATCTCGTACCCCCGAGACCGCTACGACGGCTTCGTCTTCCGCATGAACCTCGACGACTGGGGCATCGAACCGCCGGGCGAAGCCGAGGCGCCCCGCAACGCGGGCTAGGTCCGCCGCACCCAGCCCTGCGCGACATCCGACAGGTTCCACCAGGACACGTACCGCGCGTCCTGCGCCGCGCGCTCCCATCCGGCGGCCAGCGCGTCGAAAAACGCGTCGTCCCCGGTCTTCCCGCCCTTCGGCTCACCGATGAAGACCAGCCGTTCCCCGCCCGCCCCCGCGAACTCCGCCAGCGAGCCGGAGGCCATGGTGCTTCCCCAGCCCGGCGGCCAGCACAGCAGCAGCACGTAATCCGCACCGGCGCGCGATCTTTCCGTGAAGCCCGCGAGATCATCCACCGGATACCAGACGTCCGGTTGGCCCTGCGCGGCCGGGAACGACACATTCTCGGCGGCATCCGGCGGCTCGAAATCGTACGCGTCCACCCGCACGCCCGCGCGGGCCAGCTGCGCGGCCCAATAACCGCGCCCCGCACCGAGTTCCACCAGCGGCCGGCCGGCGCAGAATCCCGACACCCAGCCGAGCGTCTCCGGTGACGGAATCGCGTAGGCGTAGGCGGCCTGCAGGATCGTCTGCGCGAACCCCAGCCGCGCACTCCCCTTCACCCGGCCGCCATTGACGACCCGGCATCCCTCGTGCTCGAACACGGAGGGCCCCACGATGTCCCAGTACGGATTCCCGGTCTCCGATTCGCCGCCGGTCAGATAGTGCACCATCCGCAGATCGAAGGCGGCGTCGGCGCGCTCGTCGCCGCTGCCCGGCAGCATGCCCGCGGTCTCCAGATATTCGGCCACGCGCGGGTACTCGGTCCGTAACCGCGTCTCGTCCCCGAGCAGCTCGGCCAGCCACGATCTCCGTTCCGCGCTCAACACCAGGTCCGTCACGCCCTCGATTCTGGCCCCAGCCAAGATGTTTCGCGGAGCCTTGGCGGATTCATCCGGCCCGCAGGCCGTCGAGCAGGGCGAAGATGGCGGGTTCGGTCTCGGCGCGGGCGGTTTCGGGGTCGGCGGCGCCGGCGATGAACAGCGCGGCCTCGCCGAGCGCGGACAGGATCATCAGCGCCACCGGCCGGATGGCGAGATCCGAGCGCAGCACGCCGGTCCCGATGCCCTGTTCGAGGCCGGCGATGACCAGGCCGAGCCCGTACTGCTCGTCCAGGGCCCGCCATTCCTGCCAGCCGAGGACGGCCGGGGCGTCGATGAGCGAGATGCGAATGCGTTCGGGATCGGTGCAGGAGAGCAGAAAGGTGTGCAGGCCGGACTTCAGCGCGGCCGCCGGATCGGTGCGATCGACCTCGGCCATCGACTCGCCGATCTGGGCCATGATCTCCTGCTGGACCTGTTCATAGACGGCGCGGAAGAGATCCTGCTTGTCCTTGAACTGGTGGTACATCGCGCCGCGTGAGCTGCCGGCGCGGTCCACGATCTCGGGGGTGCCGACGGCCGCGTACCCGCGTTCGGCGAACAGTTCGCGGGCGGCCGCGACCAGGCCCGCGCGGGTCGATTCGGAGCGTTCGGCTTGCTTGGCCATCGTCACCTTTCTGCGCCTTTTCCAGGCATGTTATCGCTAGCCATTGAAAAACAGGCAGCCTGTTTGTTAGTTTGGAGCCCTCGCTCACTGTCACTGACCAAGGGGAGTTCTCAGATGACGGACCACACCCTCGACACCCGCGCCACCTGGCGCGACACCGCCCTCGGCGCCCGGCGGGCCGTCGCCCTGCCGGAGGGCGCCATCGACGTATTCCACAGCGGCGCCGGCGAACCCGTCGTCTTCCTGCACGGAGTACTGTCCAACGCCAACCTGTGGCGCGGCGTGATCCCACCGCTGGCCCGCGAATTCCACTGCGTGGCAATCGATCTGCCCCTCGGCTCGCACACCCGCCCGCTACCCGGCGCCGACGACCTCACCCCGCCCGGTCTCGCCGGGCTGGTCATCGGCGTCCTGGAGGCCCTGGACCTCGGCCCGGTCACCCTGGTCGGCAACGACAGCGGCGGCGCCATCAGCCAGCTCGTCCTGGCCGCCCGCCCCGACCTCATCCAACGCCTGATCCTCACCTCCTGCGACGCCTACGAGAACTTCCCGCCACCCGCCTACCGCTACCTGTCGCTGCTGCCGCGACTGCCCGGCGGCATGGCACTGATCGGCATCGGCATGCGCTCGAACCTGATCCGCCGCCTGCCGAACGCCTACGGCTGGCTCAGCCGCGAACCCATCGACCCCGCCGCCAGCGACTCCTACACCCGCCCCGTCGACCGGTCCCGGGACATCCGCGCCGACCTCCGCCGCGTCCTCCGCGGCATCGACAAGAAGCACACCCTCACCGCCGCACGCTCTTTCGCCACCTTCCCGCGTCCCGTCCTCCTGGCCTGGTCCGCCGACGACCGCTTCTTCACCCGCCGCTGGGCCGACCGCCTCGCCGCCGACTTCCCCGACGCCCGCCTCGAACTCATCCCCGGCGCCCGCACCTACTCCCCCGAAGACCAGCCCGCCCTCCTGTCGACCACCATCGCCACCTTCCTCCACAACACCACCGACGACTCCGGCTCCGCCGCCGAAAGCCCCACTCCCGCAGCGGAATCCCGATGACCCGCACACTGCCGGGAATCAGCGACCGGCGCAGCCGTGAGCCGGCCGGCAGGTGGCCGGAGAACGGCAACGCGGGAAGGCGGGCAATGCCGGTAATCGAGGGCATCGAGCATCGCTTCGTAGATGTCGCCGGACTGCGCACGCATGTGGCGCTGGCCGGGCAGGGCGAGCCGCTCGTGCTCTTGCACGGATGGCCGCAGCACTGGTGGCAGTGGCGACATGTCATCGGGCCCCTGGCAACCCGGTACCGCGTCATCTGCCCCGATCTGCGCGGTCTCGGCTGGTCCGAGGCGCCGATCGACGGCTACCGGCCCGGCGTCATGGCCGGCGACGTCATCGGACTGCTCGATCGGCTGGGCGTCGGCCGATTCCAGGCCATCGGCCACGATTGGGGCGGGCTGGTGGGATATCTACTGGCCCTGAGCTTTCCGGACCGGTTGCAGCGATACATCGCGGTGAATACGGCGAGCCCGTTCCTGGGTCCGACACCGGACGTGCTCGCCGGCGCGACCCGGCTGTGGCACATCGCGGCCAATGCCGCCCCGGTGGTGGGCTCGCACGTCGCGGCGCATGCGACGCCGGATTGGGCACTGCGCCACTGGATTCACCGTTCGGACACGATGACCGAGGAGGACCGGCGCATCTTCCTCGCGCAGTTCGAGGAACCCGCCCGCGTGCGGGCCACGGTCGCCTACTACCGCAATCTCGTCACGCACGAGATCCCGCTCCTGCTGGCGGGCCGGTTCCGCTGGCAGCGACTGCGGGTGCCGACGCTGGTGCTGGCCGGTGATCGCGACCCACTGTTCCCGATCACCGCTATGACCGAATTCGGCGATTACGCAACCGATCTCCAGGTGTGTGTGCTCGAGAATGTCGGCCACTTCCCCGCCACCGAGGATCCCGGCCGCGTGGTCGAGCAGGCGATGAGGTTCCTGCACTGACAGCTGCGCCCGTCCCTCCGAAGGGGGGAGGGACGGGCGCAGCGTTCCTCGCAACGGCCGGAAGCCGGTGCAAGGGATCAGAAGTCGGTATGTGCAGTCAGAAATCGGTGTGTGAGGTCAGAAGTCGCCGTCGAAGCCGCCGCCACCGAAATCGCCGAAGTCGCTGCCGCCCATGTCGTATCCGGGGTCGTAGCCGGCGTCCTGGTAGCCCGGGTCGTAGCCGCCCTGGTCGAATCCGCCTTGGTCGCCGCCGAAGCCACCGTCGGCGGCGGCGAGGCCGTCCTGATAGCCGTCGCCGTAACCGCTTTCGAAGCCGGCGGCGTCGTAGCCGACGCCGGACATGCCGCTGAAGAGGGAGTTGAAGAGCAGGGCCGAGCCGACGCCCCAGGCGCCGGCGACAAGGGCGGTCTTCCACCACGGCTCGGAGTACCAACCGGCGGGGACGGGCCGACCGGCGACCCGGCCGCCGGGGTAGTAGTTGGGTGTGGCGGGGGAGGGATCGGGCGAGGCCTCGATCCGGCGGCCGTCGTAGTCGATCGACCGGTCTTCGGTCACGCGGCCCGCGCTGCGCTGCCCGTCGAGCTCCGGGACGGCCGGGCCGGGATCCATGCCCATGGCGGTCCGCGCGGCGCTCACGTAGTAGAGCCCTTCCAGCGCGGTCTCTTTCGCGAGCCGGGCCTGCGCGGCCGTGGTGGCCTGTTCGATCTGCGAGCCGGCGGCATTGAACCGCTCCCCCGCGTCGGCCAGCGCCTGCTTCGAGGCATCGTCGGTGCCGGTGAGGTTGTAGACCTGACCGCCCAGCCGTTCGATGACCCGGCGCGCATCGGCTTTCGCGTCGGCGAGTTGATTGCCGGCCCGGGAGCGTTGGGCGCGGTTGACCGCGAGCACTCCCAGCAGGACGAGCACCATCACAATGAGCAGCACGACTACCGTAGTCACGCCATCCACCCTACGCGGCAGTATTTGCCTGCCCTTTGCTACGCGCTGAGCGCTCGCGTTGCCCGATCAGCCGGCCACGGCCGCGTAGCGGGAACGCGGCCCAGCTGGATCTGCCTCCTCAGCATCCAGTTCCGAGACCGCGAACCCTCGTTTGCCGGCGGTTTTCGCCGAATACATGGCCCGATCGGCGCTGCGCAGCAGATCGGAGAAATCACACTCCCGGCCCGGCGGGCAGAAGGACGTGCCGACCGACGCCGAGGCCGGCACCGGCCCGGAGGCCGTGGGCACCGGCTCGCACAGGGCCGCCAGCACCCGCATGGCCAGCTCACCGAGACTGTTCCGGCGCGCGGGCAGGGCGACCACGAATTCGTCGCCGCCGTAACGCCCGATCACCGTCTCCGGCGGGCACACCGCGCGCAGCCGCTGGGCGATGGTGACCAGCACCTCGTCGCCGACGGTGTGCCCGTACCCGTCGTTGATGGCCTTGAAATCGTCGAGGTCGATGAGCAGCAATCCGACGCCGCGCGCCGGATCGGTGGCCATCATCCGCACCCGTTCCTGCAACAGCGACCGGTTGGCCAGGTCGGTGAGCGCGTCGTGGGTGGCCTCGTGCCGCAATCGCGTCTGCAGCGCCGCGATCTCCTGCACCCGCACCGACACCTTCTCGGTGAGACTGCGTTCCTGCTGGATCAGCGCCCGCTGTTGCAGCGCCTCGGCATAGCTGTCGATGGCCTGGCTGGCTATGAACGGCCAGCGGGTGGCGATCAGCGAACCGGGTTCGCCGGGCGCGAGCCCGAGCAGCGCGCGGCTGGCGGGCGCGAGCATGCGGGTCCGGTCGAACGGCGCTTCGGCCAGCCGATGCCCGATGGTGCGGGCCGCCGGGACCGGAAAGGGCTCGCAGCCCGCCAGTTCCAGCAGCTCATCGATGATCTGCGCGAAGACTCGTTCCAGTTCCTGTAGCGGTATGGCAGGTTCGGCGCCGGAACCCGCGCCGGGGTGCACTGCCCGCACCCATTCTCGAATGGTGGCCGCGACGATCGCGGTGGTTCGAGTGTCGAGTCGGATGGGCATGCGGCTCACCCTGCGTACGAAATGCTCGGACCGGCCGCTTCGCCGGTCACGCCCTTCGGATCGAACTCACTACTTCGCGGTCGCCCACACCTCTGGTGCATGCTCACCGCCCCCTTTCCAGATACCCCCGTCCGGACAAAAAGGATCCTAGCAAGCCACCCGACTTCGAAAACCCCTGATTCAGAACAGGTTCCCGTTGTCTCGCGAATGGCGACGAAGGTGAGATCGCTGAGGTGACGGCGGTGTTACACCCTATTTCGGCATGTTTTCCGCGACTCGCCGGAGAACTCACCCGACCGGCTCCGACGTGC
Source organism: Nocardia sp. NPDC088792 (assembly GCF_044750615.1). NCBI lineage: Bacteria > Bacillati > Actinomycetota > Actinomycetes > Mycobacteriales > Nocardiaceae > Nocardia > Nocardia sp. NPDC088792. The sequence goes on from NZ_JBIVKC010000001.1 coordinate 1,257,957, forward strand.
ACGAACAAGTCCGGATTGGCATTACACGAGTGAGGTTCGGTACAGTGCTCAACGCACAACACATCCGCTGATCGGCACTCCCGACCGGCCGATGCGGTGACTGCGGGCGTAGTTCAATGGTAGAACCTCAGCCTTCCAAGCTGATGGTGCGGGTTCGATTCCCGTCGCCCGCTCTCTTCCCGTTCTACGGGGAGCGGCCGGGCAACCGGACGCGTAACGGGGTGTAGCGCAGCTTGGTAGCGCATCCGCTTTGGGAGCGGAGGGTCGCAGGTTCAAATCCTGTCACCCCGACCATCATTCGCCGAGAAATCCCCAGCCACCCACGGCCCGAACCGATTCGGGCGCACAGACCGCAACGGCCCGGAGCTCAGCTCCGGGCCGTTCTGTTTCACCGGGGTTTCCCCGCCGTTTGCGTGAGTGATACTCGACACACCAAACGGTAACCGGAAGTTGTGCCTCCGTTTATCTTGTGTTATCGATTTACAGTGCTGGTCGACCACGAGATGAACGTTTCCGGCTCGTCGTTGTCCGGCGGCGGGACCGTTTCGCGTGCGCTACCGGCCGCGGGAGTGCTCGGGGCCGTGGTGCTGCTCGCGATCGCGCAGGCGTGGGCCAGCTGGCACGGCGTCATCGGACCGCTGCGCAGCCTCCTCGACGACTATCTGGCGAACCCGCAATCGGCGGCCGTGTCCTGGGCGGGGCTGGGGCTGGCCTGCATCGGCGTCCCGATGCGCGCCCGCATCGTCAGCCTGAGCGCGGCGGCCGTGCTCGATCTGCTGACCCTGGGGCTACAGGCGTTGTGCGGCTGGCATGTGTCCATCGGCACCGGGCCGACGCTGGCTCTCACCGCCTTGACCGTGGTGGCCTTCCGCTGGCGGGGGCAGCGGCGGCGAACGGCCTTGCATGCCATCGCATTCGGCGTCCTGTTGATCATGGCTTCGAAGCTCGCCGACACCTGGCTACTGGTCAGCATCATTGCCGGGCCACGCGTACTCGACCAATATGTCCAGCTCGCCGACCACGCGTTGGGCGAACCGGCCTGGCTCGTCGGCCGATTGCTCGATGCGGTCGGCCCGATCCCCTCACACATCCTGCATGTGGTTTACGTCCAGCTACCGGTCGCGGCGATGGTGGTCGCGGTCTGGCAACTGCGCAATGTGACCACCACTCCGTGGCCGCGGCACAGCCTGTTGCGCACCTTCCTCGTGCTCGGCGTGATCGGCCCGCTCGGCTACGTGCTGTTCCCCGTGGTCGGCCCGGTCTTCGCCTACGGCCCGCTGGGACACGGATTGCAGATCGGCGACTGGCCGCACGTGCTACCCGCCTTGACGGCGAATCCGGAGCCGATGCTGTTCGATTCGGAGACCGCCCGCAACTGCATGCCGTCGATGCACGCCGCCTGGGCGACCTCACTGTTCATCCACTCCCGGATCGGGCCGCGGTGGCTGCGCTGGGCGGGCGCGTTCTGGTTCGTGTGCACGCTGCTGGCGACGCTGGGCTTCGGCTACCACTACGGCTGCGACCTGGTGGCCGGCATAGTGCTGTGCCTGACGGTGGAATCGGCGCTGCGTGACCCGGATCGGGGCTGGGACCTCTACCGGGTGCGGATCGTGTCGCTGGGCGTCCTGGTGTTCTCGGGGCTGCTGCTGTCCTACCGCTTCCTGCCGGTCACCATGTCGGAGTACCCGGTGCTCGCCGGATTCGCGGTGCTGGGAGCGCCGGCGGCGGTCGTATTCGTCTTCTACACAACCTGGTTCGCCACGCCGGGAGGCCGGTTGGCGCACTGGGGTGGCCGGGACGCGACAACCGACACCCGGCCTGTCATCGACAGGCCACTCCCCCAACGCAATCCGGACTACTCTCGGGCAAGGCAGAAAGGTTAGTGTCTGTCTCGATGATCACGATCCGGGCGGGGCAGCGAAGCTTGCTGCGCAAGACGAAAACAGACGAAAAGCGATACCTTCCCCGCATCCCGATTGTGCTCGGAATTCTGCTCGCGGTGGCGTTCACGGCGATCTTCTCGGCGCTGCACGGCTTCCTCGACCTGCAGGTCTATCGGGTCGACACCCGAGCCTGGCTGCACCACGAAACGCTCTACGGGCCGACGCTGCGGGTGGCGAATCACACCGATCTGCCGTTCACCTATCCGCCGTCGGCGGCGGTGCTGATGATCCCGCTGGCGGTGGTGCCGCTGTGGCTGGCGGAGTTCATGGTGACGGCGACCTCGCTGGGCTGTCTGGCGGTGACGATCGGGCTGGTGCTGTCCCGCGTCCGGCCGGACCTGGAACTGCGCACCCGGGTGACGCTGACCACCACCACGGTGGTCGCCATGCTCGCCATCGAACCCGTCCGGACCACACTGTGGTTCGGGCAGATCAATCTGGTCCTGATGGCCGCGGTCGCCCTCGACTGCCTGACCGTGAAGCCGCGCTGGCCGCGCGGCGTGCTCATCGGCCTCGCGGCGGTCACCAAACTGACCCCGGCGGCCTTCGTGCTGTACTTCCTCATCCGCAAGGACTGGAAGGCCGCGGCCACCTCGGCGGCGACCGCGGCGGCGGTGGTGGCGGCCGGATTCCTGGTGTTCCCACGGGAATCGCGCGACTACTGGTTCCACGCCGTGATCGACACCAACCGCATCGGCTCGCCCGACTATGTCGGTAACCAGTCCATCAAGGGCATGGTGTTCCGGCTCGGCGTACCGCATTCCGCGACCACGATGGTCTGGCTCGGGGTCGGCCTGGTCTTCGGCTGCGCCGGCGCGGTGCTGATGCATCACTTGGTCACCCTCGAACGAAAGACCGCCGCGCTCGCCGGCGCCGTCACGCCGCCGGTCACCATCCTGTCGGTCACGGCGCTGCTCGTGAACGCGGCAGTGCTGCTGCTGATTTCGCCGGTGTCGTGGACGCACCACTGGGTGTGGGTGGCGCCCGCACTGGTGACCGCGATCGCGTGGGCGACCACCCATCCCGGGCGCGGTCCCGTGATCGCCATCGCCGCGTTCGCCGCGGTGTTCCTGATCGGACCGGGCCTGGTGCCCAATGGCGACCATCGCGAGCTGCACTGGTCCTGGTGGGAGCACGCGCTGGGTGACGTGTACATCATCGCCACCGCGGCCCTGCTCGCGGTCGGGCTCTGGCAATTGCTCCGGCTGCGTTCTCGCGTGGGTCTCACGGGCTGACAGACCGGCCGGAGACCCTCCGGACAGCATTGAGCGCCGCACTGATCAGTGCGGCGCCTCAGGGGCATTCAGGGCTATCGGAGTTACGGCTGTCAGCTGGCGGAGAGTATGGTGACCGCGGGAGCCACCGCCGGAACCGCTTGCTGCCGTTCCCGTTCGAAGGTCAGCAGCAGGTCCGCCGCCACGCTCACGGCGATGGTTGCGGGTTCCTTGCCGGTGATCTCCGGCAGTCCGATCGGGGTCTTGATCCGATCGATGGTGGCGGCGTCGTGCCCGCCCTCGTTCGCCAGGCGCTGCCGGAACCGCGACCATTTGGCCGCCGAGCCGATCAGGCCGATCGAGCCGAGATCGGCTGTGCGCAAGGCGGTATCGCAGAGCGCGGCGTCCTCGGCGTGATCGTGCGTCATGATCAGCACATGGGTGCCGCGCGGCAACTCCGCCAGCACTTCTTCCGGCAGCAGCAGTGTGTGATGCACGTGGAGCTGCGCCACCGAATCCGCGAGCACGCCGAGCCGTTCCTCGGTGAGCTGCTCGGGGCGGGTGTCGATGAGATGCAGATCGAGGTTGTGGCGGGCCAGGATTCGGGCCAGTTCCAGCCCGACGTGCCCGACCCCGAACAAGGCCACCGCGGGCACCACCGGCAGCGGTTCCAGCAGCACGGTGACCGCGCCGCCGCAGCACTGCACGCCGTGCCGGTTGGTGACCTTGTCATTGAGCGCGAACTCCATGAGTTCGGTCTCCGGATCGGCCTGGCCGATCAGTTCGCGCGCCCGATCGATGGCGACGGCCTCGATATTGCCGCCGCCGATCGAGCCCCAGGTCTCGGTCTGCCCCACAACGAGTTTGGCGCCGGCCTTACGGGGTGCGTGGCCGCGTACGGTCGCGACGGTCACCAGCACGCCGGGTTCCCGGCGTGCTCGTAACCGCGAGACCGCGGCCACCCACGTCATGTCAGACACGGCTCAAGGTGCTTGCGTCGGTCCGGTCCTTGCCGTTGCCGGCGTGCCCGTTCGTACCATTACCATTCTTGCCATTGCCGTTGCTGCCATTGCCATTTCCGTTGTGGCCGTTGCCGTTGCGGGCGTGACGGTTGGTGGCATGCAGGGTGTGACCGTTCGAAGCAGCGTCGCCCTTGCGGGCTTCCTGGATCGCCCAGTACACCGCTTCCGGTGTCGCGGGCGAACCCAGATCCACACTGACCCCGCTCGGCCCGAACGCGGCGGCGGCCTGCCGCAGCGCCTCACGCACCGAGAAGGCCAGCATCAGCGGCGGTTCGCCGACGGCCTTGGAGCCGTAGACCGCGCCCTCTTCGGTGGCGTCCTGCAGCAGCGTGACATTGAATTCGGCGGGCATCTCCGAGAAGCTGGGCAGCTTGTAGGTGCTGGCCGCCTGGGTCAGGAACCGGCCGCGGTTGGGGCCGTCGCTGGTGTCCCAGCGCAGATCCTCCAGCGTGAGCCAGCCCGCGCCCTGCACGAATCCGCCCTCGACCTGACCGATGTCGATCAGCGGCGAGAGGCTGTCGCCGACATCGTGCACGATGTCCACGCGCCGGATCTTGTAGCCGCCGGTGAAGCCGTCGACCTCGACCTCGGTGGCCGCGGCGCCGTACGCGAAGTACTTGAACGGTGAGCCCTGGAAGCCCTTGGCATCCCAGTGCAGGCCCTCGGTCCGGTAGTAGCCGGAGGCCGACAACTGCACCCGCTGCATGTACGCGGTGTGCACCAGGGTGTCCCAGTCCAGTTCCTTGTCACTGCCCAGCACCCGGGCGACACCCTCGACGATGCGCACATCCGAGGCGCTCCCGCCCAGCTGCGTCGCCGCGACCTGGACCAGCCGCTTGCGCAACTGCTCGCACGCGTTCTTGATCGCGCCACCGTTCAGGTCCGCGCCGGAGCTGGCCGCGGTGGCGGAAGTGTTGGGCACCTTGTCGGTTCGCGTCGGCGCCAGCCGCACCTTGTGCAGCGGGATACCGAGGGTGGTGGCGGCGACCTGCATCATCTTGGTGTGCAGGCCCTGACCCATTTCGGTGCCGCCGTGGTTGATCAGGACGGAACCGTCCTTGTAGATCAGCACCAGTGAACCGCCCTGGTTGAAGGCGGTGAGGTTGAACGAGATACCGAACTTGATATTGGTGATCGCCAAGGCGCGCTTGGTGTTCGGGTGCACGGCATTGAAGGAGGCGATCTCGCGCTGCCGTTCGGCCCAGTCGGCGTCGTCCTGCACCTGATGCCAGATCTTGCCGATCCGGTCGGTCTGCTCGACCGGCTGCCCGTACGGGGTGGACTGGTTCGGCGCGTAGAAGTTGCGTTCCCGCAGCTCGGCCGGATCCAGGCCCAGCAGGGGCGCGCACCGGCCCATGATGTCCTCGATCACGATCATGCCCTGCGGGCCGCCGAAACCACGGAACGCGGTGTTGGACACCGTATTGCACTTGGCGATGCGTCCCGCCACGTGCGCGTTGGGAATCCAGTAGGTGTTGTCGATGTGGCACAGCGCGCGAGCCAGTACCGGCTCGGACAGGTCCAGGCTCCAGCCGCCGTCCGCGGTCAAAGTGGCGTCCAGCGCCTGGATCCTGCCGTCGGCGTCGAAGCCGATCTTCCAGCTGGAGTGGAAGCCGTGCCGCTTCCCGGACATGGTCAGGTCCTGAGTCCGGTTGAGCCGCAACCGCACCGGCCGGCCCGTCAGCTTGGCGCCGAGCGCGGCGATGGCCGCGAACCCGTGCGGCTGCATTTCCTTACCGCCGAAACCGCCGCCCATGCGCAGGCACTGCACGGTCACTTCGTGACTGTGCAAACCGAGCACGTGCGCGACGATTTCCTGGGTCTCGGAGGGATGCTGGGTGCTGCTCTGGATGAACACCTGCCCGGCCTCGTCGACCTGCGCCAGCGCGCAATGGGTTTCGAGGTAGAAGTGCTCCTGGCCCTTGAACTCGAACTCGCCGGTGAAGATGTGCGCGGAGTTGGCGAAACCCGCTTCGATATCGCCGCGGATCATGGTGGGCCGGGCGCCGTGGAAGCTCTCGGCCTCGATCGCCTCGCGCACCGTGATCGTCGAGGGCAGTTCCTCGAGCTCCACCTCGACGGCCGCCGCACCCTGCCGGGCCGCTTCCAGGGTGTCGCCCAGCACCCACGCCACCGCGTGGCCGTGGAACATGATCTCTTCGGGGAACAGCGGCTCGTCGTGCTTCATGCCCGCGTCGTTGACGCCGGGCACGTCCTTGATGGTGAGTACCCGCACCACGCCGGGCACGGCGAGCGCGGCCTCGGTGCGCAATTCGACGACCCGGCCGTGCGCCTTCATGACCTGCACCGGGAAGGCGTGCAGCACATCCTTGGTGCGATACACCAGGTCGTCGGTGTAGAGCGCGGTCCCCGTGACATGCAGGGACGCACTCTCGTGCGGCATCGGTACGCCGACTACCGGCTTCTCGGGGCGTTCGGACAGATGGCTCATGACTCCACCTCGCTGAAGCTCGGCTCCGTCAAGAGCCAGGGACGCTGTGTTTTCGATTCGCTCGCAAGCTCGCTCATGACAGCACCGCCTCGGTGGTTTGCGCGTACAGCTTCTTCAGGCTCTGACCGAGCATCGCGGCGCGGTACGCGGCGCTGGCCCGGTGATCGCTCATCGGCGTGCCCTCGGACTGCAGCACCGCGGCGGCAGCCTCGACGACCTCGGCCGACCAGGCCTTACCGACCAGCGCGGCCTCGGTGTCGCGGGCGCGGATCGGGGTGGCGGCCACACCACCCAGACCGATCCGCGCGGACCGGACGAGGCCGTCCTCGATATCCAGCGCGAAAGCGACTGCCACACTGGAAATATCGTCGAAGCGGCGCTTGGCGATCTTGTGGAACGCGGTCACCGGGGCCAGCGGCAGCGGAATGCGCACGGCCTGGATCAGCTCGTCCGCGCGCCGCACACTCTGCCGGTAACCGGTGAAGTAGTCGGCCAGCTCGACGACCCGCTCACCGTCGGCGGAGGCGAGCACCACCGACGCACCCAGCGCGAGCAGCGCCGGCGGGCTGTCACCGATCGGCGAACCGGTACCCAGGTTGCCGCCGAAGGTGGCGTTGTTACGAATCAGCCGGGATGCGAACTGCGGGAACAGCTGCGCCAGCAGCGGCACACTGCCGTCGAGGCGGCGCTCGATCTCGGTCAGCGGCACGGCTGCCCCGACCTCGATGTAGTCGGACTCGACCCGCAGCGAACGCAATTCGGGGAGCCGATCGATGGCGATGACGTAATCCGCCCGCCGGGCACGGATATTCACTTCCACACCCCAGTCGGTGGAGCCGGCGACCAGCACCGCACCGGGCACGTCGCGGAGCAGCTGCACCGCTTCGGCCAGGGTTTCCGGACGCCGGAAGGTGCGATCGTCCCGGGAGTACTCGGTGGCGACCGGCGCGGGCGCGGGCTCGTCACGACGCTGCGCCAGCGGATCCTCCTCGCTCGGCGCACCGAGCGCGAACGCGGCGTCCCGGATCGGGCGGTATCCCGTACAGCGGCACAGGTTTCCGCTCAGCGAGTGCAGGTCGAACCCGTTCGGGCCGTGCTCATGATCATCCTCGTGACCGTGCGCCTCGACCTCGGCCTCCGCAGCCGGCGCGGCACCGCAGCGCCCGGGACGGTAGTACTCGGAAGCCATGCTGCAAATGAATCCCGGTGTGCAGTAACCACATTGCGAACCACCGCGCACCGCCATCTCCTGCTGCACCGGGTGCAGCTCGGTGGGCACGCCCGTGGCGTCGAGATTGCCGAGACCCTCGGCGGTGACGATCTCCTGACCGTCGAGCGCGGCCGCCGGCACCAGGCAGGCATTGACCGCCACCCAGTCGGTGGGCCGGTTCACGCCGGGCCGCGCCACCAGCACCGAGCAGGCGCCGCATTCGCCCTCGGCGCAGCCTTCCTTGCTCCCGGTCAGGCCACGATCACGCAGGAAGTCCAGGACCGTCGTGTGGGGTGCGGCCGGGGAGAGCGGTTGGACCTTCCCATTGACCGTAATCCGCGCGTCTACCATGGCACATCCTCATTTCGGTGCGCGGTCGTGAACCTGATCGACATTTCGAGTGCTTTCTTTTTTCGGTGGCGCAGCCCGGGTACCCGGAGCGCAGGCAGCACGCAGCGACGTGCCGGAAGCGGTGAAAGAGATCGGAAAGAACCGAGAAGGGGCTACTCAGCAGCCGTGCGCGACACGACCCGGAACCCACGCAGACCGGTGAGCGAGGTGACGCAGGTCGGAAATAATCGACATCCGACGTCGCCTCCTTCCAACAGCTCACAAGTCGGTGACCTCGAAACTACGTCGCGGCGGACCCCGCGGTCAAGCCGATGTACGCAGGCCAGGCATAGTTTGCATGAACCTATGACAAACCGATCGGGGACCCGTGAGCGAATAGGTTCATCGCACAAACGGAACGGCTCCCGGAAACGTCCGCGCACCCGGTGCGCTGCGCTGATCTTGTTACGGGCTTCGGCCGAGGTTGTTACCGCCTTTGTGAGTGTCTACGAAAACCCGGTCTCCGCCCGCGAACGTTTTCATGCTTACCGCCCTAGATAGCGGCCTCCGGTTTTCGGTGTAATTCATCACACACGTAGTAAGGGATCAAGGAGTGACCGTGACCGCACACGCCCAAGAAACAAGCCTTCAGGAGCTGGAACGCGCCTGGCTGGACGAGGCGATCAAATTTGCCACCGACAATGTGGCGAATGGCGGCGGTCCCTTCGGGGCGCTGGTCGCCAAGGACGGCGAGATCGTCGCGATCGCCCACAACAAGGTCACCACGAACCTGGACCCCACGGCCCACGCCGAAGTGAACGCCATGCGCGACGCCTGTCAGCAGCTCGGCACCTTCTCGCTCGAGGGCTGCATCCTGATCACCTCGTGCGAACCGTGCCCGATGTGCCTGTCCTCGGCCCTGTGGGCCCGCGTCGACCGCATCGTCTTCGCCGCCGATCGCCACGACGCCGCGGTAGCCGGTTTCGACGACCGCAAGTTCTACGAACTGTTCGAGAAGAAGCCCGACGAAGTCTGGCCGACCACGATCGAGCACCTGGACCTGCCGAACCGCACCGCACCGTTCGATGCCTGGCTGGCCAAGACCGACCGCATCGACTACTGACCTCCGGTACCCCGCAGGGCGGCGAATGACGATCACGTCATCCGCCGCCCTGGGTGTTTCAGCGGGGTTGTTTCAACGCGCCTGACAGTCGGGGCACCAGAACAGGTTCCGGGCATCCATCACGGTGTGGAGGACGGTGGCGCCGCACAAGCGGCAGGGTTCCCCGACGCGGCGGTACACATAGGTGCGGGGGCGGTCGGCGGCGTAGGACGGGGCGCCGTGATCGTGTTCGCGGCGCACCACATGCATCTTGCCGCGGCGGACGCCGACCTTCATGAGCTCGATCAGGTCCGCCCACATGGCGTCCCATTCGGTGCGGCTCAACGATTTTCCGGGGCGATGCGGCGAGATGCCGTGGCGGAAAAGGATTTCCGCTCGGTACACGTTTCCCACGCCGGCCAGGACCTTCTGATCCATGAGCAGGGCGCCGATCGGGCGCTGGGAACGGTGGATGCGATCCCAGGCCTTGTCCGGGTCGGCGTCGCGGCGCAGTGGATCGGGACCCAGACGGGCTGTGAGAGCGTCGACTTCGGGTTCGAGGAGCACCTCGCAGGCGGCGGGGCCGCGCAGGTCGATGCCGTAGAACTCATCGGAGCGGCCCGCACCGATCAGGCGCATGCGCACCTCGCCCACCGGTTCGCCCAGGGGCAGCGGGGATTCGGTGAATTTGCCGTACAGGCCCAGGTGGACGTGCAGGACGACACCCGAATCGTAGTGGTGCAGCAGGTGTTTGCCCCAGGCGTCGGCGCGCAGCAGGGTCTGCCCGTCGATCAGGGCCGCGTCGTCGGCGAAGCGGCCCTGCGGGCTGGAGACTCGGACCTGACCGCCGGCGAAACGCTTGTGGTGCTGTTTCGCCAGGCGGTGCAGCGTATGGCCTTCCGGCACAGGTCAGTTGGGGAGGGCCGGCGGGATGCCGGTCTTCTCGTACTCGGCGAGGATGTCGATGCGGCGCTGGTGGCGCTCCTCGTTCGACCACGGGGTGGTGACGAAGGCGTCCACGATCGCGAGCGCGTCATCGGGAGTGTGCATGCGGCCGCCGATGCCGAGCAGCTGCGCGTTGTTGTGCTGCCGGGCGAGCTGCGCGGTCTCCACGCTCCAGCCGAGGGCGCAGCGGGCGCCGGGCACCTTGTTGGCGGCGATCTGCTCACCATTGCCGGAACCACCGAAGACGAAGCCCAGCGAACCCGGGTCGGCGACGGTGCGGCGGGCGGCCTCGATGCAGAAGGCCGGGTAGTCGTCCTGGGCGTCGTACTCCAGTGCGCCGCAGTCGACGACCTCGTGGCCCTGGCCCTCCAGGTGGGCCTTAACAGTGTTCTTCAGTTCGAAGCCGGCATGGTCGGCACCCAGGTATACGCGCATGGTGCGATTCTGTCAGAACTGAATAAAGTGGCCGCCATGACGTCCGACGATCAAGCTCCACCGCCGAACGCCTACGGGGGGCAAACCTCAGGCAATCAATATGGGCAGCAGTACGGCGAGCCGCCCGCCTGGAATCCGGTCACGGGGATGACCGGCTGGAATCCGCAGGTCGGCCCGCCGGGATGGGCTCCGCAGCAACCGTATTCGCCACCGCCGCCACCGGTCGTGCAACAGACCCGGGGACTCTCGCCCTACGGCAGGCCCGCACGGCACAGCTGGGAGATCCCGATGCTGGTGATCGTGGTGACGCTCACCGTGCTCGGTTACCTGCTCGCCATCCTCATGGTGGCGCTCGGCGAGATCAACCAGTACGTAGGCCTGTTCCTGGGCGCACCACTGCTGGTGTGGATCGGCCGCGGCAGCACCTACGCCACCATGCGCGTCAACGGGGTGAAGATGTCACCCACCCAGTTTCCCGAGGGCTACCGCATGGTCCAGGAAGCCGCCACCCGCTACGGCATGAAGAAGGTGCCCGACGCGTACGTGCTGCTGGGCAACGGGCAGATCAATGCCTTCGCCTCCGGGCACGGCTACCGCCGGTTCGTGGTGGTGTACGCGGACCTGTTCGAAATCGGCGGCGCCGCACGCCAACCCGACGCGCTCGCCTTCATCATCGGCCACGAGGTCGGGCACATCGCGGCCGGGCACGTCTCCTATTGGCGGCAGCTCGGCATGTTCCTGGTGCCGTTCCTGCCCATCCTCGGCAATACGCTGATCCGCGCCCAGGAGTACACCGCCGACAATCACGGCTTCTGCAACCGGCCCAACGGCGCACCCACCGCCATGCAGACACTTGCGGGTGGCAAGTACCTGAACTCGCTGGTCGGCTTCCACGAAATGGCCGACCGCGCACCCCGGGAGAAGGGCTTCTTCGTCTGGCTGGTCAACGCCACGGCCACCCACCCGGTGCTCACCTGGCGCATGTCGGCGCTGCGCGACCGCAGCCGGCACGGCCGCATGTTCCTGCGGCCGGCAGCGCCGCAACCGCCGGCCGGCGCCCCGCCGTACGGGGGTTATCCGCAACCGATGCCGAGCGGATACGGCGAGACGACGACCTACTACGACTACCGCGGACCCGCGAGCTGAAACCCGCGGACCCGCGATCGACGACCCGGACCGCTCAGTCGAAGTTCGGGTCTTCGGTCCGGGTGCGCTTGAGCTCGAAGAAGTACGGGAACGAAGCGAGGGCGACCGCGCCGTCCCACACCTTGCCCGCCTCTTCCCCGCGCGGAATGCGCGACAGCACCGGGCCGAAGAACGCGGAGTCGTTGATGTGGATGGTCGGGGTGCCGACATCCGGGCCGACCTTGTCCATGCCCGCGTGATGCGATTCCCGCAGCGCCTCGTCCAGATCGGTGCTGTTCGCGGCCTCGGCCAGATCGGCGGGCAGGCCCACCTCCGCCAGCGACTCCTGGATCACGACGGCCAGCCGCTCGCCGCGGTCCTCCTGCGTGTACTCGTCGCGGCGGTTGTGCAGCCGGGTGCCCATCGCGGTGTACAGCGGCAGCAGCACCTTCTCGCCGTGCTCCTTGGCGGCCGCGATCGCGACGCGCACCGGACCCCAGCCGGTCTTCAGCAGCTCCTCGTACTGCGGCGGCAGCCCTTCCCGGTTCTCATTGAGCACCGACAGGCTCATGACGTGGAAATGCGCCTCGATATCGCGGACCTTCTCGACCTCGAGAATCCAGCGGGAGGTGATCCAGCACCAGGGGCACAGCGGGTCGAACCAGAAGTCGACCCGGTCCTTCTTGGTGTCACTCACGGAAAGTCCTTTCGCAAACGGTTGCGGCCGGGCACGGCCGTCCTGCAATGCGCAACAACCGGGATTCTCGCCGATATTTCCGGTTCGGGGGGTTAGTGTCGGGTATCGGCCTCGTCGGCGGCGTCACGACTGCGCGAAGCAGGAGGTTTCGGCATGACCACGACATCCAGGTTCGTCATCGCAGGCGGGGGGCTGGCCGCGGCCAAGCTCGCGGAGGCCCTGCGCGCCAATGATTTCGACGGGACGGTCAGTCTCGTCAGCGCGGAGGAACGACTGCCCTACGAGCGGCCGCCACTGTCCAAGGAATGCCTGCTCGGCAAGAAAACCGTCGACGACTGCATTGTGGACACGGCGCAGTGGTACCGCGACCACCACATCGAAGTCCTGCTCGGCACCACGGTCACCGGCATCGACCGCGCCTCCAAAACCATTGCCCTGCCGGACGGTACGACCCTGCCTTACGACAAACTGGCGCTCGCCACCGGATCCCGGCCCCGCAAGCTGCCCCTCCCCGGCGCCGACGCGGAAAACGTGTATGTGCTGCGCACCGCCGAGGACAGCGAAACACTGCTCGAATTGTTCCGCGGCGCACAGCGATTGGTGGTGATCGGCGCCGGCTGGATCGGCCTCGAAGTGACCGCGGCGGCCCGCATCGCGGGGCTCGAGGTCACCGTGCTGGAGACCCAACAGACACCGCTGGAGGGCGCGCTCGGCACCGAGATGGGCGCGGTCTTCGGCGGACTGCACCGCGAACACGGCGTCGACCTGCGCACCGGGGTCAAGGTCGCGGAGATCGTCACCCGCGACGGGATCGCCACCGGCGTCCGGCTCGGCGACGACTCCGTCATCGAGGCGGACGCCGTGCTGGTGGCGGTGGGAGCCCGGCCCAATATCGAACTGGCCGTCGACGCCGGACTGTCCACCGCCGGCGGCGTCCTCGTGGACGAGAGCCTCGCCACCAGCGACCCGGACATCGTGGCCGTCGGCGATATCGCCGACCAGCAGCATCCGATTCTCGGGCAGCGCGTCCGCGTCGAGCACTGGGCCAACGCGCTGAATCAACCCGCCGTCGCGGCGCTCACCATGCTCGGCAAACCCGGCGTCTACGACAAGTTGCCGTACTTCTTCACCGATCAATACGACCTGGGGATGGAGTACACCGGCTACGTCGCGCCGCATCGGGACGCCCGCGTCGTGGTGCGCGGCGATCTCGGCAAGCGCGAGTTCGTGGCGTTCTGGCTGAGCTCCTCGGACCGGGTGCTGGCCGGGATGAACGTGAACGTCTGGGATGTCACCGACCGGATCAAACAGCTGATCCTGAGCGGAGAACCCGTGGACCCGGGCCGCCTCGCCGACCCGAAGAGCCCACTATGACCAGCGTCACCCGCTAGGAATCGCAACTACGTCGAATCGGTGCGTCAGACTCCGACCAAGGCACGAGAGTGCCACCGCGGCGCATCCTCGAACGAAGGAGCCGATCGTGAAGTACATGCTGCTGAAGACCTACAGCCCCGCCGCCTACTGCGACACCGCGATCAGCGAATGGACGCCGGAGGAGATCCAGGCGCACATCGACTTCCAGCGCGCGCTCGGCGAAGAACTCGCCAAGTCCGGGGAACTGGTCGACGCACAGGGCCTGGCCGATCCCAGCCAGGTCCGGGTCGTCAGTTCGGACGGCCGGTCCGCGCCGCTCATCACCGACGGCCCCTTCCCCGAGACCAAGGAATTCCTGGCCGGCTACTGGATCGTCGACGTCGACAGCCCGGACCGCGCCTACGCCATCGCCGCCCAGGCCTCGGCCGCACCCGGCCCCGGCGGCAAACCCATCGGCGAATACATCGAGGTGCGCCAGGTCATGAGCGCCCCCGCCGCCGACCAGTAATGCCGGACACCCGGCTCGAGGACCTGCTGCGCGAGCTCGCACCGCAGGTCCTCGGCACGCTGGTGCGCCGCTACGGCGATTTCGCCGCCGCCGAGGACGCGCTCCAGGAGGCGCTGCTCGCGGCCGCGACGCAATGGCCCGCCGACGGATTCCCGGAGAACCCGCGCGGCTGGCTCATCCAGGTCGCCCAGCGCCGGCTCATCGACACCGTGCGCGCCGAGGTCGCGCGCCGCAATCGCGAAACCGCCACGGCGCTACGAGAAGTCCCCGGCGACTTCGGCGCGGAACCCGACCTCGGTGATCCCGGCCGGGACGACACGCTCACCCTGTTCTTCCTCTGCTGCCACCCCGACCTGTCCCCCGCGGCCGCCATCGCGCTCACGCTGCGCGCTGTCGGCGGGCTCACCACCGCCGAGATCGCCCGCGCCTTCCTGCTCCCCGAATCGACCATGGCGCAACGCATCACCCGCGCCAAGAAGCGGCTCGCCGGCCTGGAACGGCCTTTCGCACCGCCCTCGGACGCGGATACACCCGAAGCCGTTGTGTACCAAGGTGAATGGCGAGCACGGGTAGGCGCGGTGCTGCACGTGCTGTACCTGATCTTCACCGAGGGGCACACCAGCACGGGCCCGGAGTTGCGGCGCGGCGATCTAGCGGCGGAGGCCATCCGGCTGGCCCGCGCCCTGCACCGGCTCCTGCCCGACGATGCCGAGGTGACCGGTCTGCTGGCGCTGCTGCTGCTCACCGATTCCCGCCGCGCCGCCCGCACCGGCACGCACGGTGAACTCATCCCCCTGGCCGAACAGGATCGGCGACTCTGGCAGCGCGACACCATCATCGACGGCGTCCGCCTGGTCACCGCCACCCTCCCCGGCGGCCTCACCGGCCCCTACCAGATCCAAGCCGCCATCGCCGTCCTGCACGCCCAGGCTCTGCGCGCGGAGGACACCGACTGGGCACGAATCCTGGTGCTGTACAACACCCTCGAACAGCTCGCCCCGAACCCGATGGTCACCCTCAACCGCGCGGTGGCCACCGCCATGGTGCACGGCCCCCAGGCCGGTCTCGACCTCGCCGCCACCCTCGACGAATCACTCTCCGGCACCCACCGGCTCGAAGCGGTCCGCGGGCACCTCCACGAAATGGCCGGCGACGACAAGTCCGCCATCGCCGCCTACACGGCCGCCGCCCGCCGCACCGCCAGCCAACCCGAACGCGACTACCTCATGCTCCGAGCCGCCCACCTCCGCAATCCCTGACGGCCCGCCGGGACATCGCGCGGCGCACCGAGGGTGCGCGGAGCACCGAACCCCTCCGGCACGAAAGCGGGGCGATCCGAAGCGAACCCGGAAATGTCCGGCACGACGTACCACGCGCGGAACCGCCGCTCACCTGTACAGCGGGCACGGCGAGTGCGGCAGATCCTGAAAAGCCGGATCGACCGCGTCCGGAACCAGGGCTTCACCTACGACCACAGCAAACCCCGCCTGGCCGGAAAACGCACGCTATAGCACCGGCCTGGGCGGTGCGGCCGCCGACGAGTGGGAAGCTGTGGTGGCGCCTACTCGGCCGATGCCGCAACAGCTTCCCGGTGATCTTGTCGCGCTAGCCCTGGAAGCCGGTCCAGGGGTTGCCGGTGACGAGTTCGTAGGCCTGGGCGTACTTCTGGCGCGTGACCTCGACGACCTCGGCGGGGATCTCCGGGCCCGGGTACTCCTTGTTCCAGCCCGTCGAGGTGGACCAGTCGCGGACGTACTGCTTGTCGAAGGACGGCTGCGGGTGGCCGGGCTCGTATTCGGAGGCGGGCCAGAAGCGGGAGGAGTCGGAGGTCAGCACCTCGTCGCCGAGGGTGAGAACGTCACCGTCCCAACCGAGTTCGATCTTGGTATCGGCAATGATGACCCCGCGCGCGGCGGCGTGCTCGGCGCCGCGGGTGTACACCTCGAGGGTCAGGTCGCGCAGCTGCTCGGCGACCTCCTTGCCCTCCTGGTTCACCACATCGTCGAAGGAGATCGGTTCGTCGTGTCCGACATCGGCCTTCGTGGTCGGGGTGAAGATGGGTTCGGGCAGCTTGTCGCCGTCGCGCAGGCCCGGCGGCAGCTGCACGCCCGATACGGTGCCGGTGCGCTGGTACTCCTTCAGGCCGGAGCCCGTCAGGTAGCCGCGCGCGATGCATTCCACCTTCACCATGTTCAGCGGTTTGACCCGGACGCCGCGGCCCGCGAATTCGGCGGGCACATCGGTGGTGGAGATGATGTGGTTCGGCACATCCGCGAAGAACCCGAACCACCAGTTCGACAGCTGGGTGAGCATGGCGCCCTTACCCGGGATCGGTGTGGGCAGTACGACATCGAAGACAGACACCCGGTCCGAGGCGACCAGGATCAGCGAATCGCCATCCTCGTACAGATCGCGCACCTTACCGGCGTGAATGTGCTTCAACTGTCCTCCTCCAGGTGGGCGCGAGCGCGCGATGTGCAACCGCGCCACAGCCTACCGACGGCCCTCCGGCGGCCCCGACCAGGCCGGGCGGACGCCCTGCGCGGCAGTACGCGGACATGGCAAGCTGGCAAGGTTCGCGTAGTTCTCCGTAGAGCGAAGGAGCCCCCTTGTCCGCACCGAATCTCACCCGCGAGCAGGCGATCGAACGCGCCGCGACGGTACAGGTGGAGAACTATCGGGTCGAATTGGATCTGACCGGGCAACCCACCAATGCCGAGGAACCGCGCAACGACAGCTTCCACTCGCGCTCGACGGTGAAGTTCACGGCAACCCCGGGTGCGACCACCTTCATCGACATCGTGGGCGCGGGTGTGCGGTCGGCGGTGCTGAACGGCGTCGCCCTCGATGTCAGCGGTTACGACGAGGCCGAGGGCATCACGCTGCCGGGCCTCGCCACCCAGAACACCCTGGTGGTCGAGGCCGACTGCGAATACTCGCACACCGGTGAAGGTCTGCACCGCTTCGTCGACCCCACCGACAACAAGGTGTACCTGTACTCCCAGTTCGAAACCGCCGACTGCAAGCGCATGTTCGCCTGCTTCGACCAGCCGGACCTCAAGGCCACCTACGACATGATCGTCACCGCGCCCGAGGACTGGGAGGTCATCTCGAACGGCGCGGTCACCTCCACCCGCAAGATCGGCACGGTGGCCGAGCACACCTTCGACACCACGCCGCGCATGAGCACCTACCTGGTGGCGCTCATCGCCGGACCGTACGCCAAGTGGACCGACCGCTACATCGACGAGCACGGCGATATCCCGCTGGGCATCTACTGCCGCGCCTCGCTGGCCGAATTCATGGACGCCGAACGGCTTTTCACCGAAACCAAACAGGGTTTCGGCTTCTATCACACCAATTTCGGTGTGCCGTACGCCTTCGGCAAATACGACCAGCTGTTCGTGCCCGAATTCAACGCGGGCGCAATGGAGAACGCGGGCGCGGTCACGTTCCTCGAGGATTACGTCTTCCGTTCCAAGGTGACCCGCGCCTCCTACGAGCGCCGCTGCGAGACCGTGCTGCACGAGATGGCGCACATGTGGTTCGGCGACCTGGTCACCATGAAGTGGTGGGACGACCTGTGGCTGAACGAATCCTTCGCCACCTTCGCCTCGGTGCTGTGCCAGGTCGGCGCGACCGAATACACCAATGCCTGGACCACTTTCGCGAATCTGGAGAAGTCCTGGGCGTACCGGCAGGACCAGCTGCCGTCCACCCACCCCATCGCCGCCGACATCCCGGACCTGGCGGCGGTCGAGGTGAACTTCGACGGCATCACCTACGCCAAGGGCGCTTCCGTGCTCAAGCAGCTGGTGGCCTACGTCGGGCTGGAGCCGTTCCTGGCGGGCCTGCGCGCCTACTTCACCGAACACGCCTACGACAACGCCACGTTCAACGACCTGGTGGGCGCGCTGGAGCAGGCCTCCGGCCGCGACCTGTCCACCTGGGGCGCACAGTGGCTGAAGACCACCGGCCTGAACATCCTGCGCCCGGACTTCACCGTGCAGGACGGCAAGTACACGTCGTTCAGCGTCATTCAGGAAGGCGCCGAACCGGGCGCGGGTGAGCGCCGCGTGCACCGCCTCGCCATCGGCGTCTACGACGACCAGGACGGAAAGCTGGTGCGCACCAAGCGCATCGAGCTCGACGTCGACCCGGTCGAGCGCACCGAGGTGCCGGAACTGGTCGGCGTGCCGCAGGGCAAGCTGGTCATCGTCAACGACGACGACCTCACCTACTGCTCAGTCCGACTGGACCCGGCCTCGCTGGATACCGTGGTGGCCCGCATCGCCGATATCGCCGAACCGCTGCCCCGCACGCTGTGCTGGTCGGCCGCGTGGGAAATGACCCGGCAGGCCGAACTGCGGGCCCGCGACTTCGTGGCGCTGGTACAGCGCGGCGTCGGCGCGGAAACCGAAATCGGTGTGGTGCAACGACTCCTGATGCAGGCGAACACCGCGCTCGGCGCCTACGCCGACCCGGAGTGGGCCGCGCAGACCGGCTGGCCCGAGTACACCGACCGGCTGCTGGAACTGGCCCGCGCCGCCGCGCCGGGCTCCGACCACCAGCTGGCCTTCGTCAATGCCCTCACCGGCGCCAAGCTCGCCGACCGCCACACCGCGGTGCTGCGGCAGCTGCTCGACGCCGATCCGGCCGCAGCCGGCCTCACCGGGTTGACCGTGGACACCGACCTGCGCTGGCGGGTCGTCCAGGCGCTCGCCGCCTCGGGTGTGATCGATACCGACGGCATCGAAACCCCGTTCATCGATGCCGAATTCGATCGCGACCCGACCGCCGCGGGACGCCGGCAGGCCGCCGCGGCCCGGGCCGCCCGCCCGCAGGCCGTCGTCAAGGAAGCGGCCTGGGACACCGTCATGGGCGATGACACGGTCCCGAACATCACGGCTCGCGCCATCGTGGCCGGGTTCGCTCCGGTCGGGCAGGGCGAGCTGCTGACGCCTTACATCGAACGGTATTTCGCCGAGATCCCGTCGGTGTGGGAGCGGCGTTCCAGCGAGGTAGCGCAGACCGTCGTGGTGGGGCTGTACCCGCACTGGGCGGTCACCGATGAAGCGGTCGCCGTCGCCGACAAGTTCCTCGCCGAGGAGCGTCCGCCGGCCCTGCGCCGCCTCGTGGTGGAAGGCCGTGCCGGCATCGAACGTTCCCTGCGCGCACGGGAATTCGATCGGCGATAACGCCGGTACCGACACAAGGGGCCCCCGCCGCATGCTCGCGGCGGGGGCCCCTGCGTTCGGCCGACGAACGACCGGATCACCGACCAGGCCTTCACCGGTGCGCTGCCGTGAGCGGATCTGCTCACAGCAGCGCGGCACACCAGGACGGGTGTAGTTCGGGCACCGTGAAGTCATGGCAGACAACACGACTCCGATGTTCAACTGGCGGACACGGGAACAACTCTTCGGACGGCGGGTCCTCGTCCTCGACGGGGCGCTGGACGACGACAACGGGACACTGCTCATGACGCAGCTGCTCACCCTGGCGGCGGAGGATCCGGAGGCGCCGATCTCGCTGTGGATCCATTCGCCCGGCGGGTCGGTGCCGGCCATGCTGGCGATCCGGGACGTGATGCGGCTCGTCCCCTGCGAGGTATCCACGCTGGCGCTCGGATTGGCTTGCAGCGCAGGGCAATTCCTACTGTCGGCGGGCACGCACGGGCGGCGGTTCGCGCTACCGCACGCGCGGATCCTCATGCATCAGGGGTCGGCCGGTATCGGCGGCAGCGCGGTGGAGGTCGACGTGCAGGCCGACGATCTGCGCTACACCGTGCAGACCGTGCTCGGGCTCATCTCCGAGGACACCCGGCAGCCCTTCGACCAGATCTACGAGGATTCGCTGCACGATCGCTGGTTCACCGCGACCCAGGCCAAGGACTACGGATTCATCGACGGCATCGTCGACTCGTTCTGGCAGGTCGTCCCGCAACGACAGAAGCTGGGGATCTCGGCATGACTTCCTACACCATTCCCAATGTCATCGCGCAGCATCCGCGCGGCGAGCGGATCATGGACGTCTACTCGCATCTGCTCACCGAACGCATCGTCTACCTGGGCACACCCATCGACTCGGGCGTCGCCAACGCCCTCATCGCCCAGCTGCTGCACCTGGACGCCGAAAGCCCCGGCCAGGACATCAGCCTCTACATCAACTGCGAGGGCGGCGACCTGTCGGCCATGCTCGCCATCTACGACACCATCCAGCACATCGGCTCACCCGTCATCACCACCTGCGTGGGCCAGGCCATCGCCGTCGGCGCGGTCCTGCTCGCCGGCGGCGCCCGCGGCCGCCGCACCATGCTCCCGCACGCCCGCGTCGTCCTGCATCAACCCGCGGCCAGCGGCCGCGGCGCCATCCCCGACCTCATCATCCAAGCCGAGGAACTCGCCCGCCTCCGCGCCGAAGTCGAGGAAATCCTGGCCGAACACACCAACCAGACCATCGAAACCCTCCGCCGCGACACCGACCGCGACCGCGTCTTCACCGCCCGAGCAGCCCTCGACTACGGCCTCGTCGACCAAATCCTGGGCCCCCGAAGCTGATTCCCGCGAGAGGGAATTGGTGGCGGCGTTTCCCGAGAAGCCACCACCACCAATTCCCTCTCGCGGGAAGGATTTACGCGACCAGGGCGAGCATGACCGGTCCGGAGGCTGGGCGGTGGGTGGTGGGGCGGCTGTAGGCGGCGAGCTGGCGGCGGTGCAGCTCCTCGGCGACCTGCTGGGTCAATCCCCAGAGCGTGGTTCCCAGGGCTCCCGCGAGCGCGGCGATCATCTCGCTGGAGGGCTCTTTCCGGCCCCGCTCGACCTCCGAAAGGTATTGCGGCGAAATACCGGCCCGCCCGGCCGTTTCCGTCAGCTTCTCCCCCTGCCCCAACCGCAGGGTCCGGAGCTGTTCCCCCAGCGCCTCCCGCCACAACGGCTCCCGCGCCGCACCCCGCCGCGCCTCCCGCGGCCGATCCTCACGCCCACCAGGAATAGCGGTCAACCGCGGTTTCTCGGACATACCCCGAGCCTAAGTTCCCCCACCCCGAATCCGCGCCCCGATCTGCTCACAGCGAAACCCGATCGGGGTTTGGGGGCCGAGGCCCCCAAACTGCCCATCAGCGCGGCAGGCTGCGAGTCAGACGCGGCCGATGGCGGCGGCCATGACGCGCACGGCCGAGACCAGGCCGTCGATGAGCTCGCCCTGGCGGCAGGAGCTCAGGGCGGCGGTGGCGCCGAGCTGGCAGACGCGGTCGTTGGCGCGTTCCGCGACATCGCGGCCGGAGCGCACCTCGACGGAGTTGGTGTTGGGGTCGACGGCGATGAGCACCGAGCGCGCGGCCTCCGGGGTGGCCGGGAACAGCGCGTCCGCGCCCTCGGCGGAATCCGAGCCGAGGTCGCCGATGTAGATGTTGAACCGGACCTTGGTGGCGCGGGTGGCATCGGTGAGCGTGTTGTCCATGAGCAGGCGCTCGTTATCGGTGAACGGCACATCGCTGAAGATGTCGCCGGCCTCGTGCACACCCGACACGCGTCCGCTGGTGGTGACGGCGAATCCGTGCGGTAGGTCGGCCTCGTTCACCGCGGGCCAATTAGAACTTGCCACTTGCCCGGCCTCCGATCAGCTCCGCGCCCGCGGATTCGATAGCCGCATGGTTGCCATGCGAGTCTGCAGTGTCGTGATGACCGGAACCGGTCACTTCGTCGGTAGCGCTCCACAGCACCGGCGGCTGCGTCCACTTCTCACCGAGTTCGTAGTGCGCCGGCCTCTTGCCCGGCAGCGGCTTACCGAGGAACGACAATCCGGCGATCACCAGATAGATCGCAAGCGGGATGCCGACATAGATCAGCACTGTCTGGAGAATGCTCACGGCCCAACGGTAGTCGATGCCCCCCTCACTACTACGACCGGTAAGGGTCAGCGCGACCGTGTCGTAACAAACATCTTTCACACCAGCCAGGCCGTCGAGTTTGCCGGAAGTTTCCTCGCGGTAATCGGCGCACTCGCCAGCAGAACTTCCCCGGCGGGCAGCAGAATCGCCGAATCGGTCGCATTCAGCACGCACAGCAGCCCGCCGTCGCGCCGAAAGGCCAGGCAGCCCGGCGGACTTCCGTACCACTCCAGCCCCGGCCCCGCGAATTCCGGCCGCACCGCCCGCAATTCGATGGCCATCCGATACAGCGACAGCATGGATTCGAGCCGCTCCAACTGCTTCTCCACGGTCAACTGCGCCCACGCGGGCGGCATCGGCAGCCACGGTGTCCCCGTGGTGAATCCGAACGGCGGCCGCTCCCCCTCCCAGGGCAGCGGCACCCGGCAGCCGTCCCGCCCGCGCTGGGTGTGCCCGGACCGCTCCCACACCGGATCCCGCAGCGCGGCGTCCGGCAGGTCGTCCACGTTCGGCAGCCCCAATTCCGCACCGTTGTAGACGAATACGGCGCCCGGTAAGGCCAGCTCCAGCAGGATCATGGCCCGCGCCCGCGCCTGCCCGGTCGCGCCGCCGCCGTAGCGGGTGACCTCACGCTCGATATCGTGGTTCGAGAGCGTCCAGGTGGCGCTCGCCCCGACCGCCGCCACCGCGTGCAGCGAGTTGTCGACGGCATCGCGAATCCGGTCCACCCGGAAGGGTGTTTCGGCCAGGCGGAAGTTGAAGGCCAGGTGTAATTCGTCGGGTCGCACGTACTCGCCGAAGCGGGTGTTGTCGTCCACCCACACCTCGCCGATGGCCACCGCGTGCGGGTATTCGTCCATCACCTTGCGCAGGCGGCGGTGGATCTCGTGCACGCCCGGATTGTTGAAGCGCGGATCGTCGTCATTGTGCGAGAGCAGCCGGGTGTCGAGGCCCGCCATATCGGGCAGGCCGGCCGGTTTGGCCATGCCGTGCGCGACGTCGATGCGGAATCCGTCCACGCCGCGATCCAGCCAGAACCGCATGGTCTGCTCGAAATCGGCTGCGACCTCCGGGTTTTCCCAGTTCAGATCGGGTTGCTCCGGCGCGAAGATGTGCAGATACCACTGCCCGGGTCCACCGTCCGCCGCGCGGACGCGGGTCCACGCCGGACCGCCGAAGATGCTCGGCCAATTGTTCGGCGGCGCATCACCATTCGGCCCGCGGCCGTCCCGGAACAGATACCGCGCCCGCTCCGGACTGCCCGGCCCCGCGGCCAGCGCCGCCCGGAACCACGGATGCTGATCGCTGGTGTGATTCGGCACCAGATCCATGACGACCCGCATCCGCCGGTCGTGCGCTTCGGCAATGACCTCGTCGAGCGGCGCGATGCCCCCGAACAGCGGGTCGATATCGCGCGGGTCGGAGACGTCGTATCCGCCGTCCGCCATCGGCGACCGCATCACCGGGCAGAGCCACAGCGCATCCACCCCCAGCAGTTCCAGATAGCCGAGCTTGTCGCGCAGCCCGCCCAGATCGCCGACGCCGTCACCGTCGGAGTCCGCGAACGAGCGGGGATACACCTGGTAGAACACGGCCGATCGCCACCACGGCACCGACGGCACGGGTTCGGCGGATTCGTCTCTCACAGCCGTAGTGTGCCAAAGCACACCGACTTTCGCGTACCCGTCGGCGACACTTGTCCAGTTTCAGCAAATAGTCAGCGGACGCGGGGTGTGATCGGAAACACTGTGGGCGCGTGGGTCTTCAGCGCAAGTAATTCAGAACGGTGAGTTCATGAGCGAATTGGCGGCCATCTCCAGGTAGTCGAGCAGCTGCTTGCGGTGCGCGTCGTCGAGCTTCTCCGGCTCGATCTCCGCCACCGCGATGTGCATGGCCCGCAACCACGCGTCCCGCTCGATCGGCCCGACCTTGAACGGGTGGTGCCGCATCCGCAGCCGCGGGTGCCCGCGCTCATCGCTGTAGGTCCGCGGTCCACCCCAGTACTGCTCCAGGAACATCCGCAGCCGCCGTTCCGCCGGGCCCAGGTCCGCTTCCGGGTAGAGCGGCCGCAGCACCTCGTCCTGCGCCACCTCCCGGTAGAACGCGGCCACGATTCGGCGGAAGGTCTCCGCCCCGCCGACGGCCTCGTAGAACGAAACCGCAGTCTGCTGCTCACCCGAAGTCACGTCCACCATTCTGCCCACTCCCGCCGGCGGCGGCCCGGGACAGGGTGTCCTACCCCACTCGACAAGACCGTTTTACGGCTCTGACGGGCGTAAACGGGCTTCCGCCCCGATGGTTACGGGCTGTTCATCCGAATGTGCCCGACAATGTGTCGAAAGAGATGGCAATGTGCGCGATTCCATGGTCAACTGGGTGGCAGTCTGCCGAGATACCACACAATCGGACGAATACGAATTCGGGGTATACCCATGAAGCAGCGGCACAGCGCCAGGCACGAGGCGCGGACACACCGACAACTCCAGCCCGCCGACGTCCACAATCGTGGGTCGGGGGCTACTCCGCTGCATGTAGTACTGTCCGAGCCTTATCCCGAGCATTCTCATGCGGGCACTCATCCCGAGCCTGCCCATCCGGGCGCGCATCATGACCATCCTGCTGCGCATCATTCGCCCGAGCCTCCCGTTGTTTCCAGCTGGGCCAAACGCCGCGTCCTGCTGTTGAACGCCACGTACGAACCGCTGACCGCGCTCTCCGCGCGTCGCGCCATCGTGCTGCTGATCTGCGACAAGGCCGATACGGTCCACGACAATCCGGAAGGCCCGGTGGTGCATTCCGCCGGCACCGCGGTGTCGTTGCCCTCGGTCATCCGATTGCGCAATTACGTGCGTGTCCCCTACCGCGCTCGCGTGCCGTTGACCCGCGCCGCGCTCATGCACCGGGACCGGTACCGCTGCGCCTTCTGTGGCGGCAAGGCCGAGACCATCGACCACGTGATCCCGCGCAGCCGCGGCGGCGCGCATTCGTGGGAGAACTGCGTGGCCTCGTGCGCGCCCTGCAACCACCGCAAGGCCGACAAACTGCTCAGCGAACTGGGCTGGACCCTGCATCACCCGATGGAGGCGCCCAAGGGCCCGCATTGGCGGCTGCTGACGGCCAGTTCGGAACTGGATCCGACATGGCTGCAGTACCTCGGCGAGGGTGCCGCGTAGATCTTCTTGCGCGTCAAGAGGATTCGAGCACCATGGTGGCCCAGGTGCCCGGTTCCAGAGCTTGGAACAGGTGCGGCAGGTCGCCGGGATAGGCGATGTAGTCGCCGGGTCCGAGTTCCTCCGGGGCATCGGACAGGCCGACCAGTGCGCGCCCGGCGCAGAGCACCACGTGTTCCATGACGCCGTGCATATGCGGTTCGGAGCGGCGGGCCTCGCCCGGCTCGGCGGCGATGCGGTAGAAGTCGCGGCGGACATTGGGCGGGGACGCCGAGAGCAGGATGGTCCGGTAGTCGGCGTGCTCGGAGACCACCGCCGGGCCCTCGCCCGCGCGGATCACCTGAACGCGGGGGCGCGGCGGATCGAACAGGCGTGAGAACGGGATCTCGAGGGCGACGCACAGCGCCCACAGGGTTTCCAGGCTGGGATTGCCGCTGCCGGATTCCAGTTGGGAGAGCGTCGATTTCGCGATGCCGGCGCGCTTGGCCACTTCGGTGAGCGAGATTCCGGAGCGGGCGCGTTCGCGCCGCAGGGCGGCGGCGATGGTCTCCTGCGGGGTGGTGGGCGCGGGCGGCATGTCGTCGTGGGCAGTCATGATCGCTCCAGACGGTACCGCGCCGGGGCCTGAAATGACCCTTTGACGGACAGGGCTGTTTCGTTCACTATAGACAACATGCGTTCGATATGGCGAACACTGGATCGGGGTGTGCTGACCGGTATCGCGGCGATCTGCCTGGCAGTCGCCATTATCGGGGTGTCCTACGGCGCCACCGCCGTCACCTCCGGCTTCCCCACCTGGCTGCCCATGCTCATGAGCGTGGCCGTGGTCGCGGGCGGCTCCGAGTTCGTCTTCCTCGGCATCCTCACCGCCGGCGGCAGCCTGATCGCCGCCGTCCTGGCCGGCCTGCTGGTGAACGCCCGCCACGTCCCCTACGGCCTGTCCGTCCCCGACGTGGTCGGCACCGGCTGGCGCCGCCTCCTCGGCACCCACGTCATGAACGACGAATCCGTCGCCATGGCCCTGTCCCAGCCCGACCGCGAACGCCGCCGCGCCGCCTACTGGCTCTGCGGCCTCGCGGTCGTGGCCGCCTGGCCCATCGGCGCGGCGATCGGCGCGGAACTGGGCTCGATAGTCCCCAACCCCAATGCCTTCGGCCTCGACGCCGTCTTCCCCGCTGTCTTGATCTCCTTGGTCCTCCCGGCCCTCCGCGATCCCGCCACGCGGACAGCGGCTCTGGCGGGCGCGGCAGTGGCCGCCCTGGCCACGCCCTTCCTCGGCGCGGGCATCCCGGTTCTGCTCGCGCTGACGGCCGTACTGCTGGTCGTGCGCCGCGCGGGCAAAACCGCGGAGGCAGAGGCGGATTCGAGTGCGGATCCCGAGCCCGCATCCGCCATGCCCGATACCGCTGCCACTGCTGGCGCCGGCAGTGCCGTCTCTCTGGATCGCAGCAGAAGCTCGCGTGGTGACATCGCCATCTCCGGCAAGGACAGCTCCGCTGCCGACTCCGGCGGGACCGCCGCGGACGGGATGGACGATGCGGCCGGGTTCGCACGAGCCGCGACAGCATCGGCGGGTTTCGGTGGGTAGCACGCTGCTGGCGGGGGCGATCGCACTCGCGGTGGGCACCTTCGCATTCCGGTTCGCGGGCCCGGCCCTGCGCAAGCGGGTGACCATCTCACCGCGGACGGTGAAGCTCCTGGAGATCGCGTCCGTTGTGCTGTTGACGGCCCTGGCGGTCACCACCCTCATGCCCTCCGGTAAGGGCAACTTCGGATTCGCCCTGCCCGCAGGCGTTCTCGTCGCAGCGGTGCTGGCCTGGCGCAAAGCCCCGCTGATCGTCGTTATCCTCTCCGCGGCAGTCATCACCGCCGGCCTGCGTCTGCTCGGCCTGCACTGACACCGCCAGCGATACTGATCCAACGGCGACACGGAATCGACCACTCTGGCCGGCGGATTCACTCCCGCCGGGCCGCAGCCCACTCGGCCGCCCGGGTCATCGAATCTCTGCTCGCAGGTTGTTCGGCGGACCGGGTCGGCGGAGATCCGCAGGCCGGCACGACCTTCCAGCGATCGGTGACCGGCAGGTCAGCTGGTGAGCAGAGGCATACCCGTACCGCGGCGGCGGGCTACCGAGCCGTAACGGGCGTCCAGGCGGAGCCAGGTGCGGGCGGCTCGGACTCGGACTATCTCGTCGACGGAGATGCGCCGGGAGTCGGTCTTGTCGCCGCCGTGGGGGATGAAATCCATGGCGGCCAAGGCGAAGACCACTCGCATGGGGACTTCCACCTTTTCGCCGCTGCCGGAGACGGTGAGGACCGTCTGGTCCAGCAGGGAGGCGGGTGGGCCGTGGCTACTGCCGTGCTCCTGGGCCAATTGCGCGCCGCGCTCGGCCAATTCGACGAGCATGCGGGCGGGGACGTCGTCGATGTGGACGAATCCCGATTCGGGTGGCAGGGCGGTGCGCCAGGCGGAGTCCATGGCGAAGCCCAGGTCCAGCGGGTTGCCGGAGTCGGGGCCGTGCAGGCCCGCCAGAATGGTGTCGCCGCCCACGGTCACATCGTCCATGCCGAGTTCCGCGACCACGGTACGCACCGCCAGCGCCTCGAATCCGGTTGCGGCCCAGGCCGAGACGTAGCGGTCCCCGCGGCGGCGCAGCCGGATCACCGAGGCGGGATCCAGCCGCACCGCGTGCGAGATGAAGGCGGCGAGGTTTTCGCGTTCCGCTGGGTCGGGAACGTGCAGCGTGAGTTGTCCCGAGCCCACTGTCAGTCGGCCAGCCACTGCGCCAGGTAGTCGCGTTCCTCGGTGCGGAGCCGCCGTAGTCGCTGCGTATCGATATCGAAGGCAGCGAGCTGCGTGGAGGCCACTACGGCGGGCGGGGAGTCCGGCGGAGACCCGGCCGCGCGCACCTCGTAACCGACCGTGAAGTCCACCGCGCGCAGCCGCTGGATCCACATGGACACGTCCAGCGGCGAATCCTCGTGCCGCAACTGGCCCTTGTACTGCACGTGCAGGTCGGCCAGCACGCAGCCGGACCGCAGCTTGACCGTGGGCCGTTCGGCGAGGAACAGCCACGGAATGCGGGCCTCTTCCAGCAGGGTCACCATGCGCGCATGGTTGATGTGCTGGAAGGCGTCCATATCGGACCAGCGCACCTCGACCTTCGTGTGGAAGCGCGGTGGCTCGGTGGGGAGGACCCCCGCGGAGGCCGTGGACACGGCCTCCCCCGAGCTCGGCGCACTCTTGCCATGGCCGTTCAGCGAACCGACACTCGTCAACGCGGTACCTCCGATTGCGCACCCACCCCGCTCACCATGCTGCGCACCTGCCGCGCCGCAACCGACAGCGTGGCCAGGTCGTGGGTTCCGGATTCGAACAGTTCCGAGAGTGCCGCGCGGGCGCGACCCAGCCGGGACTGGTTTTTCGACTCCCAGTATGCAATTTTCTCTTCGGCCGTCTCTTCCGGGTCGCCGGCGGAGAGCACGTCGAGGGTGAGCGAGCGCAGCGACCCGTACATGTCGTCTCGTAAAGCCAGCCGGGCCAGTGCGTGCCAGCGGTCGCCGCGTTCCAGGTGGCTGACCGCCTGCAACAGCCAGTCGATCTTGAGGTGATCGTTGAGCGCGTAGTACAGCGCGCCGACCTCTTCACCGCTGCGATCGGTGATGTCCGCGATATCGAGCACATCGAGCAACGGGAACAGGTTGAGCAGCCCGAAGACCTCGGTGGCCAGTTCCGACGGCGCACCCTGATCGATGATGGCCTGCGACTGCTCGTTCAGCGTGTCGATGTGATGCCCACGCAGCCAGCCCGGCACCCGCGGCGACAGCGTCCGCACGCCCTGTGCGTAGCGGTGGATCTCCGCGCCGACCGCGATCGGCTGCGGCCGGTTGTTGAGCAGCCAGCGCGAGGCGCGGTCCAGCGTGCGCTTGGTCTCCAGCTCCAGGGCGTCCTTCATGCCGGTGGAGACCTCGGCCTCGCGGATGCGGTGCCACACCGAATGCAGGTCGAAGATCTGGGTCGCGGCGGTGAAGGCGCGCACCGAATCCGAGGCGGAGGCCCCGATCTCCTCACCCAGCCGGAAGGCGTAGGTGATGCCGCCCAGATCCACCATCTCGTTGATGAGCATGGTGGTGGTGATCTCGCGGCGCAGCCGGTGCCGTTTGATGGCGGCGGCGAAGCGAGTGCGCAGCGGGGTCGGGAAGTACTGCGGCAGCCCGGCGGCGAAGTAGGTGCTGTCGGGCAGATCGCTGGCCAGCAGGTCCGCCTTGAGCGAAAGCTTCACGTGCGCCATGAGATTCGACAGTTCCGGCGAGGTGAGGCCGGTGCCCTGCTCCGAGCGCAGCTTCATCTGGGCGTCGGTGGGCAGTGCTTCCAGTTCCCGGTCCAGGCCGCGCTTGTCCTCCATCTCTTCGATGAGGCGCTTGTGCACATTGAGCATGCGCGGGGCTTCGGCCCGCGACATACCCATGAGGTAGTTCTGGGACACGTTGTCCGCCAGCACGAGTGCCGAGACCTCATCGGTCATGGCGGCCAGCAAGGGGTTGCGTTCGGCTTCGGGCAGTTCGCCGTTGGAGACGACGCCGTCGAGCAGAACCTTGATATTGACCTCGTGGTCGGAGCAGTCCACGCCCGCCGAGTTGTCGAGGGCATCGGTGTTCATCTTGCCGCCGTGGCGGCAGAACTCGATGCGGCCCAGTGCGGTGGCGCCCAGATTGCCGCCCTCACCGATCACGGTGACCCGCAATTCGTTCGCGTTCACCCGCACCGCGTCATTGGACTTGTCGCCCACTTCGGCATTGGTCTCGGTACTAGCCTTGATGTAGGTGCCGATACCGCCGTTCCACAGCAACTGCACCGGCGATTTCAGGATCGCCCGGATCAGCTCCGGCGGGGACAGCGCGGTGATCTCGTCGGCCAAACCCAATGCGGCCCGGACCTGTTCACTGACCGGCACCGATTTCACGGTGCGGTCATAGACACCGCCGCCGGCACTGATGACGTCGCGGTTGTAATCCGCCCACGACGAGCGCGGCAGCGCGAACATGCGCTCACGTTCGGCGAAGGAGGCTGCCGCGTCCGGGGTCGGATCCAGGAAGATGTGCCGGTGGTCGAACGCGGCCACCAGGCGGATGTGCCGCGACAGCAGCATGCCGTTGCCGAACACGTCACCGCTCATATCACCGACACCGACGACGGTGAAGTCCTGCGACTGGGTGTCGATGTCCATCTCGGCGAAATGCCGCTTCACGCTCTCCCAGGCGCCCTTGGCGGTGATACCCATCGCCTTGTGGTCATAGCCCGCCGAACCACCCGAGGCGAAGGCGTCACCGAGCCAGAAACCATAAGAGTTCGCCACATCATTGGCGATATCGGAGAAGGTCGCGGTGCCCTTGTCCGCGGCGACCACCAGATAGGTGTCGTCACTGTCGCGGCGCAGCACCCGTTCCGGCGGAATGACCTCACCGCTGACCCGATCCACATTGTCGGTGACATCGAGCAGACCCGAGATGAAGGTGCGGTAGCAGGTGACGCCCTCGGTCTGCAGCGCCTGGCGATCGGTGACCGGATCCGTGGTGGCGGCGGGCGGCTGCTTCACCACGAAACCGCCCTTGGCACCGACCGGGACGATGACGGCGTTCTTGACCGCCTGCGCCTTCACCAGGCCCAGGATCTCGGTGCGGAAGTCCTCCAAGCGATCCGACCAGCGCAACCCGCCACGCGCGACGGGACCGAAACGCAGGTGCACACCCTCGACCCGCGGCGAGTACACCCAGATCTCGAATTGCGGCCTCGGCTTGGGCAATTCGGTGATCTCCTGCGGTTCCACCTTGAACGACAGGTAATCCCGGGAGCGCCCCTCGGCATCGGTGACGTAGTAGTTGGTGCGCAGGGTGGCCTTGATCAGGCCGAGGATGGCGCGCAGGATGCGGTCGGCATCCAGGCTGACCACATCATCGATGCGGTGCCGTACCGCGCCCTCGAGCTCACGGGCATGCTCGGGGTTGGCCGAATCCGGATCGAAGAGCGCGACGAACAGGTCGACGAACATGCTGGACACGTCGGGGTAGGCGAGCAGCACCCGGGTGATGGCGGCCTGGCTGTAGGGGAATCCGGCCTGCTGCAGGTACTTCGAGTAGGCCCGCAGGATGGAGACGGTGCGCCAGTTCAGGCCGGCGCGCAGTACCAGTTCGTTGAGGCCGTCGGCTTCGGCGCGGCCGAACCAGAGCGCCTCGAAGGCATCGGTGAAGCGTTCCCGCAGTCCACGCACCTGGGCGTCGAGCGCGTCCAGGCGGCCCGCCGATTCCACGAGTTCGGCGTCCAGATTGCGGTCCAGCGCGCTGCGCAGCAGGTCGGGCCGGGCCAGCAGGCCGAAGTCGTAGATCCATTGCCGGAGGCCGTGTTCCAGCTCCACCTCGTGCGGCCGCTCGTCGACGACCTCGACGCCGAGGCTCTGCAGTACGGGCAGCACCTGGCTCAGGGAGATGCCGGCGCCGCCGATGTAGAGGGTGAAGCGCCAGGTGCCGGGGGTGGAATCGGCATTGCGGTACAGGTATTGGTCGATGCTGCCGTCCGGGAGCGCCTGCAACCGGACGATGTCGTCGAGGGCGCGGCAGGCCTCGAAGTCCTCCTTGTAGCTCTCCGGCAGTCCCGCGACATAGCGTTCCAGCACAACGGGATCCAGGGTGCTGGAGTTGGCGGCCTCGTCGCGGAGGTGGTCGTCCCAGGTGCGGCTGGCCTCGGCGAGCAGCCGCTGGATGCGCAACCGGTTGCTCTCCGAGGTGTCGGCGACGCTGCCGTGATCGGGCAGGCGCACCGTGAAATACACGCTGGCGAGATCACTTTCGGACACTCGGGCCGAATAGTCGATGGACGCACCGCCGAGCTCGCGCACCAGGATGTCCTGCATCTCCAGGCGGACCCGCGTGGTGTAGCGGTCGCGCGGCAGGTAGACCATGCAGGCTGCGAAGCGGCCGTAGCCGTCCATGCGCATGAACAGCCGGACCTGGCGGCGCATACCGACATTCAGGACGGCACTGGCGGTGCGGCGCAAGGTGTCTCCGTCGGAGGAGAACAACTCGGTGCGCGGGAAGGACTGGATGACCTCGAGCATCTCCTGGCCGGAGAAGGACTCCAGGTCGAAACCGCTGGCCTCGATGATGGATCGCACCCGGCGTTCGATGACCGGGATGTCGAGCACGTTCTCGTGCAACGCGGTGACGGTGAAGACGCCGATGAACAGGTGTTCACCTGTGACAGCGCCGGTTTCGTCGAAATCGGCCACGCCGACGAAGTAGGGGTAGACCGCGCGGTGCACGGTCGCCGGGACCAGGCCCTGGGTGAGCATGAGCAGCGACTGGTCCCCGCTGTTGTCGGGTACGCGGAAGTCGGTGCCGTCCGGCGAGCCGAGCACGCCGAGGCTGGTGCCGGGCACCATGACCGACTTGGCCTGTCCGTCGACGGTGGTGCGTTCGTAGCGCGCGTAGCCGAGGACGGTGAAGTGACCGTCCGCGAGCCAGCGCAGCAGATTGGCACAATCGGCGAGATCGGTTGCGCCGAAGGGGGTGATGCCCTTGTCCGCGATGGTGTCCAGCTCGTCGGCGACCCGGCCCTGGGTCTCGCGCATGGCCTCGGTGTCACCCATGACCTGGCGGACATCGGTGAGCACATCGGGCAGTGCGGCGGCGGCGCGCTCCAATTGCTCGGCGCTGGTGGACGGATGCAGCTGCACATGCATCCAGGACTCGCGCAGCCCGGTGGCGCCGTTACCGTCGACCTCGTGTGGCACAGCGGTTTCCAGGCGGCCGGCGGCATCGCGGGTCACCTCGAAGATGGGGTGCACGATTTCGCTGACGCTGATGCCCAGCCGGCTGAGCGAGGAGGTGACCGACTCCACCAGTAGTGGCATGTCGTCGGTGACCATCTGGACGGCGACGCCGAGTTGCGCGTCGTCATCGGCATGATGCACCCGGACCACGGCCGTGCCGGGCGTGCGCTGCATGGCGAGATCCACGTGACAGCGGAAAATATGGGTGGAGGTGGTCGGGATCGCGCAGTCCGCGTCCCCCGCATCCACGTGTCGGAAATACGCCTCTTCGAGCGAGACCAGATTGCCACGCAGAGACGCGGGCAAACTCGCAGCCCACGCGGCACTGGACAACTCGGACGAGACCGTCATTTCGCCAACTCCCTCGGATTCGGTTCCGTAACAAAGTGACGCCGGCTCCGAGAGTAGCTGGACGCCCGATGCAGCGGGCTGAA
This sequence comes from Nocardia sp. NPDC088792, assembly GCF_044750615.1. NCBI lineage: Bacteria > Bacillati > Actinomycetota > Actinomycetes > Mycobacteriales > Nocardiaceae > Nocardia > Nocardia sp. NPDC088792. The sequence continues at coordinate 1,291,635 of NZ_JBIVKC010000001.1, forward strand.
TTCCTCCCAATGCTGTAACGCGTCTCACAATACGGACAAACCGGACGGTATCGCCCGTGTCGGGTCTGCCCGAAATCGCCAGGTCGGGGACGACAAACCTTGCACCAAAACGGATTTCACACATAAATGCATACGCGAAACTGCCAAGTTCGCTGCTCGATAGCCGTTCACCTGGCATGCCGCAACGCGCCACCTGGCAAACCGCAAGCCATCCAGCAAACAACTCTCAGCTTGCCTGGCGATGACACCTCCGTCACCACCAGCCCTCCCCATCGGGCTCTCAGGGGTTATCCCTGAGAGCCCAAGGGAGTTCGGTTAACCGCGGGTGAGCTTGCGGTGGGTGACCCGGTGCGGGCGGGCCGCTTCCGGACCCATGCGCTCGATCTTGTTGGCCTCATAGGCTTCGAAGTTGCCCTCGAACCAGAACCATGCGGCCTCGTTATCGTCGTTGCCCTCCCACGCCAGGATGTGGGTACAGGTGCGGTCCAGGAACCACCGGTCGTGGGAGATGACCACCGAGCACCCGGCGAAGTTCTCCAGGGCGTTCTCCAGCGAGCCCAGGGTCTCGACGTCGAGGTCGTTGGTGGGCTCGTCGAGCAGGATCAGGTTTCCGCCCTGCTTGAGGGTCATGGCCAGGTTCAGGCGGTTGCGCTCACCACCGGAGAGCACCCCGGCCGGCTTCTGCTGGTCCGGGCCCTTGAACCCGAACGCGGAAACGTAAGCGCGGGAAGGCATTTCCTGGCTGCCGACCTGGATGAAGTCCAGGCCGTCGGAAACCGTCTGCCACACCGTCTTGTTCGGGTCGATACCGGCGCGGTTCTGGTCGACGTAGCTCAGCTTGACGGTGTCACCGACGCGCACCGAGCCGCTGTCCGCGTTCTCCAGGCCGACGATCGTCTTGAACAGCGTCGACTTACCGACACCGTTCGGGCCGATGACGCCGACAATGCCGTTGCGCGGCAGCGTGAACGACAGGTCCTTGATGAGCTGCCGGTCGCCGAAGCCCTTGTCCAGGTGCTCGACCTCGACCACCACATTGCCCAGGCGCGGGCCGGCCGGAATCTGGATCTCCTCGAAATCCAACTTCCGCATCTTCTCGGCCTCCGCGGCCATTTCCTCGTAGCGGCCGAGGCGGGCCTTGTTCTTGGCTTGCCGGGCCTTGGCGCCGGAGCGGACCCAGGCCAGCTCCTCCTTGAGGCGCTTCTGCAGCTTCTGGTCCTTCTTGCCCTGGACCTCGAGCCGCTCGGCCTTCTTCTCCAGGTAGGTGGAGTAGTTGCCCTCGTACGGGTAGGTGCGGCCGCGGTCCAGCTCGAGGATCCATTCCGCGACATTGTCGAGGAAGTACCGGTCGTGGGTGACGGCCAGCACCGCGCCCGCGTACTGGGCGAGGAACTGCTCGAGCCACAGCACGGACTCGGCGTCGAGGTGGTTGGTGGGCTCGTCGAGCAGCAGCAGGTCGGGCTTGCTCAGCAGCAGCTTGCACAGCGCGACGCGGCGGCGCTCACCACCGGACAGGTTGACGACCGGCTCCTCGGGCGGCGGGCATCGCAGCGCGTCCATGGCCTGCTCCAGCTGGGAGTCGATGTCCCACGCGTCGGCGTGGTCCAGGTCCTCCTGCAGCTTGCCCATTTCTTCCATGAGCTCGTCGGAGTAGTCGGTGGCCATGAGCTCGGCGATCTCGTTGAAGCGGTCCAGCTTCACCTTGATCTCGCCGAGGCCCTCCTCGACATTGCCGCGGACGGTCTTCTCTTCGTTGAGGGCCGGCTCCTGCATCAGGATGCCGACCGTCGCGCCGGGCGCCAGCCAGGCATCACCGTTGTTCGGCTGGTCCAGTCCCGCCATGATCTTCAGCACGCTCGACTTACCGGCGCCGTTCGGACCGACGACACCGATCTTGGCGCCGGGGAGGAAGTTCAGGGTCACATTGTCGAGTACGACCTTGTCGCCATGAGCTTTGCGAACCCCTCGCATTTGGTAGATGAACTCAGCCATATGGGCAAGCCTAACTGTGTTGTGTTGCCGGTTCTCCGGCAGTATCGGTATCGGGTTCCGCCTGTGGAACGGGGTCCGGCCGGTCGCTGCGTCCAAAGTGTTTGCGCAGCACGGGAGCCGTGCAACGGGCCAGATCAGGGCCGAGCGCCAGCGCTCGCATCTCCAGGTCGCAGCGCTCCACACCGTCCCGTGTCGTGTACTCGTTGGTGCGCAGCTGACCGTAGACGATGACCGGGTCGCCCCGCTGCAGAGACTGTTCGGCGCCTTCCACGAGCCGGCGCCAGCAGTTCACTGTCAGATACAACGTACCGCTGTCCACCCAATCCCCGGTGGGTTGATCGAATCGGCGGGACGTACTGGCGAGCCGGAACGAGATCACCGACTCGCCGTTCGGCAGCGCTCGCCGGGTCGGATGCGTGACAACCCGCCCTATCAATGCCAGGTTCGCTTCGTACACCGTTCTCCCCCTTGCTGTTTCGGCCGATACGATTGGTCCCTTCAAGCTTGGACCGCCCGGACGGCGCGCAACAGCCACAGCTGGGTGAATGTGGATAACTTCCGCGTTGTGAACAGCTACAGAGTCGCAACGTCGGTGTTCGCGCCGCACAGCACGACCACCGGCCGCTCTCCCGCCACCGGCACATATGCGCCGCTCTGAATGGCGGCCACGGCCGTCGCGCCCGCCGGTTCCACCACCAGACGGAATTCCCGCCACAGATGCTCCCGCGCCATCACGATCGCATCGTCGCTGACCAGCGCCGAACGCACCGCATACCGCTGCGACACCTCCATCGCGATCTCTCCGATGCGATTGGCGCCCAACGAATCCGAGGCCACACTGTCGACCTCCACATCGACCGGCCGCCCGGCGGCCAGCGCCGCGTGCAGCGTCCCCGCCCCCTCGGGTTCGACGCCGATCACCCGCCCGCGCAGTCCCAGCGCCACCGCGATACCCGCGACCAGTCCCCCGCCCCCGACCGCGGCGAGCACCGGCGGCCGCCCGCGCACCTGATCCTCGATCTCCAGCCCCACCACGCCCGCACCGGCCACTATGGCCGGCAGGTCGTAGGCGTGCAGCCGCATGGCCCCGCGCTGAACCGCGAGTTCGGTGGCGTACTGATGCGCCTCGGCGTAAGTCGTTCCGTGCCAGAGGACTTCGGCGCCGTGCGACCACATGGCCGCGACCTTGGTGTGCGACGCCGATTCCGGCACCACCACCGTGCACGACAGCCCGCGCACCGCACACGCGAGTGCCGCTGCGATCCCGGCATTTCCGGCGGAGGCCAGCACCACACTGCGCGTCCCCGCGGGCGCCTGCAGCAAGGCGTTGAGGCAGCCGCGAACCTTGAAGGTGCCGCCGTGCTGCAAATGTTCGAGTTTCAGCGTGACCGGCACGGGACCGCGCGGCCCCAGCACGTCGGTGTGGAAGACGGGGGTCTTGCGTACGTGACCGCGCAGCAGGCGGCGGGCCTGACGGACATCGGAGCGGTAGAGCCGCTTGATCCTCCGGGTCGCCATGGCGACGTCACTCACTTGCGTCCCTCTCCGTCCCGCCGGGCGAGCTCGGCGAACATGGCGTTGTACGCGGTCAGGTCCGCGTTGTCGTCACGTTCGGCCGCACGATCGAGCCGGGTCGCCAGGCGGGCGTCGCTGCGCGACCACTGGATCAGCAGCGCGAGCATCACCACCACCAGCGGCACTTCACCGCTGGCCCATGCGAGGCTACCGCCGGTGTGCTGGTCGCCGAGCAGGTCGTGGTTCCAGCTGAGGCCCAGGCCCCGATAGAACCAGCCGCCCATCACGGTTTCCATGCTCATCAGGGCGACGCCGAAGAAGGCGTGGAACGGTAGCGAGCCGAACACCATGCCGATCTTGGTGATCGGTTCCACCTGCCGTGGCTTGGGATCGATGCCGATCACCACCCAATAGAAGAGGTAGCCGCTGACCAGGAAGTGCAGGTTCATCGCCAGGTGCGCGCCGTGCTCGCCGACGAACTTGTCGAACAGTCCGCCCAGGTACAGCGCATAGAACCCGGCGACGAAGAACACCGCCGCCACCACGGGCTGAGTCATGAAGCGCGACACCGGATTGTGCACGGCGGCGAGAATCCACTCCCGCGGCCCCGGCGGCTGATCGCGCCCGGCCGGTGGGATCGCCCGCAGCGCCAGCAATACCGGACCGCCCAGCGCGAACAGGATCGGCGCCAGCATGGACAACATCATGTGCTGCGCCATGTGCACGCTGAACATGGCCGGCGCATACCGGCCGACCCCCGAGCTGGTGGCGAACAGCAGCACCGCGCACGCCGACAGCCACGAAATGGTCCGCCCGATCGGCCAGGCATCGCCGCGCGCCCGCAGGCGCGCGACACCCCGCAGATAGACGAAGGCGAGCACGATAGCGAGCGTGCCGAAGATCAGATCGAAGCGCCAGTCGAACAGGATCCGGCCGACGGTGGGCGGCCCGTCGAGGTTGTAGCCGAGCTCGACTTCCGCGGGCGTCGGGATGGTGCGCAGATCGGGTGGCGGGGTTCGGCCGAGCCCGACCGCGAGACCGATGGTGGCCGCGAAGATCAGGCCTTCTACGCCCGCGAACCGGATGAGCGCGCCGCGGTCCTGCGGGTCGCGTTCCAGCGCCGGGATGGCACGCCTGCGCTGCAGGAAACCCATACAGCCGAGCACGACCAAAGCGAACGTCTTGGCCAGCACCAGTTTTCCGTACGTGGTGCCGAGCAGGTCCGACCACGGCACGCGCACATACGCATTGAGCACGCCGCTGATCGCGATCACCACGTACGCGACAGTCGCGACCCGCGAGAACCGTCTGGTCGCCAGCGCGGTGTGCTTCCCGTCCCGCAGCGCGTACGCGAGCACCGCGAACAGTCCGCCCGCCCAGCAGCAGGCCGAAAGCAGGTGCAGGATCAGGCTATTGGTGGCGAGGTCGTGTGCCCCGCCCGCGGACGAGTGCCCGGTCAGCGCGACCGGCATCAGCGCCAGCACCGACACGGCCAGCAGCAGCGGCGTCCACCCCCACCGCAGCGCGAGCCGGCACCCGATCGCCAGCGCCAGCACGAAGAACACGGTCATCCGCCACGACCCGGCCACCTCGACCTGATTCGCGGCGCGCCACACCGCTTCCGGACGCAACGTGTTCCGCAAAGGTTGCCCGGTAGTGTCCGACAGCGTCAGCGGCACCAGCAGCGCCGCCGACGCACCCCACATGAGCGCGAAGTTCCCGGCCCGCCGCAATGCCCGGAATCCCCCGACATCGAGCAACCCGTCCGGCTGCGGCGGCACGAAGAACGCCGCGAACAAGAGCGACCCCACCGTCAACGCCGCCGACAGATCGGCAATCGCCCGCACCGCCGGCAACCCGTACGTAGTGAGGGGCCCAGGATCAGGAATCCCCAGCAGTGTCAAGGCCTGCGACGCGGACAGCGCCACCACCATCGCCGCCACCACAGCCGCAAACGCCACCCCGAGCGCAGCAACCGCCGAGAACGTCACCGGAGAACCGCCCCGGTTCGCCTGTACGTGCTGCGCTGCGGCCGGGCCCTGCGGTGACGACATACGACCAAGCGTAGTTCCGAGCGGCGGTCCGTACTCCCCGGGGGTTTCCCGTCCTCCGGTCCGCACAACCACCCCGACGCGCCGAACAGTTGCTACACGACCACCATAACCCGATCTGGACGCTCGCTATACTTAACGCGCTGGACACCGAGATCGATATGGGTCATGGTGTTTGGTGCCCGCATCACCGATGCCCGCACTGCCTCCGTAGCTCAGTTGGATAGAGCAAGGGCCTTCTAATCCCTAGGTCGCAGGTTCGATTCCTGCCGGGGGCGCATCGGGGCTTTGACCAGCGACAAAGCTGGTAGTTACACCAGTACCCAGCCCCTCGAACCCTCAAACACCCCAAGAACTTCAAGACCAGAGCTCCGAGGACGGGGCAGCACCACCGGCTCCGAGCTCCTGCTGCACTCGTTCGCAGAGCTGAACCGAACGAACGATGGTCTGACAGTCGAAGAGGATCACGACCGCAAGGACGGATCGAGGATCCCGATCGGGCCACGGTGCGCCTGGGTCAGAGCAGCAGCGAGGTCCGGCCAAAAAGCGGTTCTGAACTGCTAATACTATCGTCCGCGACGCTGGGATCGAACCAGTAGCGTTCTCCCGTTGGGCGATTGCCGAACTCGTCGATTCGCGGTCGGATGAGAGCGTTTCGCGTTTATGATCGGTCGGCGAGCACGCCAGGGCATCGTGTACACATCAAGATCGAGGGGAATGTGGACGCATCCGAACTGACCGGCATTTTGGTCACGGTTGCCATATCCGGTGTGACAACCTTCGCTTCCTCAACTTACGCAGCATTGACTGAGCGCATTAGATTGCAGTTGGGACGCAAAGAAGCGGTTACATTAAATGAGTCTATTAAGGTTGTTCAGGGCGAAGACATCACCGAACTCCTACCCGACAAACCCAGCACCGAAGGTCCAGCCGTTCGGCTATACGAGTGGGTCGAGGCGGCAGCAGTGCGTCGATCCGATCTTGACTTCCAATACTACGATGCCGCCTGCAAGCAGCAAAAGCGTCTCAGTGTCGCCAGTTTCATCACTGGCGGCGTTGCAATGATTCTTGTACTGGCTGGACTTGTGATCAGCTACATCGATGGAACAAAGGGTTTGGCAACTGGGGTCGCGGGCGTCTTGCCTGGCCTCGCAAGTGGATTGATGTTTTGGCAGGCCAGGGCCGCGAATTCTCGCGCTGATCGATACTTTGAGCGTCTAACCGCAAGATCGGAGAGAGCCGAGGCAATGCGCATTTCGCTCGCGTTGTCATCGAATTTATCCGACTCTCGAACACGGGACCGCATCGCCATTATAGTTGCACTCGCCTCAGCCTTGCCCAGCATTCCCCTGGATGAATTAATGAAACTGGTGGATCAGGGTAATCGAAACGGTGTCGCCCCGTAAAATTAGCCCAGGCAATATTCTGGTATGATAAATACAGATATTATCTGCCGATAGCATCAAGAGTTGCGTGACGAAATTGGCGGGGCCGTTGGCTGTCGGGGATCTCGGGGCGCTGTAAGTACCATTCGCGCATAGCCTGCACGGCTTGGACCTCAGTAGACGAGGTGTAGCGGGTCAGCGAGTAGACGAACATCGCTGTAAACCAGCCGACGCCAACGAACAGTCCGATTGCGAGCAGACCACCAGCTAGTCCCGAGCCTCCGAGTGCGGCAACCCCTGTCCCCATACCGGCCCCTGCTGCACCAGTCCTTCCAGTTGATGAAGGGACCGTCTTACGCTGCGGGTTCATGTCACGGAAGCCGTAATAATGGCTGACCAGGACCACCGAAACGACCACAGTCCACAGGACGACCCGGCCGAGCGTGTTCACGCTGTGGTTGATATTGATGATGATGGTTCCCACGAGGAGAACGCCTACACACAGGATGATCGCGTAGAGGATCGTGGCGAAGGTTCGCTTAGTCCAGTAGCTCCCGCCGCGGCGGTACCAGGAAGTCCCGAGTCCCTTGATCGAGTCGACTCGCGGCCTGTCCCATTCCTGATCGTTCATTTTCATCCGAATGCCTTGTGCCACAAGCTGGTTGTCGCTTTCTTCGTTGCGTTCCAGGCGCTGTCTCCGAGATCAGCCATGTCGTGACCGGTGTTCGAGAATGTACCGCCCAGGCCGTGTGTAATACCGCTCACCACTCCTCGATCGTGGATGTCCTCGGCCCAGTGTTCGTGGAATCCCTCGTAGAAAACGTCGCCGACGGCTACGACGACTGCGCCAGCCCCCACTGCAATTGCGGCCACGGGTGCGGCCTCGGGGATCAGAGCCACCGCGGCGGCACCAGCGGCGAGCCCCAAAGCCCCGGCACCGTAGTCGTAAGCGCGCGCAGAATTTGGGTTCTGCCCCTTCTGAATATCATCTTGGGACTGGATCTCCGAGACCACGCCGGACGCCAGCACATCCACGACAGGGATATCTTTGAGGAAGTCCAGACCCTCAGGAGTCTTGATGAGGTCCAGTCCGGGAATCACCTTCGCCACATCCTTGATCTTCACATTCAGCACGTCGGAAAGCAGTGCTTGCCCAGGCCCAGCCTCGGTTGCCTTGAGTTTGGATTCGAGCAGAGCGAGATCATTCCTGGCTGCGGATTGAGCGCGAACGGTGGGGTCGTCGAACGGTCCGTTCCCGCCTTCGGTCAAGTACTCGTCGTGTGCCTTGATGTAATCCTGGTTGGCCCGGTCAAGATTGGCGTCCGCGTCTTTGATCGCATCCTGCAGCTTGTTTGCCCATGCGGAGTTATTTTCGTTGGGTACCACATATAGTCCACGGAGATAATCCGCCAGGGTGACGCGTTTGTCCCAGCTGAAATCGCTTTCATTGCCAGTAGGCCTGACCAAATTGATAGCGCCGGTGAAGTCCTTGGCCGCTTGCAATCGAAAGCCATGTGCCAGCTTTATTGCAGCGTTGTAGGTATTGGTGTAATCGGTCTGAGCCTGGCGAGCATCCTTGGCGGCCTGAGTATCCGGGTCTCCAGTGATGACAAGCGTCCCAGGCTTGCCGTCGGCTCCGATCTGCGCGCCCTTCTGGCTGGCCTCATGAGCAGTATTGACGAGGTCGGCTTCGATCTTCTGCAGATTGTCGCCTAGATCGGCGAGGACTTTCCCGGCGTTGCTGTGCACTGTAGCCAACGCCCCGACCTGTAACGAGGTCTCGGTCCACGCCTTACGGAACGAGTCGGCCGCACCACCTGTCCAGCCAGCGTCACTGGTCACCTTATCGACACCGGCGCTCAGAGCCTTCACCACAGCGTCGGTCGAAGCCGGTGCGGTCTTCATGGCTGCACCCATAGCCTGCAGACCGGCGAGATCGCCACCGATCCAGCTCACCCAGCACCCCTTTCACCCCCGGTCAGGGCAAATCCTTGGTCAAGTCATCGAACAGTTTCCGGTTATCGATGTCGTGGCGCTCGTAGGAATCCCGCGCATAGGCGAGCTTGTCCGCGTGAATCTGGACGGCTCGGACCATCTGGTGATTGAGGATCGCCAGCAGCTCGAGCCCACCCTTTATCGCTTCATTCAATACGGCATCACCGGAATCCACCGCTGCCGGAAGGAAACCCGGCACTAGACCTTCGTACGTGGTGGCTTCGTCAGCAAAGGACTTGGCCATCGACTTCAAATCATCGAGTACGACCTCGAACCCGCTCATGCGCGAATGTCCCCACGAACGGGCTCGGATGCTTCCATACCCTGCTGGAAGAGCTCTATGTTGTAGAACCGCTCCCCGGTCCATTGTGCGCGACATGTTTTTGCCAGAGGGTCGAGAACGATCGAAATAGCGGTGGTGCCAAGCAATCTCGGCAAGGTTTCAGACCGAATCTGAACCCACGGTTGGTAGCCGCCCAGGCGTTCAACCAGCCGCTCAACAGTCGAGAAGACGATAGCCACCGGTTCCCCTGACACTTCAGCACTGAGCTCGATCGCGAATCCCGGGCCCTCTGGACGCGGGTGCGCGGGAACAACAACGACATCCGGAAGTCGAGCTCCGATCGTCGTTGGTGGTTCTACATCAGCGGTCGCAACCACGTCGTCTTGATCGTCATCTCCATAGTCATATAGCCAGTCAAGCCCCCGCCCCATGCCGTGAATCCCCCTTCGAAACCCCGGGTGAACACAGGAAGCGATCCAAAGAACCCATCCTGCACTCACCGACCGTGTCAAGACCAAGATCATACTTAGCATGCATATGACGCCGTCAAGAAGCTCGGCTGAGTCTTGATGACCTGCTTACTCGAGACGGGCTGGAACCTGATCCTGACCGGACCCGAACTCGAATCCATCGGGGGGCCGACGAATCCGGTGGCGGTGCGACGCATGTTCGGCCGCTCCCGCCCCTCCAGACCTTCTGCGTCAGCGGCCGCAGTGTTCGCCACGCCGCGCATGCGTGCGGGAAACTGATTCCGGCGATCAATCCCGCTGGTAGGTAGGGGTGAAAGGCAGAATGTCGGCATGCTGACATTTGCCCGATTGTTGCAGGCTGCCGTGGCGGGGGCGTTGGTCGTGGCGGTCAGTCAGGGGGGCGCGGCGGCGCCCGCCGCGAGCGCCCCTGTTGTTCAGGTGTCCCGGGAAGGTCTCTTGCCTTGGCAGAGTTCCGAACCCGAGGGGGTGCAGGCGCCGGGGGCGGCGCTGGCGGATGGGATCACGGGGTCGATTCTGTGGTCGCGGGAGTTGAATACGCCGGTGCCGATCGCGAGTATTGCGAAGGTGATGACGGCGTTGGTTGCGATCAACGCGGGCGATCTCGATCGGGCGATCACAGTGCCGCCGGAGAGCATCGCCTACTGCGTCAGGCTCGGCGGGAGTACGGCGGGCTTGGCCGCCGGCGAGGTGTTGACCACGCGAGAGCTGCTCTACGGGCTGCTGCTGCCGTCGGGCTGTGACGCCGCCTATACCCTCGCGGAGGCCTACGGGCCCGGACAGGACGGCTTCCTGGCCAAGATGAATGACACCGCGGCTCAGATGGGCTTGGGGGCAACGTATTTCGCGGATCCCAGCGGGCTGCCCGTCCCGACCGACGGCGCCACGTATTCCACACCCGCGGATCTGATTGCCCTCGGTCTGCGCGCGATGGTCCAGCCGGTGTTCCGTGAGGTTGCCGGGTCGCAGAGCCATCATCTGGCGGCCGGGCCCGCGAATCGAGATCACGTGTGGCAGACCACGAACCAGCTGCTGCGCAGCTATCCGGGCACTATCGGAATCAAGACCGGATCCACCGATGCCGCGGGCGCCTGCCTGTTGTTCGAGGCGGTTCGGGCCGGGATTCCGATGATCGGGGTGGTGCTGCACAGTGCGGCCTGGAGCGGCGGCGCCGCGCGGGACGATGCCGAACGCATGCTGGATTGGGCCTACGACCCGATTCTGACTGCGCTGCCGATCGGTTGACGCCGAGTGCGAGCCGGTGGACCGGCCCGCAACAGCTCCTATGTCGATGGCGCGGCGAAGGCGATCGAGGCCAGTGGTGGCGGAATCGTGAAGGGGCCGTACGACGATGCACACGAGCGGCGGGCCGTGGTTTACGACAACAAGGGGAATGGGCTGGTGTTCTACAGTCCGCTGGCCCGCTGACGGACGCGTGTAACTCGGTCCGGCGCACGGTGAATCGCCCGCGGGATCGACCTGTGGCGCACCGCGACCGTGAGGATCAGAGGCCGGGCTGCACGGTGCTGAGCAGGTCGTTGATGGGGGCGGCCAAGGGACCGAAGGTGGACGGGTCGACCGGGGGCATGGCCTTGATCGCTCCGCGCAATGAACTGACCGCGGCACCGGCGTCCGGGCCGAGAGCCGCGAGGGAGTCCGCGGTTTTCGATACCGCTCGGACGACCGGCGCGGCGGGCGGGTTCGCCTGCACGGGTTCGGGGTTGGGGGCCGAGACCGGCTGTTCAGGCGGTGGCGGTGGGGAGCCGGCGCCGAGTCCATTGCCGATGGTGGCGCCGATTCCCGCACCGACCGCGGCACCGAGGACGCCCACGACCGCGCCCTCGATGGCACCGCCGACCAGGCATCCGATCGCTCCGCCTGCTGCCGCGCCCGGTATCGCCGCGGCGCCTGCCGTCGGCGCCCCAGCGGCGATGGCGCCGATAACAGCCCCGGCCGCAATGCCCTTCGCGCAGCCTTCGAGCGCGAACGCTCCACTCACAGCAACACCGGCGAGTGCGCCCAGCCCGCCGCCGATAACAGTGGACGCGATGCGGCGGGTGCCGTCGTCGCGCGGGATACCGAGACCGTCGTAGGTGGTGGCGATCTGGCCCTCGGCTCCGTCTAGAGCCGCCTGGGCCTGGTCGCGCATGGCCGGATCCACCCAGTCGGGTAGCTCGACGGTGTTCGTCCCCGCACGCAGGGCGTGCGGATCGGCCGGTGGTGCGAGCGGCTGGCTTTCACCAGTGAGAACGGGGTCCGGTGGCGCGGCGACGGCAGCGCTCGGATGGCCGGCCACGAAAGCGATGGGCAGCACGGACAATACGGTGACAGCGTGTCTGGTTGCCATGGCCAACCCCCAAGCGATGATCACGATGTGTCAATGAGCCTACCGCGAATATGTTGCTCGACAACAGATTCGCTCCCGGCCCGCGATCCACTACGTTGGTGGCTGGAGATTGTGGATCGTTGGGAGTACGGAAGATGATGATCGGCCACGTTCGATGGGGGCTCGGGGTTGCGGGAATCGCGGCGGCGCTGGCGATGGGCGCGCCTGCCGCTGACGCTTCCGCTGTGGTGCCGGTGACCGTGCCGGCCGCCGAGCACAACGCCACCGCGATCGATTGGGGATGGCCGGGGGCTGGGGTGTGGCAGCAGGGTGCGAGTTACAACGTCGGGGATGTCGTGAGCTACGGCGGACTCGAGTACCAGTGCATTCAGGCTCATACCGCGTACGCGCCCGACTGGACTCCGCCGCAGACGCCTGCGCTCTGGCAACAGCTCTGAGGTAACGACCGGGCCGGAGGCGGGGGCAGGCTCGGTTGGTGGCGGCCTGCCCCTTCACGCAGGGTGTGGACGCGCTGTTCCTGATGCGGTGGGCAGCCGCGTCTTTCAGGACGATGAACCGATCTTTCGATCGGACTGCGAGTTCCCTTCCCAGGGTTGCCATTTCGGCGACGCGCAATTCGATTACGACCGGGCCGGCATTTTCCGGCGCGGTGAGCGGGTCTTCGGTGGAGTGCTCGCACGCTGATTCGGCATGGAGTGGGTGGGTGGCGGCGTATAAACGTGATGACCGCGGGCCCGCGAACCGGCGGCGACCTGAAGTGGGAGAGTTCCGTGCAGCGTATCGAGCTGGCCGAGGCGGCGGGGAATGACCGAATGGCGGCCGGGGCGGATGCGCCGCTGGAGCGATTGGCGCGCGAGGCGACGGAATTGGTGCGCGAACTGGGTTCGGGCGGGACGCCTTTCGACGCGCTGCCGCATTCGATGCAGGACGCGGATTTCGTGCCCAGTGCGCAGTTGAATATCGAGCTGTTCTTCCGATATCTCGCGGAGGGGGCCGAGCCCGCGGAGGAGGCGACGCGACCGCTGGTGGATCGGGTCGTGGGGTTGGTGCGGGATGGTATGCCGCTGACCGAGGTGCTGACCAACTATCGGGTGGGTGCGGGATTCTTCTGGGCGCAGTTGCTGCCGCTGCTCGAATGGGAGGATTACAGCCTGGTCCCGAAGCTCGGGCTGCGTCTGACGGAGTATCTGAGCCTGATCATGGCGCGGATCGCGATCGCGGTGGCCGGCGATGTCCGGCATCCCGGCTGGGATTCGCTGGAGCGGCAGCGGGAGATCGCCGATGCCCTGCTCAACGGCCGCGATCCGAGCGATTGGGCGCACGATCCCGAGCATCCGATCCCGGCCGCGTTCCTGATCGCCGCGGTACGGCTCGGGGAGCCGGCGCCGGGCACCCTGACCGCGTTACGCGGCCGGATTGCAGCCGTGCCGGGTGCTCTGCTGCATCGCGACAGCGGCGGCTGGGCGGCGCTGGTTCCGATGGGTGCGGAGGCCGACTCGGATCCGGCGGGCCGCTTGAAAGACGTGCTGGGGATCGATGATTCGCTGCCGCATCCGCAGTTCTGGATCGGTCTGGCGGCGGCCCCGGAGCACGGCGCGATCCCGGCGGCGTATGCCGAAGTCCGGGTGCTGGCCGAGGTGGCGCGGTGTCTGCAGTTGCCCGCCGTGGTGTGCCGCCGGCCGGACATGATGTTCGAATATGCCATTGCCACAGCGGATCCCGCGCGGCAGTCGCTCGGCGCGCTGCTCGATCCGCTGCGCGAGCAGCCGATGCTGGCGGAAACCCTGGACACCTTCGTCGAGAACCAGTTCAACCACAATGCGGTGGCGCGGGCCCTGCACATCCACCGCAATACCGTCACCTATCGGCTGCGGCGGATCCGGGAGCTGACGGGGCACGATCCATTGCAGCCGGCGGGGATCTCCACGCTCATGGCGGCCCGGGTGGCCCGCCGGTTGACCGCCGCAGCCTTCCACGCCTGACCCAGACACTCGTGCATGTGCACAAATCCAGGCACGCAGGCTCAGGATTCCGTCAATTGCGCCGGAACTGTCCGTGCTGTGAGCTGGATCATGCCGGAGGGCGCGTGTGAACTCGGCGATTCGAATGCAATGACGCACTGGAGGAACAGGTGAGTAAGCCTCGGCTACACCGGCTCACGGTCTTGACGATGTCGGCTTGCCTCATGGCGGCCGGAGCGGGGGCGGTGTCGGCACAGCCGGCCTATCCGCCGAGTTTCCCGCCGGATCAGAATCAGATGCCGCAACTTCCGTCGGAACCGCAGCTCTACGGCATGCTGCCGATTCCCGTTCCGGATCAGGACCCGTGGTACGACGATCCGGCGAATCTCGCGGATTATCAGCCGGGCCAGATCGTGCGCAGCCGCGAGGTGCAGACGCGCCTGCTCGGATTGCCGTTCCCCGTGTACACCAAGCAACTGTTGTTCCGTTCCAATGACGTGCACGACAATCCGATCGTCACCGCGACCACCGTGATCGTCCCGGGCATTCCGTGGACGGGCAGCGCGCGCCCGGTCGTCTCCTTCCAGGAGGCCATCGATTCCACCAACTCGGCCTGCAATCCTTCGCATACGCTGCAGGTGGGGACGATGAAGGAGTCCGCGCTCGCGATCTATTGGCTGGCACAGGGATTCGCGATCAACGTGCCCGACTTCGACGGTAAGTTCAATACCTTCAACACCTATGCCGAAGGCAAGATGGTGCTGGACAGCCTGCGCGCCATGAAGAATGATCCGGGCCTCGGGCTGACCGATTCCGGTATCGCGCTCTACGGCTATTCCGGTGGCGGTTCCGGTTCGATTCGCGCGGCGGAATTGCGGGAGAGTTATGCACCGGATGTGCGGCTGCTGGGCACGACTATCGGCGGTACGCCCGGAAGCCTGGTCGCCGAGGCCGAATACGCGACCAAGCAGGAGCCCGGGCTCACCGGAACCAGCAACTTCACCATGTGGCTCGGATTCGCCAGTTTCGCCCGCGAATATCCGGATGTGTTCAAACCGGAGGATCTGCTGACCGAGGAGGGTCAGGGGCTGCTGCACGATTTCGAGAGTCGTTGCTACGCAACCATTGCCCTGGAGGGCGCATACCGCCCCATCAGCGCCTATTACCAGCCCGGTAAATCGCTCGAATCCTCGCCGGAGATTATGAAGGTGCTCGAGGACAACAGTCTGGGCAAGCACATCCCGGACACCCCGGTGCTGTGGTGGCACGGCATGTGGGACGAACTGATCCCACCGTCGGTGGTGCTGCCCACCATCGACTCCTACTGGGAGCGCGGCGCGGATCTGCGGTTCTACACGGTCCCGCTGCCCGAGCACATCACCAATGCCGTCACCGGCTGGTTGCCGGCCGTTGCCTGGACCAGCGCGGTGCTGCGCAGCCTGCCACCCGGCCCGAAGTTCAAGGCCGAGTTCACGCCGCTACCGGCAGGCTTCCCCGGCAGCTGACCGCGGCGTGAACGTGACGATGCGCTGACGCGGGTCGCCGGGGAGTTCCAGGTTCTCGTAATCGAAATCGAGATCGCCGTGGTCGGGGTGGCACAGCAGTTTGCTGCCGTGGCCACGGTGCTCGACATCGCCGGCGGCCCAGCAGTGCGTGAAATCCGTGGAGGCGGTGGATAGTTCGTCGATCAGCGCCAGGGTGGCCGGGTCATCGGGATACCGGCCCGCGCTGCGGCGGAGCTGGGCCACGGTAATGGCGGCGATCTCGTCCCAGTCGCGATAGAACACGCGGGCCGCAGGATCCAGGAACAGCGCGCGAGCCATGTTCTTCTCGATCATCGCACCGAACAGGTTGTGCGCCTTCGTATTCGCGGCCGGCACGTCGAACAGATCGGTGATCAGCAACGCCGGGACGGCGTCGATCAGGCCGAGCATGCGCAGCAGCTGCGGACGCGGTTCGGGCGGCTCGAATTCGGTGGTGCGGCGTCCCGGATGAGCCAGGGCGTAGAGATGTTCCCGTTCTGCGGTTGCCAGCTCCAGCACCCGTGCCAGCGCGTCGAGTACTTCGTCGGAGGGGTTGGCGGCGCGGCCCTGTTCGAGACGCTGGTAGTACTCGGCGCTGATGCCCGCGAGATGGGCGAGTTCGGCGCGGCGCAAACCCGCAACCCGGCGCGGGCCGGACGGGGGTAATCCAGTGCCTTGCGGATCGATACGGGCGCGCCGGAACTTCAGGAATTCACCCAGATCCTCGTGCCGTGCCACGCGGTCAGTCTGGCACAGGGTGGCCCTCGCGGTACGAGGCACGGCGCGCACTGTTTACGACCGCGCGGTCCCGGCACGCTCTGAGTCATGAACGAGAGATTCCAGCACTTACTGATTCAAGAATTCGAAGGAGCATCATCATGACCGCTACCACCGCTCAGGACCGCGCCGACATCATCGAAGCGGCCACTCGCGTCTTCTGGTATATCGACATTCGCGATTGGGAGTCCTTCACCGGCACCTTCGCCGAGCAGGTGACTCTCGACTACTCCAGCATCTGGGGCGGCGAACCGGCGACGGTGACGTCCGCGCAGATCCGCGCCGATTGGGAGCAGCTGATCGGCGCCTTCGATGCCACACAGCACCTGCTCGGGAATCATCTCGTCACCGTCGACGGCGATCACGCCGAGTTGACCGCCGTCTTCCAGGCCGTGCACATCCTCGCGAACCCGTTCGGTTCACCCCGCTGGACGCTGGGCGGCACCTACCGGGTCGGCTTGGAGCGGGTGGCCGGGGAGTGGAAGGTGAACGGTCTCACCATGACCGCGACCTGGGCCGATGGCAATAAGGACATTCTTGCCATTGCCTCGGGCGGGCAGCGTCCGGACGCCGCGTGAGCCGGTGAACGGGGGGTGGTGTTCCGGCGGTAGCCCACACAACCGACCGATGAGTATGCGAACATATGTTCGTGTCGGGTTCGGATGCGGGCAGCCGGGGCCGCCCGGAGCGGGCGGCGATTCTGCACGCCGACCTGGACTCCTTCTATGCGTCCGTGGAACAGCGCGACAATCCGCGCCTGCGCGGGCGGCCGGTGATCGTGGGCGGCGGCGTGGTGCTGGCCGCGAGCTACGAGGCGAAGGCGTTCGGGGTGCGGACACCCATGAACGCGCGGCAGGCGCTGCGCCTGTGCCCGCACGCCATCGTGGTGCCGCCGCGTATGGCCGCGTACTCGCAGGCCAGCAAGGCCGTCTTCGAGATCTTCCGGGACACCACGCCGGAGGTGGAGGGACTCTCCATCGACGAGGCGTTCCTGGATGTGAGCGGATTGTGGCGAATCGCGGGGTCGCCCATGGATATTGCGCGCGACCTGCGGGCGCGGGTGCGCACGGAGGTCGGGTTGCCCATCTCGGTCGGGGTGGCGCGCACCAAGTTCCTGGCCAAGGTGGCCAGCGCGGTGTCGAAACCCGATGGGCTGCTGGAGGTTCCGCCCGACGGCGAACTCGAGTTCCTGCATCCGCTGCCGGTGGAACGACTCTGGGGCGTGGGCGAGGTGACGGCGCGCGAATTGCACGAGCGCGGCATCACCAAGGTCGGTCAGCTCGCGGAGCTCGGTGCGGGACCGCTGGCCGCGGCCCTGGGCCCGGCCGCCGGACGTCATCTGCACGCCCTGTCCTGGGCGCGCGATCCGCGGCGGGTCGAAACCGGTCGCCGCCGCCGTTCGATCGGCGCGCAACGCGCCCTGGGCCGCCGCTATCGCACGGATGACGAGATCGAGGCGTATCTGCACGGCCTCGCGGACCGTCTCGGCCACCGCCTCCGCCGCGCCCGTCGGGTCTGCCGAACGGTGGTGCTGCGCATGCGATTCGACGATTTCGGCCGTGCCACCCGCTCACATACCATGCCCGAGGCCACCGACCGCAGCGCGGTGATCCTCGACGCCGCCCGCACCTTGCTGGCCACCGCCCGCCCACTCATCCACGAGCGCGGCCTCACCCTCATCGGCGTCGCTCTCACCAACCTCGACGATGCCGACACCATGCAACTGTCACTCCCGCTGGAACATCGCGCCGAGTCCACCCTCGACTCGACCCTGGATGCCCTGCGCGACCGTTTCGGCTCGGGCGCCGTAACGCGCGCGGCCCTCCTCCATCGGGGCGAGGGCCTTTCGGTGCCCATGCTCCCCGATTGACCAGCGGGATCAGGACATACCGTCGATCAACTCCACCAGATTGGACCAGGACCGGTCATCGTCAGCGGAGTCGGTATGCGGGCGGCGGAAGCGGTGCACGTATTCGGCGGCATCGGTGAGATCCCAACGGCGGCGGTACAACTCGATCAGCTCCGGGCGCGGCCGCACACCGGTGGCGTGTGTGTAGGCCGTTAGAAGGGAGCCGTCGCCGGGGTCCAGATCCCACAGGTCACGCTCGGGCGGGGCGACGAGGGCGGTGTCCCAGTCGAGCAGCCGCCAGCCCTCCGGGGACCGGATGGTATTGCCCGCGTGCGGTTCTCCGTGTGTGACGACCGCGCGGGCCGGGGTGGCGCGCGCGGCGGCGGCGAGCGCGTCGTAGCGGGCGAACTCGCCGCGCAGCGCCTCGGCGCGGCGGGTGAGCAGGTCAGCCATCGGCGCGGCGTACGGGCCCGCGTCGATGACCTCGCCGGCGAGCGCGGCGTCGATCTCCGCGCGGTGGGTGATCGTGAAGTCGTCGGCCCGCACGGAGTCGGGCACCGCGGCCCCGTGTACCGCGACGATCATCTCGAAGACCGCCTGCCGCTGCCCCTCGTCGCGGAACTCGCCCCAATCGAAATGTTCACCGGCCAGGTAGGGGAAGCAGGACACCGCGAATCGCGTGCCGGCCCTGGCCGATACGGCGCCGTCCGTGCCGATTTCGGGAGCCACGACGAAGTCGAGTCCGGCGGTGAACAGGGCGCGGGCCGTGCCGAGGGCCGCAGTCAATCGTTCGAAGGACGCCTGCCGGGGTGTGGCCAATTCGTCGACCGTGACGAACCATTCGCGGTCACCGTCGTCGGCGCGCCAGTGATGACTGCCGAAGCCCAGCGGCACGTATTCGAGGGTCTCGGCGTGGATGGACCAGTGCCGGGACAGCACGGCGCGCAGGCGGTCGGAGGGCAGATCCCGGGGCGGGGTCAACACTCGGGCCAGCCTACGCGTGACTGCGGGGCGCCTTGTCTACTTGGCCGGCGCCGGGTTGAAGGGCGCGTTGATGGTGGTGAAGTACTGGATCGCGGCCGCGATGGCTACCGGGGCGGTCACCAGGATCGCGCCGGCGATGGCACCGAGCGGGGCCAAGGCCGCCGCGCCGACGAGGCAGCCCACCACGGCGCCGGGGAGGAAGGTGAAGAGGCCGCCGATGATGCCGGTGGCCAAGGTGACGCCGCTGCCGACCGCGATGCCGCCGAGGGCGCAACCGACCACTCCGCCGCCGATGAGGCCGACCGCGGTGCCGATGACGGCGCCGGTGGAGATGGTGTCCTTCAGGCGATTCCAGGCCGCCTGCTCACGGTCGTACGGGGTCTTCCACGGGGCGGTGTCCTGGAAAGGCAGGTCCACGGGGCGATAGAGCGCGTGCCGCACGTCGAACAGCGGGGTCAGCGTCGCGGAATTGTCGTGGATGGCGGCGGCGATGGGAAAGACGAAATCGTCCACCCGGAAGGATAATTCGGTTCCGGCAACCACCTGGCCATCGGGGGCCTTGATTTCGAAGGCGCCGTTCTCGACCGCCAGAGAGCCGATGTCGGTGGAGATTTGGGCGCCGTCGCCCGTGGCTGATGCCGTGTAGTGAATTGCATTGTCCGACTGTGCATTAACGTCGGCATGGGCGGCACCGGCGGCGATCACCGATACCGTCGAAGCGAGCGCGGCAAACGCGGCAAGCTTGGTCTCGAGCACAATTTCCCCTCAATCTCAGCCTGCGGTATCAGGATTTATCGCAGGATTAGCTAGTTCCAAGCAAACCTTAAGTTTGTTCATAGCCATCTGCAATGGACGTTTGTCCTGAAGTGGTAGGAGACACAATGGGCAATATCGGTTTCAATGCCTGATATTCGAGCCGTAAATCTGCATATACTGACGGTTAACGAAAAGTAAACGAATTCCAAAGTCACGAAGCCCGTTGGGGCTCAGGCGATCCGAAGAACCGACCGGGCTGATTTGACATATTCGTTGGCGGAGCCCAATATTGCCCAGTCAGCACCTCGCTAGGCGAGGCTCCTGTACGAACACAGGCCACTGATCCGACGACGTCGAGAGACGCCCAGGGTTAGGACAGATCACCCCGGATTAAGGGGTGATCCTAAGTGGCTTCCCCGGGCCGCGAGCCCCCGGATACGTCGTGCAGTGCCGAAGCTCTGACGAGAGGGGTGCGGGGCTTCGCCGTTCGGCGCGGCCGTGTTTCCCTCTTGCCGTCCGTGAGGACTGACGCGACCAGTTCATGGCGTCCGCGTGCGTCCCGACGGCAAGGAGGTGAGGGACGACAAATGAGTTCCGGCGATAGTCCTTATCCCAGTCCGGACTACAGAGTTCTTTCGTTCCCGGCTTGCCGCGAATCGGTAGACGACTGACCCGCAATCACTTTCGGCCTTCCCGGCGATCCATTCGCCGCTGCGAGGTGTCTTCAGGTGTGCCCGGGTAACTGACGTATGCCCGAAATCCGGTGGCAGCCGGCACCTTCCGCATGCCGAAGTACCTTTGATCGAAAGCGAGGGAAGGATCATGGCCTTCTTCGCGAACGGCTCCGGCCGCCGCACTGCTACCGTCACCGCACCAGCCGACACCCACCAGCCGACCGGCGCCGTCATGGACAGCGCGCACGTCGGCGACATCGTGGGCGCCCTGGGCACCATCAAGATGCACGACTCCGCCGAAGGGCGTTCGCGCAAGCAGCGACTCCGCATGCTGCTCGCCATCATCGGCCCCGGCCTGATCGTCATGGTCGGCGATAACGACGCCGGTGGCGTCGCCACCTACGCCCAGGCCGGGCAGAACTACGGCATGGCCCTGGTCTGGACTCTCGTGCTGCTCATCCCCGTGCTCTACGTGAACCAGGAGATGGTGGTCCGCCTCGGCGCGGTCGCCGGAGTGGGACACGCACGGCTCATCTTCGATCGCTTCGGCAAGTTCTGGGGCGCGTTCAGCGTCGGTGATCTGTTCATCGTCAACGCGCTGACCATCGTCACCGAATTCATCGGTGTGTCAATGGCTCTGGGCTACTTCGGGCTGCCGAAGTGGATCGCGGTGCCGCTGGCGGCGCTGCTGCTGTTCGCGGTGGTGGCCGGTGGTTCGTTCCGCCGGTGGGAGCGTTTCCTTTTCGCGCTCATCGCCATCAACATCGTGATGTTCCCGCTCGCCATCATGGTGCACCCGAGCGTCAAGGACACCGCGCACGGCTTCCTCCCGTCCTTCCCGGGCGGCCTGAACTCGACCTTGTTACTGCTCATCGTCTCCATCGTGGGCACCACGGTCGCGCCGTGGCAGCTGTTCTTCCAGCAGTCCAATATCGTCGACAAGCGCATCACCCCGCGCTGGATCAAGTACGAGCGCGTCGACCTGTGGGTCGGCATCGTCGTGGTGATGATCGGTGCGATCGCCATCATGGCCGCCGCCACCTTCGGCCTGGCCGGCACGGACGCGATCGGCAACTTCACCGATGCGGGTGCGGTGGCGCAGTCGCTGCACGATCACATGGGCCCGACCGTGGGCGCGCTGTTCGCGATCCTGCTGCTGGACGCCTCGCTCATCGGCGCGAACGCGGTCGGCCTGGCCACCACGTACGCGCTCGGCGACACCCTCGGCAAGCGGCACTCGCTGCACTGGAAGATCAGTGAAGCCCCGGCTTTCTACGCGGGTTATGCGGCGCTGCTGGCCATCGCGGGCGCGGTGGCGTTCAGCCCCGATCACGTGCTGGGCCTGCTGACCCAGGGTGTGCAGGCGCTCGCCGGCGTGCTGCTGCCCTCGGCCACGGTGTTCCTGGTGTTGCTGTGCAATGACAAGGCGGTGCTCGGACCGTGGGTGAATACGGTGCGGCAGAACATCGTCGCCGGGATCATCGTGTGGTCGCTGGTGCTGTTGTCGCTGGCCTTGACCGCCGCCACGTTCTTCCCGAACCTGTCCACCCTGACCCTCGAGGTCGGCTTCGGGGTGGGCGCCCTGATCGGTGTGCTGGGTGGTGCGGCCATGCTGCTGGCCTGGCAGCGCGGCCGGCGCAAGGCGACCGAACGCACCGCGGCCGAACTGGGCGGCCTGGACCCGGATCAGGTCGAGGAGCTCGACGCGACGCCGCTCACCAAGGCCGAGCGCAAGGTGATTCGCGAAACCGACCGCGACACCTGGCGCACCCCCGCGCTGGCCACGCTGGACCGGCCGGCCTTCTCGATGGGCCGCATGGCGGGCATGATCGCGCTGCGCGGTTATCTGCTGATCGCCGTGGTCCTGGTGGGCGTCAAGATCTTCCAGCAGATCACCGGCTAGCCACCGAACGATCGGAAGAGCACCGTCGCGGCCGACACCCCCAGGTGTGCCGGGCGACGCCGGTTAGCGGGCCCCGGCCCGCTCGGCCCCCCCCCCGCACGCAAACCCCGCCCCGCCCGCCCGCGGTG